>NZ_JQNQ01000001.1:0-1404053 GCF_000745315.1 Salegentibacter sp. Hel_I_6 | reverse complement strand
GACTGCTGAAGGGGGTACCGCTGTGAACCACTCAGAAATGATCTACCGAAACACTAATATTGATGACGAGTTTATTCCTTTTGAAGAAAATCCGATCTTAACTCAGCGGCATTTAGATCCCAATAGGGAAAACCCTATTACTTCTGCGGGCCATGCCGATATTGTACAACATCCAAATGGTGATTGGTACGGAGTTTTCCTTGCCGTGAGACCATATGAAGGCGATTTATATAATACGGGAAGGGAAACTTTCTTAACTCCGGTGAAATGGGAAAACGACTGGCCTATTTTCGATTTAGGGGGCGAAGAAATTAAATATTCCTACCCTTTGCCGAAAGGTGTTGAAGTTGATAAAGATTTAATGCCGCTAAACGGTAATTTTACGTTAGAAGAAAAATTTGATAAAGATGAGTTGCCTTTGCATTGGATGATGCTTAGAAACCCAAAAACTAACTGGTATGATCTAAAAAATGGAGCTGAAGGAATTAGCCTTAAAACCCGTGCTGAAACTGTAGAAGGCGAGGCTAACCCTAGTTTTATTGGTCGTCGGCAACAACATATTACTGGAGAAGCTTCACTGTCATTAAAATTCAAAGCTGAAAATGATAATGAAAAGGCCGGCTTGCTCGCTTTTCAAAAGGAAACCCATTATTATTACGCAGCCCTTTCTAAAGAGAATGGAAAGCCCGTGGTACAGTTGTACAAATCGGATAAATTAATAGAAACTATTTCTTTAGACAATTCAGTATCTGAAGTTGAATTTAAGCTGAAGTTTGAAGAAGATGAATATACCTTCTACTACAAAACCGAAGGTGAATGGCAGCAATTGGGAGAAATTCAGGATGGGAAATTTCTTAGTACCCAGGTAGCCGGTGGATTTGTAGGTGTTAACTTAGGTCTTTATACAACTTCGAACCAAAAGGATAGCGACAACGAAGCTTTCTTTAATTGGTTCAATTACACTGGAGATGATGAGGTTTATAGAGATTAATTAAGGAATTATTTAATATAGATTAATAAAAACCGGTGTTGCATAACACCGGTTTTTATTTTTAAAAGCTGCTAATATTTAACCAAAAAAAAGAGGGCTAATAAAATTAATTATTAGCCCTCTTTTCAAGTTCAGTTTATTTTAGTCTAATTCAGTATAAGACTGCATTGTTTTAATCTTGCCATCTTCATCATATTCAATTTCCATCATTTTCATACTTCTTAAGTAGGTTTTTCCATCTGAAAGTGAACTATCGTGGTAGAATAAATACCATTTCCCCTCGTATTCAACTATAGAGTGGTGGTTGGTCCAACCTACAACCGGTTCTAAAATTACTCCCTGATAAGTAAAAGGCCCATAAGGGCTATCACCAATAGCGTACGCGATATTGTGGGTGTCTCCAGTAGAGTAAGAGAAATAATATTTACCGTTATATTGGTGAACCCAGGCTGCTTCAAAGAATCTACGGTCGTTATCACCCGTAGTGATAGGCTCTCCGTTTTCATCTAATATTTCAACATCTTTTGGTTCTTCAGCAAAACTCAATAGATCATCGCTCATTTTAGCGATTTTCGGACTAAGTGCAGGTTCATCATCAGCAGGATACTCGTCCTCTTCAACAAATTCTCCGGTTTGCCAACGCTGTAACTGGCCGCCCCAAATTCCGCCAAAATACATATAATATTCCCCATCGGTATCTTTGTAAACCGCGGGATCTATACTGTAACTGCCTTCAATTGGTTGTTCTTCCGGGGTAAAAGGACCCTCCGGCTTATCAGATATTGCTACTCCAATTCTAAAAATGTCATCTTTATCTTTTGCAGGGAAGAAAAGGTAATATTTACCATCTTTTTCTGCCGCATCAGGTGCCCACATTTGGCGTTTTGCCCAGGCTACGTCTTCTACGTTAAGAACTTCACCATGATCGGTTACTTCACCATCAGGGTCGTCCATAGAATACACGTGATAATCTTTCATGTTAAAATGATTTCCGTCGTCCATTTCAGGTTCTCCGGAATCCCAATCATGAGAAGGGTAAATAAATATTTTATCTTCAAATACGTGAGCTGAAGGGTCTGCAGTAAAATGGTCAGTAATTAAAGGCTCTGAGTGATATTTAATAGTATCTTGTTGAGCTATAGAATCTTCATATGCCTCATTTTTTTCCTCCTGTTTGTTGTTATCCTTACAACCAAAGGCGATAAGCGCCGGTAATAAAATTGGAAGGCTTTGTTTTAAATTCATTTTTAAATTGGTTTTAATGTTTCGGGTAAAAATATAAAAAATCAATCGTATTCGTAGGTTTGATTAATAATATATGCTTGTTAAATAGTATTTTGTAAAATTTAGTGGTAGCTATTTATTGAAAAATAAACAAACGATTGCGCTATAGCCTGTTTCTATTTTTTTTGATTTGACGAATGAAATGGATTTCTGTTAGTTGATGAAATTTCTGATGTTTGAGAAAGAAATAAAGTATCGCTTGATTTTCCCTTATATCCTCTATTGGTAGAAGCATGATTCAAAAGCTTTTATTGTAGAATGTAGAAATTATCCCTCGATAATTGTATGGTTTTGCGGAAACTGGGCTACGGAGCAATTTAGTGGGCCCGGTGGAGACTGGATTTATAGATATTGCATATAAAACCAATTTGAAATAGGAAAGATGAAATTCAAGAGAACTTCTATCATTTATCTTCATTGGTAAATCATGCAGAGTTGCTCTTAAGGGATAAAGTTTTTTTAATTGTTAGGGCTAAAAGGGTCAAAGTTCTATGTAAAATTATATTGTCTGGTTCTTTTAAAGTTCTGGAAATCGGAAGGTTAAATTTCTAAACCGTATAATCTTTCCTTTCAATTATATACCTCGATTTACGTTTTTAAAAATGGATTTAAAGGGGGGTATTTTTTGGTTATATGTATTTTTAGGCGGCTGAGATTACTGAATTTCAAAAAAAGCATATAAAATTTAAACATATTGTTTAAAAATTCAATCGTATTCGTAGATTGTAAAAAACTTAAATACCTTATTATCAATTATTTAATAATGATCATTATGTTTTTGTAAAGAAATTTAGAGATTTTTTAACACAAACGATTGCGTAAAACATGAATTCTTGTATATTTATCATTCTAAGAAATTTAAAACCTGTTTTTTATCGATTAACTAAACTAAAACGCAAATGATTAAATATTCGAGAAAATGAAAGAAAAACTATCAAATTATTGTTTAAAAATGAGACATTGTTTTTTGATCCCTGTTTTTTTATTGATAACAGGATCAATCTATGCTCAGGAAATTACAGTCTCAGGGACTGTTACAGATGGAACTATGCCGCTACCCGGTGTGAATGTTTTTGTAGATGGGACTAATAAAGGAACTACGACCGATTTTGATGGAAATTATAGTCTTTCTGGTGTGCCTTCTGACGCGACTTTGCGATTTAGTTTCATGGGCTATGAAGCACAGCAGGTTGCTGTGAATGATAGAACTGAAATAAATGTAACCATGCAAGATGATGCTCAAGCCCTTAGTGAAGTTGTGGTGGTGGGGTATGGTACGCAAAGTAGAGAATCGGTAACAGGTTCAGTCGTTTCGGTAAAAGGAGAGGAATTGAATGAAGTAAAAACGGCAAACTTCCAGGAAGCCCTTATAGGTCGTGCAGCTGGTGTTAATATCCAAACAACTAGCACCAGGCCTGGAGCCTCACCACAAGTTCGTATTCGTGGTGTTCGTTCGCTTTCAGGAAATAATGATCCTTTAGTTGTGCTTAATGGTATTCCTTTTGCTGGAGGTTTAAGTGATATTAATTCGAATGACATTGAAAGTCTTGATATACTTAAGGATGCTTCTGCAACAGCAATTTATGGCTCCAGAGGGGCAAATGGTGTTATTCTTATAACAACAAAATCAGGAAGAGAAGGACAAGAAGCAACATTTTCTTATAACACATACTATGCTGTAAAGGAAGTTTTTAATAAGTATCCTATGATGAGTGGATCTCAATTAACACAATTGCGAGCTGATGTTGCAGCTAATAATGATGGAGTTCCTATTTATGATTTAGCAGGAGATGAAGACCCTGCAAATAATACTGATTGGCAAAGCCTATTATATGGTCCAGGTCTTCAAACTACTCATGATTTTAGTGTGAGGGGTGGTTCTGAATCAGGTTCATATAATGTAGGAATGGGATACTTTAAAGAAACTTCTGTTGTGCCCGATGATTCTTTTGAGAGGATTACATTGAGAGCTCAGGTTGATCAGGAAGTTGGTTCCTTATTCAGTTTTGGTTTAAATTCGGTAATGAACTTCAATAAAACAAGTAGTGTCGTTGGTGTATTTGGTGCACTGGCTGCATCACCCCTTTTAAGTCCTTACGGTGAAGATGGAAATTTCGTAACACCCGTTCGACTTCAAACTCAATCTGACGATCTTTGGATTCCTACCAGGTATGAGATAGACCGAATTGGGGATGGGAGAAAAAATCAGCAATTAGATTATGGTTCTTATAATAACGTGTATGCTCAGGTTAGAATACCCTGGGTTGAAGGATTGAAATTTCGAATTAATGGCGGTTTAAATTTCCGTGCCAGTAGAGATGGGAATTTTACGGGTCAGGGAGTATTCAGCTTTAATCCCAACAATCCTTCATCTGCAAGTTACAACAGTTCTAATACAAGAGATTACGTTGTTGAGAACCAATTACTTTTTGACAGAACTTTCGCTGATAAACATAAGGTGAATTTTGTAGGATTATTCTCAGCTCAGCACACCGAATATGATGATGTAGGCTTAACCGTTCGAAATATACCGGACGAACAATCCTTATGGTACAATTTAGATTCAGCTCTTACTGAAGATATCCTGGGTTTTGGAACCAATTATTCAGCTACCGGATTACTGTCTTATATGGGTAGGGTTATGTATCAATATGATGACCGTTATCTCTTTACTGCTACAGTACGTTCTGATGGTTCATCTCGTTTAGCACCCGGTAAAAAATGGGTTACTTACCCTGCAGTTTCCGCTGGGTGGAATATTGCCAATGAAGCCTTTATGGAAAATGTTGATGCTGTTAATGTTTTGAAATTTCGTGCGGGTTACGGGCAAACCTCTAACCAGGCAATAGCCCCTTTTTCTACACAAGGAAGGTTAGCTCAAAGAAATTATAACTTTGGTAGTAACTTTGCTACGGGTTATTTTGTGAACCAGTTACCTAATCCTAATTTAGGCTGGGAGTTTTCAGAAACTTACAATTATGGAGTGGATTTCAGGCTATTTAACCATCGCTTATCCGGCTCTGTAGAATATTATATTACTAATACTAATGATGTATTATATGGTTTGGGACTTCCCGCAACATCTGGGGTAGGCAGTGTAACCAGTAATATTGGAGAAACACAAAATAAAGGTTACGAAATCACCCTTAATGGTACTATTATAGATAATCCAGATGGTTTTACTTGGGATGCTGGTTTAAATCTTTATTCTAATAGAAATGAAATTGTTTCTTTAGCTTCCGGAGAGACTAGAAATGAAGGACAGCTTTGGTTTGTTGGTTCACCCATTAACGTAATCTATGATTACGAAAAAATTGGGCTTTGGAATGAATCAGACCCAGATTTTCAATATCTGGATACTTACGAGCCAGGTGGTAACGCCGGAATGGTAAGAGTGAGATACACCGGAGAATTTAATGATGACGGATCACCGGTTAGAGCGATCAATCCTGATGATAGAGTTATACAGGATCCTACACCCAATTTTCAAGGTGGTTTTAATACGCGTTTAGCTTATAAAAATTTTGATTTAAATATGGTTGGAACCTTCCAAAACGGGGGACTTGTTTATAGCACACTGTATGGATCTGCAGGTTATTTAAATTTACTAACCGGAAGACAAAATAATGTTGATGTGGATTATTGGACACCTACCAATACAGATGCCAGATTTCCCGCACCTGGAGGAATACAAAGTGGCGATAATCAAAAATATGGAAGTACTTTAGGTTTATTTGACGCCTCCTATGTGAAAATTAGGTCCATAACCTTAGGATATAATTTCAACCAGGACTTCATTGGGGATATTGGGATAAAAAATTTACGTATTTATGCTTCTGCGCAGAATCCATTTGTATTCTTTTCACCTTTTCATGATGAATCTGGCTTAGATCCAGAGATTACCAACTCTACGCAAGGAGATCGGAATACTGCTACAGGAGATCTCGGAAATGTTTCCGCAGGAATTCCTACAATAGGAGCAAATGTGCCCTCAACACGAAATTATCTGTTAGGATTAAACCTTACATTTTAAAATATGAAAATTATGAAAAACATTAAATCTAAAATGAGACTATTTGCGATGCTGTCAATGGTATTGCTCATAGGTTTTGCATCTTGTTCAGAAGATATACTACAAGAGAAACCAAGGAGTGTTTTTACTCCAGATTTTTTCACAACTGAAATAGGTGTCCAGGGTGGAATAACCTTTTTATATGAAAATATGAGGTACTTATACGGTCATGCCTATTATTATAGTGCTTTGGAAACCGGGACCGATGAATATACCTTTGCCCAAAGTGCTGATAATAACTTTATAACTCCAGATTTATCGGGTCAGGGTGCTCCTATCCAATCAGATACATATGTAACCGGTATTGCCTGGAATACTGCATTTCCTGCTATTAATACAGCCAATGGAATTATTGAAAATGCTGAAGCAGTTGGAGTTAATGAATCTTTAGTTGCCGAAGCCAGATTTTTCCGTGCTTTCAACTATTTTATATTAGTTCAACAATATGGGGGTGTGCCATTGGATTTAGGTTCAGGAGAATTAGCATTTAATAATTCTGCAGTAAGAACTTCAGTACGTAACACTGTGCCTGAAGTATACACTAAGGCCATATTTCCAGATTTAATTACAGCCGTTGAAAATCTTCCTGTGAATCCCAGGTTAACAGGAACTGTTACGCAAAATGTAGCCAGGTTGAAATTAGCGAAAGCCTATTTAACTTATGCATGGTGGTTAGAGAATCCAAATAATATTCCAACATATCCAGAAACATCTAGAACAGATCCTGATGGCAATGATGCTTCATACTATTTTCAGGAAGCTTATAATTTGGCGGTTGAAGGAATTGAAAATCCAGGGCCTTATTCTTTACAAGAATTTTATTACGATGTACATTTAGGATCTAATGATCGCAATAGCGAATGGATGTTATATGCAGATCGTACAGAAGAAAGTCAACTTTATAATGGAGCTGATTTAGGATGGAGTGGGACTGATGGTAGTGCCAATACAGCAGTTTGGATGGTTACACCTAACTATACTACAATGAGTGTTGATGGCGTTGCTGCGGTACAACGTGAAGCATCTCAAAGCTATGGAAGACCCTGGACACGTATGGCTCCTACAGTGGAAGTGCTTACAGAGACATTTGATAATAAAGATATGGATTCTCGTTATGATGGTACCTTTGTAAGTAGTTATAGAGGTAACTGGGATAAAGGTGGAGTTCAAGAACCAACATTAACCGCTGCGAATGGTATGGAAATAGCACCCGGCGATGCTGTCATTTCATTCTTAGATGAATATAATCCAAATGTAAATTACGTTAACGGTGCTAATATTGGAGGGGGAGAGCTCCCTGGTAGATCTGATTATGTTATAAACCCAAATGAAATCAACAGAAGGTTTTATCCAGGTCTATGGAAGCTGGGAACTTACCGTACCGATAATCAAGGTGGTTTGGGGCAACCAAACGGAGCTTTAACACGTCCTTTCCCTATAGCAAAGTATTCTGAATTTTACTTTGTAGCTGCAGAAGCCGCAGTAAAAGGTGCGTCTGGAAGTTATTCTGCTTACGATTTAATCAATGTTATCCGTGCACGTGCTGGGAAATGGCGTTTTGATAATGGTGAACAGGAGGACAGAAATGAGGATTTTAGTGATGAATTGGTAGCTGAAACCCCAATGGATCTCGATATCTACTATATTTTAGCAGAACGCTCAAGAGAGTATTTTGGTGAGCAAATAAGATGGTATGACCTGGTGCGCACCCAAACATGGGCTGAACTTGCAGGCACTTATACTATTGGAGGTAATGATGCGACAGACCATGATCCTGAAACATTTACCAGAACTATTGAAGATTTTCATTACTTAAGGCCAATTCCTATAAACCAGTTAGACGACTTGGATATGAGTGAAGCTGAAAAGGATGCATATCAAAATCCTGGATATTAAGAAAGTTTTTGATGTAATATTAATTTTTAAAACGAATTTTTTCCTGAATTAGTCAAAGGAATTCGATTATGTAAAAAGGTTGTCTTGAAATATTAGGCAGCCTTTTTTATTTTAAATAACTCCAGATAAGTAACTTTGAATACGACTTAATTAACTTTAAGAAAACAGCCCGCTCAATTTAAATGAAAATACTTGGTATCTCTGCATATTATCACGATTCGGCTGCTGCCATTATTTTGAACGGAAAAGTCTTATACGCAGCTCAAGAAGAACGATTTACCAGAATTAAAAATGACGCTTCTTTTCCTGAAGAAGCCATTAAATTTTGCCTTGATGAATCGGGATTTGATCTATCTGATATCGATGTTATCGCATTTTATGATAAACCCTTTTTAAAATTTGAAAGACTTTTAGAAACCTATTATGCTTTTGCACCTAGAGGTTTTAAATCTTTTGTGAAAGCAATGCCTGTTTGGTTGAAGGAAAAACTCTTTATTAAACAAATTATAAGAAAAAAATTAAAGCAGATAGATACAAACTTTAAAAATTCAAAGATTGATATAGTTTTTCCAGAGCATCATTTATCTCATATAGCCAGTGCATTCTATACTTCTCCATTTAAAAAAAGTGCTTTTATAACAGTTGATGGTGTGGGGGAATGGGCTACAACATCTTATGGAATTGCGTGCGGTGAAAAGGGTATTGAAGTATTAGAAGAATTACAATTTCCAGATTCAATAGGTTTATTTTATTCTTCATTTACTTATTTCCTGGGATTTGAAGTGAATAGAGGAGAATACAAAATGATGGGGCTTGCTCCTTATAGTAATATACAATCTAATAGGGTAGCACAGTTTATTGAGATTATAAAAGAAAAATTAATTGATATAAAAAAGGATGGTTCAATTAAGTTGAATAGAGATTATTTTGAATTTCCAGTGGGATTAAGGATGGTAAATCCAAAAAAATGGGAAAGCTTATTCGGATTTAGAAAGAGGGAGCCCAATGAAAAACTAATACAAATCCATGCCGATTTAGCATTTGCGGTTCAAAAAGTTTTGGAACAAGTGTTAGTTAGGATAATAAACCATGTTAAACAGCAAACAAAGGCCAATTATTTATGCATGGCAGGAGGTGTTGCTCTTAATTGTGTTGCTAATTCTGTTTTATATAACCAGAAAATTTTCAAGGATATTTATATTCAACCTGCTCCAGGAGATGCCGGAGGCGCATTAGGAGCTGCATTGGTAACAAATTACCTTAAATCAGATTTGATATTTACTGGTTTGAACGAAGCTTTTAATAATTATTTGGGGCCTAATTTTTCCAGGCTCGAAATTGAAAGGATCCTAAGAAAAAATAAATGCAATTTTCAATACTTTAAATCGTCAGAAGAATTATTAAGTATAACCGCCAATTACATCGCTGAAAAAAAAGTGGTCGGGTGGTTTCAGGGAAGAACAGAATTTGGTCCAAGAGCATTGGGTAATAGAAGTATTTTGGCAGATGCAACTGATGTAGATATGCAATCTAAACTTAATTTAAAAATTAAATTTAGAGAAGGTTTCAGACCCTTTGCCCCAGCTGTATGTGAAGAAGATTATGCCACTTATTTTGAACCAGGAAAACAATCTCATTATATGTTGTTTACCAATGAACTTAAACAATCACTGGTAAATGAATTACCAAATAACTTTGATGGGTTTAGTCTTGAGAAAAAGCGAAACTTAGTTAAGTCTACGTTGCCTGCGATTACCCATATAGATTTTTCTGCCAGAGTGCAAGTTGTGAAAAAAAGCATGAATCCAAGGTTTTGGAATTTAATTCAAGCTTATAAAAAACGTTCAGGAAATGCTGTAATAATTAACACAAGTTTCAATGTTAAAGATGAACCTATAGTTAATACTCCTGAAAATGCCTATCTTTGTTTTATGAACTCAGGGATGGATATACTGGTGATAGAGAATTATTTAATTGTAAAGTAGATGGAGTTTATAAAAGAATTTTTCCTTTTTTTAAAGGAACGCAAAAAGTGGTGGTTGGTGCCATTAATGTTAATTTTTTTGATTTTAGGAAGTTTTATATTTATTACAAATGGATCTGCTTTAGCTCCATTTATTTATAGCCTCTTTTAGTGAAGTTAGAAAAAGCCTTTGAAACCATAATTGTTTTAGCCTTAGCTGTGCTAATTTGTTTTTTGGTATATCAAAAGATATGGCTCATTTACTTATCAATAGCATTACTTATAATTCCAATAATTTCAGTAAAAGTAGCGTTGATTATCTCCCAAATATGGTTCGGTTTTTCTAATTATTTGGGTTTGGTAATGAACTACTTTATAATGTTCATTTGCTTTTATCTTTTCTTAGTCCCTTTATCTTTTCTGCAAAAATTATTTGGTGGAAATCAAATTTCAAAAAAACAGCTAGGGGATTCATATTTTTACAAAAGGAATCATTTATTTACCAGTAAGGATATTAATAAACCCTGGTAATTACTTTCGTTTTAGTTTATTCCCTTTCTCGAAATAAAATTGGGCATAGTCAACCTTACCCATCTTCATACACATATTACCGGCCATTTCGTATACCTTTGACTGTTCAGGGAATTCCGAAATTAAGGATTGCGCCACTCGAAGAGCATTTTCAAAATCACCTTCATTATTATAAGTATGATAGGCCTGTCTCATTACATTTTCCCATTTTTCTTTACCAGAATAAAGACTGATTGCTTTTCTCTCTTCATAGGTAGGATTCTGAATGGAATGATACATTCTTACCGGATTCCTTCCAGACATTTCTAAAACATAGGGCCAGGATTGTTTTAAATCATCTACAATAAATTTTCCCCTAATAGAATCTATACGAGTTATTGGAATGTCCTGGAATGCCTCGTCGTAAGAAATAAAATTTTCCCAACTGCCTATAAATTTTAGTTCTTTTAATTTGTTACAAATACCATCAGCTATAATAAAATTACCCTTTACATTCGGATGCACATGCTCTGTCATGAATTCATTATCAATAATTCCGAATTGGGATTTAGTTCTAAAATCTTTCTTTGTGTCAACCAGATGTACATTTTTATTCTTCGATACTTCGATAATGGCATTATTTATTTCTTCTGGAGCCCGAAACCTTAGTAAATCCAATTCTTTGGCAATATGGAAGTATTTCTTTGCAGAATCCTCTTGCTTATTAATATAAAATTGGCCCAATTGGTAAGCGGCTTTAGCATTATGCCCAGCAATTTTAGAAGCTATTGTTTTATTTTTCTTTAAAGCCTGTTCAAAATCATCTTCAGGAAAATCATCACTTATGAAAGGTGGAGTATCTTTCTCGTTAGATACCAAGGTTGATATAAACACAGGGATATCGTTGTGTTGATATTTCGATATGATTTTTTTTAAATTGCTTTTAAATTGATTTATACCAGCATGATACACTTCTGAATTATAAGGGATTTGCTGTTCTCTGGCCATCACCTCCATCAGTGTTGTTTCTCCAACTTTATAACCAGTATCATTTACAGATTCAAAAATCTGGGAGTAGGCATTTTCTAATAATTGAAAGAAACGTAAGTTTTTTAACTTTAAATAAAATCTTACCAGGAATGGATGATTCCCTGTGAAAACAGTAGATCCTGCACCTAATGCTCCATAGTATTCATTATGTCCCGCATATATGATGACGAGGTCCGGTTTTTGTTCGATTATTTTATCTGTCAAATCCCATAATGTATAAGAGTTAACTGCGGTAATTCCCGTGTTTATTATTTCTATATTTTTGTCAGGAAAAGTTCTTGATAGTCTATGTTTCAGTATCCTGGGAAAGGAACCATTTTTATAAAAAGGAAAACCTACTACTGTGGACGCCCCCTGAACAAAAATTCTAAATGTACTATCAGATTTATTCTTTAAGAACAAATCTGATTGATTATCTGAACTAAATCCTGTATTCTTAAAATATTTTTTAGAAATATCAGAATTCATTTCATAATATTCGGTGTCATTTTCAGAGATTACCTTGTGAAAAAGCTCATAATTTTCGCCATATCCAAATACTCGGAGCATTACTTCCACCACTAGAATTACAAAAACGGGGAAGACAATAGCAATTAGCTTAAATACTGTTTTTTTTTTCAAAAGTAATAGGTTGTTTTAGGAAGCAGTAAAATTGCAATCGGTTGCGGGTGAAAGATGAATTTGTTTTTCAATAAATCAAACACTATCATAGTTTTTTAAGATGAAGTATAAATTTAGTTTTTTCCCACTTATTTTATGTCAATTATTATTAATTTTCTGTAAAGATAGGCTTGAAATTAAAAAGAAAACCAGCCATTTGGGATCATCCTTTCACATCATTTTCTAACGCGTAGAGCCATCATTACTACATGCTATGAATATAAAACATAGTAAAAACTAAAAAAATACTTCATTTCTCAGACTTTAAATTATAATGTTGATATTGATTACAGGGATAATTAATTTTCACTACTCAATAAATTATCTGCCGCGAGAATAAGAAATAAATAATCTGTAGTCCCACCACCCAGAACATATTCGGTTTGTTGCCAAAGGAAGGGCCATTCTAGAAGTTCAGGAAAATCTGGTCTTATTAAAGCAGTTCCTGAACCAATTCCCCCCGGCGTGAAAGAGAAATCTCCTCGGTTAATTCCGTAAGCTTGTAAAAGTGATCTGGAACCAACTCCAGATGCAAAGGATGAGGTGTTTACCCCAGGATGTACACCAAGAATAAAATTCATAGCGTGTAGCATATAATCTTTAGGAAATATTTCAGGGAAATTTTTATGTAAAAAATACTGCTGAACCCCAAAACTTTGGATTCCCCAACCTGCTCCCCAAATATCGGGTTCGTAAGGCAATCCATATGGTGTTTTCTTCTCCAGTTCTTTTACTTCACTCAAGTATCCTTTAACAGCAGTTCTTACTTCCTCTTTAAACTGCTCATTTTTTATTTGTGAAAAAGCACGCCCCACTATCCATCCTGTTCTATTAATATTTTCAGTTATCAATTGGGTATTTCCGGTAAGGAAATCGGCATATTTTTTTTCCCCGGTGGTTTGAAGTAATTCAACAGCGAGCTCCAATTTATGTAAAGGATTATCGGTTTCGGTAATATCCCATACCTCACTGGCAATTTCTAAACAATCTTCTGCTAATAATGGATTAAAATCTTTTAGGGCTCTGGCGGTTGCTGCCAATCCTGCTGCTGCACTAAGTTCTCTCTGCGGATTTTCTTCTGTAAAAACCCAACGGTCATCCTGGTCTCCCTTTTCACCCCAGGATATATTTTCTAAAAAGTCTTGTTTAAACACTTTGTCAAAAGCTATCCCGTCTGAATGATTTACCGGGTCGCCCAACAAAATATATTGGTCATTAGTAGGAACAATGATGCCCCGGTAGAATCTCCCTAGCGCCTTATATCCTCCCACAACAGATAAGGCCCCGTGTTCTATTTGCTGAAGAATATCCGCCTTCCCATCTGGTTGAAGCATATCTACTGTTTTTGTATCCTGATTTATTGTAGTATTGTCATATTCTACATTGAATAATTCATAAATGTGTGATAGACCCTGGATAGTAGAAGCCTGTGATTCTACCCGTAGATCAAAATCTCCCGCATCATGCCATCCTCCCATATTTAGGCCTGGCACGTGCTCTCCTGGTTGAAAATCAGTGAAGGTTTTACTGGCTTGAATATAGCCATCAAAATGGTTATGATCTAAAGGAGCCATTCTTGCATCATCGAGATGGCAGCGACCGTGCCAAATCTTATAGCGGTCATTAACCAGCATATGGCACATTTGCACCGGCAGGAAATATTCCAAAGTTGGCTGCCAGACATCTCTTTGAAATACATCTTCAGCTATTTGAAAAGGTTCTGTTACATAATCGCCATATTGTAACTGGTACATTCCGGGTTCTTTAATTGCCGAAAAATCTAACTGATAATATTTATACCTCAAGAAATCACCCCATTCCTGCGGAGATTTCGAAATTACTTCTGTTTTTCCACCCTGATTTTCGATACGGAGAAGTGTTACTTGTTGAGGATTTTTATCCAGTTTATCTGTCTCTATCACTGCAATTTTTTCCTGAGCCGGGTGATACCCTACCTGGGAAACCTGCACTACAGGACTATAAGTATAATTTTCAACAGCATTTGGGCTAATAAGCCATTCAATGGCATTATTTGTAGCTCCTGCCGGTACGAGGGAGCGGACGATGAACCAGCCATTGCTATGTTTTGCGCGTCCGTCGAGCAATTGTAGTTCATTGTTTTTGAGATTTTCAATCTTAAGGGTTTGTTTTTCGTCTTCAGGAACAATTACGAGCTCATTTCCGGCAGCCATAGGTTTCATCCGGTATTCTCCTTCTTTACTATAAAAACCAGGGCCGTTTGCCTGTCTATTGAATATCCCGAACGAGTTATCCATATAGTAGCTTTTTCCGAAGAGAATTCCGGGAAATAATTCAATATTCATTCCTACTTTTCCTACCCATTCCTGTGGTAATGGTTCTTCAAGATCAATTATGATCTTAAAGGATTTTCCCTGCGGAACAACTTTTAGGGTGTAAGAAAGATCCAGGTCGGGATATTCAATAGGGTTAAAACCTTTTCTATTCTTATCGGGATCGGGGTAACTCATTTTTACACTTATCTCCTGTTTTTTCCAATCAACCTGCCTTTCTCCCACTTTTGGAACCGGCTGCCATTGTCCAGGTGCAGGTTCAAGACGTAGATCCCCATTGGTAGCTACACGTATTCCATTTTGTATAATTCCAACGCCACCCTGGTGACTTTCAGGGTAAAAATCGTGAGCCAACATCACATTTAGACCTCTCATTTCAAGGTATTCCTGTTCATTTATAGATAATATTTCACTGGAATTTTTTTGCGCAAGTGAGGGAAGAAAACTTAAAATTGCTAGAATAGATAGTAGTGATCTCATAATAATGTTTTATTTAGGATGCCTTAAAAACGTGAATAGGGAAAAATTATATTCGTTTATAGTAGGGTGAAGAATATATTTTCAATTTAATATAATTTTCGTAGTTAGAAAACAATACTTATTGCTCGATGGTACGAATAAGCAATAATCTAAATTAAACTTTTAAATTTCTATTTTCTTTCTAATTCTGCCAAAAGAAAGAATGATTAGATCTGTTTTTTAGAAAAATCTACGAAAATTCATTTGTTTCGTGGATAGATAAGTGTATTTTTAAAACTTAAAGTTGTGAATTTAGGTTTCACACAAGTTACTTGAAAAAGCAACCATCTTTCTTTCTATACTAATTCTCTCATTTGTCAAGACAATACACCCACATGAAGCCTCTCAAGTTAATTTGGATTTTATTAGTGAATTTATGTTTGGTCTCTTGTGCCAATGAAAGAAAGGAACAAGCTAGTACAGTGGAAGTGGATCATGAGTTTACTAATAATCTTATTAATGAGAGCAGTCCATATTTACTTCAACACGCTCATAATCCAGTAAACTGGCACGCCTGGAATGAGGAAACCCTTAAAAAGGCAAAGGAGGAAAATAAGCCATTGCTAATTAGTATAGGTTATGCGGCTTGCCACTGGTGTCATGTAATGGAAGAAGAGAGCTTTGAAGATCCTGAGGTTGCGAGGATAATGAATGAGAATTTTATTGCAATAAAAGTTGATAGAGAGGAGCGTCCCGATGTAGATAATATCTACATGAACGCCGCCCAATTAATGACCGGCGGGGGCGGTTGGCCTCTGAATATTTTAGCCTTACCAGACGGGAAACCTTATTTTGCAGGAACCTATTATCCAAAGGATGACTGGTTAAAAGTGCTTAAGCATTATGTTAATCTTTATAAAAACGATTCGGCTGCTATAGAAAAACAAGCCGAAAAAGTTACTCAAGGGATAAATTCTTTAGATGAAGTTCCATTAATTCAAAAGGAGCCATCTTTTTCATTAAATAACCTAGATAGTATTTATAGCCAAATTAAACCTGAAATAGATTTTGAAAAAGGAGGAAAGATTGGATCAGAGAAATTTCCTTTACCGGCATTATGGAACTTTTTGCTCCATTATAATTATTTAAGTGATGATGATAGTGCATTACAGGCTGTTGACATAACCTTGACCAATATGGCTTTTGGTGGCATTTATGATCATTTGGGTGGCGGTTTTTCCAGATATACTGTAGATGAAGATTGGCGGGTTCCACATTTTGAAAAGATGCTTTACGATAATGCACAGCTTATAAGCCTTTATTCCCAGGCCTGGCAAAAAACAAAAAATCCGCTTTATAAGCAGGTAGTTTATGAAAGTCTTGAATTTGTAGAAAAAGAACTTACCGCTTCTAACGGTGCATTTTTTTCTTCGCTTGATGCAGATACCGATGGGGAAGAAGGGAAGTATTATGTGTGGACCGCAGATGAAATTGATGTTAATTTAGGTGGAAATTCATGTTTATTTAAAAGATACTTTAATATTGAAGCAAATGGGAATTGGGAAGAAAACAAGAATATATTATACAGGAATACCAGTGATGAGGATTTCGCTGAAGAAGAATTGGTTTCAATCGCAGAGCTAAGAAATAAAATTTCTGATGCGAAACAGAAACTAATAGCTGAAAGGAAAAAGAGAACTAAACCAGCACTGGATGATAAAGTGCTGACTTCCTGGAATGCTTTGATGATAAAAGCTTACTTAAATGCCTATCAGGTTTTTGGAGAAAAACAATTCTTAGATGCCGCCCTTAAAAATGCCCGGTTTCTTGAGAAAGAGGTTATATCAAAAGAAGGCGCCATAACAAGAAATTTTAAAGATGGTAATGCAAGTATTCCTGGTTTTCTTGATGATTATGCGTTTGTAATTTCAGCATTCATTGATCTTTACCAGGCTACTTTTAGTGAAAAATGGTTGCTTCAGGCTAATGATCTGGCTAATTATACCCAGGAACATTTTTTTGATTCGGCTTCAAAAATGTTTTTTTATAGTCATAATGAACACTCAGGCTTAATTACCCGCCAGAAGGAAATTTTAGACAATGTTATACCGTCATCAAATTCTGAGATGGCTAAGAGCCTACTATTTCTTTCCCATTATTTTTATGATGAAAATAAAAAGAATGTCGCTGAGCAAATGCTGCAAAACGTGCAAGAAAATTTAAAAGAATACCCGACTTTTTATGCAAACTGGGCAAGCGTAGAAGCTCATTTTGTAAAACCACCTTTTGAAGTTGCTATTTTGGGCAATAATGCCAAACAATTAAAGAAGGAAATAAACCAAACCTATCTTCCTAATATTCTTTTTATGGGAGGAGAAAAAGAAGGAACCTTAGAATTACTTAAAGGCAAATTGGTTGCCGGGCAGACCACGATCTATGTTTGTAAAGATTTTGTATGTAAATATCCGGTTACAAGTGCAGGTGAAGCCCTGGAGCAAATAAATGGGAAGTCTCTCTGGTAGTTTCTGAGAAATCACGATTTAATATCCATTATAAATAGAAATGAAAATAAGTTAATTGTAACATTTACTGTATATTAAACATCTTCAAGCCATTCAAGACAATCGATTGTGCTTTTTGGAAATAAAATATTTTAATGCTTAAAAATATGGTGTACGATATGAGCAATTTTACCAAAATTAAATTTCTTTCCGTTATTTGTCATTTCTCCAAACTTATCCCTATTCAAAGGGTTTTACCACTATTGGCTTTAATTTTTATTGGTGGTGGAATAAATGCCCAAAATTCGGGATTAACACTCAATGAAGAAGAGTATTTCGAAAAACCGGGAGTGAATATTTTGGCTTTCAGCAATTGGTATGATGGTTTGTTTAGTGATTCTAAAATTAGCGGGATAGAAATAATCCATCACGGGGTAAGGACAGTTACCAATGGAGATGTAAGATTACATGCTACACCAGAACAATGGGATGCGATTCCCACCTTTGTAAGACGTGAAGTAGACAGGGAAAGCAATCGTATTGATACCTATGAAAAATATCCTGATTATAATTTTGAATATATGATTCGGGCAGAGATGGATGGAGATGCTGTATTATTAAGTGTTCATTTAGAAGAACCGATTCCCGATACTTTAATTGGTAAAGCTGGTTTTAATTTGGAGTTTATTCCCTCGGCTTATTCAGAAAAGACCTATTATATGGACGACGAAGGAGGGAATTTTCCGCTGTATCCACATAGTACAATGGTTAAGGATAAGAGTGGCTACACAGCACCAACACCTTTTGCTAAAGGTCAAAAACTTGTAGTAGCACCAGCTGACCCTGAACGAAAAATAACAATTACATCAAATGATGCCCAGTTGCTTTTACATGATGGAAGAGATAAAGCTCAAAATGGCTGGTTTGTGGTAAGAAGTTTATTGCCTGCCGGAAAAACCGGTAAAGTGTTGGAATGGCGGCTTGAGGCAAATTCAATTCCCAATTGGATACGGAAGCCGGTAATTGGCCATTCGCAGGTAGGTTATCATCCAAATCAGAAAAAAGTTGCCGTTATTGAGCTGGATAAAAATGATACTCCCGCTAGCAGGGCCAGCCTTCATCGTTTAACCAATAATGGGGAAGAAGAAGTTTATTCAGCAGAATTGTCAAATTGGGGAAAATACACAAGGTATAATTATTTTGAATTCAATTTTTCTGATGTTGTAGAAGAAGGCTTGTATGTTATTTCCTATAGCGATGTAACAACAGCTCCTTTCCGTATTGCTAAGAATGTTTATGAAAAAGCCTGGTATCCAACCAACGATGTGTTTTTTCCGGTACAAATGGATCATATGTTGGTTAATGAAGCTTATAGGGTTTGGCATGGGGCTTCGCATTTAGATGATGCGCTTCAAGCCCCGGTTAATCAAGAACATTTTGACCTTTATGCACAGGGTCCTACCACAGATACAGATTATAAACCAGGGGAACACATTCCCGGGTTAAATATTGGAGGCTGGTATGATGCAGGAGATTATGATATTAGGACACAAACTCAATATTACGTGGTTTCCAACCTGGCGCACGCATACGAAGATTTTAATTTGCAAAGGGATCAAACAACCGTAGATTACGAATCCAAATATGTAGATCTGCATAATCCCGATGGAAAACCAGATATTCTTCAGCAAATTGAACACGGAACTTTAGGATTAATTGCCCAACACCGTGCTTTAGGTAGAGCTATCCCCGGAATAATCGTTCCAGATATTTCTCAGTATACACATTTAGGCGACGGCTTAACTATGACAGATAATCTTATTTACGATAAGAACATGGATCCTTTGGAAACCGATGGTTTTAAAAGCGGAAAATTTGATGATCGATGGGCCTTTACAAGTAAAAGCACGCCCTTAAATTATGGTTCTATTGCAGCTCTTGCTGCAGCAAGCAGAGTCTTGAAAGGTTATAATGATAGCTTAGCTGAAGAATGCATTACAACTGCTAAAAATGTGTGGAAAGAAGAACATTCAAAAGAGCCAGATCTTTTTCATCACGGTAATACCACCGGCGGATCTTTAGAAGACGAAGAATTAAAAGCAGCAGTAGAATTATTGCTTGCTACAGAAGAAAAAATGTATGCTAAGCGAATTCAGGAAATGTGGCTAACAGTAGATAAAAACTTTAATCTTCACGCGGGCAGATTGGTAAAGGTATTACCATTTTTGAATGAAGATTTTAGACGGAAACTTGAAAGTAGGGTGCGAACTTATAAAAATGAAATTGATGCACATTATAAGGAAAATCCTTATGGTGTACCTATTGGAAGAGGAGGATGGGCAGGTAACGGTCAAATAGTTGCCTATGCTATAAATAATTATCATCTTCATAAGAAATTTCCTGATATTATTAGTGAAGAAGAAGTCTTTAAAGGGCTCAATTATCTTTATGGAACGCATCCAGATTCCGATATTTCATTCGTTTCTGGAGTAGGCACTAAATCTAAAAAAGTAGCTTACGGAATGAATCGAGCCGATTTCTCTTTTATTGCGGGGGGAATAGTACCAGGCGTGCTTATTTTAAAACCAGATTTTCCTGAGAATAAAGAAGACTGGCCATTCCTTTGGGGAGAAAACGAGTATGTGGTAAGTGTTGGAGGGGCTTATATCTATCTAGTCAATGCAGTACAGGATTTACTCGATAATCGAGAGTAAATGCTCCTGGACTTGCCTCGAAATTTAAAAATTATTTCTTCCCCTAATATTCCGTAGGCTTGTTTAAGATTATTTATTAAAAAGAAGATTGAATTATTTTTTATTCTATATAATCGATAATTTGGGGTGAAAGGCCAGGTGGGTTTTCTCAAGTTATGCTCAGTAATTTGTTCGAATAATTACCTAAAGCATAATAGTGAAATTACAAAAGGAGATCAACGCTTATCGAAAGCTGTTCAGGATTAGAAATTTTTTGCTCACTTTTATATAGAACACTTTCATAAGACTCTTTTGAAAGCTTAGTTCTGATTTAATAATATTATGCTGAATACTTTTAATTTAAAATGCCTAAAAGGTTTTCTGATTTGATTGGAGGAGTTTTTTAAGGCTCTTTAATGGTTAGTGTTTTCTTAGCTTTCAATTAATTCTGAAGTTGTCTTCTATTATGAATTTAAAATATGATACATTAAATAACTCTTGGGATTTTCAAGGGAGTAATTTTTATAAGCGATTAAATCAAAAAGCCCTCTCAATTTTATGAAAGGGCTTAAGCATTAATAATGAAATACAAATGATATTAGAATCCTGGATTTTGATCTCCCTGACTTATTCCCTCATTTGCAGAAATTTCATCATTTGGAATAGGCCAAATTTCATTTTTACCTGCTTGGAATCCAAATGGGGATAGCAATTCGTCTGCAAGCCCCCATCTTACAAGGTCAGGAAATCTTACCTGTTCTCCGGCCAATTCAACCATCCTTTCATGTACTATAGCATCAAATACTGCAGTTTGAGAAAGATCCATTGATAGAGGAGCTAATTCCGCTCTTTCTCTCACTTGATTAATATAACCGATAGCAGCAGATTGGTTACCCAAAGCATTTTCAGCTTCAGCCATCATTAAAAGAACGTCAGCATATCTTATCACTTTAAAATTAATTCCAGAAGCCTGATCTTCATTGGCTTCTTTATAATAATTTTGATACTTTCTCCAGGCAGCTCGTCTCTCTAACGGTATTTCTTCTATAACACCACCTGCAAAAGTATCTCCAACAAAATAGAAAGTTTCATCATATCTAATATCACCATCCTCGTATTCATCAAGAAGTTCGGGATTTGGATATGCATTGAACCAGTCGTTAAAACCATATTCCTGGCCTCGGAAAGTTACTTCATTTGCACCTTCACCAGATGAATTGGAATTCCATACTGCAGAGTTCCCCATGTCGTCATCAAATTGAACTTCAAAAATAGATTCTGGTCCAAATTCATCAGCTTCTCTAAAATTGGCAAAATAATCTTCTTCTAGAGAGTAACCGGTAACATTTTCGAAAGCGTTTTTAGCTTCCTGGTATTGTTCTCTGTAAAGGTGTGTCTTACCTAAAAGAGCATAAGCTGCTCCCTGAGTGGCTCTGCCATCAACAGTTCGGCCTTTGTCCCATAAAGCTTGGCTTGCATCATTTAAATCGGCTATAATTTGATCATAAACCTGCGCTTGGGGAGTACGTGGAAAACCTGACCCATCTTCCGGAACATTAAGAATTAAAGGAATATCACCAAAACGGGTTACCAGTAAGAAATAATAGAAAGCTCGCATATATTTAGCCTCTCCAATAAATCTTGCTTTAAGCTCTTCACTTAAAAGTGAAGATGGTATATCATTGATTCTATCTGCATTACTAATAACAAAATTTGCTTTGTTTATTCCCCTGTAACATGAATCCCAATACCAATTAATTGGAGGATGACTGGCATCAAAAGACCATTCAAGATAAACTCTTTTATCGGCTTCTAATTGGGGGTTTCCCAGAGCTTCACGAGACATAAGATCCATCGCAAAGAAATAAGTTCTGGTGTATAAACCTATCGTCTGCAAATTAGCATAAGCTGCATTTACGGCTGATTCTACCTGGGCTTCATTGGCGAAATAAGTTTCTGGTGAAAGACCACTAGGGTTTGTTAGTTCAAATTCTTCTTCATCACATCCATTTACAACGAACAGTGCAACAAAGGTCATCAATAGTATTCTTATTTTTTTCATAATTTTTTTTTTAAAATCCTAATTGAACTCCGAAAGTTATAGAAGTAGGTTGCGGATATAAACCTCTATCTATACCTACAGCGCCTACACCTTGTTGTAGGACATTATCAACCCCAATTTCTGGATCGAGGCCTGAGTAATTTGTCAATGTAATTAGGTTCTGTCCACTCAAATATATTCTTAAATTAGAAAGAGATTCACCAAATACACTATCATTAAAAGTGTATCCAATATCAAAATTCTTTAATCTGGTATAAGCTCCATCTTCTATAAATCGATCAGAAGCGTTGAGGTTTTGAGGCGCTCCCAGGGCTCGTGGAATTGTATTTGAGGTTCCTGGTCCAGTCCACCGGTCAAGTACAGCAACTCCACTATTAAATAGTCTTGGCATCCCTTCGAGGTCATATAGGTTAGTATTATAAATATCGTGACCATAGGCACCTTGAATAAAAAGGGAAGCATCAAAATTTCCATACTGGGCACTTAAATTAAGTCCCATAGTAAGCGTTGGGTATGGATTTCCAATTTTTGTTTTATCTGCAGCAGTTATTTGGCCGTCACCATTAACATCTACAAACCGTATATCTCCTGGTTGTATTGCCGTTTGATCTGGATTTGCCGTTAATACCTCATCAATCTCTGCCTGATTCTGATAAATACCATCAGTTCTTAAACCAAAGAAATGGAATAGGGGTTCTCCTGGTGAGATCCTTGTTAGAAATTCGTTTTCGAAAAATCCTCCCTGAACCTGATCAAGTGCCCCAATGGATAAAACTTCATTTCTGCTGGTTCCTAAATTTAAATTAGCAGACCAGGTAAAATCACCTTCATAATCATTATAGCCTAAATCCAGTTCAAAACCATCGGTTTCTACCGAGCCTACATTGGAGGCTATGGTAGGTACATTGTATCCTAAACTTAACGGGAGTGGTAATTCAAAAAGTAGATCATCGCTTCGATTATTATAATATTCCAGGGATAATGTAAATTTATTATTCCAGGCCCCTAAATCTAAACCAATATTGGTCATAGTCACTTCTTCCCATTTAAGGTTTTGATTAGGAAGTCCTTCAGCGGTTGTACCTTGTACTGGTGAACCTCCAATTGGATAAATAAAACTTGTAACCAAAGTTGAAGCATATCTGTAATTGCCAATATTATCATTACCGGTCGTACCTAAACTTGCCCTAATTTTTAGGTTGTTTATCTCTGAATCTTCCATAAAGCTTTCTTTAGCGATATTCCAACCTGTAGCAACAGACCAGAAAGTACCCCAACGATTATTGGCGCCAAAGCGAGTGGATGCATCCCTACGTAAGGAACCGGCTAAAATATATTTTTGATCAAAATTATAATTTACCCTACCTAAGAAACCTACTCTCCTGTATTCTGAAGAAAATGATTCCAGTCCGGCTTGATTTAAGGACAATTCCTCTACATTATCGGTAATTGGATTTTGGCTGCTTGCATTAAGATTTTCTGTTTGAATTCTTTGATCTTCTGCTAGAGCCAATAACTCAAAATTGTGTAAATCATCAATATCAAACTTGTAATTCAAGCTATTGGTAAGCGTAAGATTTTGGTTAGTACCGCTATTTTTAGTGATTTGTGCAAATTCAAATTGATGGGTTGCTCCATTACTGTCATCATTATAAGAAGGTATAAAGTTGTCATTATTAAATTTATAGTAATCCAAACCTACCTGACTTCTAAAAACAAGACCTTCAATAACCTCATATTCTGCAAAGAAGCTTCCCAGAACAGTAAGTCCTCTATTTGTTGCATTTCCAAGTGTTTGTACTCGAACAGGGTTGTCTGCATCCTGGCCGTCTAAGGCTGAATTTGGTCCTTGAAAACCACCTCGGTTATCTGGGTTGTAAACACTTAAATATGGAGCAGACTTTATAGCATGCTCGATTAGAGATCTACCGCCAGACTCCCTTTCAGGATTTTGGACTGTAAAGGCCACGTTTAAAGTTTGCCCGAAACTAAGTTTTCCGAATTTAAAATTGCTATTAGATCTAAAGTTAAACCGTTCAAATTCTGTTTCTATCATAGCCCCTTCCTGGTTTAGATAACCCCCTGAGAATCTAAAATTACTACCTTCACCACCTCCGGAAAGTCCTAGGTTAATATTTCTTAGAACTCCTGTTCTAAAAATTTCATCTTGCCAATCAGTGTCATTGTCGATAAAATCAGCATATTGTGGATTCGTAATCCGTTCTGGAGTTACTTCGGTTACTTCTCTGGCATATTGAATATATTGTTCTCGGTTTAATAAATCGTATCGATTGCTGTTAAACTGAACCCCTGTATAAGCATCCAGGCTGAGCTGAGCTTTTTGCGTACCTTTTCCAGATTTTGTAGTAACGAGTACCACACCATTTGCTCCTCTAGAACCATAAACCGCTGTGGTGGAGGCATCTTTTAATACCTGTATATTTTCAATATCATTTGGGTTTAGACTACCTAAACCACCCGCTATAATACCATCAATCACATATAAAGGATCATTGTTATTTGGGGAAGCCAGACCTCTAATCCTTACCGCAGGTGCGTTTCCTGGGGAACCTGAATTTATCACGGTTACCCCTGAAGCCCTTCCCTGAAGTGCCTGTTCCGCAGTAGCTACTGGAAGAGCGTTGATTTCTTCTGTGCCAATAGAAGAAATTGCCCCGGTAACCTCTGCTCGTGACTGGGTACCTTAACCTACAACTATAACATCGTCTAATGACTCTGAATCGGTAACCATATTTACATTAATAACGGATTGATCGTTTACAGAAACTTCTTTTGTTTGATAACCTATAAAGCTAAACACAAGAACTGCATCATCATTTACTTCTATTGAATAGTTTCCGTCAAAATCTGTAGTTGTTCCATTTGAGGTTCCACGCTCCAATACGTTTACCCCTGGCACTGGTCCGGTTTCATCACTTACTGTTCCTGTAACGGTTTGCTGGGCATATGTAAAGCCATAGCATAATATCGTTAACAAAAACAATCCCCTTTTTAAGTAATTGTTTCTCATAATTTGTTAGTAGTTAGTTTATTTGGTCTTAAAAGTAAACAAAAAATTCTTTTACGCAATCGAAATAGTAAAAAAAATGTTGAAACCACATTTAATATTTCTTCAAAAACTTAATCTCTATATGAAATTCTAGTCCGATAAGACTTTTATAAACTGCGAATAGTCATCATTTTTAGCGACTATGATTATCTCTTTCTCACCATCTTTGAGAATGGTCATATCTTTTACATCGCCTGGCACGAAAAACCCGCTTTCTACTGCTGAAATAGCATGGAATTCACCAGCGCCATTGCCTTTTAGAAACATACCATAGCCAGCATCGTTCCTTGTGGTTTCTACTTCGCTCCAAAATAAGTTACCGGCAATTAAAGCGTCTAAATGACCATCTTTGTCATAATCTTTAATTAAAATTTGATTGATTGAAGATATTTGGGCAATATTGGGTAATTCATGAATTTTTAATTTTCCGTCGTGGTTTTCCAAATAAATACTTGCAAAGGATTTTACCTGGTAATGAAGTGAATTTTCCAGCTCTTCTTCGGTATATACATCTTCCAATGTGGCAGTAGAAAAAGACTCGTAATCTGGAAATTTTTCTTTTAATCCCGGGATTTGCTGGGAGGAACATTCCCTTCCTCTTAATGGGTATTTTTTACCTTCGTTATAATAGCTAAGTACGATATCACTTTCATTATTTCCATCAAAATCATTAAAGTAGATGTCAAAAGTTTCATCATCACTGGCGGTATATTTATAATTCTTCCCCAGGTTTCCAACAATAAAATCCTGATCGCCATCATTATCAAAATCACCTTTTTTGATACTCCACCACCAGCCTGCGGTATCATCGGTTATCCCCATTTGTTTTGAAATGTCTTTAAACCCGGTTTTAATATTCTTAAAAATTTTAATGGGCATCCATTCCCCTACAATAATGATATCATCCCAGCCATCGTTGTCTATATCTGCAATTTCTGCACTGGTAGCCATACCTAAAGAAGTAAGAAAAGGTGCAACCGATTGAGTTATATCTTCAAAAGAAACCTTTCCATTTTTGCTGTTGTTTCTTAAAATATAACTATTTGCCGGGCTTGGATAATTCCCAGGAACAAGCCTACCCAACACAAGTAACTCTTCTTTTCCATCTTTATCAAAATCTGCTTTATAGACTTTTGAACCACTATCACGCATTACAGGGAGAGCATTTAAATCTCTGGTGAAATTTCCATTACCATCGTTAATGTATAACCTATCCTGAAGCATTTCAGAATTTGGAGCAAATTCATTTCCACCACTTACTACATAGATATCATTGTGGCCGTTACCATTTGCATCAAATATTAAGGCATCAAGATCTTCATAGCCTTTATCTGTTTCAAAAGCTTTGATGTCTTGTTTTTCGTAACCGGTTTCCGTCCAAAAATAAATACCTGCTTCATAAGTTGCGGCCCCTCCAATAATAAAATCTTCTTTGCCATCACCATTTAAATCTCCAACGGCTATACTTGGCCCAAAGGTAGAGGTGCGATGTGGAAGAAGTACTTCCTTTTTAAAATCGTCGTAGTCGTTTTCAATATGTTTATGAGCCGGATAGTAAGTAGTGTCTGAAACTGTGGTAAATAAGATTTCTGGTTTCATGTTTATTGCTTTTGGCGCTGCTTCTGAAGCATTTTCATATTTAAAGCTTAAAAGCTGATTTGCCGCAACATTTTCCCTTATTTCTTCTTTGCCATCTGGCCATACAACTTTTATTTCTTCAATAATATCAGCTTTCGCAAGCCCAAAATGAAGTTGGGGTGATACAGATGATTGAAATCCCCGGGTTAAGGTGAGTTCTTGCATTTGCTGCATGCCATTAGCAGTTACATAAGCTCTGCTACCCAAGCCAAACCTGTTTTTCTCTTGACCTTCAAGTTTTATTTGGACATAGTTATTGATTTTTGAACTTAAATTTTCAAAAACCGATGCTTTATCGTCTATATTATTAGTAACTATTTCCAGATCACCATCGTTATCTAAATCTACGTAAACCACACCATTGGAAAAACCTTCATAACTAATTCCCCATTTTTCGTTAGCGATACTAAAAGTGAGATCACCGTTATTCTTAAAGATGAAATTATCTATTTTTTCTGAGGGAATATTTAAGCTTTTCTCCAGGAGGTTATCTTCGTTCATTCTAACATTTTTGAGCTCATTAAAATAATCGTTATTGTTAATTTCCCTTCTTGTGCCATTAGTAACGAAAAGATCTTTGTACCCATCATTATCAAAGTCGGCAAAAAGAGGTCCCCAGCTCCAATCGGTTGAAGAGGCACCTGCAATGCGAGAAAGGTCTGAAAAGAACGGATTACCATCATTAAAAACTCCCGTGTTAGTTTGTAAGACATTCTGCATATATTGATAATGAAAACCTGCATCTACTGTGCTCCAAAATAATTCAGGATTCATACTAGCCATATTGGCTTTCTTTCTCCTATTTTTTTTCGCCGACATATCTACCTGGTAGATGTCCAGTAATCCATCGTTATTATAATCGGCTATATCTACACCCATTCCATAAAACGAAGTGTGAGAAGTTGCATCTTTTACTACTTCCCTAAAAGTACCATCGCCATTATTTACATACATAAAATCTGGAGAGCTAAAATCGTTTGAAATATATAGGTCTGGCCAGCCATCATTATTTAAGTCGCCAACAGTGGCCGAGAGTGTTAATCCAAAACTTTTCACACCTGCTTCACTTGTGACATCGGTAAACTTCCCTCCATCGTTACGTAATAAATGATCAGTTTTTAAATCAGTAACATTATCCATTTCATATTTGTAGACAAAATTTGGTGCGTCAAACCGGGTAGGTGGATAGTTAGCGATATAAACATCAAGGTCTCCATCTCCATCATAATCAAAGAATGTGGCCTGAACACTATTACCTGGATCATCAAGGCCATATTTTTTAGCCTTTTCGCTAAACGTTCCATCTCCATTATTAATGAAAAGTTGATTGTTTTTAGGGCCAAATTTACCAGCTACAGATAGGTAAATATCTAGATAACCATCCTGATTCACATCGGCCATGGTCACTCCGGTATACCATCTATCATCGCCCGCTACTCCGGCAGATTCGGTTATATCTTCAAATTCAAGATTTCCTTTATTTAAGTATAATTTGTTGGGAACCTGATTCCCGGTGAAAAAGAGATCGGGTAGTCCGTCATTGTTGATATCACCTGTAGCAACACCACCACCCATATAGATGTAGGAGTAGGTGAAGTAATTTAGGGAGTCATTTTCAGTTAAATTATTTTGGAAATCGATTGCGGAATTATCCGCAGAAACATTTCTGAAAATTTTAGTGTTTCCCTCAGATTCTTCTTCCCGAGGTTTCGAATCTTTACAGGAAATAAATAAGGAAAATAAGATTAACAAAATTGAGATATAATTTACTTTCATGGTAAGAAGAATTATATTAAAAGGTATAGGGTTTTGGTAATTAGTCTTGTTTGCGAGTATTCTGTAATCTACTAGTAGCAGCGTCCTTATTTGTTGGAAATACTCTTATTAGTTGCTATAGGTTCTCCAATATGCTTCATAAAGAATTTCCAATTTTCTCTGGCAACCTTTCTTCCTAGTTCCAGGCCTTCCAGATTGTCAGACTGGATGTGGTAACCTCCTAATACTCTTGAGAATCCGGCCATTTCTGCGGTTTGGGTGAATGTTGGGAAATCTATAGTAACTTCTTCTCCAAGCCGGTCTGGCTCTGTAAGAATTCCTGGTATTAATTTTACTTCAGAACCAAACTCATCACTTCCGGTAAAGAGCTTTAGAGCTTCACCGCAGGCACCGCTTATAGCGCTATGGCCAGATACATAGCCTGGAAAAGGAGGGCATAAAAAGGTGTCGGGAGAATAAGGTCTCCAGTCCTGTCCTAACATTTTTGTCATTCCCTTTTCAGGCCCTCCCCAACCCACAATTTCTTTATCTTTATAAAATTCGTGAACCAGCGCATAAGGTCTGGCAAAATCATAGAACATTTTACTATCCCAACAGGCAATAAAGGCATCCATGGCGGTAACTTGATTATAGAAATACATTTTTACATCCTCATCAAGAGTATGGTTATCTCTAATAGAAACTTCCTGAGCAAATTTTAACCAATGCCCGGCCTGTTGAACAGATTGGGGCCCATCTCTCATAAACTCCACCAGCGCTTTCTCTTTATTTGTTAGACTTGCCTGAAGTTCAACAACTTCCTTCACTTCTTTCTCAAGTTGATCAGAGCCTACTTTTGGTGGTGGCCCTGGTCTAAACTGGTCTGCAGATTGCAGTCCGATAGGCTCAACTTTGTGCCAATAAGGAGTTAAACAAGATGGTAGAAATTGTCCGCCTTTTCCATCTGAAAAGTATTTAGACTGCCACCTATTAAGATCTATGTTCTCATCGGCAGAGTTTACTGGTTTGTAGCCTATATAATCGAAGTAAGGCTGGCCGTTTGATCCGTTTTCATCACCATATTGGTTTGCTCCATCATTACGTCTTGCTTCAATAATAGCTTTAGCCGCAAGGTTCCCAATACCCGCAGGTGTAGTTGGGTCTAAGGTATTATCGTTAGGATCAAGACCTAATTCAAGCATAAAACTGGTGAATAGATCCTCGTCTGAATAGTAGTACTCATTCATTGTTCTAAAAGCGGCATAGCTTATTGCAATTTCTTTGTTTTGCAAAGTTTGCTCAGGCTTCGGGCGCCGATCTATATTTTGCATATATACGGGGATTGCTTTTTCATCGTATCTCGACCAGGCATCAAAAACCGCCGTAAAAATTAGTCCGAGAAATCGGGAACTTATAGTTGGCCTAGGATTGAATTTATCAGTATCATTAGCAGTTGCCTTTAAAGCAATTTCCCCCCATTTATACGCCAGGTTTTCTTTTCCCCTGGGGTCATTTATACGAGCTTCTGTATCGGTATAAGAAATATCAATCTGTTGGTTAATTTCTGGTCCCGATTGCAGGCTTAGAAATAGAACCAGTATTAAGCTATTCATAAAATTTAGTTTTTTTTAACAAACATAAAAGAAATCAAAATTCATGAAAAATACTATTATTTTTATATTATTTTTCATTATCGTTAAATTATATCGCCAATATTTATATTTAAGTAAAGTAGGATGTTAAACAATATGGCTATGAACCGAAAAAAGTAATGATAGAATTCTAAACAGAACATTTTATTATAGTTTGTATATCTTGTAATTAAAAGAGTAGCAATGATATTGGTATTTATTTTTAACCATCTTTACTTTTAATATCTGAAAATTCAGAAATATTCTAGTTACCGGGGTTTTACCATTTTTTAAACCTTGTTATTCATCAAAACAAATTAAAGGTCTAACTGTGAGCTGACCTCATGAATCTATAAATCAAAGTTTAGCAGCTATAAAAAACTTGCTGAAATTCATAGTTTTAGTATAGAATAAGATTTGAGAAATTTTAATGCTGAATTTTAAGAAAAATTCAATTTAATTATATTTCTAAATACCACTGAGAATATTTCAAACAAGGAGTAGCAGGAAGCTTTTGCAATGGTTTATATAGCAAGGAAAAGCTTTGGTAGTATTGGTGGCGTCGAATAATTACTATGAATTGGGCAAGGGGCAATCAACTAAAGAGAATGCTACTTCCGCCGTAGGACCAACAGTCGTGATAGAGGTCGGTGGTAGTAATTTTACTGAATAGCAATTTTTCTAAAGTGTTCTATTTTGAACAGGTGCACGGTATGAATTTGACCTGAAAAATTTCTGAGAATCTGGGTATTCTTTTTTGTGTAGATGTTTATAATAGAAATTTGATTGGGACAGGTCTTTTAATACTGCATTAGAATATATAAAGCATATAGTGATCCAAGTTTTCCTTAGCTTACATAAGGTGGTATTTATTGGTTTCCTCAAGAAAAGGGTTTTAGGGCTTCAGTATGGAATAATAACTACCTTTTTTTCGAGTGGTTCGCAATCTATTTGTAATTTAACCATATTCCATTTCGAATACAAAAATGGATACTTTAAAAAGTTTCGTTAAATTGAGGCTTTTTCATAGATTAATTCTGGAGAAATTATGGCTTTAATCTAAGTTGAGATCTAAGCTAAATTTTCAAAACCCATATGATTATTGAGAACAAAGCATAATTGTAGCTAGCCTGAATAGAAAAGGTTATACCATCTAACTACTGGTTCTCAGCTTTTCTTCTTCTTTTCTCTTCTTTGAGTAAATTTAATTCTCTATTAGTTTGTCCTTCTACCGAAGAATTTTCTTCAGCTCTTCTTAATAGATATGGTACCACATCTTTTACTGGGCCAAATGGAACCAACTTTGCAGTATTATACTCTCTTTTAGCCAGGTTATAGCTAATTTGATCACTCATACCATATAACTGACTAAACCAGACTCTTGGATCATCTTTAGCAATTCCCTGATCTTCCATTATTTGTAGGGCTAAATAATTGCTCATTTCATTATGTGTTCCAATAAAAACTGCAATATCTTCTATGTTGTCAAGACAATAGGCAAGTACGTTGTTGAAATGTAGATCAGTTGCTTTTTTATTTTCGCAAATAGGAGAAACCTTACCGTATTTCCGGGCTCTTTTATTCTCTTTCTCCATATAAGCTCCACGAACTATTTTGGCGCCTATTTTGAATCCTTCTTCTTTAGCCTGGACATGTAATTTTTTTAAGTAATCAAGTCTATCCCATCGGTAACACTGAAAAGTGTTGAATATTAATGCTTTTTCACGATTGTACTTACGCATCATTTCTTCCATTAGTTTATCTGCCGCATCCTGCATCCAGGATTCTTCTGCATCAGCATACAACCTAACCTTTTGTTTTGAGGCTTCTTCGCACAAACCTTCAACTCTGGCTTTAGTTTTTTCCCATTCCTCTTTTTCATTTTTACTAAGATTAACGTGTGAACTTAGTTTATGCCATATTTCAAAACGACCTAAAGCAGTAGGTTTAAAAATAGCAAAAGGCACTTCGGTCTCTTCTTTAGCAAATTTTATAAGGTCTTTCTTTACCCTGAAAGCAGAATCAAATTCTGCTTCGGTTTTTTTACCCTCTACAGAATAATCCAGAATGCTGGAGAGGTTTACTTCGTGCATTTCTTTAATAACTGGCTTACAGTCATCCTTACTGGTTCCGGCACAAAATTGATCGAATATTGTATGTTTAATAAGGGGTTGGATAGGAAGTTTCGCTTTTAGAGAAAACCTGGTGAGGGCTATACCCGGTTTAATTAATGGAGGAATTCCCATTACATTAAATAGGAGTAAGGCCCTATTTAGTTCTAAATCGGATTTTAATCTAAATGCTACTGCTGTATTATTAAATATTTTCTTCTCAATCATAGAACAAAGCTATTTATAAGAGACAGTTATAAAAAATGCTTTACACAAACTTTAACCTTATAAAGCCCATTATTCCAATAGTGTTCAGATTAATTCTAATAGAGTTATAAAGAGAATGCCTTATGTTAATTATATTAAGATAAGTTGAGGGTGCAATTATTGGGGCTACACTAATTCTGACTTTTATTTCAAATATTTTATAAGAAATATTTTAAAATTTGGGGGACCGTGTATTATTCTACTATTTTAGCATTTCAAATTTAAAACTACCATAATGAAAGATTTAGTTGAAAACATCCAAAGTACTTTTGAAAATTTCCAAACAGAAGCTAATGCGCAATTAGAAACTGGCAATAAAAGTGCTGGAACAAGAGCAAGAAAATCTTCTTTAGAATTGGAGAAACTTCTGAAAGAATTCCGTAAGGTTTCAGTTGCAGAATCTAAAAAGTAATGCTTATAAAACCTCCTTTTCCGGGAGGTTTTTAATTTCTACCCTTCGTTATTTAAAAATGCCTCTTTCTTCCTTCAAAAGCTAAACTTTTAGAGACTACCCCGGTGTACTCGAATATTAATTATCGAGTTTACATATTTTAAATTACTTTTTCTGCCAGGTAGCGCTGCACAGCATAAATGTCAATACTTTTATTAAATTTTTTACTTACACTGGGAACGTTTTCATTGGAAATCCAGATCTTAAGTTCAGCATCTAGATCAAAAGTCCCAGCGGTCTCCAGCGAAAAACGTGAAATATACCTGTAAGGAAGGGAGAGATATTCCTGTTTTTTACCCGTTAAACCTTGAATATCTATGAGAATAAGGCGTTTATTGGTGAACATAAAGATATCGCGAAGTAAGGAGAAACCTAATTCAATTTCTTCTGACGTGGTAAGTAAGCGACCATATTTTTCGGTTAATTCCTCTTTAGAAATACTGGCTGCATTCCCAATTATTTTGTTAAGTAAACTCATATTAAAAAATTTTGATTCTAAAGGTAGTAGTATTTTTAGAAATCTTTTTTGCCAAAATTTGCTTTGCCTTTAGGATCTAATAATGCAAGAATATATTTTGGTTATTTCTCATTTCCTACTTCCTAAAGCATAGGTTATTGTTTATGACATTTTGATCTTTACTGTTTTTTCTAAATCAGTTTCCTTTTTTCAATTTTATCAGTGGTATGAGTGATTTTCATTGAAATAGCTAGAGTGAGATTTTCTTGCTGAAACCTAAAAAATAATTATATTTGTCCGCCCAAATTATTCCACTTTGAGATATTTTAGGGATTATTAAAAAATTAGGCGATCTTTTCGCTACAATAAGTTGTGTTGTTTGTCCTGAGAAATCAGGATGTGTAGTTGGCCAGGTATATCCTATGTTGTGAGGATTTGGCTAACCAATGAGAAGCTTTTTTCCGTGTATTCGGAAAGAGGCTTTTTTGTTTTTAATAATTTGGTATCGGGAAGTTGTAAGGGTTTATTCGCAGATGAAATTAAAAAAGCCCGAAAACACAAAGTGTATCGGGCTTTTAAGGTGGTGCCTCCAGGAATCGAACCAGGGACACAAGGATTTTCAGTCCTTTGCTCTACCAACTGAGCTAAGGCACCAGTTGCTTATTGTTGTAAGCGGGTGCAAATATATATTCATTTTTATAATCTCACAAAGGAAAAATTAAAAAAATGCTTTTGTAATTTAGCCGGCACAATCATTTTGCTATGAATTTAATTATAGATATAGGTAATTCTGCAGTAAAAACCGCTGTATTTCAGGATTCTAAACTTTTGGAGTCTTTTATTTTTTCGCTTGAAAATTTTTCTGAAAAATTTCAGGAAATAAGAAAAAAATATCCGCAAATTGATTTTTCTATCATTTCTTCAGTACTTAAAGATACTTCAACTGTGGAAAGTTTTCTTTCTGAATATACTGAATTACTGATTTTAGATGAAAAAACGCGTTTACCCTTCAATAATAAATATGCTTCCCCTCAAACTCTGGGTAAAGATAGATTAGCTTTGGTTGCTGCGGGCTCAATGCATTATAAAGATTCAGATTTACTTATTATTGATGCCGGTACTTGTATTACTTTCGATTTTAAGAATAGTAGAAATGAATATTTAGGGGGTGCTATCTCGCCCGGCTTACAAATGCGATTGAAAGCGCTGAATCATTTTACTGCCAAACTACCTTTGGTTCAACTTGACGAAAACGTAGCATTAATAGGGGATTCTACTAGTAAAAGTATTCTTTCGGGGGTTTTAAATGGGGTCTCGGCAGAGCTTGATGGAATAATAGATCGCTACAAGACTGATTATAAATATTTAACAGTTATTTTAACAGGAGGTGATACTCAAATTTTGTCAAAGCGGGTAAAAAATGGCATATTTGCCAACCCGAATTTTCTTTTAGAGGGTTTAAACTACATTTTAGAATTTAACAAGACTCAATGATTAAACGATTTATAGTAATCGTAGCTGTTTTTTTTACAGTGGTTGCTACAGCTCAGGAAAATGTCTCATCACCCTATTCTTATTATGGAATTGGATTAAACACTTTTAAAGGAACTGTAGAAAACAGGTCTATGGGTGGGCTAAGTATGTTTTCAGATAGTATTCATCTTAATCTTAGAAATCCTGCCGGTTATGGTAGGTTGAGAAGAACTACTTATGCCCTGGGAGGTTCTCACGAGAGGCTTACCCTAAACTCTGCAAGTGCTGAAGATAATGCCAAAGTTTCTTCCCTGGATTACCTGGGAATTGGTATTCCGGTTGGGGGAAATTTAGGTTTCGGATTTGGAGTCTTGCCATATTCTTCGGTAGGTTATCAAATTCTAGATATTAGAGATGACGTAGCCAGTAGGTTAGAAGGCCGTGGAGGAATGAATAAGGTTTTTCTTTCAACAGGATATCAAATAATTCCTTCATTGAGTATTGGTGTTGATGCTAATTACAATTTTGGTAATCTTCAAAACCAGAGAACGCTTATACGGGAGCAGGTTCAGTTAGGTTCGCGTGATGTGAGCAGATCTGATCTAAAAGGATTTAGCTATAACTTTGGTGTCGATTTTCAGCAAAAATTAAAAAATGGGCTTAATTTACACGCCGCCGCAACATATGCTCCAACTACAACTATAGATGCTGAGAATTCAAGACAATTGGCAACTATAGCATTTTCTCCTAATGGAGAACGAGTAGTGGAAGAAAGGGATGTAAATGTTAATGACTCAGAATTAACGCTTCCGGCTAAATATACGATTGGTTTAGGGCTGGGAAGTGCAAATAAATGGTTTTTCGGTGGGGAATATGTGAGTACAGATGATAATTCTTTTTTAAGTGTAAGTGGTATTGGAGGTGCAGATACTAATTTTGCAGATGCTGCACAATATAAATTTGGAGGGTATTTTATTCCTCAATATAATTCTATAACAAATTATTTTAATCGTATTGTTTACAGGGCCGGTTTTAGATATGAAGAAACTGGGCTTAGCATCAATAATCAGGACATTAATGAGTTTGGCATCACTTTTGGAGTTGGACTACCTGTAGGACCGGGATTTTCTAATATTAACCTTGGATTTGAGTATGGTCAGCGCGGTACAACCGATTCAGGTTTAATTCAGGAAGATTTCTTTAGGCTTTCAGTAGGGCTTTCCCTAACCGAAGCCAGAAGATGGTTTGAAAGACGAAAATTTAATTAACCACAATAATAAAACAAGAAAATGAAAGCGAGATTTATAGCATTAATTACGGGAGCCGTTATGGGTTCAAGTGTTCTAAGCGCACAGTCTAATGATTGTGCAACAATGGCAGCGTTGGCTTATGACGATGCCAAGGCTAAAAATTATGAAGCTGCCTATGAGCCGCTAATGAAAGTAAGAGAAGAATGTCCTAAATATAGTTTGGCGACTTTTCAATATGGAGAGCGAGCGCTTGAATATAAAATTGAAAACGCTGAAGGTGAAGAAAAGAACCAATATATTGAAGAACTAATTGGTCTTTGGGAAGAACGTTTGGAGTTATTCCCGGGTAAAACTTCTAAGGGTAAAGTTTATTCAGACATCGCTCAGTTAAGATTTGACAATAAACTTGGAACCGTTGAAGATCGTTATAATGCTTTTGACAAAGCTTACACAGAAGATCGTGAAAACTTTAAAAGTCCAAAGGGGCTTTATGCTTACTTCCAGTTAATGGTAGATATGCAGGATGAGGGAGAAAGAGAACTTCAGGATGTCTTTGATAATTACGATAAAGTAATGCAGAAGATTGAAGAAGAAGAAAATGATGCAGCTGAAAAGTTAGCGCCATTATTGAAAAAACAGGAAGATGGTGAAGACCTTACTGCGAAAGAGAAAAAGCAAATTAGTAATGCTGAGATCAATCTTAATAACTATAACAGTGTAAAAAATGCTTTAAACGCCAAACTTGGTGCGAGAGCAGATTGTGATAATCTTATACCACTTTACAAGAAAGATTTTGATGCAAAGAAATCTGACGTAGATTGGTTACAGAATGCCAACGCAAGATTATCGGCTAAAGATTGTACCGAAGATCCATTATTCTTCCAGGTTTCTGAAGCATTACACCAATTAGAGCCTTCTGCTAATTCAGCTTACTCTTTAGGACAGTTAGCTGAAGCTGATGGAGACAGAACTAAAGCTTTGGAATATTATAATGAAGCTGCAGAGTTAGAAGAAGATCCTAACGATCAGGCTAGAATTTATTATAGAATTGCTTCTAACTATAAAGAAAGAGGAAGTTTCTCTCAAGCGAGAAATTTCTATAGAAAAGCGATTTCTTCAAAGCCATCTTTAGGAAATGCATACTTGCAAATCGCCAATATGATCGCGCAAAGTGCTAACGATTGTGGAGAAAATTCTTTTGATAAAAGAGCTGTTTATTGGTTAGCTGCAGATTATGCTGCTAGAGCTGCAAGGGTAGATCCATCTATTTCATCTAATGCAAATGAAACGGCTACTGCTTACAGAGGTAGAGCACCACAAAAATCTGATGTGTTCCAACAAGGTAGAAGTAGCGGTGAAGCAATTCAAATTGGATGTTGGATTGGGGAAACCGTGCGTATCCCACAAATGTAATATGAGATTAACATATAAGGAAATAATAACAGGCATTGTCACGCTCACCGGTGTGACAATGCTTTTTTCATGTCAGGGTAATCTGGAAGAGATTCGGGCTTTAGATTTAGAAGGGGATGCACCGCAGGCTATTGCAAAAGGGATAAACCTTAAATATACCGACTCAGGCCGAATGGTGGCTAATTTAAAAAGTCCCAGGATGATAGACTTTACCAACAAAGAATTTCCTTATCGTGAATTTCCCGATGGTTTAGAATTGGAGATTTACGATGAAAATAATGAGAAAAGTACAGTTACTTCAGACTATGGAATAATCTACGATGGTACTAATCTCATAGACTTGCAGGAGAATGTTGTAATCTATACCGCCGATAGTATGCGTTTAGAGGCCTCACAACTGTTCTGGGATCAAAGTATTAACTGGATTTTCACAGATAAGCCTAATACTATAGAATTTCCAAATGGAGCGCTTAATGAAAGTGAAGGTTTTGATGCTAATCAAAATTTCGGTAATTTTCGGTCACGAACCAATATTGGGATTCAAATAATAAAAGACAACAAACCCGATGAGTAAATATTTTAAATACTTTGAATTCGCTTATTTATTTATAGCTGCATTTTTCCTGTTTGAAGGTGTGAGAATCTGGAACACCGAGCGTAGCAGAGCATATTTATTCATTTTTTTTGTCTTCATATCCATCTTTATGTTCTTTTTTAAAAGACGTTTTAGACGCAAGATAGAAGAGCGTAATAAACAGGAATAATGGAAGTTGAAATACTTATTATTGTCCTTTCCTTAATTTTATCAGCTTTCTTTTCTGGGATGGAGATTGCTTATATTTCTTCCAATAAGATTTATATTGAAATAGAGAAACGCCAAAACGATTTTTTGGCCACAGTACTGAAAAGATTAACCAAAAAACCTTCAAAATTTATCGCAACCATGTTGGTGGGTAATAATATTGCCCTGGTGGTTTATGGATTTTTTATGGGCGATTTGCTTATGAATTGGCTGCAAGGGCTTCAGCCTTTGGATAGTGCTTTTTTAGAATATTTAGTGGTAGATCTAAATCTTTTTACCCAAACGGTAATCTCTACGCTGCTAATTTTGCTTACTGCTGAATTTCTTCCGAAGGTATTTTTTCAAATTTACGCGAATTCTATGCTGAAATTCTTCGCGGTGCCGGCATACATGTTCTATGTGCTTTTCGGTCTTATCTCAACTTTTATAATCTGGGTTTCTGATTTTATTCTGAAGAGGTTTTTCAAAACTGAAGGGGATGAAGTGCAACTCGCTTTTAGCAAAGTTGAATTAGGAAATTTTATCAACGAACAAATGGAAACCGTGGAAGATGATGAAGAAGTAGATTCTGAAATTCAAATCTTTCAAAATGCTTTAGAGTTTTCAGATATTAAGGCCAGGGAGGTTATGATCCCGCGAACCGAAATTATTGCGGTAGATCAACACCAGGCACCTCGAGACCTTGTCAACACATTTACAGAAACAGGACTTTCAAAATTATTGATCTATAATGAAACAATAGACGATATTATTGGCTACGTTCATTCGTTTGAACTTTTTAAAAAACCAGAGTCAATAAAATCTATTCTCCTGCCAGTTGTTTTCGTACCCGAAACCATGTGGGTAAAAGATGTTTTAAATAATCTTACTAAAAAACGTAAAAGTATTGCGGTTGTTATCGATGAGTATGGTGGAACCAGTGGTATGATTACCGTAGAAGATATTGTAGAAGAACTTTTTGGAGAAATCCAGGATGAACATGACCCTGTAGTGCTTACCGAAGAAGAAATAGGGGAAGATCATCATAAATTTTCAGCACGTTTAGAAGTAGATTACTTGAATGAAACCTATAAACTTAATATCCCCGAAGGTGAAAATTATGAAACCCTTGGTGGATATATTGTGAATCACACCGAGGAAATTCCGCAGCAAGATGAAGAATTACAGATAGATAATTTTTTATTTAAGATCCTTGAAGTCTCCAATACTAAAATAGAATTGGTAGAGTTAAAAATAAAACCCACAGATTAAATGGTGATTAGTTAATATTTTGCTAATTATAAGTTTTATAATTAGGTTAAAAACATTATTTTCGCCCACTATATTTCGATAAATAACAACTACAAATGGCAGTATTAAATAAAATCAGACAGCGTTCTGTTTTCTTGATTATCATCATTGCACTAGCACTTTTCTCTTTCGTGCTTGCCGATGTAATTCGTAACGGCGGTTTTTCTTCGCAAAAGGACCAAAATACCATTGCAACCATAAATGGTGAAGAGGTAAGTAGGGAAGATTTTGCCCGTCAGGTAGAATCCTACCAGCGTAACATGGGTTCAAATGCAAGCACTACTCAGGCTGTAAGTCAGGTTTGGGATCAAACCTTAAGGGAAACCATTCTTAAAGAAGAAATGGAAAAACTTGGTATTCGAGCCGGCAAAGCTCAAATTAGGGAAGTGATGCGTGCCCAAATGGGAAATAATCCTGCATTTAGAAACGAAGCCGGGGTTTTTGATGAAAATCGCGTTCGTGAATATATTGCCAGCATTAGATCTACCCAACCAGAAGCTTACCAGCAATGGTTGCAAATGGAAAGTAGTATGGGTGATATGGCCCGCCAAAACATGTATTTCTCTATGGTAACTGCAGGAATTGGTGCGACCATTACAGAGGCTGAGCAGGCTCATAGATTTGGTAATAACAGCGTAGATCTTAGATTTGTACAGTTGCCTTATTCTTCTGTTTCAGATGATGAAGTAGATGTTAGCAAAGATGAAATCCGCGATTACATTAAAAAGAATTCTGCTCAATTTGAAAGCGAAGCTTCAAGAAATATTAGATATGTTTATTTTGAAGAGGAGGCATCAGATGAAGACGTTAAGGAAGCCGAAGAAGCTTTGACTTCTTTACTTGAAAACCGCGTTGAATATAATGCAGTAACGAGCAGCAACGATACGCTTCCTGGCTTCAATAGTACAAATGATTATGAAGATTTCGTAGAAGGAAACTCAGATCTTCCTTATGAAGATAGATTTGTTTTTAAAAACCAATTACCTTCAGAATTTGCTGACGATCTTTTCAACCTGGAAGAAGGGCAAACTTTTGGACCTTATCAACATAATGGATACTTCAAAATATCTAAACTGGTAGAAACCAAACAAATTCCAGATTCTATAAAAGCAAGTCATATTCTTGTAGCCTACCAGGGGCAACAATTTGCTCCAGATGTAACCAGAAGCAAAGCTGATGCAGAATCATTAGCCGATAGCCTTGCAGGCGTTTTAAAAGGAAATAAAGATAAGTTTGCTGAGTTAGCTGCTGAATTTTCTTCAGACCGTTCAAACAATCAAGATGGGGGAGACCTAGGATTTTTTCGTCCAGGAGATATGGTTGCCGAATTTGATAACTTTGTTTTAGAGAATAATCAAGGAGATATTGATGTGGTTGAAACTGATTTTGGTTACCACGTAATTCATATTGAAGAGCAATCAGAAAGAGAGAAAGCGGTTAAAATTGCTACTATTGCGAGAGAATTAGAACCTTCAGAACGTTCTATAAATAATCTTTTTAACGAAACCACGAAATTTGAAATCGCGGCAGGCGAAGGAGATTTTGCTGAAGTTGCCAAAAAAGGTGATTATAATGTTAGAACAGTAAATAATGTAAAAGCACTGGAAGAAAATATTCCGGGAGTTGGCAATCAAAGAAGAATTGTACAATGGGCTTTTGAAGATGACGCAAGCGTTGGAGACATTAGACGTTTTGATATTCCTTCAGGCTATGTTGTTGCACAAATAACGGCTAAAAACGAAAAAGGACTTATGACTGCTGAAAATGCATCGTCTAAAGTAATTCCTATTCTTACTAAACAAAAGAAAGCTGAAATTCTAAAAGGGAAAATAAATAGCCAGGATCTTCAGGAGATCGCTTCAGCTAACAATACCATGGTTCAAACTGCAAATGCAGTAAACCTGTCTAGCCCAACTTTACCGGGTGCAGGAAGAGAGCCGGAAGTGGTAGGATCGGTATTTGGATTAGAGCCAGGAAGTATTAGTAAGCCTATTGCTGGAGAAAAAGGAGTGTATGTTGTGGAACTTGAAAGTAAAAATGAAGCTCCAGAAATGAATTCTTACCGCGGAATTGCAGAACAGGAAACTCAGAGTAGAAGACAAAATGCTTCAGAAAGACTTTTTGAGGCTTTGCGTAAAAAAGCAGATATTGAAGATAATAGAGCTAGATTCTACTAGTAGAATAAGCTTTTAGACACAAAGCCCCGGTACATTTTACCGGGGCTTTTTTTATGCCTAAAACTTTCATCTCATTAGTTTTTAAAACGACTTAGATTCCTGAAGAAAATTCGGAATAAAGTCTGAAAGAGGAAACTTCTAAATCAAGAAAATTTTCGATTTAAATTATAATGGATAATACCATTTTAAAAATACGTCAATGGTAATTTATTTCACAGCCTGCTCCGAAATTTATTCGGAGGTCTAAGATCTTTATGAATTATTCACTTAAAGAATAATATCCTCAAAAGCAAATATTGTCGAGTAGCCTATTTTATTGAAATACTCAAAAACTTCAACTTTTTCACCTGTTACCATCACAAAATCTCCGCCCCAACCACCAAGACTTTTAACCGCACCTGGAAAGTCTGGGAAACGTTCTTGCTTTACTTTAGGGGTTTGAAGAGTTTTGGATATTAAAGTCTCATGAATATTAATTAGTAGCTCAAACTCGGTTAAAGACTGGCAATTGGTAACTTGTTCAGTAATTGAAGAAACTTTTTCAATAAGTCCTTTCCTATTATTTGCAGGAAGTTCCCAGTAATGTGCAATGGCTTCACGACTATTCTTTTTCTCGTTTAGGAAAATAAAAAAGATGTTTTGTGAAAAATCAGGCTTAAAATTGGTTTTTAAAACTGAAGCTCCATTTTCGGTAATTTGATAAGTTATTGCCTGGTTATTTTGCGCAGCCGCAATATCATAACCACTTCCGCCAAAGGTGTTTTTAAGCAATTTAAAGGCATCAACTTCAAACCATTTGGCAATATTATTAATTAGAGTAGAAGAGCTTCCCAGGCCCCAATTTCTATTAAAATTTAAACGTGTATTTACTTCAATTCCGCTTTTTTTTGCAGAAAACAAGTTCGGGTTTAGCTTATGAGCTTCATTTAAAATTTGAAGTAATTTTTCTGAAGTTTCGTTGTTTTCAGTAATAAGCTGAAACTGATCATTTTCAAACTCAAATTCACCCTGAAACCAAAGTTTATCATTTTCATCAAAACTATTCCAGCGAATTTTATTTTCTTCAATATTTTTAACTTCCAGCGACTGCCCAAATTTAGTAGGCAACGCTAATGCTTTTGCACCATCTAAAACAGCATATTCTCCGGTTATTAATAGTTTTCCGTTGCTGTAAAACTCCTTCATGACTCACGTAATTTTTTGAGTTGCTCAACGGCACCACTATGGGTTACCGTATGTTTTATAAAATATTGGGTAAGTATTTTCTTTTCGGCTTCGGTGGCATTATGCTGATTTAAAATATTCATTAAATGCATTTTCATATGTCCTTGCTGAATTCCCACGGTGGTTAATGAATTAATCGCTGCAAAGTTTTGCGCAAGTCCGGCAACGGCCACCACTTTCATTAATTCCCTGGCTGTGGGTTGCTGTAAAATATCTAAAGCTAATTTTACCAAAGGATGTAAACTTGTTAAACCACCAACAGTTCCCAAAGCCAGAGGGATTTCAATCCAGAATTTAAATATTCCGTTTTCCAGGCTGGCGTGGGTTAAGCTGGAGTATTTTCCGTTTCTGGCAGCATAGGCGTGAATTCCTGCTTCTACTGCTCTAAAATCGTTTCCGGTAGCCAGAACTACAGCGTCTATCCCGTTCATAATCCCTTTGTTGTGGGTTACAGCACGATATGGTTCTACTTCAGCAATATTTACTGCCTGGATAAATTTCTTTGCGAAATCTTCCCCTTTTAAGTCTTTATTTTCATCGAGTTCTTCCACCGGGCAGGAAACTTCTGCACGCACCAGGCATTCTGGTACATAATTAGAAAGAATACTCATGATGATCTCTATGTTTTTTTCTTCTGAAGAGAAATTCTGATAATTCTGGGCTTCATTTTGAAAAACTTCAGCGAATTTTTCCAGGCAGGAATTTATAAAATTCGCGCCCATGGAATCTTTTGTTTCAAATTCGCAATGCAGCTGATAATAATGCTGAATTTCGGCTGTTTTATTTTTCAATTTTATGTCTAGAACACCGCCACCACGCTTTTCCATATTAGCGGTAATAGGTTTTACCGATTCCAGGAGTTTGTGTTTGGTCGCTTTGAAAAAAGCAGCTAGTTTTTCTTTATTTCCGAAGAAATTAAAATGAACCTGCCCAATTTTTTTGGTATCAATCACTTCAGCTTTAAATCCGCCACGGGTTCTCCAAAATTTTGCTGCTTTACTCGCCGCTGCAATTACTGAGCTTTCTTCGATGGCCATTGGGATAGCAAGTAATTGATCATTGATTAGGAAATTTGGCGCAAGACCAAAAGGAAGATAGAAATTAGAGAGTGTATTCTCTGTAAATTCGTCGTGCAACTGCTGTAACCTGGAATCTTCGTTCCAGTACTGTCTAAGAATTGCCACGTCTTCCGGGCGGTCTTTAAGATAGGTTTCGGCAAGCCAGTCTATTTTTTCTTTCTTATTGAGCCTGGAAAAGCCGCTGATAGGTTTTATCATTTTAAAAGCTAATTTATAGAGGAGCAAAGATACAATTGTTATTTCAGGGAATAAGGCTTTGAATTTTTAGAATATTCAGCGTAAAATTTCTTTAACAAATCCTTAGTATTTAACACTCAAATGCTACTTTTTTTGCTGAAATTTTAGTAAACTTGGCATTCAAAATTCATTCTATAAATTTTATGAAGTTCTCAAAAATACTGGTTGGGTTGTTAGTTGTTGCAACCTCAACAATTTACGCGCAGGATAAAGAAATTAGCCTTGAAGAAATTTACAATGGCACCTTTAGTCAGGAACGTTTGCAATCCCTACAATCCTTAAATAATGGTAATGAATATGTTGTTTTAAACCGCGATCGCGATGCGAATACCAGCAATATCGATGTATTTTCTTATAAAAGTGGTGAAAAACTTAGGAGCCTTCTAAGTAGTAGTGATCTTAGTGAAATTTCCGGTTTCCAGGGATTTGAACTTAGTGAAAATGAAGATAAAATTTTGCTTTCTACAGAAATGAAACAAATTTATCGCCGGTCTTCCCGTGGGATCTATTATATCTACGATGTAGCCGATAAAAGTCTTACCAAATTAAGCAACAAAAAAGTACAGGAACCTACTTTCTCACCTGATGCTTCTAAAGTAGCTTACGTTTTTGAAAATAATATTTATACCTACGATATCGCTTCAGGCGAAGAAACTCAAGTTACTACAGATGGTGAAAAAAATGTCACTATTAATGGTGTGACCGATTGGGTTTATGAAGAAGAATTTGCCTTTGTAAGAGCTTTTGATTGGAATAAAGCCGGAACCCATTTGGCATACTTAAAATTTGATGAAACCGAAGTTCCGCAGTTTTCAATGGATATGTTTGGGCAGGATTTATACCCAAGTCAGCAGGTTTTTAAGTATCCTAAAGCGGGAGAAAAGAATTCTGAAGTTTCCCTGTTTATTTACGATTTAGATACTGAAGAAAGCGAGAAGGTAGACCTTGGAGATTATGAAGATTTTTATATTCCAAGAATCAAATGGACTCAGGATGCTGATGTTTTAAGCGTTCAGGTTTTGAATAGGCACCAAAACGATCTTGATCTTATTTTTGTTGATGCTGAAGATAATGAAGCTGAAGTGATAATGAATGAGACTGATGAAGCTTACATAGACATTACCAATAACCTTACTTTCCTTGAGGATAATAGCTTTATTTGGACTAGCGAAAAAGACGGTTGGAACCATATTTATCTTTATGATGAAGATGGGGAGTTAGAAAACCAAGTAACCAAGGGGGAATGGGAAGTGACCAACTATTATGGCTATGACGAGAAATCAAAAAGAATTTTCTTTCAGAGCACCGAAAACGGAAGCGTAAACCGTGATGTATATTCCATAAAAATTAACGGGAAGAACAAAACCCGTTTAACTGAAAAAGAAGGAATGAATAGTGCAGATTTTAGTGCTGATTATACCTATTTTATTAATTCATTTACCAGCACTGAGACTCCATATGAATTTACGCTTCACAATGCTAAGAATGGAAAACTGGTAAGAAAGATTAAGGATAACTCAGCTTTACTGGAAAAAGAAAAAGCTTATAATTTTTCTCCAAAAGAATTGAGCACTATTGAAGTTAACGGGAACGAACTTAATATGTGGACTATAAAGCCTAATGATTTTGATGAGAATAAAGAATATCCATTATTGATGTTTCAATATTCAGGTCCCGGTTCACAATCTGTTTCAAATTCTTACTTTGGAACTAACGATTACTGGTACCAAATGCTTGCCAATGAAGGTTACATAATTATTACCGTAGATGGTCGCGGTACCGGTTATAAAGGAGTAGACTTTAAAAAAGTAACTCAAAATGAACTCGGTAAATATGAAGTAGAAGATCAAATTGCTGCTGCAAAAAAACTTGCCGAGAGAGATTATATAGATAAAGATCGAATTGGTATTTGGGGATGGAGTTATGGCGGATTTATGTCTTCTAATGCTATTCTTAAAGGGAACGATACTTTTTCTATGGCCATTGCTGTAGCTCCAGTGATTAGCTGGAGATTCTACGATAGTATTTATACCGAAAGATATATGACCACGCCACAGGAAAACCCTTCAGGTTATGATGAAAACTCACCTATAAACCACGTAGAGAAATTAGAAGGAGATTATCTTTTAATTCACGGAGGGGGAGATGATAATGTGCACTTACAAAATACCATGAGAATGGTAGAAGCTTTGGTACAGGCCAACAAACAATTTGACTGGGCTATTTACCCAGACAGAAATCACGGAATTTACGGTGGAAATACTAGGCTACACCTTTATACAATGATGACCGATTTTATCAAAGAAAAACTATAATCTAAATGGCAACAGTAACAAACAGAGTTCCTCAAAAAGAACTTTTTGGGCACCCGGTAGGACTTTATATTTTATTTTTTACCGAAATGTGGGAACGTTTTTCCTATTATGGAATGCGTGCTATCCTGGTTTTATATTTAGTAAGTGCTACTACAGACGGTAACGCCGGACTCGGGTGGACCCAGGGGGAAGCATTAGCACTTTACGGCTGGTATACGATGCTTGTTTACGTAGCTTCCATTCCCGGAGGAATTATAGCAGATAAATTATTAGGACAGAAAAAAACGGTGCTCTGGGGAGGAATTATCCTGGTTGCAGGTCATGGAATTTTGGCTGTTGAAGAAATGTGGGCTTTTTATAGTGGTCTGGGATTAATTATTGTGGGTGTAGGGATGCTTAAACCTAATATTTCCACAATGGTCGGAGGGTTATACAAACCCGGCGATATTAGGCGAGATAAAGGTTTTACTATTTTTTACATAGGGATTAATCTTGGGGCTTTTCTTTCCAGCCTTATTGTAGGTGGCGTAGGAGAGTTTGTAGGCTGGCACTGGGGGTTTGGCCTTGCAGGTATTGCAATGGCGTTTGGTCTTATAGTGTATTTATGGGGACAAAAGTACCTGGTTAATGTAGGGAACCTATTATCTAAAGCAGAGCGTAGCGAAGGAGCTTCCCTAACAGGCCTGTTTACAGATTTATTTAAATCTCCAGTGCAATTGGTGATTTCTGCACTTTTAATGATTGGGTCTATTTATGTGCTTCTTGCAGAATCTGTTTCTTACGGCTTGCTTTGTATCTTTTTAACCCTTGTAATCGCGATGATGCTTATGGTTTATAGAGATCTCACTACACAAGTGATGAAAGATAGATACGTAGTGATGCTGTTATCTTTTATACTGGTAATTGTTTTTTGGGGTGCTTTTGAGCAGGCTGGTGGTTTGATGAATATCTATGCTTTAGATAAAACAAACAGGTCTTTACCTTTTGCGATCCCATTTATTGGAGATGAAGTTCCCGCTTCCTGGTTTCAGTCGTTAAATGCATTGTTTATAATTTCTTTTGGAGTGCTGGTAGCTAATTTCTGGGCGCGTAGAAAGTTAAAAAGTAAAGAGGCTTCATCTATTTTTAAAATGGCTATAGGAGTTATTATAATGGGACTTGGTTTCGTATTTATGGCGGCAGCTTCTATTCAGTTTGAGGCTAATGGTTCTTCCGCAATGTACTGGTTGGTGCTGGCATATTTATTCCACACCATTGGAGAATTAAGTTCTTCCCCAGTGGCTCTATCCTTTATAACCAAATTAGCTCCAGTTAAATATGCCTCTTTAATGATGGGAGTTTACTTTGCAGCTACAGGTCTTGGAAACAAGCTTGCAGGAATTTTAGGTGAATTTGCATCAGATGCAGGGGATTTAGCAATATTTTCAGGAATCACCATCTTTACTATTGTTTTTGCAGTAATCGTTTTAGTAATGCTAAAACCTTTAAAACGACTTACGCATGGGGTAGAAGATGAAGAACGGGAAATGCTGGAACAGGAGCAATACGAAATTGCGGATACTGAAAGGGATAGAAAATAATCTGGAATCAGTAATAATATCAAAAAACGTTCTTTAATTTTAGGAACGTTTTTTGTTTTAAGTATTTTTCAAAAGAAATATATGATTAGAGTAATTACAATAGTTTTTCTTTTTATTGGGATAAATACACAAGCCCAGGAGATCAAATGGATGAGTATGAACGAGGCTTTGGCAGCTCAGGAAAAGGAGCCTAAAAAGATCTTTATGGATGCTTATACCGTTTGGTGCGGCCCCTGTAAGATGCTTGATAAAAACACCTTTACCAATAAGGATGTAATTGAATTTGTAAACGAAAATTATTATCCGGTAAAGTTTAATGCTGAAGGTCCCGAAGAAATTGATTTTAAAGGGCAGGTGTTTAAAAACCCTCAATATGATCCGGAAAAAAAAGGTAGAAACTCGTCTCACCAATTGGCAAAAGCCTTAAAAATCACAGGTTATCCCAGTCTTGTTTTCTTCGATGAAGAAGCTAAATTACTTGCGCCAATTCCCGGTTACAGAACACCAAAGCAGTTAGAACTTTACCTAAAGCTTTTTGCCAAAGATGAGTATAAAAAAATGACGACAAAGGACGCTTTCGCAGAATACCAGGAAAATTTTGAAGGCACTTTCGAATAGAATATAACTTGATTATCGAGTAAGATTTAAGTGTTAGTTGATAGTGAGCCTAAGGTTCAGTTGAGATGCGAAAAGCCCCGTTTTTGCCCGTATGGTGAAAACGGGTTTTTTGTTTTTCGGCGGTTATTCTCCATCTATCAACATAACTATGATAATTACTGCCGTCAGCGATAATTATTTTAGGCTCCAAATGTTTAATAAGACGTTCTAAATTAACTTTGGGCGAATTGCAAAGTAATACCACATTTGGATTGAGATCACCCAGTTCATAAATCGCACTGCTATCAACAATTAAAATATGCGTTTTAGAAAAAGCTAAAATATTCGGAATTTGATTTTCTTCAATTTGATTTATATTCTTTCCAATTTTATAATCTTTTAGCCGAATTTCTTTTTGAAGATCTTCATCTAAATTGTGATAGACATTCAGTTTTTGGTTTTTTTGAATACCAATCATAGTTTTTCTTGGTTTATGAAAAACGATACTTTCAGAAGATGAATTTTGAATTTTGGTGAAAAACATACTTCCCTGGAACAAAATCACTCCGCAGAGAAAGAAAACAAGCTTCTTGAAACTTTGCTTATATATTAGAAGTATGAAAAAGAAAATTAGTAAATACGCGCTTATATTTTGCCAGAAATTAAAATAAATTTCGCTAAAAACAAAAGCTTCTTTCCCGGCAATCCAACCTATAAATTGATTCATTACCCCGATAAGATTTCCATAAGTTTCAGCTAGAATATCGGGTAGTAATTTTAGCAAAGCGAGTATAATAATAAGAATTCCAAGGCTTAAAATAAGACCTAAAACCGGTAAGACAACTAGATTTGAAAGAAAGAATAAACCCGGGAATTGATGAAAATAAAATAAACTTAAAGGCAGAACTCCAATTTGTGCTGCAAGACTTACGCTCATTAATCCCCAAAAATATTTTGTGATTTTAAATCGTGGTTTCCAAAGCTTAAATAATTTAGGCTGAATGCTAACTATGGCAAAAACTGCGAGATAACTTAGTTGAAAACCTACCTGGAAAATAAAATAAGGATTTACCAGCAGTAAGATGAATAGCGAAATAAATAAACTATTTAGAACGCTGGTTTTTCTTCTCATTTGCATTCCAATTGCAATAAACGAAAACATAGTCACAGCTCTAACCACGGAAGGGGAGAGCCCGGCTAAAATTGCAAATCCCCACATTAATAATATTAAAAGAAGGGTCTTAAGTATCAATCCCTTTTTAAAGAAATGAAGAGGTTTAAAAAGCCAGTTTAGGATAAGAAGGATAATGCCTACGTGAAGTCCGGATACCGCTAAAATATGAATTGCCCCGGCGGCAGCATATTCATCATAAATCTCTTTTGAAATGTCCTGCCTTTGTCCTAATAATAAGGCCTGCATTATGGCTAATTGATCTTTCTCAATTTTAGTTTCTGAAAGCTTTTCAATTATTATTTCTCTAAGATGCGAAGCATAAGAAACAATGTTTTTTGATTTGCTTGATAATACCTGGATTTCAGTATTAGTTAATTGTAGTTGCATTTCTACGCGCTGCTGCTGCATGAAATTACGATAGTTGAATCTATAGGGATTTAAAGGCTCAGCAATATTTGTAAGTTTATTTGGAACGAGGACTTTCATTCCCGCAATCAATTCTTTATTAATTGAATCTTTTGAAATACTCAATAAGATCTTTCCTGTAACTGGTCTTGTAGACTTTTTATTAGAAAACACTTCTTCCGCCTCGGCGAGATAAGTTTGTGCGTAAAGATTAGGTTTCAGTTTTTCGGTTATACGAATTTGTAGGATTTCAGCTTCAGAATTTTCTAAATGAATATAATGTCCTGGCTGGTTTTTTGGCTGATGAAGATAAGCGGTAGCAATTCCCAGGCAAAAAATGAAACTCCAGGTGCATATTCCGAAGAAAACATCGTCAAATAGCTGACGGCGTGCCCTTACGAAAGCTAAACAGAAAACAATAAAAAGGGAAGCTAGAAATATAAAAAATGGAATTGCAGGAATCTCAAAATAGAAACCTGTAATAATTCCCAGGATCAGGAATATGGAAAGTTTAATTATTGTGAAATTCAGAAATTGCATCCCCTTGAATTTATTTTCTGGGGCGGCAATGAACTTTGAAGATACTAAAATTTATAACACCCTACGAGCCATTACAAAAGAACCGGTCCAGTAAGGTTCTGAAAGTGAGGAAATAATTACTCCGCGGGAGGTAGAGGAATGTATGAAGTAAATATCTTCCCTTTCTACTTCTACCACCAAGCCAACGTGATTAATCACCTTCCTATTTTTATTGGTTTCGAAAAATAATAAATCTCCCGGGGTAACTTGTTTTAGATAAAGCCTTTCCCCCTCTAAAGACATTGCACGTGAGGTTCGTGGAATAGGAATATTTTCTTCTGAAAATGCTGTGAAAATAAGACCTGAGCAATCCATACCCCTTTTGGTGGTGCCTCCATATTTATAGCGAGTACCTTCATAGCTTTTGGCTGTTGAAATAATATTATGCACCTTTTTATCAGAAATATTTATTTCAGACTTTTCTGAAGTAGCAGGTCTTTTAGCGCTATAAGTTCTGTTGTCTTCTTTTTTGGTGGTAATAACTTTTGAGCGTGAACTTCCGCAGGAAACCAGGCTTATTGTAAAAATTCCAAAAAAAAGTATTTTAAAAATTTTCTGCATAGATCACTCTTTGATTGCATTTATAATTAGTTGTGCCGTTTTTTCACTGGCACCTTTCCCACCAAGTTTTTTCTCCAATTCAAAATAATCTTTAAAAATCCTGGTTCGATTTTCATCTTCCAGTATCTTCTTAAACTCTTTTTTGAGTGTTTTCGTATTAAAATCGTCCTGAATTAGCTCTTTGACCACTTCGCGGTTCATAATAAGGTTTACGAGAGAAATATAATCAAGGTTTACTATTCTACGAGCAATTTGGTAAGATATATAACTGCCCTTGTAACAAACCACTTCCGGGATTTTAAATAAAGCAGTTTCTAAAGTAGCTGTGCCAGAAGTAACCATTGCAGCGTGAGAAAGGCTCAGCACATCGTAGGTTTTGTTCATTATCAATTTTATATTCTTCTGCTTGATGAATGGAGCATAAAATTCTTTGTCCTGGCTTGGTGCGCCTGCAATTACAAATTGATAGTCGGGGAATTCTGGGGTGATGCTTAGCATAACTTCCAGCATCTTTGAAATTTCCTGTTTCCTGCTTCCGGGCAGGACAGCAATTATAGGCCTTTCGTCTAACTGGTATTTTTTTTTAATGGCCGGAAGATCGGGAAGCTCTTTTTGACCAATAGCATCGATAAGTGGATGACCAACAAAGTGAACGGGAAAATTATGTTTTTCTTCGTAAAATTCTTTTTCAAAAGGTAAGATCACATACATATGATCTATATCGCGTTTAATTGCCTTAATTCTATTCTCTTTCCATGCCCAAATTTGAGGGGAAATATAATAGTGGGTTTGGTAGCCTTCTTCTTTTGCCCATTTTGCGATCCTTAAATTGAAGCCGGGATAATCTATAAAAATAACCGCATCTGGATTGAATCTAGTAATATCTTCTTTGCAAATAGCGATATTCTTAAGAATGGTTTTGAGGTTGAAAAGAACCTCTATAAAGCCCATAAAAGCCAATTCGCGATAATGTTTTACCATTTCGCCACCTTGCTCCTGCATAAGATCGCCACCCCAAAAACGGAATTCAGCCTGGGAATCGCTTTTCTTCAGGGCTCGCATTAGGTTTGATGCGTGCAAGTCTCCGGAAGCTTCGCCTGCAATTATGTAGTATTTCATCTTTATAATTTTTATCCCAATTTGGAATTAGGCACAAATTTATAATCACATTTATTTGTGTTCCTAATTTTGGGTCCAGTAATCTGCTGGTTTCATATTAGACTATTTTAGAGATAAAAATCGCAATCGCAGCAATTATGGTGGCGAGAAGCACGCCTCTTGCGTGATAGTCCTGTTTTTTTCTAATAAATACGAAAAATGGCAGAAAGTTTAATATGGCTCCCAGGGCAATTATTTTACCAATATAACCTTCAGTCGTTGCATGCTCCAGGGTTTCATCAATTCCCATTTCAGAAAAAAGTAGGATATAAAGGAATACTCCACCAATGTTGGCTGAAATCCCGGTTAAAAATCCTATAAAAATGTTTTGCTTAATCATTAAGCTCCCAGTTATTTAAATCGTCTAGAAAGTGATGTGCAGTTAGATCGAATTGCACAGGAACTACAGAAACATATCCCTTTTCCAGGGCCCACTCATCAGTATCTTCGCCCTTATCTTTATTTACAAATTTACCGGTGAGCCAGTAATATTCCCTTCCCTGCGGGTTAGTTCTCTTGTCAAATTCTTCTTCCCAATGTGCATTGGCCTGCCTGCAAATTTTCATTCCTTTAATTTCTGAAGCAGGTAGTTTAGGGATATTCACATTTAAAACAACGCCTTTTGGAAGCCCGTTTCTAATCACATTCCGGGTTATTGCTTTTACATATTTTCGGGAAGGCTCAAAATCGGCATTAAGGGAATAATCCAGTAACGAAAATCCTATGGCGGGAATTCCTTCTACACCTGCTTCCACAGCCGCGCTCATAGTACCCGAGTAAATTACGTTAATGGATGAATTAGAGCCATGATTGATCCCGCTAACGCAAAGATCTGGCTTGCGATGTAGTATTTCCTGGGTTGCTATTTTCACACAATCTGCGGGGGTGCCGGAGCAACTGTATTCTTTATGCTTATAATTCTCTTTAATAGTTACCTGCTCACAAAAAAGTGTGTCGCTTATAGTTATGGCATGGCCCATGCCACTTTGTGGGCTATCTGGTGCTACTACCACAACATCTCCGAGCTCTTTCATCACTTCAATTAAAGTTCTTATTCCCGGGGCGGTAATCCCATCATCATTGGTAACTAATATTAAAGGTTTTTTCTTCGTCATAGCCTATTTTTTACACAAGCTAAAATAGTAATTTCCCTTAGAAACCTTATCTTAGTAGTTTAACAAATTATTATTACCTGTTAGCTTTATTGGCACAATTTTTAATGTATTTTGGAGAGCTGTTAATGATGAAATTTATGCTATTTATGAAAAGGAATTTAAAAATCTTGGTGGTAATGCTTTTAATGGCTGCCACCTCTTGTAGTTTTACCACAAAAAACTTCGACGACCCGAATAAAGATAAACTTCTTATAGATCTTATTACCTATGTTTTAAATGAAGGACATTACGATGCCAAAGAGATAAACGATGAATTTTCTGAAGGGGTATATGATAAATATTTAGATGGTTTAGATGGTTCTAAGCGATTTTTCTACGCGAGTGATATCAAAGAATTCGGTAAATACAGAGACCAAATAGATGATCAAATAAAAAATAAAGAAATTGATTTTTTTGATCTTACCTACAATAGACTTTTAAAACGCTCTGATGAAGCGCGTGATATTTATAAGGAAATATTGACAACTCCTTTTGATTTTTCTGAAAATGAAGATATCAATACCGATTTTTCTAAAGCCGAATACGTTAAATCAAAAAAAGAGCTGAAAGAAAGATGGAGAAAACAGCTTAAATTTTCTACGCTTATTACATTTCACGATAAAAAAGAAGATGAGCTTAGAAAGAAGGAAGAAGATGCAGATTATGAAATGAAATCAGACGAAGAGCTGGAGAAAGAATCCCGTGAGGTAACATTAAATTCGTTAGATGAGTATTATGATTTTACTGATGACCTTGATCGTAAAGACTACTTTTCAGTGTATTTGAATTCTATTGTAGAAGCATTTGATCCTCACACGTTCTATTTTGCTCCACAGGATAAAGATAGATTCGATATTGCTATGTCTGGGAAATTAGAAGGAATTGGCGCCAGACTTCAAAAAAAGAGTGACAATATTACTATAACTGAAGTAATTTCTGGTGGACCTGCCTGGAGAAGTGACGAGTTATCTGAAGGTGATGAGATTTTAAAAGTTCAGCAGGGAGATGAAGAGGAACCTGTTAGTATTGTTGGAATGCGCCTGGAAGATGCAGTAGATTTAATAAAGGGACCAAAAGATTCTAAAGTTATTTTAACTGTCCGTAAGAAATTGATGGGTAATATCGAAGAAGTTACTTTGATTAGAGACATTGTGGAGATTGAAGAAACCTACGCTAAAACCGCTATGGTTGAAAAAGAAGGAAAGAATTTTGGGGTAATAAATCTACCTAAATTCTATTTTAATATGGAAGATTATGACGAGCGTAATGCGGCTTCAGATATTAAAAAAGATATTATTCGTCTAAAGGAAAGAGATATGGACGGGCTTGTGCTGGATCTTAGAAATAACGGTGGAGGTTCTTTAAAAACTGTAGTGGATATTGCCGGTCTTTTTATCGAAGAAGGACCAATTGTTCAGGTGAAATCTAATGGGCAGAAAAAAGATGTTCTTTCAGATGAAGATCCTTCTGTGCTTTGGGATGGCCCGCTAGTGATTTTGGTAAATGAACTTTCGGCTTCTGCTTCAGAAATTCTTGCAGCTGCAATGCAGGATTATAAAAGAGCTATTATCATTGGTAGTAAACAAACCTATGGTAAGGGAACAGTTCAGAATGTGATTGATTTAAATAGATGGTTAAGAGGGAGCAGTAATGAGTTTGGCGATGTAGGAGCTCTTAAACTAACTACGCAGAAATTCTACCGTGTAAATGGAGGTTCTACGCAATTAGAAGGTGTAAAAAGTGACGTTGTGGTACCAGATCGTTACAGCTTTGTAGATATAGGGGAAAAGGATCAGGATAATCCTCTACCCTGGGATAAAATTGATCCCGCAAAATACGATGTTTGGGAAGGCAATATAAATTTTGACAAAACCATATCTGAAAGTAAAGCAAGAATGGACTCTAATGAGCAATTAAAACTTATAGAGAAACACGCTAGGTGGATTAAAGACCAAAGTGATAACAATGTACATTCTTTAAATATTGAGGAGTATGCTGCAGCCGCAGAAAAAAATCAGGAAGTAGCAAAGAGTTTTGATTCAATTAAAAACTATAAGACCAATCTAACGTTTACCTCTTTACCTTTTGAAGAAGAGATGTTTGAAAACGATACTATTTTAAAAGAAAAGAGAGATCGTTGGCATACTAATCTTAGTAAAGATGTTTATGTGGAAGAAGCTATTCACGTACTTTCTGATATGAGAAAGAATACTGTTAGGGAAGATAAGCTTGCAAAAGTGAAGGACTAATTGAATAGAAGTTTATAAAAATGATAGGAAAAGTGCTTCAGGAATGGAGCACTTTTTTTGTGCTCTATAATTATTGCTGAAAGAAATATACAGTTAAAAATTGCAGGAAAATAATTAAATTCGCAGTATGCCAAAGAGAAAATATATCTATCCTTTAATTATTCTTGCTGTGGCAGCCTTATTAATATTGACTGAGCGCTGCAATTAGTAAGACATCCTATCGGCATCTAGCTTAATAAAAATAAAGAGCAGGATTGTAAATGCCCAAAGCCCGGAGCCTCCATAACTTAAAAAGGGGAGTGGGATACCAACGGTTGGGAAAATGCCAATAACCATCCCTATATTAACCAAAAAGTGCATAAATATAATACCAATAACCCCGTAACCATATACGCGGGTAAAGGTAGAACGCTGCCTTTCTGCCAAATAAAGTAGTCTTAGCATTAGTAAAATAAAAAGGCTTAAAATAAAAGTACTTCCCAGGAAGCCCCATTCTTCTCCTACGGTACTAAAAATATAATCGGTATGTTGTTCTGGTACAAAATGGCCTTTGGTTTGGGTGCCTTCAGTCCAGCCTTTTCCAAATATACCACCACTACCAATAGCAATTTCACTTTGGTTGGTATTGTATCCAATACCTCGAGAATCTACTTCTTTGCCTAATACGATATTAAAGCGATCCCGGTGATGTTGCTTAAATACATTCTCAAATACATAATTAACCGAAAGTGAAAACCCAACGGCAACTGCCGCGAAAAAGAGATATTTAATGATGTTAGGGCGTCTTTTTAGATTCTTCAAATATGTAAGAATTAAAATTAAAAGTACGCCACCAATTACCCATAATGGGCCAAAGGCAAGGGTGGCTACAAATAAGGAAGCTGCGAAAAAACCAAGGAGTAAATACGCAAAATGTAAGCCTTCGCGATAAAGTGCAAATGCAAAAGAGAAATATACCATTGCGCTTCCGGCATCAGGTTGCAATAGTACAAGTATCATGGGTAAACCAATAATAAAAAAAACCCGTAATTGGTGTTTGAAATCCTTGATATTGGTTTGAATTCCACTTAGATATTTTGCCACTGCAAGTGCTGTTGCTGCTTTCGCAAATTCAGCAGGTTGAATGCTAATTGGACCTATCTGGTACCAGGCCGTTTGCCCTGCAATGGTGCTTCCGAAAATAAATAATCCCGCTAAACTTATTAAACTTATGGCATAAATGACACTGGAAAAGCGCTGATAGAATTTTGCTTCAATGGATAGTAGTATAATTATAAGAAAAATACTCAGGATAATCCAAAGTCCCTGCTTGCTATAAATTTGGTTGAACTCAAAGAAACCCGAAGTTCCTTCTATTAAAGATGCTGAATAAATATTAGCCCAGCCAAAACCTACTAACAAGAGGTAAATTAATATAGTAATCCAATCAAATCCTACTGCGTTTTTACCCATTTAGCGATTAATTATAAAAGGTTCTCCACTTAAGGGTTTTGCATATTCTTCTTCGAGACTGTTTTTTAAGATCCAGTCTTCCATATCTTTTCTTGTTATTTCTTTTTTGATATATTTTTCTACCATTAAACTTGCAATTCTTCCCGCATACCGACTTCCCCAGTATCCATTTTCTACAAATACGGCAATTGCTATTTTGGGGTTATCTACGGGAGCGAAGGCTACAAAAATTGAGTGATCTGTAAGTTGCGTTCTTTTGCCGTCTATTTTGGTATAATTTTCTGCTGTTCCTGTTTTGCCGGCTATTTCAATTCCCGGTACTTGTAAGCTTCGTGCGGTTCCACTTTTATATACTTCATGCATTCCCACAACAATAGGCTCAAAATGTTTTGAATCAACGCTAGTATGATTTTTCACGGTGAACCTTTCTTCTTTTATGGGCTCTCCTTCAACTTCTTTTAAGATGTGAGGGGTATAATACCAGCCGCGGTTTGCGATGGTAGCTGTCATGTTGGCTAATTGAATTGGTGTCATTAGAATCTCTCCCTGGCCAATAGCGTTAGATATTGTGGCAGTAGAATACCACTTGTACGTTGGGTAATTATAGATTCGGTTATAATAATCGGCATCCGGAATTTTTCCGGCTCTTCCTGTACTAAGATCATTTCCCATAAACTGTCCCAAACCAAAACTTTTTAGATGCTTGTTCCAGGTATCCATTCCTTCCTGCGGTGTTGGATATTTTTCTATGGTTTTACGATAAACCTGGGCGAAATATGAATTACAGGAATTAGCAATTCCGGGAATCAAATTTAGAGGGCTCGGGTGTGCATGACAGCCTAATGGACGCCTGGCCCCGTAATTATAACCGTTATTACAGGAAAACCTGTCATCGATGTCTATAACGCCTTCCTGTAAACCAATTAACCCGGTTAAAGTCTTAAATGGAGAACCTGGAGGATATTCGGCCAAAATACCGCGATCATATAGTGGATTGGCTATAGAATCATAATAAAGCCTGGTATAATTACGAGATCTTTTTCTGCCCACTAACAATGCAGGATCATAAGTGGGAGCAGTGACCAGAGACAAAATTTCTCCACTTCCAGGTTCTATGGCAACAATACCGCCTCGTTTGTTCTCCATCAATTTCTCCCCGTAAGCCTGAAGCTCGGCATCAATCGTGATTTTAATATCTTTTCCTTTGGTAGGTAATGTATCATAAATTCCGTCTTTAAAAGGTCCGATGTCCCTATTGAAACGATCTTTTTGGATGTATTTTACACCTTTTTCTCCGCGCAATAATTCTTCATAGACACTTTCGACTCCGATTCTACCAATAAGGTCACCAGAAATATAATAAGGATCTTCGTTAACTTTTTTCTGATTTACCTGGGCAATAAACCCCAGAACATTTGCACTATGATCTACCTGATAATCCCTCAAGGAACGTTTTTGAATATAAAACCCATCATACTTACGCATTTTCTCCTGCAAGTATGCATATTCAGATTTGGTGAGTTGCGGGATAATAACCGATGGAAGAATAGGGGAGTAGATTTTAGCCTTATCAAGCCGTTTGCCCAATTCTTCTGGTTCGATACTTAAGATTTCGCAAAATTCAGTAGTATCAAAAGGTTTGAGATTTCTGGGTATTGCCATCACATCATAAGACGGCTGGTTAGAAACCATCAGGTTTCCATTTCGGTCTGAAATATAACCGCGTTGCGGGTAATCGTAAACCACTTCAATTGCGTTGTCCTGAGATCTAACCACAAAAGAATCATCCATTATTTGTAGATAGAAAAGCCGGGCAAGAAATATGATGCCGGTGGTAAGAATGATAATGTATAAAAGTAATTTTCTCATCTATATTTTTTGCTGAAAACTGCCAGACTTAGAATAATCAAAATAACACTGAAGATCCCTGAAAGAAACGTTTTTTTAAGGACTATTATTATATGACTAAAGCTGAACATTTCCAAGAAAAATAAGATAAAATGATGAATTATTATACTGATAAAAATATAGCTTAACCGGGCACCAAATGGCGTGGTAGAAAGTCTTAAATTTTGGTGATCATAGCTTATCCCAAAAGAGAACCTTAGTAGGTTAGGCCTAATAAATGCGGTAACCAAACATGCAGCGGCATGCATACCCCCACTATCTTCAAAAAGATCTATACTAAAACCCAGTAAGAAAGCAAGAACTAAAAATAGACTATGATTGCTGTTAAAGGGATAAAGTAAAATGAATAGCACATAAAGATAGGGATTTATGTAGCCTAATAAGTTGATATTATTCAGGATCAAAACCTGTAAAAATACAAGCCCTGCAAATCTGATGATATTTTTTAGAATATTATTGTTCATCTTCCCCTTCTAATTCCTTTATTTCTTCTTTATCACGATTTTCAATAACATATACATAACCAATATTGGTCATATCATTAAAGAGCTTCACATTAATGGTGTAATAGCTTTCACTTTGATCCAGTTTAAAATCTTCAATACGACCTATAAGTATCCCTTCCGGGAAAATTAAAGACCTACCTCCGGTTACAATAGTGTCACCTTTTTTTACCGGGGCCTGCCTGGGTACATCTACTAACTGAACAATATTAGGATCTTCACCATTCCAGATTAAACTTCCAAAATGATTGCTTTTATTCAGTTGAGCATTAATCTTTGATTCTGAATTTAAAATTGAAATTACACGAGAAAAGCGGTTATTAACACGGTCTACAATACCAATAACTCCTTTACTGGTAATCACTCCAAATTCAGATTTTATTCCTGCTTCTTTTCCTTGATTTAGTGTGAGGAAATTATTCGGTTTAGCGTAATTGTTATTGATTACCCTTGCTGTTCTAAAATAATAGATACCATCAAAACTGGAAGTGTCTGTATAGTTTTCTACAGAAATTGTATCGTTTAAATTTGTGAGTACGTTGCGAAGCTGTTTATTTTCTTCCATTAAGCGCTCGTTGTACTCATCTAAATGCATGTACTTATCGAAATCGTTAGCCCAGGAATAAACCCCACCGGTTAGACTGTTGGCCGAACTAATAAAGCTGCTTTTATGGAAAGAATGGGTTTGAATCGTGAAAAATACAGACAATGCAAGCAAAAATAAGAATAAGATCGTGTTCTTATTCCTGATAAGAAAATTGAAAATTTGCTGCATAAAACTACTCCTCCTACTTTATCAAAATCCCCTTATAGCGACTTAGGTTCTTTAAGCATATTCCGGTTCCTCTTACTACGGCTCTTAAAGGATCTTCAGCAATATAAACCGGAAGATCGGTCTTTTGTGATAACCGCTTATCTAAACCTCTAAGCATAGAACCACCACCGGCAAGATAAATACCAGTATTATAAATATCGGCTGCAAGCTCGGGCGGAGTTTGGGATAAGGTTTCCATTACCGCATCTTCTATTCTTAAAATAGATTTGTCTAAAGCTTTCGCAATTTCTCTATATGAAATATTTACCTGTTTTGGTTTTCCGGTTAAAAGGTCACGCCCCTGTACGCTCATTTCTTCTGGCGGAACTTCTAAATCTTCAGTCGCCGCACCAATCTGAATTTTTATTTTTTCCGCAGTGCGCTCTCCAACATAAAGGTTATGCTGGGTACGCATATAATATACAATATCGTTGGTGAAAACATCACCGGCAATTTTAACCGATTTATCACAAACAATTCCACCAAGTGCAATTACCGCGATTTCGGTAGTACCACCACCTATATCAACAATCATATTTCCTTTTGGCTGCATAATGTCTACTCCAATACCAATTGCAGCAGCCATAGGCTCGTGAATAAGATAAACCTCTTTCCCATTAACTCTTTCTGCACTCTCCTTAACCGCACGCATCTCAACCTCTGTAATTCCAGATGGAATACAAATCACCATTCTAAGCGCAGGGGTGAACATCTTTTTCTTAAGTGCCGGAATTTCTTTAATGAACATAGTGAGCATTTTCTCACTGGCATCAAAATCGGCAATTACCCCATCTTTTAACGGACGAATGGTTTTGATGTTTTCATGGGTTTTTCCCTGCATCATCGCAGCTTCTTTCCCTACTGCGGTAATTTTTCCCGTAGTACGGTCTCGTGCAACGATAGAAGGACTGTCTACAACTACTTTATCGTTGTGGATAATTAGTGTGTTCGCAGTTCCTAAATCTATTGCTATTTCTTCAATGAGAAAGTCAAAAAATCCCATGGTTTGTTTTGGTATTGAGGTTTGGTAAATGTAATAAATTAATGTTTAAAATGGCGTGTTCCCGTCATCACCATCGCTATATTATTTTGGTTGCAATAATCTATACTAAGCTGATCTTTTATAGATCCTCCAGGCTGGATTACTGCTGAAATTCCCGCGTTTCCGGCTATCTCCACGCAATCTGGGAAAGGGAAAAATGCATCACTCGCCATAACCGCACCTTTTAAATCAAAATCAAAAGATTTAGCCTTCGCTATACTGTGCGTTAGCGCATCTACACGAGAAGTTTGCCCGGTTCCACTGGCACACAATTGTTTGTTCTTTGCTAAAACGATGGTGTTAGATTTTGTGTGTTTACAAATTTTGGAAGCAAACAACAGGTCAGATAACTCCTCATCGGTTGGATTATTGTTTGTAGCTTGCTTTAAATCTTCAGCTGCATCTGTTTTATGATCTTTATCCTGAACTAAAACTCCATTTAAGCAGGTTCTAACCTGCTTCTGCGGAAGTTCAATTTCTTTCTGAATTAATAAAATTCTGTTCTTTTTCCCTTTCAGGATATCTTCGGCTTCAGTAGAAAATGAAGGAGCAATCACTACTTCGCAGAATAATTTATGAATTTCTTCAGCAGTAGTTTTATCAATTTCAACATTACTAATTAAAACACCACCAAAAGCTGAAACAGGATCGCCGGCTAAAGCATCTGCATAAGCCTGGTGAACGGTGTCACGTTGAGCTAAACCACAGGCATTATTATGTTTTAGAATCGCAAATGTTGGCGCTTCGCCTTTAAATTCATTGATGAGGTTTACCGCTGCATCAACATCTAACAGGTTGTTGTAAGAAAGTTCTTTTCCGTGAAGTTTATCGAACATTGCGTTAAAATCACCAAAAAACTGGCCTTTCTGATGCGGATTTTCTCCATAACGAAGCGTTTTTCCGTTTTGAATACTTTCTTTGTAAACTTCAATCTCTTCTTCAGCATTAAAATAGTTGAAAATTGCAGTATCATAATGCGAAGAGATATTAAAAGCTTTTCCGGCAAAAAGTTTTCGATCGGCAAGACTGGTTTCACCATTTTTTTCGATCAATAAATTTTCAAAATCTTTATAATCTTCTACCGAAGAAACACAAAGCACGTCTTTAAAATTCTTTGCAGCAGCGCGAATAAGCGAAATCCCGCCGATATCTATTTTTTCGATAATATCTTCTTCTGAAGCTCCCGATGCAACGGTCTTTTCAAAAGGGTAAAGGTCTACAATCACAATGTCTAACTGCGGAATTTCGTATTCAGCAAGTTCCTTTACATCACCTTCATGATCCTGGCGATTTAAAATTCCGCCAAAAACTTTTGGATGCAGCGTTTTCACCCTTCCACCTAAAATTGAAGGATATGAAGTCACATCTTCAACAGGTACTACTTCAATACCAAGATCTGTAATAAATTTTTCAGTTCCCCCGGTAGAATATATAGTGATTCCCAGGTCATTAAGTTTTTTTACGATGGGTTCCAGGCCATCTTTGCTAAATACAGAAATTAAGGCAGATGTTGCTTTTTTTAAGTCGCTCATTGTGTTGTGTTTGTTAAAGTGGCAAAAGTAAGTATTTAAGCCAAAAACATAAAAGGCATTTCTTTTATTTATCCAGAAATTTTGTAACGAATTTTAAAGCCGGGCGTCATACCTCTAAGCACATAAAAATCCCGAATTTATTTACGCACTAATTAGGATTTGAAATGTACCGCCTTAGGCACTAAAATGATTTAATTATTCAACCCAATGTCTCGTGGGTTTTCCCGAGCTTTATTAATTATGCTAATATATCTACGCGTACTTAAAGAGAGTTTTAATTTTGCGATCAACGCATTAAAAAACAACAAACTAAGAACTTTTCTTTCCTTGTTGGGCGTTACTATTGGGATCTTTTCTATTATTGGCGTACTTGCCGCAGTAGATTCTTTAGAACGCGAAGTAAAAGGAAGTTTAAGCGCTTTGGATAACAGCACAATTATTGTAATGCGTTTTTCTTTTGGGCCTACCGAGATTCCGCAATGGAAACGGCAGCAGTTTCCAGATGTCTCTTATGATGAATATCAATACTTAAAAAGGAATCTTCCAAATACAGAATCTATAAGTTTTACCATTGGAGTTCCCGATGAATCTATAAAACACCAGGATGTTACCAGCACCGGTGTTGGAGTTGGCGCAATTACCCACGAATATTATGATATTGAAGCACTGGAATTGGAAGATGGACGTTTCTTTAATGAATCGGAATCGGTTAGCGGTTCGCCGGTAATTGTTCTTGGACACGAAATTGCAAATAATCTTTTCGAAGGCCTTAACCCTCTTGGAAAAGAAGTACGACTTTACGGTAGGAAACTTACTGTGATTGGCGTGCTTAAAAAACAAGGGGCAAGCTTATTTGGTGGCTCTAGAGATGGCCAGGTATTCGTACCTGCAAATATTGTGAGAAGAGTTTATGGCGATAACAATAAGGGCGTTTTTCCGCAGTTGATTTTAAAGCCTGAAGATGATGTTGATAATGCCGAATATATAGCAGTTTTAGAGCAACAACTTAGAAATTACCGCGGAATTAAACCCGGAGATATCAATAATTTCTTTGTAAATCAGTTACAGGGTTTTGCCGATTTTATAGATAATATTACCGGACAACTAAATTTCATAGGATTGATAATCAGCGGTTTTTCACTACTGGTTGGTGGCTTCGGGATTGCAAATATTATGTTCGTAAGTGTAAAAGAGCGAACCAATTTAATTGGAATCCAGAAGTCTCTTGGAGCAAAAAATAAGTTTATACTATTTCAATTTTTGTTTGAAGCTGTTATTCTGGCTGTCATTGGAGGATTAGTTGGACTCGGGCTTGTATGGCTGGTTTCGCTCGCGGCTTCACAATTTACCGGCGATTTTCAATTTGTACTTTCCTCATGGAATATGTTCATAGGCTTAACGGTATCAGCAATAATTGGTTTGATTTCTGGGATTATTCCTGCAATTTCGGCTTCAAAATTAGATCCGGTGGAAGCGATTAGGACAGGAATGTAAGAATGAAGGATTAAAAGTATCCTGATTTAAAGGTGGCTTATGAAGAAGATATTTATTCCAAAAGTGTTAATTATTATTGTACTTCTCACTTTTCAAAATTTTAGCGCGCAGGAAGATTTTGTATTAAGTAAGGTAGAAAACCAGGAGTGGTTGGAAGATCTTAAAAACACCAGGAGCCTAGATGAGCAATTAGTTAAAATTCGACGTAGAATGTTGCAAGATACGGCTGTTTATTACAATTACAGAAATGGTGATTTTGAAACTGAACAGGAAAAGCAAGAACTTATTGGCTCTAATTTTCAAAAAGAATCTCCTTCAAGACCTTTATACATTTTTGCTTTTGCAGAAGAACGGCTGCTTCTGGATGCTAATCCTAAAAGAGATAAAGTTTTAAGAATATTCGAAGTTTTAAGAGAAGTTTCAAAAATAGAAGTTTTGAAAACCATAAAACCTCTGGATTTTAAAGGAAAACCAGAAAGGTATTCTTCAGTTAGGATTACCATCGAAGATGAGCGTGTCTACAAAGAAATAGCCGTTATTATAGAAGCAAATAATTAATTTAATTCAAAACTTTAGCTACCTTTTCGTTTATCCATTCTAAAAACTCTTCATCTTCTTTAGAAAATGGATCTGGAGTATGAGAATCAATATCTATCTGACCAATATTTTCACCGTTTAAGAAAAGCGGCACCACAATTTCGGCTTTAACATTAATACTACAGGCTATATAATTGGTTTGCGCTTTTACATCGGGTACCACAAAGTTTTGATTAGAAACTGCTACCTGTCCGCAAATCCCTTTTCCAAAAGGAATAATAGTATGATCTGTAGGTTCGCCAGCAAAAGAACGTAATTTCAACTCTTCTTTATCACCATTTTTGAAATAAAAACCTACCCAATTATAATATGGGATATTTTCTTTCAAAACTTCACAAACCTGCGATAACCTGTGGTCAACAGAAAGATTTTCATTTTCAAGAATTGATGTGATTTCTGGTTTTAATTTCTGAAAAGGCATAGTTGATATTTTCGTGCAAAAGTATTCAAAAATTATAGTAAGGGCAGGCTCATATTTATATAAATTTGTTAAAAACCCACGCTAAAATTGATAAAATTATTCGTAAAATATAAATCGGTACTCCGTTTCATCTTTATGTTTTTAGGGAGTTACCTGGTTTTTACGCTAATTTATAATCTTTACCTGGAGTTTTTTAGATCTCCGGTTTATTACCCCGATTATTTCACCCATCTCGTAGCAAAACAAAGTGAAGCTTTAATAAGTAGCTTTGGTTACAATGCGCAAATTTTGCCACACCAGTCAGAGCTTTCTATGAAATTGATTGTAAATGAGGCTTATTTAGCGAGAATCGTAGAGGGTTGTAATGCGATTAGTATTATAATTCTATTTACTTCTTTTGTGCTTTCCTTCTTCGGAAAATTAAAATTGACCATATTGTATTTATTTGCAGGTTCTGTAATTATTTACGCAATGAATATTATGAGGATCGCCATTCTTGCCGTTGGGATTTACGAATATCCACAGCATACAGAATTTTTACACAGTATCATTTTTCCTTTAATTATTTACGGTACCGTATTCTTACTCTGGGTAATCTGGGTGCGTATTTATAGTCATAAAGAAAAGTAATGAAGCAACTATTAAGACTTTTGGGAATTGCGGTTTTAGTGACTTTACTGGTTTTAGTCAGGCTTTTTGAACATCAGTTGTTTTACGACCCTTTAATTGATTTTTATCGCTACGGTGGGTATTTGGCGATGGATGTTCCCCAAATTATCTTTCCAAAATTATTGCTGAATGTTAGTTTACGCTACTGGCTTAATACTATAATTTCCCTGGTAATTCTTTATGTAAGTTTTCGCGATAAAAATATCGTGAAATTTGCTGCGCTGCTTTTTGCTTTACTTTTTGGAATTGGTCTGGCAACATTCACCGTGCTTTATTATAATTTGAATTCAGAAAATGTAATGGGCTTATTTTATGTACGCCGATTTTTAATACATCCATTATTTATACTCATTTTGCTACCCGCTTTCTATTATTATCGATTAAAAAAACGGGAAAACCTATAATCTTGAAACTTAATCCCAAAAAACCGAAAAGACTTTATTTCAAAATTTTAACTACTTTTGTAGCTAGATGAAAAAAGCTTTTCAACATAGCATTTCTGTAGCAATGGCATTTTTGGTGCTGTTTTCAACCTTTTCTTTTACGGTTGATAAACATTTCTGCGGAAGTTTTTTAGTAGATAAAGCCATTTTTTCTGAAGCCAAAACCTGCGGAATGCAAATGGAAACTTCAACTGAAGATTCCTGCTGTACCAATGAAAAAGTAGCGGTAGAAGGCCAGGATGAATTAAAACATCAGTTTGATTCCCTGGATCTTAACCAACAGGTTTTTCTTGCCGGTTTTACTTATTCCTATATTTATATTTTTAAAGATCTTTCAAAAGAAAGTTTTCCGTTTAAAGATTATTCCCCACCACTTCTGGTCAAAGACATACAGCTCACAGACCAGGTTTTCCTTATTTGATATACATTTTTGTAAACGTCTCACTGTCTCAAAATGATAAATCGTCATTGCGAGGTACAAAGCAAGCTGTTAATGTCAGCAAATTATTGCTCCTGATAAAATGGGCATCGCTATGACGTTTATAGTTTCATTTTTGAGGCTACTTCCTCATTACAGCGCTTAGTTGTTTTATAAATGTATATCAACATCCATGTTCAATAAGATCATTAAATATTTTCTGTATAACCGACTGGTTTCCATTCTGCTGCTTGTTTTTTTAATTGGCTGGGGATTGGTGACCGCTCCTTTTAATTGGGATACGGGTTTTCTTCCAAATGATCCTGTGCCGGTTGATGCTATTCCCGATATTGGTGAAAACCAGCAAATTGTTTTTACCGATTGGCCGGGGCGTTCCCCGCAAGATATTGAAGACCAAATCACTTATCCGCTAACCAGTTCTCTTTTGGGAATTCCGGGCGTGAAATCTATTCGTAGTTCTTCTATGTTCGGATTTTCAAGTATCTATATCATTTTTGAAGAAGATATAGAATTTTACTGGTCGAGAAGCCGTGTTTTAGAGAAATTGAATTCTCTCCCTGCTGGCTTATTGCCCGAAGATGCTCAACCTACCCTGGGGCCTGATGCTACTGGTTTAGGTCAGGTTTTTTGGTACACCCTGGAAGGTCGCGATAAAGATGGAAATGTAACCGGAGGCTGGGATCTTCACCAATTGAGAAAAGTTCAGGATTATTATGTGAAGCTAGGCTTAAGTGGAACTCAAGGAGTTTCTGAAGTTGCTTCCATTGGCGGTTTTGTGCAGGAATACCAAATTGATGTTAATCCCGATGCGCTTAAAGCATACGGAATTGGCATCAACCAGATCATGATGGCGGTAAAGAATTCCAATCGCGATGCCGGCGCGAAAACTTTAGAGGTTAATAAGGTGGAATACCTGGTGCGCGGACTCGGGTATATAAAATCTACTGAAGATATTGAAAATACCGTGGTCGCCGAAACCGATAATACTCCAATCCTGATTAAGGATCTTGGGCAGGTAAGTTTAGGTCCCGCAGAACGCCGGGGCGTTTTAGATAAAGGTGGCGCTGAAGTCGTTGGTGGTGTTGTCGTGGCACGTTATGGCTCAAATCCTTTGGAGGTTATTCAAAATACCAAAGATAAGATTCAGGAAATTTCGACTGGTTTACCTTCTAAAACCCTTGCCGATGGTACCGAAAGTCAGTTAACCATTGTGCCGTTCTACGATAGAACACAACTGATAAATGAAACTATAAATACGCTGGAGAGAGCGCTTTCTCACGAAGTACTAATTAGTATTATTGTGATAATTGTTTTGGTTTTAAACCTTCGGGCTTCGATTTTGATTTCCAGTTTGCTGCCGGTGGCAGTGCTTATGACTTTTATTGCGATGCGCTATTTTGGAGTGGATGCTAATGTGGTGGCGCTTTCAGGTATTGCAATCGCTATTGGCGTAATGGTAGATGTTGGGATTGTTTTTGTTGAAAACACCATTCGCTGGCTCGAAATGCCCGAAAACGAAAATGCCCGCGGAAATAAACTTGCCGGAATAATTTATAAAGCAACTGCTGAAGTAGCCCCCGCCGTAACCACGGCTTTAGCGACTACTATTGTAAGTTTTATCCCGGTGTTTTTTATGGAAAATGCCGAAGGAAAACTATTTCGCCCCCTGGCATTTACTAAAACCTTTGCACTGGTCGCCGCTTTTTTAATTGGAGTATTTGTATTGCCAATGCTGTCTTATTTCTTTTTTAATATCAAAATCAATAAAAATAAGACGCAACAAATCTGGAATACTGTCCTAATCGTTTCCGGAATTCTACTGGCAATAATTCTTAGTTTCTGGTTGCCTTTAGCGCTTACACTAATTGGCTTGATGAAAATTGCTGAAGATAGAAACCCTCAATTTCTGGGTAAATATTCCAAACTGGTTATTCCCGTATTGATTCTGGCGGTAACTATTTTCTTTCTTGCTGAAGAATGGATGCCACTCGGTTTTCAGAAATCGGTTTTTGCTAATTATTTCTTTGTAATCCTGTTGCTCAGTATTACACTGGTAATTTTAATGATGGTGGTGAAATTCTACGAACCAATCCTAAATTGGTGTTTAACCAATAAAGGAAAGTTCCTTGCGCTGCCCATTATCACTATATTTTTTGGGGTGATGATCTGGTTCGGTTTTCCAAAATTATTCGGATTTGTAGCTAACGGATTTGATAAAGTAGGCTTGAATGTAAGAACAACGCAGGTTTGGAGCGGAATGGCACACAGTTTTCCCGGTGTAGGTAAAGAATTTATGCCTTCTTTAAATGAAGGTAGCTTCTTGCTAATGCCAACTGCAATGCCTCACGCCGGAATGGAAGAAACCACTAAAACCCTAAAACAATTGGACCTTGCGGTAACCAACATTCCTGAAGTAGAAATTTCCGTAGGGAAACTGGGAAGGGTAGAAAGTGCTTTGGATCCGGCGCCAATTTCTATGTTTGAAAATATCATCAATTATAAACCGGAGTATATTCATGCGGAAGACGGCTCGATGCAGCGTTTTAAAGTTGATGATAAAAACCGATTTATTCTGAAATCTGACGATACTTTGACGAATTCCGAAGCTATTCGGCAAAACATTTCCGCAGGACAATTAATTGAAGATGAAGATGGAAAATTTTACCGAAACTGGAGGGAACATATTAACAGCCCCGATGATATTTGGGATGAGATTACGAAGCGCACAAAACTTCCCGGGGTAACTTCTGCACCGAAATTGCAGCCCATAGAAACCCGACTGGTCATGTTACAAACCGGAATGCGGGCGCCAATGGGAATTAAAGCTTATGGTCCAGACCTGCAAACCATTCAGGATTTTGGAATGCAACTGGAAGAACTTTTAAAAGAAGTGCCATCAGTAAAATCGGAAGCGGTTTTTGCCGATAGGGTAGTGGGGAAACCTTACCTGGAAATAGATATAGACCGAATCGCGATTGCACGTTACGGTTTAAGTATTGAAGATGTACAGCAAACCATAGAAACTGCGATTGGCGGGATGGAAATTACTTCTACGGTAGAAGGTCGCGAGCGATTTCCGGTTAGGGTAAGATATCCGCGGGAATTACGTGACGATCCCGAAAGTATAAAGCAAATTTTAGTGCCAACTTCCAGGGGTGCGCAAATTCCGTTAGGGGAACTCGCTGAACTCAACTATGAACGCGGCCCGCAAATGATAAAAAGTGAGGATACCTTTTTAACCGGCTATGTGCTTTTTGATAAACGCGATGGTTTTGCTGAGGTAAACGTAGTGAACGATGCCCAACGACATATCCAGGATAAAATTGATGCAGGAACATTAAAGGTGCCGCAGGGAGTGAGTTATAAATTCTCCGGAAATTACGAAAACCAGGTGCGGGCGGTAGAGCGGCTTGCCATTCTTATTCCTATTTGTCTGGTGATTATTTTCCTGTTGCTGTATTTTCAGTTTAAAACCATTATCGCTTCTACGATCCACTTTTCAGGAGTATTTGTGGCTTTTGCTGGCGGATTTATAATGATATGGCTTTATGGACAGGGTTGGTTTATGGATTTTGATCTCTTCGGAACCAATATGCGTAACCTTTTTCAAATGCACGAGATCAATTTGAGTGTGGCTGTTTGGGTTGGATTTATTGCTTTATTCGGAATTGCTACCGATGATGGAGTTTTAATGGGAACATACATTCACCAGGTTTTTGAACGTAAAAATCCGAAAACAGTAAACGAGGTTCGGGAAGCAGTTATGGAAGCCGGTTTAAAACGAGTTCGCCCGGCGATGATGACCACCGCGGTAACCATAATCGCACTTTTCCCAGTATTGACATCCACAGGAAAAGGTTCCGATATTATGGTGCCCATGGCCATTCCAATCGTAGGAGGAATGCTTATCCAGATCATGACGATTTTTGTAGTGCCGGTATTGCAGGCCATTTGGAGGGAGAGAAAAGAAGCCCCCTCCAACTCCCCAAAGAGGGGAGGGTTTAGAAATTGATAACCCTAAGGTTTGATTTAAAATATAATAATGAAAATAAACTCGAAACATATAATTTTCACCTTGCTTTTACTCCCCCTTTGGGGGGCAGGGGGGCTTGCCCAGGAATTGGACGATTACCTCCAAATTGCAGCAGAAAATAACCCAAAGTTAGAATCGGCTTATACGCAATTTGAGGCAGCGCTTCAGCAATCGCCTCAAGTGGCTTCGCTTCCCGATCCTACACTTACGATGAGTGCGTTCGGAAGAATGATAGAAACTCGTTTGGGAGCCCAGGAAGCACGTTTTAGCCTGATGCAGATGTTTCCCTGGTTCGGAACTTTAAAAGCCAAACGAGCATCAGCTGATTTACTGGCAGAAGCCAGATTTCAGGAATATTTAGCGATGCGCGCCGATTTGTTTTTTGAAATAAAAGAGTCGTACGCTGAACTTTTTGCTATTGAGAAAACTATTGCTTTAAAAGAAGAAAACCTGGAGATCTTAAATTCTTACCGCGATCTTTCCCTGAGTAAATTTAGAAGTGGAAGCTCGAAAATGGTGAATGTGGTTCGGGTAGATATTAAAAAGGATGAAGCCATAACCGAGATCGAGCTTGAAAAAGAACGGCTGGAAAGTTTTAAAAAACAGTTTAATCTTTTGCTGAATAGAAATATGGAAGCCGAAGTTGCCATTCAGGATACCCTGATATTTAATGCTGAAAACCGAATGGAAAATATTAATTCTGAAGAAGCTTTTAAAATGCATCCGGAACTTACCAAATTCGATTTGGAGCTTCAGGCGTATGAAAGCAATTTGGAAATCGCCCAAAAATCTGGTTTGCCCAATATCGGGATTGGTGTGGACTACGCGGTAATTTCAGAGCGTACTGATGCGAATCCTCCACGAAACGGGCAGGATGCGATTATGCCCATGCTTTCGGTAAGTTTACCGATTTTCAGAAAAAAATATAAAGCAGCAGAAAAGGAAGCTGAATTAATGCAGGAAGCCGCGATTCAGAATAAAGAAGCTCGAAAAAACCAACTGCAAAGTGAATTTGAGCAAACTGTTTACAACTTAAATAAAGCGGATAAATTACTAAAACTTTACAAGCGACAAATAGAAAGTTCAGGACAGGCCAATAAGCTTTTGATTTCTGCCTTTAGTAATAATGACGGCGATTTTGAAGAAGTGCTTCAAATGAATCAGGATATTTTAATGCTAAAAACCCAGCAAATTGAGGCTTTAAAAACCGGATTTACGGCACAGGCAAAAATGGATTATTTATTTGATGAAGGAACGATTAATTAATTTGCTGATGTGCTGATATGTTTTTTTAAATTTTATAAACTATTTTGATTATGGAAGGAAAGAATGAAGTTTTAGAATTGAGTTTTAGGCTAGCACTTCTAACTATCGAATTTTCTGAAAATCTGGAAGAAAAGCGCAAATATATAATTGCCCGCCAGCTCCTGAAATCGGGCACAAGTGTGGGGGCAAATGTTAGGGAAGCGCAAAGTTGTGAGAGCAAACGCGATTTTATTCACAAATTAAAAATAGCACATAAAGAAGCCGAAGAAACTGAATACTGGTTATTGCTTTGTGAAAAGTCAAAAACTTATGAATCGCCTTCAGAAGAAATAAAACAAGTGCTTTTATCGGTACAAAAACTATTAAGTAAAATTATTTACAGTACGCGTTTGAATTTGAATAACTGATTTAACCGCTTGATAAATTTATATATAAAAATATGGAACGTTTAAAAAACATACCCAATAACAAATTCTTTATTGGATTTGTGATTTTACTACTGGGATTCTTTTTGGGTTTTCTACTAAGTCCATCAAGTAGCCCTGAGGCATCGGCACATAAGCACATCAAATCATCAGAAAATCATTCCTGGACCTGTTCTATGCATCCTTCGGTACGACAAAATGAACCGGGGGATTGCCCAATTTGTGGGATGGATCTTATTCCGGTTTCAGAAGATGAGGGAGAAATGGATTCAGACAAGTTTGTGATGAGTGACAATGCTTTGAAACTGGCCAATGTGCAAACCATGCAGGTGGGAAGGAGTGGCGCTTCAAAAGAAATTAGGCTAAGCGGAAAAGTTGAGGTAGATGAACGAAACACCTATACCCAATCTACACATATTCCAGGGCGAATAGAGCAGTTACGCGTTAATTTTACAGGAGAAAAAGTGAATAGAGGCCAGGTTTTAGCCAGCATATATTCCCCAGCATTAGTAACTGCACAGGAAGAATTATTGCAGGCAGCTGCCATAAAAGAAAGTCAGCCGGAACTTTTTGAAGCAGCAAAACAAAAGCTTAGAAACTGGAAAATTAGCGACGGCCAGATTGAGAATATCTTGAATAATAATGCTGCAATAGAACGCTTTCCTATAACAGCAGATGTTGGTGGTGTGGTAACCGAATTAATGGCCGAGCAGGGTGATTATTTAGAACGGGGAATGCCAATTTACGAAATAGCAAACCTGGATAAACTTTGGGTACTTTTTGATCTTTACGAAAGTACGATGGGGGCTGTAAAGGAAGGAAGTAAAGTGAAATATAGCATTAAATCTATCCCGGGTCAAACTTTTGAAGGAGAGGTAGATTTTATAGATCCTTTACTAAATAATAATACCAGGGTGGCTACAGCCAGGGTAGAAATTGATAATCAAGACAGGCGTATTAAACCGGGAATGTTTGCCACGGGAATAATAGAAAGCAATCTTGATGCGCAAAATAAAGAAATTGTAATTCCAAAATCGGCGATTTTATGGACGGGAAAAAGATCTTTGGTTTATATAAAGGAAACTATGAATGAGCGTTCTGGTTTTAGTATTCGAGAGGTGGTTTTGGGGAATTCCCTGGGCGATTCTTATATTGTTGAAGAAGGTTTAAATGAAGCTGATGAAATTGTAGTGAACGGAGCTTTTACCGTAGATGCTGCAGTGCAACTCGCGGGAAAACCAAGTATGATGAGTCCGTCGGAAACTTTTGAAAATTCTAAGGAAGCAGAAATAGAGGTTTCAGAAGATGAAAAGCAGGCGCTAAACAATGTTTTTGACAAGTATTTTGAATTAAAAGATGCCCTGGTTGAAGATGATTTTAAAAATGCTTCAGGTACTTTGGAAGCACTTGAAAATAGCCTGGCAACTATTGATAATTCTAAATTTGAAAATTCGGCCGCAGATGCTTTCAAAAATTATAAAAGAGAGCTTCAGATGCATTTATCTGACTTAAAAGCTTCCGAAGATATTTCAGCATTTAGAGATGGGTTTGATGAATTTTCAGCAGTAATAATTAGAATGGCGAAGAGTTTTAAACCTTTTGATGAGCGCGTTTATATTCAACATTGCCCTATGGCGAATAATGATAAGGGTGCCAACTGGTTGAGCTTTTCCGAAGAGATTAGAAATCCATATTACGGCAGCGCTATGCTTAACTGTGGGGAAGTTACCGATACGATTAAAGAATAATCTAATACTAACCAAAAACCCAAAAAGATGAATAAATATTTGAAATTTGGATTAATGATGGCAACGTCATTTGTAATAATGTATGCCATAATGTTCTTAAATGCCGATGTTTTTGATCACGTTATGTTGAGCACAATGCGAACTTATATGACGATTTTAATGATCGCACCAATGGCCATAGTGATGTTGTTGTATATGTGGGGAATGTATAAAAATAAGGCGGTGAATATCGCTATTTTAGTAATTTCGGTGTTGGTTTTTGGATCCACTTATTATATGATGAGAAACCAAACCGGGATTTCAGATATTCAATATATGAAAGGGATGATCCCGCATCACTCATCTGCTATTTTGACCAGCCAGCAAGCCGATTTAAAGGATCCGGAAACCAAAAAACTGGCCGAAGAAATTATAAAAGCTCAGAAAAAAGAAATCGCACAAATGAAGGAGCTTATTGAACGATTAGAAAAACAGAAATAAGGAAGTATGGATGATAAAAAAGAAGCTGACAGGAAGTTTTATGGTCAACTGTTTTCTAAAGCAGGATGGACCCTGGGAATAGTAGTAGTTCTAGCTTTATTATATATATTATTTCTGCCAAAATCATTGGATAATGAAGCCTGGAAATGGCTTATCATTGCTATTGCGATTACCAAGGCATTTTTAATAGTAAGAATTACTTTTACCCAGTTAAGCAAGATACTAGGAGATAGTCATTATTTAGAACATGTTTTAAGCCTTTTTACGCTAATAATAAGCCTTATTGTGCTTTCGTTTGCGTCAGATTATTATGCGCTTTATTTAAATGAAGCAGCAAATTTTAAAACGAGTTTAGTGTTTACAGAACCCTCAATATTTCTATTCTTTGAGTTTTTCTATTATTCGCTTATCTCATTTTCTACAGTTGGTTATGGTGATTTTGTGCCTGTGTCATTATCGGCTAAATTCTTAGTGATTTTGGAAACAATTCTCTATTTCTTCGTGCTGGTCTTTGGAACCGCAAATATCAACCGAATTAACATTAAAGATTAAATTTTTGAGCCTCAAATTAAACTATATATTAAAAATCAAAACAATGAAAAGAAATCTTAGAAGCTTAACAATGCTCAGCCTAATTGCTGGAAGTTTAGTGATTTTCTCCTGTAAGAATGAAGAAAATAAAGAAGATGGGCCAGAGCCTATGCAGAATGAGATGCACCAGCCAGATGAACAGGCTAAAGCAGAAACTTATAAGGGCGAAGAAATGCAAGCCGAATTTAAAGATGAAAACACCGCAGAAATCTATACCTTGTATGTAGAGATCAAGGATGCCTTTGTTAATACAGATGCCGAAGCAGCCGGTGAAAAAGCTGCAAAACTCGCAGAAAAAGCCAGCGAGAACGAAGGTATAGCGGCTATAGCAAATACCATTGCAGAAAGCGACGATGTGAATAAACAACGTGAGGCTTTTTCTCAACTTACAGAAGTAATGGAGCCTGTGTTAATGAATGCTTTGGAATCTGGAGCAATTTATAAGCAATATTGCCCAATGGCTTTTGAAGGAAAAGGAGACTATTGGTATTCAAATTCAAAAGATATTTTTAATCCTTACTACGGAAATAAAATGCTGAAATGCGGTAGGGTAGAAGCAACCATTGAATAATTAAATCATTTTTAAGGTCGGTTAAACATTTTTGATTCTCCAATCTGAATTTTTAACCGACCTTATTTCTTATAAATCATACCTATTTTGAAAGAAAACATTCTGCATATAAAGAATATGGTTTGTGACCGTTGCCTAATGAGTGTTGAGAAGACTTTGCAACAGCAAAACCTTAATTATATAAACATAAGTTTGGGCAGGATTGAATTTGAAAACGAACTTTCTGAAGCTCAATTCCAAAGTCTGGAAGAGGAACTCAATGCGAACGGTTTTGAAATTGTAGCTGAAAGAAATAACAAAATTGTAACCGATATAAAATCCTTGATTATAGAATTGGTTTACGAACATAAAGATGCAGGAAACAAAAAACTTTCTGAAGTTTTAAGTGAAGAATTGCATTACGATTACAGTCATCTCACCAACATTTTCTCTAAAGCAGAAGGACATAGTATTCAAAGTTTTCAGAATAAAATAAAAGCAGAACGCATTAAAGAACTTTTGGAATACGGGGAGTTGAATATTTCAGAAATTGCCGATAAAATGGGCTTTGGCAGTGCCGCTTATCTTTCTACTTTCTTTAAAAAAGAAACAGGGATGAATCCTTCTCAATTTAAATCACAACATCAGGATCGTAAGTCGCTGGATAAACTTTAAGAGGGTTTTTGCCACGAATACACGAATATTTTCTAGAAATTAAGTTTGATTCATTCCTAATGAGAAAGCTTGTTTCACGGGCGGGGATATAAACAATTTCTGGACAGAGATTTCTATTTAATTCGCGAATTAGTGGCCTTTTACTCGATAATCGAGATTAAATGCTCCAAGGCTTGCCTCGAAATCAAATTGTATTTTCCAATACTAATGTTTCGTGAGCTTGCTCCGAAGTAGTTTACCATAATTAATTATCACCATCTTTTCCCATTTTCTTAAAACTTCTTACCATAATTTTAAAACCCATTTCTGTTTTTAGTAGTTAATTTCGTTGTAAACCAATAAAAACCAATATTATGAGAAATGAAAAAATGCTGAAAGCATTGGGAAATTGCATTAACCATTGTAATTATTGTGCAGATGCCTGTCTGGATGAAGACAATGTGAAAATGATGAAAGATTGCATTAGAACCGATAAGGTTTGTGCAGAGGTTTGTAGCACCCTTAACCAGGTTTTGGCTACCGATTATAAAAATGTAGACGGACTCGTAAAATATTGTATCGAAGTTTGTAATGCCTGTGCAGATGAATGTGGACAACACGAGCACGATCATTGCCAGGAATGCGCAAAAGCTTGTCGTGAATGCGTGAAGGCTTGCGAGGCTTATTTAGCATAGAATTTAATTTTTTAAGGCTGTTTGAATTATTAGTTTTAATCACGTCATGCTGAACTTGTTTCAGCATCTAGGTTGAAAGAAATTAGAACCTGAAACAAGTTCAGTTTGACGTCTACCAGGAAAAATTCGAACAGTCTTTTTTCTTCAATCATATTTATGAAACATACCTATCAAATTTCCGGGATGACCTGCATGGGATGCAGAGCCCACGTTGAAAATTCCTTAAAGAGCGTGGAAGGTGTTACCAATGCTAAAGTAGACCTCGAAAAAGCCAGTGCTGAGATCGAGATGGAAAAGCATATTGAACTTGAAAAGTTCCAGGCTGCCCTTGAAGATAGCAATTACGATATTTATTTAGCCGATGAGGTTCCACAAACTTATTCGGTAAGTGGAATGACCTGCAAAGGATGCAGCGATCATGTTGAAGCCACATTAAATAAAGTTGAAGGAGTAAAAAGAGTAAAAGTAGGTCTTGAAAAGGCTGAAGCTAAGATTTTTTCGAAAGAGAATATTCCTTTAAAGAAACTACAGCAGGCTTTACAGGATGATGGTGGGCATTATCAAATTCACGAACCCGGAGAAGAAGTAAAACCAAAAAAGAAAAAACCTAAAGGTGAAGGCACAGGCGTTTTCTATTGCCCTATGCATTGTGAAGGCGATAAAACTTACGATAAGCCCGGTGATTGTCCTGTTTGCGGAATGGATCTGGTAGAAGAAGCCAGCCTAAAACCACAAGCTACTACCTATACCTGCCCAATGCATCCAGAAGTGGAGCAGGATGGTCCCGGTTCCTGCCCCAAATGCGGAATGGACCTGGTACCTAAAGAACCCGAAGAATCTTCGGAAAGTAAATCTTATAAAAAACTGCTTAAGAAGTTTAAAATAGCCGTAGCGTTTACGCTACCTATTTTTATTATCGCGATGTCTGAAATGATTTCAGGCAATCCACTTTATGAAATTTTAGATCAACAATATTGGAATTGGATTCAATTTGGGCTTTCCCTGCCAGTTGTTTTTTACGCTACCTGGATGTTTTTTGAACGTGCTTGGCGTTCTGTAAAGACCTGGAATCTAAATATGTTCACGCTAATTGGGATTGGAGCAGGAGTGGCCTGGATCTTTAGTGTTTTCGGGTTAATATTTCCAGACTTTTTCCCTCCACAGTTTAAAACTGAAAGTGGTACGGTACACGTTTATTTTGAAGCGGCAACCGTTATTCTAACCCTAGTTTTACTCGGCCAGGTTCTCGAAGCCCGGGCCCATAGTAAGACAAATTCTGCAATTAAAGAATTACTAAAACTCGCTCCAAATAAAGCGATTAAAGTTGTTGATGGGGAGGAAAAAGAAGTTGCTATAGATGATATTCAAGAGGGCGATACTCTAAGAGTAAAACCCGGCGATAAAATTCCGGTAGACGGAACTATCGAAAACGGGAATTCCAGCATAGATGAGTCTATGATTACCGGGGAACCTATTCCGGTAGATAAAGTAGAGGGAGATAAGGTGAGTTCGGGAACTATTAATGGCAACAGAAGCTTTACGATGAAAGCCGAAAAAGTGGGAGAAGAAACTCTCCTTTCTCAAATTATAAAAATGGTAAATGATGCCAGCAGGTCGCAGGCGCCAATTCAAAAACTGGCCGATAGGATTTCAGCTTATTTTGTGCCTATTGTGGTGCTAATTTCAATAATTACATTTGTGATTTGGGCGATTTATGGCCCTGAACCTTCCTATGTCTATGCTCTTGTAAATGCTATTGCGGTATTGATCATAGCCTGCCCCTGTGCGCTTGGCCTGGCTACGCCAATGTCGGTAATGGTAGGCGTAGGAAAAGGAGCCCAAAATGGAGTTCTAATCAAAAATGCCCGTGCCCTGGAAGAGATGGATGATATTGATACCTTGATTATTGATAAAACAGGAACCATCACTGAAGGTAAACCCAAAGTAGAAAAAGTAGAAGTAGTTTCTTCTGAAGAAAATAAGGAGGAAATTATAAAACTTATTGCTGCGGTAAATTCCCAGAGTGAACATCCTCTGGCTAAAGCAACTGTAGATTTTGCAAAGAATCAACAACTTGAATTTTCAAAAACTTCAGATTTTAATTCCGTTACCGGAAAAGGGGTGACCGGAATGGTAGACAATCAGAAAATAGCTATTGGAAATGAAAAGCTAATGCAGGCTGAAAAAGTTGAGATTCCTTCAGAAATAAATAAAAAAGTAACTGCAGAGCAGGAAAAAGGTAAAACCGTTTCCTATATATCGCGAGATGATAAATTAGTAGGTTATTTCACAATTACAGATCCTATCAAGAAAACCAGTAGAGAAGCCTTGAAATCTCTTATGGATGATGGCCTGGAGGTTTATATGTTTACCGGCGATAATGAGAAAACTGCAAAATCTGTGGCTGAAGAACTCGGGTTAACCGGCTTTAAAGCTGGAATGCTTCCAGAGGATAAGCAAAATGAAGTAAAAAAACTTCAGGAAAAAGGAAGAAAAGTAGCTATGGCAGGCGACGGAATTAACGATGCTCCTGCTCTGGCCCAGGCTAATATTGGAATTGCTATGGGAACCGGTACAGATGTAGCTATAGAAAGTGCTGAAATCACTTTAGTGAAAGGGGATCTAAAGGCGGTTAAAAAAGCAAAGACTTTGAGTAAAAAAGTGATGCGGAATATTAAGCAGAATTTATTTTTTGCTTTGATCTATAATACCCTTGGAGTACCTATAGCAGCCGGGGTGCTATATCCTGTTTTTGGACTTTTACTTTCTCCAATGATCGCAGCTTTAGCCATGAGTTTTAGCTCGGTTTCGGTGATTGCAAATGCATTAAGGTTGAAGGCTGCAAAATTGTAATAAAAAGAAAGCAGCAAAGAAGATAAATTTTATTTGGCTCAGATATAAAATTTAGATTTTCGATTCTTCAGATGCTGCTATCATTTCAACACTCAAACAAATTCAACTATTTAGTCAAAAAAATCCACTTTGATCTTTAGTAATCTCCTACTAAAAAATCTTTTTCATAGCAATTTAGTGGGGCTTTTAATATAAGACTTCAAGAAATGAAAAAGGTTTAATATAAAATATAAAAAAAACCACCGTGTAGGGACGGTGGTTTTCCAAATAAAAAATGTTGAGGTTATTTGATAGGATTTAAAATTAAATCTATTCTTTCTAAAGCATCCTGAAGATGATATTTAGTTAATTGATCACTTGTGCGGTTAACTGCTCTTCTAATTTGGTTTTGTAGCGTTTTTAACTCACCTCTAACCACCGGGCGAATATCACTTTGAGCAACATCTATGTTACTTCTGCTAATGTAGCTTCTGTAACGCGAGGGGATACTACTTTGTTCCTCTGTCATTAAATGCTCCATTCTACCAATATAGGCACGTTGAAGGTTTCTACGATAGCGATCTGTAGCGCTTCCTGAAGAAAGTTCACTCCAGATCCCGGTTCTAACATCGGTCATCATATCCAGTAAACCATAAGCTTGATCACCATTTATCTCTTCATTTTCCATTAAACGGGCCATTCTACCAAAGTCTAATAGATTATTAAGGGTTCTTTCCTGCATATTTCTAATGCGCTCTACCTGCCCATCAAATTCAATTTTGTTGAAGATTTCCTGGTCTATCATCCATTCTGGAGTTTCAAAAAGTTGCTCTTGTAAAAAGTTCATCGCTTTCTTTTGATGAGCTGCATCTACGTGAGAGTAAACGGCACCTTCTTGGTCATAAGTTTTATAATGCTCATAAACACCACCAATATTGGCCGTGACATGGCCCATATATCTATTAAACTGACTTAGAACCTGACCGTACATATCGTCAAGATCGTCGTAATTTTTACCATCTTCAGCAGTCCACTCGATTAATTTCGGCATAATGCGCTTCAGGTTTTTAATACCGTATTCACTGGCCAAAACTGCATCGTCACCAAGATCTTCAGTTTGAGAACTCGGGTCTATAACTCCGCCACTTTGCTGACTTCCGAAGCGATATAAAGGATCACCTGCTTTTGCAAGAATCCATTCATCTAGAATTTCTTTTTCTTCTTCAGCTGTTTTATCTAAAATTGGGCGATAACCCCATTCAATAGCATATTTATCATAAGGTCCAATATCTGGCATTAATGCAACATCACCATCTTCAGGCTGGGCGATATAATTAAAACGCGCATAGTCCATGATAGAAGGTGCGGTACCAAATTCAGCAGTAAATTCAGGATCACGAAGATCTTCTACGGCGTAAGCAACACTACTTCCCATATTATGCGGAAGACCTAAAGTGTGCCCAACCTCGTGAGAGGAAACGAAACGAATTAATCGTCCCATTACTTCGTCCTCAAACTCAACGCTACGTGCATCTTCGTTTATAGCTGCAGTTTGTACAAAGAACCAGTTTCTAAGCAGGGTCATTACGTTATGATACCAATTGATATCTGATTCTAAAATCTCTCCAGAACGCGGATCACTAACGTGAGGCCCGTTTGCGTTTGGAATTGGGGAAGCCAGGTAACGAACTACTGAGTAACGGGCGTCTTCCGGACTCCAATCTGGGTCTTCTTCTTTACTTGGTGGATCTTTAGCAATAATTGCATTTTTGAATCCGGCAGCTTCAAAAGCAACCTGCCAGTCTTCAATCCCTTGTTTTATGTAGGGAATCCACTGTTTTGGAGTAGCGCGGTCTACATAATAAACAATTTGTTCTTTTGGTTCTACCAATTCTCCATTTTCAAATTTCTCTCTGTCTTCTTCTTTTACTTCAAGTCTCCATCGGTCAAGATATTTTACTTCTTTACTTTTTTGGGCATCAAGCCCATAATCTGTTTGGCCGCGAGCAAACCAACCAACACGCTGATCGAAATAACGGCGTTTCATTGGTTCTTTAGGAAGTAAGATCATAGAATTGCTAAACTCTAATGAAATAGAACCGGTACTGGCATTAGAAGGTGGTTCGCCTGCACTATAGGTTTTTACGTGTCTAACTTCAATATTTTCAGGATAACTACGAATAGTATCTATGTAAGAACGACTATCGTCTAATCGGGAAACTTTGTATTCTTTTCTCGAGCGGTCCCTTAGTCCAAGTGCTTGCACATCTTTAGTGTAAAGATCTGTAACTTCGATAACGGTAGTTTTATTTACAGAATCTTTTCCTACAGTTTTCACAGGGAAACGTTGTAAAACTGGTTCAAAATTAGAGTTTACCACTGCTTCATGAACCGGAAGTGAATCTGCTGCGTAGATTTCGTGAGAAACAACTCTTAAAAGTACGTGGCCGTCTTTTTTCTGCCAGCGGTGTACCTGGGTGTTCTGCTTTCCGCCGCCAAAACCAATTCCGGTAGCTGTTTTTGCAATTCTTGTTACCGTAAGCATTTCACGGTTAAAAAGACTATCTGGAATTTCGTAAAAATATTTGTCGTCTACTCGGTGTACAGTAAATAAACCTTCGTCGCTTTTAGCGTCTTTTGTAATTACCTTGGCGTAAGGTTCCAGGTCACCATTCTTTTTTGAAGCTTCTTTTTTGGAGTCATCAGCCGAAGATTTATTGGGCTGAAAAACTGCACAACTAGAAACCGATACCGATAAGGCTACTAAAAACAGCTTATGCGTAAATCGTTTGGTCATAAAGTTTAATTTTGGTTTGTGTGATTAATTTGAAGTGATAGATTTTCTGAAGCGAAATGCTTAAATGAAAAAAGACCACCATTATGGTGATCTTTTGACTATATAGACTTAAAAAGGTTTAAAACGAAGTTAATATTTCTAAAATTTTAACGAACGTTTAATTCCTTATTTTATTTTAAGCAGGATATTTTAAACCGCCTTTATTTTCATGGTTTCGTCATCTTTAAAAACATCGATCATTTTATGTTTTCTAAGTGATTTAAGGGTTTTGTCCCACTTTTTATTACTTAATCCAGAATTAGTTTTTATAGTTTCCAACTCCTGAATTTCGTCATTTTTTAATAGCTGAAAGACCGCTTTTTCATCTTCGCTAAGTTCAACAGCTTTTCTTTCCGGTTTCATTTGCGGGAAAAATAGAACTTCCTGGATTGATTGGTTATTGGTTAAGAACATAATTAAACGATCCATCCCAATTCCTAATCCAGATGTTGGAGGCATCCCGTATTCTAAAGCTCTTAAGAAATCCTGATCTATAAATTCGGTTGCTTCGTCGTCTCCTTTTTTGGCCAGTTTTAATTGTTCTTCAAAACGCTCACGTTGGTCTATAGGATCATTTAATTCAGAATATGCATTTGCGATTTCTTTTCCACAAACCATTAGTTCAAAACGCTCGGTTAACTCTGGGTTTTCGCGGTGCTCTTTACAAAGCGGACTCATTTCCTTCGGATAATCAGTAATAAAGGTCGGTTGAATATAATTTCCTTCACATTTTTCACCAAAAATCTCATCGATGAGTTTTCCTTTACCCATAGTTTCATCAACTTCAATTCCCATATCTTCAGCTGCTTTTCTAATTTCCGCTTCAGATTTTCCGGTAATATCAAATCCGGTAAATTCTTTTATGGAATCAGTCATGGTAACGCGTTTGTAGGGCGCTTTAAAATCTATTTTATGCTGGCCAAAAACAGTTTCCGTAGTATTATTTACTGCAATTGCACAATGTTCCAGAAGGGTTTCTGTAAATTCCATCATCCAGTTGTAGTCTTTGTAGGCTACATAGATTTCCATCGCCGTAAATTCTGGATTGTGGGTTCTATCCATCCCTTCATTTCTGAAGTTTTTCGAGAATTCATAAACGCCGTCAAATCCTCCAACGATTAATCTTTTAAGATATAATTCATTGGCAATTCTTAAATATAGCGGAATATCTAACGCATTGTGATGAGTGACAAACGGTCTCGCAGCAGCACCACCGGGGATAGATTGTAAAATTGGCGTTTCAACTTCGAAATATTCCCTTTCATTAAAGAAATTTCGCATCGCGTTAAACAATTTGGTACGCTTTACAAAGATTTCTTTAACCTTTGGATTCACGGCCAAATCGGCATAACGCTGGCGGTAACGGTGCTCGGGATCTGTAAATCCGTCGTAAGTGTTTCCGTCTTTATCTGTTTTTGGAAGTGGTAAAGGACGAATAGATTTGCTTAGCAAAGTGAAATCTTTCACCATCACGGTCATTTCCCCAACCTGAGTTTTAAAAAGTTCGCCTTCAATTCCTATAAAATCGCCTATATCCAGCAATTTTTTATATATATCGTTATACTTGCTTTTATCTTCCCCGGTACAAATTTCATCACGATTAAAATAAACCTGAATTTTACCTTTGGAGTCCTGTATTTCGGCAAAAGAGGCTTTCCCCTGGATACGGCGCGACATTAATCTACCTGCCAATACCACTTTTTTTCCATCTTCAAAATTCTCCTTTATTCCCTTGCTGGTGTCTTTTACCGGGAATAAATCTGCCGGATAGGGGTTAATACCAGCTTTTCTCAATGCAGAAAGCTTTTCTCTTCTTACTATTTCCTGTTCAGATAATTGCATACTCGTATTTGAATTAATTACTTGCTTTGGCAAAACGAGTGCAAATATAGTGACTATGTGGCTACCAACCAATGCGATATAAACCTGAATTTTTGATAAAATTTTTACGATAAAAAATGCAGTTCTTTATGAAATAAGTTTCTGTATTTATAATCTTATCTTTGCGACCTATTTGATAAAAGTTTTAGATTATATGAGTGTTTGGCGGGTAATTCTTTCGGTTTTATTTCCACCCCTTGCGGTTTACGATAGGGGTTGTGGGTCTATTTTAATTGTATTAATCCTTACTATTTTAGGTTGGATTCCGGGAGTGATAGCGGCACTTATTATTCTGAATAATCCGAGAAAAGGCGTATGAACAAGTATATAAATTTACAGAATTTAGGGTATAAGGATTATAAAGAAATCTGGGATTACCAGGAAAGTCTATTTAAGGAGATTTTAGATTTAAAGATAAAAAACCGAAGACAGAATTTAAATGAAATTACGCCCAATTACCTTTTAATGGTAGAGCATCCTCATGTTTATACTTTGGGTAAAAGCGGCGATATTAAAAACTTGCTTATTTCTGAAGCCGAACTTGAAAAAAGGCAGGCCAAATATTATAAAATTAACCGTGGCGGGGATATCACTTATCACGGCCCGGGACAATTGGTAGGTTATCCAATTTTAGATCTGGATAATTTCTTCACAGATATTCATAAGTATTTGCGGTTCCTTGAAGAATGCATTATTCTCACCTTGGCTGAATATGGATTAAAAGCTGAGAGAAGCCAGGGTGAAACCGGCGTTTGGCTTGATGTGGGAACTCCTTTTGCCAGAAAAATTTGTGCTATGGGCGTGCGTGCCAGTCGCTGGGTCACTATGCACGGTTTTGCACTAAACGTAAATGCTGATTTAGGCTATTTTGACCATATTATTCCCTGCGGAATTGAAGGCAAAGCGGTTACTTCTTTGAATGTAGAACTTGGTAGAAAAGAAATTCCCCTGGCTGAAGTTCAGGAGAAGGTTTTGAAGCATTTTGCTGAATTGTTTGAAGCTAAATTCGACTAGAGTTTATATAATAAGATTTCATTATCATCGCCCCTTACCGTAAATTCCAGGCGCTGGTCTATATCAGCATTATTTAGATTTATACCAGATGTGCCATAAACCGGAAAGCCATGAAGTAAATCTCCATTACTGTCAAATAAATAAACTTTCTGGGTTTGAAGATCGGTTAGGCTGATGTAATATTTATCGTTGAGGTAAAATATCTTTGGTTCAGTGTAAAGTCCGTAATCGAGATTCACTTCGGTATTTCTAATTTTCAGGATATTTTCTGATAAGCTAACAAGCAAATTCGGTCTGGCCGAAATTCTGTGATTTTCGCTAAAATTGGTTTTTTCTGCATTTATTTGACCATTTTGCATCACTTTTATAAGATTTCCTCCAGAATTAGTAGAAACGAAATCATTTTCAAACTCATACCATTCGTTTTCTGAAAAAGCTATGCTTTCTTTTACGTTTACACGATGCTCTCCCTGCCGACTTAAAATATTTAGTTTGCCCGATTTTTCAGGAAAAACGATATAATCTTTATTTTGAATTCTTAAATGTTTTGGAGCTTTTAATATTTCAGATTCGGTCTTTCTGAAATCGAATCCTTTGACACTTTTTCCGTTTTTATCATACATAAACACTTCGTCATTTTGAGTAATTAAAAAGCGATATTTTCGGTTACTATCATAATCAAAAAGCGATAGTGGTTGGGTAATCTCATCTTTAAATTTTAAAGGAAATGGTTTTACTGCGTTTCCATTTCGGTCTAAAACCTCAATAGAATAGGGGGTTGCAAAAGTGAGCTGAAATCTTCCATTTTTGAATACATCTACCTGTTCAATTTCACCTAAAATTGGGCCGTCCAGTTTTTTCTTCCAGAAAATAGTGCCTTTGTTAGAAATAAGGTAGAGCGTATTGTTGATGTCCTGAACAGCGATATCCATTTGATTATTCAGATGATTTTTTACAAGAACGGGCTCGGTTAGTAAATCGGTTTCCAGGTTTACCGAAAGGATTTCTTCTGTTTTGGTGTTTGAATTACTTTTGTTGTTTTGCGCCTCTAAGGTACCGTGTATATGGGCAAAATCTCCTTCTTCCACCAATTGTAAAAAAGCGAGTTTATGATTTCCGAAATTTAAATTCCTCATCTCACTATTCAAACTATTTGTAACTGCATTTGCGAGATTAGTTGTTAAAGCCTCTGTTCTTGCTACTATGAGCAGAGAGGATTCCTCGGCAAGATTTTGCTGATTTTCCTTATAATCTGGATGATTTTCCAGAGTATTTTGGTTTACATAGTCCCCAATTAATTGTCTTAATTGTGGGATGTTATTGGCGAAAATTAAATATTCGTCGATAGCAACAACAAATTGCGTATTTAAAGGAGAAAATAGAGGATTAAGAATATTTTTAAAAAATTTAGGGTTATTTACTTTATAAATAGGAAAGTCACGATAGTTTTCTTCTAACTCTGCGTAATTTGAAATTAAATCGGTCGCTTCAGTACTTATTAAGGTTTTTATCGCGAATAGCTCATCTTTTTCAGCGTAAATTATCCCGGCTTCTGTGATTTGGAGAATAGGATTATTCTGCTCGATTTCCGAAGAATCCTGGTTAAATGATTTTAAATTTTGAAGAAATATTTCCGGATTTTTATAAGCTGCGGCTACAAACCCAGTAGCGTTTTGAGGAGTGATCCTGGCGAATTCTATAGAAACTGCTCCAGCGTTTTTAAATAATTGGTGAATATTTTTGCCATTTTGAGGAATGCTTAGGCCGTTAAAAGAAATTCCATTTTTAGAAAGGTCCAGATCTATAGCACTCCAACCGGCATAATTTTTAAAATTTATAAGATTTAAATTTGGAAATAAGCTTTGCTCGAGATCTTTTAGCCTGGCGTGGTTTAAAATTATGGAAGTTTTATTTGGGGAAATAGCTTTATAAATTCTATTGAAGCCTTCATCTCTAAGCAGGTTTTCCTTTTTTAGGATTTGTCTTAATTTATTCTCTGAAGTAGAAATAACAAATGGAGAATGCTCTTCTGAAACAAAGAACTCATTTTCTTCCAAAATCATTTTTCTGTAGTTTAGGCCTTCCACTTCTATTTGTTCAACAGATTTATTTTGAATAGAGTCTAATTGAAAACCTGGTTCATTCTCAAATATTAAAGTATATATCAAATTATCCTTTTCAGATACTGAAATCGTTATAAGGGCTTCCGTAAGAGAATCGGCGAACTTTAGAAAACCCAGTTTCTTGTAGATATGGTCTTTAGCGTTGAGCTTATTTTCTTTTAGGAAGCTAAAATCTCGTAATTCCTGTTTTAAATTTTTAAGATTAGCGGTTTGAATAATAACCGAGGCATCTTCAGGAATGTATTTAAAAGTTTCTATAGATTTTTCCTGGTTTTGACAGGAACTAAGTATGAGTGATAATAAAGTATAGAAGATAATTTTCTTCATAAAACTTAAAAATTTCAACAAATATAGGTGTTATAAGGAAAGTTTCAACTGCTCTGGTAGTAGTTTAAAGCTTTTTCTATGATAAGGAGTGCTTCCATATTCTCTAATGGCCGCGCGATGTTCTTTTGTTGGATAACCTTTATTTTGTTTCCAGTTATAGACCGGAAATTCCAGATGAATATTTTCCATATATTCATCTCTAAAGGTTTTTGCTAAAATAGAAGCTGCAGCAATACTTAGGTATTTGCCATCTCCTTTTATAATACATTCGTAGGGAATTTTGCCATATGGTTTAAATTTATTGCCATCTACAATAATATGTTCGGGTTTGCATGTTAACTGGTCTATTGCCCTGTGCATAGCCAAAATTGAAGCATTTAGAATATTGATTTTGTCAATTTCTTCCATAAAAACGTGTGCGACTCCGTAGGCAATTGCTTCCTTCATTATAATTTTTTTAAGATTGTTGCGATCGCTTAACTTTGTTTGTTTAGAGTCATTTAACAATTGATTTTTAAAATTTTTTGGTAAAATCACAGCAGCCGCTGTTACCGGTCCGGCAAGACAACCACGTCCAGCTTCATCGGTGCCTGCAATTGCACATGGTAGGTTAAACATTTTTAACATGATGCAAAAATTGTAAGATTCTGGGGTTTAAACAAAACTATTTTCGCTTTTTCCTCGTAAGTATTATAGAGTGAGGCTTTAAAAATGAGCGATGAAACATCTCAGAAATACTTTTATTGCCTTTTTCTTATTAAAATCCTCATAAAGTTTTTCGAAGTAAGAACTGCGAATTCTATTGGCTTTTGAAGAATTCGTAAAAAAATTGCTTTAAGAAGGAGCCATATTTTATATCTTCTAAGTATGTTTTAATAAAGGAAATAATAATTCAATTAAAAAATCATTTGGTTTATTAAGAATTTATTATGATTTTTGGCGTAGGCTAATTCAAATTTAAACAATAATGAAAAACAAATTACATGGAATTCTTACGCTACTCTTAGCGTTCGTAGTGCAATTTACGTTTGCACAACAGAAAACGGTAACCGGTACGGTGACCGATGATCAAGGTTTACCTCTTCCTGGGGTGAATGTGCTTGTAAAGGGAAGTTCCACAGGGACCCAAACAGATTTCGACGGAGAGTACTCGATAACTACATCACAGGGAGAAACTTTGGTGTTTAGTTTTATTGGATTTTCATCTGCGGAGAGACAAGTAGGTTCGTCTAATATTTTAGATGTAACTATGGAAGTTGATGCTTCATCTCTTGATGAGGTAGTTGTAACTGCACTTGGTATAGAGCGTTCTGAGAAATCCCTGGGTTACGGGGTTTCTACAGTTAAGTCGGAAGAACTTAACGAAGTAAGGGAAACAAACGTTCTTAATGCTTTACAAGGGAAGTCCTCAGGTGTTCAGATTTCTAATCAAAGTGGAAACGTAGGAGGTTCTACAAGAATTACAATTCGAGGGATATCTTCATTGAATGGTGATGTACAGCCTTTATGGGTTGTGGATGGTGTGCCAATTTCCAATGCTAATATAGCGAGTGGTTCAAGAATTACCGGTGGATTCGATTTTGGAAACAGAGCGCAGGATATTAACCCTGACGATATTGAAAGTGTAACTATATTAAAAGGGGCTTCTGCTGCTGCCCTCTATGGTTCTCGTGCTTCAGGAGGTGTTATAGTGGTTACCACTAAGAAAGGTAAAGCGGGTAGAGCTGCATCTTTTCAGGTTAATTCATCGCTGCGATTTGATGACCCTCTTATTCTGCCTGATTTTCAGAATGAATATGTATTTGGAGATCAAGGGGAAGTGGATACTGAAACTGCCATCAATGATGGAAACCCTGGTCTGCCGGGGTGGGGTCCTAGCATAGGTGATGTTCAAGGTCAAACTTATACTAACGTAGCGGGAGAAGTAGTGCCATTTGAAATTTTTGAAAATGGTGTTGAAAATTTCTATAGAACCGGTGTTACTAAGATTAATAATTTTAACGTTTCTGGAGCTTCAGAAGGTGGTGCGGATGATTACAGGCTGAGTCTTTCTCATACAGAGCAAGAGGGGGTTATTCCGAACTCTAGTTTAAATAGAATTAACCTCGGTGGTAATGCAGGAGCAACGCTTACGGATAAATTGAAATCAAGGGTAAACGTTAATTACGTAAGAACAAATACAACAGGGACTGCTGCTGCTGGTGCCAATGATCCTAATGTATTAACTAATATCGTAAATGGTCTTCCAAGGACCACTGATTTCTCATTATTTCAACCTTTTGCGGATGAATTTGGTGACCAATTGAGCCCAGCTGGTTTACAGACAAATAACCCGTACTGGATCGCAAATGCTAACGCTTCTCAGACTAGTGTAGAGCGTTTTTATGGGAATGCCACTATTGATTTTACTCCTATCGAAAATTTGAGTCTTTTAGGTAGAGCAGGATATGACTCCTATACAGACAAGAGGTTAACTCAGAATAGAAATGGAACTTTAGGTAGATTTAATGGATCTTATAGAGATGATTTTATTCAAAGTAGAGAATTAACTTTAGATTTCATAGCTACCTATGACTGGTTTATCAATGATGATTTTAATATCACTGCAAGGGCAGGTACTCAATGGAATCAAAGAGTTATTGATAGAACGGGAAATATTGCTACGGATCTTGTAGTTCCAGGACTTTTAGATCCAGGAAATGCTGAAAATAACAGTCCTTTTAAAGATTTTTCTGATCGTAGAATCCATGGTGTATTCGGTGATATAACATTCGACTATAAAGGATGGGCTTTCTTAAACGCTACCGGAAGAAATGATTGGTCTTCAACGCTTCCTGAGCAAAATAGAAGTTTCTTCTACCCTTCGGTTTCAGCTAGTTTAGTTTATACTGATGCACTTGATATTAAAAGTGACTTCTTTAGTTATGGTAAAGTGAGAGCTAGTTGGGCGAATGTAGGTGTAGATACCGATCCTTATTTGTTAAGCTATAACTTTAACCCATTGACTACTTTCTTTGGTCAGTTTGGAACTGGTGGTACTTATCCATTTAATGGTAACCTGGCCTTCGGTTCTCAGGGTTTCCTAGCTAATCAAAATTTGAAGCCGGAAAATCAGGAAAATATTGAATTTGGTTTGGAATTTGGATTCTTTAATAACAGGATTACAATAGATGCTACCTATTATGAAAATAAAACTACGGATCAGATTTTATTCTTGCCAACACCGCAAACTTCAGGTTTTAGTTCATTTTTGACCAATATAGGACAGGTTAGTAATAAAGGTGTAGAACTGGAATTAGGCGCTAGGGTTTTGAATGGTGATGATTTTACGTGGGATGTTGATTATAACTTCACCTCTAACAGGTTTGAAGTTGATGATTTAGGTGATATTCCTGGTGGATCATTAAACTTAGAAACTGGTTTTAACGGTATTGCGGTAAGAGCAGTAGAAGGTGAAAGCTTACAGTTATATGGCCCAAGATTTGCAAGAGTGCAAGATGAAAATGGTGACCCAATAGAGGATCAAATACTTGTGAATTCTGATGGGTTGAGACAAGTAGGTTCTCCTGATAACCTGGGAGATATTTTCCCTGATTTTATTATGGGATTAACTTCTACCTGGAGATATAAAGGTTTTGCCTTAACAACTACTTTTGATTATAGAAATGGTGGTAAGATGTTTTCTAATACAGTTGGTCAATTAAGAAGAGATGGGCTTGCAGCTGAAACTGCAGCGAATGGTCGTGCAGATATCGTGGACACTCAAGCTTTCAGATTAAATGAAAGTGGGGAAGCTGTTCCAAATGATATCGCAGCCAGTCCTCAGAATTACTGGGCTGCCTATTCTAGTGCAAGTGTTGTAGAAGGTAATGTTTTTGATGCTACTTTTATTAAATGGAGAGAATTGAGCTTGACTTATACCCTTCCTTCTTCTTATTTAGATAACATTTTCTTGGAAGGTTTAAGGATTGGAGTACAGGCTAGAAATTTAGCAATATTTAATTCTGAAGTACCTCATGTTGATCCTGAAGCATCTTTAGGTGGAGCAGGAAGTAACCTTCAAGGAATTGAGCGTGGTGGAGTGCCTTCTCCAAGAAGCATTGGGTTTAATGTAAATATGAATTTTTAAACATATAAAATGAAAAAATATATAAATAAAACAATTGTTTTTGTACTTACCGTAGCCGTTTTTGGTGTAGGTCTTGTTAGTTGTACAGACGATTTTGATATAAATACAGATCCTCTGGCCGCTACTACTGTAGAACCGAGCCTTTTGTTTCCGACTATAATGGTTGGAATGTCACAAAACAGAACGGTTGAATTGAATGCTGTTAATATGCAAGCTCAGCATTGGGCGAGTACTGGTTCTTCTGGAGTTTTTTCTAATCCCGAAAGGTATACTATTAGCCCTAACACAACTAATAATGTTTGGGTTGGTCATTACACTACTGTACTTAGAAATTTACAGCAGGTTAGAGTGTTGACCGAAACTAATAATCCAGAGGCACTTAATATAATTGGACAAGCCAAAGTATTTGAAGGATTTGCCTATTTGAACCTAACACAGATTTTTGGTGATATCCCTTTTAGTGAAGCTATTCAAGTAGCAGATTTTCCCAATCCTAATTTTGATAGCCAGGAAGATGTTCTTCGCGGGGTAATTAACAGGTTGGACGAAGGTATTGAACTCCTGCAAACGGAAACTGATATTGTGACTTCGGGAGATTTAATGTATAACGGTGATAGGGAAAACTGGATTCGTTTTGCTAATTCACTTAAGTTGAAGGCTCTTATGTTGATTGCTAATGTAGATTCATCTGTACAAGGTGAAATCCAGGCGGTTTCAGCGGAACCTTTAATTGTTGAGAATTCTCAGAATGCGTATTTGCCTTATAGTGATAATATTGGTAATGAGAACCCATTATGGAGAACGATCGATTTATTTGCTGGTGGGGATAATTTATTTTTCTATGCGGGAAGTACATTGACTGAGATTTTAAATGAGAACAATGATCCGCGTAGGGATGTATTCTTTGACAGAAATGATGATGATGAGATTGTTGGCCAGGATCAGGGTGTGTTTGAAGTAACAGGTATTTCGCCAGTAAGCTTAAATATTTTACGACCAGATCTTGAAGATCGTTATGCTACTGCAGCAGAAACACATTTCTTTTTGGCAGAAGCTGCCTTAAAAGGATATATTTCTGGAAATGCTCAGGAATATTATATGATGGGAGTTGAGGCCTCTTTAGATTCTTATGATGGTCAGCCTGGCGAGATTTCAGCTTCGGAAAAGGATGCTTATTTAGCAGCTAGAGGTAGTATTGAAGGACTTTCGACTGAAGATGCTATAGAAAGAGTTCATATAGAGCAATACGTTGCCTTATTCACAAGAGGAATTGAAGGTTGGACGCATTGGAGAAGAACTAAAACACCATCTTTTATGGTTCCAGAAAATGCTCAGCTTGATGATATCATTAGAAGGTATCAGTATCCTGTTAGTGAAATCACTTCAAATCCTAATGCGCCTAGTCAAATGGCATTGGATTCACCTATGTGGTTTGAAGAATAATTATCAATATTCTCTAATAATTGAAAACCATCCCATTAGGGGTGGTTTTTTTGTTTTGTCCAATTTCAGTTTCCTGTGATTTTTATTTTTACTTTTGCTAGAGTCTTTTTTATCTATGAAAATTTATATACTGTTATTTTTCTTGATTATTCCATTTTTAGGTTTCTCCCAAACCAGGTTGTCTGGATCTCCGGGTGGAAATAATGAAAATACTGAAACCCAAGAAGACACTATAAAACCACCAATCTCTGCTTATAAGATAATTTCTATAAAGAATGATACTACTTTTGTAGATACCACGCTTACTATAGAAAAAGACTATAAATTTAATTACCGCCGCCAAGATAACTTTGAATTACTTCCATTTTCCAATACTGGCCAAACCTATAACAGACTGGGTGCCGATTTTGATGCTCAAAAGTTATATCCTGAATTTGGTGCACGGGCAAGGCATTACAATTTCCTGGAAGTAGAAGATGTTTTTTATTACCATGTTCCTACACCAATTACAGAAGCTTATTTTAAAACAGTACCAGATCAGGGGCAGCAATTAGATGTTTTATTTTCTATTAATACTGCTGAACGCTTAAATTTCTCTGTCGCTTACAAAGGAGTTCGTGCTTTAGGGAGATATCAAAATGAGCTTACCAGTACCGGTATATTTAGGTTCGGCCTTAACTATAAAACTCTTGATAGGAAGTATCACCTAAGAACACATTTTGTTTCCCATGATTTAATGAACCAGGAAAACGGCGGGTTGTCAGAACTAGCCCTTCAGCAATATATAGATAGAGAAGAAGAATTTGAAGACCGGTCTTTATTGGCTATGAATTTTGAAAATGCTGAAAGCACCTTATATGGCAAGCGATTTTATTTGGATCATTACTACAATATGGTAGCTCCTGATTCACTTGCTTCAAATACCTTGAAAATTGGCCATACTTTTAACCACGATTATAAAAAATTTGAATTCCTGCAAAATAGTGCCGTGAATCAAATTTTTGGACCCTCATTTCAACAATCTAATTTAAGAGATCGAGTGAGGTTAAGTGAATTTTATAATGAAGCTTATGTGAAATGGTCTAACAAGACCCTGGGGGAAGTAAAAGCTAAAGCTGCCGTTAAAAATTTTGAGTATGGTTACAATACGTTCTATATAAGAGAAAATGATACTATTAATAATAAACTCAACGGAACAAATTATGCTGTAGGTGGTGAGTATAATAAAAGTATCGCCGGTTTTAATGTTAAAGCTGATGCAATGTTGAGTTTTGCTGGTGATTTTACAGGGAGTTATCTGGCAGCTCAAGCTTCTTATGCTTTAGATGAGGAGAATAAACTGGAATTTGGGGTAAACCAAAATAGCCATATGCCAAATTATAATTTTCTATTGTATCAAAGCAACTATATAAATTATAACTGGCAAAATGATTTTGATAACGTGAATACGCAAAGTATCTACGGAAAATTAAATTCTAAGAAATTGCTGGATGTAGAAGGGAGGTTAACTCAAATTCAAAACTATACTTATTTTACCAGGGGCGAAGATTCCTTAGTTAAACCATTCCAGGCAGGAGACCAGGTTAGGTATTTAAAACTAAAAGCACATAGAAAGTTTGATTTTGGTCTTTTTGCAATAGATAATACACTTATGTACCAGAATGTACTTGATGGAGCCTCGGTATTAAATCTTCCTGAATTTGTAACCCGAAATTCTATATATTATAAAGATGAATGGTTTGATAAAGCACTATATCTTCAAACAGGATTTACATTTAAGTATTTTACTAATTATAATATGAATGCCTATGATCCTATTTTAGCCGAATTCTTCGTGCAGAATTCAGCTGAATTTGGGAATTATCCGGTCGTAGATTTCTTTTTTAATGCGAAAGTAGATCAAACACGAATCTTTCTGAAGCTGGAGAATGTCAATTCTCTAATTGAGGCTAACAATAATTTCGTAGCACCAAATTATCCTTATACCGATTTTCTGCTGCGTTTTGGGCTGGTATGGAACTTTTTTCTCTAGAATTTTAGCTACAAGTAATCTTCTTTAAATCTCTTTTTAACTTTTTAAATGCTGAATTATTTCGCACAAAGCTTTTATTGAATCGAAATTTAGCTGAGTTTAGGTGATTTGATGAGAAATCCTGAAAAATCATTAAATATAAATTTATTGTTGCGCATCTAAAAAACAGCAGTATATTTGCACCCGCTTTGAGACGCAACGAGGGTTGGGGATGAAGCTGGGAAGTTCATTGCATATTGGGATACGGTGATTTTTTAAGGTTGAAAAAGCTTTAAAATAATAAAAGTAAAAAAAACTTATTTTTTACTTGCCAGAATCAAAAGAGGGTGTATATTTGCAGCCGCAAAAACAGCGAAGGTTTTTAATTAAAACGGCAGTTGTTTTTAATGTTCTTTTGAGAATGGAAAGCTTTAAAAAAAGTCAAAATTTTTTCTAAAAAAGATTTGGCTGATAAAGAAAAAGCGTTGTATATTTGCAGCCGCTTTCGGCGCAAACGAGTTCCCAGAAATATTGAAAAAGAAATCCCGGGTGGGTGAGATAGCGAGAGGTTCGAGTCCTTTAATTTCGACAAGAATATCCCGAGTAATATTGGGAAAGTTCATTGATTTATTGAATTGACAGCGCGTACATTTTTCGAGAGAAGAATGATACAAATAATTTAGAATTAAGACTAGAGAAGTCATCTTTGAGTACAGACGATTTGATTGTTGTAATTATATTTAAGAAACAACGATGAAGAGTTTGATCCTGGCTCAGGATGAACGCTAGCGGCAGGCCTAACACATGCAAGTCGAGGGGTAACAGGGAAGAGCTTGCTCTTTCGCTGACGACCGGCGCACGGGTGCGTAACGCGTATACAACCTACCTTTTAGCGGGGAATAGCCCAGGGAAACTTGGATTAATGCCCCATAGTATGGAGGTCTCACCTGAGACCATCATTAAACATTTATGGCTATTAGATGGGTATGCGTCCTATTAGTTAGTTGGTAAGGTAACGGCTTACCAAGGCAGCGATAGGTAGGGGTCCTGAGAGGGAGATCCCCCACACTGGTACTGAGACACGGACCAGACTCCTACGGGAGGCAGCAGTGAGGAATATTGGACAATGGGCGAGAGCCTGATCCAGCCATGCCGCGTGCAGGAAGACTGCCCTATGGGTTGTAAACTGCTTTTACAGAGGAAGAACCACCCCCACGTGTGGGGGTTTGACGGTACTCTGCGAATAAGGATCGGCTAACTCCGTGCCAGCAGCCGCGGTAATACGGAGGATCCAAGCGTTATCCGGAATCATTGGGTTTAAAGGGTCCGTAGGCGGGCAGTTAAGTCAGTGGTGAAAGTCTTCCGCTCAACGGGAGAACTGCCATTGATACTGATTGTCTTGAGTTATTATGAAGTGGTTAGAATGAGTAGTGTAGCGGTGAAATGCATAGATATTACTCAGAATACCGATTGCGAAGGCAGATCACTAATAATATACTGACGCTGATGGACGAAAGCGTAGGTAGCGAACAGGATTAGATACCCTGGTAGTCTACGCCGTAAACGATGGTTACTAGCTGTTCGGATCGATTGAGATCTGAGTGGTTAAGCGAAAGTGATAAGTAACCCACCTGGGGAGTACGTTCGCAAGAATGAAACTCAAAGGAATTGACGGGGGCCCGCACAAGCGGTGGAGCATGTGGTTTAATTCGATGATACGCGAGGAACCTTACCAGGGCTTAAATGTAGTCTGACAGGGGTGGAAACACCCTTTTCTTCGGACAGATTACAAGGTGCTGCATGGTTGTCGTCAGCTCGTGCCGTGAGGTGTCAGGTTAAGTCCTATAACGAGCGCAACCCCTGTGGTTAGTTGCCAGCGAGTAATGTCGGGAACTCTAGCCAGACTGCCGGTGCAAACCGCGAGGAAGGTGGGGATGACGTCAAATCATCACGGCCCTTACGTCCTGGGCCACACACGTGCTACAATGGTAGGGACAGAGAGCAGCCACTTCGCGAGAAGGAGCGAATCTACAAACCCTATCACAGTTCGGATCGCAGTCTGCAACTCGACTGCGTGAAGCTGGAATCGCTAGTAATCGCATATCAGCCATGATGCGGTGAATACGTTCCCGGGCCTTGTACACACCGCCCGTCAAGCCATGGAAGCCGGGGGTACCTGAAGTCGGTCACCGCAAGTAGCCGCCTAGGGTAAAACTGGTAACTGGGGCTAAGTCGTAACAAGGTAGCCGTACCGGAAGGTGCGGCTGGAACACCTCCTTTCTAGAGCAATGCCTTTTAAGGCAAAGCGCAATAATCAAAAGGGAAGTTCTTAAAGACCTTTTTTGGTTTTGATTCTAAGCTGTCGATTTAATATTTAAAGAATAAAGGACAGTCTCATAGCTCAGCTGGTTAGAGCGCTACACTGATAATGTAGAGGTCGGCAGTTCGAGTCTGCCTGAGACTACGACGCGCTAAGGCGCAGTTCAAAGTTAAAGGTTCATAGTTCAAAGTAATTTGAATTTGAGACAACAACGTTCATTACAAATTGAAAGGAAATTTTAGAAGTTGGGAATCCCAGGTTGACATATAGGTCATCAATTAACTGATAACTGTTAACTGATACCTGACAACTGAAAAATGGGGGATTAGCTCAGCTGGCTAGAGCGCCTGCCTTGCACGCAGGAGGTCATCGGTTCGACTCCGATATTCTCCACGATTCCTTAAGATCTAAGGGAGATAGGTAATTTAAACAATCAGGAAATGCGTAAAGCATATTCGTTTGGTTATCATTGAAATTAGATTGTTAGAGAGGAAAAAAGTTCATTGACATATTGAGAAACAAAGAATACGAGAAAACTACAGTTATAGAAGTTAAATTTTATAACGAGGTAAATTAAATTAATAGAATACATTGTGATTAAGGTCACGAGAAATTCGAGCATAAGCAAGAAGCATACAAGCTAGATAAGGGCGTATGGGGAATGCCTAGGCTCTCAGAGGCGAAGAAGGACGTGATAAGCTGCGAAAAGCTGCGGGGATTGGCACATACAAGTTGATCCGCAGATATCCGAATGGGGCAACCCACTATACTGAAGGTATAGTATCCTTTAAGGAGGCAAACCCGGAGAACTGAAACATCTAAGTACCCGGAGGAAGAGAAAACAATAGTGATTGCGCTAGTAGCGGCGAGCGAACGCGCATTAGCCCAAACCATAAGGTTTACGGACCTTATGGGGTTGTAGGACCACAACATTTGTTGCAAACAGAATTAGAACAGGTTGGAAAGCCTGGCCATAGACGGTGACAGCCCGGTATAGGTAAAGAATGCAGTGATAGTGGTATCCTGAGTAGTGCGGGGCACGAGAAACCCTGTATGAATCCGGCGGGACCATCCGCCAAGGCTAAATACTCCTGAGAGACCGATAGTGAACCAGTACCGTGAGGGAAAGGTGAAAAGAACCCTGAACAAGGGAGTGAAATAGATCCTGAAACCATACGCTTACAAGCGGTCGGAGCCCTTCGGGGTGACGGCGTGCCTTTTGCATAATGAGCCTACGAGTTACCGTTTCCAGCAAGGTTAAGCAGTTCAGCTGTGGAGCCGTAGCGAAAGCGAGTCTTAATAGGGCGTTTTAAGTTGGTAATGGTAGACGCGAAACCGTGTGATCTACCCTTGGGCAGGTTGAAGCTGTGGTAACACATAGTGGAGGACCGAACCCGTTGACGTTGAAAAGTCTTGGGATGACCTGAGGGTAGGGGTGAAAGGCCAATCAAACTCGGAAATAGCTCGTACTCCCCGAAATGCATTTAGGTGCAGCGATATGATAGTTTTATAGAGGTAGAGCTACTGATTGGATGCGGGGGCTTCACCGCCTACCAATTCCTGACAAACTCCGAATGCTATAAAATGTTTTATATCAGTGAGGGCATGGGTGCTAAGGTCCGTGTCCGAGAGGGAAAGAACCCAGACCATCAGCTAAGGTCCCAAAATATATGTTAAGTTGAAGAAACGCGGTTGGACTGCCCAGACAGCTAGGATGTTGGCTTGGAAGCAGCCATTCATTTAAAGAGTGCGTAACAGCTCACTAGTCGAGCGGTCCGGCATGGATAATAATCGGGCATAAACATATTACCGAAGCTATGGACTTTATATTTAGATATAGAGTGGTAGGGGAGCATTGTAACAGAGATGAAGGTGTACTGCGAGGTATGCTGGATTGGTTACAAAAGAAAATGTAGGCATAAGTAACGATAATGCGGGCGAGAAACCCGCACACCGAAAGACTAAGGATTCCTCAGCTATGCTAATCAGCTGAGGGTTAGTCGGGACCTAAGGCGAACCCGAAAGGGGTAGTCGATGGACAACAGATTAATATTTCTGTACTTGCCCCACGTTAAAGCGGACGGAGGCGAAAAGTTAGTGCGTGCTGACGGAATAGCACGTTGAAGGGAGTGGTAACACCCCGATAGTACACAAAAGCTTCGGCCGGCGTGATAATCTAGCGAATCGACTTCCAAGAAAAGCGAGTGGTGGCAACCCGTACCGTAAACCGACACAGGTAGTTGGGATGAGAATTCTAAGGTGCTCGAGAGATTCATGGCTAAGGAACTAGGCAAAATGGGCCCGTAACTTCGGGAGAAGGGTCGCCCCGCTTCGGCGGGGCCGCAGTGAAGAGGTCCAGGCGACTGTTTATCAAAAACACAGGGCTCTGCTAAATCGAAAGATGATGTATAGGGCCTGACACCTGCCCGGTGCTGGAAGGTTAAGAGGAGATGTTAGCTTCGGCGAAGCATTGAATTGAAGCCCCAGTAAACGGCGGCCGTAACTATAACGGTCCTAAGGTAGCGAAATTCCTTGTCGGGTAAGTTCCGACCTGCACGAATGGTGCAACGATCTGGACACTGTCTCAGCCATGAGCTCGGTGAAATTGTAGTATCGGTGAAGATGCCGATTACCCGCTACGGGACGAAAAGACCCCGTGCACCTTTACTATAGCTTAGTATTGACTTTGGACAAGTGATGTGTAGGATAGGTGGGAGACTTTGAAGCGCCGTCGCCAGGCGGTGTGGAGTCATTGTTGAAATACCACCCTTTACTTGTTCGAAGCCTAACCTCATTATTGAGGGACAGTGCTTGGTGGGTAGTTTGACTGGGGTGGTCGCCTCCAAAAGAGTAACGGAGGCTTCTAAAGGTTCCCTCAGCACGCTTGGTAACCGTGCGTAGAGTGCAATGGCAAAAGGGAGCTTGACTGAGAGACATACAGGTCGATCAGGTACGAAAGTAGAGCATAGTGATCCGGTGACACCGCATGGAAGGGTCATCGCTCAAAGGATAAAAGGTACGCCGGGGATAACAGGCTGATCTCCCCCAAGAGCTCACATCGACGGGGGGGTTTGGCACCTCGATGTCGGCTCGTCACATCCTGGGGCTGGAGAAGGTCCCAAGGGTTGGGCTGTTCGCCCATTAAAGTGGCACGCGAGCTGGGTTCAGAACGTCGTGAGACAGTTCGGTCTCTATCTGTAGTGGGCGTTAGAAATTTGAGTGGACCTGATCCTAGTACGAGAGGACCGGATTGGACCAACCTCTGGTGCACCAGTTGTTCCGCCAGGAGCATTGCTGGGTAGCTACGTTGGGAAGGGATAAGCGCTGAAAGCATATAAGCGCGAAACCCACCACAAGATGAGATTTCTTTAAAGGACCGTGGGAGACGACCACGTTGATAGGCCACAGGTGTAAAGGCAGCAATGTCATAGCCGAGTGGTACTAATAATCCGTAAAGCTTGATGCGATTCCCACGCCTGCAAAGGTGTGGGGACTTGAATGCTTTATCTTGAAGTTCTTCTATATTCTTTGTTTCTTAAATATGTCAACTTATTAGGAGTTGGATAGGACGTTTAAAGACGTGTTATGCCAAACTCAAAGACTTAAGGTGGTTATGGCAACGGGGCTCACCTCTTCCCATTCCGAACAGAGAAGTTAAGCCCGTTAGCGCAGATGGTACTGCTATTTGTGGGAGAGTATGTCACCGCCTTTTTTTTAAAGACCCTTACATTAAGTTGTAAGGGTCTTTTTTTTGGAATAAAATTATGAGGTCCCGCTGCGTAGCGGGATTAATTCCCATAGCTTTTCATACTGCGTGCAAGCACTTGTATTCAAAGGTGGTCATTTAATATGTCACCGCCTTTTTTTAGAACCCTTCATCATTTATTTAGTGAAGGGTTTTTTTATGTTTCAATTTTAAAGAATTCTTTACTGACTTGGAAGGATTGGATAATTAAATCTCCCTGTTAATACTTAAGACCGGTATATGGTAATTATTAATGATCTCTTCAGTAATACTCGGGCTAAAAATCGTATTGAAACCTGAACGCTTATGGCTTATGCTTGTAAAAAGATCTGGTTTTAGTTTGTTGATCGCCATTCCTATTCCCCTTGCTTCATTATTTGCGTTAAACCTTTCTACTTCCAGATTTCTCCATTCTTTTTTATCTAAAAAAATAGATATCATTTCATCAATCTCACCAGTTTCTTTAAAATTATAAGCTGTATTAATATATACCAGGGTGATTTTTATTTTTAATTTTTTCAAAAGCTTATAAACTTTTTCAAATGCATTTTTGGATTCTTTCAAAAAATCTGTGGCAATAAGAATATTTGATAGATTTTTTAAATCTACCTTATGTTTGATTGCTAAAACTGGCACTTCAGAATGTCTTATTAACTTTTGAGTATTTGAACCCAGGATTTTTTCAAAACCTTTGGCACCATGAGTTCCCATAATAACTAACTCATAGTTCTCTGGATTTGTATAATTAATCAATTCATCGAGACCTGTGTTGTAGATTAAGATATGTTCTGCCTCAATACCATTATTTTCCGCTTTTTTCTCCCAGGTTTTTAATTGATCTTTTGCAGTATTGATTCTTTCCTTAGTTTCGGGATACTTGCTTTCATCCTTTAGATTTAATTTTTGCCAGTCTACAGGCGTTTTTACACTATGCAAAAAACGGATAGGAAGTTTAAGAAATTTGGCCATTTCTATACCAAATTCTGATGCATTAATCGCAGATTCTGAAAAATCGGTGGGTATAAGTATATATTTCATGGTGCCAAATATTTTTATTAAAGTTAAAATGCTTCCACGCTAATTAAAATGATAAAAATCAGGTTTTCTAAGATAGAAATTCCGCAGAAAAAATTAATTCTACTATTTTTGACCCACTTATGAATGTAGATAATTTAGAACAGGGGTTTTTCGGTATAGGTATTCAAAATGGAAAAACACCGGAGAATTTGGGAGTACTCTGGCGATCTGCTCAAAATATGGGCGCTAGTTTTATTTATACTATTGGGAATAGATATGCCAAGCAAGCCTGTGATACTCATAAAGCTGTTGGTGCTATGCCTTATTTTCATTATGAAACTTTTGAGGATTTTTATGCGCACTTACCTAAAGGTGCAATGCTTGTGGGGGTTGAACTAACCGATAATGCTGAGGCCTTAGAAGAATTTATCCATCCAAGACGCTGCGTTTATTTGCTGGGAGCGGAAGATCATGGTCTTTCTAATGAAGCTATAAAGAAATCACACTTTCTGGTGAAATTTCAGTCTCGCTTAAGTCTTAATGTTTCTGTAGCTGGAAGTATAATTATGTATGATCGTAGCAGTAAATCTAAATTTTCCACCTGATTCCCTTTTCTCTTATTTTATAAGCTTTATTATATCGGGATTTTTAATCAGTTTGGTTAAATTAGCGGCAATTACACTAAAAACTTAATAGAATGAAATACTTATCCAGAGCTATGCTTGGCCTTGCGGTTGCAGGAATGTTTACCACCGGGGCAAAAGCACAGGAGGTTGTGGGAAACAACCAGAGTGATTTTAATGAATTTATGGATCGCAGCGGTAATATGTACCGTGATGCTTCAGGAAAACCGGGATCTGAATACTGGCAGAATGAAACCGATTATGAAATTGAAGTTACTTTAAATGATGAAGACCACACTATAAAGGGGGAAATAACATTAACGTATACCAATAACAGTCCCCAGGAATTAGATTTTATCTGGATGCACTTAGAGCAAAATCGATTTAAAGAAGATTCTCGTGGAACCTTAACTACACCAGTTCAGGGAAATCGTTATAACGGTGATATTGATGGTGGTTATACTATCTCTAACCTGGAAGCAAAAGTTAAAAGAAGCTCTTCTTCAGAATATTTAATTAACGATACCCGTATGCAGGTATTCTTCGAAGACCCTATTCCTGCTAAAGGAGGAAAAGCTACTGTATCTATGAATTTTGAATATAAAATTCCAGTAGATGGTATGGATCGTATGGGTAGACTTGATGTTGAAGACGGTACTATTTATGCTTTGGCGCAATGGTTTCCAAAGGCAGCGGTTTATGATGATGTAGAAGGTTGGAATATAGAACCATATCTTGGTGCCGGCGAGTTTTATTTAGACTACGGGGATTACGATTTTAAAGTTACTGCTCCTGCTAGCCATATTGTGGTAGCTTCAGGTGAATTGCAGAACCCAAGACAGGTGTTGTCTTCAAAAGTTAGAGATAGAATGGATAGGGCTGCTAAAAGCGACTCTACTGTTTATTTAATTAAGCCGGAAGAAGTTAATGATATGTCTTTGCGTGCGAAACAGGAAGGAACGCTTACCTGGCATTTTAAGATGGAAAATACTCGTGATGTAGCTTTTGGTTCTTCAAAAGCCTTTATTTGGGATGCCGCCAAAATAGATTTACCGAGTGGTAAAACAGCCATGGCACAATCGGCATATCCAAAAGAAAGCGACGGGCAGGATGCCTGGAGCCGTTCTACTGAATACTCTAAAGCTTCTGTAGAGCATTATTCTGAAAAATGGTTTGAATATCCTTATCCTGTGGCTGTTAATGTAGCTGCCGATATAGGCGGAATGGAGTATCCCGGACTTAACTTTTGCGGATGGAAAAGCGAAGGCGCTTCGCTTTGGGGAGTAACCGATCATGAATTCGGCCATAACTGGTTTCCAATGATTGTTGGTAGTAATGAAAGACGATATGCCTGGATGGATGAAGGTTTTAATACTTTTATCAACTATTACAGTACTAAAGAATTTAACGATGGTGAATATCCTACAAGGTTAAACCAAACCAGGAATATGACTGGCTGGTTCACAAGCAAGGAACGTGAAGGTATTGATACTTATCCAGATGTTTCTAACTTGAGAAACCTTGGGATGATCGCTTATTACAAACCTGCAATTGGTTTGTTATTATTAAGAGAATATATTCTTGGGGAAGAGCGTTTTGATAATGCATTTAAATCTTACATAGAAACATGGGCATATAAACACCCTCAACCTGCCGATTTCTTTAACCATATGGAAAATGTATCTGGAGAAAATCTTTCCTGGTTCTTTAAAAAATGGTTCTATGGTACAGGAAATATAGACCTTGCTATAGATGGTGTGAGAGAATACCAGGGTAATTACCTGATTTCAGTTTCTAATGCTGGAGAAATACCAATGCCGGTTAAAATGAAAATCTCTTACGAAGATGGTTCTACAGAAAATGTAACACTACCGGTAGAGATTTGGCAACGAGGAGATTCCTGGAATCACTTGCACCGTACCGATAAAGCTATTGAAGCTGTGGAGTTAGATCCAGATAAAATTTTACCAGATGTAAATTCAGGAAACGATGCCTGGCCGAATTCTTTTTATAAAGATTAGGGACTAAAAATTTTAAATAAAAAAAGCCGTTTGAATTTTATTTCAAACGGCTTTTTAGTTTTCAACGAATGCTTCTTGAGTTTGCCTCAGGTTTATTTGATTTTCTATTTTCCTTTGAAAAGTGATTTTTCTTTAATCATTTTCGCTGTACTTTCGGGTAGCATAGACTCCCAACCGGTTTCTCCTTCTCGAATCATTTGGTGAACCTGCCGTGAATGAATATTTAAAGTTTCTGGATCATAATCTTTTATATCTATCACCCGCCCATTATCCTTGAAGTATTGATAAAGTTCTTGCATTCTTGGATGTACTTTTAAATTCTCACTGGTAATAATTTCTCCGGTTTCTTCATCTTTAAGCGGATATAAATAGATCTTAAGGCTTTTAAAGAATAATTTCCCGAAGGCTTCTAGAATACCTCCACTTAAATGGCGATAATATCTTTCGTCAAAAATATCCTGTAAGGTGCTTACACCCATAGTAAGACCCATTCTTTCTTTAGTATGTTGCCCAAAATATTCTACCACCTTATAATATTCCTGGAAGTTAGAGAGCATAACTGTTTGCCCTAAAGAACCCAGTAATTCTGCGCGATCCAGGAAATCCTGCTCATCTATTTCTCCTTCTCCTTTAAGATTGGAGAGAGTGATTTCAAAAATCACAACAGCATTTTCTTTTTCTACCTTTCTTTCATTGAGAAAAAGATCCAGTGACTTTTCATACATAGCCATGTTTACCTTCGTAACCGGTCTAAAACTTCCTCGAAGCGTTAAGATATTTCTTTTGTAAAGAATACTTGCCGGGAGTACATTATTGCCGTCCGGAGCAAACATAATAGCTTCAGTAATTCCATTTTTAACTAATTCCAGGCTCATTAACCGGTTATCTACACCTTCAAAAGCAGGACCGGTAAAATTTATGGCGTCAATTTCAATTTTATCAGTACTAAGATGATCAAATAGATGTTTAAGTAGGTTCTTAGGATTATCGTAGTGATAAAATGCACCATAAATGAGATTTACTCCCATGGTACCTAAACTAATTTGCTGGTGCGCTGCATTATTTTCGTGGAACTGAACGTGTAATACAATTTCGCTATAATCTTCTCCCGGTTTAGTTTGAAATCTAATTCCCAGCCAACCATGACCCTTATATTTTTTAGCCCAATCTATTGTAGCAACTGTATTCGCGTAACTAAAAAATAATTTATTTGGATGTTTCAGTCGGGAGATACGTTCTTCAATAAGTCCTGTTTCATAACGCATCATACTGGTTAGGCGTTGTTCAGTAACATAGCGCCCATCATCTTCAATTCCGTAGATAGCATCACTAAAATCTTTATCGTAAGCGCTTAGGGTTTTAGCTACGGTACCTGAGGCATTTCCTGCTCTAAAGAAGTGCCGAACGGTCTCCTGGCCGGCACCAATTTCAGCAAAGGTGCCGTATATGTTTTCATTTAGATTGAGGCGCATCGCCTTGTTCTGCACAGAAGTTATTTCTTCAAACTCCTTTTCTCCTTCAGCAATTATTGACATCTTGTGTTTTTTTGTTGGAGTATAAAGTTAAGAAACTTAAACTTTATCTACCGCAACTTTATAGGTTGGATCTTCTAAAATATTTACTTCAATTATGGCATCAGCATTATGCAATAATTTTCTGCAATCTTCGCTTAAGTATCTTAAGTGAAGTTTTTTACCTTGTTTGTTATATCTTTCGGTAAGTTTATTTAGAGCTTCAATCCCCGACATATCGACTACACGGCTTTCAGAAAAATCTATAATTACTTCTTTAGGGTCATTTGAAACATCAAATTTATCATTAAAAGCCTGAACAGATCCGAAGAAAAGTGGGCCATAAATCTCATAATGTTTTATACCATCTTCATCTATTCGTTTTCTGGCGCGAATACGTTTTGCGTTATCCCAGGCGAACACCAATGCAGAAATAATGACCCCTACAAGTACTGCTAATGCCAGGTTATGTAAAATTATGGTCACCAAGGTAACCAAAATCATCACTAAAACATCAGATTTTGGCATTCTACGAAAAGTTCTGAAACTAGTCCACTCGAAGGTTCCTACGGCGACCATGATCATCACCCCGGTTAAAGCTGCCATGGGTAATAATTCGATTACCGGTGCTCCTACCAGAATTATAGCCAAGATGGTTAACGCGGCTACAATTCCTGAAAGTCTTGCGCGAGATCCGGAAGATAAATTTACCAGCGTTTGGGCTAACATAGGGCAGCCACCCATTCCGTAGAAAAAGCCATTGGCAATGTTTGCAGTTCCCTGGGCTACACATTCTTTATTACTACGACCGCGCGTGCCGGTAATTTCATCAACAAGATTTAATGTTAATAAACCTTCAGTTAGCCCTACTGCCGCCATAATTAGCCCATAGGGAAAAATGACCTGCAGCATTTCTAAAGTAAGGGGAACCTGTGGAATATGGAAAGGTGGAAGGCTACCACTAACGGAAGCAATATCCTTTACCTGTCTTGTTTCAATTCCGAAGAAATAAACGATAGCGAAAACAACCAATATGGCTACCAAAGATGGTGGTATTGTTTTGGTTATTTTTGGAAGAATAAGGATAATACCAATAGTTAGCACCACTAATGCCAGCATAATTAATAAAGTATCTCCGGTTAACCATTGTACCTGGCCGTTAATAACCTCTTTAAATTGTTCTAACTGAGCAGTGAATATAATTACTGCCAGGCCATTTACAAATCCAAACATTACAGGTTGCGGTACCAGCCGAATAAATTTACCCAGTTTAAAAACTCCAACTGCAATTTGAATGACCCCGGCCATGGCAACCGCGGCGAATACATATTCTAGTCCGTGAGAATTCATTAAAGCGATTAAAACTACAACTGTAGCACCGGCACCACCAGAAACCATGCCTGGGCGTCCCCCAAGTACGGCGGTAATAATACCCATAATAAAGGCTGCATATAAACCTACTAGTGGTGGAAATCCCGCAAGAATAGCAAAAGATAAAGATTCTGGAATCATAGTCATCGCTACGGTAAGTCCAGCAAGGATTTCATTTTTGTAATCTACTTTTTGTGAAAAATCAAACAGGTTGAAGATTTTTTGCATCAGAATATAATTTTAATAAAAAGTTGGAAAGCGGAAGTTCTTCCGCAGAAAAATAAATTTCGGAATAAAATAGAAAGATAGACTTAACTGCCTAGGGCGGCGTAAGTGGAGATGATTGTATGTTTCTTCTATGCTTCATAAGAGCGGGCAAAATTAGCCAATTATTTTTGTTAGCCAAGTTTGTAACTACTTTAGTAAGCATTTTTAATGTATTAATAGTATGAAGCTATCTGATTATCAAATTGCTAATAAATTTTGTTAGAAAATTAAAGTAAAACCTATTTTAGAAATAAATTTAAATCAAAAGCAGATAACTGTAAGTGAATCGTCTTACCTTTGCAGTATAAAAATTATCAAAATGGCACATAAGGCAGGATTTGTAAATATTATTGGGAACCCAAACGTGGGGAAATCTACTTTAATGAATGCTTTTGTAGGCGAAAAATTGTCTATTATCACTTCTAAAGCGCAAACCACCCGCCACCGTATTTTGGGAATTGTAAATGGCGAAGACTTCCAGATGTTGCTAAGCGATACCCCAGGAATTATAAAACCGGCTTACGAGTTGCAAGAATCTATGATGGGTTTTGTAAAATCTGCTTTTGAAGATGCCGATGTTTTGATATATATGGTAGAAATTGGGGAAAAAGAGCTTAAAGATGAAGCCTTTTTTAATAAAATTATAGGAACCGATATTCCTGTTATTTTATTGCTGAATAAAATCGATAAATCTAACCAGGAAGAATTAGAAAGTCAGGTGCAAATGTGGACAGAAAAGGTGCCTAATGCTGAAATCTTCCCGGTTTCGGCTTTGGAAGGTTTTAATGTTGCCGAAGTTTTTAACCGAATTATTGAATTACTTCCAGAATCTCCCGCGTTTTATCCAAAAGATACACTTACCGATAAGCCTGAGCGTTTCTTTGTAAATGAAATTATTCGCGAAAAGATTTTAATGCATTATAAAAAGGAAATTCCTTATGCAGTAGAAATTGATACTCAGGAATTTTTTGAAGAAGAGAAAATAATTAGAATGCGCAGCGTGATTATGGTAGAGCGCGAGACTCAAAAAGGAATTATTATTGGTCATAAAGGTGCCGCTTTAAAAAGGGTTGGGGTAGAAGCTCGAAAAGATCTTGAGAAATTCTTTGGGAAACAGGTTCATCTTGAACTTTATGTAAAAGTGAACAAAAACTGGAGAAGCGACCAACGGCAATTGAAACGTTTTGGCTATAATGAATAATTCTTCTAGATTAATTTTATAAAAGCTTTTATCTAAAAATTCAAATTAAATACTTCAAATTTTTTACAGAAAACTTCCGTTTTCTAAGTTTCGGGTAAACCCGAATTTTTACACTAATTTTGCAAACAATTATATTCTCTGAATCAACTCAGAGAAAAACCTCATTTGGGGAATAAAGAATAGAATGTTATGGGCAATATTGTAGCCATTGTAGGAAGACCAAATGTTGGGAAATCTACTTTTTTTAATAGATTAATTCAACGCCGCGAGGCGATTGTAGATTCGGTTAGTGGGGTTACCCGCGATCGTCATTATGGCAAATCTGACTGGAATGGGCGTAATTTTTCGCTTATAGATACCGGAGGTTATATTGTTGGCAGTGACGATATTTTTGAAGCCGAAATAGACAAACAGGTAGAGCTCGCCATAGATGAAGCCGATGCCATCATTTTTATGGTAGATGTGGAAAGTGGAGTAACTCCCATGGATGAAGATGTAGCACAATTACTTAGAAAAGTTGATAAGCCTGTACTTCTTGCCGTAAACAAAGTTGATAATAATAAGCGATTGGAAAACGCTGTAGAATTTTATTCTTTAGGTCTTGGCGAATATTTTCCTATTGCAAGTACAAATGGTAGTGGTACAGGAGATTTGTTGGATGCTTTAGTAGAAGCACTTCCTGAACACGAAGCCGAGGAAGAAACCGAATTACCAAGATTTGCAGTAGTGGGTCGTCCAAACGCAGGGAAATCTTCTTTTATCAACGCCCTTATTGGGGAAGAACGTTACATCGTTACAGACATTGCCGGGACTACCCGTGATGCTATGGATACCAAATACAATCGTTTTGGTTTTGAGTTTAACTTAGTAGACACCGCCGGGATAAGAAGAAAATCTAAGGTTAAGGAAGATCTTGAATTTTATTCGGTAATGCGATCTGTTCGTGCTATAGAAAATTGCGATGTATGCCTTGTAATCTTAGATGCTACGCGCGGATTTGACGGTCAGGTTCAGAATATTTTCTGGCTGGCACAAAGAAACCGAAAGGGAATTGTGATCCTGGTGAATAAATGGGATTTGGTTGAAGATAAAGAGACCAATAGTATGCGTGATTACGAAGCAATGATACGTCGCGAAATAGAACCTTTTACCGATGTGCCTATTGTTTTTATGTCAGTCCTAACTAAGCAACGAATTTTTAAAGCTATAGAAACTGCTGTAAAGGTTTATGAGAATCGTAGTAAGAAAATTAAAACTCGAGAGCTTAATGATATAATGCTGCCAATAATTGAGCAGAATCCACCGCCGGCTTATAAAGGCAAATATGTGAAAATTAAATTCTGCACGCAATTGCCCACGCCGCAGCCGCAGTTTGCATTTTTCTGTAATCTTCCGCAGTATGTGAGAGATCCCTACAAACGTTTTATAGAGAATAAACTTAGGAAAGAGTTTGATCTAACCGGAGTGCCAATTTCAGTATATTTTAGGAAAAAATAAATTAGCCGTTAAACTTTGTAACAAATTGAGAGTCTAACTACCAATATAGTTAGTAAGGCATCGCTTTGTCTTGATTTATTCAATTTTTAACACCTAACCTCTAAATGAGAATTTTACTTTCCCTTGTATTGCTATTTCTGGCAGGAAATTTAACCGCGCAAAATTTTGAAATTAATGGTAAAGTAACCGGCCCGCAAGGGGAACCGCTGGAATCGGCGACGGTTTACCTGGAGAAACCGGCAGATAGCAGCCTGGTGACCTATACCATATCAGATAATACAGGAGCCTTTGAACTTTCTGGAAATGGCGGACTTAAAACTGCGAATTTACTTATTTCTTATGCAGGGTTCAAAACCCATAACCAACGACTGGAAATTCAGGAAAACCTGGATTTAGGCATAATAAAAATGCAGGTTGCCGATAATGCTTTAGATGAAATTACCATTACTTCTTCAAGAGCTCCAATTACCATTAAAAAAGATACCCTGGAATTTAACGCGGCTTCTTTCAAAACACGAAAAGACGCTAATTTAGAAGAATTGCTAAAAGAATTACCGGGAGTTGAAGTGGCTACCGATGGTAGCATTACCGTTAACGGCACGCCGGTTTCCCAAATTAAAGTAAATGGAAAAGAATTCTTTGGTGACGATCCAAAAATTGCTACTAAAAACCTTCCGAAGGAATTAATTAATAAACTCCAGGTGGTAGATAGTAAAACCAAATCTGAAGAATTTACCGGGAAGGAAGGGGATGCAGAAAATAAAACCATCAACATTACCATAGATGAAGATAAAAATCGTGGTTTTTTCTCCAGATTAACGGCCGGGGCGGGAACCAACGATCGCTATGAATTAAGCGGAATTGGCAATTATTTTAAAGATGAGATGAGAGTAAGCCTATTGGCGAGTTCTAACAACATTAATTCTTCCGGATTTTCTTTTGATGAAGTATATGATGCTATGGGGCGAAATGCTTATTCAATTACCAGGAATAGAGGTGGAAATTTTAGCATAAATGGTAATAATTTCGGAAGCGGAAATGGTATCACAAAATCTGATAACGCCGGTTTTAGTTTTGTGAACGAATGGCCACAGGAAACAGAACTTTCCTCTAATTATTTCTATAGCCGTGCCGATAACCGAACAGAATCCAGAACTCAAAGAGAGAATATTCTTCCCAATAGAAGATTTTTTAATAATTCAGAATCTAGTGGAAATAGAATTAACAACAATCACCGCTTTAACTTAGGCTTCGAGATCCAGCCAGATACATTAACGCGTATTTCGGTAAGGCCAAATATAACCAGCAATAACGGGCGATCTTCCAATCAATCTTTTACAGAATCTGTAGCAGAAGATGGTACTCCCATAAACACGGCTTTAACCGATAATTACTCTGAAGTAAACAGTGTAAACTTTTCTAACCGATTAAATTTTACCCGTAAATTCGGGGAGAACGGCGGTTATTATAGTGTAGGTTTCAATAATCAGAATAACACGCGATCGCAGGATAATAATTTCTTTTCTGAAAGAGAAATCTATAACCAGGCCGGGGAATTGGTAAATACCGATGTTCAGGATCAGTTAATTTCCGAAGAAAATAAAGATAATAACTATGGTGTAGATTTAACGACCCGTTTTCCAATTACTAAGGAATTAATGCTGGATGTAAGTTATAATTTTGATAAAGAAAATGGTCGAAATGAGCGTCTTGTATATGATGCTAACGAAGAAGGAGAATATACTTTTTTGGATGAAGAATTGAGTAACGATTTTGAATCTGAATCTTTTATTCACCGCCCAAGTTTAGGACTTGTTTACAACGGAGAAAAATTAAGGACAAGTATTTCAGGTGGTTTTCAAAGTATAAGATTAAAAAACGAAGATCTTTTTACAGAAACTTCCATAGATAATACCTATGAGAATCTTTTTGCCAATGCTAATTTCAGGTACAATCTGGCTCAGGGTAAATCAGTATATTTTAATTACAGCAACTCCTGGGAAGCACCTTCTTTAACCCAATTGCAGCCGGTTACCAATACAATAAACCCTTTGAATATTATTACCGGAAATCCAGATCTTAGACCGGCATTAAGACATAGGTTCTATTTTAACTTCAATAATTTTGATTTCAAAACCCGTTCAGGCTTCTTCGCATATTTAGGAGGGAATTTCACCGATGATCAAGTTGTAACAAGGAGTACTGTAGATGAAGATTTGGTAAGAACAACTACCTATACAAACGTTGATGGGGCATATAATTATTTTGGAGGCGGAAATTTAGATAAAACCTTTGAATTGGAAAATGAGAGTTCTATTAAACTTCGAGGAGGACTTTATGGAAATTTCACCAGAAATGTTGGTTTTACTAATGAACAGCGTTTTACTTCAAAAACTCTAACGCTTACGCCCAATTTGGGGGTAGAATATAATTTCAGGGATCTGGTGACTATTGAACCTTTTTACAGCGTAGAATTTGTAGATGCTGAATACAGTTTTAACAACAGGGAAGAAAATTATAAAAATCAAAACATTTCCCTGGCTCTTACTTCATTCTGGCCCGAGAAATTTGTGATAGGAAGTGATATTGCATACCAGTCTATTGGTAATGCTTCACCAGGTTTTCAGAATTCATTTTACTTATGGAACGCCAGTTTGGGCTATGAAATTCTTGGAGATAATGGAACCTTAAAAGTGAAAGTTTTTGACTTACTTGATCAAAACATCGCTACTCGAAGATTTACCGGAGACGATTTTATTCAGGATACTCAGGAGCTTGTTTTAGAACAATATTTTATGCTGAGTTTCACTTATAAACTAAGCAAATTTGGTGGAAAAGATCCAAATAATAATGGGAGAGGGAGATAGATTAATTTCTTCTGAAAGTGAAAAGACTGTTTGAGAGGTAAGGTTGAATCGTCATCCTGAACTTGTTTCAGGATCTAAGATGTTGATCATCTAATGATGTTAGAAGCTGAAACAAGTTCAGCTTGACGGAACCAAGACCTATCAAACAGTCTTTATTTTTAGAAGTTTTTCGGTTGAATCTTACAGTTAAATACAGTTTTTAAAGAGCCCTGCGGCATGCGGCCTCCTCTCCTTGGAAATAAGGGGAGGAGCTTTATAAATTTTTCTAAATTGAGTTTAAGGAAAAAGTTACTTTCTGAATAAAATATAACAGAAACTGTAGAACTTAGAACTGCAAACTGATATTCTGCGAACTGTAAACTACCAGCTTCCACCGGCACCGCCGCCGCCGAAGCCTCCTCCGCCGAAACCGCCACCAAAGCCGCCTCCGCCGCCAAAACCTCCACCAGAGCTGCCTCCGCCAAAAGTACCGCGTCCTAATGAGCTTAAAATAATCGCATCCAGGAATGTGCCTCCAGCACTTCTTCTACCGCCATTTCGTCCGCCTTTATTTTTATTAGCAAGCGATACAATAATTACAAGAAGAATAATTCCCATAACAAGAAGCTGTACGGGTATACCGTCAGATTGGCCACGTCTTTGTGGTGTTCCTTGAAAAGTGCCTTCCAACACCTGAAAAATGGCTGTAGTGCCTGCATCAAGGCCGTTGTAATAACTTTCGTTTCTAAATTCGGGCAAAATAACCTGTTCAATGATTTGTTTGGTGCGGGCATCGGTCATAAATTCTTCAAGTCCGTAGCCTGTGGTGATCCATATCTTTTTATCACTTTCAGCAACCAAAATTAAAAGTCCGTTATCTTCTTCGCTTTGTCCAATTCCCCATTCCTGGGCCCATTCCGGCGCATAAACACCTTCGTATTCACCTTGCAAAGATTCTATAGTAGCGATAACAATTTGAATAGAGGTGGTATCGGCATAGTTTATTAACTTCTGCTTCAGTTGACTTTCTTCTGAAGAAGATAAAATATCGGCTTCATCGTAAACGCTGGTTTCTTCTGCAGGTTTCGGAGGAATATCGCGCTGGGCGAATACACTGCCTAAAAACAGGAAGAAACAAACTATGACTAAACTGAGATTTTTAAAAATTTGTGGCATTTATCCTTTTGAAATTTCGTTGGAGAGTTCATCCCGTGTATCATCGCTATACGGGAAATGTTTTTTAAGTTGCTGGCCTGCGGTTAAAATCCCGTCTACCAAACCTTGTTTGAATTCTCCTTTTTTAAATTTTTCTACAATAGCATCTTTAGTGCTTTCCCAAAAATCGGCAGGGACTACATCGTTAATTCCTTTATCGCCATAGATCACAAAATTATGATCCTCTACGGCAACATATATTAGCACGCCATTATCGTGCTTGGTATTATCCATTTTCAGCATATGAAAAACTTCCATGGCGCGATCAAAAATATCTAGGTCGCCGGTGGTTTTTTCGAGATGTACTCTTACTTCACCAGAGGTATGGCTCTCTGCCGTTCTAATGGCTTCAATGATTTCCTCTTCATCTTTTTTGCTTAAAAAATCTTCAACTTGACTCATCTCTTTTAAAAATCAAATTCAACATCTGGGGCATTCTCTGCACCTTCTTCTGCCTGGAAAGTTGGTTTTCTTTCGAAACCGAACATTCCTGCAAAAATATTATTGGGGAATTTTCTAATATAAGTGTTGTATTGTCTCACCGCTTCATTGTAGCGATTTCTTGCAACGCTTATTCTGTTTTCAGTTCCTTCTAGTTGTGATTGTAATTGAAGAAAGTTCTGATTTGATTTAATATCGGGATATCTTTCAACAGAGACTAAAAGCCGTGATAATGCTGAAGATAATCCGCCCTGAGCCTCCTGAAATTGCTGAATTTGTTGCGGATCTAAATTTCCCGCATCAACATTCACCGAAGTTGCCTTTGCTCGTGCCTCAATAACATCGGTTAAAGTTCCTCGTTCAAAATCGGCTGAACCTTCTACAGTCTTCACTAAATTAGGGATAAGGTCACTTCTACGTTGATAGGAATTTTCCACATCGGCCCAATTTTTCATAACTCCTTCTTCTAATTCTACTGCGGTGTTATTTACTCCTGCAGTAAGACTATAAATAATAATACCTAGAACTACGATAACTATTACTGGGATTAACCATTTTTTCATTTCTATAATTGATTTTTTAGGTTGATTAGTTTTGCTTTTACTCCTTCCAACTTACGAATTATTTCGAAGTTGCTAAGGGTTTTATGTTTTTCTTCTTTTAAGTGAGTTTTTGCTCCTTCAAGGGTGAAACCGCGTTCTTTTACCAGGTGATAAATAAGCTCTAAATTCTTAATATCCTCGGGTGTAAATTTACGATTTCCTTTGGCATTTTTCTTTGGTTTAATTACATCAAATTCTTTCTCCCAAAATCTAATTAGGGAGGTGTTTACCTTAAATGCTTCAGCGACTTCGCCAATACCATAATATCTTTTGTCGGGTAAATTAAGATGCATTAATCCAGGGATTGGTTTTCTTGTTGTGCTTTTTCAAGAACTTTATCAAATTCTTCCGGTGACAGGTTTCCGTAGTAAAAATTAATAGGGTTAATTCTTTGATCGTCTTTAAAGATCTCATAATGTAAATGTGGTCCCTGTGATCTTCCTGTACTACCTACGTAACCAATAATATCACCACGTTGAACTCGCTGTCCCACTCTTACATTATATTTGTATAAATGAGCGTAAAGACTGGTATAACCGTAATCATGATCTATCCTAATATGATTTCCGTAACCGGTAGCGCGGTTGTCTGCTCTTTCTATTCTACCGTTTCCGGTGGCGTAAACCGGGGTCCCACGCGGCGCGCTAAAATCCATTCCGTGATGAAATTTTCTAACCTTGGTAAACGGATCTGTTCTCCATCCATAACCGGAAGCAATTCTACTCAAATCTTCATTTTTTACTGGCTGAATAGCAGGAACCGAAGCTAAAAGGCTCTCTTTTTCCTTTGCCAATGCTGCAATTTCATCTAAAGATTTAGATTGCACCACTAGTTGTTTGGTAAGAATATCCATTCGTTTGCTGGTTTCAATAATCAATTTGGAGTTATCAAAACCTTCCAGGTCTTTATAGCGGTTTATCCCACCAAAACCTGCGCGTCTCTGTTCTTCCGGAATAGGATTAGCTTCAAAATACACCCTATAAATATTGTTGTCTCTATCTTCAATATTCGCAAGAACATTTTGTATCTGCCCCATTTTTTTATTCAGCAAACCATATTGTAACTCCAGATTATGCAACTCGCGTTTGAGAGCTTTCTCTTTCGGGGTTTCAATTTGGGGAATATTCAAATAGATAACCAGTAATAAAAAACCGGCCAGGAAAGATCCTAAGATGCTAAGCAATACAATCCCTATACGGCGACCTTTTCGTCGCTCTATTTTTTTATAGGATTGTGTCTCGCTATCGTAATGATATTTAACCTTCGACATGAGTCAAATTTATACTATTTTTGCCAACAATACTAAGCAATTACCGTGCAAAGTTAAGTCTGGTAAACGAACAAATATAGGAATTGTTTCAGCACCAGCATAAATTAATAATTTTTAGATTAAAGCAGTAGATGAAATCTCAGGAAATAAGAAGCCAGTTTTTAGAATTTTTTAAATCCAAATCCCATAAAATCGTTCCTTCAGCGCCCATGGTGCTAAAAGACGATCCCACTTTAATGTTTACCAATGCTGGGATGGTTCAATTCAAGGAGTATTTTTTAGGGAATAGCGAGCCTTCCAGCTCCCGTATTACCGATAGTCAAAAATGTCTTCGCGTAAGCGGAAAACATAACGATTTGGAAGAAGTGGGAATGGATACCTATCATCACACGATGTTCGAGATGTTAGGGAACTGGAGTTTTGGCGATTATTTTAAAGAAGAAGCCATAAACTGGGCCTGGGAATTACTTACCGAAGTTTTTAAAATTGCACCTGAAAACCTTTATGTTTCTGTATTTGAAGGAAGCAAGGAAGATAAATTAGGATTGGATACCGAAGCCCTGGAACTTTGGAAAAAGATTGTTCCTGAAGATCGCATCGTTTACGGTGATAAAAAAGACAATTTCTGGGAAATGGGAGACCAGGGGCCTTGCGGACCTTGCTCTGAAATTCATATTGATATTCGATCTGAAGCTGAAAAGGCCAAGAAACCCGGAAAAGAATTGGTAAATGCAGATCACCCGCAGGTGGTAGAGATCTGGAACCTGGTTTTTATGCAATATAACCGTAAAGCCGATGGATCTTTAGTTGAACTTCCTGCAAAACATATCGATACCGGGATGGGATTTGAACGCCTTTGTATGGTTTTACAGGGAACACAATCTAATTATGATACCGATGTTTTTACGCCGCTAATTGCTGAACTGGAAAAAATCACGAATTCTCCTTACGGAAAATCTGAAAAAACCGATATCGCGATTAGGGTGATTGCTGATCACGTGAGAGCGGTAACTTTTTCTATTGCCGATGGGCAACTGCCTTCAAACACCGGTGCAGGTTATGTGATTAGAAGAATTTTGAGACGCGCCATTCGCTATGGCTTTACATTTTTAGATACCAAAGAGCCTTTTATTTATAAGTTAGTAGAAGTGCTAAGCAAACAAATGGGCGAAGCATTTCCTGAACTTAAATCTCAAAAAACTTTATGTGAAAATGTGATTAGGGAAGAAGAACAATCTTTCTTAAGAACATTGGATCAGGGCTTAATTTTGCTGGAAAATATAATTTCGGAAACCAAAGGAAAAACTGTTTCAGGGAAAAAAGCATTTGAGCTGTACGATACTTTTGGTTTCCCAATAGATTTAACCGCTTTGATATTACGCGAACGCGGATTCGATTTAGATCAAAAAGAATTTGAAGTTCAGCTAAAGGAACAAAAAGACAGGTCCCGTGCGGCAACCCAGGTTACGGCGGGAGACTGGGAAGAAATAAACCCGGTAAATGCTGAAGCATTTGTAGGTTACGATTATTTAGAGATTGAAACCCAAATTGCCCGTTACCGAAAAGTGGAAAGCAAAAAAGGTGCATTATATCAGATTGTGCTTTCACAAACCCCGTTTTACCCTGAAGGTGGCGGACAGGTTGGAGATAAAGGTTTTCTTGTTGATAGCGAAAACAACAAAATAGAAATTACCGATACTAAAAAGGAAAATAACTTAATTGTTCATTTTGCTAAATCGCTTCCTAAGAATCCAAAAGATAAATTTAAAGCGGTTGTAAACTCAAAAAATCGCTCGGCTACTGCGGCTAATCATACGGCCACGCACTTATTGCACCAGGCGCTTCGGGAAGTTTTGGGAACTCACGTAGAACAAAAAGGTTCTCTGGTTAAAGGAGATTATTTGCGCTTTGATTTTTCTCACTTCAGTAAAGTAAATAAAGAGGAATTAGAGCAGGTTGAAAAACTGGTAAATCAGCGAATTAATGAACAATTGCCTTTAGAAGAGCAGCGAAGTATACCGTTTAAAGAGGCTGTGAACCAGGGCGCTTTGGCGCTTTTTGGTGAAAAATACGGGGATGCTGTTCGTGCTATTCGTTTTGGAGAATCTATGGAGCTTTGTGGTGGAATCCATGTAAAAAATACTTCAGAAATATGGCATTTTAAAATCACTTCGGAAGCTGCTGTTGCTTCTGGAATTAGAAGGATTGAAGCGATTACCGGCGAAGCTGTAAAAGATTATTTTGCTAACCAGGATGAGGTTCTAGAGCAAATAAAAGCCGAATTGAAAAACGCCAAAGATCCGGTAAAAGCGGTGAATTCTTTGCAGGACGAAAATGCAGCTTTAAAAAAGCAGGTTGAAGCTTTACTAAAGGATAAAGCCAAAAATCTAAAAAGTGAATTAAAGTCTGAAATTTCAGAAATAAACGGAGTGAATTTCCTTGCAAAGAATGTTGATCTTGATGCCGGCGGAATAAAAGATCTTGCTTTTCAACTTGGAGATGAATTTGAAAACCTATTTTTATTATTCGGAACCGAGCAAAATGGGAAAGCACTTTTAAGCTGCTATATTTCTAAAGACCTGGCAAAAGAAAAAGACCTGCACGCAGGAAAAATTGTAAAAGACCTGGGCAAATATATCCAGGGTGGTGGCGGTGGCCAACCGTTTTTCGCAACTGCCGGTGGTAAAAAACCGGAAGGAATTAACGAAGCTTTGCAAGAAGCGCAGACTTATTTAAAATAAAGCACGAGGCTGTCTGAAAAGTCTATTTTCGTCAAGCTGAACTTGTTTCAGCTTCTAACATGTTTTTTTGATTACCAGTACGTTAGATCCCCGATAAAAAATCGGGACAGGCTTTGAAATAAATTCAAGATGACGGTTTTAAAACCTTTTCAGACAGCTTGTATATAATTTTATGGAATTCAGGACCAAAATACCTATAAAAGAGGCTGAACCTAAGATAGATTATGAATCTAAGGTTTTTCTTATTGGTTCCTGTTTTGTAGAGAATATCGGGAATAAACTGGATTTCTATAAGTTGCAAAATTTGCAGAATCCCTTCGGAATTCTTTTTCATCCTTTAGCTATTGCAAAGTTTTTTCGAAAACTTAATGAAGAAACGCTATATACCGAAAAGGATATTTTTCAGCACCAGGAGCGCTGGCATTGTTTTGATGCGCACTCTTCATTAAGTGATCCTGAGGCTGAGGTTTTGCTAGAGAACCTTAATTCAGCATTAAAAAACGCTCGTGAGTTTCTTCAGCAAAGCTCACATTTGGTAATCACTTTGGGCACTGCCTGGAGTTATTATCATTTGGAAAACAAGCAGAGCGTAGCCAACTGTCATAAAGTTCCGCAGAAGCAATTTAGAAAGGAACTACAGTCAGTGGAAGAAATAGAAGCCTCTTTGAGTAATATTATATTATTCATCAAAGAATTTAATCCTACAATTACGGTGATTTTCACGGTTTCTCCGGTTCGGCATATCAAAGATGGGTTTATTGAAAATCAAAGAAGCAAAGCGCACTTAATTACCGCAATTCATAATCTATTGACAAATAGAAAATCAATTCCCCCTTTGGGGGTTAGGGGGCTTTATTTTCCATCTTATGAATTGATGATGGACGAGCTTCGTGATTATCGGTTTTATGGTGAAGATATGTTACATCCTTCGCAAACAGCCATAAATTATATTTGGAAACGATTTACAGAAGCCTGGTTTTCAGAAGCCTCTCTTTTGGTTTTAAATGAAGTAGAAAATATTCAAAAAGGATTAGCGCATCGCCCGTTTAATCCTGATTCTGAAGCGCATTTGCGCTTTTTAGAAAAACTGGAAACTCAAATTTCAGCACTTAAGATGCGATTTCCTCACCTGGATTTCTAAATTAAATTTGCGTAAAATAATCTTTAATATAATTTTTATCTTGACTTTGTATAGAATTATTTCGTACTTTTAAATTAGAATTCGGGATATAAGTCGTTGAGAACGAAAGGCTGAAAAGCCCAAAGGTTTTGACAAATGTCTTAATTCGTTTTCTAAAATTTGTTGGGGTAGATTTTAGAAATTTTAAAAGCTTATGGACGGGTGGGGCCGTCCATAAGTATTTTATGACGCCAGTGTTTTCTTCAAAAAACCTCAAAACTCACAATCTTTGTACCTTTAGAAAAAATTGAAGAATGAGAAATTTCCTTATTGGAGCCTTTTTGGTGTTACTGGTGGTTTTTGGCGTGCGTTTTTGTGAAAATAGAAACCAGAAAGAGGATGAATTAGAAGAAAGTACCGCTTTATTACAGCAACAAATAAAAAATGTTGGTAAGCTCGTGGTTACCGAAGGCACTTTTTCTCAGGTTTATTCTTATAAAAATTCAAAGAAGTTTTATCTCGATATATTTTCGGCAAGAAAGAAAGCGCTTATCATTGTAAATGCTACGGCAACGGTGGCTTACGATCTAAGTAAATTAGAAACCGAAATTGATGAAGAAAATAAAATTGTACGCATAATCTCTATTCCAAAAGAAGAAATAACGATAAATCCCGAGATAAAATATTACGATGTTACCCAGGATTATTTAAACCAGTTTGATGCTGAAGATCACAATAAAATTAAAGGCCGAATTGAAAAATCTATTCGGGAAAAGGTTGAAGCCTCCTCGCTAAAATCAAATGCGCAAAATAGGCTGATTAGCGAATTACAGAAGATTTATATTTTAACCAATTCTATGGGTTGGACGCTGCAATACAACGACCAGAATTTTAATAATTCCGAAGAATTCGAAAAAATAAAACTCTAGGCTGCTTTTTCAGGATTTGAAATTTGATTGCTGTATTAGCTTACCAGTTGGCCGTTTATAAGGCTAATTCCGCCATCAATTAAATGTGAGATATCTGGTCTACGAGATTTTACTTCTTCTAAATTGTTTAGAGCCTCTTTAGCGAGTTTTTCATCTTTCCCTACTGTTAGCTCATATATTTCCACGGAAAGCAACCAGTCTTTTGGGTGATGTTTTTTTACCAGATCCAAAGCAGCATCTAAAGAGAATTTGGCATTTTTTCCTTCTCTAATATTTCTAACTGAATCATAAAGAGAGTTCAGCTCTTCCCGTTCTGGCGTACTTTTGCTTTTTATTGTGGTAGTTGAGGTTTTGTGGGTAATTAGATCAAACGAAAGATTATCTGCCGGGCCGGCAAATGCTGAAATAATTTCTTTCCCAATCGCCATATCGTATTTGCCCCATTCAGGTTTAAAAAGAATTTCCTCTCCATAAGTAACCGTACAATCTTTCAGACTGATAAGGATTATTTTCCCCTGCAGATTTCGGGTGCCGGTAATTATTTCTCCTTTTACTTTTATTCCACCTTCAAATTCAAATTCAATCTTTTCAGCTTCATAAATATCGTAAGCTCTAAGATCTCGCGGACTCATATCTTCTATCGCTAAATTGATTCCTTTTAAAGAGCCAATTGGCGAGCCAAATCCCTCAGGATGATTTTTCACACCGTGACCTACCAGTTCCTTTTCGCGATGGGAAAGGGCAGTTTTCCCTGACGTTTGAATATAAATTGGTTTACCATCGTGTTCAATAACTTTTGAAAAATCTCCCGAGATCTGTAAACCGGTACTTAACTCTATAGTGCCAAGATTTTTAGAATCTATCAATTTTTGAATTCCTTCCAAACCGCCTTTTCTTAAAGCCATTTTATTAGCAAATTCCTCCAGAACTGAGCTTAAATGAGCAAAATCTGGCGTTACATAAAGTTGAGGCTGGGGTTTTGTGATATCAAATTCCTGTTTGCAAGCTTCAATAGAATATGGAATTTTCTTTACTTTATCTGTCATACACCAGGCGCTTTCTCCAATAGAAGAGAGTAAACCGGCTCCATAGATTTTTGGGTCTTCCAAACTTCCTATCAATCCATATTCCACGGTCCACCAGTGCAAATTTCTAATTTGCGCCATTTCGCTGGGCTTCCCCATATTATTTTGCAGGTAATCTACTTTCTTTTCGGCTTCTTCAATTTCTTGCTGAGGTGTATCTTCAGCTTCCTTAATAATAGAAAGATGCCTTATAGCCTCGTACATTTCATAATCTTTAGCGCTGGAAATCGCTTTACAGCCAATTTCGCCAAAGCGTCTAAGATATTCTGCATATTCTGGATTAGCGATAATAGGTGCGTGGCCTGCACCTTCGTGAATAATATCGGGTGCAGGAGTATATTCTATATGCTCGAGCTGACGAATATCACTTGCAATTACCAAAACATTAAAAGCCTGGAATTCCATAAAAGCAGCCGGCGGAATGAATCCGTCTACAGCTACAGCAGCCCATCCAATTTCTTTTAAAATTCGGTTCATCCCATACATATTAGGAATATGATCTATAGAAATCCCGGTTTGTTTTAAACCATCAAGGTAAGACTCGTGCGCAACTTTACTTAGGTAATCTACATTTTTACGCATTACATAGCGCCAAACCGCGTGGTTTACCGGGGAATAATCATCGTAATTCTGTGGTTTTATATATTGCTGAAGATGGGCCGGCAAGCGGTCTAAAATCGCATTAGATTCAACTTTATCGAGCATAATTATGATTAACTAAAATTCAATATAAAGATAAGAAATTAAGCCGAAATTCATAAAATGATAACTAAACCTGTATAAAAATAAAAATGCTCCCGTAAGAGGAGCATTTTAGTTAAAAAATTTGTGGGGCTAATTCTTGATTTCTGGCGGATACTTTTCAAGTATTTCAGAAACAATTTCGTTTATCCTTTTTTGTTTTTTATTCACATCACTGGCTAAAGCAGCCGTTCCCATTCCTTGCCAAACCAGTTCTTTTCCATCGGCATCAATTAGATCTATGTAAAGTGTGCCTTCACTGGTGCGGTTCACCGTATTGAAACCTGATCCCCAATACCACGGGTGCCAACCCCAGCCATATCCCCAGCCCATCATATTGTTCTGGTAGATATTAATATTTTCATTGGTTTTTGTAAAGATGCTTACCAAAAGATCTGGATCATCAGATTTTGTAAAGCCTTTACGTTGCATTTCAGCCTCAATAGCACGAAGAATTCGTTTTTTGTCTAAATCGGAAATTTCAGCTTTATCTATTCCCGGCTTAAAAAATGCATAACTGCTATATTGCTCAAAATTAACTTCTCTATCGTAATCTGAAGCAACTCTTACGCTACTGCAGGAAGTTATTAAAACTGCTAGCAGCAATAAGACCGGTGTAATTTTTAGGACTCTCATAAATAAATAGTTTTAGGTGTTAGTGTCGAAAAGAGCCGGGTCTACCAGGTTTGGGAGTGTCACTTTTAGTTTTGGTTCCATTTGCATAGCCCTTTTTGCAGCGAAGACTGCTTCTTTATTTCGGGCCCAGCTTCGGCGGGCAATTCCATTGTTAACATCCCAGAAAAGCATAGACTTTAAACGCTCCTCCGATGCGTTATTTCCTTCAAGAATCATACCAAATCCTCCGTTAATCACCTCACCCCAACCAACTCCGCCGCCATTATGGATACTCACCCAGGTGGCACCTCTAAAGCTATCTCCAATTACATTTTGTATCGCCATATCAGCTGTAAACTGGGACCCATCGTAAATATTTGAGGTTTCCCGATAGGGAGAATCCGTTCCGGAAACATCGTGATGATCACGCCCTAAAATAACCGTTCCTATTTCCCTATTTCCAATGGCATCATTGAAAGCTTTGGCAATTTTCATTCGGCCTTCGGCATCGGCATAGAGAATCCTGGCTTTAGATCCTACCACCAGTTTATTTTCTCTTGCGCCCTTTATCCACTGAATATTATCAGCCATTTGCTGCTGAATTTCCTCCGGGCAATTCTTTTTAAGCTCTTCTAAAACCTGAGTCGCGATCTTATCGGTTTTATCAAGATCTTCTTCTTTTCCTGAGGCACAAACCCATCTAAAAGGCCCAAAACCGTAGTCAAAACACATGGGGCCCATAATATCCTGCACGTAGCTCGGATATTTAAAATCTTTTCCGTTTTCAGCAAGAATATCTGCTCCTGCCCGTGAAGCTTCTAATAAGAAAGCGTTTCCGTAATCAAAGAAATAGGTGCCTTTAGCAGTATGTTTATTAATCGCTGCAGTTTGTCTTTTTAAACTTCCCTGTACTTTTTCTTTAAATTTTTCAGGTTCCTCAGCCATCATTGTATTGGCTTCTTCTAAACTCAAGCCTACCGGGTAATAACCGCCTGCCCAGGGATTGTGTAAGGAAGTCTGGTCACTACCCAAATCGATATAAATATTTTCCTTTTCAAAATACTCCCAAACATCTACGATATTTCCCTGGAAAGCGATAGAAACTATTTCCTTGTTTGCTTTGGCTTCCTGCACTCTTATAGCAAGTTTTTCTAGATCAGAAATTACTTCGTCTATCCAACCCTGGCTATGGCGTGTTTGTGTAGCTTTGGGATTTACTTCGGCACAAACGGTAATACAACCTGCAATATTTCCTGCTTTAGGTTGTGCGCCGCTCATTCCGCCAAGACCGGAAGTCACAAATAACTTTCCTGCCAGGCTTTCTCCCGATCTTGATATTTTTCTTCCGGCATTTAAAACTGTGATCGTGGTGCCGTGAACAATTCCTTGCGGGCCAATGTACATATAACTTCCAGCCGTCATTTGACCATATTGAGTTACACCAAGGGCATTAAATTTTTCCCAGTCATCGGGTTTCGAATAATTTGGGACCATCATTCCGTTAGTAACTACTACTCTTGGGGCATTTTCGTGAGAAGGGAATAAGCCCATAGGATGGCCAGAATACATCACCAAAGTCTGATCGTTTTCCATTTCGGCTAAATATTGCATAGTGAGCAGGTATTGCGCCCAGTTTTGAAAAACCGCCCCATTGCCACCGTAAGTAATCAATTCATCGGGATGTTGCGCTACCGTGGGGTCCAGGTTGTTTTGAATCATTAGCATGATTCCTTTCGCCTGTGTGCTATTTCCCGGATATTCTTCAATATTGCGGGCATACATATCATAATCTGGTTTCAGACGATACATATAAATCCTTCCGTATTTTTCCAGTTCGTCCTTAAATTCAGGTAGCAATTCCTGGTGATGTTTTTCTTCAAAATAACGCAGAGCATTTTGAAGCGCTAATTGTTTTTCTTCGGTATTTAAAATAGCCTTTCGTTTAGGGGCGTGATTTACCGAGGTATCGTATTCTTTTTTGGGAGGCAGTTCACTGGGAATTCCCTGTAATATTTTCGCTTTAAAGTCCATTTGATTTTCTGTTTGCAATAGATTTCAATATTAGGAAGAAATGTTAAATTAAGAAGTTATAAAATACATTTTCTATAAATTTAGCGCTCTTTTAAAGAAATAAATTATGAAATCTATTATAATTCTTTTTGCACTTGTTTGTCTTATTTCCTGTAAGGATCAGGAGAAAACAGCAGAAAGTAATTCGCTGGAAAGTTCTGATGAGGAAATAAATACCAAGCCAGATAGTGCGCATAATTCACAAAACTCATTGGATTGGGACGGTGTTTACGAGGGAGTTTTGCCGTGTGGAGATTGCGAGGGAATTGAAACCAGTATTCAGCTAAAGAAAAATTTAGATTATGTGCTTTCGCAGCATTACATGGGAAGAGATGATACTGAAGAAAATAACTTTAATGAAACCGGAAAATTTGAATGGAATAAACAGGGGAATACCGTTAGTTTAGGAAAACGAAAAAAGCTTTATTTTCAAGTGAGTGAAAATTACCTCTTACAGGTTTTTAAGGATGAATCTAAAGTAATGGGTGATTCTGCAGTAAAATATAGGCTTACAAAAACCAATAAATTATGATTGTTTCCCGGTTTTCTTATTAAAACCGTAGGGGCAATGCCGGCAACCGCTTTCGCAGCAATAACCACGTTTTAAGTGATATTGCTCGGTAAAACAACGATAACCTTCAGGAGTGGTGTAGTAATCTCCTTCTTCTAACGGAATTCTTTTTTTGAAAAAACTCATATCGCAAAAATACAATTTCTTAACTTCCATCCGTGATTCTAATCGTTAACAAATATCTCCTGGGGAAATCTTTTGAAGGTGTGAGTTTATGGCCTTTTGTGATATTAAAAAACCCGGAACTTAAGAAAGATGAAATTTTTATAAATCACGAAAAAATTCATCTTAGGCAGCAAATAGAATTGCTTATTCTTCCTTTTTATATTTGGTATTTGATTGAATATCTTCTTCGTTTAATCTATTATAAAGATCGTTTTTTGGCTTATAAAAATATTAGTTTTGAGCGGGAAGCTTATTCCCAGGAAATGAAAGAGAATTATATAAAGGAGCGTAAATTCTGGGCATTTTTGCAATTTGTATAGGTGATTAATCACAGAATTAAGACCTTTGTAGTATGCTAAATTCCTTAAATTTTAATGCTGAAATTTCTTCGGAAAATCAATTTATAGCTGATTTTTCGGATGGAATTTCCCTTCATCTAAAGCGGGAAGATTTGCTGCATCCAGAAGTTTCCGGGAATAAATTCAGGAAGATTAAATACAATATTCTTGAAGCTGAAAAACAAGAAAAGAAGACCTTGTTAACTTTTGGCGGCGCTTATTCTAACCATATTGCAGCTACAGCCGCGGCTGGAAAAATTTCGGGTTTAAAAACTATAGGAATTATTAGGGGAGAAGAATTGGGTGAAAACCTGGAAAATACTTTAGCGCAAAACTCAACACTTCAATTTGCTCATTCCTGCGGAATGCAATTCCGCTTTGTTTCGAGGGAAGCGTATCGGAAGAAAGAAACATTAGAGTTTCAGCAGAAACTTAATGAAGAATTCGGTGAATTTTATTTGGTGCCCGAAGGTGGCACTAACCAATTAGCGATAAAAGGTTGTGAGGAAATTTTAAGCGAGAAAGATAAAGAATTCGACTTTATAGCCGCTTCGGTAGGAACAGGAGGAACACTTTCGGGCTTGATAAACGCCTCTGCCGAAAATCAGAAAATACTGGGATTTCCTGCTTTAAAAGGGGATTTTCTTTCTAAGGAAATCAGGAAATTCAGTAGCAAAAACAACTGGGATTTAATACTAAACTACCATTTTAGCGGTTATGCTAAAGTAAATGCCCAATTGATAAATTTTATTAATACTTTCAAAAAAAAATATGAAATTCAGTTAGATCCTATATATACAGGAAAATTACTTTTTGGTATTTTTGACCTAATAGAATCTGGGTATTTTCCTTCAGGGAGTAAGATTCTGGCTATTCATACCGGCGGTCTGCAGGGAATTACTGGAATGAATAAGATTTTAGAAAAGAAAAATTTGCCCTTAATCACTGATTAATATGAGAATTTACCGGGTTTTTATTTTAATTTTTTTGGCAGCTTTCGCAGTTTCCTGCGGAGGTAAGAAAAAAGTAGTCACGACCAAAAAGGAGGCAGAAAAAAGAGGCGTAATTTCTGAAACTCCGCGAGAAAACGAGCGAGTTAAAATTATTGAAGGCCAGCCAAAGTTGCCACCTGTAAATCCGCGTCTTTACACGGTAGAAGATTATATCAGGGATTTTTCTGACATTGCGCAGGAAGAAATGCGACTTTATAATATTCCTGCAAGTATCACTCTAGCCCAGGGCATTCTGGAATCGGGTGGGGGAAAAGGAGATTTAACAATGCGTGCGAATAATCATTTTGGAATAAAATGTCATGAGTGGAAAGGCGCTAAGGTTTATCACGACGATGATGAGCGTGGGGAGTGCTTTCGAAAATATAAAGATGCACGTTATTCTTACAGGGACCATTCACTTTTTTTAAGCGAAAGAAAGCGTTATGCTGAACTTTTCGATCTTGATAAAGATGATTATAAAGGTTGGGCACGCGGTTTAAGAAAAGCCGGTTATGCTACCGATAGACGTTATCCAGATAAGTTGATTAGTTTAATTGAGCGTTACGAGCTTTATCGTTTTGATGGCGATGTTTTAAAGAGACCATCCCCAAGTTATACCCACACTCCTGAATCACCAGAATCGGTTACTTATCGGGTTAGGAAGGGTGACACTCTTTACGGGATCGCAAAACAACATAATACAACTGTAGAAGATTTACAGCGATTTAATAATCTTAGAGATGCTAATATTGCCGTAGGGCAGGTATTGGTTATTATCTCACCAGAATAAAAAAATATGATTTATAAAAGAAGTAGTGAACTATTTGCAGCAGCGCAAAAGGTAATTCCGGGCGGGGTGAATTCTCCCGTAAGGGCATTTAAAGCAGTTGGCGGCGATCCAATTTTTATTGAGAAAGCGGAAGGTGCTTATTTATTTGATGAAGACGGAAATAAATTAATAGACTACATTAATTCCTGGGGTCCTATGATTTTGGGCCACGCCCATAAACCGGTGGTAGAGGCAGTTGTAGAAAAAGCCAGGAAAGGAACCTCTTTTGGCACCCCAACAGAAATTGAAACCAAAATCGCAGAATTAGCGGTGAAAATGGTGCCGAATATCGATAAAATTAGAATGGTGAATTCGGGTACGGAAGCCACCATGAGTGCGGTTAGACTTGCACGCGGTTTTACGGGAAAAGAAAAGATCATCAAGTTTGCCGGTTGCTATCACGGGCATAGTGATTCGTTTCTTATTCAGGCTGGAAGTGGTGCTATTACTTTTGGCGCACCAAACAGCCCCGGAGTGACCCAGGGCACTGCAAAAGACACTTTACTTGCCAATTATAATGATCTTGAGAATGTAGAGTCTTTGGTTGAAGCGAATAAAGAAGAAATTGCTTGTATTATTATCGAACCGGTTCCTGGAAATATGGGATGTATTCCCCCTACTGAAGGTTTCCTGGAGGGATTGAGAAAGATCTGTGATGAAACAGGGATTCTACTTGTTTTTGATGAGGTAATGACTGGATTTAGACTTGCTGCCGGAGGTGTGCAGGAAAGATTAGGAGTAAACGCCGATATTGTTTGCTTCGGAAAAGTAATTGGTGGTGGCTTGCCGGTTGGTGCTTTTGCGGCCAGGAATGAAATTATGGACTACCTGGCTCCCGTAGGACCGGTTTACCAGGCGGGAACGCTAAGCGGAAATCCTTTGGCAATGGCCGCAGGTCTTGCAATGTTAACAGAATTGAATACAAACCGAAATATTTTTGAAAGTATAGATAAAAAGACTGCATATCTTCATGAAGGAATGGAAAAAGTGCTGGCTCAAAACAATATTGAGTTTACGATAAATAGAGTAGGTTCTATGATCTCGGTGCACTTTGGGAAAGAACCTGTAACCGATTTTGCTTCGGCGGCAACATCTGCAAATCTTGGTACTTTCAATAAATTCTTCCACGGAATGTTGGAAAACGGAATTTATATCGCACCAAGTGCCTATGAAACCTGGTTTATAAGCGACGCACTTTCTTATAAGGATCTTGATGCTACTATTGAAGCAGTAAATAAAGTGGCTAAAACACTTTAAAGATCATCCTGAATTTATTTCAGAGCCTGTTTGGAAAATTATTCGAAGATCCAGGTTTATTAATTTTGTTTGCTTTCATTTTAAAAATTAAAAGCGCCCGAATTTTGGGCGCTTTTTTAATGCAACAATTTATTTAAAAATAGATTAAGCGGCAGGAAGATCTCCTTCCCCTTTGCGAGGTAACATAGATTTTCCCATTAAATATTTATCTACGTGATAGGCAGCTTCACGACCTTCAGAAATTGCCCAAACAATTAATGATTGGCCACGGCGCATATCTCCCGCAGTAAAAATATTTGGAATATTGGTTTGGTAAGCTTCATCTCCTTTAATGTTGGTTCTGCTATCCAATTCAAGACCTAGTTGTTCGCTTAGTGTTTTTTCCGGTCCTGTGAAACCTAAAGCTAAAAGAACCAGTTCACAAGGCCACTCTTTTTCTGAGCCTTCAACTTCTTTTAGTTGGGGTCGCCCATTTTCTCCTTTAACCCATTCTATATTTACCGTTTTTAAAGCTTTTAAATTTCCTTCTTTATCCCGAATAAATTCTTTAGTGTTAATGCTCCAATTTCGCTCTACACCTTCTTCATGAGAAGAAGTGGTTTTTAGCGTGAAAGGCCAATATGGCCAGGGATTATCCTGGTTTCGGTTTTCGGTGGGCATTGGCATAATCTCAAAGTTGGTCACCGATTTAGCTCCGTGACGATTAGAAGTTCCCACACAATCTGATCCTGTATCACCACCACCAATCACAATTACATTTTTACCAGCTGCAGAATACTTTGGCGCCAGGTCTTTTAAACCGTCAACAACTTCATTATTATTTTTAAGGAAATTCATGGCATGCATCACACCTTCGCCTTCTGCACCTTCAATAGGAAGGTTACGGCTCTTAGTAGCACCTCCACATAACACTACTGCGTCAAATTCCTTAAGTTTTTCTGCTTCATAATTTTCGCCTACGTGAACCCCGGTTTCAAATTTAATTCCTTCCTCTTTCATTAAATCAACCCTACGGTCTATCACTTGTTTTTCCATTTTAAAATCTGGAATACCGTAACGAAGAAGTCCGCCAATCTTGTTGTCACGTTCAAACACGGTTACTTCGTGGCCGGCACGGTTAAGTTGTTGTGCAGCGGCAAGACCTGCCGGCCCTGAACCTACAACTGCAGCCGTTTTACCAGTTCTAGATGCCGGTGGGTTTGGTTTAATCCAACCTTCTTTGAATCCGCGTTCTACAATATATTTTTCAATAAGTTCTATCGCAACCGGTGGATCTGTAATTCCTAAAACGCAAGCCGACTCACAGGGCGCAGGGCACAATCTCCCTGTAAACTCCGGGAAGTTATTCGTGCCATGTAAAATATTTAATGCTTTTTTCCAGTCATTTTTATAAACCGCGTGATTAAAATCTGGAATTAAATTTCCAAGGGGACAACCACTATGGCAGAATGGAATTCCGCAATCCATACATCGCGCTCCCTGTACTCCCAATTCTTCGGGAGACATTTCTTTGGTAAATTCAGTATACTCTTTTACTCGTTTCTCAACAGCTTCAGTCTCTTCAACCTTGCGGTCGTATTCCATAAATCCTCTTATCTTACCCATAATTATGCTGTTTTGAGTTCTTTTTGTTCCTTTTTCATTTTCTCTTCTTCCATTTTCTGTAATGCTTTTTTGAATTCTGTTGGCATTACTTTTATGAATTTATCTGAACTTTCTTTCCAGTTTTCCAAAATATCTTTGGCCACATCACTTTCGGTATAGCGATAATGATTTTCGATAAGTTCTTTGAGTTCTGTTTTATTTTCTTCTGAAGGATCTTCTAAACCAATCATCTCCATATTGAAATTATGATGGTCTAAACTATTATCGGCATTATAGATATAAGCGATTCCCCCGCTCATTCCTGCTGCGAAATTTCTTCCAATTTTCCCAAGGATAACGGCGATCCCACCGGTCATATATTCACAACCATGATCTCCAATTCCTTCAATAACGGCTTTAGAGCCAGAATTTCTAACGCAAAAACGTTCACCACCAATTCCATTAATATAAGCTTCCCCATCTGTAGCGCCATATAGCGCAACATTACCAATAATGATATTTTCATTAGATTTAAACGTAGCTTCTTTGGGTTTTCTAACACTTAAAGTTGCTCCAGAAAGTCCTTTTCCAAAGTAATCGTTAGAATTTCCATTGATATTCATCGTTAAACCTTTGGTGGCAAAAGCTCCAAAACTTTGTCCTCCAGAGCCTGTGAAATTCAAAGTTAACGTACCTTCAGGTAAACCTTTGGCCCCGTGAATTTTTGAAATTTCATTGCTTAAAATAGCTCCCGTTGTCCTATTGATGTTGCTAATAGGAAAGTCAAGGCTCATCTTTTCTTTTCGATAAATTGCCGGATGCGCTTGTTTTAGGATTTCAAAATCCAGAACGTTTTCAAGATTGTGATCCTGGGTTTCGGTATTATATAGCGGCATATCTTCATCGATCTTCGGTTTATATAGAATGTTAGAAAGATCTATTCCCTGGGCTTTATAATGCTCAATAGCCCTATTCATATCCAATTTCTGGCTTTGACCCACCATTTCGTTGAGGGTTCTAAAACCAAGATCGGCCATTATTTTTCTTAATTCCTGGGCGATGAAATACATAAAGTTGATTACATCTTCAGGAGTTCCTTTAAACTTCTTACGTAATTCAGGGTCTTGCGTGGCAATTCCTACCGGGCAGGTATTGAGATGGCATGCGCGCATCATGATGCAACCTGAAGCTACCAGCGGTGCAGTAGAAAAACCAAATTCTTCAGCGCCAAGTAGAGCGGCAATTGCCACGTCCCGACCTGTTTTTAACTGGCCATCACATTCCACAACAATCCTGTTTCTAAGATTATTGATAAGTAAAGTTTGTTGCGCCTCGGCGATTCCCAATTCCCACGGTAAACCTGCGTGACGCAGTGAGGTAAGAGGAGAAGCTCCGGTACCACCATCATATCCGGAAATTAAAACTACATCGGCTTTTGCTTTTGCCACACCGGCTGCAATGGTTCCTACTCCAACTTTCGACACCAGCTTTACATTGATTCTGGCCTCACGATTTGCATTTTTAAGATCGAAGATCAATTGCGCTAAATCTTCTATAGAATATATATCGTGGTGAGGTGGTGGTGAAATTAATCCTACATAAGGAGTGGAATTTCTAGTTTTTGCAATATCGGGGTTAACTTTTGGTCCCGGCAATTGACCGCCTTCCCCGGGTTTTGCACCCTGGGCCATCTTAATTTGAATCTCTTTCGCATTACTTAAATAATTAATGGAAACCCCAAACCTTCCAGAAGCTACCTGCTTAATGGCTGAATTTCTCCAGTTCCCGTCAAGATCTTTGTGAAAACGCTGCGGGTCTTCACCGCCTTCTCCAGAGTTACTTTTTCCCTGCATACGGTTCATCGCAACTGCAAGGTTCTCGTGAGCTTCTTTACTTATAGAACCAAAAGACATTGCCCCGGTTTTAAAGCGTTTTACGATCTCTGTCCATGGCTCAACCTCCTCAACAGGAATAGGATTTAAATCACGAAATTTAAACATTCCACGAAGCGTCATTAAGCGCTCGCTTTGGTCATTAATTAGTTTTGCATATTCTTCGTAAGCATTAGTACTATTTTGTTTTACCGCCTGTTGTAGTTTAGCTACACTTGCGGGATTAAACATATGTCGTTCACCCGTCCTTCTCCAGCGGTAATCACCGCCAATTTCCAAATCAAGATCAGTATCAGTTTTTTTAATTTTAAAAGCGTTTTCGAAACGTTTTTGAACTTCTTTTTCAATTTCATACAAACCAATACCCTCAATTCGGGTTGGTGTATTTGTGAAATATTTGTCTACAAATTTTTGATTAAGACCTAGAATTTCAAATATTTGGGCGCCACGGTATGAATGTAATGTAGAAATACCAATCTTATTCATAATCTTTATAATTCCTTTTCCAATGGCTACATTAAAATTCTCTACCGCCACTTCAGGATCTTCTACTTCTATCTCTTTTTCTTCAACCAGGTTGTAGATAATTTCGTTAACCATATAAGGATTTATAGCGCTTGCGCCATAACCAAATAATAATGCAAAATGGTGTGGTTCCCGGGGTTCTGCTGATTCTATAACAATTCCGAAGGAAGATCTGCGGTTATGTTTTTTTACACCGTGATGAACAAATGAACAAGCCAGCAAGCAGGGAATAGGTGCTAATTTAGGATCAGCATTTCTATCGGTTAAAATAATTACATTACAACCCTTATCTACTGCGTTATTAATTTCATGAATAATTTCATCAAGTCTTGCTTCCAGTCCGTTAATCCCTTTTTCGGCTTCATATAAAATTGATATGGAAACCGTTTTAAAGTCTGGGTGTTCTATGTACTTTATCTTATCTAAATCTTCATTTGAAATTACAGGATTTTGAATCCTCAGTTTTTTGGATTGCTCAGGAATAATATCAAATAAGTTTCGGTCTTCGCCTATAGATAGGCTTATGTCGGTTACAATCTCCTCTCGAATACCATCCAGTGGCGGGTTAGTTACCTGGGCAAATAATTGCTTGAAATAATTGAATAAAAGCTGTGGTTTATCTGAAAGTACTGCCAGAGGGATATCGGCACCCATAGAGCCAATTGCTTCTTTGCCCTGAAGCGCCATTGGGCTAATTATCGTTTTAATGTCTTCCTGGGTATATCCAAAGAGTTTTTGCCGGGTATTAATATCTATTTTTTCTACCGGGGTTTTGTTACCGGTATAAGGAACCTCAGATAAGTTAAGTAAATTTTCGTCTATCCATTTTCTATAAGGTCTTTCAGAAATAATTTTTTGTTTTACTTCTTCATCTCCTATAATTCTACCTTCCTGCATATCTACCAGGAACATTCTTCCTGGTTCCAGCCTTCCATGCAATTCTACATTTTCTGGTTTTATCTCTAAAACTCCGGTTTCAGAAGACATAATTACGTACCCATCTTTGGTAAGCGTGTATCTTGAAGGGCGAAGTCCATTTCTATCTAATAAGGCGCCTATATATTTACCGTCTGTGAAAGGAATGGAGGCAGGGCCATCCCAAGGCTCCATAATACAGGCGTTATATTCGTAAAATGCTTTTTTATTATCGACCATGGAAGGGTTTTTCTCCCAGGCTTCTGGCACCATCATCATAATGGCTTCCGGCAGTGAACGTCCTGTTTGTAGAAGCAGTTCCAGCACCATATCCATAGAGGCTGAATCTGATTTTCCTTCAGGAACTATGGGTATAATCTCTTTTAGATCTTCCCCAAATTTTTCGCTTTCAAAAAGCTCTTCCCTGGCTTTCATTCGGCTTAAATTTCCACGTAGCGTGTTTATTTCACCATTATGGCACATATAACGAAAAGGCTGTGCTAAATCCCAGGTTGGGAAGGTATTGGTGGAAAAACGCTGGTGCACCAGTGCGAGTTTGGTTACCACATCTTCCTCATTAAGATCGCGATAATAGGTGTTGATATCTTGCGGCATCAACAGGCCTTTATATATAATAGTGTTGGTTGATAAACTTGGTAAATAAAAATACTCAGCTTCAGAAAGTTCTGACTTTTCAATTCGATGTTCTGCGATTTTTCTTGCGGCAAAAAGCTTTGCATTAAAACTTTCAGCAGAAACATCATCTCCTTTTCCAATAAAAACCTGTTGTACATTAGGTTCAGAAAGTGAAGCGATACTTCCCAGGCATGACCGGTTTACAGGTACTTCACGCCAGCCAATTAGGTTAAGCCCCTGCCCAATTATTTCTTCTTCAAAAATCTCCCGGCATATTTTACGCTGATTATTTGACTGAGGAAGAAAAACCATTCCCACAGCATATTCTCCAAAGTCTGGAAGTTGGAAATCACAGTTTTTCTTAAAAAAATCGTGAGGAATTTCAATTAAAATACCGGCACCATCACCTGTTTTTCCATCTGCACTTACTGCGCCTCTATGCTCCAGGCGAATAAGAATATCTAAGGCTTTATGAATTATATCGTTTGTTCTTTTTCCTTTAAGATTACATATAAAACCTGCGCCGCAATTATCATGCTCAAATTCGGGTGAATAGAGCCCCTGTTTCTTTAATTTCATGTCCTTTTCGTCCTTAAGTTATCGTCTCAAAATTACCTAATTAGATAAATAATATGAAGCCTTTTCAACTTAAAGTAAGAAGAAATTCAGTAAAAACAATTAAATTTGTTATAAATGCTAATTATATAATTAGACCCTTTATATATTGTAAATTCTGTAAAATATAGGGCCGTATTTTGGACATAAAAAAAGCCCGGTTTTATTAAAAACCAGGCTTAATCTAATTTATTCTAAAATTTTAGTCTTTTAAAATAGCTCTTGAAATTACTATTTTTTGAATTTCAGAAGTTCCTTCATAGATCTGGGTGATTTTAGCATCACGCATTAAACGTTCTACGTGGTATTCTTTTACATAACCATTTCCTCCGTGAACCTGTACGGCTTCAGTAGTAACATCCATAGCTGTTTTTGAAGCGTATACTTTTGCCATTGCCCCCGTAAGGTCATAATTTGCACCCTGGTCTTTGTCCCAGGCAGCTTTCATTACCAAATGCCTTGAAGCTTCAATAGAGGTATACATATCAGCAAGTTTAAAAGCAATTGCCTGGTGGTTGCAAATTTCGGTACCAAAAGCTTTCCGTTGTTTTGAATAATCTAAAGCCAATTCGTAAGCACCGGAAGCAATTCCTAAAGCCTGTGCCGCGATTCCAATTCTTCCGCCAGAAAGCGTTTTCATGGCAAATTTAAATCCGAAACCGTCTTCTCCAATTCTATTTTCTTTTGGAACTTTTACATCATTAAAATTCAATGAATGTGTGTCGCTTCCGCGAATTCCCATTTTTTGTTCTTTTGGCCCTATTTCAAAACCTTCCAAACCTTTTTCTACGATAAAGGCGTTTATTCCTTTATGTTTTTTCTCACGGTCGGTTTGTGCGATTACTAAAAAATAATCGGCAGAACTACCGTTTGTAATCCAATTCTTAGTTCCGTTAAGAACGTAATGATCTCCTTTATCTATAGCTGTGGTACGCTGAGAAGTTGCATCACTTCCAGCTTCAGGTTCTGAAAGGCAGAAAGCGCCGAGTTTTTCACCCGTAGTAAGCTTTGTGAGATATTTTTTCTTTTGTTCTTCGTTTCCGTAGGTATCAAGGCCCCAACATACCAGGGAGTTGTTTACCGATACCATCACAGATGCAGATGCGTCTATTTTAGAAAGCTCTTCCATTACCAATATGTAAGCGATGGTATCCATTCCGCCTCCTCCATATTCCGGAGAAGCCATCATTCCAAGAAATCCAAGATCCCCCATCTTTTTTACCAGCTCTCTAGGGAATTCCTGTTTTTCATCTCTCTCAATCACACCCGGCAATAACTCTGTTTTTGCAAAATCACGCGCGGCATCGCGAATCATTATATGTTCTTCTGTAAGTTTGAAATCCATATTATTATTTTAATTTAGGAAAATCTAATTTTGGTCACCAAAGGTAAAGTTTTGGTGTGTAATTTTCAATTTAGTTTCATTAATTTTACGAATATGAAAAAAGCGAACTACAAAGTTATCGGAGTAATGTCTGGCACCTCCCTGGACGGCATCGATTTGGTTTATGTTAATTTTGATTTTAAGAACTCGTGGAGTTACAAGATCTTAAAAGCTGAAACCGTTCCTTACCCCCTGAACTGGCAGGAAACTTTGGCTGGTGCAATTAATTATTCCGAAGAAAGATTAACCGATCTTAATAAGAAATATACCAATTTTTTGGCTGGGATTATTTCTAGATTTATTGAAACCCACCAAATAAAAGATATTGATGCGGTTTGCAGTCACGGTCATACTATTAAACATGAACCGGAAAATAATTATACTTTACAAATTGGAAACTTACCTGAATTGGCTTATCTATCTGGGCAAAAAGTAATTTGCGATTTTAGAGTACAGGATGTTGCATTGGGTGGCCAGGGCGCTCCGCTGGTGCCTATTGGAGATAAATTGCTTTTTTCAGATTATAAATATTGTGTGAATTTGGGCGGTTTTGCAAATATTTCTACGGAAAAAAATGGGCAACGCCTGGCCTATGATATCTGTGCCGTAAACACTGTTTTAAATTACTATTCGCAAAAATTGGGAAAAGAATTTGACGAAGGCGGGAAATTAGCATCTTCAGGTGAATTGAATAAAAATTTACTTAAAGAATTAAATAAACTCCCTTTTTATGCTCAAAAACCCCCAAAATCGTTGGGAATTGAGTGGGTGAAATCTGAAGTTTTTCCTATTCTGGAAAAATACGAGGAGAATATCCCAAATATTCTACACACATTTACGTTTCATCTGGCGCAGCAAATAGCCAAAACTTTAGACGATGGTCCTGAATCTAAAGTATTAATGACCGGCGGCGGTACTTTTAATAATTTTTTGATGCGACTGCTTAAAAATGAATCTCAATGTCATTTCACCATTCCTTCAGATGAAATTATTAACTATAAAGAAGCTCTGATTTTCGGTTTACTGGGAGTTTTAAAACTTAGAGATGAGGTAAATGTATTAAAATCGGTTACCGGTGCTAAAAAAGATCATTCCTCAGGAGTGATTTATGAAATTTGAGATTTTTGCTGAAAAACTAAAAATATACTACTTAGTTTATATATTTGCGAAAAATTAGAGTATTAATGAAGGAATTATTGAAATTATACGAAAATAAAGAACCCGAAATCGTTTTCAACTGGAAAGATTCTGAAACTGAAGCTGAAGGTTGGACCGTAATAAATTCTTTACGCGGTGGTGCTGCCGGCGGTGGAACCAGGATGCGTGTAGGTTTAGATCAAAATGAAGTACTTTCATTAGCTAAAACCATGGAGGTGAAATTTACCGTTTCAGGACCTCCAATTGGAGGAGCAAAGTCTGGAATAAACTTCGATCCAAAAGATCCGCGTAAAAAAGGAGTTTTAGAACGCTGGTATAAGGCAGTTTCGCCATTATTGAAAAGCTACTACGGTACCGGGGGTGATCTTAATGTTGATGAAATAAATGAAGTAATTCCAATTACTGAAGATTGTGGAGTTTGGCACCCACAAGAAGGTGTTTTTAACGGGCATTTTAAACCTACAGAAGCCGATAAGATTAATAGAATTGGACAGTTGCGTCAGGGGGTGATCAAGGTTTTGGAAAATACTCGTTTTTCTCCAGATGTAACCAGAAAATATACCGTCGCAGATATGATTACCGGATACGGCGTAGCCGAATCTGTTAAACATTACTACGATATTTATGGAGGGGATATAAAAGGTAAAAGAGCTATTGTTCAGGGCTTTGGAAATGTTGGTTCAGCCGCAGCTTATTACCTTTCGCAAATGGGTGTTAAGATAGTTGGAATCATAGACCGTGTTGGAGGTTTAATTAATGAAGAAGGATTCACTTTTGAAGAAATTAAAACACTTTTTCTTAATAAGGAAGGAAATACCCTTAAGCACGATAATTTAATTCCTTTTGAAGAAATCAATGAGAAAATTTGGGAACTTGATGCCGAGATATTTGCACCTTGTGCTGCCTCTCGTTTAATCACCCAGGATCAAATTAATAGTCTTATTGAAAGAAAATTAGAGGTCATTACCAGTGGCGCCAATGTCCCTTTTGCCGATAAAGAAATTTTCTTTGGTTCTATTATGGAGTCTACAGATGAAAAAGTAAGCCTAATTCCAGATTTTATAGGAAACTGCGGAATGGCGAGAGTTTTTGCTTATTTTATGGAAAGAAGAGTACAAATGACCGATGAGTCTATTTTTAATGACACTTCTATGACCATTAAAAATGCTATTCAGAATACTTACGATAATAATAGCAGTAAAACCAATATTAGTAAAACCGCTTTTGAGGTTGCGTTAAAGCAATTGGTATAAATTTCTGATTAATCTTTTAATTTTAGTTGATTGAGATTATTTCTGAAGATCCCACTCTCGAGTGGGATTTTTTATGGCCAAAATTGAATGAAATTACGCTCTAAAAAATAAAAAACTCCCAATTAAGATAAAGCAGTTTGCACTGCTAATTATTTTACTAAATTTGATTCACAATTAAATCTGGTTTATCACGTTACATTAAAAACCCTAATAGAAACCTATGCTATACTTTTTTCAGCAGGACGGCGTTGCCGAAGCCGCCCAGGAGGCAGAACCGGTAGTGGAAGAAAAAACCCTGTCTTTATTCGATTTAATGCTTAGTGGAGGCCTTGGAGGCCAAATCATTATCTTTATTCTTTTTATCCTGCTGTTTGCAGCAGTTTATATTTATTTCGAAAGGCTTTTTGCTATAAAATCGGCCAGCCAGGTAGATAAGAATTTTATGCTTCAAATTAAGGATAACGTAGTAAACGGAAATATAGAATCGGCCAAGATGCGTTGTGCACAAAGTGATTCTCCGGTGGCAAGATTAACAGAAAAAGGAATTTCCAGAATTGGAAGCCCTTTAGAGGATATTAATACTGCTATAGAAAACGCGGGACGTTTAGAAGTTTATAAATTAGAAAAGAACGTTAGTGTTCTGGCGACCATCGCAGGAGCCGCCCCAATGATTGGGTTTTTAGGTACCGTAATCGGTATGGTAATTGCTTTTCATGAGTTGGCCACCAGTAGTGGGCAGGCGCAAATGGGAGCATTAGCCGAAGGTATTTATACCGCGATGACCACAACCGTTGCCGGACTTATTGTAGGTATTATTGCCTATATTGGTTATAACCACTTAGTAGTAAAAACCGATAAAGTAGTACACCAAATGGAAGCTACTGCGGTAGATTTCCTTGACCTGTTAAACGAGCCCGCTTAATATGAATTTAAGAGGAAGAAATAAAGTAAGCCCCGAGTTCAGTATGAGCTCGATGACAGATATTGTCTTTCTGTTGTTGATCTTTTTTATGCTCACCTCGCCGGTAATTACTCCAGAAGCTTTGGACCTCATACTTCCAAAAGCTAAAGGAAAAACAACCAGTGTTCAGAATGTTGCGGTGAGTATCACCAAAGACCTTCAATTCTATGTAGACGATCAACGTATTACGCAGTCAGCATTAGAAAGTACTTTAAAAACCAAATTATCTGGCAAAGAAAAGCCAACCATTATTTTAAGGGCTGAAGAAGGAGTGCCTATAGAGAAAGCGGTTAATGTTATGGATATTGCCAACCGAAATAGTTATAAAATCGTTTTAGCGGTTAAACCCGAATAGACCTAATCATGTTAGAAACCAAACACGAAAAAAAATCTTTTACCATCACGGTAGTATTACACGTGCTGTTAATTGCATTGCTATTTCTGTTAGGCTTTAAATATTTAGATCCGCCACCAGAGAGTGGTATTGCTATAAATTTTGGTACTTCTGAAGTGGGCTCCGGAAACGAGCAGCCTACCGAGCCTGTTAAATCGGCTCCACAACAAACTACCGTGCCCGAAGCACAAACACAACCAGAACCGGTTGTGGAAGAGGAAGTGGTAACCCAGCAAACTGAAGAAGCTCCGGTAATTCAGGAAAAGCAGAAGCCAAAGCCAGTAGTAGAAAAGAAACCGGAAAAACCTGTAGAAAAACCACCTGCAGAAAAACCAAAACCAAAGCCTGATCAATCTACTACCGATGCGATGAGTAGTATATTAAACGGGCCCGAACGTTCTGGCACCGAAAGTGGTGGCGAAGGAAATGACAGCCAGGCTGGCGATAAAGGAGACCCCGACGGAGATCCTAATGCAAGTTCTTACTATGGAACGGGTTCTGGTCTTGATGGTGATGGTAATTATCGTTTAGGCGGTAGAAGGGCCTTAAATAAAGAAAAATTTGTTCAGAATTGTAATGAATCAGGTATTGTGGTGGTGCGTATAGAAGTAAACCAAAACGGACAGGTGATTAATGCTACACCTGGAGTAAAAGGAACCACCAATAGTGCTTCCTGCCTCACAGATCCAGCAAGAAGGGCGGCTATGGCCACAAAGTTCAATAGCGATAGTAATGCACCCTCAAGACAGGTGGGAACCATCGTTTATAATTTTCAACTTTCAGAATAAGTGGAGACATATACTATAACTGTCGATTGGATGTTTCAGCAGTTACCTATGTTTCAGCGCGTAGGAGCTCAGGCTTTTAAAAAAGATCTCTCCCGCACTATTAAGTTAGCTGAGCATTTAGATAATCCGCATAAAAAATTCAAATCGGTTCATATCGCCGGTACCAACGGGAAAGGTTCCACCAGCCATATGCTGGCTTCAGTTTTACAGGAAGCGGGCTATAAAGTTGGATTGTACACTTCACCACATTTAAAAGATTTCCGGGAGCGAATTAAAATCAATGGAAAATTTATTTCGAAGAAATCTGTAGTAGACTTTATTAAGCAACACAAAGATTTTCTAACGGAAAATGAACTTTCATTTTTTGAAATGACCGTAGGGATGGCATTTCAGTATTTTGCCCAGGAAAAGGTGGATATTGCGGTTATTGAAGTAGGATTGGGCGGTCGCCTTGATTCTACTAATATAATTACGCCTGAAGTCTCGGTAATCACTAATATAGGATTAGACCATACTGCGTTTTTAGGAACTTCAATTCCCGAAATTGCTGCTGAAAAAGCCGGGATTATTAAAAATAATATTCCGGTAATTATTGGTGAAAAACAGAAGGAAACTACAGGTATTTTTAAAAAAATAGCTAAAGAAAATAATTCAGAAATCTATTTTGCTGAAGCCCTTAAATTTGAAAAATATCATACCGATCTTAAGGGTGATTACCAGAATAAAAACATTAAAAGTGTACTTGCTGCGGTTAAAGTGTTAAGAGAAAGAGGCTGGGAGATCCCTGAAGAATCTTTGAAGAATGGACTCAATAGTGTGAAACTTCATACTTCACTGCAAGGTCGTTGGGATATTTTAAAAGAAAAACCGAAGGTTATTTGTGATACGGCTCACAATGCAGAAGGTTTAACTTTGGTATTTAAGCAATTAAAAAGAGAGAAATTTCAACATTTACATATTGTTATGGGAGTTGTAAATGATAAAGATTTAGAAAAAATACTTCCATTATTTCCAAAAACAGCAATTTATTATTTTTCAAAACCAGAAGTCCCCCGCGGACTTGAAGCTAAAATATTAAAGGAAAAAGCAGCAGAATTCGAGTTAGAGGGGAGGGTATATAATTCTATTTCAGAAGCCTACGAAGCTGCGCTGGAAACGGCCTTAGACGAAGACCTGGTGTTTGTTGGAGGTAGTACATTTACCGTAGCAGAAATAATTTAATTTTTTTGAAATTTTTCTTGGTGTAGATTAAAAACTAATCTATATTTGCATCCGCATTCAGGAATAGGGCGCGTAGCTCAGTTGGTTCAGAGCACTTGGTTTACACCCAAGGGGTCAGGGGTTCGAATCCCTTCGCGCCCACAGAATTGAAAAGGCTTCTATAAAAGGAAGCCTTTTTTTAGCTTATTGAAAGCTTTAGTTTTATTGATTTTTAGGGCGCGTAGCTCAGTTGGTTCAGAGCACTTGGTTTACACCCAAGGGGTCAGGGGTTCGAATCCCTTCGCGCCCACACAAAATTAAGATTTCCATATTTTGAAGATCTTTTTCGCTTTTATAGAAAGTTCGCTCAGTTGGTTCAGAGCATCTCGATTTTCTATCGGGAGGGTCAGGGATTTTCGAAGTAAATTCGGAATAACTAAATCCCTTCGCGCCGTAAACATTTGAAAGCTCGCTAAAAAAGGTTTATTCCCTTTAAACTATTCCTGAGATTATGAGATTGCTTTCAGCTTATAAATCAATATAAGCTTAGATCTTGAAATAAATGGATGACGATTAAAGAATCCTTTTTACGGTATAATCAAACCAAAGTTTTTTCTTCAGCCTCAATATAATTAGCAAGATATTGAGCGTCTTTTTTAATTCCGCCTAAAGTTGCTGAGCCTCGAGTATGCAACCAGGGAAGACCAATAAAATAAAGTCCTTCCATATTACTAATGCCACGATTATGTTTGGGATATCCGTCTTTAGTGAGTTCCAAACCTTCTATCCAACTAAAATTAGGTCTATAGCCCGTGGCCCATACGATATTCCTTAGTTTTTCAATCTTTCGATTTTCAGTAATGATAATTTCGCCTTTTGCATTCTTGGTTTTTCCTACAGGTATTACATTATCTCTTTTTAGGATCCCCTTTACATCGGTTCCAATAATAGGTTGCTTAGACTGACTCAGCTTTTTTCCTAGCCAGGTTTTTCTGCTAAAATTTAGAAAACCTATTTTGGTGAACCACCACCATAATGTTTTTCCTAAAATTTCCTGTGGAAGTACACGAACATCGGTAGTTCCGGAAAAATAAGTAGTCCTGTCGGTTTGTGAAATTTCATCTAAAATTTGAAAACCTGAATCTCCGGCTCCTACAACCATAGCAGGTCCTTTCTGCAATTGACTGGGATTTTTATAGTAGTTACTATGAATTTGGAAAACATCTGTTGCTATTTTCTTTGAAAAAGATGGCGTATATGGAATATGAAAAGGCCCGGTAGCAATAACTACATTTCTAGATTTAATCTCGCCATTTCGATGTTTCAGAATAAAGTAATCATTTTCTTTGCTAACCTGCTCTACCAAAGTGTTTAAACGAATTTCTATATTAAATTCGACGATATAATTTTTAAAATATTCAGCTACATCTTTCTTGGTTGGATAATAGCCTTCTTCCGCAGGAAAATCCATTCCCGGTAGATTATTGAATTCTGAAGGAGTAAAGAGTTTAAGTGAATCCCAGCGACTTAACCAGGAAGCGCCAACTTCATTTTCTTTATCTACAATAACATAATTTTTGCCAAGCTGGTTAAGATAATAGGCCATAGAAAGTCCGGCCTGTGCACCACCAACAATTACAAAATCTAACATTTATTCGGTTTTTTTGTAAAGGTAAGTTTTAATTTCTATCCACTAAATCTGTTGGAAAGCTTTAGAATTGCTAATTTTAAATGAAATTTAGTTTATGGAAAGAAATATTAGGCCTTATGTTCTGGCAGAAACAAACTGGAAGCACGTAAAAGATGAAGATTTTAGTGTAGCAGTTTTGCCCTGGGGCGCAACCGAAGCACATAACTACCATTTGCCGTATGCTACCGATAATATTCTTGCCGAAGAAGCAGCGATAAGTGCTGCGGGAAAAGCCTGGGAAAAGAAAGCTAAGGCAGTGGTCTTACCTACAATTCCTTTTGGGGTTAATACCGGCCAAATGGATTTGAAGTTATGTATGAATCTTAATCCCAGTACTCAGTATGCTATTTTAAAAGATGTAGCGCAGGTTTTGCAGAAGCATGAGATCAATAAGCTGGTGATTCTAAATGCTCACGGTGGAAATAATTTTAAGCAAATGATTAGGGAATTAAGCCTCGAATATCCTAAGCTTTTCGCCTGTTCTGTAAACTGGTGGCAAACTACAGATGCAACGCCTTATTTTTATGAACCCGGCGATCACGCTGGGGAACTGGAAACCGCTGCGGTTATGCATTTGCGGCCCGAGTTGATTTTACCTCTTGAAGAAGCCGGAGATGGTAGGGCTAAAACATTTAAAATAAAAGCTTTAAAAGAAGGTTGGGCAAGTGCACAGCGAGAATGGAAAAGCGTAACAGAAGATACAGGTGTAGGAAATCCAAAAGCTGCAACAGCTGAAAAGGGAAAGATTTTCATTGAAAAAGCAACCGATATGATCGCTGATTTCTTTGTAGAATTACATTCGGCAGATCTTAAAGATATGTATCATTAATTATAGGAAAATCTATGCTTAAAGCTTTAGCGTATATTTTTGGATTTTTACTTTTGGGGGAATTAATAACCTATTTTTTTGAAATTCCAATCGCGGGAAATATTCTTGGAATGTTTTTGATTTTTATAGCGCTGCGTTTAAAACTAATAAAGCTTGAAGATGTAAAACCGGCCTCAGATAAACTCATAAAATACCTGGTATTATTCTTTATTCCTTATGGCGTAGGACTTATGGTGTATTTTGAAATAATCGCCGATTACTGGATGCCAATTTCTATAGCAGTAATTGCCAGCACTGTAATCACACTTTATATTTCAGCATTAATTATTGAAAAACTCGGGAAGTGATGCAGGAATTCTTTCAACTTCCAGTTTTCGGAGTTTTTATAAGCATTATCGCCTTTGCGGGTGCGCGCCAACTTCGCAAGAAATATGATTATGTATTACTGAATCCCGTTTTGGTAGCTATTGTTGCTATAATTCTATTCTTGTTAATTTTCAATATTGATTTTGAAGATTATAATCGGGGCGGTAAGTTTATTAGTTTCTTCCTGGGGCCTTCGGTAGTTGCTCTTGGGGTTTTCTTCTATGAGAAATATGAAGAAGTAAAACAGAATTTAAAAGTGTTTTTACTTTCTGTAGCGGTCGGTGGAGTTAGCGGAATTTTAACCGTGATTATTTTCCTTTTGCTCTTAAAAGTTCCCGATTTTATTGTTCAATCGCTAGCAGCAAAATCGGTTACTACACCAATTGCTATTGAAATTACGAAACTTACCGGTGGAATTCCGGAAATTACTGCCGGAATAGTAATTGCCGTCGGAATTTTTGGAAATGCTTTTGGCCCTTTTATTCTGAAAAGATTAGGCATTAAAAGTAAAATTGCGATTGGCACGGCACTAGGAACCGCGGCTCATGGCATAGGAACTGCCCGCGCTTTTGAGGAAAGCAAACTGGCAGGAGTTTACAGCGGCCTTGCTATGTGTGTAAACGGAATAATCACAGCGCTAATCACTCCTTATTTGCTTCAGTTATTTTTGGGGAATTTCTCCTGATTCATTTTCACCCTTTTCTGTCTTATTTTTAAAATATTCAATAATTGATGGCGCGGTAAGTCCGTGAACCACTACCGAGATCAAAATAATATAAGCGGTAATTGAGTAAAGCTCATTCTTATATTCAAATCCGTCAAATTCTACAAATGCCCAGGAGAGATAAAATACCGATCCAATTCCTTTAATTCCAAGGAAACTAATTGCCAGTTTGTTTTTGAAATTGTCCTTAATTCCTATCATACTTATCACTCCGGCCAGGGGTCTAATAATTAGTACAAAAGCAAAAGCAAATACAATTCCGCGCCAATCGGTAAGGCTTAGCATACCATTCATAATGGAACCACCAAAAAGAATAATCCATACCACCAGTAAAATTCGTTCTATTTCGTGAACAAAATCGTGCATTTTGGTTTTATAATCTCCACTAACTTTTTCATAATGCCGAAGGCTCAATCCAGTGAAAAATACTGCAAGAAAGCCATAACCATGAATAAGTTCTGTCGCGCCATAACTAAATAGAGTAAGTGATAGGGCAAGAAAACCATCAAAAGTATTGATTCCGGCGTGCTTGTGTACTTTGTCTAAAATAAAACCAATTGCATTTCCAATCGCAAAACCTGCTATGGTCCCAATAATAATTTTTAAAAAGAATTTATCCAACATCCAATCGGTGAAATCAAAGGCGGCCCAACTTCCGGCCTGGGCTACTAGTACCGCCATATAAGTGAATGGAAAGGCTAAACCATCATTTAATCCCGCCTCTGCGGTAAGAGCGAATCTTATTTTTCCTTTATATTCTTTTTCTCTTTCGGGATCATCAAGCTGCGTCTCGGCAGCCAATACAGGATCTGTAGGAGCAAGAATTGCGGCGAGTAAAAGCGATGAAGGAACACTTAAAAAGAGAAAATTATTTCCTAAAAAATAGGCAGATACCATACAAATAGGCATCGTGACAAAAACCAGTAATAAAGGCCTTTTCCATGCTTTAAAGCTATAATTATTTCCAATTTTTAACCCGGCTCCCATCAGGGAAATAATCACGATCATTTCAGAAAAATACATAAGACCTTTATCGGCCCACAAGGGATCTGGCCACCCAATGGGCAAGCCCAGGGAGAATAATAAAAAACCAATTAGGAGTAAAATTATAGGACCGCTAATTTTTATTCGCTTCGAAATTGAAGGTAGCCAGGCCATAATAAGCGTGGTAAAACCAATTCCCGCTAAAATCCAGTAGTGTTCTTTCATACGCTTATAAAAATAAAGATTTTAATTGATCCAGAATGAGGAGCTTTAAATTTTGACATAAGTCTAACATCTTAGTTTTATTAGTTATTTCCAGTGTAATATCTAAACAGCTGATATTTATCATATTAAAAATTTTAAATACAGACTAACTTTGAGAGATAACCAAGCCTTTTCTAAGATGGATACTTCTTTATTTCTCGCTAAATTTTGGGGTTGGTACCTCTTAATTTTCTTTTTTGTACTAAGTTTCAACCCCAGGCGAATACAACAAATATTTGAAGATTTAAAAGATCAAAAATTTTTGATACTTGCCGCTTTTGCTGCAATAATTATAGGCTTAGTCAATATTTTATTCCACAATATCTGGGAACTAAACTGGAAATTTATAATTACCGCCCTGGGTTGGAGTTCACTTTTTTTTGGTCTTGGCTTATTTGTTTTCCCTCAATCTACTACCAGAAAACTTACTGTACTAAACCTCAAATTCGTGCAAACCATTTACGTCTTGCTTTTTTTTTTAGGAATTTTCCTACTCAATATGGGCTACGAACTCGTATTGTATTGAAATTAACCAAGAAGACACTAAAAATTTAAATATGAAATTCATTAAAAAATTTAGGGAAATCTCTATAAAAGATGTGGCTAAAGTTGGTGGTAAAAATGCCTCTTTGGGTGAAATGTACAATGAATTATCTTCGGAAGGGGTGCTGGTTCCGGATGGTTTTGCGACTACCTCAGAAGCTTTCTGGACCTTTTTGAAAACCAATAAAATTGAAGAAAAGTTAAAAGGCTTATTAAAAACTCTTGATCGTAAAAGTTTTGAGAACCTTAGTATTGTTGGGGCTGAAGCTCGTAAATTAATTTTGGCAGGAGAATTTTCTAAAGAATTTTCCGAAGAAATTATTTCGGCATACATAGCTTTAGGAAATGGTGATAATATACAGGTAGCGGTTAGAAGCAGTGCCACGGCTGAAGATTTACCCAATGCGAGTTTTGCCGGCCAACACGACACTTTTTTAAATATTACAGGGGCTGAAGCTTTACTTAGCGCTATTAAAAATTGTTTCGCTTCACTTTATACCAATAGGGCTATAAAATATCGCGAAGACAAAGATTTTCTACATCACGAAATTGCACTTTCTGTAGGAGTCCAAAAGATGGTGCGGTCTGATATTAGTTGCTCCGGAATTGGATTTAGCCTGGAACCCGAATCGGGTTTTAAGAATATTATTCATTTGTCCGGTGTATGGGGCTTAGGTGAAAATATTGTTCAGGGTCTTGTGAATCCTGACGAATTTGATGTTTTTAAACCAAATATTGATAAAGCTGAAAATCCCATTATTCAGAAGAAATTAGGGCATAAGGAACTTTCCATGGTTTACGCCGAATCCAACGGCCATTCTTCTACAGTGAATATTGAAACGCCGTTGGAGAAACAGGATAGTTTTGTGCTTGCCGATGTTGAAATTATTAAACTTTCCCGATGGATCCTACTTATAGAAAAGCATTACAATCATCCTGTGGATGTGGAGTGGGCAAAAGATGGTTTAACCAACGAGCTTTTTATAACCCAGGCGCGACCTGAGACGGTTCACCGGGAAGAGGATAAACGTTTTTATATTGAATATCATTTAAAGCAAAAAAGTGAAGTTTTAACCAGCGGGAGTGCCATTGGTTCGAGCATTGCCACAGGAAAAGCACGGTTTTTAAAATCTCCCGACGAAGGGCATAAATTAAACCATGGAGAAATTCTTGTCACTAATAATACCAGTCCAGATTGGGATCCTCTTTTAAAACTGGCAGCTGCCGTAATAACCGAACGAGGTGGCAGAACCAGTCACGCAGCAATTGTAGCCCGCGAACTGGGAGTGCCGGCAATTGTGGGAACAAACAATGCAACCGAAAAAATTAAAGATGGTGAAATGATTACCGTTTCCTGTGAAGGGAAAACTGGTTTTGTATATAAAGGCGCTTTGGATTATGATACCAAAGAAATAGATTTCGGAAATATTTCCCTACCAAAAACCGAAGCTAAATTCATTCTTTCAGATCCGGATAGGGCATTTCAGCTTTCTTTTTACCCGAACAATGGCGTGGGTTTGTTGAGAATGGAATTTATTATTACTCATCAGATAAGAATTCACCCTATGGCCTTGGTAAAATATGATGAGCTAAAGGATATAGGGGCTCGTAAAAGTATAGAAGAACTTACCTGGCAGTATAAAGATAAAAGCGACTTTTTTGTTGAGGAATTATCCCGGGGCATTGCCGTAATAGCAGCAGCATTTTCGCCTAAAGAAGTGATTGTTAGACTTAGTGATTTTAAGAGTAACGAGTATGCAAATCTTATTGGTGGTAGGCAGTTTGAACCTTTAGAAGAGAATCCTATGTTAGGTTTTAGAGGTGCTGCGCGCTATTATCACCCAAACTATAAAGATGCTTTTGAGTTAGAATGCAATGCGATAAAAAGGGTGCGGGAAGAAATGGGCCTTGATAATTTAAAAGTAATGATCCCATTTTGCAGAACTATTAACGAGGCAAAAAATGTAATTGAATTAATGAAAGAATTTGGGCTGGAACGCGGTAAGAATTCCTTGGAAATCTATATGATGGTAGAAATTCCATCTAACGTAATTCTACTAGAGGATTTTGCTGAATATTTTGACGGTTTTTCAATTGGCTCTAACGATCTTACTCAGCTTACGCTTGGGGTAGATCGGGATTCAGAATTAATGGCAGATGCTTTTGATGAAAATAATGCATCTGCCAAAGAAATGATCGCTACTGCAATTCAAAAAGCGCGAAAAGCAGGAAAGAAAATAGGACTTTGTGGGCAGGCTCCCAGTGATTTTCCTGAGTTTGCTTCTTTTCTGGTAGAAGAAAAAATTAGCAGTATTTCCTTTAACCCAGATGCCCTTTTAAAAGGAATAGAGAATATTAATAAAGCCGAATCAGAGCGGTAAATCAAAAAATGTTGAAAGATCCGCACGCCATTTCTGTTGAAAAACTCCTTTCAGAATTCAAGGTAGATCCTGATAAAGGTTTAACTGCCATTGCAATTGATGAAGGGATAAAAAAATATGGTCCAAATCGTTTAAAAGAAGCGAAATCCAAGAATATAGGGCTCACATTTTTAGAGCAATTTCTTGATCCTATAATTTATATTTTGGCAGCCGCGATGGCTGTTGCTTATTTCTTTGGCGAATGGCTGGAAGGCACGGCTGTTTTAATCGTGATACTTATCACCGCACTTATAGGGTTTTTTATGGAGTGGCAGGCACTAAGATCTGTAGAGGCATTGCAGAAAATGGTAGAGACCCAGGCCAATGTTTTGCGAGATGGAAAAGAGGTAGAAATTAAAGCGGTTGGTTTAGTACCCGGCGATATCGTAATTCTGGAAAGTGGAGATGTTATTCCTGCCGATTGCCGTATGTTGAAAACCGAAAGTTTTGCTGTAAAAGAGGCCATTCTCACAGGAGAAAGTAATCAGGTAGAAAAGAACATTGAAAGCCTTCCAGATAAAATTCCCCTGGCAAATCGAAAAAATATGCTTTTCAAAGGCACTATTGCGGTGAGAGGAAAAGCAAAAGCTATTGTCATCGCTACAGGAGTCAATACAGAAATAGGTCGCATTAGTGAACTAACCAGCAGTGCAAAAAAAGAAATTACACCCTTAGAGAAAAAGCTAAAGCGGTTAAGCCGTTGGCTTATTTGGCTCACTTTATTTTTCGCCATTCTAATTATAGTTACCGGCTATTTCCAGGGCAAGGACTTGATGCTGATGATAAAAACCGGGATTGCCCTTGCGGTAGCTGCGATTCCTGAAGGTTTGCCTATTGTGGCAACTATTGCACTGGCCAGAGGAATGCTTCGGCTTTCTAAAAGGAATGTGATCATTAAAAAATTAGAGGCAGTTCAAACTCTTGGAGAGACCGGGATAATTTGCACCGATAAAACCGGTACGCTTACCGAAAACAAAATGAGCGTTCATCATTTAATGCTTGGTTCTTCAGAATTTCCTGCTACCGAAGCTGAAAAATTCAAAAAAGATCCTGCTTTTGAAAGGTTGATAGATATTGGTTGCCTCTGCAACAATTCAAAAATGAAAAATGGTGAAATGGTCGGAGACGCCGTAGAGATCGCTCTGGTAGAATTCGCTGCAGAAATGGGTTTTGATTGTAAAGAAATTCAGCAAAAATATCCCAGGATACAGGAAGTTCCTTTTGATGCAGAAATCAAAAAAATGGGAACTTCACATCAATTTGAAGGGGATTATTTAATCTGCGTAAAAGGGGCACTGGAAGCTTTGCTCAATTCCTGTGATTTGGTTTTAACCAAAGAAGGCCTTAAAGAATTTCAGGATAAGGAAAAATGGCTGCAACATGCAAAACTAATCGCTGCCGAAGGAATGCGGGTTCTGGCTTTCGCCTACAGAGAAAGTAACCAAGAGCCAGATAAGGAAAGCTTGATGGATAATCTCACTTTTGTAGGAATTCTTGGATTTTTAGATCCGCCGCGAAAGGATATAAAACAAGCGATTGAAACCTATAAAAATGCAGGAATAAGGGTAGTGATGGTTACTGGAGATCATCCCGATACCGCAAGAAAAATTGGGGAGGAAATCGGACTTATGTCTGAAGATGCTCCCGGGGAAATGGTAGTTCACGGTCAAGATTTTGAAGAAATTGAAAATTTAACTGAAGAAAGGCAAAAAACGTTGTTGGAAGCCCAAATTTTTGCCCGGATGGTTCCCGGTCAAAAACTGAATTTGGTAGAATTCTATCAGAAAAATAAAGCTATTATTGGGATGCTGGGCGATGGCGTAAACGATGCTCCGGCCCTTAAAAAAGCAGATATTGGTATTGCGATGGGAATTAGGGGAACCGAAGCAGCTAAAGAAGTTGCCGATGTAATCTTAATGGACGATAAGTTTACCTCTACAGAATTAGCCATAAGACAGGGTCGCACTATATTCGAGAATATAAGGCAATTTGTAATTTTCTTGCTGTCCTGTAACCTGGCAGAAATAATTTCAGTAGGGCTTGCTTCTTTGAGTAATTTACCGCTTCCACTGCTTCCACTGCAAATTCTTTTTCTAAACCTCGTTACTGATGTTTTCCCGGCCTTAGCTCTTGGTGTAGGAAAAGGTGATCCTAATATTATGAAAGATCCTCCCAGGGATCCGCATGAACCAATTCTAACTAAAAAACTTTGGTCTGCCACCATTTTATATGGATTAAGTATTACAGCATCTGTTATTGGAGTGGTAGTTTATACACATTTTAAAATAGGACTAAGTGCAATTGTGGTAAACAATATTGCCTTTTACACGCTAATTCTGGGTCAGCTTCTAAATGTTTTTAATTTACCAAGGCGAAAAATTTCTTTCCTGAAAAATGAAGTAACCACAAACCCCTGGGTTTGGGCTGCATCAGGGTTTTCAATTTTAATTATGGTTGTGGTATACCATATCCCGTTGATGGCTGAAGCTTTGTCTTTAGTGCCTCTTTCGGTAAATCACTTTGCTATTATCATCGTTTTTGGTGTTGCTTCATTACTATTATCACAACTTCTAAAGCTTTTAAAATTAACTAATTAATATTATCTCAGGCTGATTAAAATCATACTTTTTGAGCTCGGTTTATATTAATTTCAGGAGAACTTAAAAATTTTAATTATGGAAACTATAAGAAAAAGACCAAAAGGCGATTTTATTGCCGAAGCCAATATGGAGCAGCTCTATATCCTCACTAAACACTGGAATGCTGACCTGCACTTTTTTAAAGATGATCTCAGTTTTTTACACAAACTTTTGGATAGCTATTTTATTTGGATAGATATAGATGAAAATTATAAAGTGGCTCTAAAAATGAAAAATGAACTTTTAAGACTTAAAGAGCGCTGTGAAGATCTGTTAGAAAAAACCAATATGCATAGAGAGAAAATTGGAAAAATGATTCTTGAAAAAATCGAAGACTCCAGGATTTTCAGGTTAGAACATGAACATTTGGAAGATGAGATCGCAAGTTTCGTGAAAGCTTTCAGATTAAACAGGTTGGAACTTTTTAAGATAACGGAATATATAAAAGATACTGACAAACTTTCTACGCTTTCCTGAATTAGAGCGTAAACTACCGCTGAGCATTATATCTTGATGATTGAGTAAACGCACTGAATTTAAAGCAAAGTGACCCTCGTCATATTCTGGAAACTGACTTAAACTTAATTTTGAGTAATCATAAAAACCACAACTATTATGCTCATTAATATTCAATTTATAAAAACAAAAGGAAGTGAAGCTTTAACTCAATTTGTATCAGAAAGCTTAAATAAACTATCAGAAAAATATGACTGGCTCATAAGAGCCGAAGTTTACTTTAAAGAGGAAAATGACCCTACGGGAAAATCAAAGATTTGTGAGATCGAGCTCAGTGCGCCCGGACCAAGGATTTTTGCTTCCTCTACAGAAGAAAGTTTTGAATTAGCCATAAAAAAAACCGTCTTCGAACTGGAACAGCAGCTCAAAAAACGAAAAGCTGTTTTCGCAGCACATTAAGATGCTTGCAGAGACTGTTTGAAAATAAAAAGTGTTACAATTCTTTTGGGCTCATCTCAATTTATCCTATTTGAAGCCCGAACTATTTTTAGGCAGTCTCTTTTTTAAAATATCAACTCCCGAAACTCCCAGGCTTTATAGCTAAAGAAAATTAAAAACCCTACTGCTACCACCATCTCCATAAAAGTAGAAGCAAGTAGGCCAATAAAAGATCCATAAGCCGCCCGCAATGCCGATTTAGAATCAGATTTGTTGATTATCTCTCCAATAAAAGCACCGGCAAAAGCCCCTATAATTATTCCCAGCGGAATTGGGACAAAAATCCCAATAATCAATCCAATAGTAGCGCCCCACATTCCCGCTTTACTGCCACCGTATTTTTTTGTTCCCATTGCCGGGATAATAAGTTGCAGAGCATAAATTATTGCGGCGAGAACAAAAGCAATTCCTAAAACCCAGTAGTTCATTGGCACCGATGGCGCCAGGTAGAGTAGGAGTAAGCCCACCCAACTAAGCGGTACACCGGGCAAAACCGGTAAAAAACTTCCCAGGATTCCAAGGATCATTAAAACCGCTCCAATTCCAAATAATATTAAGTCCATATACGTGTTAGTATAAATTGCTTTTCAAAGATAGATTAATTCCGAAGAAATTTTTAACTAAATTATTAGGTTAAACTAAAATGTTAGTTTATATTAGCAGTATTGAATTTGAATTTCACGTCATCCTGAACTTGTTTCAGGATCTAGTTTCAATTCATCCTGGGGCTGAAATAAATTCAGCTTGACGTGTAATAAGAATAAAAGGTTTGGATATAGATTTCCGCCTGCATGGGAGTGACAAATGAATATAATAAAAGATTTCCGCCTGCACGGAAATGACAAAAATTAATTATGAAACAACTAACCAAAGCCGAAGAAGAGATTATGCAAATTCTCTGGAAACTGGAGAAAGCCAATGTCGCTTCCATTATAGAAGAAATGCCGGAGCCAAAACCGGCTTATAATACGGTTTCTACTATTGTGAGGATCCTGGAAGATAAAGGTTTTGTAGACCACGAAAAGAAAGGAAAAGGCTATTTGTATTTTCCGCTTTTGGCGCGGGAAACCTACAGCAATCAAAGCATCAATAAATTGATGAACAATTATTTTAACGGCTCCTTTAAAAGTATGGTTTCCTTTTTTATGAAAAAGAACGATATGGATACCAAAGATTTAGAGTCAATTTTAAAGGAAATAAACAAAAAAGAACAATAATGTTAGCGTATATACTTCAGGTAGTTGTGTTCCAACTCGGTTTTTTACTGATGTATGAACTACTACTAAAAAAAGAGACATTTTTCACAATAAATCGCTGGTATTTGTTAGTGACACCGCTGGTTTCGCTTTTACTACCTATGCTGAAATTCGAAAGTTTATCGGCTTTGGTGCCGGCAGAATCCATCTCGGCCCTTTCGCAGGTTTGGCTTCCGGAAGTTTATATTGGCGGTGAACCTGAAAATATTCAACAGTTGCCCGCCGTGAATATCGCTCAAGAGCAGGGTTTACAAATAAACTGGTGGTTAGTCACCTATATTTCAGGAGTAGCGCTTAGTTTAATTCTATTGCTAAAAAAGTATCAGAATTTAAATCATTTATTTCGTTTCCGAAGAATTTCAGAAGATAAAGAGCTTAGAATTATTGAAGTTCCGAATTCAAATATTGCCTGTACTTTTTTTAAAACCGTGTTTTTGGGCGATAAATTATCTGAAGCTGAAAAGCAACAAATTTTATCACACGAACTGGTTCATGTTAAGCAAAAACACAGCCTGGACCTGGTGTTTTTTGAAGCTTTAAAGATCTTATTTTGGTTTAATCCGCTGGTATATATCTACCAAAGCAGGATTGCCACTTTGCACGAGTTCATCGCCGATGCAAACGTGGTGAAAACCACAACCAAACGCAGCTATTATGAACAGTTGCTTAACACCGCGTTTAACACGCAAAATATTTCATTCATCAATCAATTTTTTAATCATTCATTAATCAAAAAACGAATTATTATGTTACAAAAATCAAGATCAAAAACAATCGCAAAAGTTAAGTACCTTTTTGTACTCCCCTTACTTTTTATGATGCTTACGTATGTGTCATGTTCAGATGATAGAGAAGGAATAGAAAAAGAAGAACCGATCTATCAGCAATTGACCGAAATTAAATTGGCTGTCCAGGATGGTAAAGAATTATCGCTTGAAGAGAAAGAAGAGTTATTCGAAATAATGAAAGTAGTAATGGATAATGAAGATCGTCCAACTCCGCCGCCACTGCCACCTTTTGAAAAATCAGCAGACTCTGGAGATAATTCAAACGCTGTTCCCTTTGCAGTAATCGAAGAAGTACCCATTTTTGAAGGTTGTGAAGGTTTAAATTCTAACCAGGAAAGAAAGGAATGTATGTCGAGCAAAATTTCTCAATTTGTAAACACAAATTTCAACACCAATCTAGGAAAAGAATTAAACCTTAAGGGAGTGAATCGCGTAATTACCCAATTTAGGATAGATGAAACCGGAGAAGTTGTAGATGTAAGAGCGCGAGCTTCGCATCCAGCGTTACAGGAGGAAGGTATAAGAGTTATTTCTGAACTTCCTAAAATGCAACCAGGCAAGCAGGATGGTAAAGAAATTAGCGTAATGTATTCATTACCAATAGTTTTTCAAATGGGAGAAAGTGAGTAGAATAAGTTTTATAACCATTTTAATGTTAGCCTTCAAAGCCGAAGCTCAAACTTCGGCCTTGGCGGTTTCTGATAGTTTGTATGCCGTGGGAGAATATGCTGAGGCAATAGGCAAACTGCAGGAAATAGCTCCAAAGACAGATAAGGTATATCTAAAACTTGCGAAGAATTACGCGGCTAATCGGCAGCCTGAAATCGCACTGGATAACTATAAAAAGGTTTTAGATGAAAATCCCGATCGTGTTTTAACCGCGGTGGATTATGGAGAGTTATTGGTGAAAACCGGAAAACTAAAAGCTGCAGATAGTGTTTTTAAAGAGCTAACCGAAAAATATCCTGAAAATGCCAATTTTAAATTTCAGCAGGGCTTAATCAGGGAAAAGCTAAAAGATAGCACGGCAATGGGTTATTTTATGCATACCATGATACTGGATACGACGCACCAGGGAGCGCTTTACAAAATCGCAAAAGATAAATTAAGAAATAGACAGTACACTATGGCCGAGCATTACAGCAAGCAGGGTTTGCGAGCAAATGCAAATAATCCATCTTTACTTTCTATTCTCGCCCAAACTTATTCTTCCTTAAAATTATATCGGGAAGCTATTCCTCCTTATAAGAAATTGATCCAAATTGGCCAGGATTCCGAATTTATCTATACTAAAATCGGATTTGCATATTACCAGGATGGAGATTATTTGAAAGCTATTGAAATGTATAATGAAGCTCTTAATTTTGAAGATAAAAATTCAGCGACGCATTACACCCTGGGTAAATTGTATGCCTTAACCGGCGATTTAGATAAATCTGAAACCCATTTATTAATGTCTATTCTTATAAAGAAGCAACCGGTGGATGCCGAATATTTGAGCTTAGGACTAACCTATAAAATGCAGGAAAAGCATAAAGATGCGCTGGATTATTTTAATAAAGCCCTGGAAGAAAATCCCGATAATGAACGTGCCATGTATGAACGCGCTGTGGCAGCCGATAATTACTTTGCAGATGACGAAACCGCGATAGGCTACTATCGGGCTTATTTTAATAAATATGAAAGTATTGGAAACGATGGGATGCTTTATCGTGCAAAAACCAGGATTAGTGATTTGAAGAAAAAGATGCATTTAGCGGAGAACTAATTTAATTTCCCCACATCGAGCGTTAGGAAATATTGAGAGAACTTTAATTTAACACCTATGAGATTTAAAACAACTATACTTCTCTTCAGTCTTTTTCTCCTTGCTAATACAAGGGTTTTCCCAACAAGCTTTTGAAGTAAATGTATTTGTTGATGCCTAAAAAATTTTTACTTAGAAGATCAACAGCTTAAGTTTAATGAGCTTTCAACTGAAGTAAAAGAACTGGTGTATAATCAGCCGGCCCTAAAATACGACAGCGTAATTTTTAATATATATATGGTGATAAAAATCTGCAACACGGATTTATCATGGATGTAAATCGTAAAATGTTGGCGGGTTATTAATCTGGAATAATCACCACCAGAAAATATTTGAAGATATTCTGATGTTGAAATGGATAACGAAAACTGGCAGCAGGAAATAAAGTCGCTAAATCTTAAAGCCATAGAAAACTAGCTTTTTATCCCGACATAACTTTCACTTAAATTTCATTACTTTTGCTCAAAGTCCAAGTGCGTTTGCCAATGAAAAGAGCTTTACTTCTGTTTGTTACATTTCTTATTTTCTCCTGTAATTTTGAGACCAAAAAAATCTCTTCAGAAGAAGTATTGGAGTTAGAATCCCGAACACTAAACTGGAAAGAGGTAGACGAATACCCCGCTTTTGAAGATTGCCAGAATGAAACCGAACTACTTGCCGCTCGTGAATGTTTTGAGAGGGAAGTAGCCCAAAATATTTACGCTTACCTTTCTAAACAACAACCCGTAGTTACAGAATCTATAGACGATACGCTTTATCTCTATCTTGAAATAAATAGTTCGGGCCGGCCCGAAATAGATTCGGTTAAAATTGATTCTACATTAAATAATCAACTTCCTGAATTGCGAATGTGGCTGGATCAAAGTATAGATTCTTTACCAAAAATTTATCCCGCCAGTAAACGCGGCGTACCGGTTTCTACCGTGTTTAAAATGCCTATTTTGATTAAAGCTGAGTAATAACTCGAGACCTAACAGTTTTGTTATATAACATTTTTGTTATAAATTTAAAATGTGAATTCGGTTTCCCTAATTAGAACAATTAAAAAGGATGGTTGGTACCTCGTAAGAACAAAAGGAAGCCACCATCATTTTAAGCATCCCAAAAAGAAAGGAATTGTTACCATTCCGCATCCGAAAAAGGATCTTCCTAAGGGAACGGTGAATTCAATTTTAAAACAAGCCGGAATTAAATAAATTAAAATGAAAAAGATTAGTGTGTATGTTGAAAAGGCCGAAGATGGGACTTATTGGGGAAGTACTCAAAACCTCCCGGGCGGAGTAAGTGCTTTTGGAAATTCATTAGATGAATTAAAACAAAATCTCAAAGTCGCGTTTGAAGATTATAAAGAAGTAGCAGAAGATCTTAATGAAGAATGGTTAAATGAAATTAAAGGGTTAACTGAATTCGAATATAGGCTGGATATAGCTTCATTTTTCAAACTTCTTCCAATAAAAATTTCTGCTATCGCCGAAAAATCCGGTATCAATCCTTCGCTCATGAGACAATATGCCAGTGGAAAAGCAAATGCTTCAGAAGAAAGGGCAAGAAGAATAGAAAAAGCTATTCACGAATTAGGTGAAGATCTTCTTTCTGTATCAATTTAATTCCCAATCACTACATTCCACTTTTTCACCGTCCAGGCTTTTACCAGTCCGTTTTTCACATACGGATCGTTTTCGGCAAAAGTTTTCGCAATTTTATCGCTATCCGCTTTAAAAACAAGTACAGCTTCGTTAGCCGAATCTATTGCACCGCCAAGTTTAAGATAGCCTTCATTAAAATACTCGGTTGCGTGATTTAAGTGTTCTTTACGAAATTTCATCCTTTCTTCAAGGTAATTCTCTCCCGTTACATACTCTAAAATATAATAATGCATCTCTAGTTTTTAAATTGTCTTCCTTTCCAGTAAAAATCCGAAAATAGAGATTTAACAGCTACATAAGTGCTAAAAAAAGGATAAAAGATGCTACTCCAGAAATAACTTCGCAAAACTGTTTCTCGTTGAAAAAATTTAGCTGCGCTATAGATCAGGATGAAATCCAGGTTGAATTTTATGAGGAAAATGATCAAAATAGGTTGGTATGGCAATAGCTGAAAGAAGACTAAAAAGGCGGCGATCACAAGACTTAGATTCATTAAAAGGACAGTTATTCCGGTAAATTTAGAAAATAAGCTTTTATAGGCCGGAGCTTTAGAAGCCCAACGAATTCGTTGCGAAACCAGATCACCAAAACTTTGTTGAGCTTTCGTATATACAATTGCTTCCCAACTTTTTAAAAAGCCAATTTTATATTTCTTTTGTTGAAATTTTTGAAGTAAAAAAACATCGTCACCGCTGGCAATTTTATCGTTTCCCGAAAACCCCGAAACTTCTATAAAAGCATTTTTTTGATAACATAAATTTGCGCCATTACACATAAAAGCTTGCTCAATTCCAAAAGCTCCGGCAGTGGATGCCTGAAGACTTAAAATATCCAACTCTTCAAAATTCCTTAAGATATTTTTGCGCTTATTATTTGTATTTGTTGCTGGAAGAGAATTTAAAGCAACCGGCCCGGCAACGAGTTTGTTTTCGGTTTTAAGAATAAAATTATTATAGCTTTTTAACCAGTTTACAGGAACCCGGCAATCAGCATCGGTAGTGATGATATATTCCAAATTGGCAGCATTAATTGCGGTCGCAATAGCGTCTTTCTTCGGGGAATTTGAAATACGATTGTTTTCCAGAACTTTTAAATTGAAATTTTCAAGGTTATGCTGAAATTCTTCGATGATTTCCGCTGAATTATCTTCAGATTCATCGTTCACCAGGATAATTTCATATTTAGATTCAGGATAATTTATCCCAGCCAGGGAATGCAATAGAATCGGTAAATTTCCAGCTTCATTTCTAAAAGGGATTATAATAGAAAACCGAATTTCCGCGGGTAAATTTTCCGAAGAGAATTCAGGGATCTTTTTCCAGCCGTAAAGCAGCATGAGCATTAAAACCGAATAAAAAATACAGATAACAATAAAGATGAACATATCCGGTTTTTTAATTCTTAATTTCCCTGTAAAGTAAACCAAAACACAGCAAATTCAAGAACCCTAGAAAGAGAAAATATCTAAACTGTGGCGTATTTGAAATCTTGCCTGGCGAGTAAGGAAATGAAATTGCTTAGCTTTGCGAAGCTACGTGAAATTAGATAAGCTTTAAATAGAAACAGTTATTTTGAAGAGCGAAAGAATCATTTTAGGAATTGATCCCGGCACTACGATTATGGGCTTCGGACTTATAAAAGTGGAAAATAAGCAGATGAAATTTATACAGCTGAATGAATTGCAGCTTAGTAAATATAGCGATCCCTACGTGAAACTTAAATTAATTTTTGAACGAACTATAGAACTGATAGACACTTATCATCCAGATGAAATTGCGATTGAAGCCCCGTTTTTTGGTAAAAACGTACAATCTATGCTTAAGCTGGGAAGGGCACAGGGCGTGGCAATGGCTGCCGGACTTTCCAGAGAAATACCAATTACTGAATATTTACCCAAGAAAATTAAAATGGCAATTACCGGTAACGGAAATGCCAGTAAAGAGCAGGTGGCAAAAATGTTACAAAGTTTACTCGGTTTGAAATCATTACCAAAAAATCTCGACTCAACCGACGGCCTTGCAGCCGCGGTTTGTCATTTTTACAATTCAGGTAGTACCGAAGTGGGAAAAAGTTATTCCGGATGGGCTGCTTTTGTAAAGCAAAACCCGAAGAAAATTAAATAGTTTCAATTTATCTTCTTCCAATTTTCAAATCAACTATATGTCAGGTATCTATATCCATATTCCCTTTTGCAAGCAGGCCTGTCACTATTGTGATTTTCATTTCTCTACCTCTTTAAAAAAGAAAGCTAAGCTCGTGGAGATGCTATGTAGGGAATTAGTGCTGCGGAAGGATGAGCTCACTTCCCCTGAAATCCAGACGATCTATTTTGGGGGCGGAACACCCAGTTTATTGGAAGCGGAGGAACTTCAGCAAATTTTTGAGACCATTTACTCGAATTATAGAATTGCTGAAAATCCTGAAATCACCCTGGAAGCAAATCCCGATGATTTGACGGAAGAAAAGGTGGAAATGCTCAAGGCTTCTAAAATCAACCGCTTGAGTATTGGAATTCAATCTTTTTTTGAAGAAGATTTAAAGCTGATGAACCGTGCGCATAATTCCGAGGAAGCCTTAAAAAGTATCAATCTCGCCAAAGAATATTTTGACAACATTTCCATAGATCTTATTTACGGAATTCCGGGAATGAGTGTAGAACGATGGCAACGAAATATCGAAATTTCACTTGAATTGGGTGTACCGCATATCTCCAGTTATGCACTTACCGTAGAGCCGAATACCGCGCTTCAGAAATTTATTGAAAGAGGGAAAATTAAGCCGGTAGATGATGAAGCCGCAAAACTTCATTTCGAAATTCTTGTGGAGACCCTCAAAAGAAATGGTTTTGAACATTATGAGTTTTCCAACTTTGGAAAGCCCGGTTATTTTTCAAAAAATAACACCGCCTATTGGCTGGGAAAACCTTATTTAGGAATTGGTCCGGCAGCACATTCTTACAATGGAAATTCCAGAAAATGGAACATCTCCAATAATCCTTTATATATAAAAGCCCTGGAAAATGATAAGATTCCGCAGGAAACGGAAGATTTATCGCTTTCAGATAAGTACAACGAATATGTGATGACCCGGCTGCGGACAAAATTTGGGGTAGAGCTTGCTGAGATTTCCGGGAAATTTGGCGAAGCTTATAAAGCTCACTTTGTAAAACTTGCTAAGCCATTGCAAAAGGAAGATTTGCTCCAGAAAAAAAATGGGGTTTTTCATATTACTTCTAAAGGAAAATTTTTAAGTGATGGTATTGCTGCCGACTTGTTTTTCCTGGATTAATAAATATCGAAATTAAAGTCAAAAATCGTAAATTTGAGTTATGGCTATAGATCTTCAAAACAAGAAAATAGAATTAATTCAATGGTTATCCACTTTGGATAACGAAATCATTATAGATAAATTAATGAAACTAAGAGAGAGTGAGAAGGCTGATTGGTGGAATGAGATAAGTGAAGGCGAAAAAGAATCTATAGAAAATGGAATAGAAGATGCTAATTCCGGGAACTTAAGACCACAATCTGAAGTTAGAAAACTCTATGAAAAATGGTTATAAGATTTTTTGGACCGTTCACGCACTTTCTGAACTTGAAGAAACAATAGCTTATTTAGAAGAAAACTGGACCGCACAGGAATTAGAAAAATTCGCCAAAGAACTGGATCATACGCTGGAATTAATTTCTAAAAACCCCAAGATATTCCCAATTTCATTTAAAAGAAAAAATATTCGAAGAACTGTGGTTGCAAAGTTCAACAGCCTATATTATAGAATACATAATGAATCTATTGAAATAATATCTTTCTTTTCAAACAGACAGGATCCTTCCAAAATTAAAATCGATTAGATTTTATGCGAACCACTATTAATTTTAAAGCTAAAGATTATATTACCGATCTTTCCAAACCCCTCGATATTTCCATTGGTTTGCGGGGCGATGCTAAAAATCCGGTGGCGTGGTATTTAGATGCTCCTAAAATAACACCGGTGAAAGACGGTGACTTTATTGGGAAAGTTTCAGAAGGAGCTTCGGTTAATTTTAATAATATTCAGTTTAACCCGCACGCTCACGGCACGCATACCGAATGTGTGGGGCATATTTCCAGGGAATTTTATAGCATCAATCAAACGCTGAAAACTTTCTTCTTTTTTTCAAAATTGATTTCAGTTGAACCGGAAATTAGGGGAGATGATAGTGTGATTTCCGAAGCAATTTTGAGGGAGAAAATTCAGCCTAACGAAACTGATGCTTTAATTATACGAACACTGCCCAATTTCAGGGAAAAGCAGACGAAAAAATATTCGCATACCAATTGGCCTTATCTTAGTGAAGAAGCTTCGGTTTACCTTAGAAATTCTGGTGTCAAGCATTTGCTTATAGATTTACCTTCAGTAGATAAGGAGAAGGATGGCGGGAAGTTATTGGCGCATAAAGCTTTTTGGAATTACCCGAAAAACACTCGTTTTGATGCTACTATTACCGAACTAGTTTATGTTCCTAATGCTATTGAGGATGGGGACTATTTACTAAATCTACAAATAGCTTCCTTTGAAAACGATGCAAGCCCCTCAAAACCTGTTTTATATAAATTCTTATGAAAATAACACTCGCACTTGAAGAGCTCGCAATGTTAATATTGGGAATCTTCGTTTTTAGCCGATTAGACTTTGCCTGGTGGTGGTTTTTAGTTTTATTTTTTACACCAGATTTTGGAATGTTGGGGTATATCTTCAATAATAAAACAGGAGCTTTTATTTATAATCTTTTTCATCATAAAGGGCTTGCACTTTTAATATGGTTCCTGGGATTTTATGTGCAAAGTGAAGTATTTCAATTAATAGGTGTAATTTTGTTTTCACATGCGGCTTTTGATCGTATTTTAGGCTACGGGCTCAAGTATGAAAAGGGCTTCAAATTCACTCATTTGGGAGAAATAGGAAATTAATATGGAATTTTTATTTATCGGATTGGCCGTGGGAGCGGTCGTGGCTTATTTTATTTTTGCCAGGTTTAATAAGGAGAAATCAAAGCTTAAAACCAATGAACAGTCCTTGGTGATTATGGATAAAATAAGGAGTGTTTGTAAATTTATAACCGTTGAAGGCGATTTTTCTGAGGTTTATCATTACGAAAATTTAAAGGAAAAATACCTGAGTTTACTTCTGGGAAAGAAAAAGGCCATAGTTTTGGTAAACGCCAAAGCGCACGTGGGTTTTGATCTTAGTAAAGTGCGAATGAATAGCGAAAATGAAAAAAAAACCATTGTACTCACTAATTTTCCGCAGCCCGAACTGCTTACTGTAGAGACAGATTTTAAATATTACGATAAGCGCGAAGGTTGGGCAAACCCTTTCACAACTTCAGATCTTACGGATATTAACCGTGACGCAAAAAATTATATAGTTGACAAGATTCCCCAAAGCGGACTTCTAGACCAGGCGCGAAAAGAGGCGCTGGATACCATTTTATTGATGGAAAAAATTGTGGAAACCATTGGTTGGAAACTCGATTATACAGCACTGACTTTAGAAGATAGAAATCAGAAGAAAATTGAGAAATAATAGCCTGTGGAAGTACGTTATCCTGAACTGGTCACTTCGAGCGGAGTCGAGAAGTCAGGATCTAGCATGTTAATTAATTAATAGATTTCCGCCGGAGTTTATCCCGATTTTACGAGGGGCGGAAATGACAAAATTGCATATGGACATAGAAACGCTTAGAAATTACTGCATTAGCAAAAAAGGCGTAACCGAGGAACTTCCTTTTGGTCCAGATACCCTGGTTTTTAAAGTTATGGGTAAGATGTTTGCATTGGCCGGGCTTGATGCGCTTCCGCTTAGTGTAAATTTAAAATGTGATCCTGAAACAGCGATAAGATTGCGGGAAGAATACGAGAATAATATTTTACCCGGTTACCATATGAACAAACAGCATTGGAACACCGTAATCCTGGATGGTCAATTAAAACCCGATTTTATTTTTCAATTAGTAGACGATTCTTATAATTTGGTAGAAGCGGGATTAACTAAAAAGCAACAACAAGAACTTAAAGATTTAGATGAATAACCCATTAGAATTTTATTCAAAGCAAAAAGAAATACACCAGCAGGAATTAAGCAAGATCTCCAAAAAATTGCTGGTATCCAGTTTAATCAGGCTTTTCATTTTTCTAGCAATATGTTTTACGATCTATTATTTCTTCGGAAATATGAATGTGATCGTTCCGGTAATTATTGGTGGGATTGCACTTTTTTTATTCCTGGTTTCCAGGCACAGCAATCTTAAAGATAAGAGTGATAAGCAAAAGGAAATCATCAAGCTAAACGAGCTGGAAATTGATATTTTAAAAACCCGGAATTTTCAGGATTTACCTGATGGAAACGAATTTGAAGATCCGATGCATCCTTATAGCCAGGATATCGACTTATTTGGGCGAGGCTCGTTTTTCCAGTATTCCAACCGAACCGCGCTTTATGAAGGTACAAAAATACTGGCCGGTATTTTTACTAAAAATAGCATAGAAGATATTTCGCAGAAACAGGAAGCCGTTAAAGAACTTGCAACTAAAGCTGAATGGAGACAGGAGTTTACTGCATTGGCCAGGTTGGTAAAGACTGAAACCGCATCAAAAACTGTAATTAAATGGTTTAAAAATTATAAGAATTTTGTTCCAAATTATATGAAATGGTTGCCTACTGTCTTTTCGGTGATTTCCATTCTCGTGATCGCGGGTTATTCTTTTGATTATTTAAAGGGAATTCATCTTTTTCTGTGGTTTCTAGCCGGCTTACTTTTTACAGGAATTTACCTGAAGAAAATCAATTTACTTTCAGGTAGCGTGAGTAAGATCCAGGATACTTTTCATCAATATCATTTGTTATTGGAACTTCTTGAAAAAGAAGATTTTTCTTCAGAAATTTTAAAGAAAAATCAGTCGCTTATTCATTCAGAAAAGAAAAAGGCATCGGCAATTTTTAAAGAATTTTCCAAAGCGATCGATGCCTTAGACCAGCGAAACAATATGATTTTTGGGATTTTTGGCAACGGTTTTTTACTCTGGGATCTTCGCCAGAGTTATAAATTAGAAAAATGGATTTCAGCATATCGCCAAAATGTCGAAAAATGGTTTGAGGTAATCGAACTTACTGATGCTTATAATTCTCTGGGGAATTTTGTATTTAATCATCCAAACTATGTTTTTCCTGAAACCATAAACGAGAAAAGAGGAATTTCAGCAACAAAATTGGCACATCCACTTTTAGATCCTAAAAAGAGAGTAGCTAATGATTTCGCGATTGGGGATGAAGAATTCTTTATCATTACCGGCGCGAATATGGCTGGGAAAAGTACTTTTTTAAGAACGGTTTCCCTTCAAATTTTAATGAGTAATATTGGGCTTCCGGTTTGTGCTGAAGCTTGTAGGTATTCGCCGATTAAACTCATTACCAGTATGCGTACCAGCGATTCGTTAAGTGATGATGAATCTTATTTCTTTTCAGAATTAAAGCGCTTAAAATTTATAGTAGACGAAATTAAAACCGATCGTTATTTTATTATTCTTGATGAAATTTTAAAAGGAACCAATAGTAGCGATAAAGCTATAGGCTCTAAAAAGTTTATTAGGAAACTGGTGAACTCTAATTCAACCGGAATCATTGCTACACATGATTTGAGTTTATGCGAAATCACTTCAGAATTAAGCCAGGTGAAAAACCATTATTTTGATGCGGAAATTATCAATGACGAACTGCATTTTGATTATAAATTTAAAGACGGAATTTGCCAGAATATGAATGCCTCATTCCTTCTAAGGAAGATGGAGATTGTTGATGATTAAATACTAGAATTAAGGATTTTGGAACCTTTTCTAAGTTTTAGTTGAGGTTATATGGAATGTCTTATTTTCGTCAAGCTGAACTTGTTTCAGCTTCTAACTTGATCTTATCAACGCATTAGATCCTGAAACAAGTTCAGGATGACGTGATTAAAAACTTTATTACTATCTAGTTTTTCTTTTGGAAAAGTAGAAGTTACAAATCAGAGAAGAAAAAAGTCATAAATGGATTCACTAACACAAATAGTATTAGGCGCGGCGGTTGGCGAAGCAGTTCTCGGCAAAAAAGTGGGGAATAAAGCGATGCTTTATGGAGCCATTGCAGGCACAATTCCCGATCTGGATACTTTTGCAAGCGCTTTTACCGATACTATTACCGCTATTGAAATTCACCGTGGCTTTACACACTCCATTGTGTTTTCCATACTTTTTGCACCCATCTTTGGTTGGCTCATTTCAAAGATTGAAAAGAAATCTATTGCAATCTGGCAAAACTGGTCCTGGTTGATGTTTTGGGGCTTTTTTACGCATCCGCTTCTGGATTCTCATACAACCTGGGGTACACAGTTATTCTGGCCTTTAGAAGTCCGCCTGGCGTATAAGAACATTTTTGTAATAGATCCATTATATACGCTACCATTTTTGTTGTTCTTAATCCTGGCAATGCGACAGGAACGAGGAACTAAAAAAAGGAGAAAACTAAATAATCTTGGCCTTATAATAAGTAGTATTTATTTGTTGGTTATTACCCCGGCCTTAAAACTTTACACGTTTGATAAGTTTACGGAAGCTTTGGAAGATCAGGATGTTGCCTATTACAAAATCGAAACCAAACCGTCCCCGCTAAATGCTGTTTTATGGTCGGCTAATGTGGAGGTTGATGATGCATATTTAATTGGAAACTATTCAATTTTTGATACACAACCAATAGAGTTTGTAGCACATCCTAAAAACCATCAATTGCTTGGTGACTGGATCGAAAAGCGAAATGTAAAACGGCTCATCGATATTTCAGAAGGTTGGTATACCATTTCAGAAAAAGATGGAGAAATTTATTTTAATGATCTTCGTTTTGGCACATTAAGCCCAATAGCCAGGGCAGATGCCGACTTTGCATTTAGCTATAAACTGGTGGAAGAAAATGGTGAAATTAAAGCCATAGAAACTGAAAAAACCCGAGGGGATGCAAAGGAATTATTATCTCAGCTGGGGAATAGGATTTTGGGGAATTAAATTATTCAAGACCAAGACTTCACAATTTTTCAATAAAATATCGATATTTTAAAAAAAATCAGCCAGCCGCGCGTCATTGCGAAGAAGGAACGACTGAAGCAATCTCTAACCACAATAAAAGTTCGAAATGAAAGATTACCACGCTCCTTCGTCGCTCGTAATGACGAGAAGAAACGATGATCGAATAGTATACGATACAAGGAGATTCGTGTATTCGTGACAAACCAAATTCCATACAAACTTCTTCAGAAACCTTATCTTTATCAAAACTTCAATTTTTCTATGAAACAAATACTTACTCTCACCCTCGCTTTTTTATGTATTTCTATCTTAACTGCGCAGGAAGCTTCAGAAGATTTAAAAACTATTATTCAGGAAATTGATGATCATAAGGCTTACGATCGCGAAGATTTTCCTTTGGGATTATATACCGGGAAATATTACAAAGAAGAATCAGAATTTGCTGAGAAGCAGTTGGAGCAACTACAGGAAATAAAAGCCGATTCTTTAAGCGAAACCGAACAGATTTCTCTGGAAATGCTAAAGTTTAAGCTTCAGGAAACTATAGACCGTTACGAATTTGAAGCCTATTTAAATCCGTTGCTTTCAGATTCGGGATTTCATTTAAGCCTTGCCTACCAGGTTAGAGATTTAAATAATTACGAGCAGGTGAAAGCCTATTTGAATAAATTAAATGCAATTCCTACTTATGTAGATCAGCATTTTGTGTTATTACGTGAAGGTTTAAAGAAAGGGAATACACAGCCACGGGTGATTTTTGAGGGTTACGAATCTACTTATAACGACCAGATCGTGGAAGATCCAAAAGAAAGCTATTTCTATGAACCTTTCGAAAATCTTCCAAAAACGCTTTCGGAAAAACAAAAAGATTCTGTTTTAAAAGCCGCAGAAGAGGCAATTGGGAATAGTGTAATTCCGCAGTTTAAAAGAATAAAGACATTTTTCGAAACTGAATATCTACCAAATACACGAACAAGTTTGGGAGTTTCTGAAATTCCAAATGGGAGGGAATATTATCAAAACAGGCTGGATTATTATACTACTTTAGATTTGACGGCAGAAGAAATTCATCAAATTGGTTTAGAGGAAGTAGCGCGAATTAATTCAGAAATGAAAAAAATAATAGCTGAAGTTGAGTTTGACGGTAGTTTCGAAGAATTCATTCATTTCTTAAGAACCGATGAGCAATTTTATGCTAAAACCGGGGAAGAATTATTAATGGAAGCACGTGATATTGCTAAGCGAATTGACGCCAAACTGCCGGCTTATTTTAAAACTTTACCAAGAAAACCTTACGGCGTGGCGAAAGTACCTGATGCTATAGCGCCAAAGTATACCACGGGGCGTTATATTGGCGCTTCCAATGAAACCCAGCCGGGCTATTATTGGGTGAATACTTATAATTTATCCAATCGTCCGCTATATGTTTTGCCTTCTTTAACCGCCCACGAAGCAGTACCAGGACATCATTTACAGAATGCTTTGAATGCCGAATTGGGTGACAGTATTCCAAAATTCCGCAGAAATATGTATTTATCGGCTTATGGAGAAGGTTGGGGCTTGTATTCTGAGTTCTTAGCTGAAGATATGGGAATTTATACTACGCCCTACGAGTTGTTTGGAAAACTCACCTACGAGCAATGGCGTGCCTGCCGATTGGTAATCGATACCGGAATTCACGCAATGGGTTGGAGCAGGGAAGAAGCGGTAGCATATTTCGAGAAAAATACGGCGCTTTCTATGCATAATATCAATACAGAGGTAGATCGCTATATTTCCTGGCCTGGCCAGGCTGTTTCCTATAAAATAGGAGAAATTAAAATCAGGGAATTGCGTAAAAAAGTAGAAGAAGCCCTTGGTTCCGATTTTGATATTCGTGATTTCCACGAAGTGATTTTAGAGCAGGGTGTGGTTACGCTGCCAATTTTAGAAGAACGGATTAAGGAATATATTAAACAAGCGCAGTAAAATTTATGATTTATAACGAAAACTAAAATGTGAACCCAATTTTAATTCCGCCCCAATTGGCAGTATTTCCGCCTTCAAATTCTGGAGTGAGGGTGGTTCTTGTATATTCAAAGTAAAGCGTTTGTGTTTTTACAATAATCCCGATATGAGTCTGTCTCGTGAACCTATTTATATCGTTAGATGATATTGTATAGACGCTTTCATTATTAAAAAGGCCGCCTTGTATGCTTGCATCGTACCCAACTACTTTAAAAACAGGTTGCGCAAAAGCATATACCTCAAACTTATTTTTATTTTCTACGGAAGAAAATCCATTATTTATAATTCCTAAAGTGGCATTTGCCCCAACGGAAAAATTGGTGAAAAGGGTACCCAGATTGATTTCTGACTGTCCCTGCAAGGAGAAAAAGTCTGCATATCGGAACAATTGTTTTTCGTAACCAATTTGATAATTTAGAACAATATCGTTTTTGATTTGGTTTCTCCAACCATACGGGATTTTATTTCCTGTTGCCTCATGAATACTTCGTTGCATTTCTCCGCCAAAAGCAGCAGGCCATATTATTCCTAAACTTAATGCAGAATGCATTCTTGAAGAATTCACTGTATCTTTGGCGACTAAAAAGCTTTTTAGCATAATCGCGGAAGCAAATGGTCTATCCCCAACTTGAATTTCTTTACTTACATAATCACCTGGTGTAAATCCAATATGCTCTAAGGCTAAACCATAAGTAAACTCGTTATTTTTAGGTTGAAAAAAAAGATGATTAATCGGATTCTTCTTTAAAAAAGGCAGAACTAACTCTAACTGATATCCCTGAGTATAATTTTTATCTGCTGAAGCGAAAAAGTCATTATCGTAATTAAACCTAAAATATGAATTGCTTTTTATTTCTCGGTAGGAAGAAGTATGATCTATTTTTTGGGCATAGGAAGAAAATCCAAACCATAGTATACACGCAAAAATAATTGTTTCTCTCATACTTTATCTACGTAAAGCCAGGCTTTAAAGATGTGAATTCTCTAAAAATAATTGATGAAAAAGTTTATTCGAAAAAAGGGGGTAAACAGTGATGTACTATTTTTTTTCCGGTTTTTTATGAAGGGATTAATGGTTTTACTTGAAATAGAAAGGAGAAATTATATTACAAGATTAAATCATTAAGCCTCTTCAGTACGAATACCGAAGAGGGCTTTTTAATTTTTTATGATACTTATTAATTCGCTTTATCGGTTAAACTCACAATTGGTTTTTCCTGGTTGTTATAAGTAATTTGAACATTTACCTTTTTCTGGTCTTCAACCAATTCACGTGCTTTTTGCGGCTCAATAGTTTTTCCTTTATAATAAAAGATTGCATCATCTGCTAATAGTTTTTCAAAACTTGGTGGAGCCGGCGGAGTAGGGGGAGTTTCAGGAGCTGGTGGTGGAGAAGGAATAATGTCATATTTTGATTGCACAGCATTTTTCTTTTGCTCGGCGGTCATTACACCTAATATTCTTTTAATCCGGTTTAGATCTTTTTGCTTGATCATTCCAGTCTCATTTAAATTCCTGATGATTTTATTATACTCTGAAATCATCTCAGGTGTGGCTTTGTCCTGTTGAGTTTTCTTAGAAATGCAGCTAGATACACTTCCTTTCAGTTCATTGTCTACCATCAATTGAATTAAGTTTTTTATAATGGCCGGTGAAGAATTTTCAGGTACTTCAACATGATAAGAGGAATAACTTTCAGTATCAATCAATTTTTGTAATTCGCTCATCTCTGTTTGATTCTTTTGGAAAAAGACTTTTCCGCTCTCGTTAACTTCAAGCGCTAAAGTCTTGGAATTTGAAGATTCAGCCTGAAAAGAACTAATATCTTTTTCTACTAGTTCTCTATTACTGAAACTGAAGAATAAAAGTGAGACGAGAGGCAGGATTAATAAACTCCGTACCCAGATGGTTCTTTTTGATGTTTGTGTTTTCATAACTGTAAAACGTTTTTTGATTGATGAATAATTGATGGGATTCACAAAATCACTATGTAAATGTCCCGATGAAAATGATAATAATGTAGTTTGATATTCGGTTTTTTGGATTCCTTTTTTAAGTACCTCGCGGTCGGCCAGGAACTCGTGGTTGAGTTTGATAAAATCTTTTAAGAAAAATATTAGCGGATTTATCCAGAAAATAATCTGCAGAAATTCCACGAAAAGAATATCCAAACTTTGTCTTTGGTTAGCGTGTGCTTCTTCGTGAATAATTACTTCCTTTGGGATTTGTTTTTGCTCATACTTCTTTTTGTTTAGAAAGATATAATTCAAAAAAGTATGTGGATCAATTTCCTCTTGCAGTAATATTCGCGTGAATCCTTCCTTTTTTACCTTTGGATTTATACTAATCTTTACCAATAATTCCCTTAGATTTCTTATAAATTTTATGCTGAAGAAAGTCACTCCCAATGCATAGATGCTCCAAAGAATGAACGGCAGATAATCCATAAAAGATTGATCTTCTGCTATTGAGATTTCCTCGGAAGATTGAAGCATGGTAGGACTAAAATTTTGAGAAGCAGGTTCAATATAGGTAGTAATGGTAATAAGCGGAATTCCAATAGATGCTATTACCGAAAAAAGTAAATAAAAACGCTTGAACGTATGCATATCCTCTTTCTCAAGAAGCAACTTGTAAAAAAGAAGTAAAGTAGCCAGGATCGTTACAGATTTTAAAATATACCATTCCATAACTACTTATTTTTTATTTCGTTATCTATTAACTTCTTTAAATCCTCCAATTCTTCTTTAGTTAAATTGGTCTCCCTTGTAAAAAATGAAGCAAACTGAGAAGCAGAGTCATTGAAAAAATTTTTGATAATTCCATTAAACTGTTTAGAGAAGTAATCTTTCTTTTTTACCAGTGGAAAATATTCCCGGGAACGGCCATATTGTTTATAGTCTACAAAATTTTTGTCCTGCATTCTTTTTAAAAGAGTGGCAATAGTTGTAGGTGCGGGTTTAGGTTCCGGGTAGGCTTCTATAAGGTCTTTCATAAAAGCCCTTTCCTGTTTCCAGAGTATTTGCATTAATTGTTCTTCAGATTTTGAAAGACTCATTTTCTACAAGTTTAGATTGTTCTCTACAAATGTAGAATAAATATTTAATTCTACAAACATAGAATTAAAATTTTTTCGTAATGTTGGTTTGGTTACTGGATTTTTTATGGAAAATATTATTTGCGTAAACCAGTATAGTTGCCGAAAAAGCTAAATTGAATTTAAAGGATTGATATAAAAACAAAGTTTGATTTAACCGGAATTTCTTCTCTTTCTAATAAATATCAGCACTATGAATACCGTAGAAATTAGAAAAAAATTAATTGAAGAAATAAATTTGTCCGAAAATAGAAATTTGTTGGAGGAATTGTACAGCTATCTAAATCAGGAGAATAAATCCCAGGAAACTTATAAATTAAGTAACGTACAAAACTCTGCAATAGCAGAAGCTCGGGAACAAATTATAAAAGGGGATTACTTGACCAATGAACAAGCCGATAAAGTGGTAGATGAATGGCTAAGAGAATAATTTGGTCTAAAAGAGCGCAGAATGATAGGATGGAAATCCTCAAGTAGTGGACTGATAGGAATAAATCTAAGAATTATAGTATAAAACTGGCAAGACTATTTAAAGAAGCCATAAAACTCATTTTCAACTATCCTGAGATTGGAAAGCCTACTGATGAAGTAAATGTTAGAATCAAAGTTGTTAGGGACTATTTTCTCATTTATGAAGTAGAGAAAGATCAAATTTCAATACTGACTATTTGGGATAGCCGTCAAAATCCAGACAAGTTATCAAAGCGTTTAGAATAATATCCTATCTTCGCGACTCCAAAAATCAAGAATGAATTTAGAAAAGGAATTAAGGGAACGCAGCGATAGTACCTGCGAACTTTGCAGCGCTACCGATAATTTGCAGGTTTATAGCCTTGATAATTTTCCGGGTGAAGTTACCGATGGAAGTTTTATGGCTTGCCAGGTTTGTACCGAGCAGCTGGAAGATTTTGATAAAGTTGAGGTAAATCACTGGCGTTGTTTAAACGATTCTATGTGGAGCACGGTTCCTGCTGTTCAGGTAACGGCTTTTCAAATGCTGACCAGGCTTAAAGCTGAAGGCTGGCCACAGGATTTACTGGATATGATGTATATGGAAGATGATCTAAAAGCTTTTGCTAAATCCCAGTTAACATCAGAAGAAAATACTACGGCAGAAGTTATTCATAAAGATAGTAACGGCGCAGTAATTGAAGCCGGTGACACTGTGGTGCTTACAAAAGATCTAAATGTGAAAGGCAGTAGTTTAACTGCTAAACGCGGAACTGCTGTGCGCCGGGTTTCTCTAGTACACGATAATGCAGAACAAATTGAAGGCAAGGTTGATGGCCAGCAAATCGTGATCTTAACCAAATTTGTAAAAAAGTTTAGCTAGCTGCTAAAAACCTCTTTTCGTTCATCGCTTTCTATTATTCCATCACGTAAACGAATTATCCGGTGGGCGTGTTCAGCAACTTCTTCTTCGTGAGTAACTAAAATTACTGTATTTCCCGCAGCATGAATTTCATCAAACAGATTCATGATTTCCAACGAGGTTTTTGAATCCAGGTTTCCGGTAGGTTCATCGGCGAGAATTATGGAAGGTTTGTTAACCAGGGCTCTACCAACAGCAACTCTTTGGCGTTGCCCTCCCGAAAGTTGATTGGGTTTATGGTCCATTCGGTCTCCTAATCCAACATTCGTAAGCACTTCTTCCGCACGTTTTTTACGGTCGGTTTTGCTGTAACCAGCATAGATCATTGGTAAAGCAACATTTTCTAAAGCCGTGGTCCTTGGAAGCAGGTTAAAAGTTTGAAAAACAAAGCCTATCTCTTTATTTCTAATTTCAGCAAGTTCATCGTCACCCATTTGGCTTGCATCTTTTCCGTTTAGTATATAAGTTCCAGAAGTTGGCGTATCCAGGCAGCCCAATAAGTTCATTAAAGTAGATTTCCCCGAACCCGATGGTCCCATAATCGCAACATATTCACCGCGGTTTATATCTAGATCTATACCTTTTAAAACCTTTACTATTTCATTTCCTAATGGAAAATCCCGGGTAATTTGTCTGATTTCAATGACTTTGCTCATGCAGAATTAATTTTGTGATTATAGGACGCTGCTTTGCACTTTTTGTTACAACCTAATCGTAAAATGCTGTTTCGCCTGTTCTTTTCTAAAAAATACAAGTCCGAGAAAAAATGTGTCTATCGTAACCTGGACTTGAGGGTGTGCTTTAATTTCTTCCCAGGCTTCCTCCATCCCAGCAGACCAGTGAATATCATCAAAAACAAAAACCGAATTATTATGAACGGTGGGCAATAATTTTTGAAAATATTTTAAGGTAGCTTCTTTAATATGGTGGCCATCAAAGTAAATTAAATCGTACTGTTTTTGATGTTTATTGCCTGTGGTTTTATTAGAAAATACCACGAATTTTGAAAGAATTTCTTCAAATTCGCCAACTTTGAGTTCCACATTATTTAAACCAAATTTCTCTAACTGATTCCTGGCTACATTGGCAGTTTGGGGGCAACCTTCTATACTTAGAACTTTGCTTTTTTTGTTTGCAGCGAGTGCAGCAGTACCAATTCCAAGGGAAGTGCCTAATTCGAGGATGTTTTTACATTTTAGATAACTGACCAACCGGAATAAAAACCTCGCTCTCTTCTTCGGAATCCCTACATTTTTTGCAACCGCCGAAATTGTGCGCTTGCTAGAAGTGAAAACCCTACTGCCAGCACCAAAATCGGTTACGTGAATAGTTTTATTATTTTTTAAAAGCTGCTTTCTATAATTTGCTAGAAGCTTATATTCTTTATATCTCTTTCTATCATAAAAACAATTCGTTACCAATTCGTAAACAAAAGGCGAATGCAGCCCGTGTTGATTTTGGGATTTTAGAAGGAATTTTATGTAGGATTTTAGTTGCAAGCCTGCTGTTGTCAGTTATGAGTTCTCGGTTCTCGGTTTTCAGTTTCCGGTTGTAAAATCAGGATTTCCAGTTCTTTTCTACGTATTGAATAAATGAATAAATTTTACCGCCCAGTAGATCATATTTTTCTCTTAACGCTTTTATTTCTCCAATTTCATATAACTCATCAATCATTTCCAATTGTGACAAACATTCTAAAAGTGAAGCGTGTGAGTATATCAAAAATTTTATAAAATCTTGTTTGTAAACCCTTCTTCCATATCCTTCAACGATGTTGTCTTTGATACTTTTTGAGGACCTTCTTATCTGACTGCCCTGTTCATACAATTCAAATTTTGGAAGTTTGAGTGAGACTTTGTGAACTTCAAGTGCGTATTCAAAAGAAAGATTGTAAATATCTAAGTTCCGGTAACTTTTCATATGTTATATTTAAAAATTAATTTTAACTCACAACTCACAACTCACAACTCACAACTCACAACTCACAACTCACAACTCACAACTCACAACTCACAACTCACAACTCACAACTCACAACTCACAACTCACAACTCAGAACTCAGAACTCACAACTCACAATTCACAACTCACAACTGAAACTACTCCATCTTCGCTCCCAGCTCAAACCAGCGTTCGGTTTTGGTTTCTATGGCGTCATCTATTTCCTGGAGTTTTATTGAGTTTTCTTTAATTTCATCTGGATCCAGTTCTTCTAAGAATTTCTGCTGAAGTTTCTCTTTTTTCTTTTCCAGATTGGCAATTTCTTTTTCCAGTTTTCCATATTCTTTTTGTTCAGAGTAACTCAATTTACTGCCCGAACTGGTTTTTTTCCAGTCTTTTTTATTGTCTTTCTGAGTTGTAGTTTGGTTTTCCTGTTTAGGTTCTGCGGAAGCGCTATCTTCATAAGCTCGATAATCAGTATAATTCCCCGGGAAATCCTGAACTTCTGCATTTCCCTGAAACACGAATAAATGATCTACGATCTTATCCATAAAATACCTGTCGTGAGAAACCACTAACAAACAACCCGGGAAGTCCAGTAAAAAGCTTTCCAGCACGTTTAGCGTAACAATATCAAGATCGTTCGTAGGCTCATCCAGGATCAGGAAATTGGGATTTTGAATAAGAACGGTACACAGGTAAAGCCTTTTCCGCTCGCCACCGCTTAGCTTTTCAACAAAATCGTATTGTTTTTTACGATCGAATAAAAATCGCTCCAGAAGCTGCTGTGCCGAAATTTGACGTCCCTTTTTCAAAGGAATATAATCGCCAAACTCCCGAATTACTTCAATAACTTTCTGGCCGGGTTTAATATTGATCCCCGCCTGGGTGTAGTAGCCAAATTTTATGGTTTCCCCAATGACCACTTTTCCGGAATCTGGCGTTATTCCCCCGGTAAGAATATTTAGAAAAGTAGATTTTCCGGTACCGTTTTTTCCAATTATTCCTATACGTTCGCCTCGTTTAAAATTATAGCTGAAGTTTTCCAGAAGTTGTTTGTCCTCAAACGATTTCCCGATATTATGTAGTTCTACAATTTTACTTCCCAGGCGTTCCATATTTAATTCCAGTTGTACTTCATGATCCTGGCGACGCTTATGAGCCCGGTCTTTGATATCCTGAAAATCGTCTATCCTGGATTTAGATTTTGTGGTACGTGCTTTTGGTTGACGGCGCATCCAATCCAGTTCTTTTTTGTAAAGCTGTTTGGCTTTTTCGGTATTGGTAGCCTCCTGGGCCATACGGGCATCCTTTTTATCCAGGTAATAGCCGTAATTCCCTTTATAGGTGTAAAGATTGCCGTGGTCCAGTTCAACGATTTCATTACAAACCCGTTCCAGAAAATACCTATCGTGAGTGACCATAAAAATGGTGAAATTCTCCTTCTTGAAATATTCCTCCAGCCACTCGATCATATCCAGATCCAGGTGGTTGGTAGGCTCATCCATAATAATGAAATTTGGTTTCTGCAGCAGCATTACCGTTAGCGCCAATCGCTTTTTCTGTCCGCCAGAGAGGTATTTCACTTCTTTAGAAAGATCGTCTAACTTCAGTTTAAAAAGAATCTGTTTGTATTGGGTTTCAAAATCCCAGGCCTGGGCCGCATCCATTTCTTCAAAAGCTTTTTGATAAACATCAGCATCATCGGGATTAATAAGTGCTTTTTCGTAACGATTAATGATATTCAGGATCTCGTTATCTGAAGAAAATATGGTTTCTTCCACCGTTAAATTAGGGTCTAAATTGGGTTCCTGCGGAAGAAATGCCGTAGTAATATCTTTTCTATATACCACTTTGCCGGCATCTGGCGAATCGAAACCGGCCAGGATATTAAGAAGGGAAGTCTTCCCGGTTCCATTTTTGGCAATGAAGCCTACTTTTTGGCCTTCATTAATTCCGAAAGAAATATCTTCGAATAATACATGTTCGCCATAGGCTTTGGCAATATTCTCTACACTTAAATAATTCACAGACTTGAGTTTTGTGCAAAATAAAAGGAAAATTGCGACTTAATTTTATTATTAGCCTACAAAAACTATATTTGTTAAAACTATCTAAATTAGGATGCCGATGGGATGCCCAAAAGTGCATTTGTCGACCTTATTCATCCTGATGTCCCGAATCAATAGTAAAATATGCTGAAGAGATACTATTTAATTCTAATCTTATTGGCGGGAGTTTTGAGCTTCTCGTCCTGTATTTCTGCCAAAAAGACCACTTATCTACAGGAAAATGATGCAGAACTGGATAGTATTATTCAAATTCAACAACTCAAAAAACCTTATCGTATTCAAACCGGCGATTTATTAAGCATTCGTGTAAAAGCCCTGGATCAGGAACTGGTAGGGATGTTTAATCCGGTTGGAGAGGCAAACCCAAATGCAACTACAGAAGAGGCCGTGTTTTTTGATGGGTTTACGGTGGATGATCACGGGAATATTCGCGTGCCTACTTTAGGAGTAGTAAATGTTTTGGGTTATACCGAAAGAGAGGCGCGGGAGAAAATAGAGGAGCTTTTATTAGAAAATTATTTTAGGCAGGAAGCTAATATTTTTGTGACTGTAAAACTGGCTGGAATACGTTATACTACATTGGGTGAGATAGGAACCGGCAGCCAGGTGATCTACAAAGATAAAGTTACCATAATGGAAGCCGTTGCCAATGCCGGGGGAATTTCCGAATATGGTAATATGGAAGAAGTAAAGATTATTCGGCAATATCCTGAAGGTGAAAGGGTACATCACATAGACCTAACCGATATCAACGCGACTAAAAGTGAATTTTATTATATTCAACCCAATGATCTTATTTTGGTGAATGCCTTACCTCAAAAGTCTTTAGGATTGGGCTCAACGGGACTGGAAATATTTAGAACGGGAGTAACAATTTTATCTTTCGTTACTACAACAATCTTATTATTTAGCAGGATTTAAATGGCGCACGATGATGATCACATATCAGATGTAGGCTCAACTTTTGATTTTAAAGGTTTTGTACTAAAAGTGATAAGTTACTGGAAGTTAATATTGCTTTCGGTGGGGATTAGTTTGGCAGTGGCTTACTATAATAACGTAAGAAAATTGCCTGTTTACAATCTTGGAAATTCCATTTCTATAAAAGACGATCAAAATCCGTTTTTTACCAGTAATACCAGTTTAACGTTTAATTGGGGAGGGACTTCAGATAAGGTGAATACCGCAATGACGATCTTAAGATCTCGTTCTCATAATGAGGAAGTGGTAGAAAAACTTCAGTTTTATACACAGTATTTAAGAGACGGGGAGTATCAACGCATAGATGCTTATGGAAGTACGCCTTTTAAAGTAGTTGCCGATACCACTATGGCTCAGGCACATAATGTAACACTCACAATCACATTTCTTGATTCGGTAACCTACAATTTAAAAGCCAATGTGCCGGCGAGTTTAAACCTTCAGAATTATAAAACCAAAGAAAAAACGTATCGTGAGGTAGAAGCTAAAGAATTCAGTAGAAATTACAAATCAGGCGAACAGGTGCGACTTCCTTTTTTCAATGGAACTATACTTAGAGTAGATCAGCCCTTACAAGCCGGCACCCCTTTTTATGTGAGTTTTATGAATTTTGACTCGGCGGTAGGGAGATATAGAAACGTTAATGTGAGTCCCGAATCCCAGGGGTCTTCGGTTTTAAAGATGAGTCAAACGGGAGGGAATAAAGCCCGAATTGTAGATTATCTGAACGGAACCGTAAGAGTGCTAAGTGATAATATGCTGGCACGGAAAAACCTTTTTGCTACCAAGACCATTCGGTTTATAGATTCCAGTCTCGCGGTACAGTCGGAAGCTTTAAAAATGGTAGAAGCAGAGCTGAACCAGTTTAGGAATGAAAATGCAATTATGGATATTTCTGCGGAAAGTTCCCAACTCTCTAATCGGCTTTCAACTTTAGATCTTAGAAAAGAAGACATCAGGCGGCAACTTTCTTATTATGAAACCTTAAGAAATTACCTGGAAACCAGAAATGATTACTCCAATGTTCCCGCACCTTCTGTAGCGGGAATTTCAGAAGGGAGTATCGCCAGCGGCGTCTCCCGGATTATCACCCTGGCAGAAGAACGGAGTAACTACCAGTATTCGCTAAAAGAAAACTCCCCGGTTTTTGACGATATAGACCGGCAAATCAATTCGGTGAAATCAATTTTGCTGGAGAATATAAGTTCCTCCAAAGGCTTATTACAGGAGGAGCAAAGGGATATTAACAGCCAAATTTCGCGATTGGAAGCTGATATAAGCACCCTGCCGCAGGAAGAACAGGATTTACTTAAAATTCAGCGGCGTTATAGCTTAAACGAAAAATCTTACAATATGTTTCTGGAGAAAAGGAGCGAGGCCGGTTTAATAAAAGCGGCGAATGTAAGTGATGTGATGGTGATAGATTCGGCAAAAGATACCGGCGGGGGACAAATTGGTCCGAATACCCAATTAAATTATGTAATGGCCGTCCTGGTTGGGGGCGTAATTCCCTTAACTTTTGTATTCTTATTAGTTTTTATGAATACCAATATTCATAATGCCCAGGAAGTGACACGTTTATCGCCAATTCCTATTTTGGGGATGATTGGGAAAAGTAAAAGTGACTCGAACCTGGTGGTTTTTAATAATCCTAAATCATCTATTGCCGAAGGTTTTAGGGGATTGCGTTCCAGTCTTCAGTTCATGTATAAAAAACAGGGAGTAAGCGGTTCAAAAACTCTTTTGGTAACCTCCTCTGTTTCTGGAGAAGGTAAAACTTTTTGTGCGATGAACCTCGCAACGGTTTTCGCTTTAAGTGAACGGAAAACGGTGCTGGTTGGGGTCGATTTAAGAAAACCGAAGATTTTCGATGACTTCCAGTTGAATAATGATCTGGGAGTTGTAAATTATTTAATAGACCAGGCAAGTAGTGATGAGATTATTCAAAAAAGTAAGATTCCATATCTAGATGTAATCACCGCCGGGCCGGTGCCTCCAAATCCATCAGAGTTGCTTATCAACGAGCAAATGGATAAGCTGATGGAGGAATTAAAACAGAAATACGATTATATTATCCTCGATACTCCACCAATAGGGATGGTTGCCGATGCTTTAAACCTGGTTAAACACGCCGATGCCACCATTTACCTGGTGCGTCAGGATTATACAAAGCGCGGAATGCTGGAGTCTATTAACGAGAAATACGCTAAAGGGGAAATAAAGAACATCAGTTTTGTATTAAACCACTTTGTACATAGAGCAAAATATGGTTATGGATACGGCTATGGCTACGGATACGGCTATGGTTATGGCTACGGGTATAACCGCTACTCCAAAGGTTACGTAGAAAAATCTGATCCCACCCGAAAATTTAAACGTTGGTGGAAGAAGGCGATGCGGAATTTTGAGTAATTCCATATTTTAATAGATAAAAAATCATATTAATTTTAAAGAAGCTATAAAATTTTAGAAGCTTTTAAATTATTTCATTTTTTGATGAGCAGTTAATTAAGTAACTCTAAGAGTCTTATATGATAAAAAGTATTTTATTTTTTACTCACTATTCAGCATTATATGGAGCAAACCGCTCTTTAATTAAAATTCTTGAAATTTGTTTAAAAGAAGATAAAGAATTGTTTGTGATTATGCCCAAACCAGGGGGGCTTTCAAGAGAGCTTCAAAAAATGGGGGTAACCTGGGAAATTCATAAATTTAAAGGGTGGATAGGAAAGGAATCAAAGATATCTTTTTCCTGCATTGATAATTTTAGAGGAAATCGCAATACAAATTTTAATTTAAAACAGATTCCAAAAATTAAAAGAAAGCTTGGTGATTTTCAACCAGATTTAGTTTGTTCGAATACTTCTATATTTAATATAGGTTTTTTATATGCTCAAAAATATAATAAGCCACATATATGGTTTGTAAGGTCCCACCCTGATCATTATAGTTTTAAATGGTTTCAGAAGGAATATACTCAAAATAGTCTAAAGGAATCGGAGGTAGTAATAGCTATTTCTCATTTTCTGAAAGAATTTTTAGTTAAGGAATTCTCTTTATGGAATGTAAAGCAACTTTATAATGCAATATTAAGTGAAAGGGAATTAGAAAATCTTGATAAAAGAAAACGAAATCACTCTTTGTTAGATGAAAAAGTTTTTACTTTTGGGATAGTAGGCTTAATCCATCCAGAAAAAGGACAGGAAATTGCTGTTAGAGCTTTTGCTAATTTTCACAAATTATACCCTAAAAGTAAACTCCTAATTATAGGAGCCGGAAAACAAAGTGGTTTAAAAAAAATAATTCGAGAATTAAATTTATTAAATAATGTTGTTTTCACAGGACACCTAAACGATCCTTTTGAAGGATTTTTACGATTAGATGTATCTCTAGTTTGTTCTACGAATGAAGGTTTAGGAAGAGTTGCACTTGAGTCTATGGCCTTGAGAATACCAGTGATTGGTAGGGATGATGGAGCAACTTCTGAATTGATTAACCATGGGGAAAATGGTTTATTGTATTCAGGAGGACACGAGGAGCTATTTGAAAAAATGGTATATCTCTACAAAAATGAAGATAAAAGGATAGCTATGGGTGAGCTGGGAAGAAAATTTTTAGAAACTAATTTCACTAATGAAGTTTTTAGTCGAAAATTTTTAAAGGTTATAAATAAACTTTGATGAAATTTATGGGATAGTGTTAAAATAGAATTATTAATGTTCTTAACCGTTATTAATCTATTATTTAGCCTTATAGAACTATAACTTTTGATTTTTGGAAAATAAAATCGATCTCACTACAATTTAACTTTCGAGAGAGCTCAAATTAGAGTGTTTTGAACAATGGTCAATTCCTTATAGTTTATAGTTTGAAATAAACTTTCAATATGGAATCGAACTTAATGTAATCAAAAGTTTATCAATACAGATTTTTAAATAACTTGTTTATTTCTGTTTTACTTAAACCCCCAGCAACAAACCGGCATTAATCCATTGCCATATATGAAAACTACTTTGGTTATCTCCCGCTTTGTAATTTTTCCATTCCTTTTTCATCTCATCAAAATCAAACCAATGTGAAATTTCGGAATATTTTAGCTTTTCTAAATTCTCACTAGTAAAATATTTTAATTCTTCACCCAGCCATTCCCTTTGTGGAGTTTGTAGTGGGCGTTTTGGTGCATAACTCAAATCTTTCAGAGCTATTTCTTTAAGAATTTCCCGAATTAAATATTTCTGCACTCTATTTGATATCTTATATGCTTCTGGTTGTGAAAAAGCAAATTCAACCAATCTATAATCTAGCATGGTTCTCTTAATTCGGTGCTATACGCAATAGAAATTCGGTCGTTGAATCTTAAATGAAGCCTATAGTTTGAACATCCTATTCGCTTTTTGAGTGGTGATTTTCTGGAGAACGAATTGCCGTCAAATAGTTTTGATTTTGTGGTAGGAAAAGCTTTTTTTGCACCATTAGAATTACCGGTGGGAGAAAAGTTTTTAAAAGAAACCGCCTGACTATTAAAAGAAGATTGGGAAGCCCTTTTTTTTGAGCCCACTGTAAGTTAAAAGTTATTGGATAATATTCGTTGGTAAATTCCTGTAGGTAAGCGCCCTTCTATATTTCAGAAAGAAGCTTTTAAAGAATGGAAAAAGAACTATCCTCCTCATCCCGATAGAAGCTTTAGTTCTTCTCATTTTGAAAAGGTCGGAAAGAAGTTTTTTACGGAAGTTAAAATAATCCCGGTAGAAACCCTGGAACGTTTCAGTAGGTTTTTTAAATGGGACCAACAAAAAAATGACTTTATAAAATAGGTATTAAAAACCGAAACAAAACTCCCTAAAATCATAAACAAACTCCTAACTCGAAGTTAGTTGATTATTTATAAAGATCCATTCAAATAATTTGACTGGAAGTCGAAACTCAGAAAAAGAAAAATTCTTTTAACTTCGTCCGGTAATTTCCCGGTTAACTTCGAGAGACTAAATGAAAAGGATGAAAAAAGCATTGATAACCGGCGTCACCGGTCAGGATGGAGCTTATTTGAGTGAATTTCTTCTTAAAAAGGGCTATGAGGTGCATGGTATTAAACGCAGATCTTCACAGTTTAATACTTCCAGGATAGACCACCTCTACCAGGACCCGCACGAGAAAAATAGGAATTTTATTCTGCATTATGGCGAGATGACCGATAGCTCTAATCTTATTCGGTTAATTCAGGAAATTCAACCCGATGAGATCTATAACCTTGCTGCAATGAGCCATGTGCAGGTTTCATTTGAAATTCCTGAATACACGGGAAATACCGATGGGCTCGGCGCTCTTAGAATTCTAGATGCTGTAAGATTACTTGGTCTTGAAAAGAAAACCAAGATTTATCAGGCATCCACATCTGAATTATTTGGAAAGGCACAGGAGAGTCCGCAAACCGAAAAGACTCCATTTTATCCTCGCAGTCCTTACGGGGTTGCAAAGCTTTACGCATACTGGATCACCGTCAATTACCGGGAGGCATACGGCATTTTTGCCTGTAATGGAATTCTTTTTAACCATGAATCTCCTTTGCGAGGAGAGACTTTTGTGAGTCGGAAGATCACCAGGGCAGCCGCCAGGATCGCTTTGGGGTTGCAGGATAAATTTCACCTCGGAAACCTTGATGCGAAAAGGGATTGGGGTCATGCCAAAGATTATGTGAAAATGATGTGGATGATTCTTCAGGCCGAAGAAGCTGAAGATTGGATTATTGCTACGGGAAACACTACAAGTGTTAGAGATTTGGTTAAAATGGCTTTTGAGGAGCTGGGAATTGAACTTGAATTTAAAGGAGAGGGAATAAATGAAAAAGCTTTTGTAAAAGCTTGCGCTAATCCTCAATTTCAATTGGAAAAAGGAAAAGAAATTCTGAATATAGATTCTAAGTATTTCAGGCCTACAGAAGTTGATTTACTCATTGGCGATGCCACCAAGGCTCACCAAAAACTTGGGTGGAAGCCACAACACGAACTTCAGGAGTTGGTAAAAGAAATGGTGAAAAGCGATTTACTGCTCATGCAAAGAGAACAGCATTTGCGCGACGGAGGATATAAAACTTTAAATTATTACGAATAGTAGTAAGGAAATTAAACGGATTTAAAACAGATTACACTGATTGAATGAATAAGAGTAAGAAGATATATATTGCGGGACACACAGGTATGGCGGGATCTGCTATTTGGCGACATTTGGAAAAAGCAGGCTACACTAATTTAATTGGGCGCACATCAGCAGCCTTAGATTTAGAAAATCAAAAAACTGTGGCGCAATTTTTCAATATTGAAAAGCCCGAAGTATTAATAATTGCTGCGGCAAAGGTGGGCGGGATTTTAGCCAATATTGAGCAGCCTTATGATTTTTTGATGAAAAACCTGCTGATACAAAATAATCTTATTGAGAATGCACACCGCTTTGGGGTGCAAAAATTAATATTTCTTGGAAGTTCCTGTATCTACCCAAAGTTCTGTGCGCAACCCATAAAAGAAGACTATTTACTTACGGGTACTCTTGAACCAACAAATGAGTCCTATGCCATAGCAAAAATTGCGGGCTTAAAAGCTTGTGAAGCACTTCGAAACCAATTTGATAAAGATTTTGTGTCGCTTATGCCTACCAATCTTTATGGAGAGTGGGATAATTTCGATTTAAATTCCTCACACGTAATTCCTGCAATGATTAAAAAGTTCCACGAAGCTAAACTCAATGATCAGGCTAGCGTAACGTTATGGGGTACCGGTACCCCAATGAGGGAATTTATGTATGTAAAAGACCTGGCCTCGGCGGTATGCTTTGCGCTTGAAAATAATTTGGAGGAGCCGGTGTACAATGTGGGAGTAGGTGAGGATTTAAGCATCAAAGACCTTGCGCTACTTATTCAAAAAGTCACGGGGCATAAAGGCGAAATTGTTTGGGATGTCTCCAAACCCGATGGCACCCCAAGAAAAATACTGGATATTCAAAAATTAAATGCTCTGGGTTGGAGCGCTCAAACACAATTAGAAGAGGGGCTTAAGATGACTTATAAGTGGTTTTTGAAAAGGTACGATAAGCTTTAAGTAAGCATCTGAAAACTAAGATCTAACAAATATACTTTCGTCACAAATACACGAATATTTTCCTTTGTCTTTATTTTTGTTTCTCTCCGTCATTATGAACGACGCAGGAGCGTGGTAATCTTTAGATAGGAGTTTTAAGCTTGAAGAGATTGCTTCAGTCGTGCCTCCATCGCAATGGCGCTTTTCTAAAAATTTCGCCACGAATACATGAATATTTTGTAATTATTCTTGTCTCTTTTTTCTATTCTCTAAGTTCAGTTTTTTCCTTTGTTTCTCCGGTCCTTACGAGCGACGCAGGAGCGTGCTAATCTTTTGAAGATAGTCAATAGTTTGTAGTCATTGGGAGTTAGAAATTTATAGAAGACGTATTTCTAAAGACTAAGGCCTACCGACTAAAGACTATTTTATTAATTAAAAATCCTTAATTTCGTTGCAGAAAATTTTTCCCGAAAACACCTTGACCGAAAACGACGACTGGCTATACGAAATCACCCCGAAACGAAAGCTGATAGACCTTAACTTTAAGGAGATTTGGCGGTATCGTGATTTGTTGATCCTTTTTGTGAAAAGGGATATAGTCACGGTTTATAAGCAAACTATTTTGGGTCCTTTGTGGTATTTTATCCAACCGCTTTTTACCTCGATAATCTTTACCCTGGTTTTTAATAATATTGCAAGTATTCCCACGGGTAATGTACCTTCGTTTCTTTTTAACCTAACAGGGATTACAGCCTGGAATTATTTTAATCAATGTCTTAGTGGAACTTCTAATACCTTTACCGCCAACGCGGGTATTTTTGGAAAGGTTTATTTTCCACGGTTGATTATGCCATTAAAAACTGTGATCTCCAACTTGTTTAAATTCGGAATTCAATTACTGATATTAATTATTTTCTATTTCTATTTTCTATTTAATGGTGCTGAGTTAAGTCCTAATTCTAATCTAATCTTGTTCCCGGTTTATGTGTTAATGATGGCCTTACTGGGGCTTGGTGCGGGAATGACGATCTCGGCATTAACTACAAAATATCGTGATCTAACCGTTTTAGTAGGTTTTGCTACTACTTTGTTAATGTACATCTCGGCAGTACCTTATCCTTTAAGCGAAGTTTCCGAAAAAATGCCGGACTGGGCCTGGCTGGTGAAATATAATCCGCTTACTCAAATCATTGAAGGCTTTAGGTATATGGTATTAGATACCGGGACCTTCACCTGGCCTGGTTTTTTATATACTTTAGGAGTATCAATCGTGCTATTTCTAATAGGTTTAATTATTTTTAATCGGACGGAGAAGAATTTTATTGATACAGTTTAAGTTAGTTATTAGGCGATAGTCTATAGTCGGTAGGCGTTAATTCAGAAGGTGTAAAGCACAGATGAATGAAATTACAGAGTTGGAAAACTGAAACTTGTAAAACGGAAGAACCCGTAAAATTTTCTTATTTTTCCACCATAATTTTTTAACTGCTAACTGCTTACTTTAATCCTGCAAACTGAAATATGGGTGTAATATTAAAAGCTGAAAATATTTCTAAACAATATCGCCTGGGTACGGTTGGTACCGGTAGTTTGCAGCACGATCTAAATAGGTGGTGGCATAGTCTGCGCGGCAAGGAAGATCCTTATTTAAAAGTTGGTGGCGTGAATGATAGAAGCGCCAAAGCTACCGAAGATTATGTTTGGGCTTTACGGGATATAAATTTTGAAGTTAAGCAGGGAGAAGTCCTAGGGATTATTGGTAAAAACGGAGCCGGTAAATCTACCCTGTTAAAAATTCTTTCCAGGGTAACCGCACCAACCACCGGCAGTATAAAAACTAAAGGTAGAATAGCATCCTTATTGGAAGTAGGAACGGGCTTTCATGGAGAATTGACCGGTAAAGAAAATATCTTTATGAATGGAGCTGTGCTTGGAATGAGCAAAGCTGAAATTAAAGCTAAACTGGATGAGATCATCGCCTTCTCGGGTTGTGAAAAATATATTGAGACGCCGGTAAAGCGTTACAGCAGCGGGATGACGGTGAGATTGGGTTTTGCAGTTGCTGCTCATCTTGAACCTGAGATCTTAGTGGTAGATGAAGTGTTGGCTGTAGGTGACGCCGAATTTCAAAAAAAAGCCATTGGGAAAATGCAGGACCTTTCTACCGGGGAAGGGAGGACCGTGCTTTTTGTTAGCCATAATATGGTAGCAATACAAAACCTTTGTACAAAAGCAATTTATTTGGAAGATGGTAGAAATGTCTTTGAAGGAAAACCATCTGAAACTGTAGATTTTTATCTGGATTCTCAGAATTTAATACCGGACACAATGTACCGCAATAGTGAATCAGAAAAAGATATTTATGTGCGGTCATTTCAAATCATTTCGGAAGTTGCGACTGGAAAGAGCTTTGAATTTGAAGTTATAATAGAATCAAAAATAGAAACATCAGTTGAATTCTCGTTTACTTTAAAAGGAAAAGAATCACAACCTTTATATCAAATATATTCTGGGCATAGCGGAGAAATTTTTGATTTAAAGGTAGGAAAAAACACGATAATTGGAAAATTAGATAAATTTAGGATGACCTCGGGTTTATATACTGCTAATATTTGGCTTGGGACAGCTGTTCAAGTTTACGATTTTCAACAAGAAGTTTTTAACTTGTTAGTTAAAGAAGGAAATATTAGAAAAGGCGGTCCTATATCAAGTAAAAATGGCTATCCCGTAATTGAAGATGCAAACTGGAAGAAAATATGAATGAGAAATTTGTAACGCATAGCAGAGAACCTTTTTTTCAAATAGGAAAAGATCTAATTGGACCAAAGAGTACTGTTTTGGATGTAGGTGCGGGTAATGGAAATTTCGCAGATTTTTGTAATCAAAAAAATATATATTTATTTGAAGGAAATCCTAGCAGTATTAAATCCTTAGAGGCAAATTATAAAAATGTCTATTTAGGACGACTTCCTGAATTACCATTTGACGATACCTTTTTCGATGTAATTCATATGAGTCATGTTATTGAGCATTTGCAGCCTCAAGAAGTATATGATACACTTAAGGAATTCGATAGATGCTGTAAGCCAGGGGGTGCTATTGTGATATCCGCACCTCTAATGTGGGAAGGATTCTATGACGATCTTTCTCATATTAAGCCATATAATCCTTTTATTTTTCAGAAATATTTGTGCTCGGGATTTTGTGATAATTTAACCCGAGAACCAATTGCTAAAAATTATACTGTTGAGAAATTACAATACCGATTTCTGGAAAAGAAAATGTTTTACACATTAAAAAGATCTAAAAACCTTATATCTAAGGTGACTTTTCAGGCTTATGAATTTTTACGTAAGAAAGGTTTTAAAAAGTATCAAAAAACGGGTTATACTATTGTTCTAAGAAAGGGGAAATAATTATTTAATATTATCGGCTTTAAATGAATGAAGATTTAGTTTCCATAATAATTCCCACTTACAACCGCGCTCACTTAATCGGGGAAACTTTAGACTCGGTTATTGCACAAACTTACCAAAATTGGGAATGTATTGTGGTAGATGATGGTTCTGCCGATTATACTGAAGAATTACTGGAGTTTTATTGTGGAAAAGATTCCAGAATACAATATCATCATCGCCCACAAGATCGACCGAAAGGCGCAAATGCTTGTAGAAATTATGGTTTTGAATTAAGTAGTGGGGCGTATATTCAGTGGTTTGATGATGATGATGTGATGTTCAAAAAATTAATTCAAGCAAGACTGGAATTTATTGATGAGAAACATTATTTTATTATTACTACAGGATATTTAGTGAATGAATCTTTAAATGATAGAAAGACACTAAAATTTGATTTGAAAAATGAATTATTTAAAGGAATGATTTTATGGAAAAACCAAATAATTACAAATTCTGTTTTATTCAAAAGAGAATTTTTGTCAGGAGTTTCTTTATTTAATACTCAAATCACGCGAGGGCAGGAAGCAGAATTTTTTTCAAGATTATTTTTTAAATTAAATCCGCAGAGGTATAATATTGTTGATAAACCTTTATTCCTTTACAGGCAACATCAGTTATCAAAATCTAACGAAGATAAATATTATATTAATTATCATAGAGAATCCCGGAGTTATATAGCAATTGAAAATTTAAAAAAAGCTATAAAGATAAAAGACCTAGAATTATTTAATTATTTATATAAAAACATACTATTATTTTATTTTGATAGTATTGATAACTCCCATTATAAAAATGCAAAGTATATTTTAATTCAAGTTACTTCCTGTTTAAAAAGTATTGATATTAAAGTTGCATCTAAGTTTTTATTTTTTGGAGGGATTATATTTAGTCTAAAGAGAAGAAGTTACAGAATTGAAAAAAAATTACTGAACCTTAAAATAAAAATGTGAGGCCTTTAGTTTCTATTATAATACCTACATATAATCGTTCTCATTTAATTGGGGAAACTTTGGACTCTGTAATTAACCAAACCTATTCTCATTGGGAATGTATTGTTGTAGATGATAGATCTGACGATTATACAGAGGAATTAATTAATTTCTACAGGAAAAAAGATCCAAGAATTAAACTTTTTCAGAGACCTGAAGAACTATCAAAAGGGGCAGCAGGGTGTCGGAATATAGGAATTCGAAATTCCATTGGTGATTTTATTCAATTTCTTGATTCTGATGATCTTCTTAGTAAGTCCTGCTTAGAAAACAGAATACAATTTATAATTAATTATCCTAGAAACAATCTTTGGGTATTTAAAACTGCAAATTTTCATACCGGTAGCGTGCCGCAGCTATTTAACACTTTGCCAAATTTGCAAAATGAAAAAGATTTTTATTTAAAAAGCTTCCTCGATGGAAGTTATCCTTTTACTGTAATTTCAACAATTTGGAAAAAACAATATCTTAGAGAATTAAACGGTTTCGACACTGAATTTCTTCTTTTGGAAGATCCAGTCCTACATGTAAAATCTTTATTGGCAGATGGAAAAATAGTAACAGATATAGAAGGTAAGATTGATACTTTTTATCGTACTAACAATGTTTCAAAGCGTGATCAAATACAAATCTGGAAATACCAATTAAAGTTTGCCAAGAAATATAAAAATGAATTTAGAAATTATAATTCTGCATATTTTTATAAGATCATTAAATCATTATTTTGCGATGATTTTTCGTTTAAGTATTTTAAGAAAACTCTATCTTTAGGTGTAAAAACGAGAAATATTTCTTTATTGTTTTTCTTTAAATCGATGTTTTTCTCTTTATATTATATTTCGAAATTAAATCATAAAAGATATATTGGCTTTAATACAGTACGAAAACTTGTTTTAAAAAAATAAAGCTGACGATGTCTATAAACGATATAATATCCATTATAATTCCTTGCTATAATGATGCAGTTTATATAGAAGAAGCTGTACAAAGTGCTATCAGTCAAACTTGGGGTAATAAAGAAATTATTGTTGTAGATGATGGTTCAAATATGGAAACTAAAAGAGTATTAAAAGAACTTGAACCTAAAATCGATTTACTAATTACTCAGGAAAATAAAGGCTTAAGTGCGGCAAGAAATATTGGTATTGAAAATGCTAAAGGAGATTTTATTGTTCTATTAGATTCTGATGACTTTTTTGAACCTGAATTTTGTGAAAAGGCTCTACCCATTATTTCTGAAGATAAGTCTGTTAAAATAGTAACCTGTTATGCAAGACGATTTAATGAAAATGGTGTGATAGATATTTTTAAGCCAGCTGGGGGAGATATTAAAAACTTTCTAGGATATAACGCTGCAATCGGAAATTCTATGATTAGAAAGCAGGATTGGGGTTTGGTTGGGAAGTATGATGAATCTATGCAAGAGGGCTTTGAAGATTGGGAATTTTATATAAGATTACTTAAGCCTGGAGGCTATGCCTATGTTTTAGAGGAAGCATTGTTTAATTACCGCCAGAAAAAAAAATCTATGAGGGGTTCTGCTAATAAAATTAAATATGAGTTACAAAAATATATCTATTTTAAGCATCAGAATCTATATAAGCAGTATTTTGAAGTGTTTGTAGAACATTTATTAGGTAAAATTGAAAGAGAAGAAAGGGAAAAAATTAAACATACTCAACGATTAGAGTTTAGGCTTGGAAAAGCGTTTTTAAATCCCCTACGAAGGATAAAAAGGATTTTAAAATGGTGACCTTACATAAAAAACCAGAGGTTAGCATAATTATGGCCACTTATAACAGGGCGCATTTAATTCATGAGAGCTTAACTTCTATACAAAACCAGACTTTCGAAAATTGGGAATGTATAATAATAGATGATGGTTCGACTGATGAGACAAAGGAAGCTATAAAACCTTCTTTAAGCGATTCCAGATTTCGTTATTTACCTAGAAGTGCAAAACACAAAAAGGGTTTGCCCGGCTGCCGGAATTATGGTATTGAATTAGCTAAGGGAGATTACATAGTTTTTTTTGACGATGATGATATCGCACATCCGAATCATTTTAAAATTACTATTCCTATTCTTAAAAAAAATGATTTTCATTTTTGTCATTATACCAGGGAGGTATTTTTTGGGGAATTTAATCGGGAATTTAATAGAAATCTAAATTATAGCTCTAAGCACATAGATTATAAAAATTTAGAAAAAATAATTACACATGAATTGCCATTTAATTCTTGCGCCGTAATTTGGAAAAAAGAATGTTTTTTCAACAACAGATTTAACGAGGAGCTGTTATACGCAGAAGAATGGGAACTTTACTCTCGTTTATTGTCGAATGGTTTCACTGGTATTAGTATTGATAAAACACTTTATTTTGGCAGAAAGCATAATGCCTCGAATACGGGGGAGTTTTACTTAGGTGATAAAATTAGAAGGGAATCTAAAATAAAAGCTATTCAACTGGTTGCTATAAATTTGCAGGAAAAAGAGTTGTTAACGCCTTTTTTGACCAGGTATTTTATACAGTTGGCGTTTCTCCTAAATGATCGCGCATTAATTAATTTTCTAGGTAAATTAACTAATCTATCAAGGACTAAAATTTATAGATACCAGGTGATTAGAAGGTACTATCCCTTGATAAGTAAATATTTAAGGTTTAAAAAAAAATATTTATGAGAATATTGGTTGTAGCGCAAGACCTTCGGATTTCGGGAACAAGTGAAGGCATTGTTTCCAGGTCTTTTATCTATAAATTGAAGGAATGCTATCCAGATTTCAAGATTGATGTTTTTTACTTAAAAAATCACACGACAGATGTGAAGCCAAAGCTACTAGGCGTGGATAATTATGATGAGAAAGTCATTTATAAGAAAATTCCTGGTAAAACAATATTTTTAAATAAACCTTATTGGAGGCTGACGGGTATTTCATTGAAGGACTTGTATATCGAGAAATTATTTGGACAAGAATTAAAAAAGATAGACTCTTCATTATATGATCTTGTATTTTTGAGAAGCTCAGGTACAGCATTTGAACTTATTTTAGGCGCTATACACAATCCAGAATTATTAGAAAAGTCAATAATTAATTTTCATGACCCTTTTCCTGGTTATTGGGATACTGGATCACAATCGTTCCTTACAAATTTAGAGCTGCAGAAGTTGAAAAGAATGCAAGGGGTTGTAGATCGTTCACAAGCTTGTATCTCTCCTTCAAAATTATTATCCCAGGATCTAGAATTTCTATACGGAACCAGAAAAAAGTTCCATACGCTTCCCCATCAATTTACTCCAAAAGCATTTGATCTAAAAATTGAAGATAAAAATGCAATCAGGAAAAAGAGAAAGTGTGTTTGTATTACTTATCATGGGGCTATTCAATTAGGACGCAGTCTTACAAATTTCCTTGATGTGTATGTAGAGCTAGTTGATAAAAATCCGGTTATTAAAAAAGAGACTGAAGTGTTTTTAAGAATAAAAGGGGAAGGAGTGAATGAGTTGAAAATGAAATATAATAATCATCCTAATATAGAAATAAGATCATTCGCTAGTTTCAATATTTCATTTGAAGAATTAAAAAATGAAACAGATATAGGCCTAATATTAGAGAATAATTCAAGTCATAGCAATATTTTGCCGGGAAAAGTGCCAGTTTTAATCCAACTGAAAAAACACCTTTTTATATTGGGTCCTGAAAGGAGTGAATTGAAAAGATTGGCTAAGGAAAATGGAATTTTTAGTTCTTACCGCAAGAAAGATATAGCTGAAAATTTAATGCTTACAATAAGTCAGGTTCTAAATAAGGAACCTAAAAAATATGAATTAGAAGGCTATTTTTCACAAACGGAATTTAGAAAAAAGTTGAATTATATTATTAATACTACCAATTCTGAAAAATAAAAAGGTCTTAATTTTTGGTCCAGTTGCTAATACGGGTGGAAGGGTTATTGAAATTAACCAAATCGGGCGAGCCCTAACAAACGATCATACAGTTGAAATAATATCAAGTGAATATTTTAATAATAAGTCGTTAATTTTTACTGATTTAAATAACATTAAAATAAATTTCTTAGACCGATTGGTATATGATGAATTTTTAATTTTTCGAATAATAAATTTTCTCACATATTTTAAAAATGGTTTAAGGAAAAGGCGATCCACTTTCGGAAATAATTATTTTACAAAGAAATATTTAAAATATGATGAAAAGCGTTCTAATTTACTTAGAAATAAAATTTCTAAATCTGATTTAGTTTTACTTGTAATGCAGCTACATTCTAACTTTGCAGAAGAAATTATTGAGTTCTGCCAAAAAGAAAATATTCCTTGTGTTTTCAGGACTACGGGTAATATTAATGGAGAGGTGTTTGAGTGTAAGCATTTTAAAAAGATTAGCCGTTTTATTCATCACTCTAATAGAACTGCAAATAAATTATTTAACTTAAAAGTTCCTTATTCAATTATCGACCAGGCGAGTTTACAAGAAGAACAATTACTAAAATTGAAACTAAAAAAAGAAAGAAATTTGAGGTTTGGTTTTTTAGGACGATTTACTAAAGAAAAAGGAGCTTTAGAGTTATCAGAATTTTTCGGAAGCAGAGATGAGCAATTTTTTATTGCGGGAGATGGTCCGCTAAAAAATGAAATTTTAAAGAATATTAAAACCAATCCTAATTCAACATATTTGGGAGCTGTAGCACAGGATAAGCTCGAATCATTTTTCGCTAAAATTGATGTTTTAATTATTAGTTCTTATGAAGAAGCGGGACCTTACACTGGGTTAGAGGCAATGGCTGCAGGAAAAATTATAATTAGTACAAGAGTAGGTGCGATGGAAGATCGATTGGAAGGTACAAATAATGATTTTTGGTTCAATATTAATGAAATTTCAACCTTAGATTCAGCTATCCGGAAATTAAAGAGCGAAGAGACAACTGCCTTAGAAAATATTTCCTGCAATTTGCGAAAAAAAATTATCGAAAATTATTCAAATCAAAAAATAGGTGAGTTGTATCTAAATGAGATCACTCAATTAATTCAAAAAACTGAACGATTGTCAAATACTTTTAATAATCAATCTTAAGATGAATGAGTTAATTTCAATAATAATTCCCACTTACAATAGTTCTAAATGGATTGATGAGACCTTAAATTCGGTATTAAATCAAACCTATTTCAATTGGGAATGTATTCTTGTTGATGATGACTCAGTAGATGATTCAGAAAAAATTATAATTAAATATAGCAAGAAGGATAAAAGGATTAAGTTCTTGAAAAGACCAAATAATCGAATTAAATGCGCAAATACGTGTAGAAATTTTGGGTTTGAAAAAGCTAGTGGTAATTTTATACAATGGTTTGATTCTGACGACTTAATGCATCCTAGATTTTTAGAATTGAAAGTTCAAGAATTCAAAAAATCTTATTCAGATTTTGTTGTTTGTAAAGGAGCCATTTTTAAAGGGAAGATTGAAAATAAAATTGGGGATTGGGATAAGCTATCGGGAACAACTCCGGTTCTTGATCAAGCACTAGGGAGGATTAATTTCCAGACTAATGCTCCAATGTTTCGCAGGGATTTTCTAGATGGAAAAAAACTTTGGAATGAAACATTGCAACGCAAGCAGGATTATGAATTTTTCAATCGAATACTGGCCCAAAGCGCCAATTATAAGATTGTTAATGAATGCTTGTTCTTTTATCGACAACATTCGCAAAGTATCAATGGCATTAATTCACCCACAACTATCCGCTCAATGATTCTTGCTGATTTATTGGTTTATAAAAATACTATACAAGCTATAAGTGAAGAAGACGATAAGTTTAAGTTTCAACAGCATTTTTTTAGAAAAATCATTTCTCGAAGCAAAATTGCGCTAAAGAGCAAATATGTGTTCACTTATTTTAAGGGACTTTGGGGAGCCCTGTCGTTTATAGACTTCGATTATATTATTAATTATTTCCAAAGAAGATGAGGAAAGGTCTAAATCCAAATAAGGATAAAACCGGTGGAATTAATTATTTACACCAGGTCATCATTCCAATTTACATCCCTAACCAAGAAGGTTATTTTGAAGAAAGTTTACAGGTCTTAGAAATTTGTATTGAATCCCTATTGCGCTCTTCCCGGCCTTATACTTTTATTAGTTTAGTAAATAATGGAAGTTGTAGTGAAGTAGAAGAATACATTCTGGATCTCTATAAAGAAGGAAAGGTCCAGGAAATAATAGTTAGTGCTAACATAGGTAAATATAATTCGATTATAAAAGCGGTATCAGGCCATAATATTCCATTAGTCACTATTAGCGATGCAGATGTTTTTTTTAAAGAAAATTGGCAAGAGGAGACTTATAAAATATTTCAAAATTTTAAAAAAGTTGGGGTTGTAGGTCTTATCCCGCAATTTCTCAGCTATCAGAGTCATAGTGAGAATTTGCTTTTTGATTATAGTTTCTCTTCTAAATTAAAATTTGCCAACGTGAAAGAACCAGAGGCATTAGCTGGATTTTATGAAAGTATAGGTTGGAAACCTAACTATCCAAAAGAAAGATTGAAATTTACTCTGTATTTAAATAATGGAGGTTTTGAAGCAATTGTAGGCTCAGGCCACGTGGTTGCATCATATCGTAGAGAGATACTTCAAGATTTAGCTCAATTTAATCCATTCAAAATGGGCGGGAATAGTGAAGAACTATTGGATGAGACAGCGCCTAAAAAAGGATATTATCGGTTTACTACCCCAAAAAATATGGCTTTTCATCTGGGGAATAAACTTGATAATAAATTCTTGGAAAAAATGAATCTTGGAAATAACTTTACAATTAAAGAGGAATCTTTTCCTGATATTCCTGCTTTTATTTACCCAGGATTCAATTGGGCATATTTTTTAAAACGGAAGCTGATCCAACTGATATTAAAATCTCATAAATTGAGAATGCTATATTTGAAACAGTTGGGAATGCCAGAAGCAGCCAGAAAATCATTTTAAGCATGGGGAGCAAGTTTAGTATTTTAATCACCACTTTTAATAGGCTTGAAGAATTAAAATATACTCTTACTTCTTTAGAAATATTAATTAGAGATGGAGTAAGGATTATAATATGCGATGACGCAAGTACCGATGGCACATCAGCATTTATAAGGGAAAAGTATCCTAAAATCCAACTATTGATCAATCCAGTAAATAAAGGGCTTATTTATAGCAGGAACCTTTTAATGGATCAAGTAAAAACCCCTTATGCAATTTCCTTAGATGATGATGCCAATTTTATAAGTCCGAATCCTTTTCAAAAAATACTTGAATATTTTAAAGATGAACCAAAATGTGGAGTTATAGCATTTAGGATATTTTGGGGTTTAAGTAAACCAAAAATCACATGTACCTATGAAAGCTCGCAAATTGTGAAAAGTTTTGTGGGTTGTGCACATGTATGGAGAATGAAAGCATGGAGGGAAATACCCTCCTACCCAGATTGGTATCGATTTTATGGTGAGGAGAATTTTGCGTCTTTACAGCTTTTTAAAAAAGGATGGGGGGTACATTATATGCCATCGGTTTTGGTACATCATCGTGTTGATAACAAGGCAAGAAGAAAAGAGAGGGATTACTATTGGCGAATAAGAAGGTCCTTGAGGGCAGATTGGTATAATTTTATGATCTTCTATCCTAAATCGAAAATAATTAGAATATTTATATACTCAATAAAAAATCAAATTCTTAAAGCCAAAAGAACGAAAGATATTAAATTTTTAAAAAGTCTATTTTTAGGTATTGGCGATTTGTTAATGAATACAAGTAGGTTGAAAAAAAACCAGAACAGCTTAACATATATTGAATATCAGAAATGGAAGGAATTACCTGATGCTAAAATTTACTGGAGACCCGATTTATCTGTAACTCACAAAGAATAAGAGCTTAAAATGAATTTATTAAAAAAACTTAAAGCTTCTGTGACCACGGATAAAAAACTTCAAATCATTAGAAGTTGGGAACGGTTTGAATCACGATTTTATCGAAATGATCTAGATCGTTTGGCAAAAATTTTTAAAACAGATAAAAACGGTATTCACTATTATACCCAGCATTATCAATTTCATTTAAAGCCATTAAGAAAAAAACGTCTTAATTTACTTGAAATAGGAGTTGGAGGCTATAAAGACCCCAAGTCGGGTGGCCATTCACTCCGAATGTGGAAAGCATATTTCCCGAAAGCAAATATCTATGCTGTTGATATCTATGATAAAAAATTTTTAGAAGAGTCCAGAATAAAAATTTTTAAAGGAAGCCAGGTAGATTTTGATTTTATGAAAAATGTTTCACTTAAAATTAGTGAATTGGATATAATTGTTGATGATGGAAGCCATATTAATTCTCACGTAATTGATACTTTTAAGTTTATGTTTCCTCTTTTAAAGCAAAATGGAATTTATTTTATAGAAGATACGCAAACCTCTTATTGGCAAAAAATGGGGGGGACAAGCGAAGAATTCAATAGCTTTAATTCCATAATGGGTTATTTTAAATCATTAACCGATGGTTTAAATTATCAGGAATTTGATAAACCTGGCTATAAACCTAATTACTTTGAATTAAATATTACTTCTATTCATTTTTATCATAATTTAATTGTAATCTACAAGGGTCTAAATAATGAACCTTCAAATTTTATGGTAAATAACCAAAAGCCCCAATAATTTTGAAACCTCTTAAAGATACCGCCATACTTACCACCGTAGCCAATTTTGAGCTGTACCAAAAAACGGCCAATTTGTTTCCAGAAGGTATCCAAACATATGTGATCGATGGTAGAAATGGAATGCACGCATTGCATAGTATTTTTTATATGTTTAAAAAGCTTAAAAATAAGGGCATAGATTGGTTAGTTATGGCGGATGAGGATGTTATTTTTACAAATCCGCAATCCGTTTTGGAACTTATTGAATTTATGAAGCGAAATGAATATAGCGTTTCTGGGGTTCGTGATGGTGGTGCAATTAAGCACCGAAATAATAATCCTTATGCTATAAATACTTTTTTTTCAATTCTTAATTTTAAAAAAGTTTCCAAGCTATTTAATACTAATGAAATCATAGGTAATCAATACGTTAATAAAGGAGAGTTTGAAGATGATTTAAGCAAATTAGTATATAGTTTTGATAAAAAAAGTCTCTATGAACCTTATTATTGTTTTTATTTTTGGTTAAGACGAAAAGGAGAAAAAATACTTTTTTTGAATTCCAAAATGATAGAAGAGGAAAATGAGCAAATTAGTAATGAAGTTTTTGACCCTAATGGTACTTCCTTATTAATTCATACCTGGTATGCGCGCTCGTATGGGAAGAATGAGAAGCATACTGCAAGGATAGATGAAGTTTTAAAGCAAATATCTTTTGCATCAAATCCCAGGAAACCAATTATTTTTAAGGATACCTTTTTCTTCATTAAAATGCAGGTATCCAAAACATTCAAGAAAGTTAAAATGAAATTGTCTTAAAGTATGATTGTAAAAAACAATTTCAATTTCAGAAATATCGCTATAATCCCAGCCCGTGCAGGTTCTAAAAGGCTTCCCGGTAAAAATAAACTCTTGCTTGGAGGAATCCCCTTGGTCGTTCATAGTATTAGATATGCAAAACTCTATAATAATTTGATTGATAAAATTATAGTCTCTACAAATGATGCCGATATAAAAGCTATAGCACTTTCTGAAGGAGTTGAAGTAATTGATCGTCCTCCGGAAATTGCAGGGGATGAGGCTACTACACTTTCCGCTTTACAACACGTATTGGTAAATATAAAAGAGGATGTAGAAAATGTATTTTTATTGCAGCCTACTAACCCATTAAGACCGGATAATCTATTGGAAAATGCTTTTAAAGAATTCTCTAAGGGTAAATACGAAAGTCTTATAACCGTAAGCAGAAGCTATCAAAAGTTTGGGAAAATTAGAAACAACCAATTTATTCCTTTTAATTATAAAATGGGACAGAGAAGTCAGGATCTTGAACCGTTCTACTTTGAAAATGGTTTGCTTTATATCATAAAAGCTTCTTTAATAAGGCAGGATAAATTATTAGGAGAAAATAACTTTCCGTTTATTGTAGATCATCTATTTTCTAATGTAGATATAGATGAAAAAGAAGATTTTGAATATGCTGAATTCTTACTAAACAGAACAGAGAATTAATGAATCCATTTTTAGAAATAGCCGGCCGTAAAATAGGTCTTGATTATCCGCCTCTTGTAATTGCCGAAATAGGTATTAACCACGAAGGCTCACTTCAAGTAGCTAAAGAAATGATAGATGCTGCCCAGAGAGCAGGTGTGGAAATGATAAAGCATCAAACTCATATTGTTGAAGATGAGATGAGCATTGAGGCAAAAAAAGTAATACCAGGGAACGCCGATATTTCTATTTATGAAATTATGGAACGTTGTTCTTTAAACGAAAAAGATGAGCTGGCACTAAAAAACTATGTGGAAGATAGAGGGATGATCTTTATTTCTACCCCATTTTCCAGGGCTGCAGCCAATAGGCTTGAAAATTTTAATGTACCGGCATATAAAATAGGTAGTGGGGAATGCAATAACTATCCATTACTTGAGCATATTGCCGGTTTTGGAAAACCTGTAATTTTAAGTACAGGGATGAATAGTTTAAAAAGTATAGAAAAAGCCGTTCAGATATTTGATAATAAAAAAGTGCCGGTAGCTTTATTACATACTACCAATCTTTACCCTACTCCTGCCCATTTAGTGAGATTTGGAGCGTTTCAGCAACTAAAAGAAGCATTTTCGGATAAAGTTGTGGGACTTTCAGATCATACTTTAAATAACAATGCCTGCCTTGGAGCAGTAGCTTTAGGAGCATCCATCCTTGAAAGACATTTTACCGACCATATGAACAGAACGGGCCCTGATATTAATTGCAGTATGGATGAGAACGCCTGCGGGGCACTTCTTAAAGATACCGCAGAGATTGCGCTGATGCGAGGTGGTGAAAAACAACCTACAAAAGAGGAACAGGTAACCATCGACTTCGCTTTTGCTAGTGTTTGTACTATTGCACCTGTAAAAAAAGGAGAATATTTTTCTAAAGAAAATATTTGGGTTAAACGACCCGGTAAAGGAGGGATCTCAGCTGAACAGTATAGTGAGGTGCTAGGTAAAAAGGCGAAAAGAGATATAAATAATAATGTACAGTTAAAACGAGAAGATATTTTATAAGGGTCTTCGACAAGCTCAGACTGACGATGTCGCGTAGCGGTGGCATTGTGGTCGTCACATTGAGCCTGTCGAAGTGTATTTGTTAAGTTGGAATTTTTATTTTATAGTATTCTAAGTCTAAATCGAGGGATTTTAAAGAAAATTGAAGGTGTTAAATAGGTCTTCGACAAGCTCAGACTGACGATGTACCGCGGGTTATCATTAGCTAAATGATTATATTAGTTAAAATGAAGAAGTTTTATGTTTATATAGTTGAGTGTAGTGATGGTTCTTTTTATACCGGAGTTACTTCCAGCCTTCAAAAGCGCATCGATGAGCATAATGCTGGCTTGCACCCTAAAGCTTATACCTACAGTAGAAGGCCGGTGAGTCTAAAATGGGTTCAGGAATTTAATGATTCCTTTTCAGCTTTTTTAGTAGAAAAACAGATTAAAGGATGGAGTCGGAGGAAGAAACTTGCATTGATTGAGCAGGATTGGGATAAATTGGTTAAATATTCGAGAAATTATACGGAATATGGAAAGGATGATTCGTCGACAAGCGCAGACTGACGGTAGGTTTTAGCTGATGCATCGAAACCGTCACAGTGAGCTTGTCGAAGTGTGGTTAGGAGTTGAAAAAAAATATGTAAACTTGCGCTGTCGGTGATAGGAAGTTGATGAGGCTCATTACTATGAGTTTCTGAATCTTAAAAAGGTCTTCAACAGGCTCAGACTGACGATAGGGCATAACTGTTACACTGGGATCGTCACACTGAGCTTGTCGAAGTGTGATGAGGTGTTGCCAGTAAAACTTAATTAGAGAAACTATTAATTATGTATGAATAAAAAAATACTCTTTCTCACCGGAACCCGTGCTGATTTTGGTAAAATTAAAAGTCTGATTCAAAGTCTTGAACAACATTCTAATTTTGAAGTCTTTGTATTCGTTACCGGAATGCATCTACAATGGGAATATGGCTACACCTTACTGGAAATAGAACGTTGTAATTTTTCTAATGTGCATACTTTCGGGAATCATACCCACGAAACAACGATGGATCTTACTCTGGCTAAGACAATAGAAGGTCTATCTGAATATATTAAAAAAGTAAATCCAGATCTTATTGTGGTACACGGCGATAGGGTTGAAACTCTGGCCGGTGCCATAGTGGGTTCACTAAATAATATCCTTGTGGCGCATATAGAAGGAGGAGAAATCTCAGGGACTGTAGATGAGCTGATTAGACATAGTGTTAGCAAACTAAGTCATATCCATTTTGTTTCAAACATAGAAGCAGCTAAAAGACTGGAGCAAATGGGGGAAATTGATAAATCCATCTTTGTGATTGGTTCGCCTGATATAGATTTAATGTTTTCAAAAGATCTTCCCGCTTTTTCCGAGGTAAAAGAATATTATGAAATACCTTTTGAGGATTTCGCGGTGGCTATGTTTCATCCGGTTACTACCGAGGCAGAGGATATGAAAGAATATGCCCAGAATTTTGTGCAGGCTTTACTTAAAGATGCTCATAATTACGTGGTGATCTACCCAAATAATGACTTGGGCAGTTCTTTTATTCTTAAAGAATATATGAAATTGAAGGGAAATGAACGATTTAGGGTAATCCCGTCCTTGCGGTTTGAATATTTTTTGAGCCTATTGAAAGAAGCGCAATTTATTATAGGTAATAGTAGCGCGGGGATTAGAGAAGCTCCTTATTACAATAAAGCAATTATAAATATAGGAACACGTCAGCAAAATAGATCACGGCAATCACATATAGTAAATGTGGGATATGATGAAAATAGTATTTTAGAATCCTTAAAAAATATTCAGAAGAATAGGATAAAAGCGGAACCTTCCAAATTCGGTGAGGGGAATAGCACTGAATTATTTTTAAGTTGCCTTGAGAAGCCTGATATTTGGAAGTTAAATCAGCAAAAACAATTTAAAGACCTGCCTTGAAACAAAATAATAAGACATTAGGATTGGTGATTACCGATGGAGTGGGTTTTCGTAATTTTATATTGAGTGGTTTTCTAAAGGAAGTACAAAAAGAATTTACCCAAATAATTATTTTTTCGGGTCTTCCAATTTCGGTTTATGAGAAATTTCAAACTCCGAATTGTGTAATTGAGGAATTATATGATTTTATTGAGCTGGGGCAAACCTGGTTTTTTCGAAAATTAAAAGAAAACTCACATTTACAGCTTAACAAGCCAGAAAATTTCGGGATTCAGGATAACTTAAGGACTACGTATTCAAATTCAAATAGTAGACGAGGCAAGTTAACCCGGGGAATTTTTAAATGGGCAAAACATTTTAATTCTGAAAATTGGATAGGCTTATACAATAAACTTCAACAAAAAAGTTTTGCAAATCATCCTTCAACTAAAACCTATAGAAAACTTCTAAGTCAGTATAAACCTGGTCTTCTTTTTTTTACTCATCAAAGACCTCCTTATATCGCACCACTTTTATACGCCGCGGAAAAAGAAAAAATAAACACCTGCAGCTTTATTTTTAGTTGGGATAATCTTGCTTCTAAAGGAAGAATGGCGGGAAATTTTAATCATTATTTGGTATGGAGTGGGTTGATGAAAGATGAACTACTTCAGTTTTATGGTAGAATTTCAGATAAACAGGTTCAAGTGGTGGGAACTCCACAGTTTGAACCTTATGTGATGCCAGAGTACAGTAGTACTAAAAATGAATTCCATAATCGGTTTGACCTGGATTCTGAATTGAAGACTATTTGCTTTAGTTGTGGAGATGTTTCAACCAGTGCAAACGATCCGTTATATATTGAAACCATAGCCGAGGCTTTAATAAAAAATGAAATTGAGGAGAATCTTAATTTTCTTGTAAGAACCTCCCCGGCAGAGGAACCTGAAAGATTTACTTATTTAAGAGAAAAATATCCTTTTATAAAGTGGAATTATCCCGCCTGGACCCAAAGCAGAAGTAATCATTCTGAAACCTGGTCGCAACGAATTCCCTCAACCAAAGATCTTAAAGACCTTAGGATGATTTTAGAATTTTCAGATCTTGGCATTAATATGTGTTCTACGATGAGCCTGGATTTTATGGTTTTCGATAAACCGGTAATAAATCCGGTTTTTGGTAATGAAAATAACGGACTTTATAATGATCAACGTTTTTTGAAATATGCTCACTATAAAAAAGTGGTAGAAAGCGGTGCAGTTACGATAGCTAAAGATAAACAGGAATTAATAGCAGGAATAAATACATATTTAGAAAAACCATGCTTGCATTCCCCGGAACGTAAATCTTTATTGCGATTGCAAATAGGTAAACCTCTTAAGGGAACTAGTGCAGAGATTGCCGCTTCACTAAAACAACTTTCCATAGCTTGAAAAGTTCAAAACACATAGCGGTAATTTGTAATTATGAACTAAAGCCGGAAAGGATAGGGGGAATGGATCGCTTCTTTATAGCCTACGACCAGGCTTGTAAAGAAAGGGGCTATGAGGTAGACTGGTTTTTTAGTCACAGCGAGGATCATTCTTTTTATAAAAATTTAAAGGTTTTTGCTTCTGAGGGAATTTCCGCAGAAGATATTTTTCTTGAATATTCAAAGGAGGCAAAGCTGTATGATATTGTAATTACTCATTTTGTTGCCTTATGTACTCCATTTTTTCAGAAGTTAAAAAATGAACAGGAAGCTTATATAATTGCAGTAGATCATAATCCAAGACCTATTAATGGCTTTCCTATTAAAAAGAAACTGAGAAATAGGCTAAAGGGGCTTTTATACGCTAAGTATATCGATTGTTTTGTGGGAGTATCAAAATATACCATTAATTGCATTCTAGAAGATTACGGCAGTCATTTAAAAAGGAAGACGGCACTTGTTTATAACGGAGTAAAAGCTTCTTTATATGAAGAAAGAAAATCCGAAAATTTTGGAAAAATGATCGTGGCTTCTCATTTGAGAGAATCAAAAGGGATTCAGGATCTCCTTGATGCTGTGAATTTGTTGCCTGAAGAAAATAAAGTCTACCTTAAGATAGATATATACGGAGAAGGCCCAATGCAAATGGAGTTAGAACGCAAAGTAGAGTTATATGACCTGGAAAATCAAATCACTTTTAAAGGAAGTTCTTCTGAATTGCCTAATCTGTTGCAAGAATATTCCTTTTTATTACAACCTACTTATATGGAATGCTTTAGCCTATCTATTTTAGAAAGTCTTGCCGCAAATGTCCCGGTAATTACTACTCCGGTTGGCGGAAATCCAGAGATCATCAAAGAAGAAGAAAATGGATTTATTTTTAAATCTGGAGATATACAAACCTTATCTGCTGTTATAAACAAGGTTTTAGAGAAGCGAAATAGAATTGATGAGAAAGTAAACCTGTTAATTAAAGAGCAATTTTCCCTGGAAAGAATGGTAGAAGAACATATAAAATTGTTGCCATGCACATAGGATTTCTTACCCCTGAATACCCACACCCTAAATCTACATCATCGGGCGGACTCGGCACAAGTATTAAAAACCTGGCATCTTCTCTTGTCGCCGAAAATATAAAAGTAAGTGTATTCGTCTATGGGCAAAAAACATCACTCAGGTTTAAAGAGAACAATATTGATTTCCATTTTATTGAACAGATAAAATATAAGTTTTTTGGATGGTACCTTTATAGGAAATATTTACAGGCCTATCTAAATAGTGCGATAACTAAAAATAAAATTGATCTTATAGAAGCGCCAGACTGGACAGGGATTAGTGCTTTTATGAAGTTTCCATGTCCGTTAATTATTCGAATGAATGGATCTGATGCTTATTTCTGTGCCCTGGAAAGTAGGAAACAGAAATTTAAAAATCGCTTTTTTGAAAATTCAGCATTAAGATCGGCAGATGTTCTTGTTTCGGTAAGTCGTTTCACTGCAGAGAAAACCAGGGAAATATTTAGGTTAAAAGATAATATAGAAGTTATTCCAAATAGTATTGAGACAGATAAGTTCTCAGGAGCTGAAGAAGTAGCGATTAAAAACAGGGTTTTGTATTTTGGGACCCTTATAAGGAAAAAGGGGGTGCTGGAACTTGCCGAAATTTTTAATGAAGTAATTTATGGAAATTCGGAAGCAGAATTATTTCTTATCGGTAAAGATGTGGTAGATATTTTTGAAGACAAATCTACCCTGGAATTGTTTCAAGAAAGATTAAGTGTTGAAGCTGCAAACCAGGTTAAATATTTTCCCGAAGTAAGTTATTCAGAGATAAAAAAACATATCTCTAGGGCAGCTGTAATCGCTCTGCCCAGTTTTGCAGAGGCTTTACCGATGACGTGGTTGGAAGCCATGGCAATGGAAAATCCACTGGTTACCTCAAACATTGGTTGGGCAAAAGAAGTAATGCTTAACGGGGTAACTGGATTTACTGAAGATCCTAAAGATCATATAGCTTATGCAGAAAAAATCCTTTATTTGTTAGATAATCCTTGTGAGGCGGCTGAAATGGGTAAGGCAGCTAGAGATAGAGTAAAAAATAGATTTTCAACTCAAGTAGTTGTCAAAAGAAATTTAGAGTTTTACAAGAAGGTCGTTGAAAATGGAAAAATATAAATGTTTGATTAAATGGAACTAAAGCAATATCAAACGAAAGATGGAGAGCATTTGCTCTATACAGGAGAACCTGATTTTAATCTTTTGGAAGACCTGGTTTCCGGCCCTGGTGATTTATGGCATAGTTCGCTGACACAAGGTTATCAAGATATTTTTCCTGAACTGGTCTATCAAACAGCTGTGTTTTGGTTTTATTTAAACGATTTGCCTAACCTGAATTGTTCTGTGAATTGGAGGATTAACCCACATAGTTTTGTGGTTAGAAAAAACAGTTGGGAATTTTTTAATGGTTTTAGTGAGGATTATTTTTCAACGTCTACTGCTGCCCTTGATCTTGGTTATAGAATGTTAAGATTTGGCGGTGCCGTTCCGCTCTTTGTTGATGGACTTTTTTCAAGCGAAACTAATGACCCTATTATTTCTGCAGAAGATCGTTATTTATTTTTTCTAAAAAATTTTAAAAAGAGACATAGTTGGTATATGTATTTGAGAGAATCTCTAACTGCTCCAATAGGAGAATTTAGATCTTTTAGTAAATCAAGAAGAAAAGAATTCAAAAAGCATAATCTTGTTAGTTTTCCTTCAAGACCGCTCACTAAATTGATGGGTAAGCCAACAGTGGATGTAATTATTCCCACTATGTTTCGCCAGGATTATACGGTGCAATTACTGGAAGATTATAAAAATCAAACTTATTTACCCCAACGAGTTATTGTTGTTGATGCTACACCAAAAGAAGAAAGGGACATAAGTTTGTATAAAAAATCAGATTATCCTTTTGAATTGATCATCAAGTGGCAAAAATCTAAAGGAAGTTGTAAAGCCAGGAATGAGGCGATTGAACTGTGTAGATCGGATTATATAATTTTTGCAGATGATGATACACGAATTCTTCCGAATTTTGTTGAGAATCATCTTAGATTTCTACAAACTTATAAGGTTGAGGGTTGTACCGGATTGGATATTCAAGCTTCAGATTATCGTCAGGATTTAGATGATTTGCGTAGAATTTTGAAAGGAAAAGGGAGAGAACGCTATAAGGCAGGGGCTGCTCAAACCTTTAATAATGCGAATTCTTGCGTGAAGAAAGAGTGGGTGGAAGAAATTAAAGGAAATGATATTAATTTTGATGGCGGTTACGGAGAAGATGCTGACTTTGGTTTCAGGCTTATAAAAAATGGTATGCTATTAATGTTTAATCCTTATTCGGTTAACTTACATCTTAAACCACCCTCAGGAGGATACAGATTTTGGGGAATGCAATCTTCAGTCTTAGGAAAAAAACGAAAAAGACAGCCATGGGAGTTAGATAAGCCAGTAGGTAAAATTAAACCTGTACCAAGCCCTACCATTCTTTATGGAATTTTAAAGCATTTTAAGTCTGAGCAAGTGAAGGAATATAAAAAACGTTATCTCTTTTTGTACCTTTCGAAAGATTTTAAAAAAACACCGTTACGTTTTCTTAATCTACCCTTTAAAATCATGCAATTTAATAAAACCATGTTTTATGCTCAAAACCTTCTGAAAAGAGGAGAGCGCTTTTAATAGAATTTAATGAAATTCACCTTAATCGTTTGCACCTACCAGCGGCCGGGACCTTTGTTAACACTACTTAATTCAGTAGCAAAACAAACACTTTTTCCTAATCAAATTCTTGTTATAGACGGTTCCAGGAATGATGAGACCCGAAAGGCACTCGAAGGATATTCTTTTAAAAAAATGAAATACTTCAAGGTGGGAAAAAATAATAGGGGGCTCACAAAGCAACGAAATTTCGGTATAGAAAGAGTAGACACTTCTTCTGAAGTTGTTTCTTTTCTGGATGATGATATTGTGCTTACTCCAACATATTTTCAAAACCTTTTAAATACTTACCGAAAATTTCCTGATGCCCTGGGGGTTGGGGGGTATATTAAAAATGAAGTAGAATGGAAAAAAGGTAGCGAGGTTATAAGTTTTAATGAATTTGAATATGACGGCTTTAAAAGAAATTTAGGTAGTAGGCATTTATTACGTAAGAAGCTAGGCTTACAGCCAGATGTTCCACCGGGATATATGCCCGATTTTTCTAATGGTTATGCTATTGGATTTCTACCGCCTACCGGAAAAAGCTATAAAGTAGAAAGCTTTATGGGAGGTGTGGCTTCCTATCGAAAAGATCTATTTAATAAAATTAAATTTTCACCTTACTTTCAAGGCTATGGCCTTTACGAAGATATGGATTTTTGCTTGAGAGCTTCAAAATTAGGTCAGCTATACGTTAATACTTCAGCCAAACTTTATCATCATCATCATGAATCTGGTCGTCCCAATCAGTTTAAATACGGCAAAATGGTAATAAGAAATGGCTGGTATGTATGGCGGATAAAATATCCCTCACCAGGTTTAAAGTCGAAGGTAAAATGGCACGCTATAGCTTTTTTGCTAACTTTAGTTCGATTCAGTAATGTAATTACCACTTCACAAAGAAAAAAGGCTTTTACCGAGAGTCTGGGACGAGCTATAGGATGGTGGAGTTTGCTCTGGAATAAACCGAAAAGTGATAAATGAGAAAATCTATAATTAAGTTTGCTGTTATCGCATTTTGTTGTGGATTGATCGTTCTCATGATCTTTAATTATAGATATCCTTTTATAACTCCGGCCGTAGGAAATTGGTCAGTTGGCTATATGCAAACCCAAAAGCTGTTTCCTGTCCCGAAATTGGACGAAAACAATATTTTTAGTTATAAAGAAATCGATGCTTTAATTTCCGAAGATATTGATTATATAGCTGATCCCTTTTTTATTCAGGATAGCTCAAAATTTTATCTCTTTACCGAGTTAAAAGGAAGAGAGAATGCCAATATTGCTTTGTTCTCATCAGAGGATGGAAAGAATTATCAATATCGGGGAATAGTTCTGGATGAAGATTTTCATCTTTCTTATCCGCAAGTCTTTAAATATAAGCATGAATATTATATGCTTCCGGAAACTAAGGGAAGCGGAAATGTTTTATTATATAAAGCAAGAAAATTTCCATTGGAATGGGAGGTAGAAGATACTTTACTGTTTAATACTGGAATTAAAGACCCTTCTATTTTATTAAGTGAAGAACTGAACCTTATAGTGGGGGTAAATGATAATCTTGAACAATTTTTCTTCACCGCAGATTCTTTAGATGGAAAATGGGAAGAACATCCAAATTATAAATCGAGATGGGGGAATGAGAGTAGACCCGGAGGTCGATTTTTTAAAATAAAAGGCGACTGGTATTTGCCTGTTCAAAACAGAACACTGGGATATGGGACCGGTATTTCAATACATAAACTGGAGAACAATTCTGGACAATTAGACTTAACTTTAGCTCACAAAATGTATCTCGGTCCTCAATCAGAAATTCCCTGGTTTAATCGTGGTATGCATCACCTGGATGTACAGTCAAACGAAAAGGGATATTATATGGTATATGATGGTGATAGAAATACAAATGGAGAAAAGGCTTTTCAATATAAAAGAACTTTAAAATTTAATTTTATAGATCTTTATAATCTTTTTCAATAAATGCGTTTCGCTGTAATCACATATATTCCCCATTCAATTCAAAATAATAGGTACTACAGCTATACGCCATATATTAGAGAAATGAATATATGGTTCCAGCAGGTGAATGAGGTTTTGATAGTTGCGCCTGCAGATATTACAAAACCATTGAATAAAAAAGAAGCCTATAATATTAATAGCCTTTATTTTTTTAAGGTTCCAGCTATAAGTTTTACAGGAATTGAAAAGGTTCTTACTTCATTAATAAAATTACCTTATATTTTTTTTACTGTATTTAAAGTAATGCAGAGAGCAGATCACATCCATTTGCGCTGTCCCGGCAACATTAGTCTAATAGGATGTTTACTTCAGGTCTTTTTTCCGAAGAAACCTAAGTCGGTTAAATATGCAGGAAACTGGGATCCTAAAGCAAAACAGCCCTGGACCTACAGACTTCAGAAATGGATTTTAAGTAACAGGTTGTTGAGCAGGAACATTAAAGTTCTGGTCTATGGGAATTGGCCGAATCAGTCAGATAATATAGTCCCATTTTTTACCGCGAGTTTTTCGGAAAAGGAAAGAGAATCCCTTGTTAAAAATTTTAAACAGCCCTATAAATTCATCTTCACGGGTAACCTGGTAAAAGATAAAGGGATTTTTGAAGCTATAGACCTTATTGGAAGTCTAAAAAATAAGGGAGTGATTTCAGAACTTGATATCTATGGTGATGGAGTATTGGAAGATTCTTTAAGATCGTATATTCAAGAGAAAAAACTCCAAAGTTTCGTAAAACTAAATGGCCGTAAAAGTCTGGAAGAATTAAAGCAGGCTTATAAAAAAGCATATTTTGTTATTTTACTCTCAAAAAGCGAAGGCTGGCCCAAAGCCCTGGCGGAAGGGATGTGGTACGGTTGTATTCCCGTCGCTACACCAGTGAGTTGCGTGCCGTGGATGTTAAAAGCCCCCTCCGCCCCCGAAGGGGAAACTGGCGAAATTATACTTGCGAAAAGAGGAATTTTACTAAATAATATATATTCAATTAAATTTCAAAAAGGCCGTCAATTCGAGTATTCCAAAGGGAGTCGGAATATATCTAGAACAGGTTTTTCTGAAAAAGACTTGTCAGAAATAGCGAGGCTAATAGAAAATCCCGAAAAATTAAAAAAGATGTCTGTGGCTGCCCAGGAATGGAGTCAGCAATATACTTTAGAAAAATTTGAAACGGCAATTCAGGAAATTTTAGGAAAGCACAACCAACAACCCACAACCCACAAGCGAGAACCAAAAACCGAGAACCGAGAACCGGGAACCGAAAACCTACAACTGAAAACCCATAACCGAGAACTCACAATCGACAACCGCCAACCGATAAGCGATAACCCCAAACAACAAACATCAAACAATAAACCGAAAACCGAAAATCCACAACTAATAACTGACAACTCACAACCCATAACCGACAGCATAGACCAAGAATCCCCAGACCGGGCACCATTAAGAGTACTACAATTAATAGATAGTTTGAGACCGGGTGGAGCAGAAAGAATGGCGGTAAATACCGCTAATTCTTTAGAGTCATTTGTGAATGGTTCTTTCTTATGTTGTGCACGGCAGGAAGGTTTATTTAAAAAAGAATTAAAACCTGAGGTGGGGTATCTGTTTTTGGATAAAAAATCCAGTCTCGATCCAAAAGCGATTTTAAAATTGACAAGATATATTCGTGAAAATAAAATTAATATTATTCATGCTCACGGGACTTCCTGGTTTTTGGGAGTCTTAATGAAGTTATCTAGTAAAATAAAACTCGTATGGCACGATCATTATGGCGAAAGCGAAAATTTGGAAGCTAGAAGTATAACAGTTCTTAAGCCACTTTCAGGATATTTTGATGGAATTATATCTGTAAATATAGTTTTGAAAGGATGGGCCGAAAAAACACTGAAGGCTGAACGGGTAATTCACTTAAATAACTTTATTGTTGAAAATGGAATAAAAAGTCCATTTCCTAAATTAAAAGGAGAAATTAACAGTTTTAAGATTATATGTGTCGGAAATATAAGACCGCAAAAAGATCATCTTAATCTCTTGAGGGCTTTCGAAATAGCGGCGGTATCTAACCGGATAATTAGTTTACATTTAATAGGAGAAGATCCTGACACTGTCTACTCTAAAGCTGTGCTGGAAGAAATTTCTTCATCTGCAGTCGCTGATAGAATCTTTTTCTATGGAACCCAAAAGAATATCCCTAAAATATTGGAGCAGGCAAACCTGGGAATTTTATCTTCTCGTTCAGAAGGTATGCCTTTGGCATTATTGGAACATGGAATGGCCGCTCTACCGGTGGTATGCACAAATGTGGGGCAGATTTCAGAAGTAGTCGGAAACGCCGGAATTTTGGTGGATCGGAACAACTCCGAAGAACTTGCTCAGGCGATTTTAAGTTTTGCCGAAAATAATGAACTTTGCTTACTTAAAGGAGCAGAACTAAAAAGTAGAATAAGTTCTCGATTTGGAGAAAATTCATATAGATTAGATTTACTTAAATTCTACAAAAGAATTTAAGTTTATTCAAGCGAAATCTTATTGAAACAAGTGAAGAAATGAACAGGTTTTAGGATATTAAAATTTATTCAATGATTCCATTTTAAAATTATATATAAAAGGAAACATTATTAAAAAGCTAGAATACATAAATTATCTAAAATTATTATTGCTTCATCTTTTGATAGCAGTGGTGGTATATATGTATAGACCGGCAGGCCAGTTTTTATTATTCGGTACGCTAGGGTTTTGGATATTTTATGTCATTTTAAAAGAAAATAAAAATAATGAAGCTCTTATGGCTGCGGCCTATATTTCCGGGGCTGAGGTTTTTTATCGAATGACCGGTTCTATGGTTTTTTATGAAACCGGAAAATATTCCGTCATTTTGTTTCTGCTCATTGGAATGTTTTATAAGGGGACTTCTATAAAAACTGTTTCGTATTGGTTTTATCTTCTTATTCTTTTTCCTGGTGTGGTCGTGGCTTCGTTTACATTAGAGTATGATGTTGTTTTTAGAAAAGCTGTAGCTTTTAATCTTAGTGGCCCGGTGACTTTAGGAGTCTCAGCATTATACTGCTATTATAAGAAAATAACTAAAACGCAGTTTAATTATGTTTTGTTAATGCTCTTACTTCCGCTAATAGCAAACATGATCTATTTATTTCTATATACACCCAGTGTGGGTGAGGCTTTAATGAGCGGTACAAATTCTAATTATGCCACTTCAGGAGGGTATGGACCCAATCAAATCTCAACAGTAATGGGGATGGGGGCCATAATTTTATTCACTAGATTTTTTTTAATAAAAAATAAAGCGATAAATTTCATAGATCTGGGTTTACTAGCTTTAATGAGCTATAGAGCTATTATAACATTTTCTCGCGGCGGGGTAATAACTTCTGTTATCTGTATTTTTGCGTTTATTATAGTCTATTTCTATAAACAAGAAAACAGGGAGCAAAGTAAAATTGTATTTAAAATGGGAGTCTTTGCTGTGATAGGCTTTGTTTTATGGATGTTTACAGCTATTAAAACTGGCGGTCTTATCGTTAATAGATATACGAATAGAGATGCAGCTGGTAAACTTGAGGATGATATCACTACCGGAAGAGCCGAACTTATTATTACCGAGTTGCAGGGATTTTATTATAACCCAGTTATTGGTATTGGTGTTGGCAAGGGAAAGGGAATGCGAAGCGAAATGACCGGTACTGCTACTGCTTCACATAATGAAATTAGTAGATTATTATCAGAACATGGTCTTTTGGGGCTGGTTGCTATTCTAATTCTTATCTTAGTTCCTATAATTTTCTGGACAAAGTTTAAGAACAATTATTATTTTTTGGCGTTCTTAGCATTTTGGTTTTTAACCGTTAATCATTCGGCGATGCGAATTGCACTTCCAGGCTTCGTTTATGGCCTGGCCTTATTATATATAGTAGATGACAAAAAGCATCCTGTACATAGGAAACGACTTACAGATTAACAGCTTTACGGCAACCTATATATCTTTTTTTAGCAAAATGTTGCGGAAAGAAGGTTATAAGGTGAAAACAGCTTCTACCCGAAGTAATAAAGGCCTGAGATTAATCGAAATGCTTGGGCTTATTGTTCGTTATCACAAAACTACAGATGTTGTTCTTATCGATACCTACGGCGCAATGAATTTTTATTACGCCTACCTGGTAGCCAAAACATGCCAGGCTTATAAATTAGATTATATTCCTATTCTACACGGTGGAAACCTACCTGAGCGTTTAAGCGTTACAAAGAAATACAGTGCAAGTCTCTTCGGAAAAGCAAAGATCAATATTGCGCCTTCTAAATTTTTATATGATATTTTTAAAGCGGAAGGATTTCATAATACCCAGATTATACCCAATGCGATCCAGATGAAGAATTATCCGTTTAAAAAGCGGGAGAATTTTCAACCGAAATTATTATGGGTGCGTAGATTCCAGAAACGCTACAACCCGGTGATGGCACTTGAAGTGCTATTATTGCTGAAAAAGGATTACCCGAATGCTGAATTATGTATGGTTGGGCCCGATAAAGACGGGACTATGAGAACCTGTAAAAAGTTTGCCGCGAAACACGACCTCAATCTTAAATTCACCGGTAAATTGAAGAAAAAGGACTGGGCTAAAATATCTAAAGACTATGACTTTTTTATTAATACTACCAATATAGACAACACGCCAATAAGTGTCATAGAAGCTATGAGTCTTGGTTTGGCAGTTGTTTCTACCGATGTAGGCGGAATGCCTATGTTAATTAATAATAATAAGGATGGTTTATTAGTACCGGTAAATAATGCTGAGGTTATGGCTGCTGAAATTACTAAACTTATTGAAAACCCCGAGAAAGCCAGAATCCTGACTGAAAATGCCCGAAGCAAAGTAGAGAATTTTGCCTGGGAAAAGGTGAAGACCGCTTGGAATAGCGTGCTTAAAGCATGAAGCCAACACGATACTGGACCCGAAAATTGGCAACAAATTGAAGTATATAATTATAAATTTGTTCCTAATTCCAGCATTGGGGTTAAAAATATAAACAGATGAAAAAGCTGCTTTATATAGGTAATGAACTGGAATCCCGCGGCGGGGCATCCACATCGATAGATCGGTTGGCGCCCCTGTTTAGAAAAGAAGGTTTTCAGGTGAAAACAGCTTCTACTAGAAAAAATCAGTTTTTTAGGTTATTAGATATGCAGCAATCGCTGCTTGAAAATCGATCCTGGGCTGATTTAGTGCTCATCGATGTTTATAGCACCCGAAATTTTTGGTACGCCGTAGTCACAGCAAAACTTTGTAAAATTTTGGAACTGGATTATATTCCCATTCTTCACGGTGGTGATCTCCCTTTGAGATTGAAGAAAAACCCCAAGCTTTCTGCTGAATTGTTCAATAATGCGAAGTTGAATATTGCGCCTTCCAAATATCTTTATGAAGTATTTCAGCAAGCCGGATTTACAAACCTGAAATACATTCCGAATTCTATTTTTCTAAAAGATTATTCATTTAAGATTAGAAGAGATTTAAAACCAAAAGTATTATGGGTACGTGCTTTTGCTGAAATTTATAATCCTATGCTTGCGATAAAGGTTCTGGAGGAACTTTTAAAAGAATATCCCGGAGCTGAACTTTGTATGGTGGGGCCGGAAAAGGATGAATCTTATAAAGAATGTTTTAATTATGCTGAAAGTAAGAAGTTACCGGTAAAGTTTACCGGAAAACTAACTAAGCAGGAATGGACCGAACTTTCAAAAGATTACGATATTTTTCTTAATACAACCAATGTAGATAATACCCCGGTGAGTTTAATTGAAGCCATGGCCCTGGGCCTTCCGATTGTTTCTACAAATGTTGGTGGAATTCCATACTTACTCAAGGATCAAGAAAACGGCCTGCTAGTTCCGTATAATAGCAAATCAGCAATGGTAGAGGCAATTAGCACCTTGTTGGAAAATCCAGATTTAGCCGAAAATATAAGTCAAAATGCTCGTAATCAGGCAGAAAAATTTGATTGGGCGAGAGTAAAAGAAGATTGGAAAGAAATTTTACTTTCTGAATAAAATTTAGATAATATACCGTTTTTTCTGGCTCTTGGTTTTGAGAAAGTAGCCTGTCTGAAAAGATTTGGTTTCGTCAAGCTAAACTTGTTTCAGCTTCTAATATGTTTTGAATTACTACTATCTTAGATTCTGAAATAAAATGAGTTATTGTTAGAGCATATTTCAAATGACTATTTTCTAACGACTAATGACTTTTTTTAACAGAAAAGAACCCCTCCGTCTTTTCGTTTTGCAAACGAAAATCCACCTCCCCTTGAAAAAAGGGGAGGAGCTTTAATTATTTTATATTTTTAAAGAGGTTATGGGAATTAAATAGATTGCTTCAGTCGTTCCTCCATCGCAATGACGGAGTTTTTGAAATTTTTACCCCAAATCAACGAAGGCGTCATGCTGAATTTATTTCAGCATCTAACACGAATATAATTTCAATCAACTTAGACCTTCGAATAGATTCCGGAGCAGACTTTTATACGAGTTTAGAGTGACGATTTTATTATCTTTTCAGAATTATCCCAAAAAGCTCCTCCCCTTATTTTCAAGGGGAGGTGGCTTTTCTGCGGTAGCGGAAAAGTCGGAGGGGTTATGTTGATTTCAGTAAAAGCAAAAAAATATTCGTGTATTCGTGTATTCGTGACCAGGATATTTTTTTAAAATAAAACAAGGTTAATTTAATAAATGCCTTTCCTCTGGAGCTTTCACTTTCAGGTTTTGTTTATTCTTTTTAATGGGAAGTTTTCCGTTTGAAAAGATTGCTTCAGTCGTTCCTCCATCGCAATGACGGAGTTTTTGAAATTTTTACCCTAAATCAACGAAGGCGTCATGCTGAATTTATTTCAGCATCTAACATGAATAGAATTTCAATCAACTTAGACCTCCGAATAATTTCCGGAGCAGCCTTTTAAACAAGTTCAGGGTAACGATTATATGATTTTTTCAGCACAGCTTAAAAGACGGCGGGATTTCTTCACTTCCATCAAAAAGATTTTAGTGTATTCGTGCCCAAAATGCTCCTGTCTCATTTTACCGGATAAAAGGATGTAGAAATCAAAAAAATTCTATCTTTAACCCGTAAGCAGGTAATTCATGTCTCAACGGCCCCTTGTACATTTTGAAATCTCTGAGCGCAAGGTTTTACTACGTTTGTTAGACTCTCTGTGTATTTTAACCTGCCTTAGCCTGGTAGGAATTATCTTTGAATTCGATTACTTTCGGGTAAATTCTCAAAACTGGTACTGGACCCTGGTTTTACTTCTTTACTTTAATCTTTTCGCCAGTATATTCGAGCTTTACGATCTGCAAAAGGCTTCAAAATTTGATAGCGTTTTACAGAATTCGGTTTTAAGCTCCGGGGCTACGGTTTTATTCTATATGCTTACGCCACTTTTAACCCCAAGCCTTCCGGAAAACAGATTGCAAATACTCTTTTTCTTCCTGGCTATTTTGCTGCCACTGCTTTTATGGCGGCTTGTCTACATCACTTTAATTTCATCTCCGCGCTTCTATAAACGTGTTTTAGTGGTTGGGAATTCTTTTGATATTAATCTTATAAGTTCCGATCTTCAGAAATCGGATCCTAATTATATGGTGGTAGGTTATATTAAAACTGAAGACCGAATCCCATCGGAAATTAAAGCGGAAAAGCTGATACGATTTGAAGTTAAGGATATTAGGGAAGCCATAAAAGAGCATCATATTAATGAGGTTGTAGTAGCAAGCGGATATAAAAAAGGGCTGATGCTTCCTTTATACAATCAACTTAGCTATTTGCTGAAAGCCGGTTTTCCTATTAAAGATTATAACCAGGTTTACGAGGAAGTAACGCAGCGAATCCCGGTGCAGCATGTAGATAAAGATTTTTATAGATATTTTCCGTTTAGCCGAAGTAATCAAAATAAATTTTACCAGGTTTTCTTTAGAATATTCGATGTTATTGTCGCTTGTTTCGGATTGATATTCCTTTTGTTGATTTTACCAATAATCCTTCTCGCAAATTTAGTTGGAAACCAGGGCTCACTTTTTTACCGGCAGGAACGAATAGGGAAATTTGGAGAAGTTTTTAAGATCTTAAAATTGAGGACTATGGTAAAAGATGCTGAGCCAAACGGTCCACAATATGCTGAAAAGAATGATTTGCGAACTACTCGCTTCGGAAAGTTTTTAAGAAGGTCCAGACTTGATGAAATTCCGCAGTTTTACAATGTCTTAAAGGGAGAGATGAGCCTGATTGGTCCAAGGCCTGAAAGACCGATTTTTGTAAAGGAATTATCTGAAAAGATTCCTTTTTTCGAAACCCGCCATGTTATAAAACCCGGGCTGACCGGCTGGGCACAGGTGAGAGCCGATTATGGAAATTGCCAAACCGATAGCCTTATAAAACTTCAGTATGATCTATATTATATTAAACACCGGGGTGTGTTCCTGGATTTAAATATCATTTTAAAAACCCTAAGCACCATTATTTTCTTTCGCGGACAGTGATCCAGTTTTCAGTATCCAGTAATCAGTGGCAGTAAGCAGTTTGTTAGTTCTCAGTTCTCGGTTGTCGGTTCTCAGTTTTCAGTTGGCAGTGAGCAGTTTCAGTAAACAATAAAATTTACGAAGGTCTGTTGCGTTTATATTTTACCACTGCAAATAAGAAAATAAATAAAGCCAGGAACTGCGCAACTCTCGCCAGGTAATCTCCATATTTTACATAAAAGGTTTTGTCTGAATTTAAATGAATAACGGCTCTAATACTCCCTTGTTTTTCATATCCCAAGCTTTCGGTTACTTCCCCTTTTTGATTAATAAATGCTGAAATTCCGGTATTAGCGCTTCGCACCACATCGCGACGAGTCTCTATTGCGCGCAATTTTGCGTAGCTAAGATGTTGTTGGTGGCCTTGAGTATTACCCCACCAGGCATCGTTGGTAATTATGCTAAGAAAATCGGCGTCATTTTCTACGTATCCTGTTACATATTCTCCGTAAACAGATTCGTAGCAAATGATGGGGCCTGTAAATGAATTATTATTTAGCGCAAAAGCTTCGCGGTCTTCCTGTGTGGTTTTCATAGCTACGGTGCCCCCAAGATCAATCATTACATCTCCCAAAATAGGTTTTAAAACTTCCTGGTAAGGAAAATTCTCAACACCTACTACAAGCTTCGATTTATGATAAAGCTGTGGCGTATCTTCAGAATTCATTAGAAAAGCCGAATTATAATCATCATACCAATCGCCGGTACCTAATTGGTTGCTTTGCTCTCTAACTTTTCCAGGATCCTTGAATCTTTCGTAGAAGGAAATTCCGCTAAGAAAATTAGTTTGCGGATATTTATTAATAAGTTGCCTGGAGAAAAAAGCAGCTTCAGATTGTTCAAAATTTGGAAGTACGGTTCCATCGGCAAAAACAGTTTCAGGGGCTACAATGAGCCTGGTGTTTTCGCTTACTTTTTCTGCACTTAGTTTCAGTAATAATTCTCCAATACGAGTATCGTTAGTATTATATTTTTCGGTATAAGGATTAATGTTGGGTTGCAGGATTACCACTTCCATCGTTTCTCCCTTTTTTTCTACCTGGCTTAGCAATAAGTAAGAAATCCCTATCGGAATTAAAATGAGTAATGCTAATTTGAAAATTCCGCGGTAGATTACAGCTTTGTCTTTAAACTCTTTAAAAAGCAAAATGGCTTTAAAGGCGGCGATGTTTGCCAGCCAAACCCAAAGTGTACCGCCAAATGTTCCGGTATATTCATACCACTGTACCCAGTTTTGAAATTCAGAAAATGCATTACCTAGATTTAACCAGGGCCAGGAAAATTCCCAGGCGAGATGCAGTTTTTCAAAAACCATCCAAATACTTATCAAAAATGCCGAGGCTGCACTAAATCCGGTTCTTTTTGCTACAACGTGGTATAACATAAAGACCAATGCCATAAGCAGGGAATTCACTAAAATAGCGAAGGCACCACCAAAAGCTGTTGAGAAATAAATCCAGTAAGTGGTAATAAGATTCCAAAGGAAAAAGCTCAGGTACGCCAGTCCAAAAACCTTCCATTTTATAAATTTCTTTTTAGAATTTCTTACTTTATATTCTACATAGAGTAGGGGGACGAATGCAAAAAATAGAAGCAAGGGAAAGCCGTAAGTTGGCCAGGCCAGTGCCAGTAAAATTCCGCTTGAAATTGCGTAAAGAAGATTTTTCATACTCAGGAAATTCTTTTCAAAAATAGCAAACTATTATATTTTAATCCCTCATTGAGGGATTAATTCCCGAGGCCTGCGCGGAATGGCGGGCTTGTACCGAAGGTCAAGATTTTTTTCCGATTCCCGAGGTTGCGTGAAAAGTCTGATTTCGTCAAGCTGAACTTGTTCCAGCTTCTCACATGGTTTGATTATCAATATCTTAGATTCTGAAATGAATTCAGAATGACGATTTTCAAAAAAATCAGTCATCTTTATTTGGTTTTTAATAATTTCTTTGAAGTTAAAGCTTTTGTAATTGTTTATTCTGAAATTAAAAAAACTTATGGAAACAGGTTGCAATTGCTTAGTTTAGTATTTTAGAAAACCAATCTATGACGATAAAAAGACATATTCCGAATATTATTACGCTTCTAAATCTTCTATGCGGAACTATAGCCGTAATCTTTGCGGTGCAGGGCAGCCTCATTATGGCTGCAATCTTTGTTGCCGGTGGAATATTCTTCGATTTTTTTGACGGACTTGCCGCCCGAAGTTTGAAAGTTGCAGGAGAGCTTGGTTTGCAGCTAGATTCGCTGGCCGATGTGGTAACCAGTGGTGTGGTGCCTGGCATTGTGATGTATCAATTATTAGATAATGCGTTGCCCGGTAGTTCTGGAGTAGAAAATACCGGCTGGGAAGTAAATCCCGGTTGGTGGGATTGGAATTTTAACCCCCTGGCTTTAATTGGCTTGTTAATTAGTTTAGCCTCAGCTTACAGATTGGCTAAATTTAATGTGGACGATCGCCAAACCGATTCATTTATAGGAGTTCCAACGCCTGCCAATGCACTTTTAATTTTAAGTTTTCCGCTTATTCTCACTTACCAACCTGATAGCTTTTTAACCGGCTTAATTTTAAACGAGTGGTTTTTGATTGGTCTCACTTTTTTAAGCTGCTATCTTTTAAATGCAGAAATAAAATTATTCGCCCTTAAATTTAAAAATTGGGGTTTTGCCGATAATAAATTGAGATACTTCTTCCTGCTTTTATGCCTGGCCCTTATCCTGGTGTTCCAGTTTGTAGCTGTGCCACTTATTATATTAAGTTATGTGCTTTTGTCGGTAGTATTTCCAAAGAAAGAGGAGTTGTGAGAGAAAGATTAAGCCTGAAATTTTAATTTACACTTAAACTAATTCTTTATTGTAATTGTAAAGAAATTCTGGTGCGAAGTCAGCTCCATTTGGCCATTCTATGGTAAAGTGATTCAAACTGAAGTTTTTAAAATAGTCCATATTTTTTAGGGGTTCGAAGATTTCCCCATAAAGTTCCTTCTCCAAATCAATCCTCTTTTCCAGACCATCATTAAATTTTAGTTTAATTTTATAATCCTCAAGGTAATCAGCCGATATTATTCGAATTACTTTCATCTTAATCTAATGGTTCTATTTTAGAAAGTGGTTTTCTTTGCGTCATTTTTTCCCAGTTATTCATAAGTTCATCCTTATGTAAATCCAGCCATTCATAAATCATCTTTAATGCTCTTCTTGGAATCTGCCCGGTAACTGTGCCATTCTCTATCTCGATAATTGCCTCATATCCCTGATAATTTACGTGAAAATGAGGGGGATTATGGTCGTTAAAGAACATATAGATGACTATTCCATAAAACCTACTGATCTCTGGCAAAGTCTAATATACGAAAAAACTAAAAAATCAATGATTGAAAAATATAACCGAATAGTTACTTAAACAACTTCTTCTTCCTTAACTCAAAGTTTTGTCCGAGGTAAACCTTTCGTACCATTTCATCTTCTGCGAGTTCTTCGGGTTGCCCGTGTTTTAGAATACTTCCTTCAAACATCAGGTAAGTCCTGTCGGTGATAGCAAGGGTTTCCTGTACATTGTGATCGGTAATAAGAATCCCGATATTTTTATCCTTTAATTGTGCGACAATTCTTTGAATGTCTTCTACCGCTACCGGGTCTACTCCCGCAAATGGTTCGTCGAGTAGTATAAAATTAGGATCGGTTGCCAGTGCCCGGGCAATTTCTGTACGTCTTCTTTCACCACCACTTAAAAGATCACCTCGGTTTTTGCGAATATGGCTTAAACCAAATTCTTCGATAAGGGTTTCCATCTTATGGTGGCGTTCTTCTTTCGAAAGATCGGTTAGTTCCAGCACACTCATAATATTGTCTTCAATACTTAGTTTCCTAAAAACCGAAGCTTCCTGCGCGAGATACCCAATGCCGTGCTGCGCCCTTTTATACATTGGGAATTTAGTGATGTTTTCTTTGTCTAAAATTATCTTTCCTGAATTTGGTTTAATAAGGCCTACGATCATATAAAAGGAAGTGGTTTTTCCCGCACCATTTGGTCCCAATAAACCAACGATCTCTCCCTGGTTTACTTCCAGGGAAATTCCTTTTACAACTTTTTTTCCTTTGTAGGCTTTAACTAAATTCTCGGCGCGTAATTTCATTCAAAAAGCATTTTAGAGCTAAGGTACATTTTTTATGCCAGCCTATTATACGTCGGCATTTTCCAGCGCTTCCCAGTATTCGTGAGCTCTTCTTAGGTGAGGAATAACAATAGTGCCGCCAATTAAAGTCCCAATACTAAGCGTTTCCATTACCTGTTCCCGGCTTAGACCTTGTTTATAACTGGACTCTAAATGATATTTTACGCAATCATCACAACGTAAAACCAGGGAGGCCACAAGACCTAATAATTCTTTTGTTTTTTTATCTACAGCGCCTTCAGTGAAAGCATTTGTGTCTAAATTAAAAATTCTTTTGAGTACCTTATTGTTCTCGCCCAGAATTTTATCATTCATCTGCTGACGGTAAGCATTGAATTCGTCAACTTTATTGATCATAGCTATTTTTGATTAATTTTTCTTAATTCTTGTTTGTAAATCACTTTTGAAATAACAATACTTACTTCATAAAGTATCAATACCGGAATGGCCACAATTATCTGGCTAACAATGTCCGGTGGCGTTATTACAGCTGATAGAATCAGCACTATTACTAACGCGTATTTTCGATATTTTTTTAAGAATTGCGGAGTTACTACCCCAACTCTAGTAAGGAAGTAAATCACGATGGGCAATTCAAAAATAAGTCCGCTGGCAAGCACCGAAGCTCTAACCAGGCCAATATAACTACTAAGGTCAAAATCGTTAAAAACGGCTTCACTTACCTGATATTTTCCAAGGAAATTTATTGATAAAGGAGTTACTACGTAATATCCGAAAACTACCCCAATAAAAAATAATAGAGAGGTTATGAAAATAAATCCTTTTGCATGCTTACGTTCATTATCGTGCATTGCAGGGGATACGAATAACCAAAATTGATAGATTACGTAAGGGAATGCGATAATAAAACCAGCTGTGATAGAGGTCCAAACGTGGGCAGAGAATTGACCGCCCATAGTTCTACTTTGAATTCTAAATGGCATCTCATCAAAACAGAATCCCGCATCCAGACCAAGCGATGTAGAGATTCTACATAGCATATCGTAGGAAAAGAAATCGCCTCTACTGGGGCCAAAAAGTAATACGTCAAAGATGAAGCCTTTTAAAACAAAGGCTATGGAACCGGCAACAACTATTGCGATAACCGCCTTTATTAAGTGCCATCTTAAATCTTCTAAATGGTCCAAGAAGGACATCTCTGGTTCAGGGGTGCCAATTTGCTTCATTATAAAATTCCTTCTCGAATTAGGTTATGGATATGTACGACACCCGCATAGGTTTGGTTTTCCAGTGCCAGTAATTGTGAGATCTTATTTTCTTCCAACATTTCTAATGCATCTACCGCCAGGGAATCCTGATCTATAGTTTTTGGTGCTGGACTCATAATATCTCTTGCGGTAAGATTTTTAAATTCCGTATTGTTTTTAAGCATTCTTCTAATATCACCATCGGTAATTATTCCAATAATCTTATCGTTTTCAAGTACCGCGGTAACTCCAAGCATTTTCTCTGAAATCTCAATAATTGCATCGGTAACCGAAGTTTCTGGAGTAACCTGGGGTTTCATATTTTGAGCGGTAATGTCGCTAACCCGCAAGTAAAGCTTTTTACCAAGCGAACCACCGGGATGATATTTTGCAAAATCTTTTCTTGAAAATCCTTTTAATTTTAAAAGACAAATTGCCAGCGCATCTCCCATTACCATTTGCGCAGTAGTGCTGGTTGTGGGGGCAAGATTATTTGGACAGGCTTCTTTTTCAACATAGGAATTTAAAACATAATCAGATTCCCTTCCCAGAAAAGATTCTTTATCGGCGGTAATTCCTACAAGCAAGTTTTTAAAATCCTTTATATAGGGTACTAAAACTTTAATTTCAGGACTATTTCCACTTTTAGAAATACAAATTACCACATCGTCTTTTTGTATGGTTCCAAGATCGCCGTGAATGGCATCTGCAGCGTGCATAAAAATTGCTGGAGTGCCTGTAGAATTTAGGGTAGCAACTATTTTTGTAGCAATCACGGCACTTTTTCCTATACCGGTAACAATTACCCTTCCTTTGGCTTTATAAATTTGTTCTACGGCTTCAGCAAACTCACTATCAATATAATTTTCCAGGTTTGCAATTGCTTTGGCTTCAATGGAAATGGTTTCTTTTGCTGCGTTAAGAATTTTTTCCTTCAGTTTCAAATTTTGATAAAATTAAGGATTGTGAGTTTAAAGAAATATGTATCTTTAGTTATGCAAATGTATGTAAAATTGTAACACAATTGAATGAGTTTGACGGAAATTGATTTACACCAACAGCTAAAGAAGTACTTTGGATTTAGCCAATTCAAAGGGCTTCAGGAAGAGGTGATTACCAGTATTGTGAATAAGAATAATTCCTTTGTGGTGATGCCTACCGGAGGAGGGAAATCCCTATGTTACCAACTCCCTGCGTTGATTGAAGAAGGAACGGCAATTGTCGTTTCGCCCCTTATCGCTTTAATGAAAAACCAGGTAGATGCTATACGTAGTATCTCTTCAGAGCACGGCGTAGCGCATGTGCTCAATTCATCCCTTAATAAAACCGAGGTTAGAAAGGTTAAAGAAGACATCGCTAACGGTGTCACGAAATTGCTTTATGTAGCTCCAGAATCGCTTACTAAAGAAGATCACGTGGAGTTTTTAAAGCAACAGAAAATTTCTTTTCTGGCTATAGACGAAGCTCACTGTATTAGTGAATGGGGTCACGATTTTAGACCGGAATACCGGAATTTAAGAAGCATAATACAGCGAATAGGAGATAATATTCCAATTATAGCGCTTACTGCTACTGCAACCCCAAAAGTGCAGGAAGATATTTTAAAGAATTTGGGTATTACAGATGCCAATACCTTTAAGGCGAGCTTTAACCGCCCAAATTTATATTATGAAGTACGGCCGAAAACAAAAAATGTTGATGCCGATATTATTCGTTTTATAAAACAGAATGATGGAAAATCTGGAATCATCTATTGCCTAAGTCGAAAGAAAGTTGAAGAACTCGCGCAAACATTGCAGGTAAACGGTATAAATGCCGTGCCTTACCATGCTGGGCTGGATGCAAAAACCAGAAGCAAGCACCAGGATCAGTTTCTTATGGAAGAAATTGATGTAGTTGTGGCTACGATAGCCTTTGGGATGGGAATAGACAAACCCGATGTTAGGTTTGTAATTCACCACGATATTCCAAAAAGTATAGAGAGTTATTACCAGGAAACAGGCCGTGCAGGACGTGATGGAGGAGAAGGTCATTGCCTTGCTTTTTATTCCTATAAGGATATAGAAAAGCTGGAAAAATTTATGAGCGGAAAGCCTGTTGCTGAACAGGAAATTGGTCACGCCCTTCTACAGGAAGTTGTGGCTTATGCTGAAACCTCTATTTCCCGTAGAAAGTTTATTCTCCATTATTTTGGAGAAGAATTTGACGGTGAAACCGGTGAGGGTGCCTCGATGGATGATAATGTTCGAAATCCTAAAAAACAACATGAAGCCGGGCAGGAGGTAGAATTACTTCTAAAAACAATAAAAGAAACCAAACAGCTTTATAAGTCCAAGGAGGTTGTGAAAACCTTAATTGGTAAATCTAACGCGGTTATTTTATCTCATAAAACCGATGCACATCCTTTATTTGGACAAGGAAAAGGCAGGGATGGTAAATACTGGATGGCTTTAATACGCCAGGTTTTGGTTGCCGGTTTGTTGAAAAAGGATATTGAAACTTATGGCGTGATCAAACTAACTCCTAAAGGAGAGGATTTTCTAAAAAATCCGAAATCTTTTATGATGACCGACGATCATATTTTTGACAGTACTACTGAAGCTGTTCCAACCACCAATAAATCTGCAGGGGGTATAGATGAGCAATTGGTTAAAATGCTTAAGGATCTTCGGAAAAAAGTAGCTGTTAAGAATGAGGTGCCGCCTTTTGTAGTATTTCAAGATCCCTCGTTGGAAGATATGGCTATAAAATATCCGGTTTCTATTGAAGAGCTTACCAATATTTTTGGCGTAGGAGAGAACAAAGCCAAAAAATTCGGAAAAGATTTTGTAGAGCTAATTCAGCGCTATGTAGAAGATAACGAAATTATTAGACCCGATGATCTGGTGGTGAAAAGTACCGGCGCTAATTCGGCTTTGAAATTATATATAATTCAGAATGTAGACCGAAAATTGCCTTTAGATGATATTGCTTCCGCTAAAGGTATGGAGATGAAAGAGTTTATTAAGGAAATGGAGGCCATTGTATATAGCGGAACCAAGTTGAATATCAATTACTGGATAGACGATATTTTAGATGAAGACCAACAGGAAGAAATTCATGACTATTTCCTGGAAGCTCAAACCGATAAAATAGATGAAGCAATCCAGGAATTTGACGGTGATTACGACGATGAAGAATTGAGGCTATACCGCATTAAATTTATTAGTGAAGTGGCGAATTAAGGTGGAGCTTGAAGTGAAGAATTATGGTTTTCGTTAAGTTGCACTCATTTTAGCTTCTTACACGTTTTATTCAATACATCTTAGATCCCCGATAAAAATCGGGGCAGGCTTTGAAAGAATTTAGGGATTACATTTGAAAACAGGTTTTGCGGATGATAGTGAATTGTTACGATTTTAAACTTCGTACCTCGTATTTCAAACCTTGTATTTAACAGATTATCTCCCCCCGGCAGCTTGCAGATCTCTTATGCATTCTGGGCCAAGTCTTGGAATACGACCACCTTCAATACCATCCATAACTCCACTACCAAATTCAATAGAAGCGCGCATTAGGCAATCATCAACATTACAATGTCCTTCGTTATCTTCATCTTTATGATCAGATTGTGGCTCGGTACCAATATCAACCAGTCCAAATAAATGGCCAAACTCGTGGTTTAACACTGCAGCTTCAATATCGCTTTCGCTTGGTGCATTTGGTCTACCGGCAAAGTTTTGTATGGTTTCCCCAAAAATTACCATGGAAGTATTTCTAAATGCAGAACCTAAAGTGAACTTGTTTTCTTCGTCTTTTTCGCTACTGCCATCAGCAATATAAATATAGATTCCAATTTCATCACCTGCATTATAAATCGTTCGGGTATCTTTTTCAATTTCAACAATTTCTTCTATAGAAAAAGGCGCTTTCCCTGAGGAGGAAACAGCTCTAAGGCTAATATTGATGCCATCTGGTTTAAAAGTGCGTTCTTCAAGGAAACTTTTGAAATTTGCCAGGGCTGCCGCATTGGGTTCAAATCCATTTACATATACAATTTCAATATTCATTGAAGTAAAATTCATATCGCTAAGGAGGTCACCCGCTGAATCCCCAAGCCCCTGTAAGTTGGCTGTTCTATCAATTCCGGGAATTCCACCATCATCTTCATCAGTTTCTGAGGAACAGGAGACACTTAAAACAGAAATAAAAAACAGGAGAAGTGCGTATTTATATTTGAACATTGAAAAGCATTTTTTTGTAAAAATATAAATTTATTGGTTTAAAGGCTGTAATTCAGCTAAATAATCGAAATGCTCTCCTTTTTTAATAAGATTGCAACTAAAATTGTTTGTCTCGGCGGCAAATTTAAGGGTTTGAAAATCTATATAAAGCCAATCAAAATAATCTGAACTCTCTCCCTTGTAAGTTACTTTAAATTCTAACTCTCCATAATAAGGCGCTTCAGAATCTATCCAAATTCCGCCATCTTCGTCGCGATCAAATAAATAACTTAGATCTGAAGAATCCAGGAGTATTTTTCCGCCGGGATTTAGTAATTCTTTAGATTTTTTAAAAAATTTGTCCAAATTTTTGAGTTTACCAATGATTCCGCTGCCATTCATTAGCATGACTATGGTGTCGAATTTTTCATTTTTTAATTCGAAGAAATCAATGTTTTGGGCATCATTAATTCCGCGTAGACGGGAAACTTCAATAGCTCCTTTTGAAGTATCAATAGCCATCACTTCTAATTTTTTCTCCTGCTGAAGATAAAGCGAATGGCTGCCGGCGCCGCAACCAACATCTAAAACCCGACCTTTAGCAAGTTGCAGGGCTTTTTTTTCTAAAGGAGGCATTTCGGCATAACCTCGGAATAAATAGGGGACAGGAATTATATCATCATCAAAATCGGGAGAATGCACCTGGATATCGGTTTCATCTTTTTGGTGATAATAAGCTGAGATCGCTTTTCCAAAAATGTCTTTTACTGAAGTTTGCTGATTCATTAACGCGGTGTAGGTTCGTTTTATATCTTTGCCTAATGGAGGAAATTATTAAAAATCTCCCTGAAAAGGCCAAAGATAAGCATAAGGAAAATAAAAAGTTTTTTGCAAAACTTAGAAAAAAGCCGCCCAAAGATCTGGATAGGCAAATGCAGGAAATGCATGAGGAAGAATTTTCCAGAACCAATTGCCTGGATTGTGCAAATTGCTGTAAGACTACCGGGCCGCTCTTTACAAACAAAGATGTAGAGCGAATAAGCAAGCATTTAAAGCAAAAACCGCAGCAGTTTATTGAGCAGTATTTGCGAATAGATGAAGATAATGACTATGTGTTGCAGCAAGTGCCCTGTACTTTTTTGGCTCCCGATAATTATTGCTTAATCTATGATGTTCGCCCAAAAGCCTGCCGGGAATTTCCGCATACCGATAGGAAGGATTTTCATAAAATCTCCAATCTCACGATTAAAAATACCGCCATTTGTCCTGCTGCTTACAATATCGTTGAGGAGATGAAAAGGAGGGTGAAGACTTAGAATGCTTGTTTAGGTTATGGCTTCGAATGAATTGTAGTGATTTAAGATGGTTTGTTCTTGATTTTGTTGCGGGTTGCAAGATGCGCGTTGTTCGTAGCCGTAGTTTTCTTAGTAGTTGTTGCGTGTTTCGGTTTGCGCGTTAAGAATTTGATTCATTTTTATATATTGAAACAAAATAAAACCTAAAATATGAGTTCTAATTACCGCGATCTTGATATTTACAAGTCTTCCCTTAATTTATTCTTTCAAGTTCATTCTCTAAGTTTAAAGCTTCCAAAATATGAATTGTACGAATTGGGGAGTCAGATAAGAAGATCTTCAGATTCTGTAGTTACAAATATTGTTGAAGGTTATGGAAGAAAGCGGTACAAAGCTGACTTCATTAAGTTCTTAACTTATTCCCACGCCAGTAATGATGAAACCATTTTACATTTTAATAAGTTATTACACCTTTATCCTGCTATTATGGGACCTCAGGAAGACCTTGTTAAGAACTACGAAATTCTGGGAGCAAAAATTAATAAATTCATCCAATATGTAGAATTGAACTGGAAAAGTTAATATTCCGAAACCCGCAACTCGTATCCCGCAACCCCCTTAATAAATTAGGTATTGCTTTCTTTTCACTTCAAAATTTTCCAAACCTTGCTGCCAGCTTTCCCTTATTTCTTGAGCAGATAAACCTTTTTCAATTTGAGTTTGTAATTCTTTGGTTCCCGCCAGTTTTGTGAAAAAAGCGTTGAAGAATTCTCCTTTGTTTTCGGTGTTTTGATAAGCTTCAATGAGCCATTCTAAATTTATTTGATCTATCCTGGCAATTTCGCTTAAATCCCTTCCGTAACATTCTTTTCCAAGATGTTTTGGGCTTTTAGCTCCTGCTTTAGATTCAGGGGTATAGGTGAAATCAAAGTGATTCTCATCTAAAAAAGGCGAGCCAAATACCTGGAATTGCTTATCGGTTCCTCGACCTGCATTCACATTGGTTCCTTCAAAGAAACATAGGCTTGGATATAAATTTATAGCCTGCGCATTAGGCAAATTCGGAGAGGGTTTTACCGGTAGGTCGTAACCTTTAGAATGGTTATAATTTTCCATTCCTATAACTTCTAACTCGCAAGTAATTCCATTTTTTAACCACTTTTCAGCATTGATCATCTGGGCATATTCTCCCATGGTCAATCCATGGACCGTGGGAATTGGATGCATCCCGACAAAACTTTTAAATTCGGTTTCCAGAATAGGACCATCTATATAATGCCCGTTTGGGTTGGGACGGTCAAAAACAATAAGTTGAATATCGTTTTCGGCACAGGCTTCCATAACATAATGAAGGGAAGAAATGTAAGTATAAAAGCGGGTGCCTACATCCTGGAGATCAAAAATTAATACATCCAGGTCTTCAAGCTGTTCTGCTTTCGGTTTCTTGTTATCGCCATAAAGAGAGATTACAGGTAAACCGGTTTGCGCATCTTTACCATCTTTTACCGCTTCGCCGGCATCTGCAGTGCCTCGAAATCCGTGTTCTGGGGCGAAACCTTTTACAAGGTTAACTTCTAATGCCAGCAAAGAATCTACCACGTGCGTAAATTCACCGTTTTTATTCTTCATAATTGAAGTCTGGTTGCCTACAATTCCCACTTTCTTGTTTTTTAGCAAGGGGAGATAAGCTTCAGTACGATTGGCGGCAAGAATAATTTCTTCAACTTGATTTTCTTGCTGATTATTGATAGCAATTTCTTTTGAAGATTGCTCTTTCTTATTTTGGTTTCCGCAGGAAAGAATACCTATAAAAGCGAATAAAAATGTACTTTTGAATAACCTTTTAAGCATCGTGATAATTTGAATTTCGAATTTTTTGTTGTTAAACGCCTAATTGGCGGTAAAAGCCATAAAAGTAGTATTTCTGCTCCTATTATAAAAATAGCGATCGCGGCAATTGCGATTGGTGTGGTTATGATGCTGGTTTCTTTCGCCACGGGTCTTGGTTTGCAGGAAAAAATACGAGATAAAATCGCTGCTTTTAATGGGCATATTAATATTTCTAACTACGATAATAATAGCTCACAGGTCACCTTAGTTCCCGTTGATAAAAACCAGGATTTTTATCCTGAGTTTGAAACCGTAGAAGGGATTTCTCACATGCAGGCGGTGGCCACCAAGTTTGGGATAATTCGTACTGAAACCGATTTCGAAGGCGTTGTGGTTAAAGGTGTGGGAACCGATTATGACTGGAGTTATTTTGAAGAATTTTTGACTGAAGGAAAACTACCCGATTATAATAATAAGCTTAATGATGAAATTTTAATTTCGGCATATTTAGCAAATAGGCTTCAATTGAAAGTTGAGGATAGAGTGCCTACTTACTTTTTAAGAGATGGAAGTGACAGGCCTTTAACGCGAGGCTTTTTGATCACCGGGATATATGATTCAGGTTTTATGGAATTTGATAAGCTGTATGTGCTGGCTGATATTCGGCATATTCAGCGAATAAATCGTTGGGAAGATAACGAAATTGGGAATTTTGAAGTGTTTCTAAATGATTTCGATAAAATAAACGAAAAAGGCCAGGAGGTTTATGAAAATACCGGCTCCTTTTTAGATACAGAAACGATCACCCAGAAGTATTACTCGATCTTTGAATGGCTCGCGCTTTTCGATTTTAATATTGCGCTTATAATAGGAATTATGATCCTGGTGGCGGGTATTAATATGATTACCGCTTTGCTAGTGTTAATTCTTGAACGCACTCAAATGATAGGGATTCTAAAAGCGTTGGGAGGAGACGATTGGAGCATTAGAAAAATCTTTCTTTATAATGCCGGGTATCTTATTATTAAAGGACTTTTTTGGGGAAATTTAATCGGGCTGGGGCTTCTATTACTTCAGAAATATTTTAAACTCATTCCATTAAATCCAGAAACCTATTATGTTACTGAAGTGCCCGTTTATTTAAGTTGGGATTATATCCTTGCGGTAAACCTGGGTACTTTAATTCTTTGTATGTTGATGCTAATAATTCCTTCAGTAATTATTTCAAAGATTTCTCCTTCCAGAGCAATTAAATTTGAATAAACTACTCCAGAACTGTTTCACGAGACAATTAAGCTCTTATTGCCCACCTCGGAATATATAAATCTCGATTATCGAGTTAATTTAAAATATCAGGAGTTTTTGGTATTTAAGTTGAAATAGATTCAATTTTCTACCTTTGCAACTTCAAAAATTAAACTATGGATTACGTAGAAAATATATTAGGCACGATTGGGAATACGCCAATGGTGAAAATGAATAAAGTTACTAAAGAGATTGATGCACTTGTGCTGGCTAAATATGAAACCTTTAATCCTGGAAATTCGGTTAAAGATCGTATGGCGGTGAAGATGGTAGAGGAGGCTGAAGCTAATGGGATCTTAAAACCCGGAGGAACTATTATTGAAGGAACTTCTGGAAATACCGGGATGGGCCTTGCACTTGCTGCTATTGTAAAAGGGTATAAAATGGTTTGCGTGCTTTCTGATAAGCAAAGCAAGGAAAAAATTGATATTCTAAAGGCTGTGGGTTGTGAAGTAGTTGTTTGCCCAACCGATGTTGCTCCAGAGGATCCCAGGTCTTATTATTCGACTTCCAAAAGAATGGCAGAGGAAACACCAAATTCCTGGTATGTGAATCAGTATGATAATCTGGCCAATACCAAAGCACATTACGAAAGCACCGGTCCTGAAATCTGGGAGCAAACCGATGGCAAAGTGACACATTTTGTAGTGGGTGTAGGAACTGGCGGAACCATTTCTGGTGTTGGTAAATATTTAAAAGAGAAAAATCCAAATATTAAAGTTTGGGGAATTGATACCTACGGTTCTGTTTTTAAGAAATACCACGAGACCGGCGAGTTCGATGAAAAAGAGATCTATCCTTATATCACTGAAGGGATTGGAGAAGATATTCTACCAAAGAATGTAGATTTTAGTGTAATTGACGGCTTTACCAAAGTCACCGATAAAGACGCAGCGGTATACACGCGAAAACTTGCTGAAGAAGAAGGTTTTTTCTTAGGGAATTCTGCGGGTGCTGCGGCAAAAGGTTTACTTCAGTTAAAAGAGCATTTTTCCAAGGATGATGTTGTGGTAGTTTTATTTCACGATCACGGAAGTCGTTACGTAGGGAAAATTTTCAACGATGAATGGATGAAAAAACAGGGTTTTTTAGATTAAAATAGGCCTAATAAACTTACAGAATTAATAAAAGTTTTATCTCGTCATGCTGCACTCTGAAACGAGTTAAGCATGACGTTTTTTATTTATTGCAATCTTAAGGAAGCTTCTGCAGCAAATAAAAAAGTCCGCTTCCAATGAGATAAAGGAAAACATCAAAAATATCGGCGGTATATCTCCAGTGTAAGGGTGGGAGAACTACTTCAAAATAAATAGTGTACATTAAAAATACCGAGAATACTGTTATTAGATTTAGACGAATGTTTTTATCTTTTTTAAGGTATTGAACCGCAAAAAGACAAATACTTAATACAATAGGCATACAAAGAAAATCTGCCAGGTAGAACCTTAAAAGTTGTGGGACGGGTTGATCTAAAAAATAAAGGCTTTGAAGAATAGCGAAAAGAAGGCAACATATAAAAAATACTGATTTTAGGCTTTTCATAGAACTAGCAGTGAAACAATGAAGGCGATTACGCCGCCAATAACCATAACTGCAAACCAGATTGAATATCCCATTTTAGAAAAAAAACGAGCAAATGCATTTTTTGATTCCTCCTGTTCTGGCGAAGGGTTAGCTTGTGCCTGCTTTGAAGTTTTCCCGGTTTCAACTTCTTTCTTGTGGTTAGGTCTCATAATTTTCTCGCTGATTTCCTATTCAAAAATAAGATAAGCAAAATTATTAAAATCGAGTTTTTGCTTTAAAGTTTAACCTGAATTTAGGCGTAGCTTTTAAAACTATCTTAAATTCAATTAGTCTTCCCATCCCCAGGGTGCAGCTGGAGTATCTACCGGTTTGGAGAGATCAAACTCTACCGTAAAGTTATTTTTAGAACCTATTCTCTTTAGGTTATAGCTGAAGATTTCTTCATTTAAAGTAATCCACCAAACATTGGTAGCCGCTGCTGGAATTAAAGCTGCTGTCTCCTCGTCGGCAGGAAAAACCTGGATGTTTGCAAGGCCGGTATTTGAAGAAGTTCCGCCGTATTGGGTGATTTTATCTTCGCTGCCATCAGGCTGCCTGTGATCGTGTTTAAGCTGAATTTTATCATCCTCAAGCGTTAAAATCCAGGTTCGTGATTTATTTTCTCCTACAAAAAACGGAATTTTAATTTCATTCTCTTCACAGGAACGAACGTGCATTATTAGTTTTTTACCATCAAAATCATCATTACCCATCCCTTCGGTTATAGTGCCTTCATAAGTTTTGCGGCAATGGTTTTGCAGATTGCTCCAAAATTCTTCCGACGGACTATTTTGAGCAATTATGGCTGTACTGAAAAAGAATAAAAAGTAATATAATTTCATATTTAAAATGATGTAAAAGTTATAAATTGCTGCAAAATACACTATTTATTGCCTTAGAAAGATATCCTATGAAAAATTTATACTTATTATTTTTTGCTTCTTTATTAATTGGTTGCAGTTCTTCAAATTCAGTAACAACAAATACCGAAACCGATAATCCGTCAGGAATGGATTATAGTTATCTCGCCCTTGGAGATTCTTACACTATTGGGGAGAGTGTAGCCGAAAAAGACCGCTGGCCGGTGCAGCTGGTAGCAGAACTTAATGAAAGAGGTCATAAAGTTGCACCTCCAAAGATTATTGCTAAAACTGGTTGGACCACCGGAAATCTTTTGTCTGCAATGCGTTCAGAATTAAATTATACCCGAAAATTTGACCTGGTTTCTATTTTAATTGGTGTTAATAACCAATATCAGGGAAAGACTATTAAGGAATATGAAGAAGAATTACGTGAAATCTTTAAACTGGCGCTTAATCATTCTAAACTAAGGGAAAAGGGAGTTTTTGCTTTGAGTATTCCAGATTATGGAGCAACGCCTTTTGGTGAAGAAAATGCCGAAACTATTGGAGTCGAAATCGATGAATTTAATGCAGTTTTTAGAAAGGTTACTTCTGAATTTGAAGTTGACTTTTATAATATAACCCCAATCTCAAGAGAAGCTGCAAGAGATGGAGATCTTATTGCTGAAGACGGTTTGCACCCCAGCGCATTGATGTACCGCTATTGGGTTGATGAGGTTATAGATGAAATCCCCCAAATGTTACCGCAATAGCCTAAAAGCTTAGTTTTAGGCCGCATTTTTTTAATTTTAAAAGATGCGGGAAGACTTTTTACATTATCTCTGGAAATATAAGAAATTCGATTTTACCAATGCTGAAACTACGCAGGGAGAGAAAGTACTTCTTATAGATAGTGGTACACATAATTTCAACTCAGGCCCCGATTTTTTTAATGCCCGGTTAAAAATAGGAGAACAGCTTTGGGCTGGAAATGTCGAGTTACACATAAAAGCTTCCGATTGGTATTTTCATCAACACGAAAAAGATAGAAACTACAATAATGTTATTCTTCACGTGGTTTGGGAAAACGACACCGAGATTCAAAGAGATAATGATACTACAATTCCTGCTTTAAGCCTTAAAAACCTGGTAGATAAAAACCTGTTAGATGATTACAGGCAACTTTTTTCTTCCTCACAAAACTGGATTAATTGCGAAAAGAACTTTAAAGATATAGATGATTTTACGCTGCGGCATTGGCAGGAACGATTATACCTGGAACGTTTGGAGGAGAAATCGGGACTTATTACGGAATTGTTAGAAAAGTCAGATAACAATTGGGAAGCGGTTTTATTCCAAATGTTGGCCAAGAATTTCGGTCTTAATCTTAACGGCGATGCTTTTTTAAGTATGGCGCAAAGTCTTGATTTTTCAGTGGTCAAGAAGGCTTCTAATAATAATTTTACTTTAGAAGCATTATTTTTTGGTCAGGCTGGTTTGCTGAGAAAGCAACTTAATATCACTTATTTTAAAGATTTAAAACAAGAGTATTCTTATTTAAAACATAAATATACCTTATCCAATTCCGGAATAATTCCTCCAAAGTATTTCAGGTTGAGACCAGATAATTTTCCTAATATCAGACTTTCTCAATTAGCTTCCCTTTATTCTAAGCATAAAAACTTATTTTCAGTATTAATCGCCTCAAAGTCATTGAAGGATACCTATAAAATCCTGGATGTAGAAACTTCAGCCTTTTGGAAAGAGCATTTTACTTTTCCGAAGAAACATATAGAAAGACAAAAGAAGTTGAGTTCAGCATTTAAAGATCTGGTGCTAATTAATACCATTATTCCTTTGCGGTTTTGTTATTCACGTGCTTGCGGCAATGATGAGGTTGATGATTTACTTTTGATGATGGAGAATATACCTTCAGAGGGGAATAAAATTATTCAGAATTTTAAAAAGATACGTAAAGGCACTGTAGAAAATGCGATGCATTCCCAGGCAATGGTACAATTAAAAAGTAATTATTGTAATAAAAACAAGTGTTTGGAATGTGGTATTGGTATCAAATTACTGCAAAGAAGAGCTTAAAATGTTATATTTGCAACTATGAAAAAGATGGTGCATAATATTCGGTATTTTTTTGAAAGGCACGGTTTTTATGTGTCTTCCCGGGTAGCAGATAAAATGGGAATGCGCGCTAAAAGTGTTCGCCTGTTTTTTATTTATGCTTCATTTTTTACTTTAGGCTCCTGGTTTGTTGTTTATTTAACCCTGGCATTTTGGTTAAAACTTAAAGATTTAGTTTACACTAAAAGAACTTCAGTTTTTGACCTATAAGCTGTATTTAGCTGCATTTTTTTAGGGAAAATGAAGAATTGGCAAGTTTAAACCAATTTAATTTAACAAACCTTTACAATTTAACTCGTAAAAATTTGAAAAAGCCTATTTTTTTAGCATCTTGCTTCGCGGAAATATTCATTCTAAATTAAACAACCACTATTCTATATGAGAAAGTATCTACTTTCAATGTTCTTTTTGTTTTCAATTTTAGCAATTAATGCACAAGAACTGGATGTACAGGCCAAAGTTGGCAATCCATCTAACGTCATCAATAACGGTTTTATTGATCTTGAAGTAACAGGTGGGGAACCCCCTTACAAGTATGAATGGTCAGACCCGGATACTTCTTTGGAGTCTTCCCGTGCTGAAGGTCTTACCGAGGGTGTTCCTTATAAAGTAACTGTTAGCGATAGTCAGGGGAATTCTGTAACCAAAAGCTTTGAGATTAAGGCTGAAGCCATTACTGAACATTTTAATGGGACTTTTGTGCCTATCGTAGAAGGGATGACAGCAGTTTTATTCTGGGATCCTTTTACAGCTCTTGGTGTCTACGATCCAAAAGTTTATGCTGAAGAAAGAATGGTACCTACTCCAGATTGGGCCGCTGATACTGAAGATAAGTTCACTTTAAAAGAATGGAGGGTAGAAGAAGGTAGCCACGTAAATGAAGGCGATCTTATTGCTATTGTAAGTTCAGACAACAGTGGAGACTTAGAAGCTACTGCTAATGCTACCGGAACTGTAAGTTACCTCGTAGATGAAGGTGGAACTATTTGGGATTACCAAAATAGCTCAGATCTTATTGAAACAAACGCGCACATGCTCGCTCGAATTCAATATGACGAGCCACAACTTTTAACCAATCCAAATGGAACGCCACAAAAGCATAATATTCCATTTATTGTTGTTTGGTTAATTTTTGGAGCCGCATTTTTCACTGTAAAAATGGGCTTTATCAATTTTAAAGGATTTAAACACTCTATAGATCTTGCCAGAGGAAAATATGATGAGCCTAACGCGCCGGGTAGTATTACTCACTTCCAGGCCCTGGCTACAGCAGTTTCTGCAACAGTAGGGCTTGGTAATATCGCCGGGGTTGCCGTTGCAATTTCCCTTGGTGGTGCAGGTGCAACTTTTTGGATGATTATTGCAGGTTTATTAGGGATGGCATCAAAATTTGTGGAATGTACACTTGGTGTAAAGTATCGTTTTATCAATTCTGAAGGTAGAATTTTTGGAGGACCAATGAATTATTTGCGTTATGGCCTTGAAAAAAGAAATATGCGCGGTTTAGGTAAATTCCTTGCTGCATTTTTTGCCGTACTTGGTATTGGTGCTTCTTTTGGAGGTGGTAATATGTTTCAGGCCAACCAGTCTTTTGAAATACTTTCCGGGCAATTTACTTTTTTAATCGGTAATGGTTTTTGGTTTGGTTTAGGAGTAGCGGTACTTGTAGGTATTGTAATTATTGGAGGTATTCAAAGTATAGCTAAAGTAACTGGTAAAGTTGTACCGTTTATGGCTGCAGTATATGTACTTGGAGCTTTAACTGTAATATTTATCAATATTGAAAATATAGGTCCGGCATTTGGAGCTATTTACGACGGTGCTTTTAACCCCACAGCCTTAAAAGGTGGAATTATTGGGGTATTAATCGTTGGTTTCCAACGTGCGGCATTCTCTAATGAAGCCGGGGTTGGATCGGCAGCGATTGCCCACTCGGCAGCGAAAACAAACCATCCGCCATCTGAAGGTTTTGTAGCTTTATTGGAACCTTTTATAGATACTGTAGTAGTTTGTACATTAACAGCATTGGTGTTAATTTTCACAGGAATGCACGAAGTACAGGGAGTAGGTGGAGTTCAATTAACTTCAGATGCTTTTGCCAGTGTAGTTTCCTGGTTCCCTTACGTACTGGCAATGGCGGTATTCCTATTTGCTTTTTCTACAATGATCTCCTGGTCTTACTACGGGATGCGTTCCTGGACCTATTTATTTGGAAAAAGTAAAAAGACCGAATTGGCATATAAAATACTATTCCTTGTTTTTGTAGTTGTAGGAGCTTCTATTAGTTTAGGTGCTGTACTTGACTTTTCTGATATGATGATTCTTGCAATGTCCTTCCCTAATATAATAGGGCTTTACATAATGTCTAGTGAAGTTAGAAGAGACCTTAATGAATACTCCCGAAAGCTTAAAGCCGGGGAATTATTTAAGAAGCAACGAGAAGCGAATGCTAGCTAATCTTTAAATAATATGAAACCGATAAAATCCCATTTTGTGTTCACAAGGAGCCAACAAAATGGGATTTTTCTTTTGGTATGTATTATAATTGTGCTTCAGGCTATTTATTATTTCTCTAATTTTTCTACTGAAAGTACAAAAAGCGATTTAAGCCAGGAGGAAATTGAAGGTTTCCAGGCTCAAATAGATTCCATAAAACTCGCCAGAGCCGAAGCAGATTCGGTGAAAATATTTCCTTTTAATCCTAATTATATAACCGATTTTAAAGGTTACAGTCTTGGAATGAGTCTTGCAGAAATTGATAGGCTTCATCAATTTAGAAATGAAAATAAATGGATTAATTCTGCGGAAGATTTTAAGAGAGTTACCGGGGTTTCAGATTCTTTACTTGCTGTTATTTCGCCATACTTTAAATTTCCAGATTGGGTTATTGAAGCTGAAAAGGAAAAGAAGTTTGCAGAGCCTACATCTCTTGTAGCTGTTTCAGATTTGAATAATGCGGAACCAGAAGATTTGCGTCAGGTCACCGGAATAGGAGAGGTGCTTGCAAACCGTATTGTAAACTACCGAACCAAAATTGGTGGTTTTAGAAGTGAACTCCAATTAAAAGATATCTATGGTTTAAATTATGAAACCCGGGAGAATCTTCAAAGACAATTTCGTGTTATTAAGCTTGAAAATTTCAGTTTAATAAATATTAACGAAGCGAAAGTTTTAGAATTGGTTGAGGTGCCTTATATAAGATATGAACTTGCCAGAGAAATTATCGACTATCGCCAACTGCACGAAGAAATCAGGTCTTTTGAAGAATTATCAAAAATAGAAAGTTTTCCTTCAGATAAAATCGATAGAATTCAATTATATTTGAGCTTAGATTGATTATTCGGAATTAAAAGAATTTTATTTAATAAGTACGAATATCTCTAATATTAAAAAAATGATTTTATTTTAGTGAACCGGGGATTTCTTTCCCTTTCGCAATAAAAGAAAAAAGAAATTATTATGAATACAATGTATTTTACAGAGGAACACGAACTCTTTAGGAAAAGTTTTCAGGAATTTTTGCAAAAAGAAGTGGTGCCTCATATTGATAAATGGGAGAAATCTGGAACTATAGAACGTTTTATCTGGAAGAAATTTGGGGAAATGGGATATTTTGGTCTTAATCAACCCGAAGAATATGGCGGGATGGATCTTGATATTTTTTATACCGTAATATTTCTTGAAGAACTTCAAAAGATAAACAGCGGTGGTTTTGCTGCTGCAATGTGGGCACACGCCTATTTGGCAATGACTCACGTAAATAAAGAAGGTGACGATGCGATTAAGAAAAAATACCTAACACCAAGTATTGAGGGTGAAAAAATTGGTTGCCTTTGTATTACAGAACCTTTTGGTGGCTCTGATGTGGCAGGAATGCGAAGTACCGCAATAAAAAAAGGAGATAAGTATATCTTAAATGGTTCCAAAACCTTTATTACAAATGGGGTATATTCAGATTATTTGGCAATTGCTGCCAAAACTGATCCTGATAAAGGAAATAAAGGAATGAGTATTTTTATTGTAGATCGCGATACTCCAGGAATTTCGGCTTCAAAATTAGATAAATTAGGATGGAGAGCTTCAGACACTGCTGAGCTGGCCTTTGATGATGTAGAAATTCCTGCTGAAAATCTAATGGGTGAAGAAGGAAAAGGATTCTCTTATATCATGCAACATTTTGCTTTAGAGCGTCTTATTATGGGAATTAACGCCCACGCTCGCGCAGAATATGCCCTGGACTATACTCTAGGCTATATGGCCGAAAGAGAAGCTTTTGGTACCACTATAGATAAATTTCAGGCTTTAAGACATTCGGTAGCCGATATGGCTAGCGAAGTAGAGATGAATAAGGAATTTAACTATTCTATCGCTAAAAGACTTAATGACGGGCAGTATGTAGTGAAAGAAGCAAGTATGTCTAAATTGCTTTCCACTAAAATGGCCGATAAAGTTATTTACGACTGTCTGCAATTATTAGGAGGGTATGGTTATATGGAAGATTATCCTTTAGCCAGAATGTTTCGCGATAGTCGTTTAGGACCTATTGGAGGAGGAACTTCTGAAATTTTAAGAGAGATTATCGCTAAAATGATTATCGATAAAAAAGAGTACAAACCTGCAGCACGATAGTTGAGGTAATTATTTTAGCGAAAATTCCACATTTATCGCTAAAATGATTATCGATAAAAAAGAGTATAAGCCGGCAGCAAAATAGGCTTAAATAATTAATTAAAATATTGGTTGCAGGTTCTTAGATTTAAATTATCTTTGCAGCCTATTTCTAAAGAAAGGGGGTGATGACACTATGTTAATAATACCAGTAAAAGACGGAGAAAATATAGATAGAGCGCTAAAGCGTTTTAAGCGAAAATTCGATAAAACCGGAACAATGCGCCAGCTGAGAAGCCGCCAGCATTTTACGAAACCTTCTGTTGCGAAGAGAGCTCAGGTTCAAAAAGCCGAGTACATTCAGCATTTGAGAGATCAGGAAGATATCTAGTAAGATATAATCGAATTTCCCCGAAGCTATTCGGGAAAACAATATAACTGTTGATAGATTAAAGTTTGCTAACTTTGTCTATCAACAGTTTTTTTATGCCCTTTCCTCAATTTTTAGATTACCTCCAATTAGAGAAAAAATATTCTCCCAATACCTTAACTGCTTACAAGAACGATTTAGAATCTTTCTCTGAATTTATTCAATTTGAATTTGAAGAAAATGATCTGAGTAAAGTGAATTATGCCCAAATAAGAAATTGGATTGTTTCTTTGGTAGATCAGGGGGTATCTAATAGAAGTATTAATCGAAAAATTAGTTCTTTAAAGGCTTATTATCGATTTCTTCAGAAAACGGCTGATATAGAATTTTCACCTCTGGCGAAACATAAAGCTTTAAAAACTGCATCTAAGATCCAGGTTCCCTTTTCTGAAATAGAAATAAAAGAGGTTTTGGAACAAATTGATACTTCAGATTTTGAGGGACTTCGGGATAGGCTAATTGTAGAGCTTTTTTATACTACGGGAATAAGGCGTATAGAGCTTATTGATATCAAGGTCCAGAACGTGGATTTAGCCGGGAAATATATAAAAGTTCTGGGTAAGAGGCAGAAAGAAAGAATTATTCCGCTTTTACCCGGCGTAATTTCAAATCTGAAAAACTATATAGATCAACGCGCAACGATATTAACAAGCCAGGAGGTTCCCTATCTATTTGTCTCTCAAAAAGGTATTAAATTATACGAAAGTCTTGTTTATAGAATTATAAATAATTATTTTAGTAAGGTGTCTGGCAAAATAAAAAAAAGTCCGCATATCCTGCGGCATTCCTTTGCTACGCATTTATTAAACCAGGGTGCTAACCTAAACGCCGTAAAAGAATTGCTTGGGCATTCCAGTCTTGCAGCTACGCAGGTATATACCCACAATAGTATTTCAGAACTTAGTAAAGTTCATCAAATGGCGCACCCACGTAATAAAAAGACCAATTAAAATAATGTTTAATTAAATTCTACTGAAGATGAAAGTAAATGTGCAATCTGTTAACTTCAATGCCGATCAAAAATTAATTGATTTCATCCAACGAAAATTGGATAGGCTTGAAAATTATTACGATAAAATTATTTATGCTGATGTCTTTCTAAAAGTTCAAAATACCAGCGGAAAAGATAATAAGGTAACTGAAATTTTATTGAGTATTCCCGGTGGAGATATCATGGTTAAAAAAACCTGTAAGAAATTTGAGGAATGTGTAGATGAATGTGCTACATCCCTGCAAAGACAGTTAATTAAACGCAAAGAAAAATTAAGTGCGCATGTTTAAATATTTTTTTGGCAGAAATGTTTTGTGAAAGAAATAATTTATATACATTTGCAGTCCGTTAGAAATAGCGGACTTTTTTATGCTAAAAAGTAGCGTAAAGGCCGATGTAGCTCAGCTGGCTAGAGCAGCTGATTTGTAATCAGCAGGTCGTGGGTTCGAGTCCCTCCATCGGCTCTTGAAATTTTGAAATAAAATGTATTTTTTAAACTTAATTTATTGAAAATTAAGTTGCTAAAAATTTTATAGAAAAATTTTAAAAAATGCTTTGGACGGTGCTGTAAAATTACGTTTATTTGCAGCCGTTAAAAAAACAAACCGTCATAAAGCTTAGTTGGCTTGCCAGCTATGGTTCTATGAAATAGTGGAAAAATAAATTTGGGGAGATACTCAAGCGGCCAACGAGGGCAGACTGTAAATCTGCTGACTACGTCTTCGCAGGTTCGAATCCTGCTCTCCCCACAAAGATTTAAAAACAGTAGTTTTTGAGTCGAAGTTTGGAACCATCCAAACGAGATCATCAAGCTTAGAAGATGATCTAATTAGATTTAATGGTAATGCGGGAGTAGCTCAGTTGGTAGAGCGTCAGCCTTCCAAGCTGAATGTCGCCGGTTCGAACCCGGTCTCCCGCTCTTAATTAGAAAGCAAGAGAATTTATTTCTTGTTTTCTAAATTTATTTTTCCGGTTTAAGTAAAAATTAAACATCCGTAAACCAATGCTGGTTTATGGTTTTTCTTGTTTTGAACCGGTGAACCTTGAAAGTGGAAACTTTCGGCTTGCCGACGTAGCTCAGGGGTAGAGCGTTTCCTTGGTAAGGAAGAGGTCACGAGTTCAATTCTCGTCGTTGGCTCTAGATTGTATTAAATTGAACACTAATATATAACTAAGATTAAATAAGTATTAATTATGGCAAAGGAAACATACGATCGTTCCAAACCGCACCTTAACATAGGTACAATTGGACACGTAGATCACGGAAAAACGACTTTAACAGCAGCGATTACTAAAGTAATGGCTGATGCTGGATATTCAGAAGCTAGTGCTTTTGATCAAATTGATAATGCTCCTGAAGAAAAAGAAAGAGGTATTACAATTAACTCTTCTCACGTAGAGTATTCTACTGCTAACCGTCATTACGCTCACGTTGACTGTCCTGGTCACGCCGATTACGTAAAGAACATGGTTACAGGTGCTGCTCAAATGGACGGTGCTATTCTTGTGGTTGCTGCTACAGATGGTCCGATGCCTCAGACTCGTGAGCACATCCTTTTAGGGCGTCAGGTTGGAATTCCAAGAATCGTTGTATTCTTGAACAAAGTTGACCTTGTTGATGATGAAGAGCTTTTAGAGCTAGTTGAAATGGAGGTTAGAGATCTTCTTTCTTTCTATGAGTATGATGGAGATAATGGTCCTGTAATTTCAGGTTCTGCTCTTGGTGCACTTGAAGGAGATGAGAAATGGTCTAAAACAGTTCTTGATTTGATGGAAGCTGTTGATAACTGGATCGAATTGCCAGAGCGTGATGTAGATAAGCCTTTCTTGATGCCTATAGAAGATGTATTCTCTATTACAGGTCGTGGTACTGTTGCAACTGGTCGTATTGAGACTGGTGTAGCTAACACTGGAGATTCTGTAGAGATCATTGGTATGGGGGCTGAAAAACTTACTTCTACTATTACTGGGGTTGAAATGTTCCGTAAGATTCTTGATAGAGGTGAAGCTGGAGATAACGTAGGTATTCTACTTAGAGGTATTGAAAAGTCTCAGATTTCAAGAGGTATGGTAATCACTAAGCCTGGATCTGTAACTCCTCACGCTAAGTTTAAAGCAGAGGTTTATATCCTTAAGAAAGAAGAAGGTGGACGTCACACTCCATTCCATAACAACTACCGTCCCCAGTTTTATGTACGTACAACTGATGTAACAGGAACAATTAATCTTCCTGATGGAGTAGAAATGGTAATGCCTGGTGATAACCTTACAATTACTGTTGAACTTATCCAGACAATTGCAATGAATGTTGGTCTACGTTTCGCTATCCGTGAAGGTGGTAGAACAGTAGGTGCTGGACAGGTTACTGAAATTTTAGACTAATTACAGTTTAAATATAAAAAGGTTTCCCGCCAGGGCGGGAAACCTTCCTTTATATTATATTTACGGGTTTAGCTCAGTTGGTAGAGCACTGGTCTCCAAAACCAGGTGTCGGGAGTTCGAGCCTCTCAACCCGTGCAGATAAAGCGAGGCGAGAAGCCAATCCTTAGGATAATTATAGGAAGCCTCTCAATTCGTGCAAATACCTTTAGAATCACATGGCAGGAATCGGCAATTATATATCAGAATCTTATAACGAATTAAGAAACCACGTTACCTGGACAAGTTGGCCAGAAGCACAAAGGCTTACCATACTTGTTGCGGTTTTTTCTATAATTTTCTCTTTAGCAATTTGGGGTGTGGATACCGTATTTAGCTCCGCTATCGAGGAATATTTCAAATGGATTAAATCTTAAAGATATTAAGATGGCAGAAGGAAAGGAAAAAAAGTGGTATGTAGTTCGTGCCGTTAGTGGTCAGGAAAACAAGGTTAAGGATTATATTGAGAAAGAAGTTAACCATCTTGGAATGGAAGATTATCTTGATCAGGTTTTAGTTCCTACCGAAAAAGTGATCCAAATTAGGAACGGCAAGAAGGTAAACAAAGAACGTGTTTACTTTCCTGGTTATGTAATGATTCAGGCTAACCTTGATGGGGAGATGCCGCACGTAATTAAAAATATTAACGGTGTTATTGGTTTTTTGGGCGAAACTAAAGGAGGAGATCCTGTTCCGCTTAGAAAATCTGAAGTGAACAGAATGCTTGGAAAAGTAGATGAGCTTTCAGTGAAAACCGATAATGTTGCGATTCCATTCACTATAGGAGAAACCATAAAAGTTATAGACGGTCCGTTTAACGGCTTTAATGGAACTGTAGAGAAAATAAATGAAGAAAAGCGTAAACTTGAAGTGATGGTTAAGATTTTCGGAAGAAAAACGCCATTAGAATTGAGTTATATGCAAGTAGAAAAAGTATAAAAATTTTAGTTACATATTTTTTGATGGTTTTTTAAAGCTTCCACTCTAATAAACTATCACCTTAAAAATTTATAAAATGGCAAAAGAAGTAAGTAAAGTTGTAAAACTACAAGTTCGTGGAGGTGCTGCTAACCCATCACCACCAGTTGGACCTGCTTTAGGTGCTGCCGGGGTAAATATCATGGAATTCTGTAAGCAATTCAATGGTAGGACTCAGGATAAACAAGGTAAAGTATTGCCGGTTGCGATTACGGTTTATAAAGATAAGTCTTTTGACTTTGTTATTAAAACCCCACCAGCTGCAGTACAATTGTTGGAAGCATCGAAGAATAAAAAAGGTTCAGGAGAACCAAACAGAAAGAAAATAGCAAGTGTTTCTTGGGATCAGGTTAGAACTATTGCAGAAGATAAGATGCAGGATTTAAATGCCTTCACCGTAGAATCTGCAATGAAAATGGTTGCTGGAACAGCTCGTTCAATGGGAATAACTGTAAAAGGTGATGCACCGTTTTAATCCAAAAAGAAATTAAAAATGGCAAAATTAACTAAAAAGCAAAAAGAAGCCCAGTCTAAGATCGAGAGCAATAAAGCATACTCGGTTGCAGAAGCTTCTGCTTTAATTAAAGACGTTGCTAACGAAAACTTTGATGCATCTGTGGATTTAGCGGTTCGTTTGAACGTAGACCCTAGAAAAGCCAACCAAATGGTAAGAGGTGTTGTAACCCTTCCACACGGTACTGGTAAAGATGTAAAAGTACTTGCGTTAGTTACTCCAGATAAGGAAGAAGAGGCTAAAGAAGCCGGAGCCGATTATGTTGGTCTTGATGAATATCTAGACAAGATAAAAGGTGGATGGACAGATGTTGATGTAATTATCACTATGCCTAGCGTAATGGGTAAATTAGGACCTTTGGGACGTGTACTTGGACCAAGAGGACTTATGCCTAACCCAAAAACAGGAACAGTAACAATGGATGTTGCAAAAGCAGTATCTGATGTTAAAGCTGGTAAAATTGACTTTAAAGTTGATAAAACTGGTATTGTTCACGCTGGAATTGGGAAAGCATCTTTTGAAGCTGAAAAGCTTGCAGGAAACGCGAGAGAATTATTAACTACTTTAGTGAAATTGAAACCTCAGGCCTCTAAAGGTGTGTATATTAAAAGTATCTACATGTCTTCTACAATGAGCCCGAGCGTTCAGGTTGATACTAAAAGGTTCACTGAGCAATAATAGTATAGATTATGACAAGAGAAGAAAAATCAATAGTAATTGAAGATTTAACTGCCCAGTTATCAGATAATTCTGTCGTTTATTTAGCAGATATATCTGGCCTTGACGCCGGAACGACTTCAAATTTACGTAGAGCTTGTTTTAAAGCTAACGTAAAACTTGCGGTAGTTAAAAATACTTTGTTGGCTAAAGCTATGGAAGCTTCAGATAAAGAATTTGGAGACCTTCCTTCAGTATTGAAAGGAAATACTTCAATAATGTTTTCTGAAACTGGAAATGCACCAGCAAAAGTAATTAAGGAATTTAGAAAGAAAAATGATAGACCTCTACTTAAAGGAGCTTTTGTTGAAGAAGCTGTTTATGTGGGAGACGATTACCTTGACGCCTTGGTTAACATCAAGTCTAAAGAAGAGGTTATTGGGGATATCGTTGGATTATTACAATCACCTGCTAAGAATGTTATTTCAGCACTTAAGTCTGGTGGAGGTAAAATCGCAGGAATCCTTAAAACCCTTTCTGAAAAGGAAGAATAATAAGTACGCACTTTTTAACAATTATAATCAAAGAACTTTTTAAAAACGATAGAAAATGGCAGATTTAAAAGAATTCGCAGAACAATTAGTTAACTTAACTGTAAAAGAAGTAAATGAGTTAGCTGATATCTTAAAAGATGAATATGGTATAGAGCCTGCAGCTGCTGCAGTAGCTGTTGCTGGTGGCGGTGCTGCTGGTGGTGGTGAAGAAGCTGAAGAGCAAACTGAATTCGACGTAATTCTTACCGCTCCAGGTGGATCTAAGCTTGCAGTAGTTAAATTGGTAAAAGAACTTACCGGTCTTGGTCTTAAAGATGCTAAAGCATTAGTAGATGGCGCACCAGCTCCAGTTAAAGAAGGAGTAGCTAAAGACGAAGCAGAAGCACTTAAAGCACAGCTAGAAGAAGCAGGAGCTGAGGTTGAGCTTAAATAAGCTTGCCAGCAGCAATATTATTTAGGTTTAGACCTCAGGATGCGCTCCTGAAGGTCTAAACCCTTTTGCGTATATAGGGGATTAACCTCTTAAACGCCCGTTTTTTTATAAATTATAATCCGTCCATTGATGTTAGCAAAGCAAACTGAAAGAGTGAGTTTCTCTTCTGTAAAGAACAGACCTGAGTACCCGGACTTCCTGGATATCCAGATCAAGTCTTTTCAGGATTTCTTTCAATTAGAAACCAAATCAGAAGAGCGGGGAAATGAAGGTCTCTATAATACCTTCCTGGAAAACTTCCCTATTACGGACACCCGTAACCAATTTGTACTAGAATTTTTAGATTATTTTGTGGACCCGCCAAGATATTCCATTCAGGAATGTATAGAGCGTGGTTTAACGTATAGTGTGCCGCTAAAGGCAAGATTAAAACTATATTGTACCGACCCTGAACACGAAGATTTTGAAACCATCGTACAGGATGTTTACTTAGGGACTATACCTTACATGACGCCAAGTGGTACTTTTTGTATCAACGGGGCAGAGCGTGTGGTAGTTTCTCAGCTTCACCGTTCACCTGGAGTTTTCTTTGGACAATCGTTTCATGCAAACGGAACAAAACTATATTCTGCCCGTGTAATTCCTTTTAAAGGTTCATGGATAGAATTTGCTACCGATATTAACAGCGTTATGTACGCTTATATCGACAGAAAGAAAAAATTACCTGTTACCACACTTTTCCGCGCCATTGGTTTTGAACGCGATAAAGATATTTTAGAAATTTTTGACCTTGCAGAAGAGGTGAAAGTTTCAAAAACAGGACTTAAAAAAGTATTAGGTCGTAAACTTGCGGCCCGTGTATTGAATACCTGGTATGAAGATTTCGTAGATGAAGATACAGGAGAGGTAGTTTCAATAGAGCGTAATGAGATCGTTTTAGATCGTGATACAGAACTTGATAAAGAGCATATAGAAGAAATTCTTGAAACCGGAAGTAAAACTATTCTTCTTCACAAAGAGGATAATTCTACCGGGGATTATGCTATTATTCATAATACATTACAAAAAGACCCTACCAACTCTGAAAAAGAAGCGGTAGAACATATTTATCGTCAACTACGTAATGCAGAACCGCCAGATGAGGAAACTGCACGTGGAATTATCGATAAATTATTCTTCTCAGATCAGCGTTACAGCTTAGGAGAAGTTGGTCGATATAGAATGAACAAAAAATTAGGTCTTGATGTGGCTATGGATAAGCAAGTGCTTACCAAAGAAGACATTATTACCATAATTAAATATTTAATCGAGCTTATTAACTCTAAAGCTGAGATTGATGATATTGACCACTTGTCTAACCGTCGCGTTAGAACTGTAGGTGAGCAATTGTCTCAGCAATTTGGTGTTGGTCTTGCTCGTATGGCACGTACCATTCGTGAAAGAATGAACGTTCGTGACAACGAGGTATTTACCCCGATAGATTTGATTAACGCGAAGACATTATCTTCTGTGATCAACTCTTTCTTTGGTACCAACCAGTTGTCTCAATTTATGGATCAAACCAACCCGCTTGCAGAAATTACGCACAAGCGTAGACTTTCAGCATTAGGGCCAGGTGGTTTATCTAGAGAAAGAGCAGGTTTTGAGGTACGTGATGTTCACTACACTCACTACGGAAGACTTTGCCCAATTGAAACTCCTGAAGGTCCAAACATTGGACTTATTTCTTCACTTTCAGTTTATGCTAAAGTGAACGGAATGGGCTTCATTGAAACGCCATATCGTAAAGTTGAAAATGGAAAATTAGATTTTTCAGAAGAACCTATTTATTTAAGTGCTGAAGAGGAAGAGGACAAGAAAATTGCCCAGGCTAACATTCCGCTTAAAGAAGATGGAACTATAGATTCTGAAAGAGTAATTGCCCGGATGGAAGGTGACTTCCCGGTAGTAGATCCTAAAGAGGTTCATTATACCGATGTTGCACCAAACCAGATTTCTTCTATTTCGGCTTCGTTAATTCCGTTCCTTGAACATGATGATGCGAACCGTGCGTTAATGGGATCTAACATGATGCGTCAGGCATTACCATTGTTACAAGCCGATTCTCCGATTGTTGGAACTGGATTGGAACGACAGGTAGCTACAGATTCTCGTGTATTGATTAATGCTGAGGGAGAAGGTGAAGTAGAATATGTAGACGCTAAGAAAATAATAATAAAGTACGATAGAACTGAAGAGGAACGTATGGTAAGCTTTGATACCGATTCAAAGTCATACGATCTTATTAAGTTCCGTAAAACCAACCAGGGTTCTTCTATTAACCTTAAGCCAATTGTTAGGGTAGGAGATAGAGTCGCTAAAGGCCAGGTTTTATGTCAGGGATATGCAACTGAAGCTGGGGAACTTGCTTTAGGTAGAAACATGAAGGTTGCCTTTATGCCCTGGAAAGGTTACAACTTTGAGGATGCGATTGTAATTTCTGAAAAGGTGGTTAGAGAAGATATTTTTACTTCTATCCACGTAGATGAATACTCTCTTGAAGTTCGTGATACTAAGTTGGGTAACGAAGAATTAACCAACGATATTCCTAACGTTTCAGAAGAGGCTACTAAAGACCTTGATGAACACGGGATGATTAGAATTGGAGCCGAGGTTAAACCTGGTGATATTCTAATTGGTAAGATTACTCCAAAAGGAGAAAGTGATCCAACACCAGAAGAGAAGTTACTTCGTGCCATTTTTGGAGATAAAGCCGGTGATGTAAAAGATGCATCGCTTAAAGCTTCTCCATCTCTTAATGGAGTGGTGATTGAGAAGAAACTTTTTGCACGTGCTATTAAAGATAAGCGCAAGAGAGCTCAGGATAAGGAAGATGTCGCAGCACTTGAGAAAAAGTACGATGCTAAATTTGCCAATTTAAAAGCTGATCTGGTAGATAAGTTATTTGCTATTATAGGTGGAAAAACTGCTCAGGGAGTTCAAAATGATCTTGGGGAAGAGGTAATGCCAAAAGGGAAGAAGTATACGTTGAAAATGCTTAATGCAGTAGACGATTATACCCACTTAACTCACGGTACCTGGACTACAGATGATCATTTAAATTCTTTAGTAGCAAACCTTATTCACAATTATAAAATTAAGGAAAACGATCTTCAGGGTAACCTTAGAAGAGAGAAGTTTACGATCTCTGTTGGAGATGAGCTTCCTTCTGGAATCCTTAAGCTTGCTAAAGTTTACATCGCTAAGAAACGTAAATTAAAAGTAGGTGATAAAATGGCGGGACGTCACGGTAACAAAGGTATTGTTGCAAGAATAGTTCGCCAGGAAGATATGCCATTCCTTGATGATGGTACACCGGTTGATATCGTGTTGAACCCACTTGGGGTACCTTCACGTATGAACATTGGTCAGATTTATGAAACTGTACTTGGATGGGCAGGACAAAAGCTTGGTAAGAAATATGCAACTCCAATTTTTGACGGGGCTACCATAGATCAGATTAATGAGCTTACAGACGAAGCTGGAATTCCAAGATACGGGCACACCTATCTTTATGATGGTGGAACAGGAGATCGTTTTGACCAACCTGCAACTGTAGGTGTAATCTATATGTTGAAGTTAGGACATATGATTGAAGATAAGATGCACGCCAGATCTATTGGACCATACTCGCTTATTACACAGCAACCACTTGGTGGTAAAGCACAATTTGGTGGACAGCGTTTTGGTGAGATGGAGGTTTGGGCACTTGAGGCTTATGGAGCTTCAGCAACCTTGCGTGAAATCTTAACAGTGAAGTCAGATGATGTGATAGGAAGGGCTAAAACTTACGAGTCTATCGTAAAAGGAGAGCCTATGCCAGAACCCGGCCTGCCGGAATCTTTCAACGTACTTATGCACGAATTGAAAGGTCTTGGTTTGGATATTAAATTAGAAGAATAAAATACTGTTTTAAAGGGGCGTTACGGCGCCCCAAAAACAGATTTTTCACAATAATTATAGCAGCAGAGTTATTATGGCTAGAAATAATGATAAGAATACAGTAAAGAGATTTGATAAAATCTCTATCGGTTTGGCTTCCCCGGAATCTATCCTCGCAGAATCTCGTGGTGAAGTTCTAAAACCGGAAACTATCAATTATCGTACGCACAAACCCGAACGTGACGGTTTGTTTTGTGAGCGTATTTTTGGTCCTGTAAAGGATTACGAATGTGCCTGCGGTAAATATAAAAGAATACGTTACAAAGGAATTGTTTGTGACCGTTGTGGGGTAGAAGTAACCGAAAAACAAGTACGTAGAGACCGTGTTGGGCACATTAATTTGGTAGTTCCTGTAGCACATATCTGGTATTTCCGTTCTTTACCTAATAAAATTGGATACCTGCTTGGTCTTCCATCTAAGAAATTAGATATGATCATTTACTACGAACGTTACGTAGTAATTCAAGCCGGTATTGCTAAAAACGAAGAAGGTGAACCATTAAAGAAAATGGATTTCCTTACTGAAGAAGAATATCTAAACGTTTTAGATAGCCTTCCGCAGGAAAATATGTATTTAGAGGACAGCGACCCAAATAAGTTTATCGCTAAAATGGGAGCAGAGTGTCTTATTGAAATATTAAGAAGAATAGATCTTAACGAACTTTCTTACGAGTTAAGACATAAAGCAAATAACGAGACTTCAAAACAACGTAAAACTGAAGCGCTTAAGCGTCTTCAGGTTGTAGAAGCTTTCCGGGATGCCAATAACAATCGCGAAAATCTTCCGGAATGGATGATTATGAAAGTGGTTCCTGTAATTCCACCAGAATTACGACCTCTTGTACCTCTTGATGGTGGACGTTTCGCGACTTCAGATTTAAATGATCTTTATAGAAGGGTGATTATTCGTAACAACCGTCTAAAAAGATTAATGGAGATCAAAGCTCCTGAAGTGATTTTACGTAACGAAAAACGTATGCTTCAGGAATCAGTAGATTCATTGTTTGACAACACAAGAAAATCTTCAGCGGTAAAAACAGACTCTAACCGTCCGTTAAAATCGCTTTCAGATTCCCTTAAAGGTAAGCAGGGACGTTTCCGTCAAAACTTACTTGGTAAACGTGTAGATTATTCAGCACGTTCGGTAATTGTTGTAGGACCTGAGTTGAAGATGCACGAATGTGGTCTTCCAAAGAACATGGCGGCTGAACTTTACAAGCCTTTCGTAATTAGAAAACTAATTGAAAGAGGAATTGTAAAAACAGTAAAATCTGCCAAGAAAATAATAGATAAGAAAGAGCCGGTAGTTTGGGATATCCTTGAGAACGTTCTTAAAGGACACCCTGTATTACTTAACCGTGCTCCTACGCTTCACCGTTTAGGTATCCAGGCATTTCAGCCAAAACTTATTGAAGGTAAAGCGATACAATTACACCCATTAGCCTGTACGGCATTCAACGCCGACTTTGATGGTGACCAGATGGCGGTTCACTTACCGCTTGGGCCAGAGGCTATTTTAGAAGCGCAGTTATTAATGCTTGCTTCTCATAATATCCTCAACCCTGCAAATGGTTCGCCTATTACAGTACCGTCTCAGGATATGATTCTTGGTCTTTATTATATGACCAAGTCTAGAAAATCTTCAGACGAACTTAAGGTTAAGGGAGAAGGACTTACTTTCTATTCTGATGAAGAAGTGGTAATCGCTTACAACCAGAAGAGAGTAGATCTTAATGCTGAAATTAAAATTCGCGCTAAAGATTTTAATGAAGTAGGTGAGTTAACTTACCAGATTATAGAAACTACAGTTGGTAGAGTATTGTTTAATCAGGCTGTACCAGAAAAAGTAGGTTATGTAAATACAGTTTTAACCAAGAAAAACCTTAGGGATATTATTGGTGATGTATTAGCTAAAACCAGCGTTCCTGAAACCGGAGAATTCCTTGATGCAATTAAGGAGATGGGATATGGATATGCTTTCCGTGGTGGACTTTCCTTCAGTTTAGGTGATATTATTATCCCTGAAGAGAAACAGACTATGATTGATGAGGCAAATCAGCAGGTTGAAGGTATTGTAGGAAACTATAATATGGGTCTTATTACTAACAACGAACGTTATAACCAGGTAATTGATATCTGGACTTCTACCAATGCCGGTCTAACCGAATTGGCGATGAAACGTATTCGTGAAGATAAGCAAGGTTTCAACTCTGTGTTTATGATGCTTGACTCAGGTGCTCGTGGATCTAAAGAACAGATTCGCCAGCTAACCGGTATGCGTGGTCTTATGGCTAAGCCTAAGAAATCTAACTCTGGTGGAGGTGAAATTATTGAAAACCCAATTCTTTCTAACTTTAAAGAAGGACTTTCAATTCTTGAATACTTTATCTCTACTCACGGTGCACGTAAAGGTCTTGCCGATACCGCACTTAAAACTGCCGATGCTGGTTACTTAACTCGTAGATTGGTAGATGTTTCGCAAGATGTTATTGTTAATGAAGAAGACTGCGGAACTTTAAGAGGAGTAGAAGTTAGACCACTTAAAAAGAACGAAGAAATTGTTGAATCTCTTGGAGAGCGTATTTTAGGACGTATTTCACTTCACGATGTTGTGAATCCTTCTACTAGCGAACTTTTAGTTAGCGCGGGAGATGAGATTACTTCAGAAATTGTTACTAAGATTGAAAATGCTCCAATAGAAAGTGTAGAAGTAAGATCCCCACTAACTTGTGAAGCTAAAAAAGGAATCTGTGTGAAATGTTACGGAAGAAACCTTTCTACTAATAAACTGGTACAAAGAGGTGAAGCCGTAGGAGTTGTTGCTGCCCAATCTATTGGAGAGCCGGGAACACAGTTAACACTTCGTACATTCCACGTGGGTGGTATTGCAGGTAACATTTCAGAAGATAACAAACTAGAGGTTAAATTTGACGGTATTGCCGAAATTGAAGACCTTAAAGTTGTAAAAGGAGAAGCTCCTGATGGTAGCCAGGCCGAAATTGTAATTTCACGAACTGCCGAGCTTAAAGTTAAAGATAAGAAGACCGGCGTGGTATTGAGTACCAATAACATTCCTTACGGTTCTCAAATCTTTATCGATAACGGTGCTGAAGTTTCCAAAGGTGATGTAGTTTGCCAGTGGGATCCATATAACGGTGTAATTATTTCAGAATTTGCCGGTAAGATTAAATATGAAAATGTTGAACAGGGCGTAACTTACCAGGTAGAGATAGATGAGCAAACAGGATTCCAGGAGAAAGTAATTTCTGAATCCCGTAACAAAAAGCTTATCCCAACCCTTCATATTTTAGGTAAAAAAGACGAAGTAATTCGTTCTTATAACCTTCCGGTAGGGGCTCACCTTATGGTAGACAACGAAGAGAAAATTGGAGTTGGTAAGATTTTGGTTAAGATTCCTCGTAAATCATCTAAAGCAGGTGATATTACCGGTGGTCTTCCAAGGGTAACAGAACTTTTTGAAGCACGTAACCCATCTAACCCAGCCGTTGTTAGTGAGATTGACGGTGTTGTTTCCTTCGGAAAAATCAAAAGAGGTAACCGCGAGATTATCGTTGAATCTAAATTAGGAGAGGTTAAGAAATACTTAGTGAAGTTATCTAACCAGATCCTTGTTCAGGAAAACGATTATGTTCGTGCAGGTATGCCACTTTCTGATGGTTCTGTAACTCCAGAAGATATTCTTAATATCAAAGGGCCAAACGCAGTACAACAGTATCTTGTTAACGAAGTTCAGGAAGTTTACCGACTTCAAGGTGTGAAGATTAATGATAAGCACTTTGAGGTTGTTGTAAGACAAATGATGCGTAAGGTTAGAATTCAGGATCCGGGAGATACTATTTTCCTTGAAAACCAACTTGTTCATAAATCAGATTTCATCGAGGAGAATGATAAAGTCTTCGGCATGAAAGTAGTTGAAGACGCTGGAGATTCAGAAAATCTGAAACCAGGACAAATCGTTTCACCAAGAGAGCTTAGAGATGAGAACTCGTTGTTAAGACGTGAAGATAAAAACCTTGCAACTGCAAGAGACGTAACCGCTGCAACCGCTACACCGGTTCTTCAGGGTATTACTCGAGCATCGCTACAAACAAAATCGTTTATTTCTGCGGCTTCCTTCCAGGAAACTACAAAAGTATTGAACGAGGCTGCCGTAAGCGGTAAGATCGATAAGCTTGAAGGATTGAAAGAAAATGTAATTGTAGGACATAGAATTCCTGCAGGTACGGGTATGCGTGAGTACGATAGCATTATCGTTGGTTCTAAAGAAGAATTTGACGAAAGAATGGAGCACAAGCAAGAAGTTAATTATAACTAGTGTCAATAAAAAGAGCCGCATTTGCGGCTCTTTTCTTTTTATAAAAAAGGGAATCCCGATCTTAAGTCGGGATTTTTTGTATTTTTATATTTAGCACTAAATAAGACAATCCGTTAAGTACTTCGGAATCTTTTAAATAAAATTGAATTTAATATTATGAGTGAAGAAAAAAAGAAACCTAAAAAAGGTCAGATAAACATAGAACTTGATGAAGCTATAGCTGAAGGGACTTATTCCAATTTGGCTATTATTAATCATTCGGTTTCAGAATTTGTGGTAGACTTCGTGAATATTATGCCTGGAAGACCTAAGAGTAAGGTGAAATCCAGAATAATCTTAACACCACAACACGCGAAACGCCTGTTAAAGGCTTTAAATGATAATATTCATCGTTTTGAAAAAGCCCATGGGGAAATTAGAGATTACGAGAAGGCACCAGTACCATTAAATTTTGGGCCTACGGGGCAGGCTTAATACTTATAGAATTCCGGGCATTATCCCGTTTAAAACTTTTAAGAAAACCTCATAGATCTTTAAATACTATGAGGTTTTTTAATTTTCTCCTCAGTATTAAAAAAATCTTCAGTCATCATAAAGGTTTAAATAAATGTAATTCGGTAAATTACATAACATCCCACTAAACCAGTCTAAATAAGTTTTCAGCATTTTAAAATTAAAATTATGACCGATAACACTACCCAATCTTTACCGACCAAACGAATAGCCGCAATAGATCTTGGTACTAATTCTTTCCACGCGGTACTTGTAGATATCTATCCAGACGGGAGCTTTAGAACGGTAAATAAGCTTAAAGAAATGGTGGTTCTAGCAGAAAAAGGACTTGAAAATAAACTTAGTCGTGATGCTATGGATCGCGGCCTGGAAGCACTTAAACGAATTAAATTTTTATGTGATAGCCATGATGTAGAAAATATTCTGGCCTACGCAACCAGCGCTATTAGAGAAGCCAAAAATGGAGGCGATTTTATTGAAGAAGTAGGGCACCTGGTTGGGGTTAAAGTGCGCGCAATTTCCGGAAAAATGGAAGCCGAGATGATTGGTTTAGCCATTAGACATAGTATTGTTTTAGGTGATGAAAAAGTGCTGATGGTGGATATTGGAGGTGGAAGCGTAGAATTTATAATTGGTAATAACGAAGAATTTATTTATTACAATAGTTTGAAATTGGGAGTTGCCAGGATGGCTGCTAAATTCGTGGATTCCGATCCTATTAAAAAGAAAGATATCACAAAGCTTCAAAAGCATTTTAAAAATGAGTTAGAAGCAGTTGCAAAACTCGCAAAAGAGCATAATGTAAAAACCATAATTGGTTCTTCTGGTACTATGGAAAATATAGGCGCAATGGTGGCTAATAGGAATTCCCTTACTGCCAAAATGAGCCTAAATGAGCTGGAATTTAGTGCCGGTGATTTTAATGAATTATATGAGGATTTTATCAAATTTGATAAAAAGAAGCGCTTAAAGGAAAAGGATTTAGAAGAAAAGAGAGTAGATATTATAAATCCCGGGATGGTACTTTTGAAATTCCTGGTTGATGAATTTAAGATTGAAAACATAAAAATTTCGGAAGCGGCTCTTAGAGAAGGTATGATCATTAATTTTATCAATAATAAAAAAGAGCAGCTTAACCTTGATTTATTAGCGAATTTTGAAGATCCGCGTAGAAGAAGTATTTATGAATTACTGCGAAAATGTAACTGGGCTGAAGCGCACTCTAAACAAGTAGCTAAGTTTGCTTTGCAATTTTTCGATGCATTTAAGGAAGAATTGGAGTTAGAGGAATCGCATAAAGAATTATTAGAATACGCCAGCTTAATGCATGATATTGGGTATTATATTTCCTACCGAAAGCACCATAAACACGCGCTTTATCTGATAAGGAATTCAGATTTGCTTGGTTTTAAGGAAGATGAAATTAATGTAATGGCCAATGTAGCCAGATATCATAGAAAATCTACCCCACACAAGCGTCATACTCGCTATAAACAATTAAATAAAAAAAACCGAAAAAGGGTTAAAAAGCTTTCTGCGCTTTTAAGGGTTGCCGATGGTTTGGATCGCAGCCATTATCAAAATGTGCAAAAACTGGAAATTAAAAATGAAAAAGAAGTACTTAATCTTTTTATCACAACGCAAGCTGATCCTGAGCTAGAAATATGGGGAACTTTGAGAAAAGGCGAGTTGTTGGAAAAATTAACCGGAAAGAAACTTAAGGTTTTTCAAATCCTGGAAAAAGATGACGTTTAGTTCAAAGTATTAATTAAGGTATTTCTTGAAATAAATCCTTGCAGCCTTCATAACCCGGGGAGCAAGTATTAAGGTTGAGATCATTGTAGGGATAGCCATTAAAGCAAAGAATCCATCAATTAGGTTAATCATCATATTCAGGGAAGTAGTTGCACCCAACAGAATACTAATGATATAAAAATAGTTGTAATAATGTTTGTTTTCGGCTCCCGCCAAATAAGAAAGACATTTTGTTCCGTAGTAAGAAAATGAAAAAAGCGAGGAAATACTAAATGCGGCAATACACAAGAGCAATAAATAGTCTCCAACTACAGGAATAGAAGCTTCAAAAGCAGCAGCGGTAAGACTAACTCCGTTTACATCTGTGGTTTGCCAAATTCCGGTTACTAAAATTGCAAGAGCGGTTAAGGTACAAACCACCAATGTGTCTATCGCAGGACCTAACATAGCTACTAAACCTTCTCTAATTGGCTCAGAGGTTCTACTGGCTCCGTGAGCCATTGTAGCGGTTCCTATACCTGCTTCATTAGAAAAAGCACCTCTTCGTACCCCGAGGATAATTAAGCCACCTAAAACTCCGCCTAGCATAGGCTCGCCTTTATAATTTTCAGCAGCAAAGGCATCGGTAAAGATCATGGAGAAGTATTGCGGAACAACATCAAAATTAACAGCCAGAATAATGAGAACCGAAATAAAATAAAGGGCTACCATAGCCGGCACCAGTCGCGAAACAGTTTTACTTATTCGCTGCAAACCGCCCAAAATTACTACTGAAGTTAAGACCACTAAAATAATACCTATGATTAGATTAGTACCAAATCCTGTAGGTATATTATTAGGTTCTAATAAAATAAAATTTATAGCCTGTGTAAGTTGGTTAACATTAAAAACCGGGAGAGCGCCAATTAGGCCAGCAACACTAAAAAATATAGCAAGAAATTTCCACTTTTTTCCCAGGCCTTCTTCAATAAAATACATGACACCACCCTGGATATTTCCCTGGGTATCTTTCCCTCTATACATTACTGAAAGACTATTGGTAAAAAATTTTGTGGCCATCCCAACAACGGCACTTACCCAAAGCCAAAAGATCGCACCGGGACCACCCAAAGCGATTGCTACAGCAACACCTGCAATATTTCCCATTCCCACGGTAGAAGATAATGCGGTAGAAAGCGATTGAAAGTGACTAATTTCCCCAGGGTCGTTAGGGTTATCATATTTTCCGCGTAAAAGATCCAGGGAATGCCCCAGGTAGCGAAACGGAAGGAAGTTAGATAGAATGAGGAGGTAAAATCCGCCGCCAATTAATAAAATTACTAATGGAAGTCCCCAAACGGCTGATGCAAATTGGGAAATGAGTTCATCTAATGCATTCATAAAACCTTAATTACGCTGAAAATATATGAAATTAAGTCCTATTTAACACAGCGCGCTAATAGGTTTCTTTATTGCAATAGCTTAATACTTAGCAATCAATAATTTAAAATTCTGAAGTGAAATGAAATTTAATAGTACGATATTTATCCTGGGTCATTTGCAGCGAGAATTGAGAATCTGCCAAAAACACCAATTGTCCTTTTTTATCCGTCGCGAGAAACTTCGCTTTTAATCGCTTAAAATCTTTGAATTCCTCACTTTTTTCATCTTCAGCCTCTACCCAGGTTGCCTTGTAAACGTTTAGGTTTTCGTAGGTACATTTAGCACCGTATTCGTGTTCCAACCTGTATTGAATAACCTCAAACTGCAAGGCACCCACGGTTCCTATGATTTTTCTTCCGTTTAGCTCTAATGTGAAAAGCTGTGCCACACCTTCATCCATCAACTGGTCAACTCCTTTGGCTAGTTGTTTAGATTTCATTGGGTCGGCATTGTTGATATATCTAAAATGCTCCGGAGAGAAGCTTGGAATTCCGCGGTAATTTAAATTTTCACCTTCGGTAAGTGTATCTCCAATTTTGAAATTCCCGGTATCGTGTAAGCCTACAATATCACCGGGATAAGAAACATCTACTATTTCTTTCTTTTCAGCAAAGAATGCATTTGGGCTGGAGAATTTCAGATTTTTATTATGCCTTACGTGCAAATAAGCTTTATTTCGCTCAAACTTTCCTGAAACAATTTTTATAAAAGCAAGCCTGTCACGATGCTTAGGATCCATATTCGCGTGGATCTTAAACACAAAGCCGGTAAATTTATCTTCATCTGGTTTAACCAGGCGTTCTTCACTTTCTTTTGGTCTTGGGGTGGGTGCAATATTTATAAAGCAATCTAAAAGTTCTCGAACTCCAAAATTATTTAAGGCAGAACCAAAAAATACAGGTTGTAAGCGACCTGCCAAATAGGCCTCTTTATCAAATTCAGGATAAACACCCTGGGCCAATTCTAATTCTTCCCTTAAATTATTTGCTGCAGTCTTGCCAATTAACTCATCTAATTCATTAGAAGTTAGATCAGAAATTTCAATAGTATCTTCAATATCTCTTTTTGGGTCCCCGGTAAACAGGTTTACGTTCTTTTCCCAAATATTGTAAATTCCCTTAAAGTCGTACCCCATTCCAATTGGGAAACTTAAAGGGGTTACGGTAAGATTTAATTTTTGTTCAATTTCGTCAAGCAGTTCAAAAGCGTCTTTACCTTCCCTGTCCATTTTATTGATAAAAACGATCATCGGGATGTTTCTCATTCTACAAACTTCAACGAGTTTTTCGGTTTGTTCTTCTACACCCTTGGCAACATCTATCACTACAATAACGCTATCTACCGCAGTAAGAGTTCTAAAAGTGTCTTCAGCAAAATCCTTGTGACCCGGTGTATCCAGGATATTAATTTTTATGTCTTTATATTCAAAAGCTAAAACCGAAGTAGCTACCGAAATCCCTCTTTGGCGTTCAATTTCCATAAAGTCACTGGTCGCACCTTTTTTGATCTTGTTAGATTTTACCGCCCCGGCTTCCTGAATAGCACCACCAAAAAGCAGCAGTTTCTCGGTAAGCGTGGTTTTACCCGCATCGGGGTGGGAAATAATTCCAAAGGTTCTTCTTCGTTTTAGTTCTTTCTGAAAACTCTTCATCTATAAAATATTAACGGGTCCTGACTTGCTCAAATAGAAATAGCAATTCTTCTCTGGAAAAAGTTGATTTTAGCTTTTAAACCAGATAATTTAGAGCTGCAAAAGTACTATTATTTTAAGGAAAATTCGGGATAATTTAGAACCCCATTTTTTCTATCTGACACTAAGATTTTAGCTAAAATTTGTTAAAAAAATCCGGCGTAGAAAACATTCAGTAATTTTACATTTATGGGGCTTTCTTTTAAAATATTAATGGCTTTTGTATTGCTGATTAATTCCGTGCTTCCTTTGTTTGGGCAACAACGAAAACAGCTTATCGCTCCAGGCGCTTACGTGATTAATATGGGCGTAAATCCGCAAACTACAGAAAATTCTTTGCAGGCTTATGGGTTGATTTATGAATTGTTGAAGTATGAGAAAATTGAAATTAAATGGATCATCAACCCCAATAAAGAGAAAGATGCTGCCGATTTCACCTACCTGGATACCGTATTTAAAGGAGGTGCTTTTATTATTCCTGTTTCCTATTTAAACGATGAAGTTAAAAACCTTATTAGCAAGTGGGAAGAAAAGGGAATAGTTGGGCTTTATACAGAGGAAGTTGTTAGTGTACCGGTTTTTACTACTCTATCGGTAGCGCCCCGGTGGACCTTAGATAGGGAAAATGGGTATATCGCTTTGCCTTTTTTTAAAGCTGCTGCAATACCTGATCATGCTCATGGCGGAAGCAAAGGAGAAAACTGGAAATCGCCTGAAGATCTGGGGGTATGTGATGATATCTTTGTAATGCCACATGCAGATCCTGCTTTTAGTACCCATAAAAACCTCTATCATTGGAATAAAAAGTTTAAAGGAGCGATTTGGGCCGGTTGCCACGCGGTAAGTAAATTAGAAAATCTCACTGGAAATATAGCAATTGAAGAAAAAGACACCACTGAATTTATTCAGCTTAATTTTCTGAGTTCGGGATTTCCGGGTGCGCAGAGTGCTGGCTTGATTCCTTATAAAGATCATCGTCACGGTACCCCGCCTTATGAAAACCTATTACCGGCAGATCCAGTTGCACAATATTTAGGTAATCCAGATGAAGCTCATTTGAACGGGTCTGAGAGGATTTTCCTTCCGAAGAAAATAAACAGGTGGCGTAAAGAGACAAAAAAGATAGTGGTAGACTACAACGCTCCCGATATTCCTGAAATCTCCGAAGATACTGCAGTAATTACTGCTTATGGTCACGCTTATGGTAATCCTGATAATGGCCTGGTTATGTACCAGTCGGGACACGATATTTATGGTAAAGATCCCGCAAATATTGCAGCTATGCGAGCTTTCTTTAACTGGAGTTTTTATGCTGCGGAAATCAAACGAAGAAAAAATGCACTGGAATTTGGAAATAAAGAAGGCCTGCCGGTAGTTGGTGCAAAAGTTGGCGATGATCTTACCGGGGTATTAAGTTTAAACCCCATTCACTTTGATCTTGATAAAGCCGAAATTAGAATTGGCGATAAGCCGGCCTTAGATAGTATTGTAGCTTTTATGATAGAACAGCCTGCACTTTTACTTGATATTAGATCACATACCGATAGCAGGGCGAACGATGCCTATAATATGGAACTTTCTGAAAGAAGGGTGGCGGCAACAATTCAGTATTTGATAAATAAAGGGATTGAGAGCACACGAATTACAGGAAGAGGTTATGGCGAAACAGAGCTGCTAAATAATTGTGGAAATAATAGAATATGTACTGAAGCCGATCACGAAAGAAATAGACGTTCAGAATTTATTCTTGCCATTGATTGTGATTTATATTCAACAAAAGAGTTTTAAAAATGAACCAATCCTTACAGCGTTTTAGAGGAAAAGTGGCTTAATTTTAGGAAATGTGGACTTGTAAAACCCCCTGGTGATTTTGTACATTTGGAGTTCAATAAAAATAATGGGAAAAGAAAAAGTAATATTAGTTAACGAAAAGGACGAGCAAATTGGCCTTATGGAGAAGATAGAAGCTCACGAAAAAGCTTTGCTGCATAGGGCATTTTCAGTTTTTGTGTTCAATGATAAAGATGAGTTGATGATTCAACAACGTGCGCATTCTAAATATCACTCTCCCGGTTTATGGACCAACACTTGTTGCAGTCACCAGAGAGAAGGGGAAAGTAATATTGCCGCGGGAAAGAGAAGACTCCAGGAAGAAATGGGTTTTAGCACTGAGCTAAAGGAAATTATGTCTTTTATTTACAAAGCGCCTTTTGATAACGGACTAACCGAGCACGAATTTGACTATATTATGATTGGAAATTATGAAGCCGATCCTAAACCTAATCCAGATGAAGTTGCCAGTTGGAAATGGATGAGTCTTGGAGCCATAAAATCTGATATGGAAGTGAATCCAGGGGGTTATACAGAGTGGTTCAAAATTATTTTTGATAAATATTATTCAAGTATTCAAAAATGAGATTAAGTGTACATAGAAAAGCTCATTTTAATGCGGCGCATCGCTTGTTTCGCAAAGACTGGAGTGATGAGAAAAACCTCACGGTTTTTGGAAAATGCAGCAATCCTCACTATCACGGTCATAATTACGAACTAATCGTAACAGTAACCGGTGAGATAGACCAGGAAACTGGTTTTGTAATGGATCTAAAGCAACTTAAAGATCTAATTTATAAAGAGGTAGAAGTGCCCTTTGACCATAAGAATTTAAATGAAGAGGTAGCTCCTTTTGATGAACTTAATCCTACGGCAGAAAATATTGCTGTAGTGATTTGGAATAGAATAAGGGAGCAATTAAAACCCGATTTAGATTTGGAGATTACTCTATATGAAACTCCACGGAATTACGTAACCTATAAAGGAGAATAGATGGCACTTAAAATTGGCGATAAATTACCGAGATTAACTCTAAAAGATCAGGAAGGGGAAAATTATCATTTTTCCCGTGTGGAAGATAAAGCCCTGGTAATATTTTTCTATCCAAAAGATTTTACACCGGGTTGTACAAAAGAAGCTTGCAGTTTTAGAGACCATTACGAAGAATTTCAGGATTTAGGTGCTGAGGTGATTGGCATAAGTACAGATAATGAAAATTCGCATAAAAAATTTGCTACAAAGCACAAACTGCCCTTTATTTTACTTTCAGATAAGGAAAAACGTGCACGCCAGGCTTTTGGAGTAAAAGCAGGTTTGCTTGGTTTACTGCCAGGAAGGGAAACTTTTGTGTTTGATAAGAATAAAAGATTAATTCATAAATTCAATAATATGGGAGCTTCACAGCATATTCCTGAAGCACTTAATTCCCTAAAGAAAATTCAGGAAAAATAATTCTTTATATCTTGCTTTTTGTATTAGAAAATAGTTTAAATTCGCAGCCGAAATTTAAGTGATATGGCAAGTAAAAGATTATTGAAAAGAGATGTGAATTACGTAATGGGAGACATTATTGATGCCGCATATATACATCAAATGGCTAACCCTGAAGACGCATCTAAAACTGAAGCGATTGTAGATGAAGCCATTGCAGATTTTGACGAATTGATCACTAAGATCAATCAGAAAGATGTTGAGAATAAAAAACAACATTTTAAAGCAATAGAAAAAGAGTTGGAAGCAAAAGCTGAAGCTCTTATCGCGAAGATCAACGCATTATAAAAATTACTGGCCGATGTAGCTCAGCTGGCTAGAGCAGCTGATTTGTAATCAGCAGGTCGTGGGTTCGAGTCCCTCCATCGGCTCTTAATTAAAAACCTCTCAATTTTTTGAGAGGTTTTTTTATGCTATATGCGGAAGGGGTGGAGGTGGAAACTTATAATTTCATTAGCTTCTTTTACTCTTCAAATTAAGAAGTTGAGTTCTCGTACTTGAGTTCTTTGTGTTCAGTTCTTACTTTTTGAATACTTCTGTCTAATAATATACTAATAATCAGAGCGATAATTATTAATACTGTGAACACATAAAATACCGGAATATAACTCCCGGTTCTGGTATAAATTTGAGAAACCAGGGTGGGGCCAATGAGACCTCCTAAAGACCAGGTTGTTAATAAATAACCGTGAATAGCGCCCAACTCTTTTGTTCCGAAGAGATCGCCAATAAAAGCTGGAAGGTTAGAGAAACCGCCACCATAACAACTTACTACAAAAAATATAAAAATTTGAAAGATAAAGGCGCTTGTAATAATTGGTAATGTTATAAAGGCAATAAGCTGAATTACGAAAAAAATAATAAAAACTTTTGGGCGTGAAATATAATCTGAAGCCGCAGCCCAGCCTAACCTGCCACCACCATTAAATATCCCCATAATCCCCACCATTGTAGCCGCTGCACCTGCCGAAAGTCCTACGATATTTTGTGCCATTGGGGAGGCTACCGAGATCATCATAATTCCTGCACTGGTATTAATAAGCATCATCGTCCAGAGCATCCAGAAATGTTTAGTTTTAACTGCTTCTCCTGAAGTCGCTTGTGATAAGTCTTTCTTTATTTTTCGGGTTCCTGCTTTTACAGCTTCCTTCATTCCCTCAGGCATCCAATTTTTTGGTGGGGGTGCGATATAAGATGCGCCAAGCATCATTAGAATAAAATATGAGCCTCCTAAAATATAAAAAGTGTTGCTAATGCCAATAGATTCTATGAGGCTGGCAGCTACGGGAGCGGTAATAAGTGCGCCAGTACCAAAGCCAAGAACCGCCATACCCGTTGCAAGACCTCTTTTATCTGGGAACCATTTAACCAGGGTTGAAACCGGTGAAATATAACCAATTCCCAAACCGAATCCGCTTAAAAGTCCATAGGTTAGTAAAAATCCTGTTAGAGAATCCATAGAAATGGCGAAACCGGAACCCGCCTGGCCCAATCCAAATAAAATAGCAGCTAGCATAGCCGATTTCCTTGGGCCACTTCTTTCTACAAACTTCCCAAATAATGCGGCGGAACCACCTCCTAAAACCATCATTATAGTAAATGCTGTGGTTACTGAAGCCATTGACCATTCTTGGGTTTCTACCAGAGGTTGAGTATAAACACTATAAGCGTATGCCGCACCGATAGAAAGATGGATAAATACTGCAGAAGCGGCAATTAGCCAACGGTTTTTCTTTGAAGAACTCATTTAAATTGATTTTGCAATGATGTTATCGTATTTGATTCAATACGATAACAAGTATAAGTTTTTATTGCGAAAATATAAGTGAATTCCTCTCTTTATTAGAGAAGATTCTATAAAAAAAGCCTGCAAATTTTTGCAGGCTTGAGAGTAAACAAAGATGCTTAATTAACTTACGCCTTCTGCATCTTCATTGTTTTCTTCAGATTGTATATTTTCTATTTCCTCCTCTTCAGCTTTTCTTTCTTTTAGAAATTCTTTTAACTCTTTTCCATATAAAGAGTTTTTAACCTTAGGCTCTAAAGAAGTGTAGATTGTATCCAGGTATTTAATATTCGCATCAAATACTTCAGAAAGCGCGAGGTAAGGGGCTACTTCTAAATCTTTATTATTTATGGCGAAATTTACAGTATAAAGATATTTTCTTTTAAGTAAACTTTCATATTGCTTATCTATGGCAATAAGTTGTTCCTCATTTTCTTGCTGCTGTGCTTTAAAATTCTGCTGTATAAGTTCCAAATTTTTGTCATTGAAACGCTTCATCATTGTTCTATACTCTTCCAGTTTTTCCTGATTTTTAGCCCCGGTTATTTTTGCATCGGTTACAAACTTCTCCAAATTGGTGTTTATGTTTACTTCTCCTTCTTCAGCAAAGAAATCTATGCGATCATCATATTGAGAATTATCTACTTTCTTAAGATATAGATACATAATTTGTGGACTTTCAATAAATGTTTCCAGTCTTATATTAGCATCTCCATTAACTTCTACGGAATCTAGATCTACCATAAGCGTATCCTCTATTTTTTGAAGATAAACGGTTCCTTTTCTAAGTCCGTCAATATTGGCATTTACAATAAGGTTGCTTTCTTTATTATTGCAGGAACTAAGGGCGATAATGGCCAGTAAAAGAATGCTAATTTTTTTCATTTTGTTTTATAGTTTTCTTTCAATAGGAAATACTTGACAAGCGATAAATCTTATTATGTACTCCTAATTTTTTATCCAGTATCTAGCTGGTTTCAGGTTTCTGATTTAGGCGGCAAATATCTTATAATTTTCTATTTTAAACTAACTCCCGGCCGCGATTTGCATTAAAATAGTGGTAAGAATTGCACCATAGGTTCCAACAACATAGCCAAATACAGCGAGTAATACGCCTACCGTGGCCAGAGAAGGATGAAATGCCGCTGCTACTACCGGTGCCGAAGCGGCGCCTCCTACGTTTGCCTGGCTTCCTACTGCAAGGAAAAAGTAAGGAGCTTTTATAAGTTTTGCGACACCAAATAGAAAAATAACGTGAACAAGCATCCAAATAACCCCTATGCCAATAAGTCCCGGGTTATCGAAAACCATCCCAAGATCCATTTTCATACCTATAGTGGCCACAAGAATGTAAATAAAGATACTTCCTAATTTACTGGCTCCTGCACCTTCATAGGTTTTAAACCTGGTAAAAGAAAGACCGATTCCAATGGCGGTTGCTATGGTGATCATCCAGAAGAACGATGATGAAAATGAAGAAAGGGCACTTTTATTGTCGGTGAAAATTTCAAAATTAGAAGATAGAAATACTGAGATTTCATCGGCTCCCCAATGTGCAATTCCTACGGTTATAAAAGCAAGAGCAAGCATAATCATATAATCTGGCAGGCTTGGGTTTCTGGTTACACTGGCTGCGTAATTAGAAACTTTGTCTTTAAGCTCTGTAATAGCTGAATTATCGGCTTTTAACCATTTATCTATTTTTTCAGTTTTTCCAATACCCATAAGTAATCCAGCCATGAGTAAATTGGCAACTACAATATCTACCAGTACCATCCCACCATAAAGATCGGGGTTGTATTCATAAATTTCGAGCATTGCCGCCTGATTGGCTCCGCCACCAATCCAACTACCGGCAATGGTAGAAAGACCACGCCAAATAGCATCGGGGCCAACGCCGCCCACGGTTTCAGGAGAAATTGCCGAAACAATTAAAACGGCCAGTGGCCCGCCAACAATAATTCCCACGGTACCTGCAAAGAACATAATAAGTGCTTTGGGCCCAAGGTTAAAAATAGCTTTTAAGTCTATGCTTAATGTCATTAATACCAGGGCAGCAGGTAATAAAAATCTACTGGCTACAAAGTATAGTTGAGAAGTACCATCGTCAATTAACCCAAGGGAATTAAAGATTGCCGGTATTAAGTAGCACATTAAAAGTGCCGGTACAACTGCGTAGAATTTTTTCCAGAAACCTTCTTTTTTTGAAGAGGTATAGAATACGAAGCCCAGCGCGAGCATTAAAAGTCCAAATACTACTGCATCATTGGTGAAAACCGGTGCATCTTCCATAGAAAATATTTTATAAGCGGCGCCAAAATACAATTTTTCTTAAACTCTTCTTAAAGAAATAGGGGATTCTATACCTGGGTTTTGAACAATTCCTGCAGGCTATTGGCAACCCCGTCTTCCTTACCGCTTTGGGTTACAATGTTGGCAACTTCTAGCACTTCTTTTCTTGCATTTCCCACAGCAATACCCATTCCTACACCTTTTATCATTTCTACATCATTGTAATTATCCCCAAAAGCTATAGTTTCTTCAGTTTTTATATTGAAATGATTGTCTAATAAAAATTTTATCGCCGTAAGTTTTGAAATTTCTTTGTTAGCAATTTCCAGGTAAGTGGCTTTAGAACGATACAGATGTAATTGCCCTGGGAAATTCTCTGACAAATAATCCTTGATTTTATCAATATGTGCTTCATCTCCCATCGCCATAATTTTATGTGCTCCTTTATTTGTTTCTTTCCAGGTAGAAAGAACTTCGTTATTCGATTTAATTTCTGGTTTTACTTTAGTGTTGTTTACTTCCCTTGCTGCCCATTGATCGTATTCCGGCACATACCATTCATCGCTGTTATAAAGACTTAAATGGCAATTCATACTTTTGTTGAAATCGCAGAGGTTTTCTAATATATTAAATGGGATCTCAGTTGAACTTACTGCCTGGCCATTTACCAAAATTAAACCTCCATTGTAGCATATTATAGGTTGCTCCTCGATATCGAGGTCGGCTTGAAGGTGGCGCATCGCTGATGGCATCCTTGCTGAAATAAGTACAAAGGGAAGCTTGTTTTTTAAATTTTTTATTGTTGAGATGGTAGCGAGAGATAATTCCCTATCGTGGTTTAATAAAGTTCCATCAATGTCTGAAAATACTATTTTGTATGCCATTATTCTTCTTTTTTATTTTTTGGGTGGCGATTTGCTTCTTTTAGGGCTTTGTTTAGCATCCACTCGATCTGCCCATTGGTGCTCCTGAATTCATCAGCAGCCCATTTTTCAATGGCTTTCAGCATCTTCTCATCGACTCTAAGGGCGAATGCTTTTTTATTACTCATTTTATTTATTTTCCAGATTTTTAATAAAATCGGTTAAAACCGGAATTATTTCGGGATGCAATGGTAATTCAGCATTATTGTAAGTTTGATAGTTCTTAGTTAAATCATTAGAACTAACTTTTCTAAAAACATGATTCATATCTTCCAATAAAACTAATTCTGAATTTTTAGCTGCGGTATGTAGTAATTCAGCCTGTTCTTCCTTTACCTGGGAATCATTGGTTCCATTGATAATTAAAGCAGGAATTTCAAGTTTGGCGATTTCTTCTGCAGGATCATACTTCATCCAGGAATGTAAAAAAGGCTGATTTCTGGGATGAAAAATGTTTTCAAAATTTTTCGGATAATCTGTAGAGCTTCCATTTTTCTTTATTTCCTGCAGACTTTTTTCTATATCATTTTTAAGTTGCGGTAGTTGCGCCGAAAGTTGATCTGCTAAAATATGATCTATGCTTTTTCCTGGTCCAGCGATAGAAATAAAAGCGTCAGCATTACCTTTTGCTACCAGCATTCCTATTAAAGAACCCTGGCTATGGCCGGCGAAAACTAAATTACTGAAGTTGTCTTTTTCATTAAAATAGCTAAGTATGCTTTCCACATCAAATACCAAATCATCAAAGGAAATTGTTTTTAAATTTAATTCTTTGGCTTTTATGCTGCGTTTATCAAATCTAAAGCTTGCAATTTCTTCCCGGGCTAATTCGTAGGCTATTTTTTTCGCAAAATCACTCTTTAAAGAATTTTGATTACCGTCACGATTGGTACCCCCAGATCCCTGAATAAAAATTACCAGGGGAGGTTTCTGTGCTGTCTTTGGAGTTACAAGGTTACCTTCTGTAAATTGATTTATAGATAAGGTATCTTCTGTATAATTTTTCTCCTGTGCAAACAAGCTTATGCTGATAAAGAAAAAGCCTATGAATATGTTTTGAGCGATCTTCATACTGTGTATTTTTTTATTATTGCTTCTGCTTCAGTAGGCTTCTGTGTACCGATTAGAAAATTCCCTTTAGGATTTACCAGCTGAATTCCCTGTTTGCCAGAAACGTTATAAGCTCTTGTTTTTCCTAAACCCCTTATTCCCCAACCGCCATATTCCGTTAGAGGGTTATATTTTCTTACGTAAACTTCTTTTAAATCTTTCCAAAGAAATTTTTTCTCCAGGAAATGAAAAGGCTCCCACCAAGTTGTGATTCCACTTTGGTCTATTTTTGTGTGAAGACTTAACTTCCATAAGAATATAAATGGGAGCAATGTTATTAGAGCTATTAGTAATTCAATACTTATGTTTTCCAGGTTCCCGATTAATAAATCGTCTATAATAAATGCCATAGGAATACCTAACGCGGCAACTGCAACGAGCAGTAGCCACCATTGCCTAAAGCTTTGTTTTTCTTCGAAAACCTTCATTGTCTAGTGATTTAAAGTGCCAGCATTTACTACCGGGGTTGCATCTTTATCACTACAAAGAACTACCATTAAGTTGCTAACCATTGCGGCGCGGCGTTCAGCATCAAGGTCTACCAGTTCTTTTGCGCTTAACTCGTGCAGTGCCATTTCTACCATTCCTACGGCGCCCTGCACAATTTTATGGCGTGCAGCAACTATGGCGGTGGCTTGCTGGCGCTTTAGCATTGCGCTTGCAATTTCATTGGCATAGGCCAGGTAGCCAATCCTGGCTTCCAGAACTTCGATCCCGGCGATATTCAAGCGCTCTTCGAGCTCTTTTTCTAATGCATCACTAACTTCATTTACGCTAGATCGCAGCGTAATATCCTCGTCTAAACCTTCATCTGCAAAATTATCATAAGGATAGAGACTGGCAAGTTTTCTTACGGCAGCATCAGTTTGTACCACGACAAAATTTTCGAAATTATCTACGTCGAAAGATGCTTTATAGGTGTCGCGTACACGCCAAACCAGTATAGTGCTTATCATTACCGGGTTTCCTAACTTGTCATTTACTTTTAGACGTTCACTGTCAAAGTTTCGGGCTCGCAATGAAACCTTCTTTTTAGTATAAAATGGATTAACCCAAAAAAGTCCGTTCTTTTTTACAGTACCCTTATAATCTCCAAAAAGTAAAAGTACTCTTGAGCCGTTAGGATTTACAAGGATAAGTCCGGGAAGTATAAATAATGAGATAACTATTCCAAGAATAAACCAGGCATTACTGAGTACAATAAAACTGATAATACTTCCGAAGAATAAAAATAGAAAAACAAACAACATGATATAGCCGTTTGATGCTTTGAGATCTTTTTCCTGAGTCATGATATTTTAAATTGGTTGATATTAAAATGATATCATAAATATATTGTAATAATTTAGAATCTAAAAAGATTTAACATTTAAAAAATATGTGCTTCGTTATATTTGCGAAAATTATGGTAGAGATATTATCTCTATAATCTCAAAAAAATCTATAAATGAAAAAATTGCTGATTCTTACTTTGGTTTTATTAAGCCTAACCTCCGGGTTTGCTAATGATAATGACTGGGGGAAAACAGGACACCGTGCAACCGGGGAAATAGCTGAAAATTATTTAAGTAAAAAAGCTAAAAAAGCTATAGATAAAATTTTAAACGGGCAGGGTTTAGCTTTTGTGGCTAATTATGCCGATGATATTAAAAGTGACCCCGATTTCAGACAGTATGGCCCCTGGCATTATGTGAATTTAGCCGAAGGACAAACTCAATATGATGAGAAAGCCGCAAATCCTAAAGGAGATCTTTACCAGGCGATTTTAAAGTGCAAGGAAGTTTTAAAGAATGAAAATGCATCTAAAGAAGACAAACAATTTCACCTTAAAATGTTAGTACATTTTGTAGGAGATCTTCATCAACCTTTTCACGTAGGAAGAGCTGCCGATAAAGGTGGTAACGATGTGCAGGTGCGTTGGTATAACGAAGGTTCTAATATTCACAGGGTATGGGATAGCCAAATGATAGATTCTTACCAAATGAGTTATACTGAGCTTGCCGCGAATACCAGGCAACTAAACAGAGCGCAGATTAAAGCGATAGAAGATGGTGAGGTTTTAGATTGGGTTTATGAATCTGGAGATATGGCCAACGAACTTTATGATTCGGTTGAAATGGGTGAGAAGTTAGGTTACGAATATATGTATCATCACCTTCCTACTGTATTAGAGCAACTGCAAAAAGGTGGAATTCGCCTTGCGAAAATACTAAACGAGATTTACGGGTAATTTCCGTCTAAAATTAATTGGTAAAAGCCATTGTGACTTGGTATTCATAATGGCTTTTTTTATTGAATTTTCCGAAAAGTAAGATTGATTCTTGGCGGTACTTCTTTTTTTGTTTTAGGAAGCTGATGTTTCCAAAAATGCTGCATACTTCCCTGCATAACTATAAGACTACCGTGTTGCAGTTCAATTTTTTCTTTTAGGTTTTTATCCTTTTTGTGTTTAAACTGGAAACTACGAACACCACCTAAACTTATAGAAGCAATTACAGGATTTTTGCCTAAAACTTTTTCATCATCGGCGTGCCAGCCCATACTATCATTCCCGTCGCGATAAAGATTAGCGAGGCAGGTATTGAAATCAAATCCTGAAATTTTCTCGGTTTTCTGTTTCAATTCTAAAATTTCAGCTGAAAAATATTCTGGATCTAATTGCAGGCCCGAGTAAGTATAGGAAATCCCCTTTTCGGCATAAAATGCGGTTAAACGTGGCTGCGGAATTTCTTTTCCGAAGAGTTTAATATTTTGTTGTTTCCAGGGAATATCTTTCAGTAATTTTTCCAAAAAGAAATCGGCTTTTTCGGAGCTAAGAAAATCTGGAAAATACCGCAGCTCCGCATCTGGCAAACTAAATATTTCTGATTTCATCTTTAAAATTGTAAATAGAACCAGGCCCAATATATAAGAAAAAATTGAAGTGGTATTCTTAGCATTAAGGCCCATCTTGGAATGCCGGCAGCTGCTTTTTTAGAAGAAAGCATATAAAAATGTACCAGCAGAAAAACGACTAACATTAAGATAATTCCATAGATCGCGAGATCTTTGGTTTCAGGAAAAAACAAGAGTAGACCAAGAAGAATTTCTGCCAGTCCGCTTAATAAAACTAAAGCTTTATGCGCCGGTAAGTAACGCGGCATAATGCGCATATACATTTTGGGTTTGATGAAATGGAGCGTTCCGGCAACGATATACATCGCGCCCATTACGTAAAGGTGCCAGGGATATTGCATAATTTAAAGATAAAAATATATTATAAGGACTAGCTATTTTTTATAAATTATAATCGGTCTAAGCTCAAATTTGTTGTATAATTCGTGAAAATAGAGTATTTTTCACCGCCCTTTCTACAACCTAACTTATTGTAATATTGAAACATAACTACTTACTTTTTACTTTTTATTTATTAGGTCTCAATTTGCTTTCTGCACAGGAAAATCCTGTTTCAAAAGACAGCCTGGAGAATCTTGCCAATATTACTTCTGAATATTTAAAGAAGTACAATTATAAAGATGGTGTTGAAAACGCATATCTTTTGCTTGATCATGCTGAAAGTGTAAAGGATGATTACTATAAGTTTCACGCCCATAATTTTCTTGGAAATGCATATAATGATTTAAAGGATACCCTTAGAGCCAAGAAAAATTATTTACAGGCTTTAGATTATGCGAACGGATTAAAAAATGATACCCTTCTTATATATATATATAACAACCTGGGGAATATTTATTCTGAAACTAAAGGGAGTGAAGATAAGGGGATAGCTTACTATAATAAAGTGATTAATCTTGCTGATTCTATAGCTGTTGAAAAAGAGAAGTTATTTCCCACCGTGAATATTGCATGGACGTATATGGATTGTGAAAAATATTCTTTTGCCTATCCATATTTGAAGAAATCCTTAAAACTTCTTGGGGCTGAAGAAAATAATAATGTTCGTTCCCAGCTTTATATGTTATTGGGAAAATATCATCATAAAACAAATGAATTAGATTCGGCAGATTATTATTTTAGTGAAGGTCTTCGTTTGGCTGAAAAAGATTCGCTATTACTTCCAATCTCCCTTTTAAGTAAAGATTACGCCAATATGCTTTTTGAAAATGGTGATTATGAAAAGGCCTATGAAAATCTTGAAAAGCATAATGTAAATAACTCGCAATTATTTGAAAATGAGAAAATAGCTGAAATAGAAGCTGTCAATGCTCGTTTTGATGTAGATGAATATCGCCGTAACCTGGAAATTTCCAGAAAAGAAAAAGCTTATCAAGATGAACTAATCGGTAAATCTACTGAGAAGATTTTGATTATGGTGGTAGCTTCACTAATCCTTATAATAATTCTACTTATCTTAAATAAAATAAACCAGGATAGAAAAAAGCTTATTGACGAGCTAAAGGAGAAAAATAATCAGTTGCTGGATTCTCGGGATAATGCCGAGCGACTATCCAGATTGAAAACCGAATTTCTATCTACTGTAAGTCACGAGTTAAGAACTCCGCTTTATGGCGTAGTGGGACTTACTTCATTATTGTTAGATGATAAAAGCCTGAAAAAGCACGAAAGTGATCTAAAATCCTTAAAATTCTCAGCCGATTATCTTTTGGCGCTTATCAACGATGTGTTACAAATGAACAAGATGGAATCTAACCAGGTAAAACTGGAGAATATTCCGTTTAATATTCAGGAATTGGTGCTTAGCATCGTAAATACTTTTGAATTTACGCGTCTTCAAAATAAATCTAAGTTGCACTACAGTATAGATGAAAGAATACCGGTAGATCTTATAGGAGACCCCGTTAGGTTATCTCAAATTCTAATGAACCTGGTGGGCAATGCGGTAAAATTTACAGAAAACGGGAACATCTTTATAAATATTGAATTGCAGGCGAGGGTAGAGGACAGATCGGTGATTTATTTTGAAGTAAAAGACGACGGGATTGGAATTCCGAAAAGTAAACAGAAAATAATTTTTGAAGAGTTTTCCCAGCTTAAATCATCAAATTACAATTACCAGGGGACCGGCCTGGGACTGCCCATTGTTAAACGTTTGCTGGAACTTTTCGATTCTCAAATTCATCTAAAAAGTAAGGAAGGCGAAGGTTCTACCTTTTGTTTTAGCCTAAGTTTAAAAGAAGATCAATCCCCATCAAAGAAAGCCGGTTTTGCACATGAAGTTTATTTAGATAATCTAAAGGAAGCTCAAAGAATTTTGGTGGTAGATGATAACCGAATTAACCAGGTAGTTACTAAGAGAATCTTGGAGAAGCAAAATTTTGAATGTGTGGTTGCGGCAAATGGGGTTGAAGCTATAGAAAGGGCAACAGCTGAGAATTTTGATCTTATTTTAATGGATTTGAATATGCCGGGTATTAATGGTATGGAAACAACCAAACGCATTAGGCAATTCAATAAACACGTGCCTGTAGTTGCTTTAACCGCAGTAGAAATAGAAGAAGTTAGACAGGAAATTCACGAGGCAGGGATGAACGATATTATCGTAAAACCTTATGATGTAGAGCGTTTTTATCAAATTATAAAACGTAATCTGAGCTTGAATATGGAAGTCACTTCTAAAAGTTAGATTTCAAATAATTTATCTTTCTCAGATATTTAGAATAATTATCGTTTTATTTTAAAATAAAAAGGTCTGAAAAGTTGTTTTAATCGTCATCCTGAACTTGTTTCAGGATCTAAGATGTTAGAAGCTGAAACAAGTTCAGCTTGACGGTAACAAGACTTCCCAGACCTTTTATAATTTTCCTCGTAAGAGAAATTATTTTACCATATCAAAACTACGTTTTACGAAGTTGGTTAACTCTTCCCCTTTAAGCAGGTTTTGAGATAATCTCGCAAGATCTAAAGAATGCTTGATTAAGCGTTCCTGTTTCTTTTCGGTTTTGGTGTTTAGAATATCAGAAATTAATGGGTGATTGGTGTTTACCACCAGGTTGTACATCTCTGGCATATTGCCCATTCCAAACATACCACCGCCACCGGTTTGCTGCATCTCCTTCATTCGGCGCATAAACTCTGGTTGCGTGATTAACAATGGCGCAGCATCGCTATCCATAGCTTCTAACTGTACGGTATATTTTTCCTTCGGAATAACTTTTTCAAAGTCTCCCTTTAACTTCTCTTTTTCTTCATCAGAAAGTTTAGAAATCTTCTCTTCGTCTTTTTTGATGAGGTTATCTACCTGATCTGAATCTACACGAACAAAAGTGAATTTCTCTTTTTCACCTTCCATTTTTTGAAGCAGGTGAGAAATAATTGGAGAATCTAATAACAACACTTTGTAGCCTTTGGCTTTAGCTGCCTCAATATAACTGTGTTGCTCGTCTTGATTAGAAGCATAAAGCACTACCAGGTTTCCATCTTTATCGGTCTGGTTATCTTTTATTGTCTCTTGAAGTTCATCAAAAGTGTAATACTCGTTAGTTACCGTTGGGTAAAGTGCGAATTTCTGTGCTTTTTCGTAGAATTTATCTTCAGAGAGCATTCCGTATTCAATAACGATTTTAATATCGTTCCATTTTTGCTCAAAATCCTCACGATTATTATTGAAAAGGGATTTTAGCTTATCGGCTACTTTACGGGTAATGTAGCTGGAGATTTTCTTAACAGCTCCATCTGCCTGTAGGTAAGAACGGGAAACGTTTAATGGAATATCTGGAGAATCAATTACTCCGCGAAGCATCGTCAAGAATTCAGGAACAATACCTTCAACATTATCGGTTACATAAACCTGGTTTTGGTAAAGCTGAATTTTATCCTTTTGAATATTCATATCCTGCGTCATCTTAGGGAAATAAAGAATCCCGGTAAGATTAAAAGGATAATCTACATTAAGGTGAATGTGGAATAAAGGTTCCTCGAACTGCATTGGGTACAATTCGCGGTAAAAACTTTTGTAATCTTTATCTTCTAAATCGGTTGGCTGCTTAGTCCACGCCGGTTCAGGATTATTGATTATGTTATCCACCGTTTTGGTTTCTGCTTCAGCGTCTTCAGGAGCATCTTCCGGAAGGGGCAAAGTTTCTTCTCTAGTTCCAAATTTAATTGGAATTGGCATAAACTTGTTATACTTCACCAACAATTCCTGGATTCTGTTTTCTTCTAGAAACTCTTCTTCGTCATCATTTATATGAAGAATAATTTCGGTGCCTCGCACTTCTTTGTCGGCATCTCCAAGGGTGAATTCAGTAGTTCCTTCACAAACCCAATGGGCTGCAGGTTCGTCTTTGTAAGATTTGGTAATAATTTCTACTTTATTCGCCACCATAAAGGCAGAGTAGAATCCAAGACCAAAATGGCCAATAATCCCGCTATCTTTAGCCGAGTCTTTATATTTTTCAAGGAACTCTTCAGCGCCAGAGAAAGCTACTTCGTTGATGTACTTTTCAACTTCTTCTTTCGTCATCCCAACACCCTGGTCTATAACGTGAAGTTTTTTTCCTTCTTTGTCTACTTTTACTTCAATTACCGGGTTACCGTACTTTACATCGGTTTCCCCAATATCTGTAAGGTGTTTTAGTTTTAAAGTTGCATCTGTTGCGTTAGAAATCAATTCCCTTAGAAAGATTTCGTGATCACTGTAAAGAAATTTCTTTATCAGTGGGAAAATGTTTTCTACAGAAACATTAATTTTTCCGGTTGCCATATATTTTCGTTTTTAATACTATTTATTGTTGCTTACCTACAGTCAAAAAAAATACCATTAAAAGCCCGCTGACAAACTGGCATAAGTTGTAATTAAAGAAGCGAGCTCACGTCTAAACATCTGAAATACAATTTTAACCAGCAAAGATATTTTTAACAAACATTTTGTTTAATATTATGAAATAAAGATTAAACAAGGTTGTATCTTTGGAAAAGAAATAAAAATTATGGCTACCACAAATAAGAAGACTACCACGAAAAAAGTTTTAGATAAGGATAAGCTTATTGCGATGTACATGGACTATGTATTGGAGCAGGAGCATAGACCTAAAACGGTATATAAATTTTGCAAGGAGAATAAAATTAAGGAGGAGGAATTCTATAATTTCTTCGGAAGTTTTGAAGGATTGCAAAAAGGTATCTGGGAGCGTTTTTACGAGCATACAATTACGGTATTAAATAAAAGCCCTGAATTTGAAACTTTCACCAACCGTGAAAAAATGCTCACTTTTTATTATACCTTCTTTGAAATGCTAACGGCAAATAGAAGTTACGTATTATTTTCATTGAAAGAGCATGAGAGCCAAATGAAAAATTTGGAACAATTAAAAGGATTAAGAAAAAGAGTGAAATCTTTTGCCAGAGACCTAATTCAGGACGGAAATACCGATAAAGCTGTAAAAGCTTTACAGCAGTCTGAAAGTATTTTTTCTGAAGCGGCCTGGGTACAACTAATGTTCCTAATGAAATTTTGGATGGATGATAATTCTGCGCAATTCGAAAGTACAGATGTTGCGATAGAAAAATCGGTAAACACAGTTTTTGATGTGTTTGATAACACCCCGCTAGAGCGGGTTATAGATTTAGGAAAGTTCCTGTGGAAAGAAAAAATGGCTTAATAAAGTCTACCCCAACAACAAATGAAAACAATAGATAAAATACCAACAGGCAAAATTGGCCGAACTTCAAAACTGATGCAAACCGGTGTGAAGTTAGGAGGTAATTACCTTAAATATTATAGCAAGAAAGCTTTTAATTCTGATTTTACTCGTGATGAATTAGATCAAAATAATGCTGATGATATTTATGATAGCCTTAAAAGCTTAAAAGGAAGCGCGCTAAAAGTGGCACAAATGCTTTCCATGGAAAAAAGCCTTTTACCAAATGCTTATGTGGAGAAATTTAGCCTTGCGCAGTTTAGCGTTCCGCCGCTTTCTGCGCCTTTAGTAAGAAAAACTTTTAAAAAATATAATGGGGGATATCCCGAAGAACTATATGATACTTTTGCAACCCAGTCGGTGAATGCGGCCAGTATAGGCCAGGTTCACAAGGCTTCTAAAGATGGGAAAAAACTTGCTGTGAAAATTCAATATCCTGGGGTTGCAGATAGTATCAGTTCAGATCTTGCGATGGTGAAACCAATTGCAACCAGGATGTTCAATCTTCAAGGAAAGGATTCTGAGAAATATTTTAAGGAAGTTGAAGGGAAATTACTCGAAGAAACAGATTATATTCTTGAAGTAAAACAGAGTAAAGAGATTTCTGAAGCTTGTTCCCATATTCCAAATCTAAAATTTCCGAAATATTACGAGGATCTATCCAGTGAGCGAATCATCACAATGGATTGGATGGATGGTAAGCATTTAAGCGAGTTTGCCAAAGAAAACAAAAGTCAGGAAAAAGCAGATAAAGTAGGACAGGCGCTATGGGATTTTTATATGTACCAAATGCACGTGCTTAAAGAAGTACACGCCGATCCTCATCCGGGAAATTTTTTAATAGATAAAGATGCAAATCTTATAGCGATAGATTTTGGTTGCATCAAGCAGGTGCCAGATGATTTTTATGTGCCGTACTTTGAATTAGCGAAGAAAGAAAATATCAATAATCCTGAATTTTTCAATAAAAAATTATTTGAACTGGAAATTTTAAGGGAAGATGATACTGAAAGAGAAATCAAATATTTTTCAGAGTTATTCTATCAAATGTTGAGCTTGTTTACGAGTCCGTTTCATGAAGAAACTTTTGATTTTGCAGATGAAACATTTTGGAGTTCAATAACCGAATTAAGTGAAAAATACAGTAAAGATACAGAACTGAGAAAAATGAACGGAAATCGTGGTAGTAAACACTTCCTGTATATCAACCGAACATTTTTTGGATTATATAATTTATTGCACGATCTCGAAGCAAAAATCGAGGTGAACAAGTTCCGCGATTATATGTCATAATTGTTGGTTTTATTTATTGGTTAGGTTGTGGAAGAGCGTTGTTACCGTCCCTATGGTAATGGCGCTTTTCCTATTTATTAAGGGAATTGAAAGAGAAAAGGCTGTTTGAGAAATCTTAAAACCGTCATCCTGAACTTGTTTCAGGATCTAACATGTTAGAAGCTGAAACAAGTTCAGGTTGACGAAAAGAGTATATTCAAACAGCCTCTTTTTTCTAAAATTTAAAAATTATCAGGCCTTGTCTTTTAAATCCTGTATTTGTTTTTCTACTTCAGCTTTACTTCCGGTAAAGGTTTTTTGTTGAACTTTGGTTTCTCCTTTTCTAGTGGTGGTGATCCTAACTTTAGCAATAGTTTCATTTCCTTTGGATGTCATATTCACCTGGATTTCTTCTGAACTATTCCCGGTAATTTCCGTAGCATTTTGTTCATTTTCTATAAAAGCGCCTTCATTTGGAACGTCGGTTTCGGTATGCCCACCAAGAATTGGCGCGATCACCAAACCAATTAGACAGGTAAGTTTAATTAGAATGTTCATAGAAGGTCCTGAGGTGTCTTTAAACGGATCGCCAACAGTATCTCCGGTAACCGCAGCTTTATGCGCTTCAGAGCCTTTGTAGGTCATCTCACCATTAATCATAACCCCAGCTTCAAAAGACTTTTTTGCATTATCCCAGGCGCCACCGGCATTATTTTGAAAAATCGCCCAAAGTACACCGCTTACGGTAACTCCCGCCATATACCCCCCAAGCATTTCAGCAATTAAAACATTTTCATAACCAAAAATCATGGGTAATAAAGTAATAGCAATAGGGAAGCCAATGGTTAAAACACCCGGCAACAACATTTCTTTAAGTGCAGCTTGTGTTGAGATCTCCACACACTTATCATATTGCGGTTTTGCGGTTCCCTCCATAATTCCGGGAATTTCCTTAAACTGTCGTCTCACTTCTTCTACCATTTTCATAGCCGCTTTCCCAACCGATTTCATCGCTAATGCCGAAAAAACAACCGGCACCATTCCACCAATAAATAACATTGCTAAAACAGGAGCTTTAAAAATATTGATTCCGTCAATACCGGTAAAAGTTACATAAGCGGCAAAAAGTGCTAAAGAGGTAAGTGCTGCTGAAGCAATCGCAAAACCTTTTCCAGTAGCCGCAGTAGTATTTCCTACGGAATCCAATATATCGGTACGTTCTCTAACTTCAGCGGGAAGTTCACTCATTTCTGCGATTCCACCGGCATTATCGGCAATAGGTCCAAAAGCATCAATTGCCAATTGCATAGCGGTTGTAGCCATCATTGCTGAAGCTGCTAAAGCGACTCCGTAAAATCCAGCGAAAGCATAAGAAGCCCAAATGGCCAGGGCAAATAACAAAACAGATAAAAAAGTAGAGATCATTCCGGTTGCGAGTCCAGCGATTATGTTTGTTCCGGCTCCCGTACTTGAATTTTGTACGATAGAAAGTACTGGTTTTTTACCCAAACCTGTATAATATTCAGTTACTGCAGAAATTACCCCACCAACTACAATTCCCACTAAACAGGCATAAAACACCCTAATAGAATCTATAGCAATATATTCGAAGCCTTCAGCGCCACCAATAAAGAAGCCCATAGTTAGTGTCTCTTTTGGGAGCATCCAGGTTACCAGGAAATAACTGGCTACGGCTACAAGAGCAATTGCTGTCCAGTTTCCAATATTTAAGGCTTTTTGGACTTCAGCTTCTTTTGCTGTATTACTGCTAATTTTAACTAAAAGTGTTCCGATAATTGAAATTATAATTCCGGCGCCGGCGATAGCCATTGGTAATAAAATAGGGCCTATTCCGCCAAACCCGGAATCGACGATATTTCCACCCATATCTTCAATTATATAATTTCCCAATACCATTGCGGCGAGAACAGTAGCTACATAACTTCCAAAGAGGTCGGCTCCCATTCCTGCTACATCACCTACGTTATCCCCCACATTATCAGCAATGGTAGCTGGATTTCTTGGATCGTCTTCAGGAATTCCCGCTTCTACTTTACCCACTAAATCGGCACCAACATCGGCAGCTTTGGTATAGATACCGCCACCAACACGGGCAAATAAGGCTATAGATTCAGCTCCAAGTGAAAATCCGGCAAGCGTTTCAAGAACGATAGTCATCTGGCCAGTACTTGTCCATGCTCCACCCATAAAAAAATGATAGAAGAATATGAAAAATGCGGTGAGCCCAAGTACGGCTAAACCGGCAACCCCCAATCCCATAACAGTACCACCTCCAAAAGATACCTTTAAGGCCTGGGGTAGGCTGGTTCTGGCTGCCTGGGTGGTGCGCACATTACTTTGGGTAGCTATTTTCATTCCCATATTTCCTGCCAGGGCAGAGAAGAATGCACCAAAGATAAAAGCAACAATAATTAGATAATGGGTAGTAGGTACTATGTACGCAACTGCGGCCAGGGCAATGCTGGCACCAATTACAAAAAAGCTTAATAATCTATATTCTGCATTTAAAAAGGCAAGTGCTCCTTCGTAGATGTGAGCAGCAATATCTTTCATTTTTCCGTCCCCGGCATCCTGTTTCATTACCCAGGATCTTTTAACCCACATAAAAATGAGTCCTATAATAGCCAATATTGCAGGCATATAAATCATCATTGATTCCATATTAATTGTTAAGTTTTAGTTAATATGGCTAATGTAGTAAATCGGCTATAATTAAAAAAGCAATAACTTTTTAAGGTTATTGCTTTTAAATTATCAAAAATATGTTGTTTTAATTATGGTAGTATTCCAAAACGGTCCTTGTCACCATCATAATTCTCAAAACGGTCTATACAATCCTGAATAATTTTACGCGCCTCATTAGCATCGCCCCAACCACCAACATCTACTTTTTTCTTCTCAAGATCTTTGTAAACTTTAAAGAAATGTTCAATTTCTTTGATCATGTGGCCATTAAGTTCTTTAAGATCGTTCAATCTATTCCAAATAGGATCTGAAACCGGCACACAAATAATTTTCTCATCTGGTCCCTTTTCATCGGCCATATGGAAAACACCAATTGGCTTAACTTCCATAACCACACCAGGGAAAGTTGGCTCGCTTACCAACACTAAAACATCTAATGGGTCACTATCCAGAGCAAGCGTGTTGGGGATAAACCCATAATCTGCAGGGTACATCATGGAAGAAAAGATCATCCTGTCATAACGGACTTTCTTTAACTCAAAATCATACTCATACTTGTTTCTACTCCCTTTCGGGATCTCTATTAATACATCAAAACTATCTGACATTTTCTTTCGTTTTTCTCAATTAAGGGCGGCAAATATAGTGAAAATCAATATTAATTCGGCTTATTTAGAAGTGAAAACCGAAGGAAGCTGTAATTGCAAAATTTCGGGCTTCGGGAATTTGACGATAATTACCTCTAAAATGCGCTTCCAGGCTTAAAAATTTAAAAATATTGCCAACACCAAAACTATACTCATAGTAAGGTTCCCTGTTGGGCGCTCGCAGCATTATTCCTGATGCGTTTAATTGTTTATTTTCTTCTGAAATTTCTCCCCAAACCCCGCGAATACCTATTAATTCTCGCAAATTTAAATCTCGTAAAAGTGGAATCCTGGCAAAAAGCCTTCCATTGAAATTATGATTAAAATGTGCTGAAATATAGGTGTCCGTTACAAATTCATAGAAATTAAGTACGGGAAATGAATTGTACATTGCGAAATATGTTTGATTTCCCGGGACTACATTTAAGAGTCCTAAAGGAACTTCTCCAAAGGTTTTTCCTGCTTCTAAACTGGCATTAGCTCTCCCAAATCCACCAATTCTAAGAGGCTGATCGTAATAAAATTGCAGTTTTTTATAATCGAAATCGCTATTTAGAATATTCTTAAGACCTAATGTATAGTTTAGGAAAAACGTAGGAAATTCTTCATCGTTCACCACATTTCGTTCTACTCCAAATCCCGAAGTTTCTCTGCCGGGGGTATAGGTGAAAATACTGGAAATTTCGGTTTGCTTTATTTCTGAAGCCGTTTCTGTAAAGGTTTCATCTATATAATAATCTAAACTAAAAGTAGGGGAGGCCGAGCTTATTTCGCGGTAGGCAGCACCAAATCGAATATTAAAATTATACCAGGGTTCAATTTCCAGATTAAAAGTGCTTAAATCTATATTACTTAGTTTCGTGTTATCTCCAACACTAACAAGTCCCGAAGAGGCGAGACTACGCCCCAAAACATCGGTAGTGTTATTGGTTAAACTAGCGCCTAACTGCTCAATATCCCGTCTTTTTCCGCCAGAAATAATTAAACGGGATTGGGGATCTAACAACCATTTTCCTGAAATTCCATATTTAAATTTATCATCCTTAAACCCGTAGGCTAAATACCCTTCAATTCTCCAGGGATCGTGTTGGCCAAAATAGGTTCTTCCACCCACACGAGTTCTAAATCCTTCAATTTGGTTATAATCAAATAATGAATAAACCGGTCCAAAATCCCAGCCATTAAATTCTACATAACCAGATTCCGCGATAGTTGCGATATCATATATCCTCCTAAAAGCAGGTACCTTCCTTAAACTATCTAACATAGCATAAATACCTTCTTCTTCATTATTTAAGTTCTCGAGGCGGTTTTCATTCCAAAATGATTCTTCCCTTTTATAAATTTCTTCGTTGAAATTATATACTCTTTTATTATAAAATTCTTTTGCTTTTTTCTGGTTAAAGGTATATTCATCAAAAATGCGAGTGCGTTTTGCGTAAACTCCTTTTGAAGTTTCTTTCTTGGTTAATGAGAAATTAGCCTGAAAATAATCTTTAGAAATCAGAAAAACAGAATCGTTAAGCACTTCAAATTCCTGTTCTATATATAGTTCTTTTACCCAGTTTATATTGGCATCACGAGAAGCTTCAAGATTAATTTTCTTTACCGCCCAGGTGGTATCATTAACCCAAAAATCTCCTTTAAAAGTCAGCTCGTTTTCCCGTCTTGGATAATAAATAATATTATAACACCATTTATCTTCTATATATGTACTATCGCTTAATACATAATTATAGTTGTTGATGCCTGTTTTGGAAAGGGGACTCACAAAACTCTTGTCAAAAACCTTGATATAATTATTATAGACATCATATTCATCGGCTACATCTTTAACGGCGGCGATAAGATTTTGGTTTTGCTCAAAGCCGGAATTTTTATTTCCTAAGAGATCTTCTCTTTTCTCATTATCAACATTGTCACCGTAAACTTTTGAAACAGATTCATTGATGAAAATTGGTAAATAACTTCTTCCTGAAATCCTATTAGTGTCGGTATAATCAAAAATAAATTCCATCCCATTGAAAAGCGGGTTTTTTACCACGGAACTGTCAATTCCATCCAGGTCAAACTCCAATTTTTCGTATCTTTTATACTCGTATTGTTTAAAAGCCGAAACCCCATTGCTTCGCTTATTTTCCCATATTTTTCGAAGAATATCTAATGCCGGGTTGTTGTTTTTTGAAGTTTTTCCCCTTGAAATTAGAACTTCGTCCAAATTAGAAGTTTCTTCATTTAAAACAATTTCCAGATCAAGGTTTGTTTTTTGCTGAAGTTGGATTATTTCAGTCTTATAACCTACAGAAGAAATTTTAAGCTCGGCATAATCATTTTTACTTTGTAAATAAAATTTCCCATTTTCGCCTGAAGTTGTTCCTTCTGAAGATTTATTAAAAATCACCGTTACAAACGGAAGCGATTGCCCGGTAGAATCTTTCACCACACCACCAACTTTGGTTTGGGCTATTCCCAGAATACAGGTAAATAAGAAGAGGAAAGTGAAGAGTTGTGATCTATTAATCATAAGACAAAAAAAACTTCACCGAATTAACATCCGATGAAGTTTCAAATTTATAAGGAATTTTTCTATTTATTTATAAGTTTAAGCCTATACTTGGAGTTACACATAAACTTACAATTAATTGACTGTATTGCTAATTTTTGCCACCGGCATTGTGCTGGTTTAGTCAATATACATAACCTGCTTTACTGCTTTAATTACATCGTCGCTATTTGGCAACCATTCTTTAAGTAAAACAGGAGAGTAAGGAGCTGGAGTATCGGCAGTATTTATTTTTACTATTGGCGCATCTAAATAATCAAAAGCTTTAGATTGCACCTGGTAAGTAATTTCGGTAGCAATATTGCCAAAAGGCCAGGCCTCTTCCAAAATCACCAAACGATTGGTTTTCTTTACAGATTCAAGAATGGTCTCGTGATCCATTGGTCGAATGGTTCTAAGATCTATGATCTCACAAGAAATATCGTCTTCAGCTAATTTATCTGCTGCTTTATAGGCCTCTTTTATAATTTTTCCGAAAGAAACAATAGTTACATCACTACCTTCTCTTTTAATATCGGCTTTCCCAATTTCAATTACATATTCATCTTCTGGCACTTCACCCTTATCTCCATACATCTGTTCACTTTCCATAAAGATCACAGGATCATCGTCACGAATGGCAGCTTTAAGCAAGCCTTTCGCGTCATAAGGATTTGAAGGAACAATAACTTTTAAGCCCGGGCAATTAGCAAACCAGCTTTCAAAAGCCTGTGAGTGCGTTGCACCTAATTGACCTGCAGAGGCGGTTGGCCCTCTAAAAACGATAGGAATATTAAATTGCCCACCACTCATTTGGCGCATTTTTGCCGCGTTATTTATAATCTGGTCAATTCCAACTAAAGAGAAATTAAAGGTCATAAACTCAATAATTGGCCTGTTACCATTCATTGCTGAACCTACACCAATTCCCGAAAAACCAAGCTCGGCAATTGGGGTATCTATAACACGATCAGGGCCAAATTCGTCTAACATACCTTTAGAGGCTTTGTAAGCACCATTATATTCTGCTACTTCTTCGCCCATTAAATAAATGGTATCGTCTTTTCGCATCTCTTCGCTCATTGCTTGCTGAATGGCCTCCCTAAATTGAATTGTCTTCATTATATATAATGCTAAATATTTTTATTCATATTAAAGGAACAAAAATAGTAATTCAATAAAGTTTTCACCACTAATAATCCACAAAAATTTGTAGGTCCTTTTAATCTCTAATAAAAACTAATATTCCAATTAGTAAATAATCATTTTCATTAAGCTTTTGCGACTTTATTTCATCATTTATATAACTTATTTAGGAATTCCATAATTTATGGGTAGATAAAATTCTTGAAATTTATTATGCGTGCATAGCATTTTTCGAATTAAATTATGTAACTTCGTAAACGAAATCGTTATAAATTTAAAAAACTCGCTATAATGAAAATATTAGTATGTATTAGTCACGTTCCTGATACTACCTCAAAAATCAATTTCACCGACGGCGATTCGAAATTCGATACCAACGGAGTGAATTTTGTAATTAACCCAAATGATGAATTTGGACTTACTCGCGCTATGTGGTTTAAAGAAAAGCAAGGCGCAAGTGTAGATGTAGTAAATGTAGGTGGCGCTGAAACAGAACCAACTTTAAGAAAAGCCCTGGCTATTGGAGCCGATAATGCTATAAGAGTAGATACTCCTGCAACCGATGGTTTCCAGGTAGCCAAACAACTTGCAAAAGTTGCGAAAGATGGCGGATATGATCTTGTTATTGCCGGCCGTGAATCTATAGATTATAATGGCGGAATGGTACCGGGAATGCTTGCTGCAATTCTGGATGCTAACTTTGTAAATAACTGCATCAGTTTAGAAATTGATGGTGATAAAGCCAAAGCTATTCGTGAAATAGACGGTGGTAAAGAAACTTTAACAGCTTCTCTTCCATTGGTAATTGGTGGTCAAAAAGGTTTGGTTGAAGAAAGCGACCTTAAGATCCCAAATATGCGTGGAATTATGCAAGCGCGTAAAAAACCTTTAAATGTTGTGGCTGCAGAAGAAGTTTCTGTTCAAACCGAAGCTGTGAAATTTGAAAAACCAGCTCCAAAAGGAGATGTAAAACTTATTGACCCTGAAAATCTTGACGAATTGATAGATTTACTTCATAACGAAGCAAAAGCAATATAATTTAGAAGAAGCCTCACAGGTTTTTAAAACCTTTGAGATTTGAAAAGATTAAATAAGATTTCCGCTTTAGAATGTGGAAAAAATATAAAATAGTATTTCCGCCTTCGCGGAAATGACAAAAATAAATAGATATGTCAGTTTTAGTATATACAGAGACCGAAGATGGCAAGTTTAAAAAAGCTGCTTTTGAAGTTGCTTCTTATGCAAAAGAAGTAGCCGGTGGCGATGAAGTTGTTGCAGTTAGTTTTAACGCAACTGATACTTCTGAACTTGGAAATTATGGTGTTAGCAAAGTGCTTAACATCCAGAATGATAAATTGAGCAAATTTAATGCTGAAGCTTATGCAGATGCATTGACACAAGCTGTAAAAAAAGAAGGAAGTAAAATAGTTGTAGTAAGCCAGAGTGCGAACAGCAGATATTTAGCGCCTCTTTTAGCAGTACATTTAAATGCTGGTTACGCTTCAAACGTAATGGCTGCTCCAGAAAGCACCGATCCTTTTACGGTTAAAAGAAGTGCTTTTACCAATAAAGCATTCAATTTTACCAAAATCACTACCGATGTGAAAATAGTAGGATTGTCTCAAAATGCTTTCGGTTTAAAGGAGAATCAAGGTGATGCTACGGTTGAAGATTTTTCTCCGGAACTAAAAGAAGGAGACTTTACAGTGAATGTAGAATCGGTTGATAAAGCCAAAGATAAAGTAACCATCGCAGATGCTGAAGTAGTAGTTTCTGGTGGCCGCGGACTTAAAGGCCCTGAGAATTGGGGGATGATTGAAGAAATGGCCGATATTTTGGGTGCAGCAACCGCTTGCTCCAAGCCTGTAAGTGATATGGGCTGGAGACCACATAGTGAACACGTGGGGCAAACAGGAAAACCTGTTGCTTCAAATCTTTACATAGCTGTGGGTATTTCAGGAGCAATTCAGCATTTAGCTGGAATTAACGCTGCTAAAACCAAAGTAGTGATCAACAACGATCCTGAAGCGCCTTTCTTTAAAGCTGCAGATTATGGTGTGGTGGGTGATGCTTTTGAGATCGTACCTAAGCTAAACGAAAAACTAAAGGAATTTAAAGCGAAAAACGCATAATTTTTATAACTTGCACCCCTTAAAAGGGCTGTCTAAATGTAGTGAAAAGTCCTGCTTTAGACAGCCCTTTTTAATTGATGATATATGAGTTTAGTGCGCCTTAATATAAAAGGAATTTCTTATAGTCAAACCCAAAACGGAGCTTACGCTTTAATCCTGAGCGAGGTAGATGGTGAACGTAAACTTCCCATAGTTATTGGAGCTTTTGAAGCGCAATCTATCGCGATTGCCCTGGAAAAAGAGATTAAACCTCCACGCCCGTTAACCCACGACCTTTTTAAAAATTTTGCAGATCGGTTTGAAATTACCGTTAAACAGGTAATTATCCATAAACTGGTAGATGGCGTTTTTTATTCCAGTCTTATTTGCGAACGCGATAAGATTGAAGAAATTATAGATGCGCGTACAAGCGATGCCATTGCTTTGGCCTTAAGATTTGACGCCCCCATCTTTACCTATAAAAATATTCTTGACAAGGCCGGTATCTTCTTAAAAGGCGATGAAGGCGAACAGGTGCCTTCAGAAAAACAAGAAGAAGAAATAATTTCAGAGGAATTACTTCCCGATGATATTGATATAAAATCTGACGATACAAATTACAAAAAACTTTCTCTAGACGAGCTTAAAACGCTCCTCTCCCAGGCCGTAAACAATGAAGATTACGAAAAGGCGGCACGCATAAGGGACGAAATATCCAAACGCAAATAATGCTCGCATTTATGAATAAAACCTGGTTTTGCCTGATTTTAGTTCTGTTAAGTGTTACCAGCACTTTTTCTCAAAACATTTCAAAAACCTGGAGCTTAGATACAGAGCAACAAGATTCTGGCCAGGAGACTTTCATTAACGGGAACACTTTAAATCTAGACGAAGGTTTATTCAGCATAACTAAAGCTGAAGACACGCTTGCGACAGGAGATTATATCTTTCAAAACAAACTGCTTGTACTTTTTTATAACAGCCCCGAAGATAGTATTGTAAATTACAGGGTTTCCACATTAACCGATTCCAGTCTCGTTATTAACCAGGCGAATAAGGAATTTTATTTTAAAGATTCCGGTTTCAATGATCCACAGGAGGTTATCCCGGCTCCCATGGTAAAGGAAATGATACCCAGTGCAGGACTTTCTGTAAGCAGTATTGGCCGTGGTGTACTAGGGATGTTCACCTTGCTTATAATCGCGTTTTTATTTAGTAGTAATCGAAAAGCGATTAACTGGAAGACCGTTTTAATTGGTCTTAGTGCGCAACTATTGCTCGCTATCGGAGTTTTAAAGGTTACGTTTATTCAGAATATATTCGAATTTGTGGGTAATATTTTCGTGCTTATTCTTGATTTTACTGCCGCAGGTAGTGAATTTCTGCTTGGTGGTATGATGGATGTAGAAAGTTTTGGCTTTATCTTCCTTTTTCAGGTTTTACCTACCATTATTTTCTTTTCAGCTTTAACTTCGGTATTATTTTACCTGGGTGTGATACAAATTGTAGTAAAGGGACTGGCCTATATTCTTACTAAGCTACTAGGTATCTCTGGTGCGGAAAGCTTGAGCGTTGCCGGTAATATTTTTCTTGGTCAAACCGAAGCCCCGCTTATGATAAAAGCCTACCTGGAACGTATGACGCGTTCTGAAATACTTCTGGTAATGATTGGCGGGATGGCCACGGTTGCCGGAGGAGTTTTAGCCGCTTACATTGGCTTTTTGGGTGGCGATGATCCAGAACTTAGGCTTCAATTCGCAAAACACCTGCTGGCAGCATCAGTAATGGCGGCACCTGGAGCGATTGTAGTTTCAAAAATATTATATCCGCAGCAAAATAAAGTCAATACCAATGTAGATGTTTCTTCTGATAAAATTGGATCGAATATTCTTGACGCTATAGCCAATGGTACTACCGAAGGTTTAAAACTCGCAGCCAATGTGGCAGCGATGCTTTTGGTTTTTATTGCCTTTATCGCAATGATAAATTATGTGCTAAACTGGACAGGTTCCTGGACAGGTCTAAATGCTATTTTAGCTGAAAATACTCCATATTCCGGGTTTTCCCTGGAATCTATTCTTGGGATTATTTTCGCACCCTTAATGTGGCTTATCGGTGTCGCGAAGGAAGATATGATGCTTATGGGCCAACTGCTGGGAATTAAACTCGCTGCAAGTGAATTTGTAGGATATGTTCAATTGGCTGATCTTAAAAACACTGCAAACGCACTGAGTCTTAATTATGAAAAATCGGTAATTATGGCTACTTATATGCTTTGTGGATTTGCAAATTTTGCATCCATAGGAATTCAAATTGGTGGAATTGGCTCGCTGGCACCGGGGCAAAGAAAAACTTTATCTGAATTTGGTATGAAAGCACTAATTGGCGGAACTATTGCATCGTTACTTTCAGCAACGATCGCCGGGATGATCATTGGTTAATTTAAAAAATACCTTTCCGAATTTTATTTGAGAAGCTTTTGCTTTTGCTATTTTAGCAAAATTAATCTTCTGTACCCTAAACTTATGAAACAATATCACGAGCTTTTACAACATATTTTAGATAACGGAACCGATAAAGGAGACCGTACAGGCACTGGAACCAGAAGCGTATTTGGCCACCAATTACGATTTGATCTTAGCGAGGGTTTTCCCATGGTTACAACTAAAAAACTACATTTAAAATCTATTATTTATGAATTACTGTGGTTTTTAAAGGGTGATACCAATGTTGAATATTTGCAGGAAAACGGAGTTAGAATTTGGAATGAATGGGCCGATGAGAAGGGCGATCTTGGTCCCGTTTATGGCAAACAATGGCGTAACTGGAATGGCGAAGAAATAGACCAGATTGCTGAGATCGTAGAAACTTTAAAGAAAAATCCTAACAGTCGAAGAATGCTTGTTTCAGCCTGGAATCCTTCAGTGATGCCAGATTCTTCAAAATCCTTTTCAGAAAATGTAGCGAATGGAAAAGCGGCACTTCCGCCTTGTCATGCATTTTTTCAATTTTATGTTTCCGATGGAAAACTGTCACTGCAGCTTTTTCAAAGAAGCGCCGATGTTTTCCTTGGGGTACCTTTTAATATCGCCTCTTATGCATTATTCACGATGATGATGGCGCAGGTTTGCGGCTACGAAGCGGGAGATTTTATTCACACCTTTGGCGATGTTCATATTTACAGTAATCATATGGAGCAGGTGAAACTGCAACTTTCCAGAGAACCCAGGGCTTTACCAAAAATGAAAATCAATAAGGAAATAAAAGATATTTTTGGATTTGACTATAAAGATTTTAAATTAGAAGATTATAATCCGCATCCGGGAATTAAAGCGAAGGTTGCGGTGTAAAATAAAATCAATAATTAAAAATTTTAAAATTTATGAAAAAGTTAATGCTTATCGCATGTTTTGTTATTGGAGGTCTAACTACAGCTGAAGCGCAACAAACCTCACCGGTTTGGCCAGGGTGTGAAGATGCTGAAGATACAAAAGCCTGTTTTAATCAAAAACTATCAGAACATGTAAGAGAGAATTATGAATACCCACAAAACGAAGATGGCGATTATGTTAGGGGTAAAGTAAAAATCTCTTTTACGATAACAGAAGAAGGAAAAGCTGTAGTGAATTCAGTTGAAGGTGCTGAGCCAAAAGTAAATGAGGCAGCTAAAGAAATGATTGAAAAAATTCCAGATATGGAGCCTGGAACTTTACAGGGAGAACCAGATGATCGTAATTTCACCGTTCCTTTTAATTTCTAGAAACACCGTGTAATAACCGGAAACCTTTAAGCTATGAAAAAACTAATGTTTTACTTTTTCCTTCTAAGCGGTACTTTTGCCTTTGCGCAAGAGGATGTAGATGTAAAAGGTAACACGGTTACCACAAAAGAAAAAGCACCGGTATGGCCGGGATGCGAATCTAATGCAGACCAAAAAGCCTGTTTTGATCAACAGCTTTTAGATCACGTAAAGAATAATTATAAATATCCGCGTGATGAAAAAGGCGAGTTTGTAAGAGGAAAGGTAGTGGTTAAAATGCATGTAGACGAGGAAGGCAAAACAATAGTAACTTCAGTAAAAGGGGATAAAAAACCGGTAATTGCCGCAGTTGAAGAGATGCTAAAAAAGATTCCAGAAATGAAACCAGGCACCCGTGGAGGGAAAGCGACTAAGATTAGCTACACTCTACCTTTAAATCTTTAAGAGATGCGTTATACTTTAACTTGCCGTTAACTACCAAAGGTTTCAGACGGAACGAAAAAATTGTAAATTTGAGTGGTACCCATAAAAGTACCACTTTTTTTATGCAGTCACAGGAACAATTACTCGAATTTTTTAATGAAACCAGGGCCCATTCTGAACTTATTTGTTCATTTTTGGAAATCGAAGATTACGTGGTGCAGCCCACAGAAGATGTTTCTCCACCCAAATGGCACCTGGGGCATACTACCTGGTTTTTTGAAGAATTTGTTCTAAAACCAAACTCGAAAGATTATAAGCTTTTCGATGAAAATTCAGCTTACGTTTTTAATAGTTATTACGAAAGCGTAGGTGAAAAAGTAATACGTACCAATCGTGGTAATTTATCACGACCAACAGTTGCCTGGGTTTACGAATACCGAAATCACGTTTCTAAAGCCATGCAGCAATTTCTGAAAGATGAAAAAATTTCAGAAGAGCTTTGCAGTGTTGTTAAAATTGGTTGTCATCATGAAAAACAACACCAGGAACTTCTGCTTACCGATATTAAATATATCCTCGGAAACAATCCGTTATTTCCAGAATATAACGATCAATTTAGAGAAAATCCCATCCAGGATTTTAAGCAGGAATGGATCTCAATTTCTGAAGGTGTTTATGAAGTAGGCCATAAATCTGACGATTTTTGTTACGATAACGAGCAGGGTGTTCATAAGGTTTACCTTAATGATTATAAAATTTCAAATAAACTGGTCACTAATGCTGAGTTTATAGAATTTATAGAAGCTGGAGCTTATAAAGATGTACTTCTATGGCACGCTGAAGGCTGGGACTGGGTAAACAACAACAAAATTGAAGCGCCTTTTTATTGGCACCAAGTGAATGGGGAATGGCAGCAATATACCCTAAACGGACTTAAGAAATTAATTCCTGAAGCCCCACTAAGTCACATTTCATATTTTGAAGCTTTTGCTTTTGCGCAATGGAAAGGTTTGAGACTGCCTACCGAATTTGAATGGGAAACCGCACAACAATATTTTAAATGGGGAGACCGCTGGGAATGGACAGAAAGTGCGTATTCCCCATACCCAAATTACATAAAGCCAGATGGCGCGCTTGGCGAATATAACGGCAAATTTATGGTAAGTCAAAAAGTATTAAGAGGAGCTTCAGTAGCTACTTCTTCGAAACATACAAGACCAACTTATCGCAATTTTTTTCACCCACATTTACGCTGGCAGTTCACAGGATTGAGACTGACCAAATAACTTACATACCTAAATGAAAACCACACAAACCACATTTCAATCGGCTTTTGAAGAAGATGTTTATAAAGGCCTTACCAGTTTTCCAAAATATTTGCTTTCAAAATATATATATGATCAAAAAGGAGATAAGCTGTTTCAGCAAATTATGGCGATGCCAGAGTATTATCTTACCAACTGCGAATTAAATATCCTAAAAAATCATAAAGACGCAATAGCGGATATAATTAATAAAGAAGGCGGATTTGATCTTATTGAATTAGGTGCCGGCGATGGCAAGAAAACAAAGATTCTTTTGCAACATTTGGTAGATAAAGAATACGATTTTAATTATTTACCTATAGATATTAGTCAGCATGTTTTAGAAGAACTGGAGAGCTCTTTAAAAAGCGAAATCCCTGAAGTTAAGGTAAAGATCCAACAGGGAACTTATTTTAAAACACTTGAAAACCTTGCCGATTATAGTGCAAGAAAAAAAGTGATTTTATTTCTTGGCTCCAACATTGGAAACCTTTTGCACGAAAATGCGATTGAGTTTCTTCGGAATATAAAAGAGGCTATGACGCAGGAGGATATGCTTTTTATGGGCTTTGACCAGAAAAAAGATCCTCAAAAAATTCTGGATGCTTATAATGATCCAACTGGAATTACTGAAGCATTTAATAAAAATCTTCTAACCAGGATTAACCGTGAAATGGATGCTAACTTTAATCTTGATAATTTTCTGCATTGGGAAACTTATGATCCTGAATCTGGTACTGCAAAAAGTTTTCTGGTAAGTAAAGTTCAGCAAAAGATAGCCATTAATAGATTGGATTTGGAAGTGAATTTTGACGCGTGGGAAAGCATACATACCGAAATTTCACAAAAATATGACGATACGGTTGTTGCCTGGCTGGCGGAAGAAGCCGGTTTGGAAATTCAAACGAGCTTTCAGGATAATGAGAATTGCTATAAAAATTACATTTTCAGGAAGAAAAGTTAAACACCGAATTTCTTTAATTCCTTTAATAAAAAATCCAGTTCTTTTTCAGTATTAAAATAGTGAAAACTTACTCTTATACCGTCCCCACGTTTGGAGACTATAATTTGTTTGCTTTTTAAATATTCAAATAATTTGTCGTCTCCTTTTAGATTAAAAATTGAGGAATGTGCTTTTCGCTTTACTACGCTTTCTTCCAGCAAGTTTAATTTTATAAACTCAGTTTTGGCTTTTTTGCTCAAAGAATTAATGCGTGAAGAAATTTCATTTATTCCTATTTTTTTAGTCAATTTTAAAGCTTCGGCTAAACTTCCGTAATTTAAAGTATCCTGGTGGCCGGGTTCAAATTTCCCTATAAAATTTCCTTCATGGGCTTTATATTTTCCCTGGAAAGAGCCAAACCCTAACGTTTTAGGCGAGATTTTGTTTTCTAATTTTTTTTTAAAGAGCATAAAGGCATTGCCATAACCGGCATTTAACCATTTATAAGTACTACAAATAAGAACATCCAAACCGCTTTGTTCAAAGTTTAATTGTTCTGTTCCGCAAAATTGGGTGCCATCAGCTATAAGCAAAGTCTCTGGATATTTTTCTTTTAAATCTCTTATAAAATCCAGGTCTATTTTTATACCGTTGAGATATTGCACCATACTAAAAGCAAAAAAATCGGGTTGTTGTTTTACAAAAGCTTCAGCTATATTTCTTTCTAAATTTGCATTAATTTCGGCATAATTAATTTCAAAATCCCTTGATCCTACGGACCAGTTTAGCGAGGGATAATCATTTTTCAACAATAATGCTTTATGGGGTTTTTCAAATCCTTCCAATAAGGTATTAAATCCGTAGGAAAAATTAGGAACCAGAGCTACCTGGGAAGGGGGACAGCCAAAAACTTCCCCGGTTAGTTCCCGGGTTTCGCTTAAAATTTTAGCTTGTTTATCTTTAAATACACTTGCACCTAATAGAAAATCTAAGTCGTGGTTTTGTCTAAACTCCCAAACTGCCTCTGGTAATAAGCCCGAGGCAGCTGTATTTAGATAAGTAAATTGTTCTAAAACCGGAAAGCCTTTTCTTAAATTCTCCATAATCCTATGCAAATTGTTAACGAAAACTGTAAATTTGGAATAGACACTAAAGTACTTCTAAATTATGTTTTCTAAAAAGAAAAGCACATCAAAACTAGATGCCGAACAGCGTGAACTATACGAACACGCTCGTAAACGCACCTTGCAAAAGAAAAGGTTATTTCAGCATTTTATTATTTTCCTTATCGGTGCCGTTTTCCTCATCGTATTGAATGTGGTAATTGGCTACCAGGAGAATTTTATGCCGCTGGGTTATAATTGGTTTGTATGGGCTATTTTAATTTGGGCTTTTATATTCCTGGTACACGTTTTTAATGTTTTTGTTACCAATAAATTCCTGGGTAAGGAATGGCAGGACAAACAAATCTCGAAACTGGTGCAGAAACAAAAAGAAAAGATCGCTAAAATGCAGAAGCAGGTGGAGAAAGATTTTCCTACAAATGCACCTCAGAAAAAAACTACGCCGGAACCCGAAAGCAAGTCTGAGTTAAAAGCAGAAAACGAGCGATTTAAACCCAAAACTAACGATCCAGAAAAACCGGACCAACCTTACAATACTTAGATATATGATTACAATGATTGCCGCCGCTGCGGAAAATAATGCACTGGGAAAAGACCAGGGATTGGTTTGGCACCTGCCAGATGATTTTAAAAGATTTAAAAGATTAACTACCGGGCACAATATTATTATGGGGAGAAAAACCTTTGAAACTTTTAATAAGCCACTTCCCAATCGAACCCACATCGTAATTACCAGGAAAGATAATTACTTAAATAAAGATGCTACCGTGGTGGGATCTTTAGAAAAAGCACTGGAATTTACTAAAACCGATGAGCAGCCTTTTATAATTGGCGGAGGGGAAATTTATAAAATAGGGATGGATATAGCCGATAAAATAGAACTCACCAGGGTACACGGTACTTTTGAAGCTGATACTTTTTTTCCGGAAATTGACGAGGCTAAATGGAAGTTAGAAACTGAAGAATTTCACCCTAAGGACGAAAAACACGAATACGCTTTTACGTACCTTACTTATGTTAGAAAATAAAACGCTTGACCAAATAGCTGAAGAGAATAAACTCACAATCCCAAAATTTAGCCGACTTACCGGCGGGGATATTAATGAGGTCTTTCTTATTACTTCCGATTCTGGTAAATATGTGATAAAATTAAATTCTGCTGAAAAATTTCCGGGAATGTTCGAAGCAGAAAAGGCCGGTTTGCAAGCGCTTCAAGAACCAAAAGTAATTGATGTTCCAAATGTTTTGAGAGTTGGTGAAATTGATAAAACTTCATATTTACTTTTAGAATTTAAAGAAAGTGCCGCTAAATCTTCCAATTTCTGGGCAGACTTTGGAAAACAAATGGCTGCTTTGCATAAAAATACTTCAGAAGAATTCGGATTTCATCAGGATAATTATATTGGTAGTCTTCCGCAGCGAAATAATGCTAAATCTTCAGCAGCAGATTTTTATATTTCAGAACGCCTGGAACCACAAATAAAACTCGCCACTGAAAAGGGATATGATCTTGACATTGGAAAATCTTTTTTCAGTAATATTTCAGCGATAATATCAGATGAGAAACCGGCGCTAATTCACGGTGATCTTTGGGGCGGTAATTATTTGGTAAATGCAAATGGTGACCCATGCCTAATAGATCCTGCTACAGCTTTTGCTCCCCGCGAGATGGATCTTGCAATGATGAAATTGTTTGGCGGTTTTGACAAAGAACTTTTCGAAGTTTATCAAGAGGAATTTCCTTTAGTGTCCGGGTTAGAGGAGCGAATTCCGCTATGGCAACTTTATTACTTATTGGTTCATCTCAATCTATTTGGTGCAGGTTATAGACCTCAAGTTGCCAGTATTATTAAGCAATTCAGCTAATTTCACAATTCTTAACAGGCCGCTTTATTCTTTTAGGAGTTTATTAGCGCAGATAGGCAGATTTACTCGTTAAATTCAACTTTCCAACTTAAACTAAAAAAAAATGAGTACTGAAAATTTGAATAATAAAGAGGCTTTGTCTAAAATGAAGTCTATGGTAAATGACATTAAAACCTGTATGTTCGTTACAGACTTTGGTAATAAACCATTAAGCGCTGTACCTATGACTACCAAAGAAGTAGATAAAGAAGGAAATATCTGGTTCTTTAGCAGGTTAGATAGTGATCACAATGGCGATATTGCTAAAGATGATGATGTGCAACTTTTGTATAGTGACACCTCAGATATGGAGTTTATTAGCATCTATGGTAAAGCCAGTATTGAAACCAATGAAGCTGTTCTAAAAGAATTCTACGGAAAAATGGACGATGCCTGGTTTAATGGGGTAGATGATCCTAATTTAACCGCGATTAAAGTGGTTCCTAAAGAAGCTTATTTTTGGGATAATAAGCAGAATAAATTTGTGACTTTCCTAAAAATAGGATCGGCAGCAGTAACCGGCGATAAAAATACAGATATTGGTGAAAAAGGGAAACTAAACCTTTAAACCTTATATTTATTAGTGAAAAGACCTCGTAACAACGCATTCGTTATGAGGTCTTTTTTATTATTTCTATTTTAGCTGAATCTAAATTGAAACTTATGAACGCATATATTTTTCCCGGCCAGGGAGCGCAGTTTTCAGGAATGGGTTTAGACCTTTTCGAAAAATCTGCTAAAGCACAGGAACTTTTTCAAAAAGCCAATGCTATATTGGGCTTTTCAATTACCGATATTATGTTTGAAGGATCTGCTGAAGATCTTAAGCAAACCAGGGTTACACAACCGGCTGTATTTTTACATTCTGTAATTTTGAGCAAGGTTTTGGGCGACGATTTTAAACCAGATATGGTGGCCGGTCATTCCCTTGGGGAACTTTCTGCCCTGGTAGCAAATAATGTGCTTTCTTTTGAAGACGGATTAAAATTGGTTTATAAACGCGCAATGGCAATGCAGGAAGCTTGCGAACTGGAACCATCTACCATGGCAGCCGTTTTAGGCCTGGAAGACGAGATTGTTGAAGCCGTTTGTGCTGAAACCGAAGGAACCGTGGTGGCAGCAAATTATAACTGTCCCGGCCAATTAGTGATTTCTGGTGATATAAAATCTGTGGAAGCCGCTTGTGAAAGCTTAAAAGAGCGCGGAGCAAAAAGAGCCATGATGTTACCAGTAGGTGGTGCTTTCCATTCTCCTTTAATGGAACCGGCCAGAAAAGAACTTGCCGCGGCTATTGAAAATACAACTTTCAATACTCCAACTTGCCCTATTTATCAGAACGTAAGCACTTTTGCTGTCACAGATCCTGAAGAGATTAAGAAAAACCTGGTTTTTCAATTAACCGCACCGGTGAAATGGACACAAAGTGTTCAAAATATGATTAAAGATGGTGCAAAAAGTTTTACTGAAGTTGGTCCCGGTAAGGTTTTACAGGGATTAGTAAAAAAGATTGACAGGCAAATGGAAACTGCTTCTGCTTCAATTTAAAATTGAAGAATATTATAAAATAAAAAAGGCTGTTTGATTTTTCCTGTCTTCGTCCAGCTGAACTTGTTTCAGCTTCTAACCTATTAGATCCTGAAATAAGTTCAGGATGACGGTTTAAAAGGGAATTCAAACAGCCTTTTTCTTTTAATATCAGCTTATTTTGCCTTTTTATTAATTCTGCCTTCTGCTAATTTATCCAGACTTTTATCTGCATTATACTCCTCATCCAGTGTTTTTTGTAATTTATTTGCAATCGCTTTATGCCCTAATTCTTTTGCATAACGCACTACAGTTCCATACCCTGAAATTTCATAATGCTCTACACGTTGAGCGTCTGCAATAAGTCCTGCATCTCTTACATCGACTTCCGCATCCTCTTTTAGAAAAGCTTCAGCTTCTTCGATAAGCCCTTTCATGGCTTTGCATTCTTCACCTGTAGGTTTAAAACCAAGTTCCTTGCTAATTTCTTCCAGGCGCTTTTTATGCTCCCTGGTTTCTTCTAAATGCTCTTCAAAAGCTTTTTTTAGTTTTTCATCATTAGCGGCTTTTACCATTTTAGGTAAAGCTTTTACCAATTGACTTTCTGCACTATAAAGGTCTTTTAGCTGGTGCTCGAATAAATCTTCTAACTTCTTCATGATTAAATATTTATTGGTTAATAATTGATAGATAAATTTATAAGCAAAGCATATTTTTAGTAGTTAAATGAGTGGTAAAGCTTTGTTGTTTATTCCTTAATTTTTTTGCTGAAAGCTCTTGCCAATTTTAACAAAGCTACAACTAAGCTTACGCGCTAATTCCTTTAATTTTAAGTAGAAAACAATCACTAAAAAAAAATTGAATATTATGGCTAAAGATCATGGACCATCAATTAAAAATGATGAACAGTACGAGGAACTTAGGGATGAAGGAATGAGTAAGTCTAAAGCAGCCAGAATTGCTAACGATTCTAATTCTGGAGAGAAAGGCGGAAAAGCCGATAAATATGAGGAACGTACCAAAGAAGAACTTTACGAGAAAGCCCAGGAAATTGGAATTGAAGGACGAAGTGATATGACTAAAGATGAATTAATAAAAGCCCTTAGAAACCACTAAAATGAGATCTATATGGAATGGCTCTATTAGCTTCGGACTGGTTTCAATCCCGGTGAAATTATATTCTGCTTCAGAAAGCAGAAAACTAGATCTCGATATGCTGGATAGGCACGATAATGCGAGAATACGGTACAAGCGTGTAAATGAAGATACAGGCAAAGAAGTAGAATGGAAAGATATTGTAAAAGGTTTTAAGCAGGATGATGAAGATTACGTAGTTCTGGAAAAAGAAGATTTTGAAAATGCCAACCTCAAAAAAAGTAAAACTATAGATATTGAAGAATTTGTTGCCGAAGATGATGTAGCTGAAGTCCTCTATAAAAAGCCTTATTTCCTGGAACCGCAAAAAGAAGGAGGCAAATCCTATAATTTATTGCGCGACGCCTTAAAGAAAACCGGGAAACTTGGGGTAGCTACATTTGTAATGCGCCAAAAAGAACATTTAAGTTTGGTAGGGGTGTATGACAAAGCACTGGTACTGCACGTGATTCGGTTTTCTGATGAAATTAGGGAAACTAAAGATCTGAAACTGCCAAAAACCAAAGTGGCCAAAAAGGAGGTGGATATGGCAATCTCCTTAATTGAACAATATACTACCGAATTTGATCCTGATAAGTTCAAAGATGTGTATAATGATCAGTTGATGAAAATCATTGAATCTAAAAGCACCGGCAAGAAACCCAAGCCGCAAAAATTTAAGGAAGAACCTACCCAGGCTAAAGACCTCATGGCGAAATTAAAGGCCAGTCTTGATAAAAAGAAAAAGTCTAAAGCATCCTAAGCGATGAGTTTAGACGATTATAAAAATAAGCGAAACTTTAAAAATACGCCTGAACCGGGCGCCGATTTTTCTACTGAAAATCGAGGTCGTTTTGTAATACAGCGGCACGAAGCTACACGTTTGCATTATGATTTGCGTTTGGAAATGGAAGGCGTTCTAAAAAGCTGGGCGGTTCCCAAAGGCCCTTCAATGAATCCCAAAGATAAACGCCTGGCGATTGAAACGGAAGATCATCCTGTAAAATATTTAGATTTTGAAGGAACAATTCCTAAAGGAAATTATGGCGCAGGGAAAATGCAAATATGGGATAAGGGAACTTTTAAAGCTGCCCCGAAAACCAAAGAAAATCTTGAAAAACAATGGGAAGATGGCAATCTAAAAATCGTATTTGCAGGAGCTAAAATTAAAGGAGAATTTGCCCTGGTGAAAACCAATCGAGGCGATAAAAAGAATCAATGGTTACTGATTAAAAAGAAAGACGATTTTTCAACCGATCTAGATTATGATGCCGAGGTTTTTACTGATAAGCTTTCAAAAAATACAGTAGGGGGAAAAGTAAGAAAAATAAAGCCTTCAGAATTTATAAAGCCTATGCTGGCTACTACTGGCAATAAAATTTTTAATGATCCCGATTGGATTTACGAATTAAAATGGGATGGATATCGCGCTTTGGCTAATATTGAAGAAGGAAAAGTAGATCTCTATTCCCGTAATGGGGTTTCGTTTAATTCAAAATTCTCAAAATTAATTAAAGATTTAGAACAAATTGAACACGACGTGATCCTTGATGGGGAAATCGTGGTGCTGAATAAAGAGGGAGTTCCGCAGTTCCAGGCTTTACAGAATTACGATGAAAGTACCCCGGGCACTTTAAGGTTTTACGTTTTTGATATGCTTTTTCTAAATGGTCATTCTATGCTGGATTTACCACTTTTAGAGCGAAAAAGTTTATTGCCTGAAGTTCTGGAAGATCTTGAATTCGTTCAGTATTGCGACCATATTGAAGGTATGGGTACCGCTTTTTATGAAAAAGCAATGGACTTAGGGATGGAAGGTGTCATCGCCAAAAAAGCCGATGCAACCTATTCTCCCGGTTATAGAACCGAAAAATGGTTAAAAATTAAGGCCGAAAATACACGGGAGGTAATTATTTGTGGGTATACTACTTCAGAAGGATCGGTTTTTGGTTCTTTAATTATGGGCGCTTATGAAGGTGAGAATTTAAAATATATAGGAAACTGCGGCACGGGTTTTTCAAGTTCGGAGCAAAAAGAATTACTGAAAAAATTCAAAAGGATTGAAAGAAAAACATCTCCTTTTTCAGAAAAAATCAATTTAAAGGGCAGGGAACCTATTTGGATGACCCCCAAATTAATTGCCGAAATTAAATATGCAGAAATCACTAAAACCGGCAAATTACGTCATCCGGTTTTTAAGGCTTTGCGAGAAGATAAAGAACCCGAAGAAATTTCAGCAGAAGAAAACCCCGAAAATAAGGCTTCAAAAGCAAAGAAGATCAATAAATCTGATTCCGGGAAAAAATCTGGTGAAAGCCTGGAAATTGATGGTATAAATGTGCCGTTTACCAATTTGGATAAAATTTACTGGCCAGATTCCGGCTTTCAAAAATATGATCTTATTGATTATTATATACAGGTTTCAGAAGTGATGCTGCCTTATTTAAAAGATCGTCCGCAGAATTTACATCGACACCCAAACGGAATTAAAAAGCAAGGATTTTATCAAAAAGACAACGAAGGAAATTTGCCCGTCTGGATAGAAACCACCAAAATTTATTCGGAATCTTCAGAAAAAAATATTGAGTATTTGCTTTGTCAAAATGAAGCCACACTATTATATATGGCGAATTTGGGTTGTATAGAAATTAATCCCTGGAATTCCTGCATTCAAAATCTCGAATTTCCAGATTATACCGTTATAGATTTAGACCCTTCCGAAAAAAATTCTTTTGATGAGGTAATTGAAGTTGCACAGGCTGCAAAAGAGGTGCTGGATTTAGCCGAAATTGAAGGTTTTTGTAAAACCTCGGGTAGCAACGGACTTCATATTTATATACCCATGGAATCAAAATATTCTTATGAAGAGGCCCGGGATTTTACCAAATTACTTTGTTATTATATTGCTGAGAAAGTACCAAAATTAACCAGCATGGATAGGGCTAAAAAGAAACGAAAAGATAAAATTTACCTCGATTATTTACAGAATCGTAGAGGGCAAACTTTAGCCTCAGCTTATTGCTCAAGGCCAAAACCTGGTGCGCCTGTTTCAGCCCCTTTGGAATGGAGAGAAGTGAAAAGCGGACTCAAAATATTAGATTTCAATATTAAAAATATGCCAGATAGAATTCAGGAAAAAGGCGATTTATTTAAAACGGTTTTAGGGAAAGGAGTTGATATGGAATTCGCGATGAAAAACCTGGAATCTTCCTAAAGTTTATTTAAAAGCAGGGTGGAGCTTCAGCATAATTTTTAACTTGACCCAAAGTGGAAATTAATGAAGAAAAGAATACGAAAACTCGCCGGTAGGTATAAATTAATAGAACAGGTTTTAGTTACTCCTTACAGAAGCTATGGAACCAAATCTCACCTTTATATAAAAGGCCGCATTTTAGATAATGAGCCGCTTAAGATTACTAAAGATGCCAATATTTTTAAAACCATAAAAACCACTTATAAGCAGTTTGACACTTTTGAAATTCCCGATGCACAAATAGATCTTAGTTTACCAGGAAAAGTGCAGGCGAGCACTAAAACTGATGCGGAGGGTTTCTTTTTATTTGATGATTTTATTCAGGAAGACCTGGCAGAACATGCTGATGAAGAAGGCTGGCTGAATTATGACCTTTATTATAAAGGACCCATGGGTAAGAAAACGGAATTACTGGAAGATCCTTTTAAGGGAGAGTTTTTAATTCCCGATCCCACGGCAGAATATGGGGTGATTAGTGATATAGACGATACTATTTTACAAACCGGAGTTACTTCGTTTTTGAAACTTAGGCTGCTAAAAAACTCTTTGCTTACCAACGCTTATAACAGAATTCCCTTAAAAGGAGCTTCTGAATTTTATCAAAAACTGCATACGGGTAGGGACGGTACCCCCAATAATCCCATATTTTATTTAAGTAACAGCCCCTGGAATCTATATGAATACCTTAAATTATTTCTAGATCATAATGCATTTCCAAAAGGACCAATTTTGTTGCGACAGTTTAGAACACCCTTTGATGGTAGTATAAAGCCTGAAAAGCCACATAAACAAAAGGAGATCGCTAATATTTTAAAAACCTATCCCGACATGAATTTTATTCTTATTGGAGATAGTGGAGAGCACGATGCCTCGATTTATACAGAAATTGCGGCCCAATATCCTGATAGGATTCTTGCTATTTATCTTAGAAGTGTAAAGCATAAGAAACAGATGAGCCGGGTGCGCAGTATTATTGATGATTTTGAAACCACCCCGGTTCTAATGGTTGAAACTTCCCAGGAAGCTGTGGAGCACGCTAAAGAGCACGGGTTTATTTAGTTAATCATCAATACTTTGCCCTACAGCCGTTCTTCTGCTGGCAGGAGTTTTTCTAGGCATAGTTTGAAAAATATAATCCCATAGGGGAGAAGATACACCAAATGCTCTATCTGATTCACGATAGTGATGAATACTATGGTGCAGCCATAAAGTTTTTAAGAAGTTATTTGGCACTTTAAAAGCGTGTACTGAATAGTGAACAGCGAGATATGCAGCGTAGCCAATTAGAAAACCTGCTAAAAATCCGAATACGAAATCCCCCAGGAACGCTCTGTAAATTATAAAAAGAACGGTAGCAATCACTAGACTTAACACTGGTGGCATCGCCAATCTGGATTTATCTTTTGGATAATCATGATGCACTCCGTGCATGGTATAAGAGATCTTTTTCTTGCTTTCACTGGTAGCCGGGATATGGTAAAGATATCGGTGCATAATATATTCCACGAAAGTGAAAAAGAAGAGTCCGGCGGCAAAAAGGCTTATCATTACAGGTGCTTCAAAACCTTTCTCTATAATTCCGTAATAAATTAAAGCTACCGCAATTAATCCGAATATAATTAACGGAAGCGATATATGTGTATGTGTAAGCTTTTCTAAAATTGGGTTTTCAAATAACTTAGGAGAACCCTTATGTTTTGGCCTTTTTAGTTTAGTTGATTCCATAATTCTAAAATTTAAAATAACCCGTGAATCTCAGCGTTAATTCGGTTTATAATATCTCCCAAATCCTCGGGATTATCTACAAAGTTAATATTATCTACATCTATTATTAACAGATTTCCTTTACTATAATTGTGCACCCAGGCTTCATAACGTTCGTTTAACCTGCTTAAATAATCTATAGAGATTGAATTTTCATAGTCACGGCCTCGCTTATGTATTTGGGAGACTAAATTGGGAATACTACTTCTTAAATAAATAAGAAGGTCTGGTCCCTGCACCACACTTTCCATAAGATCAAAAAGTGAACTGTAATTCTTAAAATCACGATTCGTCATTAAACCCATCGCATGAAGGTTAGGGGCAAAAATATGAGCATCTTCATAAATAGTCCTGTCCTGGATAATTTTTTTTCCGCTTTCACGAATTTGGAGTATTTGCCTAAACCGGCTATTTAGGAAGTAAATCTGGAGATTAAAAGACCAACGCTCCATTTTATTATAGAAATCCTCTAGATAGGGGTTTTCCAATACATCTTCATATTGCGCTTCCCAGTTGTAATGTTTTGCTAATAATTTAGTAAGCGTGGTTTTGCCAGCTCCTATATTCCCTGCAATCGCTACGTGCATAAATTCATTAAAATTAGATAGTTGTTAGGACCGCTTTAAAAAGCGAGGGTGTAAAGATACAAGAATTAATATAGCCCAAATTTTACACCTTCTCAAATTACTCATAAATCTTGAAAACTTAAAATTTTTGATTCCATATCTCCCTAAATTTGATTAATTTAAAGCTAGATTTTAAGCTTATGAAACTCCTGTTAAAATTTTATTACTTCGTTTTCTTCCTCGGAATTTTTTCTGGTCTAGCACAGGAAAAACAAGAAGATCATCTTATGATAAGCGAAAGTAAGTATGATTTTGATAGTACGGTTTCAAGACTGGAAGCACAGCTTAATCAGCAAGATGGCATTAGTATCTTTGCCAAGATAGAACATCATGAAAATGCTAAGCGAGCCGGGCTAAAACTTTCAGAAAAAACTGTTTTTATCTTCGGAAACCCAAAGCAGGGATCACTTTTAATGCAAATGGACCAGGTGGCAGGGCTGGATTTACCGCTTAAAATGTTGGTTCATAAAGAAGACGATAAAACTATAATCACCTATAGTAGCACCAATTATCTTAAAAAAAGATATGAGCTGAAAAAGGCTAAAAATCTTAAAAATATAGAAAGAGCGCTTAATGAAATTGCTTCTAAAGTATCGGGTAATAAAGTGAAAAAATCTGGAAAATTTAGTTTAGATAAGCACCAGGGAATTAAATCTGAGATCAGTGAATTCGATTTTGAAACCACTTATAAAAGACTTTTTTCAGCTTTAGAAGATAATCCAAACCTAAGAATTTTTTCAGAAATAGATCATTTTAAAAATGGAGGAAACGTAGATATAGGCTTGCGTCCTACACGCCTTATTGTATTCGGAAATCCAGAAATAGGAACTCCAATTATGCTTGAAAGTGCAAAAATAGCTTTAGAATTACCGGTAAAAATTTTGGTATGGCGCGACGAAGCCGGAGTGGTAAAAATCTCTTATAACGATCCGGCATTTTTAGCGCAACGCTTTAAACTAACCACAAATATTCCGCAGTTAGAAAAAATGAATACGGCACTGGAAACTCTTAGTAAAAATGCAGCAAAATATTAAGTGAGATTACCTTTTACCAGTTTTCTATATTGATTTGGAGTGATCTTTTCAAAGCGTTTAAATTGCCTGTTAAAGTAGCTTGTGTTATTGAATCCACTCTTATATGCGATATCAGCAAACTTGCTATTTGTCCTTTGAATAAGTTTCTTGGCAAATTTAATTCGTTCACCGTTTAAGTAATCTATGGGTGTGTCTCCCAGTGTATTTTTAAAACTTCGGTAAAAATTAGAAGTGCTCATACAGGCTTTGTCTGCAAGCTTTTCTACATTTATATTTTCGGTTAAGTGTTCCCGCATATACTTAACTATAAATGCCATTCTATTATTATCAAAAAGCGTTTCATTATCCAGGAGCATTACTTTTGCTTTAGTTTGAAGTAACCTTATAATAAGTTCCTTTACCATTAGGTCTAGTAACGCATCTTTGGCTCTACCATCTTCCAGGAAAGTACTAAAAATGCGATCTAATACAAACTGTACCTGTTGATTATTGGCTAAGTGAACAGCGCTGGCGTCAAAACTATGATTGTCATTCTCGAAATCAATTCGCGTATTTTCGTTAAAAATTTGAACCGTTTCTTTAATTTTTTCGGGGTCAATTCCAAGAGCGAGGCATCGCGTAGGATTTTTGATATTCGCTTCAGGAAAATCGATGATCATTTTCTTGTCTGAAGGCAACACTACAGATTCTCCGGGATAAAAATCAAAAGATTTCATTCCCTCTAAATGCATCACTTTCTTGCCTGTAAGCATACTCGCGATAATTGGAAAACCAAACTGAAGATTCACTTTTTCTGCTATCTGCTGGGTTTCAAAAACATTTAATTCGGCATAATCTGCGCTGTAAATTGTTCTGTTTTCAATAGTGGTATTCAGCTTTAAATTGCGATTATAGTTTGATAAATTTGTATTCAAAGCCGGTTTAATTTAAGAAGTTAGTAGTAATGTAATACTTATTTGTAGAAAAGTTCAATTAATTAGTCTTAAAATTAAAGATATTAGTGAGGTAAATTAAAAAAATATTTCTATGAGCTATTCAGCACCAAAATTTAAAGAAAAATATGGCAATTTCATTAACGGGAAATTCCAGGATCCCATAGACGGCAAGTATTTTGAAAACCATTCGCCGGTAGATAATAAGTTATTAGCCAAATATCCAAGATCTAACGAGAAAGATGTAAAAAGCGCCATTGAAGCTGCTAATAATGCAAAACACGAATGGGGAAAAACTTCGGCCTCTGAAAGGGCTGCGATTCTGCATAAAATAGCTGATGTTATTCACGAAAACCTGGAAACCTTTGCGCAAATGGAAACTGCCGATAACGGGAAATCCATCCGTGAAACAATGAATGCCGATGTACCTTTAGCGGCAGATCATTTTAGATATTTTGCTTCAGCCATTAGAGCCGAAGAAGGATCGGCTACAGAATTGAATGAAAATACCCTTTCTTTAATTATCAACGAGCCACTTGGAGTAGTAGCGCAAATTATTCCGTGGAATTTTCCAATATTAATGCTAGCCTGGAAAGTTGCTCCGGCTTTGGCTTCCGGAAACTGCGTAGTTTTAAAACCCGCAGAACAAACCCCAGCTTCTGCAACATTTTTAGCTGAAAAGATTGCAGATCTTTTACCTCCGGGAGTTTTTAATGTTATTCACGGTTTTGGTCCTGAAGCAGGGAAACCTTTGGCTTCCAGCCCAAATGTAGATAAAGTGGCCTTTACGGGAGAAACCACTACCGGGCAATTAATTATGCAGTATGCTTCAAAAAACCTGCATCCCGTAACGATGGAACTTGGTGGGAAGTCACCGAATGTCTTCTTTAATAGTATTATGGATCACGACGATGCTTTCCTTGATAAATGTATTGAAGGCGCTGTGCTTTTTGCATTTAACCAGGGTGAAGTTTGTACTGCACCATCCAGGATTTTAATTCAGGAAGATATTTATGATGAATTCATTAAAAGGGTGATTGAGCGTACCAAAGCTATAAAAATGGGTAATCCGTTTGAAGAATCTACGATGATGGGTGCACAGGCTTCCAGTGATCAGCATCAGAAAATCCTTGAATATATTAAGATAGGGAAGGATGAAGGCGCCGAGGTTTTAGCCGGCGGTGGTGCAGCAGAACTTGATGGAGATTTAGCAAACGGATTTTACATTCAGCCAACTATTTTAAAAGGCCATAATAAAATGAGGGTTTTCCAGGAAGAAATTTTTGGTCCTGTGGTTGCGGTTTGTACTTTTAAAAATGAAGCGGAAGCCATTGAAATTGCAAACGATACGATGTATGGTCTTGGAGCCGGAGTTTGGACGCGGGATGCGCACCAACTGTATCAAATTCCACGCGCGATAAAGGCCGGACGAGTTTGGGTGAATTGCTATCACGATTATCCTGCGCACGCACCGTTTGGAGGCTATAAGAAATCCGGTTTTGGTAGGGAAAACCATTTAATGATGCTTAATCATTATAGACAAAGCAAGAATATGCTAATTTCTTATGATAAGAATAAACTGGGATTCTTTTAGAAATGGACTATAAAAGAGTAGAAATAACTCCTGATGCAAATAAATTGTTGCAAGAACTTAAGCAACAGCACGGCGAGGTGATCTTTCACCAAAGTGGTGGCTGTTGCGATGGTTCTACACCAATGTTATTGGCAAAAGAAGATTTTTATATAGACGAGAACGATATTTTAATGGGGGAAGTTGGCGGCGTAAATTTTTATATGAGCCACGACCAATTTGAATATTGGAAACATACCCATTTAACTGTGGATATTGTAAAAGGTAGAGGCGGAAGTTTTTCGCTCGATATTCCTACCGGTTACCGTTTTCTAATAAAATCAAGAATGCTAAATGATGAAGAAAACAAGAATTTAAACCCTTAAATTGTTGCTTAAGCAGAAGAAGCCTGGGAACTGTTTATACCCTAAATATTCAGTTTTTCAGGTTTTTTACTCGATAATTAATGCTCCGAGGCTTGACTCTAAAATTTGACATTTTTAATTTTTCTGAAAAATTTAATTAAACCATTTATAAATTTCAGAAGAAGTATAGCACTCCCCGCATTTAGAAAACATCCACAGACAGTCTATAAAATCGGTAAGCATATGAAATAGTAAACCGATAAAAATGAGTCTTAAGATTTTATTTTTAGTAAAGATCATTCCTAAAAAATAAGTGAGGATAGCAAGTTGGGAATGTAAAGGATGATAGCCAATACCGCAGCGCATAGGGTCAAATAGAGGGGTAGCAAAAACATGGTCAAGATCTACGGCCATAGTGGCGAGTAAAATAAGCCAGTTCTTTTTCCAGTTCCTTTTATCGCAAAACCAGGCAATAGCGCCAATAGCTATAAAATGAAGAAAATAATGGGTGAAAGTTTGCAATTGGACTTAATAAAAATTGAAGGTTTAATGATTTCAAAAAAATATCGAACTGTGTATTCTAATAAACTTATTAATTATTCTCCGGTTCTTCTTCCTCTTCAGCTGAAGACTCTATTTTACCCTTTAAAAGATCTTTCATCTTATTTCTAAGTACGATGAACCGCCAAATGCCTACAGTGACAAAGAGCACAGAGAATACCAGGGCCAGGTAACCAATATAATGCATCTCCTCATATTCTTTTAACTGAATCAAGGCCAAACCCCCGAGCAAAAAATAAAGTGCCGCCTGGGTGTAGGATAACAATGTGCGCTCATTGGCGAGTTTAGTTCTTTCCAGCGCAAGGTGTTCACGAATGATACTTTCATCTATCTTTCTGTGAGTGAAAAGCCTTCCAAATTTAACCCTTCTCATAAAATTTCATTTTTCAGCAAAGAAAACTGGATAGTTATTTTGTTTTAAAAGTTACCAAATTAGGTTTGTTTAAGCCAATTTAAGAACTAAAATCTAACTATCCAGCTTGAGTTCTGGTTTTTTAATTAGTCAATCTGTGGCAGGTGCAACCCGGTGCTGTAAAGCTTTGTGTACTTTCGTGCCACGGAAATGCCGCATTGTATTTATTATCTTCCCAATAAAATTCACCGCGTTCTTTTGGGTTGTTGCCAATTTCGTTCATCGTTTCAGCATCGTATAATCTTCCATTAACCATAGTATAAATTACAGATTCTGAATTGCGTATATCTTCCAGCGGATTTTCCTCCAAAACAATTAAATCGGCTAATTTACCTTCTTCTAGAGAACCAATTTCGCTGCCCATTCCAATATATTCAGCGCCATTAATTGTTGCGGCCTGTAAAGCTTCCATATTGGTCATTCCGCCCATTTGTAGTAACCATAGTTCCCAATGAGCACCAAGTCCCTGTAATTGTCCGTGGGCGCCAAGATTCACTTTTACACCAATATCAGAAAGTTCTTTAGCAGTTTCTGAAACCAAAATTGGTCCCTGCTCATATTCTTCTTCAGGCAAAGTTTCCCTTCTTCGGGAACGGGAATCCACGATTTGTCTCGGAGTGAAATTCAATAAACGCTCATTTTCCCAGACTTTATCTTTGTCATAGAAATAATATTCCCCGTTTATCCCGCCGTAATTTACAATAAGGGTTGGTGTATATCCGGTGTTGCTATTTCCCCATAGTGTTTTTACATCCTTATAAACCGGGGCAATTGGGATGTTGTGTTCTATCCCGGTATGCCCATCCACAATCATATTCATATTGTGTAAAAAGGTGCTTCCACCTTCAGGAACTACATTCATTTCCAGTTCCTTTGCAGCCTGCATAATTTGTTGACGCTGCTCCCGGCGCGGCTGATTATAACTTTTTACCGAAGTCGCCCCAAAAGCCTTAGTTCTTCTTAAGGCCGATCTGGCATCGTCAAGGTTATTGATCACCGCTTTAAAATCGCCTTCAGCCCCGTAAAGAATAATTCCTGTTGAATAAATTCTGGGTCCAACCATTTCACCGGCTTTTACCATTTCTGCCATACTAAAAATACTTTCACTTAACGCTGAAGGATCGTGTACCGTCGTCACTCCAAAAGCCATATTCGCATATAAAGGCCAGTGTTTTTGCGGGGTCAAACCATATCTAAAAGCGCCAATGTGGGCATGTGCATCTACGATTCCCGGCATGATGGTTTTTCCTTCCAGGTCATACACTTTCGCATTGTTCGGAAGCTTTACTTCGGAAGCTTCGCCAATAGAAACAATCTTATTTTCTTCGATTAAAATACTTCCGTTTTCGATTACTTTATCGCCATTCATGGTGATGATCCTGGCGTTGGTAAAAGCAATTTGCCCTTCCGGAACATCGGTTTTTAGCCCAAGTCCTATTTTTGTGCCTTTTTCAGTAATATCGGGAATAGAATCGGGTGAGTTTTTCAGAAAGGTAAAACGTTCTGAAACTTCATTTGTAAAATATTCATCACCCAAAGTCCAGTGCACATTTTCGCTGTTGTTCGACCAATGTAGGTTCATTCCTGCATCTTTTGTGATTTTGGTCACAGGAATAGTTTTGGTATTATTATCCAATTCTAAAGTCCTTCCCGTCATAGTAAGTGGCGCCAAATAAGCCTGGTGCAAATGACTAAAAACTACCCATTTATTATCTGGGCTTGGCACTATACGGTTAGCGTGTTTTGAATTAATATGAGTACGCTCGTCGTTTCCGCTTAGATCTATACTTTTTAAACTTTTTTCCAGGCTGCCCATAAGTGCGCCACCGGTTTGAAAGAAGATTCGGGAATCGTCTTTGCTATACATCGGGAAATCTCCCGAATCGTAGATTTTTTCAATATTTTCTCCGGAAGCACTCATCGTATAAATTCCTGGATTTTTACTAAAGGTTTGTCCCTGGTCGCTGTTTCCTTTTTCCTTTATAAAAACAATATTTTCAGCATCATTGGAAAAAGCAGGATTTCTGTAAATTCCTTTTTCTGAAGTGAGCTTTTCGGAATTTCTTCCATTTAAACCAACTTTCATAATGGCTCCCATTTCAGCATCATTCCAGGTTACATATACAATCTCTTTTCCGTCAGGGGAGAAAGCGGGTTCAAATTCAAAATCTTCGCCACTGGTAATACGCTGAGGTTTTCCGTTTGGTAAGGATTTTTTCCACAGGTAGCCTACAGCATTAAAAACCAGGGTTTTTCCATTAGGTGAAGTCACCGCGTGACGAATCACTTTCGGATTAAATTCTTCTGAAAATACTTTGTGTTCGCTGCGATGAGTTTCGGCAATTTCTATTGTATTTTCTATTTCAAACGGAATCACTTCCGCATTGTAATTTTCAATATTTACCTTGTTGATTTTTCCTTCGCTCCAGAATACAATTTCTTCTCCTGAAGGCATCCAACTAAATCCGGGATAAACGCCAAAAATAGCCCAGGCTTCCTGCTGGTCTTTACTCAATTTATCGTAAACCGGCCATTCTTCCCCGGTTTCCAAATCATGAATGTATAAAACCGATTTTGTCCTTATTCGCTTTATAAAAGCAAGTTTTTTCCCATCAGGAGAAACCTGTGGTCTTGCAGCACCACCGGGACCGCCGGTTATTGTTGTGTTTTCCCCGGTTTCAAAATCGTAACGTTTAATTACATAGATCTGCTTATTAGGATCTTTATTGTACTGGAACATTCCGCCCGGGTACATATCTTCGCTGTAATAAAGATAGCGTCCATCGGGAGAAATACTTGGCTCATTCACATCCTGCTGATCGTTTTTACGCTCGGTAAGCTGCAATCCGCCTTCCCCGCCAATATGGTACAACCACATTTCGCCGGCACCTAAAGAGCGGCCTGAAGTAAAATGTTTCCTGGCTACGATTGCGTTACCGTCAGGTATCCAAACCGCATTATTTAGCAGTCGAAAATCTTCTTTGGTAAGTTGTTTGGCATCTTGGCCATCGGCATCCATAATCCAAATGTTATCACCACCTCCGGCATCGCTGGTAAATGAGATTTTAGAACCATCGGGACTAAAACGCGGCTGAACTTCATAGGCCATTCCGCTTCTTAGAAGTTCGGCTTTTCCACCGCTAATTGGCATTTTATAAATATCACCTAAAAGATCAAAAACAATTGTTTTTCCATCGGGAGAAACATCCAGGTTTATCCAGGTACCTTCATCGGTTTGCAATGGAACTTCCTTAATATTCCAGTCATCTGAATATGGATCATTGACATCCCATTTTTTTTCTTCTCCTTTTTCTTGTGAAATTAGATTTGGAGTGGCCAAAAGTATAAAGATGGCCGGGAGGAATTTTTTAAACATAGTGCGGTTTTTTAACGAGGCTAAATATACTATGAAAAGCTTAAAAGCTCTAATTGCTCGCTCAGATTTAAATACTGCATCCTTTTAAAAGATTATTTTCTTTAATTCTAAGCTTTTCGATTAAGTTTGTTTTTGAATATTTTCTCTGGATAAAATTTGCTGAAAAATGAATAAAAATAAACCCGAATTCTGGTTAAGAGGAAAAGTAGCTGATGTTCCCAATTTGCTGCAACCCGCCGCCCACGCTTTATTACAATCCCGGGAAGAAGTAGAAGAATATATGAAGGATTTCCCAGAGAAATTACTGTGGGAAAATCCAGCAGGGCGCGCTTCGGTAGGATTTCATCTTCAACATTTAACCGGAGTAATAGATAGAATGCTGACCTACGCCGAAGCTGAAAAATTATCGGATGCTCAATTCCAGTATTTAAAAAACGAAGGAAAACCGGATGAGGGAATTTCATTAGAATTTTTGGTGCAACAGTTTCAGAAAAAAGTAAATGAAGCAATAGAATTTTTAAAAAACACCCCCGAAAATATTCTAACCGAATATAGACCTGTGGGGAGAAAAGAATTCCCTTCAACGGTTATCGGTTTGCTTTTCCATGCTGCAGAACATAGTCAGCGGCATATTGGGCAACTTTTGGTAACGGTGAGTGTTTTAAAGGAAAAAGAAGAATTTTAAATCCTGCAAGCTTTAGCAAACCTTGTAGGTCTATGATTAATTAAAAATTATACCTACGAGGTATAAAAAAACCTCGCAGGAGAAGCAATTCAAGGATTTAAAAAGGCAAATTGCTTAAATCTACATTCCCCCCTGAAATAATAATTCCCACTTTTTTTTCTCGAAATTTTTCTTTTTCACGTAAAACGGCGGCAAATGCAACTGCGCTAGAAGGTTCAACTACAATTTTCATTCTTTCCCAAATAAGTTTCATAGCCGCGATGATTTCTTCCTCTTCAACTCTTATAATTTCGGAAACAAACTTTTGAATAATTGGAAAATTCTTATCTCCTAGCTGAGTTTTTAATCCGTCGCCAATTGTATTTGTACTGGAATTAGTTTCAATTTTACCAGATTTTAGAGACCGGTACGCATCATCAACCTCAAATGGTTCAGCACCAATTGTTTTGCAATTATTTCCGAAGTAATTTGTAGCAAGTGCAGTTCCGGCAACAAGTCCGCCACCGCCAACCGGTGTAATGATAATATCTAAATCGGGTTTCTGTTCGAGTAATTCTATCGCTGCGGTTCCCTGCCCGTAAATGACTTCTAATTGATTGGATGGATGAAGAAAGCTGGCACCGGTTTCTTGCTGAATTTTAATGGCAGCCGCTTCCCTGGCTTTTAGGTTAGGTTCGCACTCTGTAATTTCTCCGCCATAGGTCTTTACAGCGTCTTTTTTAACTTGAGGGGCAGAAGAAGGCATCACGATATAGGCCGGGATTCCCAGGCTTTTTGCAGAAAGCGAAACCGCCTGTGCAAAATTACCTGAAGAATGAGTGACCACACCTTTTGTTTGTTCTTTTTCACTTAAAGCTAAAATTGCAGCAGTTGCACCACGCATTTTAAATGCGCCCATTCTTTGAAAGTTTTCACATTTAAAAAAGATTTCAGTTTCAGCGATTTTATTTAATAATCCTGAAGATAAAACTGGAGTACGGTGAATGTATGGTGAAATTTGTAAATGAAGTGTAGTAAATTCTTTCTTAGTGATCATTATAACCAATTTATGACCCTAAAATTAATAGAATTTTTTATTATTAAATTAAAGTTTAGCCTAAATAAGCGCTTATTTTTCTTCCCCGAAAGGAATGGAAAATACTGGAATTTCAGAATTTTTAAATAATTCTACCGAAACGCTTTCAGCAAAGAGATTATAAAAGAAACTATGTTTGTGGGTTCCCACAATCAACATATCAGCTTTAAGCTTTTTAGCTTCCTCCAGCACCGTTTCTACCGTAGAACCCTGAATAAGGAGTGCGTCAGATTCTATATTCTTATCTATGAACATTTCCCGAATTTGCTGTAATTCTTTATGTTCAGCTTTTAATTCATCGGCTCGCATATCTCTTATATATTGGGGGCCAGTATCATAACCTACAAAATCGGGGTCTGGGGCGGCCACGTGGACCACCCATATTTTTGCCCCGAATTTTTCAGCTATACTTTCAGCATACGACAAGAGTTCTCCCACAGCGTCGTTAAAATCTATGGCGACAAGAATGTTTTTGAAAACTTTCATAAGCTGAAATTTATAAATTAATAACCTCTATCTCTTTCAACCACATTCTTAAGCTCCTCATCATCCTTCATTCTTTCGTAATTGTCAATTATTTGAGGAATCACGGAGTCTGGATGTGTTACACTGGCAATATGTGGAGTTATTCTAATTTTTGGATGTTTCCAAAACGGGTGTTCGTCTCTAATCGGTTCTTCCCAGAAAACATCTAATGCCGCGCCAGAAAGATGACCATCATCTACTTTAGCCAATAAGTCCTGTTCTACTAAATGTTCGCCACGGGCTACATTAATTACATAAGCTCCTTTGGGCAATTTTTCAAATAAATCTAGGTTAAGTATTTCTTCGGTATCTGGTGTTAATGGCAACATATTCACCAAAATATTCGTTTGCTCCAGGAATTCATCAAACTCATTTTCTCCGGCAAAGCTTTCTACGTTTTCAAAATCTTTTTTATGCTTGGAAAAGCCTATAACCTGGAAACCGTTCTTTAATAAGCTATCGGCTACACTTTGTCCCAGATTACCTAATCCTAATATCCCAACTTTAACATCATTATTTCGGGTATATGGAACTGGCTCCCACTTTTCATTAATTTGACTTTCGCGGTAATGAAGCAGGTTTCTTTGATGTGCTAAAACAAGACTTAACACAAAAGTTCCCATATCCTCCGCCAGGCGATCGTCTACAACTTTGGTGATTTTCACGTTTTCGGGGAGCTCTTCATCACTGGTTATATGGTCTACCCCGGCACCCATAGATGCAATAACTTTTAGATTAGGGTAATTTTGAAATATCCCACGCGGGTGATTCCAGGTTAAGGCAAATTCTACTTCTTCCTTATCGTGATCTTCAGGATATACATAGATATCCATACCTGGATGTTGATTTTTTAAAGCTTCAACCCAAGCTTTCGGGTCTTTTCCCGGACTAACTACTAAAAATGACATTCTTAATTATTTTTTTGAATGGTTAATATTTAGCTTACAAAGGCACTGTATCCAGTAATGGCACGGCCTACAATAAGCGAGTTAATTTCTTTTGTTCCTTCATAACTATATATGGCTTCAGCATCTGCCACGAAGCGCGCTACATCGTGTTCAAGTAGAATTCCGTTTCCACCCATAACCTCACGGGCACGGCTTACTACATCTCTGGTTCGCATACTACAGAAAACTTTCGCCAAAGAAGCGTGTTCATCTGTAAGTAAGTCGGCATCCTGCATTTCAGAAAGTCTAAAAACCAGTGTTTGCATTGCTGTAAGATTGGAAACCATTTCTACCAAATGATTTTGTATTAACTGGTAGGAGGCGATTGGCCTTCCAAATTGTTCTCTTTTTCGGGTATATTTAAGTGCACTTTCGTATGCTCCACGAGCACAACCAACGGCCTGCCAGGCAACTCCAGCTCGAGTCATTCGCAATACTTTTGCGGTATCTTTAAATGAATCTGCCTTTTGTAGCCTATCGCTTTCAGGAATTTGACAATCGGTTAAGGTAATAATGGCATTTTGAACAATTCTAAGCGCCATTTTATCTTCCATTTTTTCGGCCTTATAACCAGGATTTCCTTTCCTTACCAAAAATCCCTTTACCTGGTTGCTATCTTCGTCTCGCGCCCAGATGATAATTACATCAGCAAAAGTCGCGTTACCAATCCATTTCTTCTGGCCGTTTAAAATCCAGTTTTCACCATCAAACTTGCAGGTAGTTTCGAGTCCCCCCGCAACACCAGATCCAACATTAGGTTCTGTAAGTCCAAAAGCGCCAATAGCATCTAATTTTTGCATCTTCGGAAGCCATTCCTGTTTTTGTTCTTCGCTTCCGCAGAGATAAATAGATCCCATAGCAAGCCCACTATGAACCCCGAAAAAAGTTGAAATGGAAACATCTACCCGGGCAATTTCCTGGGCGATGATACCCTCCATCAAAAACGGAAGATTTGGGCAGCCATAACCTTCATAAGGAACACCCGTGATATTTAGTTTCTTGAATTTCTCTATGATCTCGTGTGGAAATTTAGCGCGGTTCCAATGATCATTTACCAGTGGGCGAACTTCATCTTCCATGAAATTTCGCACATCCATTTGAAGCTTTCGCTGCTCCTCGTTAAGTTTAAGGTCTAGATTGTAAAAATCACCGGTAATAGGAGGAAGGTCACTTTGTCCTTTTTTCTGCTTGGTTTTTAACATTTTCATCAACCCCTTGAGTTGGCGTTCATCAAGCTGGCCTAAACTTTTCATCGCTGCTGAAAGATCTATTTGCTCATTTATTTTGGCGAGTTGATCCATATCAACCGACTTTAATAGGTTGATGGTGTTTCTTACTTTTCTAAAAACGGACATAAAATGTTTGATTGGTGTAGTCCTAAAATTAGGAATTAAAACTGCGTCCGGTTGTTAAAGCTTTCCGAAGAAAACGTCAAAAAAAAATACCGCTGATTTCAGCGGCATTTTAGGTGGTAATTAGAGATGATAATTTATAAACTAAAAGCTTCTTTAACCTTATCTACATAGTCAAGTTTTTCCCAGGTAAATAGCTCTACTTCTTTCTTTATTTCTCCAGAATATGGGCTTTTAAAGATTTTGGTTACCGTTCTTGGTTCTTTGCCCATATGCCCGTATGCTGCAGTCTCTCTATAAATAGGATTTCTAAGCTTTAAACGGTTTTCAATAGCCCAGGGACGCATATCAAAAATTTCAGCAACTTTTTTAGCGATTTCCCCATCCTTCATATCTACTTTGGAAGTTCCATAAGTTTCTACTGAAATTGAAGTAGGTTTTACCACTCCAATAGCATAAGAAACCTGCACTAAAACTTCGTCGGCAAGTCCCGCAGCAACAAGGTTTTTGGCAACGTGACGCGATGCGTAAGCAGCCGAGCGGTCTACTTTACTCGGATCTTTTCCTGAGAAAGCACCACCACCGTGGGCACCTTTGCCGCCGTAGGTGTCTACAATAATTTTTCTTCCGGTAAGTCCGGCATCACCGTGAGGCCCACCAATTACAAATTTTCCGGTAGGATTTATATGATAAGTAATATCATCATTAAACAGTTTCTGAACATAATCAGGTAATTGTTCTTTTACTCGTGGAATAAGAATTTCAAGAATATCTTTCTTGATCTTTTTCAGCATTTCATCATCATTCTCATCAAACTCATCATGCTGGGTAGAAACCACAATGGCCACAATTTTCTGCGGAACATTATCGTCACTATATTCTATGGTAACCTGGCTTTTAGAATCTGGGCGTAAGTAAGGGATATCCTTGCCTTCACGTCTTAATTTTGCCAGTTCAATTAAGATCTTATGGGAAATATCCAGAGCCAGAGGCATATAGTTTTCGGTTTCGTTGGTTGCATAGCCAAACATCATTCCCTGGTCCCCGGCGCCCTGTTCTTCTTTATTTTCGCGATCTACACCCTGGTAAATTTCCTGGGATTGCTCGTGGATTAAAGAAATAACCCCACAGGAATCCCCACTAAATTTGTAGGCTCCTTTGGTATAACCAATATCATTGATTACTTCGCGGGCAATGTTTTGTACATCTAGATAGGTGTTGCTTCTAACTTCACCGGCAAGTACCACCTGGCCCGTAGTAACCAAAGTTTCACAGGCGACTTTAGAATTTTCATCAAATGCAAGGAAGTTATCGAGTAAAGTATCACTAATCTGATCAGCGATTTTATCTGGGTGTCCTTCAGAAACACTTTCTGAAGTAAATAAATAAGCCATATTTTTAAATTAGTTTTTAAAAAATACGGGTTGAATTTGACAGGAAAGCTAAGGGAGTAGTGATACTGCTTTAGCATTTTTCTTACACTTCTTAAAAAGCATAAAAGGGTTGCAATCAGTCAAATCCTTCCCTTTAATAATTCGATTACAAATGTATAAAAATAACCTAAACTCATACTTCCTTTAACTTTCTTTTTCGTCCTGTTGAATTACTTTTCAAATTAGAATTAAACGTATAAAAATGTAAAGCTGAATTTATAATCCTGAAAAATAGATGTTTATAAATAGATTTTCAACTAAAAATGAATAATAAATAATTTTTAATCAATTTTATTCCTGAATATTTATTTTAAACTGATAAAAAACTTTTTTTCGTAAAAATTGAATTTGGGTTTGGATATTAAAAATTTCTGCCCTTATCTTTGTAACCAACAAAACAACGAAATGAATCAGGTAATTTGCAATATGATGCGTATGATGATGGGAAGAAATTCCGCAGCGCGCTCTATTGCTTAATTCTGAAAAGATATAAATTGCAAAAGCCGCTGCCACCGCAGCGGCTTTTTTTGTTTAAAAACTTAGTCATTTCCGCGGAGGCGGAAATTCAGAATAAGAAAATAGGTTAGTAAAAATTAGATTCCCGTCTGCACGGGAATGACAAAAATTAAAATATGATAAAGGCAATAAATAATAAGATGATGCGCACTATGATGATGTGTATGTCTATGCGACACATGAAACGCTATTGCCAAAACCGAATGTAACTTAGTTTGTTTAGAGTTCAATTAAAAGGTCCCCTTGGTAATAGCTACTTAAGGGGGCTTTTTTTATTTAAATAAGTCATTCCCACGAAGGTGGGAATCTATCAAAAAACAAAATCAAGCTTCTAAAAATGAAGCGCAACTTTAAAAAAACTAGAAATTATGAGTACTCAAAAATTTTCAACAAACGCATTACACGCCGGTCACGATACAAAAACTAACGGAGGAACAAGAGCGGTGCCTATTTACCAAACAACTTCTTATGTTTTTAATAATTCAGATCACGCTGCCAATCTTTTCTCACTTGCAGAACCGGGTTACATCTACACCCGTTTAAACAATCCTACCAACGATATTTTGGAACAACGCCTTGCTTCGTTGGAAGGAGGAATCGCTGCGGTAGTGACAGCATCAGGAACGGCTGCCATCAATACTACACTTTTAACGCTTTTAAAATCTGGAGATCATATTGTAGCTTCAAGCAGTTTATACGGCGGAACTTACAATTTGCTAAGTGTAACTTTACCCAGGTTTGGAATCACAACCACTTTTGTTGACCCGGAATATCCTGAGAATTTTAAAAAGGCTGCTAAGGAAAATACCCGTGCCGTTTTTGTAGAATCGCTGGGAAACCCAAAACTGGATGTCTTAGATCTTAAAGCTATAGCTGCAGAAGCCAACGCGCTAAAAGTTCCCTTCATAGTAGATAATACAGTTGCTACGCCTTCCTTGCTAAAACCTATAGAACACGGTGCCGATATTGTTATTGAATCCCTTACCAAATATATTAGCGGAAACGGGACTTCGCTTGGAGGAGCCATTATAGATGCCGGAAATTTTAACTGGGCAAATGGAAAATTCCCCGAATTTACAGAACCTTCGCCGGGTTACCACGGGCTCGTTTATCACGAAGCTCTAAAGGAAGCTGCTTTTATCGCGAAAGTGAGAATTGAAGGTCTTCGTGATCACGGCGCGGCTTTAAGTCCGTACAACGCTTTTCAGATCTTACAAGGTTTGGAAACGCTGGAAATCAGAATAAAGCAGCATAGTGAAAATGCCTTGAATCTTGCCACCTGGCTGGAGCAGCAGGAAGAAGTAAAATGGGTTAATTATCCCGGCTTAGAGAGCAGCAAGAATAATAAACTTGCGAAAGAATATCTTCCAAAAGGGCAAAGTGGTGTGGTTACTTTTGGAGTTGAAGGAGGCTTTGAATCGGCTAAAGTTGTAGCAGATGAAACGAAACTTTTCTCCCTGGTTGCTAATATCGGCGATACCAAATCTTTGATTATTCATCCTGCCAGTACTACGCATCAGCAACTGGACGAAAAGCAACAAGCTACCACCGGGGTTACACAAGATCTAATTCGTCTTTCGGTAGGCCTGGAAGATGTGGAAGACCTAAAAACAGATTTAAAAGAAGCTTTTGCTAAAATTGATAAAAAAGCACTGGTATAATTTATTGTTGGTGGAAAGGCAAAGGAAAAAGCAGCCAGGTTAAGTCTTTTTCCTTTTGCTCTTTCTAATTCAAAAAAATAAGAAAATGCTACAGGAACTCTGTTTAAAAGATTTTAAAAATTCCGCGGGAACGGTGCAGGATATTTATTTGAGCTTTCAACAATTTGGGCAAAATCCGGAAACTGCTCAGGTGGTTTTAATAAATCACGCGCTTACCGGAAATTCCCAAATTACAGGAAAACTCGGGTGGTGGACAAAAATTGTCGGACCTCAAAAGTGTATTGATACCGAAAAATTTAGCATCCTGGCTTTTAATATTCCGGGAAATGGTTTCAACGGAAAAAAGGAACATTTAATTGAAAACTATAAAGAATTTACGCTTCGGGATATTGCCAGAATTCAGGCGTTGGCACTTCAGCAATTAAAAATTAAAAAACTCTTTGCCATAATTGGTGGCTCTATTGGTGGCGCTTTGGCCTGGGAACTCGCGGCTCTAAAACCAGATTTAGCCGAAAATATTATTCCCATCGCTACAGATTATAAAGCGACCGATTGGGTGTTGGCAAATTGTAAAGTGCAGGAACAAATTCTGAATAATTCCAAAGAGCCGGTAAAAGATGCCAGAATGCACGCGATGACTTTCTACCGCACCCCACAATCTTTAAGTAAGAAATTTAATCGTACTAAAGAAGATGTGAAGCCTTGTTATAAAGTAGAAGGTTGGTTGCAATATCACGGAGATAAACTGGAAGAGCGTTTTCAATTGGCATCATACAAGTTTATGAACCACTTGTTAACTACCATAGATATTAGCAAAGGCAGCGGTAATTACCTGGAAGCCGCAAAGAAAATTAAGGGCAATATTCATATTGTAACTGTGAATTCTGACTGGTTTTTCCTGGCCGATGAGAATTGGGATACGTATGTAAACCTTTCGCTGGTAAAAAATAATGTAAATATCTACGAAATAAGATCAATTCACGGGCATGATGCCTTTTTAATTGAAGCTTCGCAATTGTCCAGATTTTTAAATCCTGTATTTAAAACCAGGACTATAGAAAATGAAAGCAGCGCAGTTCTGGAAGCAAAAAGTTTTAACAAACAGGCAAATTCCCAAATTTGGGGTTAAAATATAATAGATGAAAAAAGTAAACATCATCTTGTTTGGAATCGGTAACGTAGGCAGTACCTTGATCCAGCAACTAATAAGTGCAAAAAAGCAGTGGGAAGAGCATTCCGGAGTTTCTGTAAGTATTCCTGTGATTGCAAATTCAAAAAAAGCACTTTTCAATGCTGATGGAATTTCTGAAAGCTGGCAAAAAGATTTCAAGAAATCTGCTGAAAAGTATAAACTAGAAGACATTCTCGATTTTACCAAAGAGCACGATTTGGAACATCTTATTGCTATAGACGCTACGGCGAGCAAGGAGTTTGTAGAGATTTATATTCGGTTAATTCAAAACGGCTTTAACCTGGTAGCCGCCAATAAAGTTGCGAATACACTTTCTGCCGATTTCTATAAAAAATTGCGCAAAGAATTAGATTACCACGGGAAACATTTTTTCTATGAAACCAATGTGGGTGCCGGTTTGCCAATTGTACAAACCGTACAGGGCTTGCACCAGGCCGGGGAGAAAGTCACTAGAATACGCGGAGTTTTCTCCGGTTCGCTAAGTTTTATTTTCAATACTTTTTCTGAAAATAAAGAGAAATTCTCTGATGTTTTGCAAAAAGCCGGAAACCTGGGTTATACCGAGCCCGATGCCCGTGAAGATCTTTCGGGAAACGATGTGGGAAGAAAATTATTGATCCTGGCGCGCGAGCTTCAGCTGGAAAAGGAGTTTCAGGAAGTGAAAATTCAATCTTTAATTCCGGAGCAGTTAAACGGACAAACGTCCGCGGAAGAATTTCAGCGTAGAATAGGGGAGCTGGATGAAATATTTTTTCAGTATAAAAAAGAACAAAACAAAGATCACGTGCTACGGTACATTGGAGAAATTGAAGTAGGAAGCGCCAACCTGGAGGCAAAACTTATTTCTGAACCCAAAAATACCGCGCTGGGCCAAATTAAAGGCGCCGATAATATTTTTGAAATTTACACTGAATCTTATGGCGATCAACCGCTGGTGATTCAAGGAGCCGGGGCAGGAGCAGCGGTAACCGCTCGCGGTGTAGTTAGCGATGTGCTCAAATTATCACAAAGACTTAATTAAAAATCCAACAAAACCAACAATTATGCATTTTGAAACCGAAGCCATTAGAACACAAAATGAACGCACCCAGTACCAGGAGCATTCTACTCCACTGTACTTAACGTCCAGTTATGTTTTTGATGATGCTGAAGATATGAGAGCTTCCTTTTCTGAAGAAAAAGAGCGCAATATTTATAGCCGATTTACCAATCCAAACACTTCAGAGTTTACTGAGAAGATAGCGAAAATGGAAGGCGCAGAAGCCGGGTTTTCATTTGCAACGGGAATGAGCGCTGTGTTTTCCAGCCTTGCTGCGCTATTGAATAGTGGGGATCATATAATTTCGGCAAGATCGGTTTTTGGGTCAACGCATAGTTTGTTTACCAAGTTTTTTCCAAAATGGAATATTTCGCATTCCTATTTCAATGTGAATGAAGTCGATAAAATTGAAAGTTTAATAAAGCCGGAAACAAAAATTATTTTCGCCGAAACTCCTACAAATCCCGGTGTAGATATTTTGGATTTAGAATTACTGGGAGAAATTGCTAAAAAGCATAATCTTATTTTAATAATTGATAATTGCTTTGCCACGCCCTGGCTGCAGAATCCTATAAAATTCGGAGCGCATTTGGTAATACATTCGGCTACAAAATTAATAGACGGGCAAGGCCGCGTTCTGGGCGGTGTAACAGTGGGAAATGCCGATTTAATTCGGGAAATCTACCTGTTCTCAAGGAATACGGGACCGGCTTTGTCGCCGTTTAATGCCTGGGTGCTTTCTAAAAGTTTGGAAACACTTTCGGTAAGGCTGGACAAGCATTGTGAAAATGCTGAAAAAGTAGCCGAGTTTTTAGAGACTGAAGCCAATGCTGAAAATGTAAAATATCCTTTTTTGAAGTCGCATCCGCAATATGAAATTGCGAAAAAACAGATGAAAAAAGGAGGAAATATCGTAGCTTTTGAGATTAAAGGGGGCATTGAAGCGGGAAGAAAATTTATAGATGCGATCAAGCTTTGTTCAAGATCGGCAAACCTGGGAGACACGAGAAGTATTGTTACGCATCCTGCTTCTACAACACATAGTAAGTTAAGTGAAGAAGACCGTTTAGAAGCAGGCATAAAACCGGGTTTGGTAAGAGTTTCAGTAGGTTTGGAACATGTAGATGATGTGATAGACGATTTAAAACAAGCTTTAAATTCAATTTAGGTATGGTAATTTCAGCAGGATTCGGACTTTTTGATTTTTCCGTAGAGAATTTAATAATAAATGCGAAAAAGTCAAACTTTAAGTATATTCGCCATATGCTTTCAAAAAAGACCAAATACGGTATTAAAGCCCTTGCCTTTATCGCTAAGAGAACAGATAGAAAACCTGTGCAAACTTCAGAGATCTCTAAAAGTGAAAATATCTCGCAGAAATTCCTTGAAAGCATTCTTCTGGAATTACGAAAATCGGGATTTTTAGGATCTAAAAAAGGAAAAGGTGGTGGTTATTACCTAATCAAAGAACCTGGAGATATCCAGATGACTTCAGTAATTAGGGTTTTGGAAGGCCCTATTGCAATGGTGCCCTGTGTAAGTCTTAACTATTATGAAAAGTGTGATGATTGTCCCAGCGAAGAAACCTGCTCAGTTCATAGTTTAATGATACAGGTTAGGGATAGTACACTAAAGGTGTTGGGCGATAACACTTTGGCCGATCTCGCATTTAGAAAATAGGTTGAAAATCAAAATGTTAAATACTTAAATTTAAGCTCATATTAATTGGTCTGTATAAAAAACAAAGTTACTTTTGTTTTATAACCTAGTAATCCGATAGGTTAATAGAATTTCAAAATTAGTAAGCAGTATGATACTGGATCAGGTAAAATCAAAAAGCACTTATAAGAAGGACACTACTTCAGAGAAACCCTTACGGAGTATTTTGAAAACAGTGAGCTGGAGAATTGTAGGAACTGTAGATACGATCGTTATTTCCTGGGTGCTTACTGGAGAGATTGAAACTGCCCTGGCCATCGGGTCGGTAGAATTAGTGACGAAAATGATCCTTTATTTTGGCCACGAGCGCCTTTGGAATATGATCAGTTTTGGAAAAGAATAAAATTTGTTTTAGCAAAAGAATATAAAGAATACTTATGTCGGAAACGACCATAAACTTTTAAATAATGAAACGGTACAGCGAAAAAGAATTGAAAATCCTCAACCAGCAATTTAAAGGAATAACGCCGGCTGAGATCGTACAATGGGTGATTTCCAATGCGGCAAGACCGGTGGTCACTACTAACTTTAGACCTTATGAAGCCGCAATTTTACATGCAGTTTCAGAAATAGATCCGGTGATAAAAGTAATTTGGTGCGACACCGGTTACAATACCCCGCAAACCTATATACACGCAAAGCATGTAATAGATAGGTTAAAGCTCAATGTAAAACTTTATACCCCAAAACAAACCGCTGCCTACCGTGATGCACTTTTTGGCGGAATTCCTGATATCAATAATCCGCAGCACGAGGATTTTACAAAACAGGTGAAGTTAGAACCTTTTCTACGCGCTATGCGTCAACAAAACCCAGATGTTTGGTTTACCAATTTAAGAAAAGGCCAAACCAGTTTTCGAGATAGTATCGATATTTTAAGCTATAGTAAAGATGGGATCTTAAAGGTGAGTCCATTTTACCACTGGAGTGACGAAAAACTGGATGCTTATCTGGAGCAAAATGATTTGCCAAACGAATTCAAATATTTTGACCCTACAAAAGTCTTAGAAAATCGTGAATGTGGTCTTCACGCTTAATTTCAAATAATTGAATAAACAAAAATCAAATACGAATATGCGCCGTGTTATGTGGAATCAAAACACTTAAAAGCTCTTTTTATAAAATCTATAAAAGGTCCTTTTAAGTGTAAACTCGAAAAGGACCTTTTTTATTAATGCCTGTTTCCAGGCTTCATTTTAAATACTATTAGCAATGCAAAGTTTTAGAACCGAAATAGAAAACCCAGTTGTAGAGAAAGACATCCTGGATTTAGAGAAAAAAATCAGGCTGTTTCGTGAAGGAAAAGCCGATGAAGAAAAATTCCGAAGCCTGCGTTTGGCGCGTGGGGTTTATGGACAACGACAGGCGGGAGTACAAATGGTTCGTATAAAACTGCCGTTTGGAAAAGTAACTTCAGAACAACTGCATAGAATTGCCAATGTTTCAGATGAATATTCTAAAGGTCGATTGCATATCACCACCCGCCAGGATATCCAAATTCACCACGTAAGTCTCGATAGAACACCAGAACTCTGGGCGCAGTTGGAAAAAGATGATATCACTCTACGTGAAGCCTGCGGAAATACCGTTAGAAACGTTACCGCTTCCCCAACGGCTGGAATTGATAAAAATGAGCCTTTTGATGTTTCTCCTTATGCCCACGGAACTTTCCAATTTTTTCTTCGGAATCCAATTTGCCAGGAAATGGGAAGAAAATTCAAGATATCCTTTTCTTCATCTGATGATGATACGGCGCTAAGCTATATTCATGATCTTGGTTTTATCGCAAAATTAAAAGATGGAAAGCGCGGATTTAAAGTAATGCTAGGCGGCGGACTCGGTTCTCAACCTAGACACGCCGATGAACTGTATGATTTTCTTCCTGCGGAAGAATTACTGCCGCTGATAGAAGGTGTATTAAGAGTTTTTGATCGACACGGGGAACGTGCAAAACGCTTAAAAGCCAGAATGAAATTTCTAATAAAAGATATTGGCAAAGATGCCTTTATGGAATTAGTTTCCGAACAAAGCACGGCGCTTTCTAAAAACCATCCGGAATTTGAGGTTGAAAAATTTGAAGTCGCACCACCACTTCAGGAAGTTGAGGTGCCTTCGGTAGAAATTGAAAATCAAAAAGATTTTGAAACCTGGAAAAGCACGAATGTAATTCCGCAGAAACAGGAAGGATTATTTGCTATCGGAATTCGGGTTCCGCTAGGCGATTTTTACACCGGTGGTGCGAGGAAATTAGCCGATTTGGTTAAAAAATACGCCGGAAATGAGATCAGGTTAAGTTTAAGGCAGGATATTTTAATTCGCCACGTTCGGGAGGAGTTTTTGCCATTTTTCTATTCAGAATTAAAGAAACTTGATTATGCCGAAGCCGGTTATAATAAAACCGTAGATATTACGGCCTGCCCGGGAACAGATACCTGTAACCTGGGAATTGCCAGTAGTACGGGAATTGCCGATGTGTTGGAAGATGTTTTAAAAGAAGAATACCCGCAGTTTATAAACGGGAAAGATATTACCATAAAAATAAGCGGTTGTATGAATGCCTGCGGGCAACATAATATGGCCGAGATCGGTTTCCAGGGAATGTCAGTTAAAGTCGGGAAAACTGTGGCACCGGCACTTCAGGTATTGTTGGGTGGCGGAACACTTGGCGATGGGCAGGGTCGTTTTGCTGATAAAGTGGTAAAAGTGCCCAGTAAACGCGGGCCGCAAGCTTTGCGAGTATTGCTAAACGATTTTGAAGCAAACGCGAATTCCGAAAGAAAATTTGCTGAATATTACGATCGACAGGGAAAAACCTATTTCTATGATTTGCTAAAAGATTTAGCCGATACTTCCAACTTAACAGAAAACGAATTTGTGGATTGGGGACACGAGAAACCTTATATAAAAGCTGTAGGAGTAGGCGAATGTGCCGGCGTGGTTATAGATCTTATCGCAACACTTTTATTTGAAAGTGAAGAGAAAATTGATAACGCAAAAAGTGCACTGGAAAGAAAAGCCTGGGCCGATAGTATTTATCATTCCTATACCTCAATCGTAAATTCTGCTAAGGCTTTATTACTTGCTGAGGATGTAAAAACCAATACCCAGGCGGGAATAATTGCACAGTTTGACGAGTTGTTTGTAGACACCGGTAAAATCGAATTATCGACATCCTTCAAAGAATTTGCTTATCAAATGAACGAGCACGAGCCAACCGAAGCTTTTGCCAATAAATATTTAGAAGACGCGCAACTATTCTTAAAAAGGGTAGATGCATTTAGAACAAAGGAGGTACAAAATGTATAATTCACCAAAACTAAGCGTGGTTGGCGCCGGTCCCGGAGACCCGGAATTGATCACAATTAAAGCATTAAATACTTTAAAAAATGCCAAAGTGGTGCTTTTTGATGCGCTTATTAATCGCGAATTACTAGAATATGCGCCTCAAGCCGAGCATATTTTTGTTGGAAAACGAAAGGATAAACACAGATATTCTCAAGATGAGATCAACGAGCTCATCGTAAAATATGCTCTGGAAAGAGGTCACGTGGTTCGTTTAAAAGGAGGCGATCCTTTTATCTTCGGAAGAGGTTCTGAGGAAATAAATTATGCCAAAAGTAAAGGTTTGGAAACCGCGGTAGTTTCAGGGATCACTTCTTCAATTGCAGTTCCTGCAAATATTGGAATTCCGCTTACGCAACGCGGAACTTCCGAGAGTTTTTGGGTAATTACCGGAACCACCACCCAAAAGAAACTTTCAGAAGATGTTAGGCTCGCGGCACAATCTACCGCAACGGTGGTGATCCTGATGGGAATGGCGAAACTCACTGAAATCGTGGATATTTTCAGCTACTACGGGAAAGAAAATACTCCGGTTGGAATTATTCAGAATGGAACTACTGAAAATGAGAAATCAGGTTTCGGAACTATAAAAAGTATAGAAAAAGTAGTTGCCGAAAAACAATTAACCGCCCCGTCGATCATTGTTATTGGTGAGGTAGTTCGTGAAAGCGGAAAGCTTAAAGCGGTTACTGAAAATTTCGTAGAATACGAACTTAAAAATTCCCCCATTGGGGGCTAGGGGGCCTATGGAAGAAAGAAACGAATTATATCCGGTATTTTTAAAAGTAAATAAACTGAATATCCTGGTCGTTGGCGGCGGACAGGTTGGTCACGAAAAACTTCATTTTCTTTTTAAATCGAGTCCGAATGCGAATGTAGAAGTGGTCGCAAAATGGTTTTTACCGGAAACAGAAGAACTGGCAAAAAAACACGGCGCAAAATTAACCAAAGGCAGGTATAGAAGAAAATACCTTAAAAACAGGCATTTTGTAATTGCCGCCACCAACGATGCGAAATTGAATAAACGCGTTTACAAACACGCCAAAAAGCGTTATTTACTGGCTAATATAGCCGATACGCCCGAACTCTGCGATTTTTATATGGGCGGAATTGTAAATAAAGGTCACGTGAAAATCGCGATTTCCACCAACGGAAAGTCGCCTACCGCGGCAAAACGTTTACGGCAATTTTTTGAGGAAGTAATTCCCGAAAATGTAAACCAAATGGTAGAAAATTTAAATGAATACCGAAGTAATATAAAAGGTGATTTTGAGGCGAAAGTTGATCAAATGAATTCTATAACCGAATCTTTAAAAGTTAAAAACAAGAGTGATGATTAAAACAGATATCCTGATAATTGGGGCCGGCCCAACCGGATTGTTTACCGTTTTTGAAGCGGGATTATTAAAACTAAAAACGCATTTAATAGACGCGTTGCCGCAACCCGGCGGGCAATGTTCTGAGATATATCCTAAAAAACCGATTTATGATATTCCGGCATTTCCTGAAATTTTAGCGGGAGATTTGGTTGGAAACCTCATGGAACAAATAAAACCTTTTGAACCGGGCTTCACTTTGGGCGAACGCGCCGAAACTTTAGAAAAACTGGACGACGGTACTTTTATAGTAACCACAAATAAAGGCACTAAACACCACGCGCCGGTGGTGGCAATTGCCGGTGGCTTAGGTTCTTTTGAACCCAGAAAACCCCCAATCGCCAATATTACCGATTTTGAAGATAAAGGCGTTTCTTATTTTATTAAAGACCCTGAAGTTTACCGCGACAAAAAAGTAGTGATCGCCGGTGGTGGCGATTCAGCTTTAGACTGGGCAATTTACCTGGCCGATGTTGCTTCAGAAGTTGCTTTGGTACACCGTAGAGCGGAGTTCCGTGGGGCTTTGGATTCGGTAGAAAGAGTTTCTGAATTGGCAAAACTCGGTAAGATAGAAATGATCACTAATGCTGAGGTGGTTGGTTTAAGAGGTGAAGATAATCTTCAGCAAGTAGTAATTAGGCATAAAGATGAAGCCCGCGGAGAAGAATTTAAAGATGTAGATGAATTTATCCCGCTTTTCGGATTGTCGCCAAAACTTGGCCCAATTGGAAACTGGGGACTGGAAATAGAGAAAAACGCGATTAAAGTAGATAATTCTTACGATTATCAAACCAATATTCCCGGAGTTTATGCTATTGGTGATGTAAACACCTATAAAGGAAAATTAAAACTGATCCTTTCAGGTTTTCACGAAGCTGCAATTATGTGTCAAAGCGCTTATCAAAGAATTTTCCCTGATAAGAAATATGTACTTAAATATACCACGGTTGGCGGCGTAACCGGATTTGACGGTAGTAAAAAAGAAGCCAAAAAAGAAGTGGTACAGAGTATTGGATAAGCCTCCTTGCCTCCCGAAGTAAATTCAGGAAAAGCTCCAAAGGGGGGAATAAAAGAAATGTTTTATAAGATTATTAGCTCCCCTCCTTTAAAAGGAGGGGTGGCCGATAGGTCGGGGTGGTTGAACCCTTCCGTCATTCCTCCGGAATGCCACCTTCCCTTGAGAAGGGAAGGAGGTTTAAAAATTTAACGGTCCCGGTTATCGCAAGTTGCGGGAGTAGGGACGCGAAATTTTGACTTAATTAAATACCTCACTAGTTTCTAAAATTTCTTTTTGCTCAACTTTACCCGTTATTTGCAAGGGCTCGATATTAGGCAAAGTATTTTTTATGTTATTTTTTACTTCACGAAGAATATTTCTTACGTTTTTATAGTTTTTTTCTTCAATATATTTAAGGGTCAAGTAGTTCATCTCTTCTTTTTTCTGTTTTGGAGATAGGATAAACTGTTTTCCTTTTTCTTTCTTAGCTTTTCTTTCTTTTTTTATTTCTTCGAACTGATTTATTATCACTTGTTCATTTGTGTCTAAAACTGTACACCTGTGAGATTCATCATTTCTTATTTCTCTTAAATGAGTTAGTTTTTTTCCATATGATAAATGTTGATCAAAATAGAACTCTTTCTCGAATAGGTAAACGAGGGTATTTATATCAAAATCTCTTACAGTTTTAAAATTATTTAATCGGTTGAGCCTTTCTTTTTTATCTAATTTTTTCAATTTCTTCCATCTATCCTGGAAAAGTGGATTATTATGCCACATATAATCTTTTAAATCATCTATTTCGGGGAATTTTTTCCAAAAATAATAGTTTAAAAGGTTTTCAATTTGATGAAAAGCGGAAGTGCAGAATGAAATAAAAGTTTCTTTTTTGGTTTGGTCATTTTCAAATGCAATCTTCTCCATTTTCTGATCATCCTCTTCCAGTTTTAATCTAACATTGTCTTCTTCAATGAAGCTATAGTCTAGCAGGTTCACTAAGAAATTATATCTAATTTGGAGATTTTGAACTACAGAATTCGTGTCACCCTTTATAAGTTTCAAGAAAGAAATATGGCCGAGTAAAACTTCTTTAAAATTGTAATTGACTTTTTCAGGAGGTTGGTGTTTACGGAATTGGGATATAGCAAATGAAAGACCTCCTTTTTCCCAATTATTAATCATTGCCCTAACCTTTTGTAAATATTCCCTTTTGACATTTAATTTGGTGTTAACAATAAGTCCAGTAACCTCTTGTCTTTGCATAAAATTTCTTACCCGAGTTTTCTTGGGATTAAGAATGAAATTTTCTGCTATAATAATGGCTTCAATTTCTTTAATAACTTGTTGATCGAATATGTTCCAATTTGAAGAAAAACTCAAATCGTCAGCATATCTTGTATACTTTATTTTTTTGTTTAAACAATATTTTAAAATATTTCTATCTAAATTTTGTGTTACAATATTGGAGAGAATTGGACTAGTGGGAGCACCTTGTGGGAGTGCATTTTTAAAAGTACCTAAATTAGCAATTAAAAAACCAATTCTTTCTCTATCATCGATAAGGTTAAATGGAGCAAATTCTAGGACAACTTTTACTCTTCTAAAAGGAATAGAGGGGAAGAAATTTTTTATGTCAATGTTTAATAAGTAATTTTTATTTATGTGTGGTAACGCATTTCTTCTTATATCTTTTCCAAACAAAAAACCGTTTGCTGAATAATGAGAATGATCTTCAAAGATAATTTGTAGAAGAATATTTATTAAACTTTGTACTCTTTTTAGTCTGTTTTCGGGTGATTTGATTTTTCTTGGTTTACCATTTTTTTTGGGAATTTCAAATTCTTCATATCTGGTATTTTTTGTCTTCGAGAGGTAATATAGGTGCGGTACAGTTAAAGGCTTTTTTTTATTCTTAAAAACTCTTTGTTCTATATAATTTAATAGAGAAACGAAGTCGGTCAAATTAGTCATTTGATCAAACCTTTTTTTCGTGTTCTCAATCAGAAGTTTATCTAAAAAGACACCAGACATATTCACTTGTGTATGAGCTTTGTTAGGTCATATTTCATAAAAGTATTAATATCAACTATAAGAAGTGAGGGCGAGAGCATTTATAAAGAGTTTATTATATAAAGATATAAATGTTTAGAATAAATAAGTTTTAAATAACTTTAATCTAATTCCTCACCTTAGAGTTTACATTTCGATATCGCAATGCATAATCAATATTTCTCTGGTGTCTTTGTGTGTCAAATCTAATTAAAATAAAATATCTAGCCTAACCCCTTATATTTCCATTTTTCCAAACTATAGCAAAGTTCGTATTCAGGATAAAAGCATTTTTAATTCTTAGCTTTCTGTAAATCTATTAAAAAATTGTTAATGTCGTTTACGGGAAACCCTAACCCGTTATAAGCTTTAGAACTGTGAGGTTTTTTAATAAGCTTTAACTAAATTTGTTTAAAACAAGATTTATTATGAAGATCAGCCTTAAAAGACTCAATAAAGATTATCATTTTGAAACCGTAAACGAGCGTGGAGACATTGTTCACTTAGACAATAAAACCGATGCCGCGCCAAAGGGTGCCAGCCCAATGGACCTTCTATTGCGCGCCATTGCCGGTTGCAGCAGCATAGATATTGTAATGATTCTTAAAAAACAACACCTGGAACTGGACGATCTTCAGGTAGAGGTTGAAGGTTTTAGGGAAGATGGTGCGGTACCCAATGTTTTTAAGAAAATTCAGCTTAATTTTCTTTTAAAAGGAGATGTTCCCGCAGCAAAAGCAAAACGTGCCGTAGATCTTTCTATGGAGAAATATTGTTCGGTTTCTAAAATGCTGGAAAAGGCAGCCGAGATCAACTATGCCATTACTTTAAACGGGGAGCTTATTAATTAAAAGATTCTATTTATTCGCCTTATTAATTTCTATTATTTCAGCGAAATTAGTAAAGATCACCTGTTTTTTAGAAATAAATTACAGAAGAGCACTTAAAATAAATTATCCATAAAAATAACCGGTATGCCTTGCATTTAAAAGGCTGTGCCGTATATTTGTTGGTTCAAGTTCATTGTTTATAACATCGTTATCAAGAAAGGTTGAGGGAATAGACCCGTTGAAACCTTGGCAACCCTCCTGTAATGGGAGAAGGTGCTACATTCTACTTCGCTTTTTGGGCGCAGATAGATAACAAGAAAGAATTCTTTCCCGCTTCTTTTTTTGATAGTGATTTTAGATAAAATTATATGTCGAAATTAGAAGAACAACTTCGAAAAAATATACTCATTTTAGACGGTGCCATGGGCACGATGCTTCAGGAATACAAATTTTCTGAAGAAGACTTCCGTGGAAAACGTTTTGCAGATTGGCCGGTTTCCGTACAGGGAAATAACGACCTGTTATCCATTACCCAGCCTGATGCAATCGCAACAATACACCGCAAATATTTTGAAGCCGGTGCCGATATTGTGGAAACCAACACTTTTTCTGCAACCACTATCGCAATGGCCGATTATAAAATGGAAGAACTGGTAGACGAACTCAATTATGAGTCGGCCAGGATAGCCAAAGAAGTCGCCGTAAAAATGACGGCAGAAAATCCGGAAAAACCACGTTTTGTTGCCGGCGCTATTGGGCCTACCAATAAAACCGCGAGTATGAGCCCCGATGTTAACGATCCCGGCTTTCGGGCAATTTCGTTTGAAGAATTGCGGGTAGCTTATAAACAACAAGCCAGCGCTTTAATAAAAGGCGGCGTGGATATTCTTCTGGTAGAAACCGTTTTTGATACTTTAAACGCTAAGGCCGCACTTTTTGCTTTGGAGGAACTTAAGGAAGAATTGCAATTAGATATCCCAATAATGGTAAGCGGGACAATCACCGATGCTTCGGGCAGAACCTTATCGGGGCAAACGGCTGAGGCTTTTCTAATTTCAGTATCGCATATTCCCTTATTAAGTGTTGGTTTTAACTGCGCCCTGGGTGCTAAACAATTAACACCTCACCTCGAGGTTTTAAACCGTTTTGCCAGCTCTGGAGTTTCTGCTTATCCCAACGCAGGCTTACCGAATGCCTTTGGGGAATACGACCAGGATGCTGAAGAAATGGCAAGACAGATCAGAGAATATTTAGAGAAAGGATTAGTGAATATTTTAGGTGGCTGCTGTGGTACCACGCCAGAGCATATAAAAGCTATCGCTGAAATCGCTAAAGAATACGATCCAAGAAAAATAGTTAAACCTGAGTTTTCGACTGCTTTATGATAGAAACGATGAATAAAGAAAAAAATCAGGAAAAATCTACGAGAGTAGAAAAAACAGTAAGGCCTTTAAAATTATCTGGCCTTGAACCGCTTATAATTACTCCCGACAGCAATTTTGTAAATGTTGGGGAGCGTACCAATGTGGCAGGTTCCAAAAGATTTCTTCGGTTAATTAAAGAGGAAAAATTTGAAGAAGCCCTGGAAGTAGCAAGAGACCAGGTTGACGGCGGCGCGCAGATTATCGATATCAATATGGACGATGGTCTTATTGAAGGTAAAGAAGCCATGGTTAAATTCCTGAATCTTATTGTTGCTGAACCCGATATTGCCCGTGTACCCATTATGATAGATAGTTCTAAGTGGGAAATTATTGAAGCCGGTTTACAGGTGGTGCAGGGGAAATGTGTGGTGAATTCTATAAGCCTTAAGGAAGGCGAAGCGGAATTTATTGAACACGCTAAAAAAATAAAGCGTTACGGTGCAGCCGTAATTGTTATGGCTTTTGATGAAGTTGGACAGGCCGATAATTATGAGCGCCGAATTGAAATAGCAAAGCGTTCTTATGACATCCTTGTCAATAAAGTCAACTTCCCACCTGAGGACATCATATTTGACCTAAACATTTTTCCGGTGGGAACGGGGATGGACGAGCATAAACGCAATGCCATAGATTTTATTGAAGGAACGCGTTGGGTAAAAGAAAACCTTCCGCATTGCAGTATTAGTGGTGGTGTGAGTAATGTTTCATTTTCTTTCCGCGGAAATAATCCGGTGCGGGAAGCGATGCATTCGGTGTTTTTATATTATGCGATTGAAGCGGGAATGAATATCGGGATTGTAAACCCTGCGCTTTTAGAAGTGTATGATAATATTCCTAAAGATCTTTTAGAACACGTAGAAGATGTAATTCTCGATAGAAGAGAAGACGCTACAGAGCGTTTACTTGAATTCGCTGAGACTGTAGTGGGTTCTAAAAAAACAAGCAAAGTAGATCTTTCGTGGAGGGTAAATCCGCTTCAGGACAGGATTACTCACGCTTTGGTAAAGGGAATAGACGCTTATATTTTAGAGGATATAGAACAGGCCCGCCAGGAAGCCAGCAAACCTATTGAAGTAATTGAAGGTCATTTAATGATTGGCATGAACGTGGTTGGCGATCTATTTGGAAGCGGAAAAATGTTTCTTCCGCAGGTAGTAAAGTCGGCCAGGGTAATGAAAAAAGCGGTGGCCTACCTTCTCCCATATATTGAAGCAGCAAAAGAAGCCCCCCAACCCCCAAAGGGGGAGCGCTACTGGCAGACGGCTGAACCGGCACTTTACGGTTTAATGAAGGAATTTGCCAAAAAGAACCGATATAACCAATCCACCGAAGCTGAAACTGTTCTTTGGGAGTCATTAAAGAATAAGCAACTTGAAGGATTTAAGTTTAGAAGACAGCATATTATTGGAAGCTATATAGCCGATTTTGTTTGTCTTAAAAAGAAACTTGTAGTAGAAGTAGATGGCTTAATCCATCAATTACCCGAAAATAAAAAAAGTGATAAGGAGAGGACGGCTTGGTTAAAAGAACACGAATTCCGTGTGATTAGGTTTACCAATGAAGAAGTGCTTGGCAATTTAGATCAGGTACAGGATAAAATTTTGCGTACACTTAAAAAGGCTCCCCCATCGGGGGCGGGGGGGGCTGGAAAAGTCCTTATGGCAACCGTTAAAGGAGATGTGCACGACATTGGGAAGAATATTGTGAGTGTAGTATTGGGTTGTAATAATTACGAAATTATTGACCTGGGTGTAATGGTGCCTCCGGAAAAAATTATAGAAACTGCAAAAGCAGAAGGCGTTGATGCCATTGGTTTAAGCGGATTAATAACACCTTCGTTAGACGAGATGGTTTTTTTGGCTAAGGAAATGGAACGCCAAAATTTTGACGTGCCTTTACTTATTGGTGGTGCCACAACTTCAAAAGCGCATACGGCGGTAAAAATAGATCCTCAGTATAAAAATGCGGTGGCCCACGTGAACGATGCATCGCGTGCAGTCACGGTAATTGGCGATCTTTTAAAAGAAGAAACGCGCACTAAATATATGAGCGATCTTAAAGCCGAATATGATAAATTCAGGCTTAATTTTAAGAAAAGGAGTAAAGTGAAATCTTTCCTTTCAATTGAAGAAGCTCGAAAAAATAAGTATTCCATAGACTGGAAAACTAGTCAGATTGCAAAACCAAACGAAATAGGAATTCAGCAAATAGATGATTTCGATTTAAAAGAACTGGAAGCATTTATAGACTGGAGCCCATTTTTTAGAAGCTGGGATCTCCACGGGCGTTATCCGGATATTCTAACCGATAAAGTAGTTGGTGAACAGGCCACTTCTTTGTTTAAAGATGCTAAAGTTTTGCTGAAAAGGATTCTGGATGAAAAATTACTAAAGGCGAAAGCTGTCTACGGATTGTTTCCGGCGAATACGCTTAATGATGATGATATTGAAGTTGGATTTCAAGAAAATTCCGAAGAAAAAATAATTATTTTCAGAACGCTTCGCCAGCAATTAAAAAAGCACGGGGCAAAACCAAACTTTGCACTTTCTGACTTTATTGCGCCAAAGGAAACAGGAATCCAGGATTATGTTGGTTGTTTTTGCGTGAGCACCGGTTTTGGTACCGCAGAATTAGCTAAAAAGTTTGAAGAAGATCACGACGATTATAATTCAATAATGATCAAAGCCCTGGCCGATCGACTTGCGGAAGCTTTTGCTGAATATTTACATAAGAAAATAAGGCGGGAAGACTGGGGCTACGCGCCCGAAGAGAATTTAAGCAATGAAGAATTAATAAAGGAAACTTATAAGGGAATTCGCCCGGCCCCGGGTTATCCTGCCTGCCCGGACCATTTGGAGAAACTAAGCATTTGGAAAATTTTAAAGGTAAAGGAACGAATTGGAGTTGAGCTAACCGAAAGTTTAGCGATGTGGCCGGCAGCCAGTGTAAGCGGTTATTATTTTGCCAATCCCGAAGCACGTTATTTTGGACTTGGAAAAATAAAAGACGACCAGGTGAGGGATTTTGCCGAAAGAAAAGGAATTCCATTAAAAAAAGCCGAAAAATGGCTTAACCCAAATATTGCAGATTAAAAAGCCCAATATGGTCTACCAATCGGGAGGAGTTGGATGATTTTAAAACTTGTAAACTTTAGATTTTAAAAACTTAAGTGAATTAAAAAGAATGAAAATTACCGAACATATAGAAAAAGCTAAAGGAAGATCTTTATTCTCTTTTGAAATTTTGCCGCCCTTGAAAGGGCAAAATATTCAATCAATTTATGACGGAATAGATCCTTTAATGGAATTTAAACCGCCATTTATAGATGTCACCTATCATCGGGAAGAGCACGTTTTTAATGAAAAAGAAAACGGATTACTGGAAAAGAGAATTGTAAGAAAACGTCCCGGGACAGTTGGGATTTGTGCAGCTATACAGAGTAAATATGGCGTAGATGCCGTGCCTCATATTCTATGCGGAGGTTTTAGCAAAGAAGACACCGAGAACTTTCTCATTGATCTTGATTTCCTCGGAATTCAAAATGTAGTAGCCTTGCGAGGTGATGCCATTAAGAGTGAAACTTATTTTACCCCGGAACCAAAAGGCAATAAATTTGCGAAAGACCTGGTGGAACAAATTATGGAAATGAATAAGGGGAATTACCAGGATGAGGTGATTGAAAAAGGTCATAATACCAACTTTTGTGTTGGTGTGGCCGGTTATCCAGAAAAACATATGGAAGCCCCAAGTCTTGATAAAGATATCTGCAGGCTGAAAGAGAAAATTGAAGCTGGCGCTGAATATGTGGTGACACAGATGTTTTTTGATAATAGTAAATTTTTTGAATTCGTAGATAAGTGTCGCGAAAGTGGAATTACCGTTCCCATAATTCCGGGGTTGAAACCTTTGGCTACAAAAAGGCAACTAAGTATAATTCCGCATAGATTTCACGTAGATATGCCCGAAGATCTTATCAGCGAAGTAGAAAAATGTAAGGATAACAAAGAAGTTCGCCAGGTTGGTATAGAGTGGGGGATTCAGCAAAGCAAAGAACTGGTAAAAGCGGGTGTTCCGGTTTTGCATTATTATTCCATGGGAAAAAGCACCAATATTCAGAAAATTGCGAAAGCGGTTTTTTAAAATATTAGGCTACATTTGCGGGTAATGAAGAAAATTACTGCCCTTATTTTTCTTTTCAGCATTTTTAATAGTTCTGCCCAGGAGTTCGGGAAGAACTATTATTCTTTTGATGCCAGTTATTTCTACGGAACCATCGCCGAACACAATCCTGATATTGCCCATTTAATTACGGGGCATCCAACGGGTTTAATTCTTGGTTTTAATAAAAAAAGCTTCGGATTTGAAGATTGGGAAAAACGCTATAATTACCCCGATGTTGGTGCTTCTTTTACCTACCAGGATATGAAAAATCCCAGTTTAGGTGAGAATTACGGCCTCTATGCGCATATGAATTTCTACCTTTTTAAAAGGAATTTAATGTTTAGAATAGGGCAGGGGCTGGCGTATGCTTCCAATCCATACCATCCAGATGATAATTATAAGAATAATGCCTACGGTTCGCGATTACTTAGTTCAACTTACCTAATGGCGAATTATAAAAAGGAAAACATTTTTAAAGGTTTGGGATTACAGGCCGGGCTTTCTCTAATTCATTATTCCAACGCCGATTTTAAATCGCCCAATGCCAGTACTAATACGATCACCTTTAACCTGGGACTAAATTACTTGCTGGACCATCAAAACCTGCCTGATTATATTCCGAAAGGACCTAAAGAAAAATATACAGAACCCATTCATTTTAATTTTGTGTTGCGAAGTGGGGTAAATACTATGGGAATTATCGGTTCCAAACAGTATCCTTTTTTAACTTTTTCAGCTTATGCCGATAAGGTGCTTAATCATAAAAGTACGCTGCAGGCGGGAACCGAAGTTTTCTTTTCCAAAGCTATGGAAGAACGTATTTATTACCAGTCGGTAGCTTTTCCTTCGGGAAATACCACCGGAGATGAAGATTCCAAGCGAGTAGGAGTTTTTGTTGGGCACCAGCTAAATTTCAATAAGTTATCTGTGATCACCCATCTGGGGTATTATGCGTATTATCCATACGAGCATTTTGTAGATCAGCTTTATAACAGGGTTGGTCTGCAAAGAAAAATCACGGAAGATCTTTGGGCATCGCTTACTGTTCGCTCTCATTATGCGAATGCCGAAGCTGTAGAATTTTCAATTGGCTATCGTTTATGAAAAAGCAGGTTTTAGGAATAGCGATATTGATTTTTGTCTTTTTAGGATGTGATTCTGAGGAAGCGCCAACTTGTTTACAAACTTCCGGGGAAATTATTACTGAAGAATTTAGCGTTGAAGTTTTTGAAGGAATTATCGTTTATGAACGTGTAAAACTTTTTATTGAACAGGGCGATGAATATAAAGTGAAGATCGAAACCGGGGAAAATCTTCAAGAAGATGTTTATGCTGAAGTAGAAAATAACCGACTTCAACTTCGAAATGAAAATTCCTGTAATCTTTTTCGGGATTATGAGATCACAAAAATCTATGTTACTACACCAACTTTAAACTGGTTACAGAATAGCAGTGGCAGCGCGATTGAAAGTGTTGGCACGCTTAATTTCCCTGAACTTTGGTTGCGCTCATTTAACCAGGAACGAGATCCCGAAATTCATACCAATGGTGATTTTATCCTTGATCTTGAGGTTGAAAATCTAAGAATTACCAATGATAACATTTCCAATTATTTTCTCACCGGAAATGCAGAAAATGTAAATCTCTTCTTTGCCAATGGGGACGGCAGGCTGGAAGCCGGAGATTTTGTAGTGCAGCACTACGATATTCTACACCGCGGAACCAATAAGTTAATTGTCAATCCGCAGCAGTCTTTAAGAGGTGATATTTTTGGATTTGGAGATATAATTTCAAAAAACCGTCCACCGGAAGTCGATATTGAAGAACACTACACCGGCCGACTTATTTTTGAAGCCCCCTAACCCCCAAAGGGGGAACTCTTAGCGCTTCGGATGTAATTTTCTGAAAAGGAAATATTTCAATTTTTAAAAGGACTTTCTGAAAATAAAAACGAACTAAACTCCCCCTTCGGGGGCCCGGGGGGCGGTGAGTTCAGCAAATAAACTTTCTAAATTCTTTGTTTTTTGATTCAACTGTAAAGTTTTCAATCCGTTATCATGGGCAAAATCGAATACTGCGGGGCGCATATCTTTTTTGGTGTCAAAGGTGAGTTCATAGGCAAATCCGCCTACATTTTTAGCTGAAATAAGATGTGGTAATTTCTGGAGGGCAACTTGCTCCACCCGGTAATCGAATTCCACTAAAATTACCTGTTCATTTTCTTCCCTTAAATCTTTTAAATTCTTATCGGCAACTACCTTTCCTTTATTAATAATAATTACCCGGTCGCAAACGGCTTCAACTTCCTGCATAATATGAGTAGAAAGAAATATGGTTTTTCCCGATTTTTCCTTCCCAATGTTTTTAATAAGATTCCTGATTTCCACCAATTGATTAGGATCTAAGCCAGTGGTTGGCTCATCTAAAATCAAAACTTCGGGATCGTGTAGCAGGGCGGTGGCTAATCCAACTCGTTGGCGATAGCCTTTAGAAAGCTGCTCTATTTTTTTATTGGCTTCGGGTTTTAGCCCTGTAAGCTCAATAACTTCTTCAATTCTTGATTTATCGGTTTTAAAGATCCTGGAATTAAATTCCAGGTATTCCCGAACGTACATTTCAGTATATAATGGATTGTGTTCCGGTAAATACCCAATTTGCTGTTGGATTTTATGTAAATCGTCTTCAAGGGAAATTCCATTTACTTCCGCTTTTCCTTCAGACGCCGTTAAATAACCGGTAAGGATTTTCATTAAAGTGGATTTTCCGGCGCCGTTAGGCCCCAAAAAACCAACAATCTCTCCTTTGTTCAGCTTAAAAGAAACGGAGTCCAGCGCTTTTTGTTCGCCATAAAATTTTGAAATTCCTTCAACATAAATAGACATAGCAAGCATTTTTTCAAAAGTAAGGATTTTTAACTCGCCAATAATAGTTCAAAATTAGATCTAAAGGGTTTCAGAAAAGTCATCTCATTAGGAATTTCGGAATTACTAAGTGATTATTTTAAAAGCTATTATAAATCTTTCGATGAATCTTTATAAAAAAAATCAAGTCTGTAAAAAGCTTATAAAAGCTTAAAAAAATCTAAAAAATGGTTTTTGTTTAGGTAATAATATTCTAATTTAGCCCCATAACAACGAAACAATGAATCACTTAATTAGCTGGAACGCATTTTACTTTTTTTATTTCTATTTCAGAGATAGGAACGGGAATGCTATGTAATTAAGTAAGAAATTATATAAAAAAGTCCCGATAAACATCGGGACTTTTTTTTTACTCGATAATCGAGATTTATTATAAAAATTAATGGATAAAATTATTGCAATTCAGGGAGTGCAGGGTTCATTTCATCATTTGGTGGCCCAGGAATATTACCACCAGGAGGTTGAGGTTTTAGAGTGCATGTCTTTTGCTGAACTCACTAAAAGCCTTTTAAACGGTGATGCCACCGAAGGTGTAATGGCTATAGAAAACTCTATCGCCGGATCAATTTTGCCAAATTATGCTTTGATAGATGAAAATAATCTAAAAGTGGTTGGCGAGCATTATATCCCGATAGATATGAATTTTATGGCGATGCCGGGACAAAAAATAGAGAATATTAAAAAGGTCTATTCGCACCCTATGGCACTTTTGCAGTGCAAGGAATTCTTTAAAAAACACCCGCATATTAAATTAATTGAAGACAGTGATACGGCCGAAGTAGCTCGAAGAATTTCAGAAAAAGGAAGCACAAAAGTTGCTGCGGTGGCGAGTAAAGCCGCGGCGGGATTATTCGGACTGGAAATTCTTGCAGAAAGTATTCATACCAAGAAAAGCAATGCGACTCGTTTTTTAATTATTAGCACTAAAAAGAAGGAGCCAAACGGCGATAAAATAGATAAAGCTTCTTTAAAGTTTGAACTGGAAAGTAAGCGTGGCAGCCTGGTTTCAGTATTGAATATTTTACGGGATTTCAATCTTGATATGACTAAGATACAGAGTATGCCCATAATAGAATTTCCGTGGAAATATTCATTTTTTATCGATGTGATCTTTGAAGATTATTCAGAATTTCAAAAAGCGATGGATATTCTTCAAGTAATGACCGAGCGATTAACAATTTTAGGAACCTACAAAAATAGTTTGTAATGATAGAGCAGGCAAAAAGGTTGAGCAACGTAAAAGAGTACTATTTTTCTACAAAATTGAAGGAAGTGCGTGCAATGGCAGCTGCCGGGAAAGATATTATAAATCTTGGTATTGGTAGCCCAGATTTGGCGCCACCGCAGCAGGTTATCTCAGCTTTAAACGAAGCTTTGGTAAATACCGGTGCACACCAATATCAGCCGTATAAAGGCACGCCAGATTTTAGAAATGCGATCGCTGAATTTCACCAAAATCATTACCAGGTTTCCCTGGATGCTGAAACTGAGATCCTGCCGCTTATGGGAAGTAAGGAGGGAATCACCCATATTTCTATGGCTTTTTTAAATGAAGGCGATGAGGTACTTATCCCAAATCCCGGGTATCCAACTTATTCTTCGGTTACTGAACTTGTAGGCGCAAAAGCGGTTTATTATGATCTAAATGCAGAAGGAAACTGGTTGCCGAATTTGGAAGAATTGGCCAAAAAAGATTTGAGCAAAGTGAAACTTATGTGGGTGAATTATCCGCATATGCCAACCGGAGCTTCTGCGAATGAAAAGCTTTTTGCTGATTTGGTAAAGTTTGGGAAGGAAAACAACATCCTCATTGTAAACGATAATCCGTACAGTTTTATCCTGAACGACAATCCAAAAAGTATTTTAAAAGCCGAAGGAGCTAAGGACGTGGTTTTAGAGCTGAATTCTTTAAGTAAAAGCTTTAATATGGCCGGCTGGCGAATAGGAATGCTCTGCGGAAGCGAGAAAAACCTAAACACGGTTTTAAAAGTAAAAACCAATATGGATAGCGGAATGTTTTATCCGCTGCAGGCAGGAGCTGCAGCGGCCTTACGCTTAAACGGAGATTGGTTTTCAACTCAAAACGAGGTTTATCAAAGCAGAAAAGAAAAAGTATTGAAATTAGCTGAAGCTTTGCAATGTGAACCTGAAAAAGATCAAACCGGAATGTTTGTTTGGGCAAAGGTTCCGAAGGGAACAAACGCAGAAGCTTTTGTAGATTTTCTGCTGAATAAATATCACATTTTTACCGCGCCGGGTTTCATTTTTGGAAGTAATGGCGAAGGTTACATTCGATTTTCACTTTGCGCGACCGAAGAAAATATTACCCGTGCTATAAAAAGAGTAACATCATGAAAGTTCAAATAATAGGAATAGGACTTATAGGAGGCTCTTTCGCGCTGGATATTAAATCGGCTTTTCCCGAAGCGGAAATCTTTGGAAGTGATGCCGATGAGCAAAACTTAAAAAAAGCAAAGGAACTCGGGATTATAGATCATTTTTCGAAAATGGAAGATGTTCAACACGCCGATGTTGTTTTGGTGGCTGTTCCGGTAGACGTAGCGAACAAAGTGATAACTGAAGTTTTAGATTTGGTAGATGAAAATACGCTGGTTTTTGATGCCGGTTCTACTAAATCCGGGCTTTGTAAGGAAATCGCTAATCATCAAAACCGTAGGAATTTTTTAGCGGCTCATCCTATTGCAGGAACCGAATTTTCGGGGCCCGAAGCAGCAATTTCTAATCTATACAGGAATAAGACAAATATTATCTGTGAGGTAGAAAAAACTGCTTTTAAACTTCAGGAAAGAGCGCTTGATATTTTTCAGAAACTGGGAATGCGAATTCGATATATGGATCCGGTTTCGCACGACAGGCATATCGCTTATGTTTCGCATTTATCGCATATAAGTTCATTTATGCTGGGAAAAACAGTATTGGAAAAAGAACGTAACGAGCGTGATATTTTTGATTTGGCGGGCAGTGGATTTGCTTCTACGGTGAGACTGGCAAAAAGTTCCCCGGCAATGTGGTCGCCAATATTCAAAGAAAATAAAGAGAATGTGCTGGAAACTTTAACTGAATATATCAATAACCTTACGCATTTTAAAGACTTGCTGGAAAATGATGATTTCCAGGAAGTTTATAATGAAATGCAACGCACCAATCATATTAAATCAATTTTAAACGGAATAAATTAAAAATCAGGATTAAATTTTAAATTATGGAAAACAACAAAGAACAAAGAAAGTGGCTTGACGATTTCGGATTAGATCATCCGTTAGTAATCGCAGGACCTTGCAGCGCTGAAACCGAAGAACAGGTTTTAAAGATCGCTCACCAGTTAAAAGATACCGATGCCACGGTTTTACGTGCCGGAATTTGGAAACCCAGAACCAGACCGGGAAATTTTGAAGGAGTTGGAGCGCTAGGTTTAAAATGGTTAAAAAAGGCCAAAGAAGAAACCGGAATGCTAACCACTACTGAAGTTGCGAATGCACACCACGTAGACCTTGCTTTAGAAAACGATGTGGATATTCTTTGGATTGGCGCCAGAACAACGGTTTCACCGTTTATTGTTCAGGATATCGCAGATGCTCTAAAGGGCACCGATAAAACTGTATTGGTGAAAAACCCTGTAAATCCAGATCTTTCACTTTGGTTAGGAGCTGTTGAAAGATTTCATACTGCCGACATCAAAAATTTAGGAGTAATTCACCGTGGATTTTCAGCTTACGAAAAAACGAAATACAGAAATAATCCTGAGTGGCAGATCGCTATTGAGCTTCAGAATAAATTTCCAGATCTTCCGCTAATTTTAGATCCGTCGCACATTGCAGGACGTAGAGACATTATTTTTGATCTTTGTCAAACTGCTTTAGACCTTAATTACGACGGACTAATGGTTGAGACCCATCACACTCCCGATGATGCCTGGAGTGACGCTGCACAGCAAATCACCCCCGCAACACTGGTTCAGATTATGAAAGATTTGAAGATTAGAAAAGAGATTTCAGAAAGTGAAGAATTTCAGAATAAATTAAGCACTTTAAGAGCTAAAATTGATGTGGCTGATAATCAACTAATCGAGCTGCTTTCAAAAAGAATGAAAATTTCAGATGAAATTGGCCAGGTGAAAAAGGCACAGAACGTTTCGGTTTTACAAACCAAAAGATGGAACGAAATTCTTGGAAATATGGTTTTGGAAGGAGAGCAACACGGACTAAGCGAGGAATTTATTCTGCGTTTATTTAAAGCGGTTCACCAGGAATCTATTAACCACCAGGAGAAAATTATGAAAGCTTAAGAATCTTGTTTTCCATGATTTTTGGTTTAAAGGCAAGTAGTGAATGTTGCATTTGCTATTTTAGCAAAGTGGTTGTTTGATTTTTTTAACCGTCATCCTGAACTTGTTTCAGGATCTAGGTTGTTAACATATTAGAAGCTGAAACAAGTTCAGCTTGACGAGGATTAAAACTTCAAACAGCCACTTAAAAAACCATAATGTGAATGAAAGGAACCGTTTATAAATCTACCGGAAGCTGGTACCAGGTGAAAAGTGAAGCGGGAACGTTTTATGACTGCCGAATTAAAGGAAAATTCAGGATTAAAGGTATTAAAAGTACCAATCCTGTTGCTGTGGGTGACCGCGTAGAATTTGATATTGAAGATAAGGAAGGCGCAGAGCAGGGAGTGATCAAGAAAATTGATAAACGCGAGAATTATATTATTCGAAAATCGGTTAATCTTTCAAAGCAGACCCATATTATCGCCTCCAATATAGACCAGGTCTTTTTACTGGTTACACTTAATAATCCTCCTACGCTTACCACTTTTATAGACCGTTTTTTAGTTACAGCTGAAGCTTATCACGTAAAAGCGGTTTTGCTTTTCAATAAAGTTGATAGCTATAATGAAGATGAATTGGTGGAGGTGAAATACCTGGCGGCCATTTATAGAAGTGCGGGTTACGATTGTATAGGAATTTCAGCAACTACCGGTAAAAATGTAGATAAAGTTAAGGAGATGATGCTGGGTAAAACCAGTATGTTTGCCGGCCATAGCGGTACTGGAAAATCAACCTTAATCAATGCCATAGAACCCGGCTTAAATTTGAAAACTTCTCAGATTTCTGAACAGCATAAACAGGGTCAACATACCACTACTTTTGCTGAGATGTTTGATCTTACTTTTGATGCAAGAATTATTGATACCCCGGGAATTAAAGGTTTTGGGGTAGTAGAAATTGAGCGTGAAGAATTGGGTGATTATTTTCCTGAATTTTTCAGAATAAAACAAGATTGTAAATTTCATAATTGTTTACACCTCGAGGAACCAAAATGCGCTGTAAAAGACGCCCTGGAAGAAGGCGAGATTGCCTGGAGCCGTTATAAAAGTTATTTGCAGATTTTGGAAGGAGAAGAAGACCATTACAGAACAGATATTTATCCTAAGAAATGAGAGTAGTTTTACAACGGGTTTCAAAAGCTTCAGTGCAAATAAATCACGAGATTAATGCTGTAATGCGTGAAGGTCTTTTAATTTTACTGGGAATTGAGACAGAAGATACACAGGAAGATATAGACTGGCTTTGTAATAAGATAGTGAAAATGCGCATTTTTAATGATGAAAATGATGCCATGAATCTTTCTTTATTAGACATAGATGGTGATGCCATTGTGGTGAGTCAGTTTACCTTGCACGCGTCTACAAAAAAAGGAAACCGCCCAAGTTTTATAAAAGCAGCAAAACCTGATATTGCTATTCCGCTTTATAAGAAATTTATTGAAAAACTGGAAAAATCTTTAGGAAAACCGGTAGGGACTGGAGAGTTTGGTGCAGATATGAAAGTGGAATTAATTAATGATGGGCCGGTAACAATCTTAATAGATTCTAAAGATAAAAGTTAAAATTAGTTAAAAATTTATATCTTGCGACCCTAAACTTCATCTCTTTAGATAAATGCGCAAGATTTTATTAGCCCTATTTTTATTTTTTCAAATAGGTACTACCATTATTTATAGTCAGGATTATGCTATTTTCTCCATTGATCCCAACTTACTTTCCAATGCAAATGCTATTGTTAGAAATGAATCTATAGAAATATCTATTCTTTCTATAGATAAGATGAAGATCAAGACGCAGCGTGTAGTTACCGTGTTGAATAAATATGGGGAACAACACGCGCAAGCCTACGATTTTTATGATGATAATATAAAAATTAAGGATCAGCAAGTTGTGGTTTACAATAGCCTGGGAGAAGAAATTGATAAAATAAAAAAACGAGATTTTCAGGATCGCAGTCTGGTTGGTTCAGGGACATTGTATAGTGATAATCGGCTTAGTCATTTAAATTATACAATTAAAGATTATCCAATCACCATCGCTTACGAAAGTGAGGTAGAGACAAATTCTACCATTTTTCTTCAACCCTGGAAACCTCTAGGGAGTTATAACCTTAGCATAGAAAATACTTCTTATAAATTGCTGAATCCTAAGGCCATCCCATTAAGATATGAAGAAAGGAATCTTGAAGATTTAGATCTAAAAAAGAATAATTCAGATTCAGAATTATTTTATGAAGCAAAGAATATTTCTGCAGTTAAAAATGAATATTTGAGCCCTGATCTTTCCAACTATAGTCCGCAGGTTTTAGTGGCATTAAATGAGTTTGCTTTGGTTGGCGTGACTGGGAAAGCTTCAAATTGGAGAGAATTAGGGAAATGGCAATATGATTATTTGCTGAATGGAAAAACTGAACTTCCGCAGGAAACCATTTTAAAAATAAATGAGCTTACCGCAAGTGCCGATACCGATAGAGAAAAGGCAGAAATAATTTATAATTACGTTCAGGAAAATACGCGTTATATAAGCGTGCAATTGGGAATTGGTGGTTGGGAACCAATGAATGCTACCCAGGTTGATGAGCTTGGCTATGGCGATTGTAAAGCGCTTACCAATTATACTAAAGCCCTTCTGGAATCTCAAAATATCTCATCATATTATACGGTGGTTTATGGAGGTGATAAAGAAAATATAGATCCCGATTTTGCTTCAATGCAAGGAAACCATGTGATTTTAAATTTACCCCTGGAAGAAGAGGAAATATGGCTGGAATGTACCAGCCAATCTACACCATTTAACTATTTAGGCGATTTTACCGATAATAGAAAAGTACTAAAAATAACCCCTGAAGGCGGCGAAATTACGAGTACTCCTATTTATAACACCCAATCAAATCTTAAGGAGAGCATAACTGAAATTCAGTTAAACGAGAGTGGAGGATTCACTGCAGCAGTTATTCGAAAAAATTCTGGCGTTCCTTATGGAGATTCTTATGGAATTAGCAATATGAAAGAAGAGCATCAAAAAATATTTTATCGTGAAAATTGGGGGCATTTAAAAGAATTGGAGTTCAGTAAAATTGCTTTTGAAAATAATAGAGATTCAATTGTTTTTACTGAAAATTTAGAAATTAAAGGAAACAAATTAGCTTCAAAGGCTGGGAAAAGATTGTTATTACCCGTTAATTTTCTACAGGCAAAAACCTTCAATTTACCTAGAAATGAAAACAGAATTCTTCCGCTAGTAATAGAAAGAGGAGAAACTTTTAAAGATGCTTTCAAATTTCAATTACCGAAAGGTTATATAGTTGAGTCCATTCCGGAGCCGGTTAACATTGAAAATGAATTCGGAAACTTTACTATTAAAACCACGATTGACGGCACGGGGCTAAATGTAGAAAGACTTTTGGTTTTAAACGAAGGGAATTGGGATAGCACAAAATATAATTCCTATCGCAAATTTATGCATCAAATAAAATCTTATTCAAATCAAAAAGCAGTATTAGCCAGTAATTAATCTATTATGAAACATTTTTACTTTTTTATCATCAGTTTATTCTCAGTGTGTTTGCTTCAGGCACAGGATTTCAAATTCGGTAAGGTTTCCAAAGAGGAAGTGCTTGAAAAAGAACATCCCAAATTTAAAGAAGCCAATGCAGCAGTATTGTTCAGAGAGCATAATGTTTTTTATGAGATAACTAAAAACAAAGGTTTAACCCTGGTTACCGAAATTCACGAGCGAATTAAGATTTATAATAAAGAAGGTTTTGATTGGGCTAATAAAACTATTAGTGCCTACACTAATGGGATGAAGAAGGAAGAGATAGGAAATATCAAAGGCTATACTTATAATTTAATTGAAGGGAAACTTGTAGATGAAAAACTTAAAAATAATGGGATTTTTCATGAGGAAACCAATAAATACACTTTAAAAACCAAATTCACAATGCCAGCGGTAACTGAAGGTAGTGTGATAGAATATACGTATACTATACGTTCCCCTTTTCTTACCTCGATAGACGATGTGCCGCTTCAATTTGATATCCCCGTGAACAGGTTAGAGGCAGAATTAAAAATACCTGAATTTTTTGGTTTCAGAATGCATTATAACCCCTATTCCCCAATTGTTTTTCCAATAGATAAAACAAGGGAAAATTTCACCTATAGGTATATGCAAAAAAGCAGAACTGGTGATCGCGTGGTAAAAACCAATTACAACGAAAGAAGTGTGAATTATATGCAGGATATTTATAGCTTTAAGCGAGATGAGATACCTCCTCTAAAGCAGGAAATATATGTAGATTATCTTCAAAATTACGCGGCTTATTTACGTTGGGAATTACAATATACCAAGTTTCCAGATGATCCAATTGAAAACTATTCACAAACCTGGGAGGGAGTGGCAAAAAGCATTTATAATGATGCTGGGCTCAAACAAGAGGTGAATAGGAGCAATTTTTTTGATAAGGATATTGACGAATTACTTGCGCAAACACAGAATAATACAGAGAAATTGCAAAAGCTTTTTAACTATGTAAAAAGTAAAATGACCTGGAACGATTTTATAGGTTTCCAGGCAGAAAGCGGGGTAAAAGCAGCATATAAAAATGGAGAAGGAAATACCGGGGATGTAAATCTTATGTTAGTGAGTATGTTAAGATATGCTGGTTTTAACGCCAATCCTGTTCTTGTGAGTACCAGGTCTCACGGTATCCCGATATACCCTACCAGAAACGGGTTTAATTATGTAATAGCAGCGGTTGAAAATCAGGATAATACTATTTTACTTGATGCAACCGATAAAAACGTGGCTATAGGCGAGCTGCCAGAGAGAGCTATGAATTGGCAGGGAAGAATTATAAGAGAAGATGGATCTTCAGATTGGGTAAATTTGATGCCTACCGTAAAATCACAGAATAACACCATGCTTAATATGCAATTTGATGAGCAGATGGTTATAAAAGGAAAATCTGTAAGGAATATCAATGGTTTGTATGCTAAAAACTTTAGAGATAATTACCTGGGCTTAGCGCCTAAGGAATATGTGCAGGTTCTTGAAAAAGATAAAGGAAATATTCTTATTTCTGAGGTAGCTATTTCAAATGAGAAGGCTATTGGAAAAACCATTAAGCAGAGTTATAACTTCGAATTAAAAGATGCGATGGAAACGATAAATGGCAAAATCTATTTTAAACCTATGGTTTTTGCCGGGCTCAACGAAAATCCTTTTAAGGGCGAGGAACGCAGTTATCCTATATTTTTCGATTTTCCTTCCACCGAGAGTAAAACAATAAATCTGCTTATTCCCGATGGTTACGAAGTAGAGTCTTTACCCGAGAGTGCTATAGTAGAGCTCAAAAATGGAACCGGAGTATTTAAATTTGTAGTTGCCTTAAACGGAAAATTCTTAAGGATAGAATCTTCTTTAGATATGAATAATATGGTTTACACTTCACAAGATTATGAAGGGCTTAAAAATTTCTACGGTGAAATGGTAAATAAACATTCAGAAGCTATAGTTTTGTCAAAATCTTAAGACGGAAAATGGACATAGAAAACGCTCAAAAAGCTGTAGACGACTGGATCAAAGAACACGGAGTTCGATATTTCAATGAGCTTACCAATATGGCACAGCTTACCGAAGAAGTAGGCGAAGTGGCAAGGATTATTGCACGCCGGTATGGGGAGCAAAGCGAAAAAGAATCTGATAAAGAAAAAGATCTTGGAGAAGAGCTTGCAGACGTAATGTTTGTAGTGCTATGTCTTGCCAATCAAACCGGGGTTAATTTGCAGGAAGCTTTTGATAAAAAATTAGATCTTAAAACAAAAAGAGATCACGACAGGCATCATAATAACCAAAAGTTAAAATAATGAAGTTCAAAGAGATGATTTCGCAAAGAGCTTTTTGGAAGTCGGTTTTGTTGCTTGGTATAAGCTTTCTTATTGTCTATGATGTAGTAAGTATGCTGTTTGAATATGGCGGATTTCATTTTAAAACCTTTTTTGCTGAACGTACCGAAGATGGAAAGCTATTTCGGTTTATTGCGGGGCAGTTACTTGCCGCTTTTGCTTATGGATTCATTATTTCCTTTGGGCAGTTTAGGGCAAAACAGAAGAAAGATGCTGGAAATTAATAAAGGCAATTAATGAATTTAAAGATATTAAATACAAAAAAGCATCTCAAGGGTAATATTAAAGTTACCGGTTCTAAAAGTGAATCTAATCGCTTGCTAATTCTTCAGGCTTTATATCCTGGCTTAAAGATTAGTAACCTTTCTAATAGTGATGATACACATTATTTGCAAAAGGCACTGGAGAGCGAAGATGAATTAATAGATATTCATCACGCCGGTACTGCAATGCGGTTTTTGACTGCTTATTTCTCAACCCAACAGGGCAGGGAAGTAGTTTTAACCGGAAGTAAAAGAATGACCGAGCGTCCCGTAAAATTATTGGTTGATGCGTTAAGAAAAATGGGAGCCGATATTTCTTATGAAAAGAACGAAGGTTATCCACCAATTAGAATTAAAGGGAAAAAGTTAGAGACTGAATCAGTAAGTTTAGCAGCCAATATTAGCAGCCAGTATATTTCAGCATTAATGCTTATCGCGCCTTCTTTGCCAAAGGGTCTCGAAATTAATCTGGAAGGTAAGATCACTTCTACGCCTTATATAAAAATGACTTTAGAAATTCTACAACGCGCAGGTGTGCAAGGCATTTTTGAGGGAAATTCAATTAAAATTCAGCCCGTTCAAAGCTTAGAAAAACGAACTTTGGCAGTAGAATCAGATTGGAGTTCTGCTTCTTATTATTATAGTTTGGCAGCAATATGTGAATCTGCCGATCTTAGGTTGAGTACTTATAGGAAAACAAGTTTGCAGGGTGATTCCTGTCTTGCTGAAATCTATAAGCAATTTGGAGTTACTACTAAATTTGAAGACGATCATATTATTTTAGAAAAACGCCCGGGTAGTAAACCAAAACAGATAGAAGAAAACCTTCAAAACTCTCCCGATATCGCTCAAACTATAGCGGTGACCTGTTTAGCTTTAAACGTGCCTTGTTATTTAACCGGTTTGCACACTTTAAAAATTAAGGAGACAGATAGGCTGGAAGCTTTAAAAACCGAAATTGAAAAATTTGGTAGTAGAGTTGAGGTGAATCAGGATAGCCTGGAACTTTTTCCAGAGGAAAATTTTTCAAAGAATGTTTCGGTAGCTACTTATAATGATCATCGTATGGCGATGGCTTTTGCGCCACTTGCACTTAAAGTTCCCTTTGAAATAGAAGAGGCTGAAGTTGTTTCAAAATCCTATCCCGGATTTTGGGAAGATTTTCAAAAACTCAATTTCGAGGTTGAAAAAACTTCAATTTAAAAGACTTTTTTAAATAAACCGTTAAATACTTGACAACCCCTACCTTGAGATTGTATATTTGCCGCTTCTAAAAATTCAATTATGGGAATGAAACTTTCACACTTCAATTTTGAACTTCCGGATGAACTTTTGGCCGAGTATCCTTCAGAGAACAGGGATGAAGCAAGGCTTATGGTTCTTAACCGAAAAGAACAAACAATTGAGCACAAACAATTCAAAGATATTCTAGATTATTTCGAGCCAGAAGATGTTATGGTATTGAACAATACCAAGGTTTTTCCGGCACGTTTATATGGAAATAAAGAGAAAACCGGTGCGCGGATTGAAGTATTCCTATTAAGAGAATTAAATCCTGAAACTAAACTTTGGGATGTACTTGTAGATCCTGCAAGAAAAATTAGAATCGGGAATAAACTTTACTTTGGTGATGACGAAAGTTTAGTAGCTGAAGTTATAGATAACACTACTTCTCGCGGAAGAACACTTCGTTTTCTTTATGACGGTTCTTACGAAGATTTCAGAATGAAATTGAAGGAACTTGGGGAAACTCCACTTCCAAAATATATAAAACGTGAGGTACAACCTGAAGACCAGGAACGTTACCAAACAATTTATGCCAAGGAAGAAGGAGCTGTAGCGGCACCAACGGCTGGACTTCATTTTTCTAAACATCTTTTAAAGCGTTTAGAAATTAAAGGAGTAGATTTTGCTGAAGTTACCTTACATGTTGGTTTAGGAACTTTTAGCCCGGTTGAGGTAGAAGACCTTAGCAAACATAAAATGGATAGCGAAGAGGCTTTTATTGAAAGGAAAGCCACTGAAACTATTAATAAAGCGAAACGCGAAAACAGGAGAGTTTGTGCTGTAGGTACTACCGTAATGCGTGTTATGGAAAGCGCAGTTTCTTCAAACCATACTTTAAATGAGTTTAGTGGTTGGACCAATAAATTCATTTTTCCTCCTTACGATTTTAGTATTGCAAACTGTATGATCACTAATTTCCATACCCCAAAATCTACACTCCTTATGATGATCTCGGCCTTTGCTGGTCACGATTTTATGAAACGTGCTTATGAGGAAGCGGTAAAAGAAAAATACCGTTTCTATACTTATGGAGATGCGATGTTGATTATCTAGTTTCTAAAAAGAATTTATATTAAAAAGCCACAGCTTATAAGATTAAGTTGTGGCTTTTTCTTTAGCTTAAGTTCAGAAATTAAAACACTTAGCTTCAGCTTAACTTAAAAATCCTTTAATTCTTCATACTTTTGCAGCGTGAAAAATAAGAAGAAAGACATACGGGCACTTACCAAAGCACAACTGCAGGAATTTTTTGTATCCAATGGCGATAAATCTTTCCGCGGAAGTCAGGTTTATGAATGGCTTTGGAATAAAGGCGCGCATAGTTTTGAGGCTATGACCAATATCTCTAAAGCTACCCGTGAAATGCTGGACGAGAATTTTGTAATTAATCATATTCGGGTAGACCGGATGCAACGTAGTAGCGATGGCACAATTAAAAATGCCGTAAAGTTACACGATCAACTCACAGTAGAATCGGTTTTAATTCCCACAGCGAGTAGGACCACCGCTTGTGTTTCTTCACAGGTAGGTTGTAGTTTAGATTGCCAATTTTGTGCTACGGCTAAGCTTAAAAGAATGCGAAACCTGAATCCAGATGAAATTTATGATCAGGTAGTTGCAATAGACAATGAAAGCCGCCTGTATTTTGACCGGCCGCTTAGCAATATTGTTTTTATGGGAATGGGAGAGCCGCTTATGAATTACAATAACGTAATGAAAGCGGTAGAAAAGATCACTTCCCCAGAAGGTTTGGGTATGTCTCCCAAGCGAATTACTATTTCTACCTCAGGAGTTCCAAAAATGATTAAAAAATTAGCTGATTATGAGGCTAAAATAAAATTAGCAGTTTCCCTGCATTCGGCAATAGATGAAGTGCGAACGCAAATAATGCCATTTAATGAAACTTTTCCTTTAGATGATCTTCGGGAAGCTTTAGAATATTGGTATTCTAAAACTAAAAGCCGAATCACTTACGAATATATTGTTTGGAAAGATATTAACGACACCCGCAAGGATGCTGAAGCCCTGGTGCGCTTTTGCAATTATGTGCCCTGTAAGGTGAATTTGATTGAATATAACCCTATAGACGACGGGAATTTCCAACAAGCCTCTTCTAATGCTACAGATATGTACCAGCAAATTTTAGAGCGAAATGGTATTACAGTAACCGTGAGACGTTCTCGTGGAAAGGATATTGATGCTGCTTGTGGCCAGTTGGCTAATAAATCGGCTTAACTGCTCTTTAATTACTTTATTTAGAAAGACAAACCACCACTGAATATTGTCTATAAATAATTATCTTTGGTGGCTTTATGAAAGTAATTTCCCAAATAAAACTTCCGGTTGAGAAAGAGATGGAACTTTTTGAAAAAAAGTTCCTGGAATCTATGTCTTCCCAGGTTGCGCTGCTTAATAGAATTACGCATTATATTGTAAACCGTAAAGGGAAACAAATGCGTCCTATGTTTGTATTCCTGGTAGCCAAAATGGTTTCAAACGGGAATGTGAACGAGCGTACTTATCGCGGGGCTGCAGTTATTGAGCTTATTCATACTGCCACTTTAGTGCACGATGATGTGGTAGATGACTCTAACCGCCGTCGTGGATTTTTCAGTATAAATGCATTGTGGAAAAATAAAATTGCCGTTTTAGTGGGCGATTATTTACTTTCTAAAGGTTTATTACTTTCCATAGACAATAATGATTTTGACCTGCTAAAAATTATCTCAGTAGCCGTTAGGGAAATGAGCGAAGGTGAGCTTTTGCAAATTGAAAAAGCCAGGCGTTTAGATATTACCGAAACCGTTTATTATGATATTATTCGGCAAAAAACAGCTACACTTATTGCCGCTTGTTGCAGTTTGGGTGCCGCTTCAGTAAAACCGGAATCTGATGCTGTCGCAAAAATGCGACGTTTTGGAGAACTTATAGGAATGGCTTTTCAAATAAAAGATGATCTTTTTGATTATGGGGATGAAAAGATAGGAAAACCTACCGGTATTGATATCAAAGAACAAAAAATGACCTTGCCTTTGATCTATGCCCTGAATAATTCGACTAAAAAAGAAAAAGATTGGGTGATCAATTCGGTTAAAAATCACAATAAGGACAAAAAGCGGGTAAAAGAGGTAATCCAGTTTGTGAAAGATAAAGGGGGGCTTGATTATGCGGTAAAGCGTATGGAAGAATTTCAGCAGGAAGCTATGGTACTCTTAGAAGAATACCCAGATTCATCTTATCGAGATTCTTTAGAGTTAATGGTGAACTATGTAATAGAACGCAAAAAATAGTCTTGTTTTTTAATAATTACTTATTAAAAAACAAGACTATTTTTCATCAGGTTTCTGGCTAGTTATCATTCACATCATCGGTGTTGTGAATTTCTTCATCTATTTCCCTTTCTACATCTTTAGCGCCTTCTTCAACTTTTTTGGCACCTTCTTTTACTTTTTCGCCAGCTTTATTCACATTATCTTCGATGTCTTTGCCAATAGCCTCTACTGCATCTTCAGTTTTTTCCTGGGTGCTTTCTCTACAGCTATATAAACTAAGAGAGAAAGTCGCTAACAATAACAAAATTACTTTTTTCATAATTTATTGATTTTGGGTATAATAAAAAAAAGCCACTTTCAGCTAAGAAAGCGGCTTTGAAATTTCTTTGAAAGAAACGACTACATATCGTCGTTTTCGTTCATTTCGTCTTCCATTTCTTGCTCAGCTTCTTCGGCTTCAGCTTCCATTTCTTCACCTGCATTTTCGATATCTTCACCTGCAGACTCCATAGCGTCTTCAGATTTTTCTTCAGTAGTTTCTCTACAAGAGTAAATAGAAAGAGACATTGTTGCTACAGCAAAAAGTAAAAATAATTTTTTCATTTTAGAATTTGTTTAATTAGTTGAAGGAGCAAATTTAAACTATTTTTTAATTATGCAAGGGATTCTTTTCAATCAAATATTTCCAGTAGCGTTTAGGAACATGTTGGTGGTGAAGCCTTCTGTTTATGCGGGATTTGATGGTTGTAGATTCAAAATAATTCTTCCATAATTTCTGGAAATCTTCTTCGGTATCATCATAAATTCCTTGCTTTTCTTCTGAAGATTCTAAATTTCTCGAAAAATCAATACTTATTATCCGGGCTTTCTGTAAGTCGTAATAAAGTCCATATTTACGTTTAGTATCATAAATTATCCATTGCTGATCACTATATCTAGAAGTGAAATGCTTATTAAGGATAGGTATTACATTAAAATCTGGCGCTATGGTAGCAAAATAAATCTTGTCTTTGGTAAGCTGAAATCTAACAAAGGCTTCCATTCTATGTTTTTCACGTCCTACTTTTTTTGCAGTTTGCGCCACTCTTAAAATCGCTGGATTAGAAAAATCACCATCTATACTTTCTCTATTTTCAAAAGTATGTTGAAAATATCTTAGAATATCTAATTCAATTCCAGGTTGTTCACTTAAGTAGGCGTAGTAAATTGCATTTTGACCACGCGTGTTTGCGAATTTCTTAAAACCCTGCCATACACGATTGGCTTTCTTGGAATCGGAAACTATCTGAATATTCTCACTAAATAAATCTACATTAATCGCATCTGGCGGTTTAATGGATACCACATTTAACTTTTCTTCATAACTTATAAAAATGCTGGTTAGTAAACCATTAAAAGTACCATCGTAATTGAGGGAGGTGGTTTTCATTAAAATAAGCTTAATTGACTGCTATATTCCTTTCTAAATTTTCCTACAGAATTCCGAAGAATCAAAGATTTAATTTTCGCAGAACCCAAATCCCGCTTTTCCCAACCCCTGGAATCACAAATCATAAAATAGCGCGCCCGGTTTAATGCCACGCCTATAGCTTTTAAATGGTCGAAATTTAGTTTTCTGTATCTTCTGGCATTTAAGATTTTGCTTACCGATTTTAATCCAACTCCCGGGATTCTAAGTAACATTTCTTTTTCAGCTAAATTAATATCTACCGGGAAATGCTGCGGATTTCTTAGCGCCCAGCTTAATTTAGGATCAACCTCTACATCTAAATTTGGAAATTCCTGATTGAGTAATTCATTAACATTATAACCATAAAAACGCATGAGCCAATCGGTTTGGTAAAGTCGGTTTTCGCGTAACATGGGCACCTGTGATCCTAGCGAAGGTAACCTGGGATCATTACTTATGGGCACGTAGCCAGAATAATATACCCGCTTCATATTATAATTTGTATAATAATGATTAGCGGAAAGCATAATTTCCCTGTCGCTTTCTCCTGTAGCTCCTACAATCATTTGGGTACTTTGCCCGGCCGGTGCATATTTTGGAGTGCTTTTAATTATTTTTCTCTCAGATTTATATTGAATAATTTCATTTTTAACCTTTTCCATTGGTTTAATAAAATCGGAATGTTCTTTTTCGGGAGCCAATTTTTTTAAACCGGAAACTGTGGGAATTTCAATATTTACACTTAATCTATCGGCATAGAGTCCTGCTTCATACATAAGTTCGTCGCTGGCGCCGGGAATAGATTTTAAATGAATATAGCCATTAAAATTTTCTTCTAAACGCAATTTTTTGGCCACCTGGATTAAGCGCTCCATAGTGAAATCGGCATTTTTGAAAATACCTGAGCTTAGAAATAAACCTTCTATATAATTTCTTCGATAAAAATTAATAGTAAGATCTACCACTTCCTGGACTTTAAAGGCGGCTCGTTTTATATCATTACTGCGGCGGGTAACACAATAGGCGCAATCAAAAATGCAATGATTGGTAAGTAAAATCTTAAGTAAGGAAACGCAACGCCCATCTTCGGTATAAGAATGACAAATTCCCATCCCGTCTGAATTTCCAAGGCCTTTATTTTTATTAGATCTCTTGCTTCCACTACTGGAGCAGGAAACATCATATTTTGCTGCATCAGCCAAAATATTTAGCTTTTCCTTAATTCTATCAAACATCATAATTCTTGAAGTTTGATTCAAAAATAGGAAAAATTCCGATAAGTTGGATTAAATACTAAATTTTGTGATTTTTCTAGTTTCTCGGGCTTTCTCCCGCTAATCTCTCGAAATTACGATAGCTTCGTTCTACCTGTTCTTCAGGAGTAGTTTCAAATTCTTTTTCGGTAACCTTATATTTCTGCTGAAGGGAATCTAAACTGCTATGTAATTCCTCCCTTACTGAAGCATAATCTGGATGATTATAAATATTGTCCATCTCTTTAGGATCCTCCTTGAGATCGTACATTTCCCATTCGTCTATATCGTCGTAGAAATGCATAAGTTTAAACCTATCAGTTCTAACACCATAATGTCGCTTTACCATATGAAATGCCGGGAAATCGTAGTAATGATAATAAATAGCATTTCTAAAGTCTGCATCGCTAATTGAGTTGTTCATTAGAGCTCTTAAAGATTTTCCCTGCATTTCTGCCGGAATTTCGGCTTGTGCGAAATCCAAAAACGTAGGCGCAAAATCGAGGTTTTGAGTAAGCGCATCAATTTCGCTGCCTGCCTCAATTTCTGCCGGGAATTGCATAAGCATAGGCATTGCTAAAGACTCTTCATACATAAATCGTTTATCAAAAAATCCTTTCTCCCCAAGATAAAAACCCTGATCTGTAGTGTAAATAATGAGGGTATTTTCATCTAAACCACTTTCTTCCAAGTAATCTAAAATCTCGCCCACGCCTTCATCTACTGAAGCTATAGTAGCCAAATAATCCTGTAAATAGCGTTGGCCCTTCCATCTTGCCAATTCTTCTCCACCAAGATTCGCATCGTGAAAAGCATCATTTTTTGGACGGTAGCCTTTATCCCAGGTTGCTCTTTGTTCTTTAGTCATTCTTTCAAAATCAGTTTTCCAGGGATTATGTCTTAAAGAGTCACTGCCTTTTGCCACGGTCATTTTAAGATCATGGCCCTCATACATATCTTCGTAAATAGTTTGTTGTTGTTGCTGTGCCGCTATTTGCCCTTTGTGATCTGTAAAGTAGCTTTCAGGTAATGGGAATTCTGTAGAATCATATTTATTTATATGTCTAAGAGCCGGCATCCAGTTTCTATGAGGCGCTTTATGTTGCACCATTAGCATAAAAGGCTTTTCCTTAGTTCTATCGTTCTTTAACCAATCTAATCCCATTTCGGTAATTATATCGGTCGCATAACCTTTAATTCGTGTGGTATCCTTTCCTTTTATAAAATCTGGATTGTAATAATTTCCCTGATCTACAAGAATATTCCAGTAGTCAAAACCTTCCGGTAATCCATGGAGATGCCATTTTCCAAACAGTGCAGTTTGATAGCCCACCTCTTTAAGATATTTGGGAAGGGTAGGTTGTGATCCATCAAAAACATCACCATTCATTCTAAAGCCATTTTGGTGGCTATGTTTCCCCGTTAAAATTACAGCTCGGCTCGGCCCGCAAATAGAATTTGTACAGAAATTATTATTGAATTTAACCCCGTTTTGCGCAATACGGTCAATATTTGGTGTTGGAGCAAGTTGGCTTACGGGATGACCATAAGCACTAATGGCCTGTGCAGCATGATCATCGGTCATTATAAAAACAATATTAGGTCGCTTCTTTTCGGGATCTTTTTCTCCTTTTTTTTCATCGGTATTACTTTTACAGGAATAAAGACTGGAGATTCCAACAAGAAGACTTAGAATAACGAAAAAAGATTTTTTAGAAACCATAAAGAATTGTTTATCTAATTGAGAAAGACCTAAGGTACAAAAAGTATGTATTTTTGTTTTAAATTAGACCTATACAAAAACTGCTCAATTGTATTTTATGTTTTGTTTTAATAGAAAGTATTTTTGCCTCCTGATTCTTGTATTTCAAGCCACTATCGTATGTAGCCAAAGGCTTAATCCACCCATACATAATTATTCTTCTAATGTTTATAATGCTGCAAGTCAAAACTGGAGTATTGATGTAGACGAAGAGGGTATTATTTATGCAGCAAATAACCAGGGACTATTAAGTTTTGACGGCCAATCCTGGGAGCTATTTCCGTTGCCTAACGGAAGTATTATTCGGTCAGTATTTGTGTATAAGGATAAGATTTTTACTGGTTCTTATAAGGAATTTGGATATTGGAAAAAGGACAATACAGGAAAGTTATATTACACATCGCTCATACCAAAACTAGGGAAATACGCTATGCAAAGCGAAGAGTTTTGGGAAATTCTGGCTTTTAAAGATGATATTTATTTCCGGTCTTTTGGAGCCATATATAAATATGATCATAAAACCATTGAACCCATTCAAAATGTGGTAAGTAATAAAATGATTGTTTATAAAGATGAACTTCTTTTGGCAGTTAGAAAAGATGGCATATTTTCCCTCGATGAGAATAATGAACTAGAAAAATTACCTAATCAGGATATTTTAAAAGATGAGGTGATTATAGATATGGCAGTTAAGGGTGAAGAAATTATTATTGGTACCCGAGAGAAGCTTTTTAAATATGACGGCGAAGTTTGCCAATTGTTTGATGATACAGAATTACTGGAAGAATTAGAGCGTTCAGAACTAAACCATATTCTGGATTTAGAAAATGAAAATTTATTGCTGGGTACCGTTAAAAACGGAATCATTAATTATGATATAAAAAATAAAAACTATACAGTTTTTAATCGAAAAAATGGCTTACAAAATAATACTGTATTAGGCTTTGTAAAGAAGTATGGGAATATTTGGTTAAGTCTGGATAACGGGATTGATAGATTGGAGTTAGATTCTCCTGTGGAGTTCTATACCGATGAAACAGGGGAGTTGGGAGCCGTTTATGATCTCGAATTTCATGAAAATAAAATGTTTTTGGCCAGTAATACAGGGGTTTACACCTTTGAAGATAATAAGCTTGAAATTATTGAAGGAGCTGAAGGGCATACATGGAATCTTGAAATATTAAACGATACACTTTATGTAAACCATAACACCGGTACCTACCGTTTGCTAGGCAATAAATTGGAGCCCGTAGAAACATCTACCGGTAGTTTTAAAATTATTGAACTTCCTTCTAAGACCAATGAATATTTGATTAGTAGTTATACAGGAATACGAAATCTCAACCGAAATGTAGATAGCATTTATGAGCTTGATAGTTTAAATTTTCCTGTTAAAAATATAGTTTTTGAAAATGAAAATACGCTCTGGGCAGCCCACCCTTATGAAGGCATTTATAGAATTGAATTTGGGAATCATTTTAAAAACACCCAAAGCATTGAAAAAATTCGTATCCCAGATGGCGGTAATAGTATTAATACAGATGTGTTTAGGATAAATAATCAATTAGCTATTTTTAATGGGGATAATTGGTTTAAGTACAATTCCTTTAAAAATTCATTGCAGATATTTGAGGAATTAGAGCCTTTTCGGAAACATAAAATGTTGCTGAAGGATAGTAATTCGTATTGGTTTAGTCATACTGAAAACAATGCTCTGAAATTCACCAGTTTTGATGATAATAATATAGTGATTGGGCCTGCGAGCTTAAACAATCGTGTAGTTAAGAACTACGAAAAGATCTTAAAGAATGGAGATTCCCTTTATTATATAGCATTAAACGATGGTTTCGCGCGAATTGATCTTACCAGATTTATAAAGAATCTTGACAATGTTTATGTAAGTAAGCCCTCGGTAAAAGGTTTCCAGGATCTTGAAAAGCGCTATAATTTAGCTGAGAATCCAGAGGTGCCATTTAAGGCATCCAGGGATTTAAATATTCATATTTCTTTCCCGATTTCGGGAGCAATGGGTCTACGATATCGCTTAAACGGCGAAGATACCCTAAGTGGTGAAGTTAAAGACGGACTAATAAATCTCCAGAATCTTAATCACGGTGATTATGAACTTGAACTAATAGCAATAGGCCCTCAGGCCCAAATTGTTAAAAAGAATAGTTTTGATTTTCGAATACTACCTCCCTGGTATCTCTCCAATTTAATGAAACTTGCTTATATCCTTTTTATTCTCTCTTTGGTTGTTCTTGTTTACTGGGTGAATCAATTAAAACTTAGAAAACACCAGTTAATGTTGGAAGAGAAATTTGAAAAAGAACATCAAGAACGCCTTAATAACCTTGAAAAGGAAAGGTTGATGAATCAAATAAATCTAAAACGAAAAGAATTGGCTAATACAACTATGGTTGCCGCCAAGAAAAATGAAATGCTTATGGAAATTCAAAACGAATTAAATAAAGATAAAAACAGCTTTTCGAATCAATTTAAAATGAAACACATTCTAAATAAGATAAACCGAGCAATAAAAAATAAAGATGAATGGAAGGTTTTTGAAACTAATTTCAATGAATTACACGAAGACTTCTTTAAAGATATTTTAGACAGCTACCCTAAGCTGACGAATAAAGATTTGAAACTATGTTCTTATTTAAAAATGAATTTAACCTCAAAAGAGATCGCTCCTTTAATGGGAATTTCTGTAAGAGGAGTTGAAGTACATCGCTATCGTTTACGTAAAAAAATGGATCTGGATAAAAAGGAGAATCTTACAAATTTTCTAATAAAAAATTTCTAAGTTATTAATATATAGAACTTAAATTAACAAAATAGGAATACATCATTACTACATCAGTCTTTTAAAAGCCTGTTAAAATTTTACTTCAAAAATATTTTAAAATGCTGAAAATCAATTAGATATGACCTTATGAATTATGATGTAGCAGTAGTGTACTACATCGTTTGCGTTAAATGCCTTGTTGGTTGTATCTTTCTGTTAAAATTCAGTAAAATTCAACCGTATGAAATTAAAATTATTTTCCATTTGTCTGGTCCTTTTATCCGGTTTTGGGTTCGCGCAGGAAACCAAAACTATTACAGGGGTAATTGTAGATCAAAATGAAATGCCTTTACCAGGAGCCGAAGTAAAGGTTATTGATAAAGAGATTTTTTCCGTTACCGATTTTGATGGAAATTTCACTTTAGAGAATGTTGAAGTTGGCGACGCCATAAGAGTTACATTCCTTGGATTTCTTCCGCAGCAGTTTACTGTGGCGCAGGATAATGAATATACTATTGCTTTAGAGGAAGACACCGATCAACTTGATGAAGTTGTGGTAGTTGGTTATGGTAGCCAGCGAAGACAGGATGTAACCGGTGCAATTAGTAAGGTTTCTTCTGAAGAAATTACACAACAGCCTGCGTCTACAGCTACTCAAGCCTTACAGGGAAAAGTTGCAGGTGTAAATATTGTTAATAGTGATCAACCTGGAGCTACACCTACGGTAACTATTAGGGGACTAGGAACTGCCCTTGGGGGTCGTAATCCTCTATATGTTGTAGATGGGGTGCCAGTTAACGATATTAATAATATAAGTCCATCTAGTATAGAATCTATGGATTTCTTAAAAGATGCTTCATCTGCTGCTATTTATGGTGTTAGGGCAGCTAATGGGGTAGTAATTGTTACTACAAAAAGAGGTAAATCGGGTAAAACTCGCTTTAATATGAGGAGCTTTTATGGGGTTAAACCAATCCTTAATCAGGTAGACATGGCGAATGCTAGCCAATATGTACAATACTTCAATGAAGAAAATGCAGCTATTGGAAGTGAAAACCGATTAGTAAATAACCAACCTTATGATACTAATTGGTATGATGAATTAACACAAGTAGGGAGTATTAATAATACTGTCTTCGATGTTTCGGGAGCAGGAGAGAATATTGACTATTACTTTAGCTTCGATTTTTACGAAGAAGAAGGATTGCTGCAGGAACAAAAGTTTCAGCGTTCTACGCTTACCAGTAATAACACTTATAAATTATTTGATGATCGCTTAAAGATCACCCAAAATTTCAATATGGCAATTAGGCACGAAACACCTAAGCCTTTGGGATCTTTTAATGTGGCCTATAGGCAATCGCCGCTCGTTCCTGTATTTTATCCTAGTGGGAGATATGGTGGGCCATTTTATAATCGCTCTACCGGTATTGCCACTAATATGGGAGCCGAAGGTGAAACTATAGGAAGGTTAACCAGCCATGGGAACCCTGTGGAAGCGGTAGACTTTTTCAATGAAAAATTAAACTCTATCAATTTACAAGGTAGCGTTACTGCAGAATTGGAAATAACAGATGATCTAACCTATACTTCCAGATTTGGTGCCAGGAAAAGCTTTTCAAGAAAAAGGGTTTTTACCCCCAGGCTGGATAGATATTTGGTTAATGGGGATCCTAATCAAACCCGGGAAGAGTTTGAGCGTCTAAAAGCTCAAAATCCGGAAAATACATCTTATGCTTATAATCAACTACGTTTCGAATCCGTTGAAACCTATAAGTATAACTGGGATAACTTTATAAATTATAAAAAGAGTTTCGGTAATCATAATTTCGATGTAACTCTTGGTGGCTCTAAAGAGCAAATAGGTATTGGTTTTGAAGATAACTACACCACGTTTGAAGTTCCAGAACAGGAACAATATTGGAGTTTGCGTCACGCTAGTGGATCATACGATAATATAGTTGAACAGTTTGAGTATACTCCAACAAATTTTATGTCCTTCTTTGGTAGAATTCAATATAATTTTGATAGTAAATATTATATAAGCGGAACACTACGAAGAGATGGTTCAAGTACCTTTCAAAACAATGCCGATTATTGGGGCACTTTCCCATCTATTGGTCTGGGATGGACTCTTACCCAGGAAGAATTTCTTAGGGATAGTGAAATCATTAATTTCTTAAAATTAAGAGGGTCTTACGGAGAACTTGGAAATTCAAATGTACCTTTTAATGCTACTCAAATACAAACTAGTGAAAATACGGGTACTTCCAACTATGTTTTTGGACCAGATCAACGACTTGTATTTGGAGCTTATGTGGGAACTCCGGCTAGAAACCTCAGCTGGGAAATAGTAAGAGAATGGAGTGCAGGTATAGATTATGAATTATTTGATTATAAATTGACTGGTTCTTTAGATGTTTATAGCAGGAATACTGAAAATACAATCTTACGTGTACAGCCACTACTAAACTCTACTTTTGCTACAGATTTTTTTGATCACGGAGCAGAAGTGCTTAATCAGGGGGTGGAATTCGCTATAAATTGGTCAGATGAGTTATCTGAAGATTTTAGCTACAATATATCTACAAATTTTTCTTACAATAAAAACGAAGTTAGAAATGTTAGGAATAATTATGATGGACAGATAGGAGGAGACCTTGGTTTTGGTGGCATAATTTCTAAACGTTTAGCAGAAGGACAGCCATTAGGATCATTTTGGATGTATGAGGCTGAGGGAGTGTGGCAAACTGAAGATGAAATTGCCAATAATCCATCAATAGGTGGCGCTTTACCGGGTCATCTAAAGTATACAGATCAAAATAACGACGGTGTAATCGATGAACGGGATAGAACTTATCAAGGTTCCTATATTCCTAGGTATAACTATGGAATCTCTTTAGGATTTAGGTACAAAAATTTAGATTTTAATCTTGATGGCTATGGAGTAGGAGGTAACAAAATATATAATGCACTTAAAGCAATGCGTTTAGGTGGTGAAAATGTTACTTCCGAAATGTTTGCGAATAGGTGGACGGGTCCTGGTACCACGAATTTACATCCTGGTGCAAATAGAGATATTGAAGCTTCAAGTTATTACCTTGAAGACGGTGGGTTCTTTAGAATTAATAATATAACCTTAGGATATACACTTCCAGAATTCTCTGAATTTATAAACAAAATAAGAATTTATGGGTCTGCTCAAAACCCATTAATCTTTACAAATTATAGTGGTTTTAATCCAGAGCTTAACTCAAATGGCGATCCTTATGGAACCACCGGTATTGAACTGGGAGCATATCCGCTTACCAGTACTTACTTAATTGGAATTGATATTTCGCTATAATCAAAAAAAAATTTATTATGAAATACTTAAATAAAATATTTATTACACTGTTTGCAATTAGTGTTTTAATTAGCTGTAGCGAAGATTTTTTAGACGTAGATTCTAGAGATCGTATCACAGCAGAAGATAGAGATGAAAATTTTACGGCAGAAGACTTCGTAACAGGTGTATATGGTAACTTCACAGGGTTCTCTTATGCATTTTCTTATCTAGGGATCACTGAAATTATTTCAGATAATGCAGATAAAGGAAGTGCTGATAGTGATACTGGTGGAGACAAACATGTATTAGATGATCTTACTTTTTCAAGTACTATAGCATCATTACGTGCAATGTGGGAAACCTGGTATAAAACGATTGGTCGTGCCAATTACGCAATCGCCGTTGCTCAAGAAGAAAATGGTGAGAATACGAATAGGCTAATTGGAGAAGCTAAATTCTTACGTGCTGTAAACTACTTTTTTTTAGTACGCTCTTTTGGTGATGTTACTATTCAGGGAGAGATGACGTTAGAAGACGGCTCACCAGTTATAGATTCTGATGCCGATCTTTCGGAAAGAATTCCAAGCGATGAAGTTTATGATTATATAGAGCAGGATTTACTTGATGCTATTGATGTATTACCCGCTAAAAGTGAATATTCAAGTCAGGATTTAGGACGCGCTACAAGAGGAGCTGCCCAAGCTTTACTATCCAAAGTATACTTATATCAGGAAAATTGGACTATGGCTGCAGAAATGGCTAATGCTGTTATTAGTTCTGGCGAGTATGGTTTAGAACCTAATTTCGAAGATATTTGGAGAGAATATTCAGAGAATGGGGTAGAATCAATTTTTGAAATTCAGGCCAGGGGTGAGCCTATAGCTAAAGGTGTACAGCAGTACTCACAAGTTCAGGGAGCTCGAGGAACCAGTGGCTGGGGCTGGGGCTTTAATGTGCCTTCAGAAAACCTGGTAGATGCTTTTGATGCAGAAGGAGATGAAATTCGTAAAAATGCTACTATTATTTTTGCAGGAGAAACTTTATGGGATGGTAGAGTGGTTGATCCATCTGTAGAAAATCCTCGTTATAATGAGAAAGCTTATTCCAGTGCTAACGCAGGAGATTCTCATGGTGATAAAAACGTTAGAATGTTGCGATATGCAGAGGTCCTTTTAATCAAAGCTGAGGCTGAGGCACAACTCGGGAATATTGGGGCAGCAGAAGCGGCCCTTAACCAGGTGCGTAATAGGGTAGATCTTGCTGCTGTTAGTGGTCTTGGCCAGCAAGAACTTCTTGAGAAGATTTGGAACGAAAGAAGATTGGAACTAGCCTTTGAGCATGATCGTTGGTTTGATTTGATAAGAACAAGACAAGCTCCAGAAGCTATGGCTGCAGATGGAAAAAGTTTTCAGGAAAGACACTATCTATTCCCAATTCCAGAAAATCAATTAATTCAGACTCCGGAAATGGAGCAGAATCCAGGTTGGTAGTAAAACTTAAATTTTATTAGTTCCGCGACTCTTTGAGGGCCGCGGGGCTAATTTTTTCTCTTTTTTTAATTCTCTTTCTTTTGAAAATAAAACTTCTATACATATTTATCCTCTCAATTTTTCTATTTGGATGCAGTTCATCTAATGATGAAAATGATTTTTCTGATGACACTTCTGAAGAAATTTCAGAAGAAGAAATTGAAGCACCTGAAGAACAAATTCCTTCACTTTCAGATGAAGAATTACTGGATAATGTACAGCAGCAAACGTTCAAATATTTTTGGGATTTTGCAGCCACAAATTCAGGACTTGCTAAAGAAAGATCTAATGACAGTAATATAATTACCACGGGTGGATCTGGTTTCGGATTGGCATCATTTCCTGCTGCAGTAGAACGAGGTTGGATTAGCAAAACAGAAGCAATACAACGACTCGATAAAATATTAACTTATTTAGAAAACGTTTCTACCTACCATGGAGCTTTTGCGCACTGGTATAGAGATGATACAGGTGCAACGCAGCCATTTTCTGCAAATGATGATGGTGGAGATATTGTAGAAACAGCTTTTTTAATTCAGGGACTCTTAATTAATAGAAGTTATTTTGCTGAAGAAACAGAAATTAAAAATCGAATAACAGAACTTTGGGAAGCTGTAGAATGGGATTGGTACACCCAGGGTGAAAATGTAATTTATTGGCACTGGTCTCCAAATTTTGAATTTGAAAAAAACTTACAGGTAAAAGGCTGGAATGAATCTCTAATGGTATATATTCTTGCAGCTGCCTCTCCAACCCATCCCGTAGATGCAGAGGTTTATCACCAGGGTTGGGCTTCTAATGGAAGCATTCAAACCGGCAGAAGTTATTACGGTAATTCCTTACCAATGGGACCCGAGTTAGGTGGGCCATTATTCTTTGCACATTATTCTTTTATAGGATTAGATCCCAGAAATCTAAGCGATCAATATGCTGATTATTGGCAACAAAATGTGTCACATAGCCTTATTAATTATGAATATGTAGTTAGTAACCCTAATAACTATGAGGGGTATAGCGAAAATTCCTGGGGTTTAACTGCAAGTACAGGCTACGATGGATATTCTGCCCATAGCCCTACAAATGATAAAGGAATAATTGCTCCAACTGCTGCGATCTCATCATTTCCATATACACCTGAAGAGTCTATGCGTGCTATGCGCTATTTCTATGAAGATTTAGGCGATGATCTTTGGGGAGATTATGGATTTTATGATGCTTTTTCTGAAGAAGTAGGTTGGTTTGCCGATGGTTATCTGGCAATAGATCAGGGGCCTATCATCGCAATGATAGAAAACTATCGAACTGGTTTACTTTGGGAGCTTTTTATGCAGGATGAAGAAATTAAAGCAGGATTAGATAAACTTGATTTTAACTACTAATTCTTGAAGACTTTGTATGTTAATCTGAAAGACCAATTTTATTAGGTCAGAATTTTTCATTTCCAGGCACAAAAATAATTTTAAAACCGAAAATCAAAAATTATATATAATGACTAACTATCAATCAATTTTAAGCTTTTTCATCATCAGCCTACTACTTTTTGGCTGCAAAAGCGAATCAGAAAAAAATAAAAATGAGCTAGAAAAGTCAGAAACTGAAACACTCTCAGAAGAAGCATTATTAGATACGGTTCAGAAGCAAACCCTTAAATATTTCTGGGATTACGCTGAACCAAATTCCGGAATGGCACGAGAACGCTATCATCCTGACGGGGATTACCCGAAAAACGATGAGCACGTAGTAACCACAGGAGGCTCAGGATTCGGACTTATGGCTATAGTTTCAGGAATGGAACGGAAATGGATTCAGCGTGATTCAGCGGTTGCCCGCTTGGATAAAATTGCTGATTTTTTAAATAATGCTCCGAGATTTCACGGGGTATGGCCACACTGGTTAAACGGTGAAACAGGCGATGTACAGGCTTTTAGCGATAAAGATAATGGAGGGGATCTTGTGGAAACTTCATTTTTGGCGCAGGGATTTATTGTAGTTCGTGAATATTTAAAAAATGGAAATGAAGAAGAAAAAGCCGTAGCAGCAAAATATGATGAGCTTTGGAAAGGCATTGAATGGGAATGGTACACCAACAACAAAAACGGACTCTACTGGCACTGGTCACCAGATTACCAGTGGGAAATGGACTTTATGATAGAAGGCTATAACGAGTGTTTGATCACTTACGTAATGGCTGCTTCTTCTCCAGATCACGCGATTGATGCCAAAGCTTATCACGATGGTTGGGCTCGTAGCGGGAATATAGTAAGTGATAAAGAGGCTTATGGAATTCCTTTAATACTAAAGCATAACACTCGCGGCGATAAAGCCGGACCACTTTTTTGGGCCCATTATTCTTATTTAGGGTTGAATCCGAAAGGTCTTGAAGATAAATATGCTAATTACTGGGATCTGAATGTAAATCATACCAAAATCAATTATGAGTACACCCAGGAAAACCCGAATAATTCTGAAACCTACAATGAAAATTCCTGGGGTCTAACTGCAAGTTATACCCGTAACGAAGATGATGGTATTGGCTATACCGCTCATTCTCCAGATGATGATAAAGGAGTGGTTTCGCCAACTGCGGCGATTAGTTCTATCCCTTATACTCCAGAACTTTCTATGAATGCGATGAGGTATTTCTTTGAGGATCAAAACGAATTGCTTTGGGGACCAGCCGGATTTTACGATGCTTATAGCCTTGAAGGTGAAGATTGGGTAGCTCCAAAATATCTGGCAATAGACCAGGGACCACAGGTTGTAATGATAGAAAATTACAGATCAGGCTTGATCTGGGATCTATTTATGGGCGCTCCCGAAGTACAAAACGGTCTCGAAAAATTAGGATTTAATACCTCTGATTAATTTATATGAATTACGAGCTAACATATTTTAACCGTATTCGGAGTTTTATTCTGATACTTGGCACAGTATTGATTACAGGTTTCTCATTGGCTCAACAGAAGTCTTTTGAATTTGTAGTACTGCCGGATACCCAGACTTATGTTGAAGAATATCCAGAAATCTATTTGCATCAAATGCGTTGGTTAGCCAATAATAAAGATAGATTTTCCTTTGCCCTGCACGTGGGAGACATTACCCAGAATAACAACGGTAAAGAATGGGATATTGCTAAAAAAGGCTTCAATCTTATCCAGGGAAAAGTTCCATATTCTTTCGCTTTAGGAAATCACGATATGGGAAGTGAAAGCGGGGAATTTGCCGATACCCGGAATACCGCTATGGCCAATGCCTACTTTTCACCAAATGAGATTCCTAATCTTGTAGCTTCATTTCCCGAAGGAAAAATTGATAATCTTTTGAGTGAGTTTAAGATCGGGGATCAAAATTGGATGGTTTTGTCGTTGGAGTTTGGTCCCAGAAATAAAACTATTAAGTGGGCAGATGAGATGATAGAAAAATATTCGGAGCATAATTTCATCATAGCAACCCACGCTTATGTTTACGAAGATAGCACACTGCACGACGGTGAGGATTGGTGGCTTCCTGAGAACTACGGAATAGGGGAGGATGCCGGCGAAGAAGCTCCAAATAATGGTGGTCAACTCTGGGAAAAACTAATTAAAAAGCACCATAATATTTCAATGGTGTTTTCCGGGCATATTCTTAAATCTGGCGTTGGAACTTTAGTAAGCGAAGGTGAAAATGGGAATAAGGTTTACCAGATGCTTGCCAATTATCAAAAAGGGGTGGAAGGCTCAGAAAATGGTGGAAATGGTTTTTTAAGAATTATTAAAGTTAATCCCGAAAATCAAAGAATTGAAGTAAAAACCTACTCGCCCTGGCTTGACGAGTTTAAGACAGAAAAAGCACACGATTTCACTTTTGAAAATATTCAATTAAAATAATAGCATCAAAAAAATAAATATGAAAAAGAGATTCTTATACGTCTTAGCGGTTTTACTGGTGATTTTACTCATAGTACCATTTTCAGTAGAAGCACAGGAGAATGAAGCTTTTAAAAAGGAACATTTTATAAAAAATGCTGATACTCTAAATTACCGCATTCTATTTCCAAAGAATTTTTCTGAAGAAAAGGAATATCCTGTGGTTTTGTTTCTGCACGGTGCTGGAGAAAGAGGTAGTGATAACCAGTCACAATTAACCCACGGCAGTGATTTGTTTTTAGAGCATCAGGAAGAATTTTCCGCAATAGTTATTTTTCCGCAGGCACCAAAAGATGATTACTGGGCAAAGGTAGAAGTGAATCGGGATACGGTTCCTTTTCAATTCGATTTTATGAATGAAAAGCCCGCAACGAAATCTCTACAATTAGTCATGGAACTTATGGATAAAATGACTTCCAAAGATTACGTCAATAAAGATCGAATTTACGTGGGCGGACTTTCAATGGGAGGAATGGGAACCTTCGAGATAATTTATAAAAAGCCTGAAATGTTTGCAGCAGCCTTTGCTATTTGCGGTGGGGCCAATCCGGAAATAGCAAAAGAATATCCGGAAGGTTTTAATATTTGGCTTTTCCACGGAAAAAAAGATGATGTAGTACTTCCAAAATATTCTGAAGCAATGGCTCGGTCTATTAATCACTATGGTGGCAATGCCAAGCTTTCTTTATACCCAGACGACAATCATAATAGCTGGGATTCAGCATTTGCAGAACCTAATTTATTGCCCTGGTTATTCTCGCATAGCCTGGAAAATGAAAAATAATTAGTAGATGAAAAATTTCAAAAAGTTAATTGCAATTGCCACCATACTTTGTGGTGCAATGTTAAATGCACAGGAAGTGGTGCCGGAAACCTATATCAATCCCCTTGATATTGATTATACCTATATGGTTTATAATTCCAGTAAGAATATTTCTTATCGTTCGGGTGCCGATCCTGCCGTAATTGAATTTCAGGGCGAATATTATATGTTTGTTACCCGTTCTTTTGGGTACTGGTATTCTAAAGATTTGATCAATTGGGAATTTATTAAACCAGAACAATGGTATTTTGAAGGTTCCAATGCCCCAACCGCTTTTAATTATAATGACTCCCTAGTTTATTTTGCCGGAGATCCTGCAGGTTATGGAAGTATTTTGTACACCGATGATCCGAAAAGTGGTAAGTGGACACCAACGGCTTCAATTTCTAATAACATCCAGGATTCAGAATTGTTTATTGATGATGACGGGAAAACCTATTTGTATTGGGGTTCGTCTAATGTACATCCACTTAAGGTTAAAATGCTGGATAAAGACGATCGTTTTCTTGAAACCGGGGTCGAAAAGGAACTTATTAACCTGGTAGAAGAAGAACACGGTTGGGAACGCTTTGGCGAAAACAATTACCACCCAACCTTGAAAGAAGGATATATGGAAGGTGCTTCCATGACCAAACACGATGGAAAATACTATTTGCAATATGCAGCGCCCGGGACACAATTTAATGTTTATGCCGATGCCGCTTACGTAGGCGAAACACCACTTGGTCCTTTTAAATACATGAAAAACAATCCTATGAGTTTAAAGCCGGGCGGCTTTACCAATGGTGCCGGCCACGGGATTACCATGCAACAAACCAACGGACAATACTGGCATTTTGCCACCATGGCCCTCGCTTCTAATTCTCATTGGGAACGCAGGCTGGCTATGTTTCCAACCTATTTTGATGACGAAGGTTTAATGTACACCATTACCAGCTATGGCGATTATCCTTTGTACGGTCCAGATCATCCTACGAAAGCAGGACTGCACAATGGCTGGATGTTGCTTTCCTATAAAGGAAAAACAACCGTTTCTTCTTCACAAATGCAGGTTAGAAAAAGCACTGCCACAGATGGTGATTTTGATATTACCGAAATGCCTTTGGAAAAGAATGGTGAAGGTGAAATTATTTCCAAGCTATTAACCGATGAAAGTCCGAAATCTTTTTGGGTTGCTGAAGCTAATGACGATAAGCAATGGGTGGAGATAGAAATGCTGGCGCCCGGAAATATCTATGCTTTTCAGCTGAATTTTCACGACCAGGAATCTGGTATTTATACCCGTACCGAAGGTTTACGACACCGGTATACCTTAGAGGTTTCAGAAGATGGTGAAAACTGGAAAACTGTTGTAGATAGAAGTAAGAGTTTTGAAGATACACCAAATGCCTACATTCCGCTTAATCAGCCAGTAAAGGCTAAATACGTGCGCTATAATAATATTGCAGTTCCGGGGAATAATCTCGCTCTATCTGAAATTAGGGTTTTTGGGAAAGGTTTAGGTCAAAAGCCTGCTAAGGTTAAGGGATTCGAAATTTCTCGAAAGGAAGACAGGAGAGATATTTCCCTGGAGTGGAAGCCGGTGAAAGGTGCCCAGGGTTATAATATTCGCTGGGGAATCGCCCCGGATAAATTATACCATTCATGGTTAATTTATGATGAAAATGAACATTTTATGCGCAGCCTGGACCGTGATACAGAGTATTATTTCAGTATTGAAGCATTCAATGAAAATGGCATATCTAAAAGATCTGAAATATTACAAGCAGAATAACCGAAAAACCAAATTATAAAATCTAAAGATTAGGAAAAATGAGAAGAATTTATCTATCAATGAGCCTCATAATTTTTATGGGAATTTCATTCCTAAATGCCCAGGAAAGAGTTCCGGAGGTAGAGGAATTATTAAAGAAAATGACGCTGGAAGAAAAAATTGGCCAGCTTAACCTGCTTACTCCCGGTGGTGGCGTTGCTACAGGATCTGTAGTAAGTGAAGACGTAGAAACCAAAATAAAAGAAGGAAATGTTGGTGGTGTTTTTGGTGTTTCCAGCCCCGAAAAAGTAAGACAGGCACAAAAGCTTGCAGTAGAGAATTCCCGACTTGGAATTCCGTTGCTAATTGGGTCTGATGTTATTCACGGATATAAAACCACTTTTCCTATTCCATTGGGACTTTCTTCCAGCTGGGATATGGATTTGATCAAAGAAACCGCTCAAATTGCGGCTAAAGAAGCTACGGCCGATGGGATTAACTGGAATTTCTCGCCAATGGTAGACATAGCTCGCGATCCGCGTTGGGGTCGTATTGCTGAAGGTGCCGGGGAAGATCCTTATTTGGGTTCCCAGGTTGCAAAAGCAATGGTAGAAGGTTACCAGGGAGATGATTTTACTGCGCCTAATACAATGATCGCTACCGTAAAACATTTAGCGCTATATGGAGCTTCTGAGGCCGGCCGGGATTACAATTCGGTAGATATGAGTAAAATAAAAATGTTCAATGAATATTTACCGCCATACAAAGCTGCGGTAGATGCAGGTGTTGCCAGCGCAATGACTTCCTTTAATGATATTCACGGCGTTCCTGCTTCAGGAAATAAATGGTTAATTACCGATTTATTTCGCGAGCGCTGGGGTTTTGAAGGTTTTGTAGTTTCAGATTATACTTCGGTAAACGAAATGATTGCCCACGGAATGGGAGACCTGCAGGATGTTTCGGCTTTGGCTATAAACGCCGGACTTGATATGGATATGGTTGGAGAAGGGTTTACTACCCTGAAGAAATCTGTGGAAGAAGGCAAAGTTTCCGAAGAACAGATCACCAAAGCGGCTCGCAGAATTCTTGAAGCCAAACATAAATTGGGTCTTTTAGACGATCCCTATTTATATTCAGATGAAAGTAGGCCAGAAAAAGATATTCTTTCCGAAGAAAATAGGGCGGTAGCCAGGAAAGCAGCAAAACGTTCTTTTGTGCTTTTGAAAAAGCATGAAAACACACTTCCATTGGCCAAAGATGCAAAAATTGCATTGGTTGGACCATTGGCAAATAATAAGAATAATATGCTTGGAACCTGGGCACCAACCGGGAATCCTCAGCTTTCAGTTCCGGTGATGGAAGGAATAAAAAATGTAGCTCCAAATGCTGAAATTTCTTATGCAAAAGGAGCCAATATTAGTAACGATACTACATTTGCTAAAAATGTAAATGTTTTTGGGCCGCGTATCGAGATTTCGGAAGAAACTCCTGAAGCAATGATAGAAGAAGCTTTACAGGTTTCTAAAGATGCCGATGTAATTGTGGCCGTAGTTGGAGAAGCTACCGAAATGAGCGGGGAAGCTGCCAGCCGTACCAATTTAAATATTCCTGATAGTCAGAAAAAATTGATCAGGGAACTCGTAAAAACCGGAAAGCCCGTAGTGTTAATATTAATGAGTGGCCGTCCGTTGGTGATTTCCGAAGAAATGGAAATGCCGGTAAGTATCCTTCAGGTTTGGCATCCAGGTGTAGAAGCCGGAAATGCCATAGCCGATGTGCTTTTTGGAGATTATAATCCTTCAGGAAAGTTAACTGCTACCTGGCCAAGAAATGTTGGGCAAATTCCAATTTACTACCGAATGAAAACCACAGGTAGACCAGCCGCATCACCTTCTGAATTTCAGAAATTCAAGTCTAATTATTTAGATGTGGAAAACACCCCGCAATTGCCATTCGGCTACGGACTTTCGTACACCAATTTTGAATATGGGGAGACAAAAGCAAGTAGTGATAAATTAAGCGAAAACGGTAGTATTACCATTACCACTACGGTTACCAATACCGGTGATTTTGATGGGGAAGAAGTGGTGCAGTTATATACGCACGATAAAGTACGAAGTATTACGCCGCCAATGAAGGAGTTGAAAGCCTTTAAAAAGATAAGTTTAAAGAAAGGTGAAACAAAAGAAGTGAGTTTTGAGCTTACCGCTGAAGACCTGAAATTTTATAATGCAGATCTGGAATTTGTAGTAGAACCCGGCGAATTCGAGTTTTTCGTTGCCGGAAGTTCAGACCACGAATTTACCAATGAATTTACGGTAGAGGAGTAGTTTTTATTGATGCACAACCTTGAGATACCCTACTATTTCTGGGTTATTGAATCCCGCTTCGGCGGGATTTTTTGTTTTAATACTTACTACAACTTCTCCAATTTAATTCCCGATAACAATGCATTGCCAGAATTATCGTCAAATTTAATCTCGATCCCCGCATCGGTTTTTATTTCATAAGAAATTTCAACAGCCTGAAGCCTTCCATAATCTCGGGCCAGGTTGAGGTCTCTGGAAAGTGTTTTTCTATTAATTTTTATATCAAAACTTCTTAAATCTGTTATATTCTTTTTCTCTGCTTCACTCAGGTTGTAAATATTTTCTTCGGAAGCATTGTATTCAGGTTCAGCGAAAAGAAGCGTCACACGGTACTTTCCTTTTTCTACATCGAATTTATAAGCCTCAATGCCTTCCTGCATAGTTTGAAATAACGGATCGTTTTCTGTGCCTTGAATATCTGAGGCAGTTCCCTGAAATTTACTGCTGCTTTTCTGATAAACCTCGCCACCAACATATCCAAAACTTCCTTCTTTATATTCCTGATCGCTAATCCAGGTTTCGCCGGTTGTTTCATCGGTAAAATTAACGTGGGTACCTACGTTAACCAGTATCGCATTTTGATCAATTTCAGCAACAAGATTTTTTCTGAATTTTACAATTATCTCACGAGAATGAAAAAGCTTCTCATCTGTAGCGACTAGTTGATGTTTTCCTTCCGGAAGCGAAAGTTTAAAAAGGGCAATACCATCTTCAACTTCTGAAGTGAATTCGGCATTATCTACTTTCAATTTCACTTCTTTGGCATTAGAAAATACGGTGATTTCTATGCTTTCGTTTTCATTCTTTGGATATCGCTTTTCATAATTTTTCCCGGCGATATAAATAAATGGTTCTTCCAAAAGCCTGGCCTGGTAATAATGGTATATATCCTTCTTGCTCCGGTCCATATTCACCAAACCTTTCTGGTTGATATAAGGCCGTGAATCCTGACGGAAAGACGAACCGAAATCGGCGAAATTCCAGGCGGTCATGCCAAATACATAATCGCGTTCCAGCACCTGGTTTATATAACTTCTGTGTAATTTTAGCTGATAAGCTTCAGAATAATCCCATGGTTTTGGATCGTTGGTCTGGATCCTGGAATCGGCGCCGGGACCGTATTCCGAGATAAATAAGGGTCGGTTTGGATAACGTTTATGTTGCTCATCTAAAAATTCCCCAAAACTTTCCAGGCCGGGAGAATACCAGCCAAAATATAAATTCCAACCTATTACATCGGGGATATCGGCAATGCCCGTTACGTTGTATAATTCGTTTTCGTGCAAAGCCATCACACTTAAACGATCGGGATCAAGGCTTTTGGTTTCTTTCTCGAGTTTTTCAGCCAGTGCTACCGTAGTTTTTATTTTGGCTTTCTTTTCTTCTTCGGTCATCTGGTTATTAAAAACCAATCTAATGAAGATCTCATTCATTAATCCCCACATTACTATAGAAGGATGATTATAAAACTGCAGGATCTGCTCGCGTTGCATTTTAAGCGAAACCTTGTGGTAAGCATCCGTATCGGTGACATCGTTGATTACAGGTACTTCTGTCCATACCAATAAACCAAGTTCATCACAAATTCTATAAACTTCGGGATCCTGCGGATAATGAGCGGTACGAATCACATTAGCGCCCATTTCTTTAATGATTTTATAATCTGATCTATGAATTTTATTCGGTAAAGCATTGCCTAAATCTTCAAAATCCTGATGGCGGTTTGCGCCAATAAGTTTTATAGGTTTCCCGTTTAGAATGAAACCTTTCTCGGTGCTCACTTCAAACCATCGCAGTCCGAATTTGGAGTCTATTTCATCTAAAATTTCCTCGGAATTCTCTTCAGAAATCTTTGCTATTGCTTCATATAATTTTGGAGAATCTGGCGACCATAACTCAGGATCAGTAATTTCTTTGCTGAAATTAACCGATTTGGTTTCAGCCGGCGAAAGCTGAACCTGCTTGGTTAAAGTTTCGATTTTCTGTTTTTCAGGATTAAAAATATCCACACTTACTTTTAGGTTTTTAGAAACTTTTGAATGATTTGCAATTTTGGTTTCAAAACTTATACTCGCTTTTTCTTTCGAAACTTTAGGGGTTTTAATCAGCATATTCCCGGTGGCTTCATTTTCGAGTTCAAAGTGGATTTGGTTGGTGAGAATGAGTTGTAAATCGCGATAAATTCCGCCGTAAAAATTAAAATCGGCATCCAGTGGGGGAATATCTGTATTATGAGCATTGTCCACTACAATTCTTAGCTGGTTTGCTTCTCCATAATTTAGCGCTTCAGAAATATCGAAAACAAAACCCGTATATCCGCCGCGATGTTCGCCTACTTTTTTCTCATTAACATAGACAGTGGTGATTTGATTGCTGCCTTCAAATTTTAAAAAAGCACGTTTTTGTTGCCCTTCCTGCGGAACAAAAAGCGACTTTTTATAAGTTCCCTTTCCGCGAAAATATTCTTTTCCATCCAGAAAAGCATCTTCGGCATTCCAGGTATGCGGAATATTTACAATTTCGGTTTTTTCATTTTTTTCCGAAGAAAACTCCCAAGCAGAATTTATGGTTTGGATATTTCGTTGCGCAGCAAGGTTAAGGCTGCATAGCAGATTTATAATAAAAAGAAAGTAAGCAGATTTCATAGGAATAATTTTAAACGAGGTTTCTTATTTCCAGACTTCAATTTGTTGATTTTCTCCATTCAGAAATACCTCGTTGAAAAACTTAAAAACCTCCGGTAAATAGTTAAAAGGCATCCCTGAATGTTCGTGTTTTCCGCCTTCGAAACTATAGAGCATATAAGCGGTATTCAAATTTGCCAGCTTTTGGGTAATTGTTCTGGACCCGTCTAGCATAATATATCCCGGCTGGCCTGGATCACACCAGTGATGAGGTGCGGTTGCATAAGGCACCAGATTATCTTCGGTTCCGTGGAAAAATACCCCGGGAACGGCGTTTTCTTCAGTAATATATCGCGCATCTACGATGGCGCCGGCAAGAGAGAAAACCCCGGCAAAATTGAAATCTTCATATTTAGAAAAGTTTTCAAACATAAGTCGCTCGTTATACACTGCATTAAGTACAGCTTCGGCCCCGGCGCTGCTTCCTCCCACAATTATTTTGGAAGTATCTATGCCGTATTCATCCTTAATTTTCACCATAAAACTAACGGCATCCATAAAATCTTCAGCAGCCAGTTTAAAGGTTTCTATTTTTCCGGAGGCTTCATAATCGCAGCCAAAAGATTGTCCTTTTCGTGTTAAGCGGTAAGATATCTGTACGGCTACATAACCTTTTTTGGCGGCGTTTTCTGCAAATTTAACTTCGGCGGGATTGGCGCGGGTACCGCCTGCAAATCCACCACCGTGCATAAAAATAATTACAGGTCTTTGCTGCATGCTATCCTTTTTCGGCTGATAAATATCCAGTTGAAGGGCTTCACCGTTTTTTGTGGCATAGGTTCGGGTTTCAGTTTCTTTTAACTGAAAAGAATCGTCAATAAATCTCTCTTGTGCTGAAATTGAAAAGCTTAGGAAAAGAAGGATGCAAATAAAGAGTTTTTTCATAATAAAAGCTATGTTTGAAGTCTCAAGATACTTAATTTTGAAGGGAGAATAAGTGGGGAATTTAATTTTAATATTTTATCTTCGCTGCTGAAATTAGATTTCCGCCTGCGCGAAAATGACACTTAAAAGCTATGAGTTTACAGGATAAAGTAATGGCAGAGATGAAGGCTGCTATGAAGGCTAAAGACAGCGAAAAGCTAGAAGCTTTACGATCGGTAAAAGGAGCTATTTTATTGGCAAATACCGAAAGTTCTGCAAAAGATGGTTTAACCGAGGATGAGGAGTTAAAGCTTCTGCAAAAATTGGTAAAGCAGCGTAAAGACAGCGCCGTGATATACCGGGAGCAAAATAGACCAGACCTGGCAGAGCCTGAAGAAAAGCAAGCCGCTGTGATCGAGTCTTTTTTACCGGAACAATTAAGCGAAGCTGAGATTGAAGCTAAAGTAGACGAAGTTATCGCTAAAACCGGATCCACCGGAATGCAGGATATGGGGAAAGTGATGGGAATGGCGAGTGCTGAATTAGCCGGTAGAGCCGATGGTAAAACCATTTCTACCATTGTTAAGAAGAAATTGAGTAAGTAATTTTCAAAATAAGTTTGAAAAGAAATATTTTTAGTTTTGCTAACTGCTAACTGCTAACTGCTAACTGCTAACTGCTAACTGCTAACTGCTAACTGCTAACTGCTAACTGCTAACTGCTAACTGCTAACTAAATAAGGCCCCGTGGCGCAACTGAATAGCGCATCAGATTTCGGCTCTGAGGGTTGCAGGTTTGAATCCTGCCGGGGTCACTTGACGGGACAAGGTAGAAATATCTACTTTTGTCCCGTTTTTTATTTGTTGTAATTCATTGTTGATCAAGAAGATATACTGCATAAATTCGTTACGCCGTGCGGTTCGAACTTGGTTTTCCTGAAAACTCACTTTTTCAGGATAAATCGAACCAATATCTTTTCTGATATCCATTATACTGCCGCCTTTTAAGGAATTTCCGATCATTATAGTTTTTTGTAATCCTTTGTTTATTAGTGATTTAATATTGTTTGTGCTATGGTTGATATTGGTAAGCTTCGATTCTAGGTCTTGTATTTTTACACTGTATCTCAATTTTATTTCACGATAATCGGAAACATCAATCTGTTGGGTTGCCAAAAGATCCCTGGTGTGTGAAAGTCTTTCTTCGTAATCTTTGATCTGCTGAAGGATATGGTTTTTTTCATTTGAAGTTTTATTGTCCTGCCTCTTCAGATAGTCCTTCATTATTATTTTTTCATAACATACTGAATTATCGATTTCGGGGATGAACGCCATAATGTCTTTTTCAATGCCTTCATTTATCTTACCTGAATTTACACGGTACTTGCAAGGTGAAATACAATGGTAGTAATAATAATAACGGCTCCTCCCTTTTGATTTGCTTCCGGTCAATACCCTGTCACATTCAGGACAGGTTAAAAATCCCCTTACCGGAAAGTCTTCAAGGGTTTTTATTTTTGAGCGGTATTTTCTTCCCCTGTTATCCAATACTTCCTGTACTTTATTGTAAAGATGTTCCGAGATTATTGGTTCGTGCTGTCCTTCTACAAGGTAGCTGTCTTCATCTTTATACCTAGGAATAAAAATCTTTCCGCAATACAGGGGGTTCCTGATGGCCTGCCAAAATGCATTTTTACTGCACGTTAACCCCTTTTCCTTTGCCCTTTTCCATACCTGTTCCGTATTAAAGTCCCCCCTGGAAAGTTCAGTAAAGGCCCATTTCAGCAAAGCGGCATTAGGCTCTTCCGGGGCAATATACTTTTTCCCATTTTCCGTTATTTTGTTCACATAGCCTACGGGGGCACCTCCCATATACCTTCCTTCTTTTTTTGCCCGCCGCATGCCGTGAAAGGTATTCAGCGCTCGACGGTCGTTTTCTACTTCCGGGGCAGCCAGGTAAAAGGCGAGCATCATTTTGTTCTCAGGGATGGAAAGGTCCAAAGGTTGTTCAATGGCTTGTGGTTCCACACTCAATCGTCTTAGGATGCCGATCATTTGGTAGGCATCCCCAGCATTTCGGCTAAAACGATCCCATTTGGTGAATAATATTAGGTTAACATTATTTCCCCGTTTCTTCAGCTTTAACAAAAGTTTCTGCCATTGTGGTCTCTCAAAGGATTTAGCGGAATAATCCTCATAGATGATGTTGCGAACCTTGATTGACCGACCATTACAATATTTGAGCAATACTTCTTCCTGATTGCGTTGAGAGTATCCTTTATCAGCCTGTTCATCTGTACTTACACGGATGTATAAATCTGCTATATTCGCTATTTTTCTTTCACTTTTTAGGGTCATTATATAGAGGGTTTATTGATAAGGAACACCTAATTTAATGTTTTTTAGAGATTTAACAACCCTTTAAAACAATTGAACCCCTATTAAGACCATAAATCTTTTGGTTCAAAAGCGAAAAAAATCAAACAGTCTAAAACGAGAAGGGATGATGGAGCCTAGCAGGCTATCCGATAGAATAGTCTAAATAGTGAGATTTAGGATAAATTTTGCTGGACCGACTTTAACAAATTATTGGAGGCAGTTCGAAAAGTCAACTAATCAATAAAAAAATGATGAAAGCAAGACACAATTCTGTAAAACATTTAATTGTCGTTTATAAGGAAGGACTGCTGGTAACTACCATTGGTGTGGATGGGAATAAATGGATTTACACCCTAAGGATCAAAACCAAAACGACTATTGAAGGAAGCCCAAAAGAATTCTTAAAAAATACCATGATCTTCCAAAAGTTTGTTCCAGTGATATTTTACTTCCAGTATATTCCAACCAGAAAACCAATCAGTACTTCCGTGAAATCACTAAAGAGGTAAACATTAAGGAACTTGGTCCCACGCGGCCAGGCATGCATTCGCAGCAACGGTAATCTTAGCTAATGATGTTCCCATAGAAACAGTATCAAAACTTTTTGGGCATACAAAATTATCAACTCCCAGATCTATGCTAAGGTAATTGATTCTAAAATTTCAGAGGATTTTCATAAATTGAAAAAAAGAATTAATTAAGGTTTTTTAACATAAATGAACGCAACCTTTTTTTAAAATTAACATCTAACAATAAAATACCAATATAATGAGACAATTTTTTGTATATTTTATTATGATTTTACTCGGTGCTTGTTCTAATTCTGATAACCAAGAAGATAACTACGAAGATGCTATGGAAAAATGTTCCAGTATTCAAGTTAGAAAGGTTTTAGAAAATTCTATACCTGCAAGAGTAGAAGTTATTGAAGATGGTGATTATTTTTTTAATGGTAACAAGAAATATTTAGAAGTTGATGCCGAGAAATATTTGGTGAGCTTAGCGGACGAATTTAATTTAACTACAATAAAAATTTTTGTTTCAGGAGTAGATTTGGGTGAAAAAGGTAGGGATGTAAAGATAAAAGGAACGATTCTTAATTGTGCTACAGGAGCACATGGTCGTCATACTAATAATTTGTGGGATTTCTATTTATTGGAGAATCCAGTTATTGAATAGATTAGGATAATTAAAATTTGATAATATGCTACGCGATGTTGGGTCGTCATTTTTCTATAATAGAATGCTATTTGAGCTTGTTTGATATTGAATTAAAAAAGCTCTATAAATTTTTTCACGGAAATTTTGATTCAGACCAGTAATACCGGTAATCTTTTCACGCAAAAACTGAAATTCACACTCCTTCACCACTTTTACCTACACTGCGCAAAAGCTTCATTTCAGTAAAAAGGGTTCATTACATTTTGTCTTGGACACGAGCCAAAAAGCTTTAAATATTAAATATTATAAGAGTTATAATGGAAAAGCTTTTTAACTCAAGTCCGTCTTGATAGTGACTAAAATTCACAGATCAGGATTTCAGAGTTTCTTTTAAAATCCTTCTCTTACCTCACATTCCCTTTTGTCGCCAAAAAATAAGCTTTGAAATTAACGCACCTTTAGATTTGTTAGATCGATTATTTCTATAATAATTATGATGCTGAAAAGAAGGGGCATCAAAAGAAAATGGAATGACACTGGAAAAAGTAAATGAAGATACCGGAATAAACAGTTTATTATGATCTATGATATTTTTTCTTTTCCCCGGCAAAAAAAAAATGCTTATGTTGAAAAACAGGTTTGATTCCTATAATAGTTTTGGTACACTTAGTAAACGTCTATTTAGTAGACATATTTAGTCCTCCCAAAAGCCGGTGTGTTTATAGTGGTAGACATATTTTAGGATCTCATTGCTCTTTTCTGCTTTTAAATTATGACCGTGGAACATCAATTTGTGTGGATACATTAAATGTACTATTGACCTGATATTTTCATGGTCTTCTTCCTTGATTATCTTGTCCAACTGTAAGAGGTACTGAATATTCCGGGACAATAAGCCATCAATATCGGGAACCCTACCTTTGAGGGTTTTTAATTCCTCATCCAATTGATTGATTAAACCCTCATACTTCGATTTGAATCTCTGGTAATCCAAGGCATCGATTTTTTCCCTGGCCAATAAGTCCATGATATGTTCTATCCTTTGCTTGTAGTCTTTAAGCAGGGTCGATTTTTGTCTTTTCAACATTTGGAGATTTCCTGTAAGGTCGTAGTATGTTTCTATGAGTATTTTTTCAAAGGTCCCCAGTATTTCCTTACGGGGAACGTACTTCTTTAATTCCATCTGCAAGGCAAGCATTAGCTTCTCAGTTTTAATACGATGTGGGCATCCTTTGCTGCAATGGTAATAGCTGTAATATTTGTTCCTGCCCTTTGATGTACTTGCCGTTAATTTTCGCCCACATCTGGGACAGAGCAGGAAGCCCCTGAGCGGGAATTTAGGATGGGACTGCAATTTGGTACGGTATTCCCTTCCACGCCCATCCAGGACGTTTTGAACTTTTTGGAACAATTCCTCGGCAATAACTGCTTCGTGTTGCCCCCTAACAAAATAGCTTTGTTCGTCTTGAAATCGTGGAATAAAAATCTTTCCGCAGTACAGTGGATTCCTGATAGCCTGCCAAAAAGCATTTTTACTGCAATCCAGACCTTTTTTCCTTGCCATTTTCCAAACCTGTTCCGTATTGAAGTCCCCCCTGGAAAGTTGGGTAAAGGCCCATTTTAGTATAGTAGCACCTGGTTCTTCCCGGGCAATATACTTTCTTCCGTCTTCCGTTATTTTGTTTACATATCCTATGGGGGCCAATCCCATATACCGCCCTTCCTTTCTTGCACGCCGCATGCCGTGAAATGTATTGAGCGCCCGGCGGTCGTTTTCCACTTCCGGTGCGGCCAGGTAAAAAGCGAGCATCATTTTGTTTTCCGGGATGGAAAGGTCCAAAGGTTGTTCAATGGCCTGTGGTTCCACACCTAATCGTCTCAGGATGCCGATCATTTGGTAGGCATCCCCTGCATTTCGGCTAAATCGGTCCCATTTGGTAAAGAGGATAAGCTCAGTTTCACCTTTGTGCCTTTTAAGGGCGGCAATCAATTTCTTCCATTGTGGCCTGTCAAAGGATTTGGCGGAATGATCTTCATAGGTCACGTTCCGGATTGCAATGGAATGATGAAGGCAGTATTTACGCAGCACCTCTTCCTGGTTTCGTTGTGAGTATCCCTTATCGGCCTGTTCATCTGTACTCACCCGGATATAAAGGTCAGCTATTTTTCTCCCTTCCATGTTCATGGTTTTCCAAATATGCAGTTATCTTGATCCTGGCTATTTTCCTTAAAAAAACCAGGAGCATTATAGCTTCGTTTTCATCTATAGAAAGATTTTCCTTTTGGAGCGTTTCCACGACTTTATCCGGGGTCATTTTCTTCTGTATATGGTACAGCTCCTTTTTCATATTGTTTTTCTTTAAATATGGTCAGCAACCTGAATTTAAGCAGACAAGGGGGTATATTTTTTTTAAGGAACCCCTTGTCGGTAAATGGAAGTATTTGACCTCATTTTTTTCCTTGTAATCCGCAAAGCACATTTATGACCTCCGCCATCCCCGCCCATAAAAGAGCTTTGCCTGGATGCTGTAAGAAAGACTATTGAAAAATGCCTGGTATAGCCGCACCAATCATTTTTTCAATAGCCTTTTCGTGGCTGCTGTGGCCAAACTAATAAACAGGCACAGTTAAATGCAAGTAATGGTAATACTACATCCTTAACCTCAGTATACCATTTATACCATACCGTCTTTATGGCTTCCACGATTTCTTTTAATCAAAGCGCCAGTATGCTATTTTATCCCATTTCAAGAGCAAAGGTATTTACGTGTTCTTGACCCAGCCCCAAGGTCAAGACAAGTTTGGTGAAAAATCTCCACCCGCCGGGTAGTATTTCCCTTCAAAACCTTGGTGCTGCTAAACACGAACCTTTTATTCTCGTGAAACGAGACAAAGCATACTCCGGCTCTTTAAACGAATAAAAAAATGTCGGCAATAAGGAACATACAAATTGAAAATGGCCAAAAGGTGAAACGAAAGCACCTCCCCTCATTGCCGAATAACAAAAATTCAAAATCAAAAATCAATAATTAAAAACGTAGAAATCATGGATATCACAGGAAGACTGACAAGGAATGCGGAAGTAAAGACCCTTAACGACATCAGACAGGTAGTCAACTTCTCCATAGCGGTGAACGACAGCTACCAAAACAAACAGGGAGAGCGTGTGGAACAAACCGTCTTTTTCGACTGCTCTTATTGGAGAACCCCGAACGTAGCCAGGATACTCACCAAAGGCGCTTTGGTGGAACTCACGGGTAGGGTAAGTGTAAGGGCGTGGACAGGTATGGACGGCAAACCGCGTGCAGGGCTGAATTTTCATACCTCACAAATCAAACTGCATGGATTGTACCGTGGAGGGTGGGAAGGTAGCAGGGTAACAGAAACCCTGCATGCTACTGAACAAACCGAAAACAATAGGGTTGCAGTACAAGAAACCGAGGAAGACCTCCCATTTTAACAACGGGTATTCAACCATTTTTTAAACATTTTAAATCATTCTATTATGGCACACAACATTAATTTTAACGAGAGAACAGGACGTTATTCATTCTTTAGCGTTCAACAAAAAGCGTGGCACGATTTAGGGCAAATCGTGGAAGAGTACCCCACAAGCGGGGAAGCTATTGAACAGGCAGGTCTGGATTATGAAGTCGTAAAATCCCCGCTATTTACCAAAGGCTCGGGTGTTATCGAAACGGCTGATGGTATAGAGATAGGTAACAGCGAATTGGAAGTACCCAACTATTTCGCCAACATCCGCACCGATAACAATGCAGTTTTGGGCGTAGTGGGCAAGGATTACCATATCGTACAAAACCGTGAAGCCTTTAATTTCTTTGACAGCATTGTAGGCGGTGGCGAGGGAATCCTCTACGAAACCGCAGGGGTATTGGGCAAAGGGGAACGAATCTTTATTACGGCAAAACTGCCCGGTTATATCCGTGTGGGCAATGGCGATGACATTACGGAAAAGTACATTTTCCTAACCACTTCGCACGACGGTAGCGGGAGTATTACCGCAGCGTTCACGCCTATCCGTGTCGTTTGCCAGAATACCCTGAATGCTTCACTTCGTAATATGACCAATGTCGTACGTATCAAGCATACTTCGGGGGCAAAACAGCGTATCGAAAATGCCCACAAGATTATGGGACTTGCCAACACCTTGAGCGACCAGTTAGAGGACATTTTCAATGAGTGGGCAAAGGTAAAGGCAACAGACCAAGAGGTCAGAAAGCTGATACAGTTGGCACTTTGCCCAAACAGGGAAGCATTGGGGCATATCAAAAAAGGTGCAGAGGATGAACTCTCCACCGTGTTCAAAAACACCGTGGAGGATGCATTTGCATACGCAATGGTAAGCGACAGCCAACAAACGGAAACCACAAAAGGTACCTTGTTCGGGGCTTATAATGCCGTTACGGGCTACTTCCAGAACGTACGCAATTATAGGAACGATGAAGCCAAATTGCAGAGTATTGTAATGGGTGGAACAGCTAAAAGCAAATCACAGAAAGCATTTGACTTGTGTACTGCCTTTGCGTTGGACGGTGCGGAAACCCTAAACCTTAATTAAATAACCACAGGCTACCACCGATTAAGGTGGTAGCCTGTTAAAAAACAAGCCATATGAAAGCGAAATTAATAGATGAAGCAAAAAAATTGGCCAAGGCACAAAGCCTTGGCAAGGATTTCAAGGATGTGGCTATATACATCATTTACTGTAATCGAACGGACTATTTCTATGTAGATACCAATGGTTTTGTACGGTTATGGGAACGGTTTATAGGCTATTATAGCAACGGGGTTTTTTACAATGCATAAGAACCAGCTATGGGAATCTTGAAAAAAATTGCAGAACAGTACAACTTGAACCTGGTACGGGACTGTGAGGAATTGGACCACTCGTATATGGCAGGATTGACCAAATAGCGTAAATAATCCCATTACGGTAAATTTAATCGTGGCAGGCGGTACAGGCTCAAAGATCTCGACCGCAAGCGACAGGTTAATGGAATTGGGACACGCAGGCTTGCAAATCCGTCTTTGGGATGATGATATTATCACGACAGCCAATTTGGGGAGACAGCGTTTTGCTGAATGCGAAGCTGGTTTGTACAAATTCGTGGCACTATTAAACAGAGGTAACCGCTTTTCGGGGAGCAACTGGAAAGCCGAAAAACGGAAATTTGAAAAGGAAAATTTAGGAAGATTGCAGACAAGGGCAATCTAACCATCACTTGTGTGGACTATGTATGGGCAAGGTTTGATGTTGTTGAAATTCTAAAAGAAATAAACGACTGCAGGAATTACAGGGATAACCCGAAATATTGGTTGGGCTTCGCCAAAAGCAGGCATACAGGACAAGTATTACTATCCACAATCAGGGAGGTACAGCAACCCGGTTCGAAAAATTACAAAACGGTGGCAAACCTGCCAATGCTTACCGAAGAATTTGGAGAGTTATTAAAACAATCCGAACAAGGGGATGACACGCCAAGTTGCAGTTTGGCCGAAGCATTGGAAAAACAAGACTTGTTTATCAATTCCTCTTTGACCTAAATGGGCTGTTCTGTATTGTGGAATTTGTTCCGAAGGGGAATGACCGAATAGAGAGTATTTGTTCATAATCTGAAAGATTTCCAGGCCCATCCAATAGGAGTCGCTTGATATTCAAAAAATTGGACAAAAATGCAATTCCTTAATCCTTCGGAAACGCATTTTTTGCGCTTAATTACGAGGCAACCCCTTTGTCAAAATGTACCGCTCCACAATGCCCTTCCTTACATTTTATCAAATAGGTTGCTAGATTTTTTGCGTGGGCTATTCAGTTAATCAATCTTAAAGTAGCTTTTTTAGGCTTTCTCAAGGCCGCTGCTTTTTAATCCCTCAAAGCGTTTATTCCACGAGCTTCTCTCAATTTATAAGATGGTTAATGCCCACCCTCGTTTGTGGCCTTCCCCGGGGCTTCTAATTTATTTCTCTCATTGGAGAATTTTTAATAAATTTATTCTTTTGGATTAGAACCTGTCATTCAGTTTGTTATAAGATTCTATTGACAGGTATAATGTAGCCAAATTTTTATACATGCTGTCCCACATTCATACCCGTGATTATGAATCTTTATTTACTATCCATAATAGATAAAACACTAGAGGAAGCTATGATTAAATTTTCAAAGTTTCCAAGGGGACAGTCTACATTCTATTATAACCAGGATAAATTGTTGTTACGCCATACCCGGAAAATAGTAAATTTTTATATGAAATTTTTTAAAGAAATAGGGTTCCTACCTCTCAATCATACCTATTATAAAGGAAAATTGATAATGGAATTCAATTTGGAAAAGCCAGAAATTTTGGAATTCGATGCAATTTCCAAGAAATTGCTTGCTATTGGGAAAATCAAAAAGAAAGAAACTCCATTTTTACAGGATGATATCCTGCCTATTCATCTTCGTTGTTCCACAGTAGAAGCAATTTTATTATTGACCGGGGTAGCCGTGTTTGAAAAAGGTAATAATACAGCCCGGTTTATCCTTCATGAGTTTAGCGTTGCCAGGAACCTTATTAACCCAACACCCCATTATCTTCAATACCTTCACAAGTTTTTAGGGCAGTATGTCCAAAATGAAGGTAAACAGTCCATTGGCAAATTATTAAAGCATTATGAAAAAAACTACCATCAGTTCCAAAAGGATTGTAAACAATATTTTGAGGACACGTTTTATCAGTTTTATAACAAGATGAGAATGATTGATTGCGTAAAGGATATCTTATTTAGCGTATTGAGTTTGAAGGAAATTGCCCATAAAAATGGGCTTACTGATTATAATGGGATGTACAAAATTTTCAAAAAGTATGATAAACTACCCTTGCATGGTATCCCCAGGTTTTCAAAAGACTTTTAACCATGGTTAAATTATTTCCATATAATTGACGTCTTTTTCCATATAATTTACAGGATTTACCATATAATTTACGCTTTTAGCCATTTTTTAATTGCTTTTGGTTTAGGAACTTTGGTACAACAGTTAAAGGAGTAAGATTACAGGAAAGTTCTATTAATTGTGGTAAAGTGCTTTTAAAGCCTATGCGCTGTCTGAAAAAAGAAAAAAAATTAAACATATTATTGCGCGATGATGCAGGTGAAGCCGAGTACCTGTTTTACAACGGCATTATTTATTAACGTAAAATTCAATATTATGAAAACTAAAGTTTTATTACCAATGTTGGCATTTATATGCGCCATCGGAATGGCTTTTGCCACCACAAACCTAGAACCTGAAATTAAGGTTCAAAACAACGATTATGTACTTATTGATGGCTCCTGGGAAATTATACCAGAGCAGAATTGCGAGCAGGGAAGCAATACCTGTCGGGTACAGTTCGGACAGGGAGGTCCCATTTATGATGTGTATGATGAAATGGATCTTCAAACTAAAAAAAACAGTAGTACGCCGGATCCCACTGTTTTAAATCTTTAATTAAAAACTATAGGTGAACCGCATCACTTTATTAGCGATGCGGTTTTTTATATTAGTTCATTAACTCTTCATTTTCGATTTGTATTTCGTGTAAATATTTATCCCGAAAGTATTCTCTCGCAATTTTCTGAATATCTTGTTTAGTTAAGGATTCAAAAAAATCGTGTATCTCAACCGGATTGATGAATGGTTCATTGTACCTGTAATAATAATATAGTTTCTCTAAGATATTAGCCTGGCTGTTTAATGTTTTTACCAGAAAATATGGTTGATTATGGATCATGATTTCTTCAAATATGTTATCCGATATATCACCATTCTTAATAGTCTCAATATATTCAGCAATCGACTGCTTTACAATAGGAAATTCGTTTGGATGAATATTGACAAGAAAGGTCAATTCATTGCGATCCATGATTCTGTTTGTATAAGTACCCGCCGAAAAGTAATATAACTTCAAGGCTTTTTCAGACCGGAGTTTAAATAACATCCTATTGGCAACCTGGCCCAATAATCTCAGTTTGATATCTTCTTTCCAATTAGAATTCTCACGTTGTTTTATAAAACTTAAGGCATAGTAAGAATTTATCGTTTCATAAAATTTTGAAGGTTTAAGTTGATGTCTTTCAGGACCCTTATTGAAAGACACCTGCCATTTCCTTTTAAGGTCCGGTGAGTTCTTACCAGGAAGATTACCTAAATACTTCTTTAACATTGGAAGAATTTTATCTTCTTCAAAATCACCCGTTATAATAAAAGTAAATTCCTCTGGATTAGAAAAAAGGCTACGGTAAATCTTATGTGCATCTTCAAAATTCACACTTTTAATAGATGAGATACTTTTAGTAGCTTGTGGCAAATTCGAATAATCTCCCGTTACTTGTCCCATAAAATCTATCAGGTCGTTTCTTGGGTTTATTCCCTTCAAAGCAATTTTTAAATAAGTTTTTTTCCAGTCCTTAAATGCTAACTTATCCTGACGGGGGTTGGTAAAATATAAATACACGATTTGAAGTAGTGTTTCCAATTCGTCCACAGAGACTTTCTCCTTTATACCTGCTTCATCAAACGTGATATATGGTTTAACTCCCAATTTTAAAGAACTTGTATTTTTATAAAACCTGCTTAATTCAAATTTGGAAAATTTACCAACCCCTGCATAAGATACTACAGCCGGGGCATAAAGAGCAGAATATAATTTTTCTTTGGGAAAACTTGCAGCTCCTTGAGGTCTAAATCCCTTTAAAATAATTTGATCACTTGGATTTGATTTTAAGGATTTCAGAATAAGCTTTATTCCGTTCTCTAAACGATACTCCCTGGTACCATTTATCCCGTTTCTTGCCTTATGTTCCTGGTTAATTTTAAGAGCAGCTACCTCATTATTCGTCAAAATTAAATTAGGTCCGTTTATGACTTCAAATGGTACGACCGATTCTTTTAAAACTTTTTTTATGAATTTTCTAGTCGTTTGCTCAATTTGCAATTCAGATTCATAGTTTTTAGGAAAAATCATTCCAATATCATCCGGAATCTGGGAAAAAACACTGTCAATAGTGGCATTTACTTCCTCCTTTGTCAAATTCTCAAGGTATTTTTTCAATTTTGAATTCTTTTGATCGGAAAAAACCTCCCCATAAGCAAAGTGATTCATCATTTCTGTGCTCCAGTAGGTGATTGATTCTTCATTTTTTGTTAGGATTTTATCTACTACAATATTTTTTACTTTCTCCATTTCATCTTTACGGATCCCATATTCTTTTAACTGTTTAATTATTTGTACAGTCTCCTTCAAGGCATCTTTTTCCTTATTAAGACCGGTATTAACAACAATTTTTAAAGCGCTTTTAGGTTTGCCTGAGTGTTTATTATTTGATTTGTATGTATGCACCGCATATTTGTCTGAAATTTTATTGTAAACTTGTTCTTTTACTTTGAAACGTAAATTCAGTACCCGAGCGATCAGTTCATTCTTAAGCTTTTTCTTCATGCCAGCCAGGCTATTTATCTTTTCAATGGTTTCGGAATCCGGGTAAATAAGATGTATTGATATAGGATTTAGGTAGGTAGGTAAATTTGCTTTGCTAAATACAATCTCAAACTTTGGTTTATTGGAATAATATTCCTTATTACAGATTCTTTCCATTAACGGCTCTTTGCTGTTTATTAGTGATGAAAGCTTTTCTTTTACTATCCCCTCTAAGTCATCGATGTTTTTAATATTCCCTACTATATATACGGCCATCTGATCAGGACGGTACCATTTTTTATAGAAATCCTTAACATCTTGATGGGGGTAAGACTTATTATGGGCAATAAAATTTTCATAACTATTTAAGCAAGGGAATAATTGACTTTCTAATTTGCTTTCGGCTATCAGAACATCTTGATTTGCCTCATTAGCCAAATATTCCTGAAGTAATACCCCTCTTTCCCTTTCTGTACTACTTTGGGATACATCCAAACCATCCGCGATATCTCTAAACCAATCCACCCCGGTTTTAATAGCCTTTAGATTCTCTCTTTTAGGCCAGAAAAAATAGTATGTAAGCAGTCCACCTGTCTTGGCGTGGACATCATAAGTATCCATATCCAAACTAGATAACAACTCCGAATTTTGATTTAATCCTTTTGGAAAATTTTTAGTCTCTCTAAACGCTAAATGTTCTATATGGTGTGCAAAATCTAATTCGTGTGCTTCTTCCTTATAAGAACCTGTTCTAACTAAAAACCCCATTTCTAATTTAGGATCCTGAGTTTCAATTTTTTTTATAAAATAAGTTAAACCATTTTCAAGAACACCGTACTTTACAGTGGGATTCAATGCAATATCAGGAGCTTCTCCAGGAGGAGTTTGACCGCTTAAAATCGTGAATGCGAAAATCATATAAATAATTACTGAATATTTGAGAATAGATTTCATTATTCTTTATTTATAATTAATATCCCGAATTTTGGGAGAGATTTGGATTTTTCATTCTTTCTTCAGCGGGAACTGGATAAAATACATCTGTATCTTCCCAAGAGGGATTATCTCCTAAAACAGCACTTGCCTGGCCTGTACGTTTTAAGTCAAACCAGCGATGCCCCCACTCGGTAAACAATTCTTTTCTTCGCTCTTCCATGATTTTTTCTAATAGTTCATCCCTTGTAATCCCCAAACTTTCTTCAGAAATTAAGGCTGTTCCCGCCCTGTTTTTTATAATATTTAAATCCTCTATAGCTCCAGAAAGATCACCTTGTCTTGCTTTTGCTTCAGAACTAATTAGATATTGTTCAGCCAGTCTCAAGGCCATAGAATACTCTTCTATAGGAAATTCACTACTATTTCTAATTTTATATTTATGGGGGAAAGCAGCATCTCTACTACTATTATAGCTTGTCCATTCAATAAGACGGCGATCTTCACTTCCCAGACTTTCCAAGAAATTACTTGTCAGTTTAACAGTAGCAAAAAAGGACAACACGGGGTCAATAATAAAAATATTACCCTCGTTAGTATGACTGACGATACCGCCGCTTCCCAGGGGTGATAATTGCCAGATAGCTTCTTTACTGTTTGCTAAAAAAACCGCATTAGGATCATCTAAAATTTCATACATAGAGTCCCCCTCAATTAGCATTTTACTATAGTTTTCAGCCAGTTCCCATTCTTCGAGGTAGAGGTAAACTCTTGCTAAAAATGCAGTGGCAACAGATTTATTTGCAACAGTACGTTCTCCTTCACGGTAGTTTATACCCATAAGGTCAATAGCGCTTAGTAAATCATTCTCGATCTGTTGGTAAATCTCTGATGCTGGACTGCGGGGTTCTAGTTCATTACTGCGGTAATTAGTAGTTAGAATAAGAGGCACATCCCCATATAAATTTGTAAGATAAAAATAGGTAAAGGCTCTCACGAACTTTGCCTCCCCTTCTAATTGTAAATTAACTTCCAGTTCTATCCCTTCAGAATTTTTAAGACCTTCAAGAAATGAATTAGTTAAATAAATGATATTGTAGGCACTAGCCCATAAATCTAGGTTGTGTTGATTATCAGGGAAAATTTCGTTCTCTTGAAATTGCATTCTTGGCAGATTTGTAGTATTTAAATTCGATAGATTATCAGCGGATAACCCACATAAAAAAGTAACACTACTTCGGGAACCATTGCTAAATGAGGACATATATAGTTGGTTATATATTCCCGTCATAGCACTAATAGCGGTTTCATTGCTATTAAATACTTCAGACCTCACTAGTTTATTATTTGGTGTATCTATTTCAACAAAATCCTCACAGGAGAATAATGTAATTATGAAAAGCATCATTATTGCCCGTTTGGTTATTCTATTAAGCTTCATAATATTGTTTTTATAAGTTAACTTGTAATCCTGCTGTAACAGTTCTCAAACTATTAAAAGCACCTTCAGAAAAGGGCTGATCCGGATCTAATCCGTCATAAGGGGTTATCGTGATCAAATTTTGGCCGTGGAGGAAAAGACGGCAACTTTGTAAGCCAGTCTTCTCTGTAATACTGGTGGGAAGGTTATAGTTTAAAGAAATTGTTTTTAGCCTTAGAAAAGAGGCATCCTGAACGGGAAATAAAGAATTAAGCACATTATTGAAAGCATTAGTAGCTAACCCTGATTGAGAAAATCTTTGATACGCATTTCTATCTAAAACATCATTTGTTGTGTTTCTGCTGGGACCTGCATTAAATAATGACCTTCTCCCATTTTGCTTTACAAACTCCCATAAGAATTGTAATGAAAAATCTTTATAGGCGAGGTTATTATTGATGCCTCCGAAAAATTCTCTATTTCTATCTAAAACAACTATCCGATCGCGGTAATCGAAACTTCCATCTTCATTTACATCTCTAACAGTGTATAAACCTGTCTCAGGATCTAGGCCTGTATAATCATACAATAAGGAAATATTTACTGGATGTCCCACCCTGTAAGTGTTTGCATATGAAGATTGTTCAATGCCAGGGTAACTTACTAATTCATTTTTAGGGAAACTTATGTTAAGTGAGGTTTGCCAACTAAAATTGTTATTATTAATTAATTGACTACTTACTTCCAATTCCCAACCACTATTTTGAATTGTTGCCGGTAAATTGGCCTGGACGGATGTAAAACCGGTGATATACGGTAACGAATACCCAACAAGTTGATTGGAGGAGCGATTCTGATAGCGGCTTAATCCAAATCTAATTCTATCTTGAATCAGGCCTAATTCAATAGCGAATTCGAGCTTTTTATTGACTTCCCAGGAGTAATCTGGATTCGCCAGGTTCGTAGGATATAACCCGCCGGGCCCTACTGTTGCCTCATAAGCATCTAAGTAACCAAAATCTCCAATTTGGTCATTCCCGGTTGTGCCATAGCTACCCCTAAATTTACCAAACGAAATGAAACTTAGGTTTTCTTTGATAAAGGATTCTTCAGAAAATATCCAAGCTGTTCCAATTGCACCAAAATTTGCAAAACGATTGTTTGGTCCAAAACGGGAAGAACCATCCCGCCTTCCTGTAAAATTTAAAAAGTATTTCTTATCCCAATTGATTCCTATTCGCGAAAAAATAGCACTATATCGATACTGTGTCCTATCAATTCTTCCGTTTGTTATAGATTCAGCTGCTGCGATATTTCCTATCAATGCTTCAGAGGCATAACCGCTTCCCTGAAAGTTCGTTCTTGTACCTGAATTTTCTTGAAATGTTGTTCCTATTATGGATTCTACATCTAGTTTCCCATATTTGAAATTATAAATTAACTGTGGCTCTACAACCCACGATTTCAGATTGGAATCCAAATGAATAGAATTATTTGGAAAATTAGCATCCGGACTATAAGATCTACTCGGTAACTTCCACAATTCTTCACTATTATAATAAGTATAACCAAGGTTGGCTCGAAATTTTAACCCCTCTAATAACTCATAGTTAAGTCCCAGGTTTGATATTAAATTATTTGTTTGGGTCGTACTTGTGTTATAATATCCCTCTAATGGGTTACTTAAACCTGCCAAAGCCCAATCCTCCCAGTTTAATGTTCCGTCAGAATCAAAAATTTCTGGGCCATTTGGAGGTAAAGTAAGTATAGCTGAATTTAGGTTTAAGTTGCCTACTAGATTATTAACGTCTACACCATAATTAAGACTTGCATTTATATTAAGCTTTCCGTCTTCTGAGGTATGGTTAATATTTAAGTTTCCTGTAACTTTTTCGTAATCATAATCTCCAGGATAAACTGTTCCCTGGGAAAAATAAGATCCTCCTACTCTAAAAGTAGTGTTATCGCTCCCTCCTGAAAAAACCAGGTTGGCATTAGTAGTCTCTGAGGTACCCCCAAAAAGAAATTCCTGCCAGTCTGTATTACTGTTTTGATCCCACAGTAATAAATCATAAGCATTTCTTTCGTTAGGTTCCACACCATCATTTTCAAAAGCTCTGCGGCGCACACTAAGGTATTCTGGGGTATTCAATAAATCCAGTCGATTAGGCACTCTTGCGACTCCAGTATAAATACTGGCTTCTAAACCAGTACCTGTATGTTGACCTGTTTTGGTTGTAATTAAAACTACACCATTCGCTCCTCTAGAACCATAAATTGCAGTAGCATCGGCATCCTTTAATACTTCGATACTTTTAATATTGGAAACGTTTATATTATTGAGGGGGTCTAACCCGGCATTTCCGATTATTGAATTGGTTTCTATGGGAGTTGAATTAATAGGCACCCCATCTATTATATATAAAGGAAAATTACCTTCCTCCCTTAAACTGTTAATACCCCTTATACGTATAGTTGAAGCTGTACCAGGATTACTGCCACCGGGAATTATCTCAACCCCCGCCATTCTCCCTTGCAAAGCTTGTATAGGGCTCACCACCGGCTGCAACTCTATCTCCTCGGCAGTTACCTTACTAATATTACCCGTACTTTCCCTTTCCGTTGTGGTATAATACCCGGCGTTTATTTTCACTTCGCCCAGGGCGGCAATATCTTCCTCAAGCTGAACATTAATTTCCGTCCGGCCGTCTACGGCCATTTCCTGTTTTTTAGAGCCTATGTATGAAAATACCAGCGTGGAATTTGCCGCGGCGGTAATGCTATATTCCCCGTCCAGGTTGGTGACTACACCTCGTGTGGTATTCTTTACTATTATGCTCACGCCCGGAATGGGAAGGCCGTTTTGATCTTGTACTATACCCGAGATTTCCTGTTGAAAGGGCAGGGTAGTAGTTGCTGCATGTGCAGCTTTGGACAGAAAGAAGAGTATCCCGCCAATAATAATTAGCGCCACCCATTTAAGGCGCGAGTAATTATTTTTCATAATTTTACGTGTGATTTAAGTGAAACATTGTTTTACTTAAGCTTAGGCCTTCCCCACTCAGACGCCAATCTTTAGTATGGGAAGGCTTTTTGGCTTAATTCAAATTGCCCCTTTCCCCATAGGGGGAAGTAATTTTTATAAAAAAATTATGGGGAATCCCGGCTCCCTATAGCCGAAATTGTAAACCTAATACTCATTTTCCCAAACCAGCCACCCTTTGTTCCCCCTTTGGGGGCTAGGGGGACGGTTTCCCAACCCAAAGCTGTAAAAAAATATAGGGTATCACAGCACCCACGGGATTATGAAATTTTTTGCTTATCCCGCAATAAGCTTACGATTAGACATAAGATTTGGCCACCAAACATTGTGTTAGTACTGCGATACATAAAAAAATTGTAGAAAATCACTTTGAAAATTATGAAGAGAAACGGCCTGGTTTGCTAAAACAAAAAAGGCGTGTCTCAACTTATCGAATCGCGGTACTGGTATACCTTGTACACAATAAGTGAGCCCACGCCCGGGTCGTGAGCACTTCACTTATCATCTCGTGTACTAAAAATTACCAGTTTTCGATTCGAGATTCAAAGCGAATGCTTCTAATATTTTACTTTAAGAAGTTTCGCAAAAATAATTTATAAAATCAAATATAATATAAATTATTTTAATAGCACTATCGTGCTGTAAAAATTATATAAATCTCTTTTCTTTTGTATTGATGCCTGATAAAAAACGTATTAAAAAAGAAAAGAGGGTTTATAACGTTGATAAATACGTGTGTAAGTATATCCGAGAAAATATCTTTAAAGGTTTTGATAAGGAAAAGCCTATGAAAATAGCAGATAAATTTGGTATACATTATCATACTGTAGAAAAAATATTGGGAAGACCGGATGGTTATCACATTCCGGTATACACTTTAAGCACTATATGTTTTTATAAAGGTATGAAGCTTTCCCAATTTTTTAAAGAAGTTGAAAGGCTATATGGTCGTGAACTGGACGATTCATATAAACTAAAATAGAGTTTCATAAACTTTCCTTCCAGTGTAATGGTTTAAATTTAGAATATAACTCCAATTTTCGACCATCTACAAAACTTATTTACAATTTTATTACTCTTAGGTTCATACTCAACTTCTACAAAGAATTTTTCTAAATCATACAAGGCAAATCTAGCGTTTGGCTCAAGCCTATAGGTTGTAAATTCACCTTCATTAAAAAGTTTTGGATATTGCTCTTGCTCTGGTAATGATTTGAATTCGTAAAGTGTCATATAGTAAAAGGGGAATTTTCCCCTGTTTAAATCCAAGACAAGGTTTTATATTGAACATTATTTTAGGGAATTTCTTCTATAGTTTTAGAAAGAGATGGATTTTTAATCCTTTTGCAATCTTTATTTATAGTGTAAAAAACATGATAATTATATATATTTAATGTGATTTAGGCGGTTTTATTTTTTAAATCAACCTTAGTTGTTCAATCTAATTTAATTATATGAGAGGTTTTTACTATAGTATTTTTTGTGTTATGATTATCCTGTTTAATAGCTGTAAAAAAGATGATGCGGCCGTGCCAGAATGTGGTTGTGAATCAGAAACGATACTTACTGTGCCAAGTGAAGAAAATGCTATACCAATGGAAGAACAAACAGGTGGCACCTTATTTTTTAAACATCCTGATGAATCTGCTCAATATTATGATGAGGAAGAATATAAAAATCGTTTTTGGATCTTCCGTGAAACTATGGGATGCTCTATGTGTGAGACCTATTTTATTGTTTGTAATGACAATTTTATAGGAGAGGAATTTGATTATTTAAAAGAAAAGGAAGATGTCAGAGACTCAATTGAGATAGAGTTTTCAGGTAATATTAAACAAATATGTGATATAAAAGCTACTCCTGTTATTTATGCTCATGGTGAAATTGTATTGACTTCAATTAAAAAAAAATAACCTTCTTTATAATCTTAAATCTCAAAATATGAAAAATTTTTACATTCTTTTATTTGTGTTTTTTTCTATCACTATAAATGGACAAAATTATTATTATAATGGTAGTGAGAAAATTGAAATTCATTTTTCAGAGGAATCTTATATACTTTTTGAAGAACCTTCAATGACAGTAAAATCCGGTTTTGAGAAAACAGAATCATTTTCTAGAAAAGGATTCTTCATTCTTGAAAAAAAGAAGAAAGATTTTTCGATGAAAGAAGATGTGGAGCAGCATAAAACTCAGATAAGCCCAGCTTATAAAATTAATTCTGATGAAGATTTTAAAATGTTTCCCACCAAAATGGTTAGAGTCAAGTTGCGCAAGGGGGTGGAAAAAGAAGAATTATTTGATATTTTAAGAGAAGGTAATTTAAATGGAATTGAAGAAAAGTATGGTGTTTTGAGAATTTCTATAAAAAATGTTGATAAAGTTCTAGAAATTGCCAATAAAATTTATGAAGCGGGGATTGCGGAATTTTCTATTCCCGATTTTTATATTCCAAAAGAAGTAAACCAGGTAGATGACCCTCTTTATCCCCTTCAATTCCAATTGCACAATACCGGACAGGTTATTGACGGAGTTGCAGGAGTTAATGATATAGATTGCAACGCGCCAGAAGCCTGGGAAATAACGTTGGGCAGTAATATAACTGTGGCTGTTTTTGACCAGGGTCTTGAAGAGCATGATGACTTTGAAGGTCGATTGGTTGGGGGGGTTACACCCGCCAACAATGGCAATGGAGAACCTGAAGTGAATAATGAAACCCATGGGATGAACTGCGCATGAGTTATTGGAGCTTCACATAATAATATAGGATTACGCGGTGTGGCACCCGAGGTCGACCTGCTTTCTGTAAATATTTTTGCTGGAGGGACTACTAATGGTGATATTGCTGACGGAATACAATGGGCTGTTGATAATGGAGCGGACGTGTTAAGTAATTCTTGGTCTTTTCCCCTTGCACCTTGTGGTTTTACTAATATCGATATAGATAATGCAATTCAAGATGCGGTAACAAATGGAAGAAATGGGAATGGTGCAGTGGTTGTATTTTCTTCTGGAAATGGCGGAGGATGCGTTAATTATCCTGCTACAAATGCAAATGTTATATCTGTTGGAGCAATAGATAATCAGGGAAATTTATTTAATTATAGTTCAAGAGGAGCCGAATTGGATCTTGTTGCGCCCTCTGGAGAAACAGGATATGTGGGTAACGTTAGAACTGTAGACCGAATGGGGGGAGAGGGAAGGCATCCAGGGGACTATGAGGATAGTTTCGGTGGCACTTCTGCTTCTTGTCCTGTTGTCTCTGGAGTAGCTGCACTAGTTCTTTCTATAAACCCAGATCTTACCCAACAGGAAGTAAGGGATATTCTTACAAATACAGCTACTGATATGGGAGTAAACGGGTTTGATAATAATTTTGGAAATGGTCGTGTTAATGCTCAGGCGGCAATTGAAGAAACACTAAATACTTTAATTATAGCAGGTCCAAATGCAGTTTGTCAGGGAAGTTCATTTGAAGGTATATTAACCATTCCCTCCACTTTAAATAATATTTCAAGTATTGAGTGGATAGTACCCAGTCATCCCACATATATAAGATCAGGTCAAGGTACTGAAGAGTTACACTTTTCTTTTTTTAGCCCTGGTAGTGCTATAATTAAAGTTGAGATCACTTTAGATAGCGGAATCGTATTGGAGTTTGATAAATATGTATATTCTATTGCTTCCAACAATGATGATCCAGTAATATCAGTTGCACCAAATACTGTTCAAAATCTTGTTTGTTGTAATACTTCTGGGTATTATGACGTTGAACATGCAATATTAGAAAGTGGTTATACTAGTTCTTATGATTTGGAATGGCAATGGGATGTACAATACCAAAACCCTAATGACTTTTATACCTTTTATGACGACGGAGATAAAACTGCTTTAATTGCGGTACAGAAACATACGACTTCTCCATTAATAGTGAGTGTTAAAGTTAGAACGGTTAATGGTTGTGGATCGACCTCAAGTTGGTCAAATGATATCTCAAGGTATTATGGGACAGTATCTAGTTTGAGTTCCGCCGAATTTGCTTCAAGTCATAATAAACTTGGTGATTTTCAATTGGATTATTCCAACAAGAATTTACCATTAAATGAGTTTTATACTCAAGATGATAAGATGTTAAATGTGAATTTTTTAGACAAATATGAATGGTTAAACAGGCATTATTCAAACAAAAATTTATCAGATTCCGACGTTGAAAATATTATTTCGATAATTAAAGGTCAGGAGAAATTAAAGGTCGAGATATTTGATTTTTATGGAAATATCATCCATTCTAACTCGTTAAAAACTGGTAATCATCAGATTAATCTCTCAAAATTAAAACAAGGCCTACATATTGCAAAATATACTTTAGGTAAAAATGTATATACAAGTAAGTTTATTGTCATTTAATAAAATATATTGCTAGCAGGACTCCGACTTTAGTTGGCAGATATTAATTTTTGTTTAGGAGAGATTTTTTGAATTGTGCCAGGGTTTACGACTTTTCTTGAATCAGTTTTAATGATTATTAGCTTTATCCGTTTTCTTTTTATTAAATAGCTTTTTTAGGTGGGATAGTTGTGGGAAATTTCAAAAATCATTTAATGAAAAGCATCTTATTAATTGGATTTCTTTTTTGCTCCACATTATATGCTAGCGGACAATCATACGATAAAGGTTTTATTTTTTTTCTACATAACCGCTTTTTGGAGGAACACGGCCTTGATGAATCGCATCCAGAATTTGGGAGGACCGAGTATAAAGGAATCGTAGAAGAATTTAAAAAACCGGTTTTAAAGCCATACCGGAAATTAATTATTGTGGTAATATTTTGACCATTTATGAAAGAACCGACCCCTTTGGTGTTTCAGCAATTAAAAGAAAAGAAAACTCAAGTTGTAAGATCAAGCATTTTAAAGAAGTATAATTGAATACTGGATTGAGATACGGATTTTTGTTTAAACCACTAAAGGAATGGATTAAACCGACCATAGAATGGGCTAAAGGAAATTACGAACTGAAATAAAAACAAATTAATATTAATTTTAGCTTTGATTCGGAACTCGTATCTATACAGCAAAATCTTGTTTTATAAAACGAGACGGTGCAAAATACAAAATTTTGTAAGTTTGAATTTTGATGAAAATGAACTATAAAGTAAAATCTGTATTTTCAACATTTTTCCTTCTAATTTTTTTTCAATCTTGCAGTGTCCCAAAACAATTTTATGACGATGGCAGCTTGAAGAGCCAAGGAAAAACCATCGATGGACAAAAGGTCGGAGAATGGAAATATTATCATTCCAACGGTACTCTTTGGCAAATCGGCCATTTCGAGGAGGGTAAACAAGATGGTGAATGGGTTTTTTTTTACGAAAATGGTAATAGACAGGGCGTTGGTACCTTAGACAATGGAAAAAGGATAGGAAAATGGATTTGGTACCATGAAAGTGGGCAGCTTTATACAGTGAGAATTTGGAATAATGGCAAACTTAAGGAAGTTATTTCGACCTCTGATGGAGCAGGAAATAAGGTGGACAAGGGTACCATTGAGGACGGAAATGGAACGGTTAAATTTTATGATATAGATGGCAACTTAACGGATGTTCTCCAATATAAAAATGGTGAATTAGTTGATTGAGAATGGTACTTTAAAAAAAGTACAGTTTGCAACAATAATAACCGTTGCCTAAAAAGACACTAAATAGTAATCATTTACTTTTGATTTCAATGTGTCTTTTGAGGTAATGGCGCGTGAATTTTAATTAATATCATTAGATTCTCAAGCTTATCATAGATGTAACCAAGATCCTCATTATCGTACAAATATTCTTCAATATCTGAATCCCAAAAAAAATCACGAAGAATCGCTATCTTTCTCAAAAATGGCATTCTTGATCCCCTTTCAAGTTGTTCAAGTAAAACTAATTGACGGTGTAATTCAAGTAAGTTGTCAAGGACCTTTCTCCTGAATTCATCGTGAAATGGTACTTCTTTAAGTGCTCCCTGCTCTTCCATAAATATCAAAAAATTTGGTGATTACTAAATATACTAAATTGATTTAAATGATGATATTTGAAAAAGAATATATAATTTAAATGCTTTTTTATGCTTCAAAGTAACCCAACCAAGAAAGGGACAGGAATAGAATTATGGGGTGATTACGGTGACTTAACAAGCCTGTATGAAACCATCCACAAAATAGGAGAGCGGTTAAATGAATATAAAAAGGAAGAAAAGGGGCAATCAGATATCATAATGGGCTTTGCTTATGAGGTTCGAAAAGCTTTCCAGCATTCCAGGTTAAAAGAAAAGTTTGTTTTTGATTCGGAAAATAAGGTTGAATATTTAGGCTTTAGATACCTATGGACAGACTTACTCTATTTGATTTCTGTTCTTCGCTATAATGCAGGTTATGTAGTGTTGGATGCCCTGGATCAGGCAAACCTTTATATCCTGGAATATAATTGTAAAAAAGCCTTATTTGAATATGATCCCCAGGGCGCACAACAAATTCAAAATTTTATAGGTCGAAAGATTGATATACATAATGACCTTGTTTTTTTAGTATTGCAGGGTATTAATATAGAATATTTGAGCAAGACCCCGGGAAAAAGAAGATTTCGGGGTATACCGGATTTGTTCATTGCTTACTCCCAATTTTCACCGGCTTATAAAATGTGGAAGTCTGATATGGTAAGTAGAGCCAAGGAATTAGATTGTAGAGTAGACCAATTAAATTACGATGATTACCCGGAAATAGTTTGGTAACAGTAGGCTAATAAAAATGCAGTTCACCAGATAGAATTGATTTTTAAAATCTACAAAACTATCTAAAGCTGCTTTTAAGACCTTAAACTGTCGCATAAAGGAGGGAATTCATAGTCGCATTTAAGGCATATAAAATAAGTCTTATACCATCACCAGGGAAATGCCATCCGAGGCTGAATATAAGACTTAAACTTTCAATTGCTCAATTTAAAAAGTGAATGCTTGCATAACATCTTTTCGGGGAGATTTTCTTGTATCTTGGAGTATTCTGGAAACACGCTCCTCCGCGGCAAATATAATTAAGCCCCGCCTCACACGGAGCTTAGTTGCAGATTAATATCAGATAACGCCGTCCTTATCAGCCGAAAGTTGCCCCCATCATCTGCCAGGTGTTGGCCACTCCTTAACCGCTATCTTCAACTTAATATCAAATATAAGAATTACCTCGCTGGAATCTGGAATGACCACAAAGAATTTAGAAAAGCGTGGATTTTCTACCATTCTGCCCAGAAGTCGGCTTATGGTCCTGTTTTAAGAGACAAGGAAACCGTGTCCCGCACTTTTCCATAGATTTAACCAGCATTCAACATGAGGCCGAGAGTTCTTTAAACCGCCTGTAATTAAATTTAGGCTCGTAGTGTTTTTCCATAAATGTGCGGGACCAAAAATATCCCTTAAAAAGAAAAAGAGGATCCCGAAGCATGAACTGTGGGATAAAATTATACCATCTAATGCCCATTTTATCGTAATATACTTTCACTTTATGTTCTACACCTAACTCTTTTGCAGCCGCAGCAACCGTCATACGTTGGCATTTGCTACCGCTATAGTGCTTCGCTATTTTTTGCGTAAAGCCATGCTGAAACAAATGGTCTTTTATGCGCTTATAATTTTGAAAGCGCGACCAACTATCCATCAATACCAAGAATATATGTACAAATGAAAACAGGAGGCACCACGTCCAAAATAAGATGATTGCTATATTATCATTTTGAAGGGCACCCGAAAGCCCATAATAGTAATAGACCGTTTCAAAAATGAACAGGAGCAATGTACTGTAGAGCAACTTGTTGACATTCCAATGAGAAATAAGGATATTCGGCTGTTTTGGGAGGTCTTGCCAATGCATTAGTATGGATGATTTTTACAATAATCTACCAATAATTTTTGTATTTAATAAATTTAGACAATTTTAAAACTTTTGGAATAAAATATTATCGTTTAGGATGGTCACCACAGAAACATTTCTAAACAACGCTTTTGATTTTCTTTTAAAGGGGGGGCAAATTGAAAGAAAATGCCGAGGTATACAAATTGTATTAAGTTAGGAAACGTAATTTTAAACGCTGTCTTTAGCTTTTGTTTAAAATTATTTTATGTATTTGAGATTTAATTTTGCCAAAATACCACCGAAAATATAAACGCTTTATTTTAGCATACCAATTGAATTATAGTAATCTTAAAAACCAAAAAAAATATTAAATTTACCATCCCTTATATCTAATCCTGCAAACCATCATATAGTACAGGTTACTGGATTAATTATCGGTAGGGGGGGATTTTCCAATACTTTTGGGTTTAGCGTTCTATTAGCTTAAATCTGGCCAATTTGGGTTCGGTCAGAATATATTTTTCATTCACCCCCCAAAACCACTAAGTAAATAACCTAAGCACATGTCTAAAAGCCAAAACCTTGATGAGATTAAACAACAATTGATAAAGCGGTTTATTGAAATAGATCCACGTCTTATTTTTAGAAAAATTGGAGACTTTGAACAAGCTATAGATGGCATTAAAAATGTTGGTGACTGGGAAGTAAACAATGTATTTTTTGACAAAAATATAAGTGAGAGATGTTGCCCGGTAGGAGTGCATTTTTATTGGAAATCTAGTCTTACTACCACCGCTCCAATTTTAAAAGATAAAAAGATAGAAGATTTCTTATCAAAGGAAAATTGTTTACCACCAGATATTAAAAAATTGTGTTCAAAATTATCCAGCAATAATGAGATAATATGCACTAGCACTAAAATTCATCCTTTTATTAATGACATTATGCATATGGTTTTGGTATATGAGGATAAGAAAACCCATATAGCATAGGGCGGAGGTTTAATTCTTATGATGCAACTTTATTTTGCTCGAGCCACTTTAATTCATTTTTCAAATTCCTATCTTGCAGTGTATTAGAATATTTAAAAATAAGATAGTGGGTAGAATAACCATTAATTTACTAGAAAAGGAAGTAGAGGAATTTAAGGTTCAGGAAAACAATTCTTATTTGAACAGCTATCAGGAGTTCATAAAATATTTTGATAATATTTCCAGGATTGAAAAACATCATTTAATAATATCGGCACATTTTATATATGGCTGGATGCCAACAATTATAAATTTAAGATTGCAAAATTTGGAAGAAGTACTTCGAATTTTAAATAAAGTGAAAGCCAAGAATATTCTAAAAGTTTCAGAATTACAAGAGCTTAAACATTGTATTAATAATTCCTTAGTTGGAGTATCTAAACTTCTTCATTTTATAAATCCGGAAATATACCCAATTTGGGATAGTAAAATATATAGATTTTGGTCAGGTAAAAAGACGATTTATGGAATTCAGGACCCACAGAATTATTTACTGTTCTTAAAAGAAATGCACCTAATAGCAAATAATGAAAATTTTCAGCCTGTTAAGAAAAAAGTTGAAAGTCAATTAAAGTATGAAGTGAGTGGTGTAAGGGCTTTAGAACTAATCATATTCCAAAAGGTTTAAGCTGAAGGATTAGCAAATCCATTCCAGCATTACTTGGGCTAGCTGATAAAAGACTTTTACTTTACCGATGCCGACAAAAACCCTCGCATTTACTCTCAATACCATTTGTTTGAAAAGTATCCATCCGGGTGCCTGTATAAATTTGCACCTGAAAAAGCGAGCATCACTTTATTTCTTTTGTTTCCTAGAGTGGTTTAAAACTTTAGGTGCACATCCTTAATCAATTGAGCCTTGATTAAATCAGAATTTTTCACCTTGAGCCTTTGATGCCTGCCACCGTTTTCCTCAAAAACCTCAATTAGCAACATTTTATCATTGGCAATGGTAAACTGGTTTATAAGGAATATATTCCGGTTGGTCGTTTTTCCATTAATTTTATCCAGGGGCTTGTACGTCCTAAGTGTTGTTAAAGGATTTTCCTGTACTGCAGTACGTTTCGCCTTCTTCTTGTCCACTACCTTAAAATTGATAAAATCAATCTCAAAAGGCACATTGGTCTGGTTACTTAATTCCGTGTGGAAATAGTATTTTCCATTGTGTATATAAATCCCTTTAAGTGTAAATTGAATGCCGAAACTTTTATCACTGATTCGTTTTAAGGTTCTTTTGTCTTGCTTGTATATGGTTTCCATTATCAAACTTATAAGCGAAGGAGAACTATTCCCCAATTCTTCAAAGAATACAGCATTGCCTTTGGGTTTGTCTAAAGCCTTAAATGTGTTCAAGAGGTCATAACTCAAAACTAAAGGATCAGTACTGTAAAATACATTAAAACTGTAAAAACGACCGTCATCGGTAATCACGGAAAAATTGGTTTCCGGTTCAAAATCCCTGACCGCAGCTTTTACACGCAATACATTTTCTGCATCTTCTGCTTTTCCGGCAATCAGGTATTCACTGCCCAGATCCACATAACGGATAGTGGTTGGAAAAATCAGGTGCGAGGTTTTATTGTAGGTAACTTCTATTCGGTAAGGTGCTATCTTGCCCAAAACAAGTGGGTCTCTTGTGCTTTTCTGTGCAAAACCTTGTATGGCAAAGCCGATCATCAGGGCGCATGCCCAAAAAGTTCTAAAATGATTTTTCATGGTGTATTTATTTGAATTCAGTATTTATTTTTAGAAACAAGAAGGACCTGGTAACCAGCCTTTAGGGTAACTTTGGGTGTTTTGACCTTTTTGGAGAAATATCCCGAGACGCCCTGCATCGCCCCACGGCCAAGGTCTGCGGTAATTTGCTGCCCTGCGGATTGGCTGAGCATAAGGCTTGTGGCGGAGGTCTGTCCCATATTGCCGACCATTTCGGAAAAAGCACTTATTTCCGGAGAATAGGGAACGTACAGACCTTGCTGTCCGTCCAAATCATATATGCTTATGTCAACCGGAATAATATTGCCCTGCAATTCAATTGACGTGACTTTAAGCTGCAAACGAGTTCCCTGAAACTTTGCATTGGCCGTTAGCATCGTGCCTTGTGGAATGGTACGGTTTGGAGTTTTGGCAAGATCCATTAAACGCAACCGTACCCTTGTTTCCCCAATAACGGTCTGTGACTCCGCAATATAGGCTTTAATACTGTTTTTAGGGTACACCAACTCTTCAGACAATCCTGCGGTATAAAAACCACGCTTGCTGTGCTCCGGCCGGTAATCCATAGATATACTATCCGAGGCCTTCCTGTACAAGGTGGAAACAGGACTTTTTCGAGCCGGGGTAAAGGCAACAAAGTATTCCTGTGGTGTTGAAGATGAAACCGGAATGCCTTGATTTGTGCCCGATGGTTCCGTACCTTGATTGGCTTGGGTACTGGTCGGAAGGTATTTGGCGGCCATTTTATAAGATTCTTCCATTAAGGTCAGTTGTTCTTCAACGCTATGGTGTTGGGGGGCTTCTTTTTCTGCTAACTGTTCTTTCAGTTCTTCAATCTGTTTTTGAAGTTTATGGGTTTGGTGATCATTATCTTCATAGAAAGAATTTAATGTACGTTGGGCATTACGGTAACTGCTTAATGCCTGATTATCCTTTTTGGTACCATATCTGGTTGTTCTCCTTTCTTCCTGGTCCATTTCAGGGGTTTCCTTTTCCACTTCACTGTTCCAGTAATCAGAAAGGGACCTCATGACATCACGCTTTTCCTGAACTTTCTTTTGGAGTATTTCCTGCTGATAAGCTTTACCTTTATCAGTAGGTAAGCCTTCATTGGTAGCTTGAGGGACAGCCTTGTTTAAACCTGTTTTTTCGATGTTTTCTTTAGTGGAAGAGGGTTTGAATATCAAATACATACAGCCGATAAAAACCACCCCCATCAAAATAAAAATCAGTAGTTTTCTTAGTTTTTCGACTTTTTCCTGAGTGTGATTTAGTAATACCCCTGCGGTTTCGTTCGGGCTTCCTTCTGTGATCCTAATACTCTTTTTTTTATTTTCTTTCATTACGTTTATGCTTTAAAATTTATTGTAAAGTGTCCTGGAGAAATGCAGGACTTTCGTTCTTTTCTAGGAGGGGATTTTCGATATGCTCGATGACCATATTCTTGTCAGGGGATTCGGCATCGTACGAAATTTTGAAAACTACCACTGTGGTAAACAACAAGTAGCCTACAAAAAAGTATAGGGTGCACCTGCGTTGTTTTCTTATGGGCAACGTCCGCCAGCGTCCCTCGAGTGTATCTCTATGAGATCTTATATTTTTCATCTATACAAAATTTTATAAACTATTGACTTGATTTGAGTTATATTGTCCCGATAATTATCGGGAGGTTATGGCTTTTGTTTATCAAATGTCCATTATGGGCTTTCATACCCTGTATTTAGCGCGCTATACTTTCTATATCCTTGTTTTCCAGTACGATAAATTTTTCAATGGTAAATCCCTGTGGGTTGTTGTCCGACCTTACGGAATTGAGCAGGTAACAGGAAGTAACAAGGTTACGTTTGGTCAGGTTGCTGGAACGGATGATAAACTGTTTGGCATAGGTACGAACTGTATAAGGGTAAGCCTCGAAATTGCACACCACGCTGTCCACTTCAATGCGTTGTTGGACATTGCCCGATATGATACGGTTGTAATAACCTTTCTCGGAAAGGTCTTTATAATGATCAAAAGCTGATTTATCAGCCAAGTTAAATGCCCTTTTTATATTGCTTTCGATGGCGTTCTTATCGGGGGCAAGGGTAAAGAACAGTTCATGAAAACGCCTGACGTGTTCCCTAGCCTCCACGGGACGGTTGATACTGGCGTCCTGGGAAAGTGCCAGCATCAGCGATTTTCCCTGATCCAGCACATAAACCTTTTGCCGCTGTTCTTCCGCAAAACGGTAGGATTTCCAAATGGCGACCCCCGTTACACTTGTGCAGAGTATGGCAAACGCAGTGGCGTACAACCTGATTTGCCGAAAGCTGTTTTCTATATTTCTTAAGGTTTTAAATTCCATCTTTCAAAGATTATTTGTTTACGTTATTTTTTGAGTAGTCTTCCTCCGATATTCCCAACTGCGGAACCCGACCCGGCACTTGCCACATTTCCAACTTTTCTGGCCGTTTGGTTCACATTGCGCATAAAGTTCCCTGCACCTCCTGCCTGGATGATCCAACCCGTTACGGTAGGGATGGTAAAATACCCTACAATGCCGATGATCATAAAAATCGCATAGACCGTATTGGAGGTATCGGGAATAAAGGCTGGGTCTGCCAGCATTTCGATATCCCGTTCTATAATGAGGGTCTGTATCCTTGCCAGCATGGTGCTGAACAGGTCGGCAACGGGCAACCATAGGTAAATACTGATGTACCGGGTCAACCATTGGGTAAGGGTGGACTGGAAACCCTCCCAAACGGAAATGGCAAAGGCTATCGGCCCGAGTATGGACAAGACGATAAGGAAAAATGTACGTATTGTATCGATGACCAGGGCGGCTGCCTGAAAAAGGATTTCCAAAAGTTCCCGGAACCAATTTTTTACACTTTGTTCCATACTGTACATACCACGTTCGAGGTACATGCCGGACATGGTAGCCAAATCGGACGGCGACCATCCCAATTCCTCCAGTTTCTTATCAAACTCTTCATTCGATACCAGGTAAGCAGTTTCGGGGTTTCGGAGTATGGCTTCGCGTTCTAGAAGGCTTTTTTTTGCCTGTAAATCGTTCAAGTCAAGTACTTGACCTTCCAGCATTTCGTGGGTCCCCTTTACCACCGGGCTCAATACGGCATTGATGGTTCCCAATACCATAGTCGGGAAAAACATAATACAAAGTCCGATCGTAAAGGGCCTCAAAAGTGGATATACGTCTATCGGCTCTGCCCGGGCCAACGCCTGCCATACACTCAGGGCTATATAGAACAGGGCACCTAAGCCCGCAATGCCCTTTGCCACAGCTGCCATATCTGCGGCCAGTGGGAGCATCTCATCGTACAAAGAACGCAGGACTTCATGAAGGTTTTCAAATTCCATAGCTTACCAGTATTTTTGATTGGCAGTCCCGTAGAGTTCCAAAACCCGCTCCGTATTGCCCTGTTTCTTAGCCCTTAAAAAGCTTACGGAAATATTTTTGTTTGTATAGTATCGCACCAGGCTATGGTACTCTTTCACTTCCTTATACACCCGGTCAATAATATCCATACGTTCCTTGTCGTTCAAGGAAAGGCTAGAAGCGGTAGTGATCAGTTTGAGTTCTTTGAGCAGCTGGGTACTTTCATTTAAAAGCGCAGAATATCCATTACCAATTGCCGTCAGTTCTTGATAGGAAAAGTTGGGGTCGTTCATCATCTTTCCGAAATTATTCACATAAATTTCCGAGACATCGCCCACCATAAGTACCGTTTGTTGCACCTTACGGGCATCTTTTACCAGGTTGTTTACGGCTTGGAGCTTGTCGTAATATTCTTTGCCCTGTTTATATACCTTTTCCACCTCCTTGAAATTCTTGATCACGTTGGAAACGGTGGAAGAGGTCTGTACTATCTCATTGGCACTGTTAAGGATTCCTTGTGCTAAATTTGCAGGGTCCGTCACGACCCATTGTGCTTTTGCAGTCGGTGGTACGGCAAGCATCATTGCCGTGCACACCATTAAAATAGTTTTTTTCATTTTCTTAAAATTTTAAATTGTTAATCCCTCATTGAGGGTTTAATTCCCCGAAGACTTACCTCGTATTTTTAAATTATTTTCATATTTATACCTCGTATGCTTGTATCAAGGTTCTTGATTTACTTTTGATTTGTTCTGTCTCGCTTTTGCATAGCGATATGCTTGATGGCAAGCTCTATATTGTCGTCCAATTCGGATGCGAGCTGTTTTACTTGTAGTTTCTCGGTTTCTTCGGTGGTATAGGCGAGGTATTCTTCTTGGGAGACCTCTGTGGCATAGACAGCCGAATGGGTGCCTCCCAAACCTATCCATACTTCCTTATAAAGCCGGGAAGGGTCATTGTTCATATTGATGGAAAGCACCTGTGCTTTCTCTTTTTCCGTAAGGCCGAGCATGGTCTGGATAGCATCAAATTTGTTCATGTATTTGCGTTGGTCAAGTAGGATTTTACAATCGGAATTATTGATAATACTTTCTTTTACTATCGGCGATTGAATGATATCGTCCACTTCCTGAGTGACCACAATGGCTTCCCCAAAGAATTTCCTGACGGTCTTAAACAAATATTTTATATACGCTGCCATACCTTCTTTGGCAATGGCTTTCCAGGCTTCCTCGATCAGGATGAGTTTGCGGACGCCCTCGAGCCTGCGCATCTTGTTGATAAAAACTTCCATAATAATAATGGTAACAATGGGAAAGAGGATTTTGTGGTCTTTAATGGCATCGATCTCAAACACGATAAATCGTTTAGCAAGCAAATCCAGTTGCTTATCGGAATTGAGCAGGAAATCATATTCGCCACCTTTATAATAGGGTTCCAATACGTTTAGGAAGTTGGCAAGGTCGAAGTCTTTCTCCCTGACCTGTTTTTCTTCGAGTGCTTTTCGGTAATCACCTTGTACGTATTCATAAAAACTGTTGAAAGATGGTTGAACATCATTTTTTTTGGTGCGTTCGATATAACCGCTTACGGCATTGGAGAGTGCAACCTCTTCCGAACGGGTGGGCGGCTGATCATCCCGTTTCCACAGGGTCAGTATCAAAGTCTTGATACTTTCCCGTTTTTCGATGTCGAAAACGCCATCATCGGTATAGAAAGGGTTAAAGGCAATGGGATTGTCTTGGGTATAGGTGAAATAAACCCCGTCTTTGCCTTTGGTCTTGCCCTTGATCAGCTCACATAATCCCTGATAGGAATTTCCGGTGTCCACAAGCAATACGTGCGACCCCTGTTCGTAGTATTGTCGAACCATATGGTTGGTGAAAAAAGATTTTCCTGAACCGGAAGGCCCTAAAATAAATTTGTTCCGATTGGTAATAATACCTCTTTTCATCGGCAGGTCGGAAATATCCAGATGGATGGGCTTTCCGGTCAACCGGTCGGCCATTTTGATACCAAAAGGGGAGGGGGAACTGTGGTAGTTGGTTTCTTCGGTAAAGAAGCACAACGCAGGTGCTATAAAGGTGTAAAAACTTTCCTCACTTGGAAAATCCCCTGCATTGCCGGGCATTGCTGCCCAATACAAAGTAGCTACATCCGCAGTGTTGTGTCGCGGCTTGCATTCCATTAGTGCCAGTGCACTTCCGGTATCGCTTTTGAGTTGCCTTAGTTCATAAGGGTCTTCCGACCAGGCCAAGACATTATAATGAGCCCGGATGGAGGAGAGCCCGTAAGAATGGGCTTCGTTCAGGTAGCGCTCTATCCACTCTTTGTTGATCTGGTTTGCTCGGCTGTACCTGGCAAGGGAGTGCAAATTACGGGCGGATTTCTCAAATTTTTGCAGGTTGGCCTCACTGTTGTCCAAAAACAGGTATTGGTTGTAGATATGGTTACAGTTAAGTAATAATCCCACGGGAGCGGCAAAGGACAATAAACAGTCGCTCCGGTCCGTGGAAAGTTTCTCGTAGCGCGAATGGGGTGCAACGGTTGCGGGCAGGTCATCGGTATCGGAAAGCGTGTGCAGGCACAGCCTCTTGTTGCCGATACGGACTTCTTCGGCCCCCAATGCGATATCCTGCATTGGTGTTCCAACTTCCGTTGAAAGTGTAAGGTATTGTTCCAACAGTCCCTGCTTGTGGGCCGTTCCGATGATGTCCTCTTCACTCAACCGCTCTATGCTTACCAAACCAGAATCGTTCAAGATCCTCTCGAACTGTGTTACTGCCTCCATAAAATGGTGAACGGTTTCTTTATTCCTGGCTTCTTTTGGGATGAGCCTACCTTTGCAAAGCGATGAAAAATTGCTCTGCATCCGCATCCTTTCCTTGGTGGTCTTGGTCAAAAACAGGTAACAGTAATGGTTGAGGAACGGACGTTCATTGAAATGCCTCTGATAGGATTTGGAAAGGAAACTTCGTCCTTCCTGGGGGATATCGGGGGCATAGTTTTCCTTGATGTACCAATCCTGTTTATGGACGAGCGTATAATCCGGAAGTGTTTTAATGGCCTTGTTCCAGGTCGAATGGATTATTTTATATTCTGCCGAAGCCACCGTAAAAAGTTCTGGTAGATTTACCCGAAAGCAAGTGGTAATGTCCGCATCCTTGGAAAGGATGCAGTTGTTCTCCACCGCAAGTAAAGGGAACCTACTTTCCAGGGTAGCGGTTTTTGCTGTGTTTCTCATACGGCTGGAGATTTAGGGATAAACTTCAAATAACGGCGTATGGCTTTGCGGCAAATGATGTATTTGGGATGCCTTTTCCTGGCATTTAGTTTCATCAATCCGTGTTCGCCGTACTTCCTGTTTAGTAAAAAGCTTTGCCAAACAATCAGTGAGGCCCCTCCCGTCCCAATAGACAAGCAAATGTAGGAATTCACCCCTGCCAGATACAGGACCATCACAAGAACAAGAATTCCAAGGAACCCTCCTGCGAAAATGAACAGGTACTGTGCTTTCAGCCCTTTAAATTCTACCGTTCTTCCGATACCTTTGTTAATATTATACGTCTTCATAAGACCATAGGTTTAAAGGAAGAATGAACGTAGGATAGTAGCCGCTACGATCAAAAAAATACAGGCACCGAACCACGAAGCCGCTGTTTTTGATGTATCGGGATCACCACTGCTGAACTTGTTGTAAACCTTAACCCCTCCAATGAGACCTACAACAGCCCCTATGGCGTAGATCAATTGTGTGGCGGGATCGAAATAAGAAGTTACCATCTGGGTAGCTTCGTTGATACCTGCAGAACCGTTTCCTTGGGCGAACATTCTAACTCCTGACAGCATTGCCAGTGCTGCCAACCAAATTTTTTTCCTTTGCTTTTCCATAATTATAAAGGCATATATGTGTTAGTTTTACCCGTCTATTTTTCGGGCTTGTGGTCAAAGATGAAGGGAAAACCGTCTATTTATAACAAAATGGAAGTCAAGGGGGGGCTTTGGCAGGGAGTGGCACTTGTTTAAAAACAACTGAAGCGTACAGACTATTTGCTCTTAAAAAGTGGCATGGTAAGTGAAAAGTGCATGTTTATTGTTACTAACCGGTTAATAAGTTTAAGGCCAATTAGATACCGTTTTAATTAATTCATTATAAATTGCTTGAAAAATAGCATTTTAAGTGAATACCGTTAAAATAGGGGATGCCTTTGAAGCCAGGACCAAGACACTAATTCGCAAGATTATCGATAATCATGAATTAAGTATAAATCCGGCTCATTGTATAGTTCAGGAAAAAGTAAAGTACCATTCTGTAAAAAGGAAAAAGGAGATTATTTTTGATTTATCCATTGAAGTAAGGCACCCTAAAGCAAATAAACCATTTCTCGTTTGTATCATTGAATGTAAGAACTTGAACAAGCCTGTTCCTGTAGATGATATTGAAGAATTTGAGAGTAAGGTAGATGGCATTCAGGAATTTCAAACCAAAAAAATAGTCATAGCCAAAAACGGTTTTCAAAGCGGGGCATTTGATACCGCTAAAACCCTTGGGATCACGTTGATCGATGTTGATGAAGAGGGTTACACTATTGTTCTTTATAAACCTGAAAAGCAGTTTAATATTGACACCAAGCAACTTGAAATTGAAGAGGAATTAGAGAATGCAATAAGGAAAGCTTTACTACCTGATAAAATTGAAGGTCTCAAAAAGTTATCGGCAAAAGGGATCAATGGTATTGTTGTTGAATTTTTGAAAAAAATCGATAGCAATATAACCGAAAGATATGAGAAAACCCCATTGGATAAAGTAACGGCCTACCTAAAAGAAGAAAGTTCACTAAAAATAAACGACAGTAATTATTTATTTGATGATAGTGGAAGTGAACAACTAGGTTTTTATGATGTTAAAAAGAAGGCGATATATATAAGCCCAAAAGTTCGAAATACAGTTCGCTTTCCATTTGTATTAGCGCACGAAATAGGCCATTTTATTTTACATAGTGAATTAAAAGCCAATCAATTTACATACGACAACTTTAAAGATTCAGAATATAGTTTGTTTATTCAAAAAAATATTTTAGTGAATGACAAAAACTGGATCGAATGGCAGGCCAATTGTTTTGCAGCAAGCTTACTTATGCCTGAAGAAACCATCATAGCTAGATTAATTGATATTCAAACTAAAATGGGTATAAGCAAACAAGGAAGGATATATTTAGATAACCAAAGCATTAATAAGATAGATTTTAGGAGCATAGTTGAGAAATTGGCCACCTTCTTTGGAGTTAGTAAAATAAGTATTGAGTATCGTTTGGAAAGCTTAGGACTTATTGATCGCCCAGCATTATCTGATAAAGATGAAAGTGGTAAAGAGTTTTTAAGAACTTTATCAAAAATAAGCACTTTTTAATTTTGAGGGGACTAGCTTATACAAACTCCCCAATATCAAAATCCTCCAAATTATTTTTCCGCAAAATGGAAGAACTGGAATTGTTTTCGGAGGAAAGGCTTTTATCCAATAGCAGGGCTATCTTTTTTGAAGCCCCTTCCATTGAATTTTCAAGCAAGCTGAATAATTCGGTTCCATGTAATTTCTGAACTATGGCAGCCGCTGTTTCTTTTTGGGAAGGCCCCAGTTTTTCTTTTTGGAGCAGCATCCCCACGGAGCTTAGTTCTTCAAAGGTAACCCCTGTGGCTAAACCATTATCATTGCCTGCAGTTGCGTACCCCCGCCATTCTTCTTCCTCTTCTTCCAGATCGGGTATGCTCTTGAAAACAGCCTCCAGTTCTTCCTGCGGAATTTGAATACCAACCTCTTCATTTTCGTCGTATTCAAGGTCTAAATTACTTGGATTGACCTCCGGATCCGGCATTTGGCTTTCATTGACAGGGCTTGGCACCGAAAGTCTTCTCAATGGTTTGGGCTGTCCCATAATATCGGGCAGCTTCGGATTGGCTTTTTCCTTTTTAGGCTTTTCTTCCGGTCTTTTTTTGATGATGATCTTGTCCTGTAAGAGCAGGCCAATTACGATGAGTAGGCATATTACAATTATCGTTTCCATAGCTATAAGATAGGTTTATATTTATCGTTAAAATTCTTGATAATTTGTTCCCCAAATTCCTTAAAATGATATTCAAGCAAATTATCTAAATAGGCATATATAGTTAACTTATCTTCCCCTATTACCCTTACGATACGGGTGAGCCTTTCATGGAACTCCGGGCGGATATAAACCGTTTTGCCATCCCGGGCATTTGTGTCGGGTTTATTAAAAAATAGGATTTCATAGTCTGCTTTATTGTTCTTTTTAGTACGTTTTTTTTCTTTAATTTCAGAACTCTTGTCTGGAATTTTTTTCTTGCCTTTCTTTACTGGCCCAACCGATGGTTTGGGTGGGAGTTCCAAGCCTTCTTTTTTTACTCCGTCCACTATCAGGTCCATCATCAATTCTTCATTGATCTCGGAAACCTTCTTTTTGTTACTGTCATCTTCCATAGGGTTATAGTTTTATAATGTTTAAGAATTCTGTTATAAACCGATCCAGTTTGCAGGCTTTCATCAAGCGTTTATCAGGAGGCATTACCGTTGACCTGAAAATGATCTTGGCATTCACTTCGCTTTCTTTTCTAAAACGGCTACTGTTCTTGATACGGCTTTGCATCAGGCTTAAACCCAATTCTGCAATGAGCTTGTCATAGATATCGTATAGGGGAGTTCGTTCCCGGCCATCGACCCGGCTCCAAAACAAGTTAATGGTTTCAATAGTGGTATTTCCTTCTTTCATAATGACATCCTTCATTAATTGCGTAAAAATCAGGGTGCTTTCCATCACTACACGGTCGGCGGTGATTGGGGTGAAAATATGATGCATCCCTGTCAGGGCCTTTAATATTCCGGGCGTGTTAACGGTTCCCGGAAGGTCAAAAAAAATAACATCAACGGGAATGCTTGAAGACTTCAAAAAATCATTTGCAGCCTCTAAAACACCTTCTGCTTTATGCCGGATGATAGGATAAGCCTTTTTGTTAATGCTTGTAAATTGTTTATAAGCCTTCCTTTTCATTACCTCATTTTCCATAACCATAGCCAGGTCACGGTTTTTCATGTTCATTAGGCTGTGTTGCGGAAAATCCGCATCAAATACAGCAACATTATAGCCCATACGGTAGTGCATTGTGCTCGCTGCAAGTGTAGTAAAAGTACTTTTGCCAACCCCTCCCTTTTGGGAAGAAAAAGCAATAAAAATGGTTTTATGTTCTCTTTTCATTTTTAAGGATTTTATGAAGTTATTTATCTATTCTCATTATACACTCATAATTAGGTTTGTACAGTCATTTCTATCTATATAAATAAGTTTCTATATAGGGAGATAATCCATGGTCTATATACCATAATTAATATTTAGAGCTTTAAGTAATTACAGAAATATAGAAGAGCTTATGTGCGTCTTTGAGTCCTTTTCTACCGCTGCATATCTGTAGGTCCTTAATGTAATTGCATAAGCCAATATTCATCGCTATACCTATCTGCCTCCATACATTAATAGTTACCTGATTATTGCCGTAAACAGGTATGTACCTATTCCCATAAGTACTGCGCTGCTTATGGGTACAAAGAAATGCAGGTACCTACAAGTCGGTATCAATATGGTATTCAATGGCACCCAAAGGCAATGTTTGACGGGGTAGGAGATAGTATTATTCTTCTGAACAGGGCTTTACTTTGTAGAGATTATTAGTAACAGGTGAATGCAAAATTAAACTGCCTTATCGGATAATAAGTTGAATGACCTAAAGTCGTTTTTCCCTGCTGACTTTAGTCCGTTCCGGAGGGCGGATTTTTGTGTTCACCAGAACACGGCAAGTTGTGTTTTGAGGCACTATAAACTAAAATAGTGCCTCAAAACAACTTGCCCTTGCAGGGGGCAGAAAAACACCCTCCAAAGTCGGGGTTTTATGAAAATTAAAAATAAATGTAGGATGAATGAAAATAGCATCGGAAAAGGAAAGAAGGGCGGGCGTAATCCAAAACTCAATCCCCGTACCCACCGTCATGTTTTTAGGCTTACGGATAAGGAAAATGCCAAATTGTTATCGTTTTTTGAAGGATCGGGCTTGGATAACAAAGCTAGGTTTATTACTTCTTTGTTGTTTGAAAAGGAAATAAAAACGGTCAAAATTGATAAGGGAACGCTTGATTTCTATATGCGGCTGACTTCATTTTACAGCCAATTTCGTTCGGTAGGAGTGAATTACAATCAGGTGGTGAAACTCTTGTACCGTTATTTTTCAGAAAAAAAGGCAGCGGCTTACCTCTATAAACTGGAAAAACAAACGGCTGAAATGGCAACTTTATGTCAAAAAATTATCCAGCTTACCGAAGAATTTGAAACAAAGCATTTGAAAAAGTAGGTTTAAATGATAGTAAAAATTGGACGGGGAAGTAATTTGTATGGAGCCTTGGCATATAACCTGCTCAAAATGGAGAACGAAAAAGGACAAATCCTGTTGGCAAATAAGATGATAGAAACCCCTAACGGACAGTATTCCGCTGGTCAACTGGCTCAGTCTTTTGCCCTTTATTTGATAGCCAACCAAAGAACGGAAAAGCCCGTATTGCATATTTCACTGAACCCTGACCCCAAGGACAAGGTAAGTGATGAAAAGTTCCGTCAGATGGCAGGGCAGTATATGCAGGAAATGGGATATGGGCAGCAGCCTTTTGTGGTATTCAAACATACCGATATTGGCCGCGTCCATATCCATATCGTATCGGTTTGTGTTGATGAAGCCGGTAAAAAGATTTCAGACAGTTTTGAAAAAAGGCGATCGATGAAGGTATGCCGCGCACTGGAAGAGCAATACAATTTGATGCCGGCAACGGATAAGCAGCAAAGACAAAACGATAAAATTTTCCGCCCAGTAAATTATATTAAAGGGGATGTGAAAAGCCAGTTAGCCTCGGTGATCCGCCATTTACCGAAATATTACCAATTCCGGACATTGGGTGAATACAATGCCCTGCTGTCCCTGTTCAATATTACCACGGAAAGGGTAGAGGGGCAGGTACGGGGGAAAATGAAGGGAGGTTTGCTGTACTTTCCATTAAATGAAGAGGGTAAAAAAGCCAGCCATCCTTTCAAGTCTTCCTTGTTCGGAAATAATGCAGGACTTCCGGCATTAGAAGACCGTTTTGAAAAATGCTCGGAAAGCCTAAAGAATAGTAATGCAAAAAACACCATAAAGTCAGCCATCAATATTAGTATGATAGCATCCAACGATGAACAAGGGTTTCTAAAACAACTGACGGATATGGGGATCAATGTGGTGGTACGTAGGAATGATACTGGACGGATATATGGCATAACGTTTATTGATCACAATTCTAAAACGGTCTGGAACGGTTCCCGATTGGGCAAAATGTTTTCTGCCAATGTATTTAATAATTACTGGAACCATAACATTCCACTGGAAATAAATGAACCTAATGAGTCACAACAGAAAGTATCCCCACATCATGTTCTGGAAGATGTGTCTGCTGAAAAACCTCACGAAATTTTTGGTTTCTTGAATAATGAGACTGTGTTCGGAACGGATAAAGCCGATATTATTATCGAAAGCTTGGGCGGGTTATTGCCCGACGCTTTGGGCGAAAATTACGAAGAACAGGAGTTTGCCAATCGGATGAAGAAAAAGAAGAAGCACCGACGGAAACAATAATATTTTTATTAATGTCTTTATTTTTTAGCCTTTGCATCATTATAGGTGAAATTCAGTATACTTTTTAAAGCGTTTAAAATACGATCTTCTCCGGCTTTTTTATTAACATCTATTCCACAGAAAGTACTCCCATTTGATTTGGCATGTAAAGCCAAATAATAAATTCCCCCAATCTGTAGGGCTAGGTTTGCCCTCACATCCATATTGCAATTTTGGAAATCGGGTTCTATAATTTTAAACAATTGTTCTCCAAAGGCTTCCCTTTGATCCGAAATCTTGCGTAGGGTTTTATTCTCGCTTTCTAATTCCCAATGGATGATTTTCCGTAACAACTCATCACTTAAAAGACTTTTGAACTGACTTTCAAGCAAGCAATATATTTCATTCTGGCTAATATTTTTTGAGGATTCCTGTAACTCCTTTGCAACCTCTTTTTCTGCCACCATCCAAAAATCTTTTTGTTGGAGAAATTCTTCCACTAAGTTGTCTACACCTCCATAGTAAGTCCAAATTAATTTTTTATGCAGTCCAGCTTCTTTGGCAATATTAGGACCACTAAGTGCAGAATACCCTTTTTTCTTAATGACCTCTCCTACGGCTTCAACAAGACGTGATTTGGTTCGGGACTTATCCCTGATTGGGCCGGAATGTGTTTTTCGAGATTCTTTTTTAGGCCTTACTTTTTTCGTTCTATTTGTGGTATTCTTTGACATAGCAAACATTAAATGGGCTTTGCAATATCCAACTTTTTATTAACATATTCAAACACGTTTAAAGCCTTGTCCAGTTGTGCTCTGGTATGAGTGGCCATTAAACTCATGCGTATCCTGGAGTCTTTCATGGATACTGCCGGATACATAATAGGATTGGTATAAATACCATTTTCCAGTAATAACTTACCTGCTTCAGAGTTCTTTTGAATATTGCCAATCTTTACCGGGATAATAGCGGATTCTGTTATTCCGATATTCAACCCAATATCTTGAAGCCCTTTTCGGTAATATTCAATATTCTCCCATAATTTTTCTTGCCAATGGGGCTCTTCATCTATAAGGTCAATGGCTTTGTTTACCCCGGCTACAATGGGGGTGGCAGCGGCGGAAAAAGCATACTGTCTGGATTGAAATTGCAGGTAGGTGATCAGTTCCGGATCGGCTACCAGATAGCCCCCTACGTTCCCAAAGGTCTTACTGAAGGTTCCGGTAATGATGTCCACTTTTTCAAGAATATTAAAAAATTCCATTGCACCTCGACCGGTTTTCCCAATTACACCGATGCCGTGGGCATCATCCACCAATAGTACGCCCCCATATCTATGTGTAATTTCCAGTATTTCTTTAAGCTTTGCCAGATCGCCATCTTGTGAGTATACCCCATCTACGATAACCATCTTGGTTCTATATTTATCTTGCGCTACGGAGAGTATTTGTTCTAGTGCTTCCGTGTTGTTGTGTAGAAAACGTTTTGTGGTAGTCCCCAGAATACCTTCATATACACTAGCGTGTACCGCCATATCAACAATAGCGATGTCATCTTTTTTTAATAGGCTTAATAAGGAGGCACTGTTTGCAGTATAACCAGTGGTATATGTAATAGCGGAGCCCAAAGGCCGCTTAAAGAAAGTTGAGATTTTATCTTCCAATTCCTTGTGGAACTCAAAATAGCCACCAATAAGTGGGGAGGCCCCTGCACCTGTACCATATTTTTCAATACTTGAAATGGCTGCTTTTTTTACTTCAGGATGTTGGGTAAACCCCAAATAGTCGTTGCAAACAAAGCTGATATAATTACCCTCCTTAATATAACCATCTTCTGCTAAATTAATATCCGCCCCACAACCTGAAGTAGCCAGAAGACGGTAATTCATAAAATTATTATCCTTTAGGTAATGGAGATATCCTTGATGTGCAGTTGCCCTTTGATAGATATCAAATCCCGGAATATCTTCATAATCTTTAAAACTGGATTGTATGTAAGTTTGTTTCATAATTTATCATTTAATATAAATATAAATAATTTCCCGGATAAGGGAAATTATTAGAGTGAATTATGAATAAATAACTTTTATCAAAAAAATTTTAATGATTTCATTGGAAAGACGTGAATTATAATAAAAGTTTTTCTATTTAGTAAATTTTTTTTGTTAAACTATGGTATTAGAAATATTGTATCATTTATCACTTTTACCATTCTATGGAAGCTATGACGCCGCGGATTAATCAAATTAGAATGTTTCATAACAGATCCCTCCTCATAGCGGAGAGAATTCTTTTATAGATGCAATTAATCTTTGGAAAAGGTTAATTATGGTATACTTTTTCCAATATTAGGTTTATTGCATTTTTAATCCTTTCCATTCCTTCGGGGCGATTTATATCTATTTCACAAAATAATGTATCTGTAGATTTGGCATGTAAAACCAAATAATAAATTCCTGCAACTAATAATGCTGATACAGCTCTGAAATCAACAGTCCTGTCTTCTAAATCTCTATCAATTAATTCAAAAATCTTGGAAGCCATTTGCTCCCTCTCATTACTTATTTCATATAAAATATCTGTTTTTTTGCTGATTTCCCATAAAATGATTTTCTGCATTTCCGCACTGTTATAAAAATAATCAAGTTGATTATGGAGAAGATTTTCGACTACCTTTTTAAGATCCCCAATTTTTGCTTCTTTAACCGGCACACCGGCATTTCCAGATATACTGGTCCAATAATCTTTATTTCTTATGTAGGTTTCTATTAGTTCATCAACTGAATTAAAGTAAATAGTTATTAGACGACGACTTAAACCAGCTTCTTTGGCAATATTCGTAGCTGTTAAACCAGTATAACCTTTAGATGTCAATACCTTGCCGACTGCACAAATAAGTTTTTCTTTTGATCGCTCTTTATTATTGAATTCTCCTTGATATCTTTTCCTGGTCATGATAATTTATGTGCTCGATTTAAAATTTAAATATTGCTATAAATAAAAGTAATATTTGTGTCAAAAACAATTGTCTATTACGGAATAACTAATCTTGAAATTAACCCCTCCCGATTAAATCGTTATAACTTGTCCTGATTGGGTGTTCGCTCAGGTGTGTCTAACTTTGAATTCTTAATGAAAAACTATCGTAAACAGGTACACTGGAATTGGAATAAATCCCACTTCAAGCAATCACTCCGTTTCATATACTAAGTTAAGCGTTTCAAAGCAGATTGAGTTCTTTGGATTAATAAAAAAATTCTTGATAATGGGTGGTAATTTTCAATGATCGTTAAATCACCCTGACCCTAATTGAAACGGTTGAAAATAGCTTTGTAACCAAAACCATTTTAATAAAAACTTAATTGAAAACTCCCATTAACGGGAAAATATATTATATTGAACGATATAAATTTTAGTGAATAGAAAAATAATTACTAAAACCTAAACCGATATTATGGCTAATTGAAAATTAAAACAAACTCAACTTTATATAGAAGTAGGAGGTAAATCAAATCGTATAAAACTTTGATATAAAAGATTTAAAAATAAAATAGTATTAGTTAAAATCCAAAATTAGTATTTATGACATAACGACACTTAAGATAGGACATTTTGAAATTTGAAATGAGAATGGCTTGATAAATTAAGGCTGTTTTGGTGTTTAGCAAAAGTAGCACCTTCTATGAGACTTTGCATAAAAATTAATAAGGCTAAAAGCCCATAATAATTTAAATAATATATTATGAAAAAAGTAATAACAATTTTTGGAATGGCTGCAATGGCCACGGGAATATTTATATCCAATGAAGTTAAAGCTGATCAAAGTTTGGATTTAGCTTCTTTAATTGAATTGAATTCTGCGAATGCTGAATGCCAGAGTACTCCAATTAATAATGGAAGATGTAGCTTTACTGGTAATTGTTTTCCTGATGCTGGAGGAACTGATAATAATTGTGATAGTACCAAGGGTAGTTAAAAGTAAATTTAATCATGATAGGCCCGAAATATTTTTTGGGCTTGTCATTAATCCCAAATAGGTAATGATAAAAAATAAATTAATAATCCTGAGCCTGATAGGTTTAAGTTTCATTTCCTGTAATCTTAAAAATGGAAAAATTGAAAACATTCGAAAAGGAGAGTTAAATCCTACAGTAGAATTAATAAAAGTAGAAGAAAAAAAATTTATTCTAGATAGCAATACTGCCCCACAACCACAGTACACTCAATTATACCAGGACAGTAGCTATAAAAGGAAATTTACATTCTTAAATACCTATACCAATTCGATTTATATTTACGATTATGAGACCGCGGAATATATTAGAGAAATCTCCTATGATAAGGAAGGACCTAACGGTATCCAAAGGCCAATGGGATATCTAATAAAAAATTTGGATTCCATTTACATATTTGACCAGCTTACAAATAGTTTAATACTTAGTAATGATGATGGAAAGGTTAAAAATAAAATCTCCTTAATTGGTGATAAAGATCCAAAAAATACCGAATGGTCTCTTTCTTACCCGCAATATTATCCGCTTACTGTTGCCCCCCTCATTGAAACCACACAAGAACTTTTATTCACTGGCATGTACGCTTGGGCTATCCCTGATTCATTATTAGAAAAATTTCATTTCACCTCACGTATAGATTTGAGTAGTAGTAAAGTTTCATTTGGTCACGGTTATCCAGCAACATTATATGGATCTGAGTTTAATTGGGACGATCCGATTTATACTGCTGTTTATTCTGATTTACATCCAGATGGAAATAAGTTAATTTATAGTTTTCCTGTATCACACGATTTGTATCTCGCAAATTTGGATTCAAGTTTATATAAAACTTTTTATGGAGGTAGTAATTTTGCAGGAACTATTAGTTCCTTGGAAGAAAAAAAATCTAGCCCATCACATGCAGAAATGGGAGTTCATATAGCTGGAACCGACTTGTACGGAGGCATAAAATATGACAAATACCGTAAGGTATATTATCGATTTCTAAGAAATGCAATGAGTGATGTATCAAAAGACAGTAATTGGAAAGAAAAACCTTTGTCGGTGATCATAATGGATAAGGATTTTAATTATCTGGGGGAGACTAACATTGGAACATTAAAAAACTACAATTGGGAAAATTCTTTTGTTTCCAAGGAGGGTCTAAATATTGAATACTTACATGAAAACGACATTAATGAAGTGTATCTTTCTTTACATATTTTCGTGCCGGAAGAAATTTAAAGTACTGCTACTTTAAAATGTAAATAATAAATATTTCAAATATTTTAGAAGGTAATACACCTTGTTTAGGTTTTGTTTTGAAGTGAATTATGCAAAAAATAATTTTTATATGAAGTTCTATCAATTTAGATCCGAAAACAAAAATCAGTCTTAGTATAAAGAAGTACAACATACAACAATCCTCAATTTTAATCTCCCGGGAACTGTTTGGCTTTTTTTAAATTAGAAGGAGGTATAGTAATGTAATTCAACCTGTTATTTATGGAAGAGAATGTTGTTAAGAGATTGGATTGAAGGTGAAAAACGAAAAATGATACAGGGGAAAAACTTTACCGGTAATAATTGGGTTGTATGGGGCTTGTTCTTGTTTTTTTCTGTTCCGGTTATCCCTCAGCCGGGACCGGCTCAGCTTACCAGAGAATTACATGCCTCGGTAGAAGGGAGGTCATCACAACTGACCTATATACAGACTAGCAAAGGCTTTTATGAGACAGGAGAGGACCTGTGGTTCAAAACTTATTTAATGGATGCCCAATACCTCGTTCCTACGGTAGTTGATACTACCCTTTACGTCCAGCTCTTTCAAGAAGGTAGTCATCAAGTGGTATGGCAGGAGAAATACGAGGTGCAAAATGGGTTTGCCGATGGGCATATCTATATCCAGGACACCCTTCCCTCGGGAGGGTACATCCTTGCAGCTTATTCGCCACATTCCTTTTATACGGGCAGGGGAGAGTTCCGAGCCATCAGAAAAATCAGGGTAAGGAAAAGCATTGAGCCGGAACTCGAACTGGAATCAGAATTCGATCAATCTTTTTATACCGATGGAGAATCAGTCAATTTAGAGATAATGGCCCGTTCTAAAGATAAAGAAAGAATTTCCCGCGCAAACTTAAAGGCCGAACTTTTCCGTCAGGGTGAAAGCCTTGGAACTGTAAATACGCAAACCGATAGGAATGGAAAAGCCGATATCCATTTTCCTTCACGGGAAGTCATGTCCGATCTACAGGTAAAACTTAGAATTGTTCATAAGGATAAAGAAACAAATCTTATGCTACCCGTTCCTTATAAAAATGAGGGGGGAATACAGTTCAATATGTTTCCCGAAGGTGGGCATTTGGTGGTGGGAATAGAGAACAATCTTGCTTTTAAAGCCGTTAATGAAGGAGGGGAACCCGCAGATGTTTCGGGAACCTTATATGAAAACGAAGAACCTTTGAAGGAATTTAAAAGTGCTCATGCCGGAATGGGGAGTTTCCGGTTTACCCCGAAACCCGACAAACAATATCAAATAAAATTAGCGGAAAATGATTCTATTTACTCCTTTCCCGAAATTCAGAAGACAGGATTATCCCTCCAATTATCGAAAAGGGAAAGAAGGCAATTAAGTTTTACCATAGCCAAAAACAAAAATACCAGGGATGAAAAAGTACATCTTAGTTTACAAATCAGGGGGATTATGTGCGCGATGTTCAGTGGGAAGGCAAAGACAGGTGAACTAATTGTGGATATCCCCACAGAGGAATTTCCTCAGGGCATTGCCGAAGTTACCCTTTACAATGAAGTGTTAGAGCCGGTGGCAGAACGTTTGGTTTTTATTAATCCGGACAAAAAGCTCAATATTGAAGCCGAACTGTCAAAAGATATTTATTCAACACGGGAGAAAGCGAAACTAAAAATAAAAGTAACGGATCATAATCATAATCCGGTAACAGCAAACCTTAGCCTTAGCATATTTGATAAAGTGTATAAAAACGGGGAAGATCCCAAAAACATCCTTACCTACACCCATTTGTCTTCACAGTTAAAAGGGGTGCTCTATGATCCCACTTATTATTTTATTGAAGGAAATGACGACCGGGAGGAGGCCCTCGACTTGTTAATGCTCACCCAGGGATGGCGAAAGTATACATGGAACAAAAAAAATCTGGAAGAAGCAGCGAAGGGCGATCAAGTTGTTTTCAATCAAATAAGGGGAACCATAAGCTCCAGTAAAAAACGAAAGGCTGATACTTCTGGACAGAATATTGTGATGCTCTTTACCAGTGATAAAGAAGATGGCTATAATAGGATCATAGAAGCATCCAAGACTTTTAAAATTCTTCCTTACGACTTAAAGATGGCAGATGGGGGCTACCTCTACCTCAAGCCCTTTGGACAAGCCGAATCAAGTTCAAAAGCTGAAACTAAAATTACACTGAACAAACCTTTTAAGGAAATTGACCAGGCAATGAAGTCAAAAAAAATATCCTATTCTTTGCCCGCAAAGCAAAGTAACAAAGGAAAAAATTCGAAGAATTTTTCTTCCCCACCAGGTACCATCGCCCTGGATGAAGTATTGCTAAAAGGGAAGAAGAGAAGTACCTTCCGGGATAAATATATGGGCAAACTCGATAGTCTCGCAAAATTTGAAGGGAATAATGATTATGTAGCTCATGGATGGTTGAACTGTCCTGTATGCTCTGGTGAAAAACCCGTGGAGGGGGAAACATATACTAAATATATAGGCAATAGGAGAATTACCGGACATCCTTTTTCTTTTAGTGCCCACGAAGTAAAAAAAATAGTTTATGAATATCCAAAATTTACCGAAGAAGAGCTTTTGGAGAAGTACAATTTATCGAGACTAAAGGGCTATTACCCCGATAAAGAATTTTATGAACCTAATTATGACAGGAAATCGGATGAAGATTTAATGCCCGACTACCGAAATACGCTAGTTTGGAAACCACATATAGTAACTGACGAAAAAGGGGAGGCTACTTTAGAATTTTTTTGTTCCGACCTTAATAGCACTTTCATAGTTGATATAGAAGGTATTGATGGCAACGGCTTGTTAGGTGTGAAAAATATAGAGTTCAATGTAAAAAGATGAATAGGGTTGTAAAGAGTAATCAAAGATGGTGGTAAAATTGAAAAAATGGAAGGGGTGGTCGAGTATGAAAATAATCAGATTTTTCCGGTTACTGATAATCTGTACATTATTAGCATCCATAATACTTCCCGCTATTGCATATGATGCTTCTCTGGCGCAACCCCTATTCATTTCCAAAACAATTCCCTTTTTAAGGCTAATTATAATAGCCTTATGCCTTCAACTAATATTTTTGATTTTCAGAAAGGATAGAATAGAAATTGCTTTAACTCAGTTAGATTTGGCAATTATTCTCTTGGTATTCTTTATAATAATAAACCGTTATGCCATTGCTCCTGATTATGGATTTTCTGTACGTTTTATTGAATTCCTCTCTTTAAATGTATTTTACTTCGTGCTGCGGGGGATACCTACAAGCTATTTCGGTTATCTACTGTTGGGGATTACACTAATTGGGTGTTTTCAAGCTTTATATGGGATGCTCCAATTATTTGGTTACCATTCTTCCATGAACTCTGCGTTTAAAATGACAGGTAACTTTATAAATCCCGGTCCTTACGGTGGGTTTTTGGCAGTAACCGGTATTTGCGGTCTTGGGTTGTACTTGTTTAAAGAAGAGATGACCAGTTTGGTAATGAAATCCAAAGAAAATGGTCAGATTTCCATTATTAATAAGGTGAAAGAACAATTTTTCTCCTATCTCCCGCTCATGGGGGTGGGGATCATCCTTATTGTCGTTCCTGCCACCCAGTCACGGGCATCCTGGTTAGCCTTTCTTTCAGGATTAATTTATTTAATAGTATACAAATACAGTCAGGTAGTTTTTCACTTAAAAGAGAGGCTTTTTTCTTTGAGCCGATTTACCAGGCTAATATTGATATTTTCAGTTTCAGTCATTTTCAGTTTGGGTTTGTACGGGTTGATCCATCTAAAAACAGCTTCTGCTAGCGGCAGGCTACTTGTTTGGAAGACCAGCGCAAATATTATAAAAGAAAACCCATTTACCGGTACAGGCTATGATCGGTTTCAATCACATTATATGGAAGCACAGGCACAGTATTTTAAAGGTAATATAAATACAAGTGAAGCAAATTTAGCCGATAATACGATGTATGCTTTTAACGAGCCTTTACAGTTTCTGGTAGAAAACGGGTTAATAGGATTTATTTTGTTATTGGTTTTAGTAACAACTCTCCTGAGCGTAAAGGTCCCCCAGAAGGACAATTGGCTAAAAATACTCGCTATCTCCATTCTGATATCCGGTTTTATTTTTAGTCTGTTCTCTTATCCTTCCCAGATTTTACCTATAAAAATTGTTATGGTCACCGCTGTCGCCTTATTAGCACGTATTACCAGTAAAAACTTTGTATTCACTTTACCTAAGACCACATGGAAGGGTAAAAACCTGATGTTTAAAGTATTCTCCGTAATTCTTATTCTAATTTTTTCAGGGATTATCTTTTACCAAATTTCATCCACTAAAAAGTCATATCAGCACTGGCAGCGGGCTTTGGTTATTTATAATTACGGATCATATGATGAAAGTTCTGCCGAATTTAAAAAAGCCATGCCAGTTCTTTATGCAAATGGGGAATTTTTAATGCAATATGGGAAAAGTCTCATTATGGAAGGGAAGAACCGGGAAGGCATCAAGATCTTAACGGAGGCACAAATACATCTTAATAATACCGTCATACAAACTTCGATCGGTAATGCTTATAAAGAATTAAAAGAATTTCGAAAAGCCGAAGAAGCCTATATAAAAGCCGCCTTTATGGCCCCAAACCGCTTTTACCCCCATTATCTTCTTGCCAAGTTGTATCAAGTATCAAACGAACCTGAAAAAGCTAAAGCAAAAGCCAGAGAGATTTTAAACAAACCGGTGAAAGTGCCATCCCCGGCCATTAAGGAAATGAAAGAAGAAATGAAAAGTATTCTATAAAATATTAAGATCGGGGGATAAATGATTTAAACCGTGAATTAGGATTTGCCCACCTAAGCAGGAAGTGTCCAATCACAATATCCGAAAATGTCTTATTACTCCATAATTCCTATTTAAATGTAAAATTAGTTTAAAATACCTTCACAGAGCTTAATCCGCCTGGAAAAGTATATGGTAAATCGAATAGAAAAAATTATAGATATACCGTAATATTATTTTAACATAAAAACCTTCAATTAATTTTCCCTTTTGTGGGAAAATTTTGTAGTTTTAATATATCTAATAGTTATACAACACTTTACAAACGAATTTTTACTGAATTTTAATGGAGTGTTTAACTAAAAATTAAATTTTATGAAAGACAAATAGTTCAACGGAAAGGAATTGTTATATATCCAGGATATGATGACAAGGCATTTGGCAAAGGTGGTGCTCTAAAAAAACTTTTGCAGATATTGTATAATAAATTTTTTAACTCTAATTAATTGAATTATGGAAAGAATCAGTTTAAAAACCATTGAGGAAAGCCTTAAGTTACAAGAACGTAAAAGTATTATGGGAAAATGTGGAGGATGGTGGAATACTAGAAACTCCTTTAATTTGAATAGTACTGAGGAAAAGAGAGCTTAAATGAATAATATTTTCAGATAAAATCAAGAGCCTATCAATATGGTTCTTGGTTTTTATTTTTAATATATGCAACAAAAAATTGCTTTAGTAAATTTTTTCTTCGGTGAATTCCCCTGGTATTTTAATTTTTTTTTAAAGAGTTGTACGCATAATCCGGATATTGATTTCCTTTTGTTTTCGGATAATAAAAATACGTTTGACCTACCTGAAAATGTGAAATTAATTCCAACCTCTTTAAAGGATTTCAATGATTTAGCAGAAAAAAAAATTAATTTAAAAATCAACGTAGTACGCCCTTATAAGTTTTGTGATTTTAAACCATCGTTTGGGGTTATCTTTGAAGACTACCTGGAAGGATATACGTTTTGGGGCTTTTGTGATATTGATCTCGTTTTAGGTAAGGTTACTAATTTTATAACCAAAGAAATACTTGATAATAATGACGTGATATCGGTACGACATGACTATACATCAGGGTTTTTCATGCTTTTTAGAAATATTCCTAAAGTCAATAACCTTTTTCGGGAAAGTAAAGATTATGAAAAAATTTTTCTTTCAAATGATAACTTCTGCTTTGATGAGTGCAATTACAAGTATGAATACATCCAAAGTCCCGAAGATATAATCCATATTGATTGTGAAATTGAAAGTATGCTGGAAGTAATTATAAAGCAGCATATAAAGGGGAATATCCGGGCATTTTTTGATTTTTTAGTTATTGAAGGTACACCAGGCAAACTTTTTTATGATAACGGAAAGTTGGTTTATAATAATTCATATGAAGTATTGCTATACCATTTCGTTAGTTTGAAATATAACATTTTCACAAAAGTTCCAAACTGGAAAGAAATTCCTAATAGTTACTTTATTGACTCCTATACATTTTGTAAAAAAAGAAATCTTTGGAGCGTAATGAAAAGTAAATGGAATAATGTTATTTGGCCAAGTGTATTTATCAACTTTTTAAAGTTAAATAGGGCTGTTTCAGTTGCGATTTATAAAAAACCGTTTAATAGATTAAAACCTGGTCTTTTTTTTTTAGGAGAGACCATTTTGGAGGTTAAAAAAAATATTAAAACAAACACCATAATTAGAGAAAGAGAGGAGTACTCTGTATTTGGACTTCTTCTAATGCCCTCTTACTTTTTTATTGAAAATACTCCCTACTGTTATAAGATTCCTGATTATACCAAAGAATCGGCTGAAAATTTTATTGAAATTAGGAGGGATGGAAATACCAGTAAATTTGATTTAAGAAAATAAATCAAGACGTATATATGGATTTGATTCAATCCTTTTGGAGTGGACGAAAGGAAGTTTTGGAATATGGCTATGGATGGTATAATTCATATTATCATATGCTTGGTTGGATATTAAGTTCAAACCAACTTCATAAGCATCATGAAAATTTAAAACTTTATACCGATAAGAATGGTTATGAAGTTCTAATTCATAAACTGGGTCTTCCTTACAATTCGGTAACTAATAATTTAAATGAACTGGATAAATACCCTCATCACTTATGGGTGCTCTCGAAAATAAAGGTATATGCTCTCCAGGATTCTCCCTTTTTACATGTTGATTCTGATGTCTTCATTTGGGAAAAGTTTTCAGAAAAATTACTTGTACAAAACCTGATAGTACAGAATATTGAACGTCTTACAGAATATTCTCACAGTATTTGGCATAATTTGGAAAAAAAATTATTATTCATACCTCCCGACTTAAATACTGATTTGCAATTATCATGTAATATGGGAATAGTAGGAGGAATGGATTATAAATTTATCAATTCTTTCTCTGCCAGATCTTTTGATTTTATTACTAAAAATAGGAAAGTGTGGAGTGATTTGGAATATACCTCTTTCTGTCTATATTTTGAACAGGTCTTGTTTTATCAATATTGTCATAGGAAAGAAAAAAAAATTTCCACATTCTTTCCAAATGTAATAAATGATAATGAATATACCGGATTCGGAGACTTTGAAAAAATTCCCGATGAATTAACATATTTACATTTATTAGGAGATTATAAAAGAGATTTACGTACCTGTGAAATGATGGAAAATTATGTATTACTGGAGTATCCTATGTATCTGGAAAGATTAATTAAGACGATAGACAAGAATTTTTTGAATTATGACAGAGTTTTCCCAGAGTCATATAATTTCACCATAGCGGATAATGAAGAAATTTATTTTCGGACAAAGAAAAAAAATATTTCTGGAGGTAAACTCAATTTTAATTTACTAGAGCGGAAATTGATAATGGCAAATTCTTTAAAATCATTCAATTCAAAAGTTAAAAATAATAACTGTTTGAAAACAATCTGTAATTATCGTTTTAAAAATCAGGGCAATTCCACATTTTTAGAATATCAGTATTTAGATGGTAAATATTATAATTTTCGCATTGATGAAATTGATTCGATCATTCTGGATTTTTTGAAATTTGAAATTCATTACGAAGAACTAGTAAATGAAATTTTAAAATTAACTAGAAGCTCCTTGCGGAGTGAATTATTGAAAATTTTAAAAATGAAAATTTCTTATTTTTTAAGTATTGGAATATGTGCTTTTTATTAGCTCAGTATTAGAATTAGCGAACTTATTTAGCATTTAAATTCCTCTCTTTAGTAAGTTTTTTCTTGAAAAGTTATAATTATGACCAGGAAAAATGTCTGTTTTCTGCACTCGGGCTTGTCTCAAAGAACTTTATTCTTTGTTCTGTTATTTTTAATTCCTTTATTCATTCAAAGTCAGGAAAGTGAAACGGAGATTATAAATGACGAAAAAGTTTATCTACAATTAAACTCAAGGGCTTATAACACAGGGGAGTCAATTTGGTTCAAAGCTATTGTTATCAATGACCAAAACCATAGCCTAACTAAGAAAAGCAATGTCCTTCACGTCGAGTTAATTAATCCGGAGGGAGAAAAAATATCCCACCAAAAGATTAAACTTTTAGAAGGAATAGGTCACGGCGCTTTAGATATTGAAAATAATTTAAGGGAAGGCCGTTATTTATTGAGAGCATATACACGTTGGAATCTGAATTTTAAAGACAATTTTTCATATAAAAATTACGTAGATATAGTTACGGCAGGAAAAGTAATTCCTAAAGAGATTTTGGACAGCGTATCTTATAATTTAACAGGTGATGGCACGGCCCAAATTTATGGTTCTATCAAAGATGGTTTAGATAACCTGGCAGGTAAAAAAGAAATTACTCTCTACCTAAACAGGAAGGCTGGAAAAGATACTATAGTAATGAGGAAAATTAATAATAATTTCTCATTTAGTTATAAAGTTCCCCATGATGTTAGCCGATTGAATCTTAGCTTAAGAACTGACAGTTTAAATTACGTTCAAACAATTTTGTTGAAAAAAGTAGCCCCCGATCTCCAGTTTTTGCCAGAGAGTGGTCGTTTAATACATGGTTTTCAAAATAAGATAGGATTTAAAGCTTTAGGGCAAGATGGTAAAGGAGTAGAAGTACAGGGAACAATTTTTAATTCCCGTGGAGAAAAAGTTACTACCTTTCGTAGTAACTCTTTAGGAATGGGTGTGGTTACAATTAAAGCTGATAGTACCCAATCTTATTATGCCAAGCTTGATTCTATAGAGGATTCGGATTTTGAAAACAGTTATCAACTTCCCAAAGTTTACCCAAAAGGAAGTATTCTTTCCATCTCAGAAATAAATGAGAAAGTTCAGGTTAAAGTAGCTTCAAATAATATAATGGATGATTATGCATTTGTAAAAATATCCTGCAGAGGACATGATTATTTTTTAGTAGAAGGTCCTTTACAGAATGGTTATCTTACCAAAGCTTTACCTTCCAAAGATTTACCCCCGGGCATTCTAAAATTCACACTTATAGATAAAAATGGAATGTCCATTGGAGAACGCCTGTTTTTTAATGATTCCGCAAAAGACCGGTTTGATATAGAAATAAGAACTAATAAAGATAAATATGATTTTAGAGAGAAAACTAACCTAACTATTAATGTTACTGATGAAAAAATAGATCTTTCTACTATAAATCTTTCTGTAACAGCTATAAAGGAAGATCATTGGCATCAGGGGGAAGATGATAATATATTTACTTATTTTCTTTTAAGTTCTGAACTTCGTGGTGAAATTGAACAACCGGGTTATTATTTCCAAAAGAATAACTTTAATAATTCGAAAGATTTAGATGCTTTGTTACTTACACAGGGTTGGCGAAATTATAAATTTCCTGTGACCAGAAAATCTGACTCTCTGGTTTTTCCAGAAAAGGGAATAGAATTAAATGGAAGGATACGCTTTCCTTTTCAAGATGAAAAATTGGCTAAAAATGTAAATATCAATGTAGCGGCTTTTGGTAAAAATTCCACTTTTTATACAGGAAGAACTGATAGTTTAGCCAGGTTTCGTTTCCTGCTAGAGGATGAATATGGGCAGATTCCAGTTTTGGTGAGCACTGAGGGAAACACTTCTAAAAATAAGATTGATTTTAAAATCCAAATTGAAAAATTTCAATCGCCAAATATAATATATCATAGTATTCCTGGGGGAAATGAAATTGATACGCTTCTTCAACCTGTAAGGGAAATGCGTAAACTAAGAAATAGTGCCCCTAAAGCTTTTTCAACTCAAGGGGTGAACGAACTGGATGAAGTTTTGCTGACCGGAAAGGGGGCAACTTCGGAAGAATTGGAACGTTATAAAAAATATGGTGATCCCGATGTAATAATTTCTGGCGAGGAAATAAGGGAAAAGGAGAAAAAATGGTCGTATGGACTTTATAGTATTTTACTATTCAACTATGGAGATGAAATAGAAATTGAAAAATTTTCAGACGGGTTTATGTTAGCTCACATTCGGGCAGGCCGAGGCGAACCAACACTACTGTTAATAGACGGTCAACTCTTGAAAAAACACCAGTATGAGCTTGTGCCCCATATGGACCCGGGAGTGGTGGAAAAGGTAGAACTTATTAAATATGCAAAATTTTTCAAAAACAGGTATTTACAAGTTTTTCCACAAACAGATCCACTAAAGGCCCCATCGTTAGGCCATATTATCTCTATCACCACCAAAGGTGGTGGGGGCATATTTGGTCAAGGTAAACCTGCGGTAGGGAGTTTACGTACTTCCGTTCAAGGATTTACTCAAGTTAAAGAATTTTACTCCCCTACCTATGAGCGTGTATTAACTCCAGGTGAGAAAAAGACAGATTTTAGATCATTAGTCCATTGGATGCCCAGTTTGGAGGTGAATCGAAATGGGAAAGCATCTGTGCAATTCTATAATCCTGATGTTCCGGGTGATTATATAATAATTATTGAGGGCATAACCCGCAATGGAAAAATAGGTTATCAGGAAAAAAAATACCGAATTAAAAATTGATTTAATCAGTTTTTAATTCTATTTAGAGATTTTATTGCATTATATAGATTTGGATTTCCAGTCATCCCGACATTGAGTCTAAAGATTTTATGTTATATTTATTTATGCCCGTCCACTCAGTTATCTTATGAATTTCATTTAATAAAAATAATAAGAGCACTAGAAAACAGATAATTTTTACCATATAATTTGCTTATCAAGTGCCTGATCATAAGTAAATATCCTCTCTTCCTTACCTTCATCAAGGCATTTTAATAAAAAAAGAGTTTGTGTAATATTAGATTCAAATTTTAACTGATATGAGTTGGCCTTTTTGATCCCTAATGATTTCCATTGCTTATCCCAATAAAACAATTCATAGCTTAATCCAGGCCATACATTATTTTTATCAGTACGTGGACAGAAAGAAATTTCTTTAATATATTTTTTTGTATTGAAATCTAATCCTATCCAATTACTAGATTTCTCTTTTTTTTCTATTTTAAGGTAAGTTGCCACATCCTGATCTCTCACATTTTTGAGCGTTGAATTCTTTTGTAATTCTGGATTGCTAATTAAATTTCCATTTAATCTTTTTCCAGTTTCTGATGTAAATTCCATTTCGGCAATATTCCCAGTACTTTTAGAAGGAAAGAGAAATCTAACATACCTATATGGTTGATTTGTATTAGTATTAATCTTTTGTGGTATAGGATAATTGAGAGTATCCTCGATGGTGTAGAGGGTAGTAGCATTTTTAAAATCTTTTCTATTTGATGCCTGTATCACGGTATTCACTAAAGGTTTGGTAGAAATATCGGGTTTAAACCAATATTTTCTATCCAGGATTATTTTTCTTTTCTTTTCTATTGGGGCAAGTTCAGAAACCGATCCATCTTTATGAAGAATAAAAGGGTAACTTGCTGGTTTAAAAGTATTATTGGTAAAAACCATGGGTAGATATACTATCCCTTTGCCTACATTTTTGAATTCTACCTTTTGATTTGCATCTATTAATGCTGTGTCTATTGCTTTCCAGTTTTGATTGTCGAAAACGCATAAGTACGCATATTTTGATTTATTATAATTGGGGAATTTTAAATCCAGGGATAAGTCTGAAACGCTTAAATATAAATCTGAAACGTCTAATGAATATGGATTCTTAAAAGGAGGTGATAACATTTCCCCTTTTTTTTCAGGTTCAAAGTTATGTGCTATTTCAAATGTTTGTCGATAAACTTTAGGAATTTTAAATCCCCATTTTTCACGTTTCTCAATTACAGATGCTATTTCAGTGTTTCCCACTTCAAAATTCACGAACTTTCCATTTTTTTGAAGCATTGAGTTAAAATCATGACCTACACTTCTATTACCATAATGTGGTATTTGCTCATGTACGGTAGGAATACCTATAGATCTCATAACATAAACCCCTAGTTCTGCCTGGTGTCTACAAGAACCTATTAAGCCATTAAATAAAGAGGAATAACTCATATCCACCGGATAGTTGTTCATAGTTTGGCTATATAGCCACACTTTTGATAATTCACGATTGATTAAGTTGCAAACTAACTTCGGATCAGTAATATCTTCCTCGATCAAGGAATCAATTTTTTTAGAAAAAGAATTATATATTTTTGATCTCCAAGGCTCAAGCCTTTCATTTCCGAATCGGTAGGGGAGTATATATGTGCAGAACTCCTCGAAGCTTAAATGGTTACTCCAGGGTAATTCCCATGCTTTAAAGGCGTAATCTATATTCTCTATTAAGTATTTTGCATCGATATGTAGTAAATCCGGTTTTAAAAGTAATCGCTCCTTTAATAAAATACCTTCATTTTTTCGAAGCTGTTCCCATAGGCTATCAGTTTTGGATAATATAGTTCTAGACCGAACTGACCCTTGGGAAATTCCATTATTTCGAAGCGTTTTCAGATAATTGAAAATTGTATCATATTTCTCTAATTTTTCACCCGTGAGCGCATATTTATATTTCATATTTGAAATTAGGAAATAGGCGGCCTTAAGTTTGAGACTATCCTCCGGCTTCTGATAATGAGAAAGAACTTTCTCTAGCTCATATTTATTATTCTTTGCTAGTTCAAGAGCGTTGCGAACTTCTAATGGCGTTTTTTCGCATCCTGAGAATATTATAACTAAAAAGAAGACTAGAATGATTGTTCGCATATCTTATAAAATTGGGTTGTACGAAATTTCAGCCAGGACAGAATATATTTAATATTTAATCTCCGAATTTAAAATCAAATAGATAGATCTCTTTTCTATAAACATTTCTTACAATTTCTCTAGAATCGAGCGAATAGTATTTGGTATAAAAGGTATGTTGAGTGCTATTTATTTTGGGAAGGGATTGAAAATTTCTATCATGAAGAGCGAAAAAATCTTTTAAGTTGGTGGTAAAACTTCTGAATTTTAAAATTGTATCCACTTTTATCTCATATCCAGGACCTTCTATCCACAAAAGTTGAGGAATAAAATGTAATTGGTTCAATATTGATTTTTTGTTAAATTCATAAAATATAAATTCATTGAAATCTCCTTGGTATTTTTCTACATATTTTTTTCCATCCATAGCATCTTCTAAGTTGATACCACCATTATTTAAGTATAAAAAGGCGGATAAAACCCGTTCCCAGGGGTTTCGTATAATCGTAAAGAGATGATAATCAGATAATAAATTTTTATCAAGTTCACGTAAATGCTGAAAACCTTTTTCTCTAATATTGTGTCCCTTAATGCAAACATCCAGTTGCGCCGCATGTGATACAATTGTGGATCCTCCCGTCCTGGGAATATGGATAAATAATAATTTTTCCATTAATTAATTTTTAGAAACGAAAAACCCCATATACTTACATTTTGAATATATAGGTAAAGCTTTTTTGCTTCTATCAGATATGGAATAGGGGGCTGGATAGTTTTTAATTTAATTTCTTTATTTATAATAAAGGGAAATTGTACCTGTTGAGCGCTGGGGTGAAATTACTATTGCGCTAATGCAATTTGATCTCTAAGCTTTTCAAAAGCATTATTGCCAGGTTCTTGAAATTCGTAAGATTTAACTTCTCCTTTTTCTAGGTAGACGATACAGGGATAAATTCTATTATTTGTCGGCATATTTACCCCCCCTTCTTTCTGAACATATATATTCTTATGATCTTTTAAATTAATATCAATCTTATGCTGCAATATTTTGAGAGATTCTACCCTAGTTAAAACAAAGAAAATTTTTTCGTTATCTATGTTATCTCTCATAAATACTTCCCCTTCTTTTATACAACCATGACAACCCAGACCGGGTAATATTACAAGCCATTCGGTAGTTTCGTTCAATTGACTTTTATCCTGAATCTTAGTTATATAATCTTTTTCAACATCTTTTACTTTTTTATCACATGAAGTCGATACAAGTAAAGTTAAAACTGCTAGTATTAAAATGGTGTATTTCATGGATTATAGTTTTTTAGGAGTAAATATTTTAAAAGTAAGATTTACTTCATTAATATTATTTTCATCTAAATATTCAATATTAAGGCCTTCTTCTGTTACAAATGAATTTTGCCAATGCCAAATTGTTTCTGGTCCTAAGGTGGTTTCACCCAGATATTTAAAATCTTGATCTAAAATTATTATTGCGATATTTTTTTCCTTCCAGGATGTATGCTTGGGAGCGTCTGGAAGAGCCTTTCTTAAAAATCGGTAATATACTTTACGAAATTTGTCATAGAGGATCGCTGCATACATATCCTGTCTCACGAACGAGGATCTAATTTCTTGTGCTGATGCTTTGCCGGGTTTTTTATTAATAGATTTTATGGTACCAGCAGACTTACTACCCGCATAAATTTTTTCATAATTCTGTCCATTTAACTCTGTTATATATAAATCATGAGAAATAGGAAAACTATAAATTAATTTATTGCCATCCGGGTGAAGCTCAGGAAATACCTCTTTAAATAAGCCTTCTCCCCAGTTAACATTTTCCCCAAACAAAGAGGAGGGGTATGAATGGCTATAATTTATTTCATTTAAATCATAATCCATTCGCGCTAAGAAATTAAATTTATCCACAATAGAGTCCGGCATACTCCCGCTAAAATAACCACTTAACAACAATTCATTTGAGCGTTCCATAAATGGAATAACGGTTTGAACTGAAAATTCGGGATAGACATATGCCCAACTTATATCATTTCTTCTGATATCGTGCCCTCCGTTTAACGATATTCTGTTTTGGACTTCTCCACTTTTATTTAAGAGTGCGACTTCAAATAAATTATGATAGATATATATGGAATCTTGTTCTTTGATATGGAACCCCATTGGCATATTAATACCGTTTGGACCTTCCTTATCCAGAGATAATTTCTTAATAAAATTTAATTTATTAAAGTCGTAGAAATATATTGAATTATTATAATTATTTAGAAAAGTAAGTAATCTTACGTTCGATGAATCCTTGAAGATCTCTACATAAAGAGGTTTAGGAGCGGTCTCGTCATCCAGTAAAAAAGATTTTGAAGCTACTTGTTGGAGTTCCATGGTTGGATGCAATTCTCCTTTTTTTTCGTTTACTATGGTCTTACGATTCTCATTACAGGAAACGGAAATAAACGTAATAATACAAATTGAAATAAACCTTTTCATTACTAATATTCTTAGTTATATATTTTATCAAAATTTAAGGAAGGCCCGTTCTGTTGCTGCTTCATTAATTTTAAACAGGATAATACAAAACGGACCATCTCTTTTCTAATAATAGCATTCTGATGATTATTAGTTAACAATCAACGAATATCACAACCACCTCCGGATCCGAATTGAGAGCACCTATCAAAAGCATTGCACTTCATAGGCCATGACCACTCAGAACATTCTGCGTTTGCCGTATTCATTGTAACCACGCTAGCCAAATCTAAATTTTCATTAGCTGTGATTGTGGTATTACTATTAATAAACATAGTACCTCCTAGTGCAAGGATTCCTATAATTCCTACTAATTTTTTCATTTTTATATTCTTTTAAATTAATATTTCGTTTCAATGATTTTTTAAAGTCTGAAAAGAGGCATACTACTTTAGGAATATGACAAATTTCTTTTATTAGAAATTTGTAAGAGTGTTATATTTCCCTCCCTCCAATAGTGTTTCGGATTTTATGTCATACAGAGTCGTTTTTAATTAATATTCAGTCAGTTAATTTTTCTTCTATTATCAGCAATTATATGTATATCAAATAATTATTATCACCACACAATTTGATTAATTCGAGTCTTACTTTTGCAACCTATCTGTGCATACATTTATTCATTATTACCCCTCTTTCGTGAGTCTATTGCAGTTTTATATAGATTTGATATTTCAGAAGACATTAAAGGATTCCCTATTACCTGAACTTCGTTTTCTTGATTTATTAAAAATGTTTGAAATAATTTTTTTGAAGGAAAATTATTTTTTAAGAAAAGGGTATAACTTAAATCATCGTAATAAGGATATTTTAAATTAATGTATAAACTATCCTTATTTTTAAATTCTTGTTTAGAAACTGTTCCATCTTCTGAATAAACTAGGAAAATAAAACCGACCTTTGAAGTGTCGATATTTCCCATAAAAGTTTTCCATTTTGCCAAATCTTCAATGCATGAACCGCATCCTCCATTGATTAAAGAAAGAATTTTAAGGTCTTTTTCGTGAGGTTTAGTAAGAACTCCCTGGGCATTAAAAATTATACTATCAAGAGGTAGTTCTAACCTTTTTGCTTTCCAATTATTGACCATTTCCGTTGCTGGTCTTTCCTTTGAATTGCAAAAAGTCAAGAAACCTGATAAAAAAAGAATGAATAGCTTTTTCATCCTAAAGCTGAAATTTAATTAGTTGAGGATTATCATTTTTATAAGATGCTGCATACAAAACGTTATCTTTTTGATCTATCGTAATGGATCTGACTTCTTCATCTAGTTGGTATTTTTTTATAGGTCTTCCTTCCCAGTCAAATACATATACTACATTGGATAAAAAAGCATTTGTTAGTTCTTTTACAGAATTCACATTCATACTTTTGCCGCTATAGAGCGTATAGATGTAGTTTTCATCTGATGTTGCAGCAATAAATCCGTTACGTTCATCTTCTTTATTATGAGCGGTAATAGTTTTATTTCCTGATTTAATTTCCTTATTTGTTGTGGCCCAATAGAAGTTGCTTTTAATATCGATTTTTTCCTTATTTTTTAGATCCAAAATGCCGCAAATTCCAGAGGTGTAATGGAAGTATGCAACCAAGCTATCAGAAGGATGATTTATAAGAAAAGCTTGATTATTTAAGGTCCCTTTAGGTAAGGAGTCTTGAGAGGGAATTTTCATCCTTGACATTTCTTCACTATCAATATCATAAATTCCGAAACCAGGTTGTGGTTCATCCGCCAACATTCCAACAATATTATTTTGGCAATAAATATTTTCTCTCATTCTTGGGGCACTTTTGTCAATAGAAAATTTTTTAAAAGGCACATTATTTCCTTCTTTCAAACTGTCTACGGCATACACTAGGGAAGATTGGCCATCAATTAGGTATAGTTGATTGGTATGGTAATCTATTGAAAAATTAACTCCTCGATATTTTATTTCGTCAGGCCCCTTACCACGTTTAGCAAATTTTCGAACCTTTCCGTTATTAAGATTTACAATTTTTAAATCGTATTCAGGATCTCGAATTTCACTTACTATAATTAAATTATCCACACTTACCATTTTAAACATGGACGAGAATGATACATTCTCCTCGATATCCACTGGCTGTGATTCAATGGCTATTGTTTCAATTTCCTTGAATGACTTTTTGAGATTATCACCTCGTTCTTTACAAGCGGATAAAATAACAATTAAAAGGAGGTATTTTATTTTCATAAAATGAAATGGTATTTAATTATTAGTATTAAGTAAACGGTTATGAAAGGCTGCCAGAATACTGACAGCCTTAATTAAAATTAACAACCGCCACCGTTAAACCATCCCAGAACATCTCTTGGATATCCTCCATCGTGTATTGTATAACATACTGCATTACTTACTAAGGCGCAGCAAATACCATGGGGATGTTCGGCATTAGCTTGTTGTAATGCAATAATGTTCGATAAATGAACATTACTACTCTTATTATTTGATAAATTTTGTGTGTCAAAATTAACTGTGTAAACCACTGCCATTGCCATTAATAGACCAATGCCTGTAATTATTTTTGAATATTTATTTTTCATTTTATAAATTTTAAACTAATTAGAAGAAATATTAAAGGCATTGGTAACCTTTACAAGGGATCTGTGTAATTTCTGAAAATTGTTTTCTATTTTTTATTTCATACGTAAAATATTTGGTTATTAGATATATAAGGTGTTACAGATAACTATCTTATTATTATTCTTCACTACATAATTTGTTAAATACTATAACTTTTGGGTTTTTGCTACTATTTTTTATTTTACTGATAAGAATAAAGCCATATTCATCTTTACTTTTTTGAACGATGTCATCCAGTTTAATAAGGTCATAGATTTCTTCACCAATTTTATTCGGATATAGATTAAGATTAAAAATGTCTCCTTCGTTTTGCTTAATCTTTATAATGAATCTTTTTTTTAACTTTTTTTTACTGATAATTTTTCCTTTAAACGTGATTTTTTCATGGTTGTCGTTTAAGTAAAATTCGCTACAATTAGAAGGATTAAAACTGATATTGATGTTAATTGATGAATGGATAATGAGGAATGAAAAAATTAAAAATATTGTTTTCATGGTTGGAAATTTTCTTAAATGTAAAAAAATTATTTTAATTATCCCGTGAACGGGAAAATTTTTAACTTTACCGTTCCAATTTCGTTTTGGATTTATAGGTTTTTTATTATCAGTCACTTAAAAAATTTCTTGAAAGTTTATTAAGTATAATTTCTTGCGTAATACAATTATATTTTAATCAGAGATAGATAAATAAAGAAAGATTTTTTTTTAAAATTTTTATTTAAAGCCAGCAAATTTTGAACAGGACAGCCAGGTTGGGAAACGCATATTCATTTGGCTTGTTTATTTATCAATAGTAGAGTTTCTAAGTAGGAAAAACCCATTTTGAATGACTTAAAAGTTTGATACCACCAAAGACCTGGATTGTTAATTCGAAAAGGAATAATTAGATTAGTTGCTAGATCATAAGATTTTTAAAAAAGTTTAATTAGAATCAATAATCAAAAAAGGAAATTGCCAAAACAGTTTGTGTCAGAATAATTTTTAAATCCCTTAATAGGATTATTTAACTTGCCAGTATTTTATTTGAAGAGGCTTCAAGGTGAATTATTTATTCTAGAATTTTTAAAAGCTGTAATACTTAAGGATTAAAAATTTTTACTTGAGAAAGAACCTATCAAAATCTTTTAAAGAAAACATTTATCGGAATTTCAAACCAATTAGCTCCATACTTTAACTACTATGAAAAAAATTATTATCGCTATTATAATTATTTCTTGTTTTAATTGCACTGATATTGAGAAGGATAACTCTCAAATAATTGATAAAGAGCAATACGTACCGGAGAAAAACGAAGTCGAAATAAAAGTGCTGCAACCCCAATTATTTAAAAAAGAAATTCTATCTAATGGTAAACTTGTTGCCAACCAAAAAACTTTAATGAAGTTTAGGGTAAATGGTTCTTTGCAAAGTCTGGCTGTGGAAAATGGAGATCTGGTTCAAAAAGGTCAGGTGCTGGCAGAACTGGACCCCTTTGAATACCAGCAGGCGCTTTCTAATGCGGAGATAGGGTATAAAAAAGCGCACCTAGAATTTGAAGATATGCTTGTAGGACGGGGCTATGACCTGTCCAACCGCGATAGTATTCCAAATAATATATATGAAATGGCCTCGATTCGTTCCGGCTATTTGCAAGCAAAAAATCAACTTGAAAATGCCAGTGCCGATTTGGAAGCTACTCGCTTGCGGGCACCCTTTACAGGGAAAGTGGCAGATATTCAGTTTAAACAGTACGAGCAGGTAAGTAGTGGAAGCCGGGTACTAACATTAATTGACGACAGGGTGTTTGAAGTTGAGTTTTTCCTACTCGAGTCCGAGGTAGACCAGGTAAGCGAGGGGGAAAATGTGGAAATTTTGGCTTTTGATTCCGAGCAAGCTTATCAAGGCAAAATCAATAGTATCAATCCGATTGTGGAAAAAAATGGAATGGTTAAAATAAAGGCCCAAATAAAGAATGATGGTAAACTTCTGGAAGGAATGAATGTAAAGGTGCGTATACAAAAAGCAATTTCTGATAAACTGGTAGTACCCAAAAGCGCTGTAATTCTTCGCCAAAATCAGGAGGTGTTGTTTAAATATTTCAGCGGTAAAGCTTTTTGGACTTATGTACAAACTACTGGAGAAAATAGTACATCTTATTCTGTTGTCGCTCATCCCGATAAAAGTAGTGCCAGTTTAAAGGCAGGGGATACAGTAATTGTCACAGACAACCTAAACTTAGCCCATGATAGTGAAGTGGAAATAAAACAAAAAAATTAGTCCGTCCCCTCTTATCCCAGTTTGTATGGTACGTTTCCTTCTCTATAAACCCATTGCTGTCTTGATGACTACCCTTGCCATTATTATCTTAGGCTTGGTAGCCTGGCATTATATTCCGGTTTCCCTGATGCCCGATGCTGATATTCCAGAGGTAACGGTACAGATAAGTGCCGATATGTCTGCCAGGGAACTCGAAGGTGCCGTGGTTCGCCCCTTGCGTAACAGTCTGATGCGGGTAAACCATCTGGAAGATATCAAAAGCGAAACCAACAACGGGAGTGCTATCATTCGGTTAATTTTCGAGCATGGAAATAAGATTGATTATTCCTTTATAGAAGTTAATGAAAAAATAGACCGAGCCATGTCCGATTTACCTCGTGATATGGAACGACCGCGAGTTATTAAGGCCAGTGCTTCAGACATCCCAGTCTTTTATTTGAATTTAACCTTGAAAGATGATTTGAGCACTAAAGAAAAAGGGGAGATCAGTCAAAAATACATTGATTTTAATCGCTTTGTTAGTGGGGTAATACGGAAACGTATTGAGCAATTGCCAGAAGTAGCCATGATAGATATTAATGGGCTTATCGCTCCTGAGATACTTATAGTCCCGGATCATAACCAAATGCGGGCCCTGGGCATCGGGATTAACGACCTGGAAGCTGCTCTTAAAAGGCAAGATGTAGAAATTGGCAGTATCCTGGTAAAAGACAGCCAATACCAGTACAATTTGCGGATGGCCTTTAACCTGGAAAACATAAGAGGCATTGGCAACATCTACCTTAATATCAATGATCGGCTATTTCAGCTAAAAGATCTAGCCCAAATTCGGGAGCAACCCCAAAAACGTAGTGGGCTTGTCCTTTATAACAACCAGGAGGCCATTAGCATGGCCATCATAAAACAAGGGGATATACGAATGTCTGCATTAAAGGAGTCACTCAAGACTTCCATAGACCAGATGGAGCGTGACTACCCGGAGATTGCATTTAACATAGGGCGTGACCAGACCAAACTATTGGGGGAATCTATTGGAAACCTCGGTAGAGGCTTGTTTTGGGGCATTAGTCTTGCATTTTTAATCATGTTCTTTTTCCTCAAGGATTTTAGGTCCCCTCTTCTCATCGGAATTAGTGTACCGGTATCCCTGGTGGTGAGTCTGTTGTTCTTTTATCTACTGGACATTTCCATTAATATTATTTCCATTTCCGGTCTTATTTTGGGCACCGGACTTATGATAGATAATGCGATTATTGTGATAGATAATATAACCCAGTACAGGGAACGGGGACACTCTCTTTCCGTTTCTTGTGAAAAAGGCACCAATGAGGTTTTTAAACCTTTGTTGAGCGCTGTATTGACTACCTGTGCAGTTTTTGTGCCCCTTATTTTTCTTAGTGGAATGGCCGGAGCTTTATTTTACGATCAGGCCTTGGCTATAGGGATCGGACTGGTTGTTTCCCTATTAGTTTCTACTACCTTGCTTCCTGTGCTTTATCGACTTTTACATTTGAAAAATGCAAGTGGAGGGGTGACCTTATTCTCGAAAAACCTGAATGTCTGGGATTATGGAAGTCTCTATGAGAAAGGGTTTAGATTTGTGATGAGAAGACAAGCCATGATGGGATTGTTGTGTGTTCTATTTTTACTGGTTTCGGTCGGCTTGTTCTTACTACTTCCCAAACAAAAAATTCCTGAGCTTACCACGACTGAGAAAATATTTGCCATAGATTGGAACGAATCTCTGAATATTGAGGAAAATAAAAAAAGAGTAATGGAAATGGCCGGTGTGTGGCAAGAAGAAATTGATAATTACAATGCCCAGGTGGGGCAACAACAATTCCTGATGACCAAAGGGGCGCAGGCTACAACTTCAGAAGCTGAGATTTATGTCCAGGCCCATTCTCCTGGACAACTCAAAGAGGTTCAGCGAAAAGTTAATCATTTTTTACAGCGTTATCCCGGGGCGGTCATGGAAATGGAGGAAGTCGACAATATTTTCAACCTGATTTTTACGACAGGGGAAGCTCCTATTACTGCCAGAATTCAACCCACCGGACATGTTAGTTACCCTAATGGGCAATTAGAAACCTTATGGGGGAAGCTTCAAAAAGCTTTTCCAAATACTCCCATCGAGCCCCTTTCCTGGGAAGAGCAGATTACCTTAAAAGGAGATGCTGCTAAAATGGAATTGTATGGAATTACTCCAACGCAACTTAACACCGCTCTGGTGAATGCTTTTAATCAACAACATGTCTTGACGATAGTGGACAACCAGGACTTTGTACCGGTTGTTCTGGGTGCAGAAGAACAAGCCATTGACCAGGTACTGGAACATACCCTGGTAAGGGCTAATGACAGTACGTACTATAAAGTTGGGAACTTTCTAAGTGAGAGTTTGACTAAAGACTTTAGAACGATAACCGCAGGAAAAGAAGGAATGTATTATCCCTTTAATTTTCAAGCAGAAAATGACCAGGAACAAGAAACAATCCAGAAGATTCAAAAAGTTCTTAAAACGTCCCCGGGTTTTGATGTTAACTTTACAGGTAGCTATTTTGAAAGCCGTGAGCTTATAAAAGAGCTTATGTTAGTCCTGGCTATTACTCTGGCCCTTTTGTATTTTATATTAGCTACTCAGTTTGAATCTCTTACTTTACCCCTTATCATTTTATTGGAAATTCCACTTTCCATGGCTGGCGCCTTTTCTTTCTTATGGTTTTTTGACATGAGCTTGAATTTGATGTCTATGATAGGAATAGTGGTAATGTGTGGCATCATCATTAACGATTCCATATTAAAGTTAGATACCATTATTCAGTTACAAAAAAATGGCTATGGGTTAATAAGAGCCTTATTGGTGGCAGGTCAAAGACGGCTTAAACCAATTTTAATGACTAGTCTTACCACCATCCTGGCTTTGGTTCCTGTACTCTTTGCAGGGGGGCTCGGGGGAGAATTACAGGCTCCATTGGCCATTGCGCTAATCGGGGGAATGCTACTAGGTACGCTGGTAAGTCTTTATTTTATTCCATTACTCTATTATTTTTTGACAAAAAACAAGCAACATGCTTCATAAAAAAATTCTTTTATACCTTGTTTTCTTTATGCTCTGTGGGATATCCATAAACGCACAGGAGGTGGATGGCTGGAGTCTGCCTGACTTACTGAAAAGTGGGAGGGAGCGTTCGCTTCAGGCGTTCCGAGCCAAACGGCAATATGCTCTGGAGTATTGGCGTTACCGCTCATTTAAATCCAGCCTATTGCCCAGCCTTGACTTGGAATTAGAGCCTTTTTCATATAATCGCTCATTTGTGGAACGCTACGATGACGATTTAAATATAGATGTATATAGACAACAACAAAATTTAAACTCCTTTGCCCGGTTATCAGTCAATCAAAATATCCTGTTGACTGGGGCTTCTGTATATTTAAGTTCCAGTTTCGGTCGTTTGGTAAATTACGGAGAAAACCGCCTGCAAAGTTATAATATAACCCCTGTAAGGCTTGGAATTGTGCAGCCTATTATGGCATTTAATGCTTTGAAATGGCAAAAAAAAACAGCTATGCTTGAACTAGAAAAAGCGAAAAAGGAATATATCGTCAATCAGCAAGAAATTAATATGCATACTGTTTCTTTATTTTTTCAATGGGCTTTGGCCAGCACAAAGGTAGATATCGCCCAGGAAAATAAAAAGGCTGCAGCCCGTCTATATAAAATTGGAAAAAAAAGGTATGATTTAGGTTCAATTGAAAAGGACGAATTGCTGAACCTGGAACTTGAGAATTTTACTTCTGCTACAACTTTAACCCGTTATGAGCAAGATCTTGAAACGATTGTTTCAGATTTAAAATTATTTTTGAACCTAAAAAATCTTCCTGAACATTCTCCTCCGCTTCCTGAAATGATTCCGAATCTTAAAATAGGTTTGGAAGAGGCCCAGCACTTGGCTAAGCAAAATAACCCTGATTTATTAGATATTCAAATCCAAGAAATCCACGCGGATCGGGATCTGGACGAGGCTATAAAAAATAACCGATTTAATTTGTCTGTAAACGCAAGTTTTGGACTTAACCAACAAGCTGAGCACTTTGAGAATGCATATGGTCATTTTTTGGACCAGCAGATTGTTGCTATTCAGTTCCGTATGCCAATAGTTGACTGGGGCGAGCGCAAGGGGAATATCAAAATGGCAAAGATGACACGGGAGCTGGCTGATATCCAAGTAGAACAGGATAGAAATGACGTTTCGCGAAATCTTCGCCTGGCAGTTGCCAATTTCAACTTGCAAGAGGAACAGGTTCTGGCTGCGCTAAGGGCTCGTAATATAGCTCAAGAATCATATCAGATCACGGAAAAACGTTTTCTTTCCGGTCAAGTAGATGTTTTACGACTTACCAGTGCCAGATCTGCCAGGCAAACAGCAACAGAGCAGTATATTCAAAGCTTGCAACTATATTGGGAATATTATTACCAAGTGCAACAAATTACCTTGTATAACTTTATTAAGGGAACCCCCTTGAGCGAAGATTTTGATCAACTGTTAAAAATCGATTAGCATGGGAGGTGTAATCAATAAAATAAAAGCTTACTGGAAATCCCTGCTCTTAACATTACTGGTGCTTTTTCCACTACTTTTTGGGTTGTACTGGCTGTCAGCACTTATAATTTTGGGAATGGGTAGTTACTGGCTTATCCAAACGGCTATTTCAGCAATAAAGTTTACCCGCCTGCAACAAATTTTGGAAGTTTTGGTGGGAATTCTGTATTTTTTTATTGTGATTACTTCCATAAAGGTTTTTCTGTTGGACATCTATAGAATACCCAGCAGTTCAATGGAGAAAACAATATTTCCTGGGGATGTCATTTTGGTAAACAAACTGGCTTATGGTCCCATAATGCCTCGTAAACTCGGTGAAATTCGCTGGTTAAACCTATTCTTACTTATCAATGAGGACTTTAAAGAAATAATTGATGAACCGTGGTGGTCTTACCACAGGCTCAAAGGTGCACAAGAAATAGAGCAGGGTGATATTCTGGTCTATGAGCTTAGGCCATCATTTTTTGTTGTAAAACGCTGTGTGGGCGTAGCAGGTGATGATTTTCAGGTAATTGATGGAGTTGTTTATACCAATGAGAAAATTTATGATGACCCCAAGACGGTTAAAAATATTTATGACTTCCAGGTAACGGAAAGAAGTGTTTTGTATGATAGCTTGAATTCTCTGGGCCTTGAGTTTGCAGTATCCCCAGGTGGAAATTTTCCAAACTCATTGAGGGGAGATTTTACAATTTTGGAAAAAGAGAAGGTTCAAACTATACCCGGGGTGAATGAACTGAATTTAGCTATAGACACCTTGCATCCGGAAAGGAAACTTTTTGCAGAGCCTCCTTTAAATTCCTGGACACTCGATAACCTGGGACCTTTTAGAATTCCCAAAAAAGGGACTACCTTCTCATTAAAACCAGAAACCTTTGCACTCTATGCTAAGGCAATAAGCTTATATGAGGAGGTCAAACTAGTAGAGAAGTCCGGCAAATATTATATTGACGGAAAGCAGGTAAAAGAATATACTTTTACTAAAGACTACTACTTTATGATGGGAGACCACCGTAAGGGTTCTATTGATTCCCGATATGTAGGTTTTATTCCTAAAGAAAATATAATAGGAAAAGTTCCGCTAATCCTATTTTCTACTACTGAGGATGAAAGTCAATGGAACAGGCTTCTAAAACCTATAGCATATATAAGATGAAAACTAGCCTGTCTCCTTTCAGTATAATTACCATCTTTATTTCCCTGGCAATTGTGGGAGGAAGTCTCATTCCCTTGTTAAGTATCCAGTTAAAGCCTTCATCGGCTGTAGAAACGATAGAGGTTTCTTTTTCCTGGCCAGATGCATCGGCTAAAATAATCGAACAAGAAGTTACTTCGAAGCTGGAAGGGCTTTTTAATAGAATGCAAGAGGTAAAAGACATTAGCTCTACCTCCCAAAAAGGTAGCGGCAGTATCAGTATAAATTTCAAAAAAAATACTGATATGGATGCGGTTCGTTTTGAACTAGCCACCCTTATCCGTCAGGCCTACGTAAAACTTCCCCATGGGATAAGCTATCCTCATTTATCGATGGGCCTGGAATCCGAAGGCCAATCTTCCATTCTCTCCTATAGTATCAATGCTAACGGAAGTCCCTATTTTATCAAAAAGTATGTGGATGAAAATTTAGTGCCGAAACTCTCCCTTATGGATGGGATAAGTGAGGTAAATGTCTATGGAGCCGCACCTTATGAATGGGTGATTACCTATGATGCTCATAAGCTTTTTGAACTGGGTATTTCTGCATCAGAAGTCTCCCAGGCCATAAATATACACTTTAGTCGTAATGAACTTGGTAGAGCCAAGGTAACGACAAATGAAAAAAAGTTTTCTCAGGAAATCTCTGTAAGTTTGGAATACCATGACCCACAAAAGCTGGATTTTGAGGGAATTGTGATTGGAACCTCTGGTGAACGGGTAATTTATCTTCGAGATATAGCAAAAGTACGTTTTCAGGAGGGACCGGTTAATGCATATTATCGTATCAACGGAAAAAACACAATCAATATGGTTATATTTCCGGAAAAAGGGGTGAATTCTATTCGCCTTAGCCGGGAATTAAAAGAATATGTAAAGGAGCTTGAGCAGACCATGCCCCCCAGCTATCAGTTGAAACTCACCTATGACCCCATTTCTAAACTTTCAGAAGACTTACAGAAAATTAAATGGCGGAGCTTTTTTTCTCTGGTTATCTTATTAATTTTTACAATTGTTTTTTACCGAAACGCGAAATACATCGGTATTTTTTTCCTAAGTATTTTTATCAATCTTTTGGTAGCAGTGATTCTTTATTATCTGTTTGAGATCGATCTGCAGTTGTATTCTTTTGCTGGTATAACTATATCTTTCGGGATCATCATAGACAATACCATTATTATGATGGATCACTTGCGCAAAAATGGCGATAAGAGAGCCTTTCTCGCTATACTGGCAGCAACACTCACTACTATTGGTGCGGTAATGGTTATCTTCTTTCTAGAGGAATCGCAGCGTGCCAACTTATGGGATTTTGCGCTGGTTATCGCTATTAATTTAGGAATTTCTCTTCTAGTCGCCCTTTATTTGGTTCCCGCCCTAATGCAAAAATTCCAATTGGAAGGTCGAAATAATAGATTTTCAAGGAAACGCAAAAGACGTCTCTTATGGGTGTCCAAAAAATATGCTCAATTTTTAGAAAATATCAGGCAACCGTTTATCAAATGGACTATGTTGTTAATAGTAATATTAGGATTTGGGCTTCCCTTGCATCTGGCCCCGGACAAAATAGAAGGAAAAGGGGTGGTGGCCAAAATCTATAACCATACTCTGGGAGAGGAATGGTTCCGTGCTGAACTTCGGCCAGGATTGGAGAAATACCTTGGCGGAAGCTTGCGATTGTTTATCGAAAACGTCTTCGAGAACTCTTATTATGCCGAACCAGAGCGCACCAGTCTTCGAGTCTCCGGAAGGATGCCGGAAGGACATACTATAGAGCAGCTCAATGATGTTATTAGGAAAATGGAAAGGTATATTGGTTCTTTTGAAGAAGTGGAGCTTTTTGAGACTCGGATAAACAGTTATCGTAACTCCAGTATAAATATTTATTTTAAGGAGGAAGACGAAACAGGTAGCTTCCCTTACGCTCTAAAAAGTTTACTGGAATCGAAGGCGATTAGCTTAGGGGGGCTTGATTGGAGTGTAACCGGGGTAGGACGCGGTTTCTCAAATGCTTTGGGAAATAGCTTTAAAAGCGATCGTATACATTTAGAAGGCTATAATTATGATAATCTTTACAATTACGCAGAATTGCTAGGGGAACAACTCCTGGACCAATCTAATGGCCGCGTAAAAGAGATTGAAATTAGAAGTGGCGGCCGGAATACAGATGTATTCCAGGAATATTATCTTGAATTCGACCCCGAAAAAATGACCTTGTCCAATATAGGGGCTTCCCAAATGTACAATGCTTTAAGAAATCAATTACATTATAGCCTTTTACAACCAGTAATTAATAATAATGACCTCCAGGATGTAAAACTGGTTTCCAATAGATATGAAAATATGAAGGTTTGGGACCTAAATAATGAACCATTAATAATTGGAGAGGATCAGTACAAGATTGGGAAATTGGCTACTATAACCCGAAAAAAAACTGGGAACACTATAAGCAAAAAAAATCAGCAGTACCAACTGACCGTAGAGTTTGATTTTATAGGGCCAAGACCATTGGCTCAAAAGTTTAAAGAGGAACGTATAGAAGAACTTTCCCAAATATTGCCTATTGGTTATAAAGTAACTCTGCCTTCCTATGAGTATTGGAACAAAAAAGACAAAAAACAGTATTATTACCTCTTTGTGATTGTGGGTATTATTTTTTTTATCTGTTCAATTTTACTGGAGTCCCTGATACAACCTCTGGCTATTATAAGTATGATACCTATTTCTTTTATCGGAGTTTTTCTCACTTTTTACATGTTTGATTTCAATTTTGATCAAGGGGGATATGCATCTTTTATCTTGTTAAGTGGAATCAGTGTGAATGCAGCATTATATATTGTCAATGATTTCAACATACTCAAAAAGAAATACCCAAAAAAACAATACATCCTTTTGTACTTGAAAGCCTATAACCATAAAATCATTCCAATCTTAATAACTATTATGGCTACTATTGGGGGCTTGATCCCATTTGTGTGGAGCGGTCAGGAAGAGGTTTTTTGGTTCTCATTTGCGGCTGGGTCCATTGGAGGGTTATTGTTTTCGTTAATAGGAATATGCCTGTACTTGCCACTACTGGTCTATAGGAAGTAAATTGAATTTGTGATTTTATATGAAAATTATAGTGAAAAAATATTTTCCTTGTTGTACTATTCTATCGCTTGTCTTAATTATTTCTGCATGTACCGAAAAGGAGGAAATAGATCTAAAAATAAAAAACATTCCCGAGGAAATTAACAGTCATTTTGTTTTTTCTCAAATCAATAATAAGTTATATTATTCTTCAAATAAGGAAAATTTATTCAATATATATGAGTTAGGATTGACCCACAAGTTAGAAAAATCGATAAAGCTTCAAACTAATTTAGAGCAAGATGTTTTTGTAAGGTCTGTATCCCAAGATGGAAATTATCTTTCATTTGTTTCAGACGACAATGGGAATCAAATTTATGATATTTTTATATATAAATTGAAGGATCATAAAGCGTTTAATATCACCAAAAGCCCGACCATTGACGATGGAAATCCGGTTTTCTCCCCTAAACATAATATTGTAGCGTTCTTATCCTCTGGGAGACTCAGACTTTTTGATGTGGAACAAAGGAAATTTTTGTATAAATCCGAAAGAATTTTTAAAAGCTTTAGCTGGAGTGAAAATGGAGATTTAGTTTTCTTGGAAGATAGTGACTCGGATATATGGATGATGGAGGTCGGTAAATTTAGTTATAATAAAATATGGTCTTCTCCTTCAAAATCTTATGTGCCCAAAATGTTCGATAATAAAAACGAAATACTGTCATTTATTTCTGACCATTCAGGGATTAGCTCTATTTATAAATTGAATATTTTGTCAAAAGAAACACTGGATTCCATAACTTTTGATAGTGATATCTACTCACCCAGTTTAAAATCCAATAAAATTGTGGAATTTAGGATGAATACCAAAGGTTCGATATTAGATTACAGTCTTAATTCAAAAGGAGAGCTCAGAAAACAAATACCGCAAAAGAATGGTGTATCCTACCAGTTTTATTCGAATGATAGTTTACGAATAAATCTTTTTGCTGGGATCGATTTGCCTAAACATTTTTTAATTAATGGGGAAAGCTATCCAGAAAAATCAAAAGAAGAATTGGAACAGGAAGATAGTTGTAGTGAAATCCAGCCTTTTATAACCGATGAAGGTGTTTATCACTATTTATTCTTGCCCAAACATAAAAAAATAAAAGGGTGGGTAGTTTGGCTGCATGGTGGTCCTCACGAACAAATTTCGCCTAGATATAATGTTTTGATGAATTATATCAATAAAGCTGGATGGGGAATTATAGCCCTTAATTATCTAGGTTCAACCGGTATGGGGAATAGTTTTGAAATGAGAAATATAGAAGACTCAAAATTAAAATTAGATTTACAAATTGACGATATAAGCAAGAATATTAATAGCGTTAAAGAAAAATTAAAGATTGAGGATGAAAAATTTGTGATTTTAGGTGTAAGTTATGGGGCAAAACTAGCTCATTCTTATCTTAAAGAATATCCAAATTCTGTAAGCAAAATCATTGACTTCTCTGGATTACCACTTTTTAATACAGCTTCTGATTTTAATTTTTCTGATAAGGATTTTTTGTTCATTTCAGGTATTAAGGATTTTGCTTTGAATGATTTGAAAATAAATATGATAGATAATTATCAACGAGAATCATATGTTGAATTATTAATCTTAAAGAATGAGGGGCATTATATAAGACGGAGAAATAGTTTAACTAAATCTATAAATAAGATAATAAAGTTTTTAGAAAATTAAGTTTTTTGTATATCGGCTTAGTGTCCACTTGCTGTAATGCTTGCTATCACAAACCTGTCAAATATTTTGTTCCCCAAATATCGTCTATTTAACTTGTAAACGAACTCATTAAGATATAATTGCAGGTGTTTTTTCTTAATTTTATGGTAGGTTCCAGCGAAATTCCGTTTTGCATTATTAATGGCAATGTGTACCCATTTAAGTATTTCTTTGGTAGTTGTCTCATTGGATTTTTCAGAGATATGAGTTCTACATAATCTGCGATATCAAGGTAGGAGGTGCTTTTGTCTGTAAATACAATAACTTGTTCCTTATCAATTGCCTTTTTCAAGGTATGGTCAGTTCCTTCAGCTTTGTGGTTATCAAGGACTCTTGCCTTAAAATATCTGCACTGCCTATCCACCAGTATCGATGTCTTCTAATACAGTGCTTTCAACCATTACCATAACATTGGATCATGCTTACTAGCCTAGATAGTGAAATAATCTTCATCCATTTCAATCATACCTTCCAAGGTATAGCGATCATCTCTTTACCTCATTGCTTTTCTGAGTTTATGAACCATTGTCCAAACCGGCTCATAGCGCTTCAGACCAATTTGCCGCTGGATCTCCTTACTGGGAAATCCCTTCTTGGTAGTGCTTAAAATAAAAATGGTTTTATACCAGATCATAAATGATAATTTAGAACTCTCCAGGATAGTACCACTACGCAAAGAAATCCTTGCCGTACAAGACTTACACTGGTAACGCCATTTGTTTTGAAGCCAATAATGCTCGGTAGATCCCCATCGATTGCATACCACTCCTTTTTTATCTCGCTGTTCTTTAGAATGTAAGCCACAACTTTTTCGTCAGTAAAATGAACTCCAAATGAAAATATATCCATAACTAAATTTAGTTATTTTATTCAAATAAAGGATATTTTCGCTAATTAGGAATATTTACAGGCATACAAATTAAGTTATCATTTAATTCTCAATTCCAGAATAATTTATAAGATGAAAATGATTGAGAAATACTAAAAATAATTAGGTGCGAGTGGAGAATTTTTATGTGTGATAGTCTATAAAATGCAGTAAAAGGTAATCTATATAACAACTGGTTTGTTGAGTAAGTTTTTTTACTATGAGTTAAATGCCAAAAACAACCAATCCAAGCCAAATAGTTCCAATTCTGATTAATCACAAACAATAGCCCATACATTCCCGCCCAAACTTTAATCTTTCAAAAAATGCAGGGAGAGGATGATTTAAGGGGGCTTGCCAAAATAATGGCTTTTCTACGGGCGGTAAGCATTATTATTGTGCTGATGAACTTTTATTGGTTCTGTTACGGCTTCTTTGCCGAACGTGGATGGACATTGGAACTTATAGGTAAGATACTCATCAATTTCAACCGGACTGCCGGACTGTTTTCCCATACACTTTATACCAAAATTTTTGCGCTGTTATTATTGGCTTTAAGCTGTGTGGGCACAAAAGGAGTTAAAGACGAAAAAATTACTTGGGGCAAGATATATTTGGCTTTGGGTATTGGCTTTGTCATGTTCTTTCTGAACTTTTCACTGTTAAAGTTATCCCTAAACACAGCCACATTTCTTTATATTTTAACGACAGGTTTGGGTTACATCTCTTTAATGGTTGCAGGGGCTTGGATGAGCCGACTGCTCCGCAACAACCTTATGGACGATGTTTTTAACAATGAAAACGAGAGTTTTCAACAAGAAACCAAATTAATGGAAAATGAATATTCGGTTAACCTGCCCACCAGGTTTTATTACAAGAACAAATGGAACAACGGTTGGATCAATGTGGTCAATCCATTTAGGGCCTCAATAGTGCTCGGAACCCCCGGATCGGGTAAATCTTATACCATTATCAACAATTATATCAAACAGCACATTGAAAAAGGGTTCTCGATGTATATATACGATTTTAAGTTTGACGACCTTTCCACCATCGCCTATAATCATCTACTGGAACACAGTGATAAGTATAAGGTACAACCTAAGTTTTACGTGATCAATTTTGACGACCCACAAAGGAGCCACCGTTGTAATCCCCTCAATCCCGATTTTATGACGGACATCTCTGATGCCTATGAAGCGGCCTATACCATTATGCTGAATCTAAACCGGAGCTGGATACAAAAGCAGGGCGATTTCTTTGTGGAAAGCCCGATAATTTTGTTAGCTGCCATTATTTGGTTCTTGAAAATCTATGAGAACGGTAAATACTGCACCTTTCCACACGCTATTGAATTACTGAACAAAAAATACACGGATGTTTTTACCATTCTTACCTCGTACCCCGAACTGGAAAATTACCTATCGCCTTTTATGGATGCCTGGCAGGGTGGGGCACAGGACCAACTGCAGGGACAGATTGCTTCTGCTAAAATCCCTTTGTCAAGGATGATCAGCCCACAGCTTTATTGGGTAATGACAGGGGATGATTTTTCCTTGGACATCAACAATCCAAAAGCGCCAAAAATACTTTGTGTGGGGAACAATCCCGACCGTCAAAATATTTATTCCGCCGCATTGGGTTTGTACAATTCACGAATTGTAAAACTCATTAATAAAAAAGGGCAATTAAAGAGTTCCGTTATCATAGATGAGCTACCCACAATTTATTTTCGTGGACTGGATAACCTTATTGCAACGGCACGTAGCAATAAAATAGCAGTTTGTTTGGGCTTCCAGGATTATTCGCAATTGACCCGTGATTATGGCGACAAGGAAAGCAAGGTAATTCAGAATACAGTAGGTAATATTTTCAGCGGACAGGTTGTTGGGGAAACTGCAAAGAACTTGTCAGAGCGTTTCGGAAAAGTGTTGCAAAAACGCCAGAGTATGACCATCAATCGGAACGACAAATCCACTTCCATTTCGACCCAATTGGACAGCCTTATTCCGGCCTCCAAGATTTCAACACTTACACAGGGAATATTTGTAGGAGCCGTATCTGACAACTTCAATGAACGTATCGAACAAAAGATTTTTCACGCTGAAATTGTCGTCGATAATGAAAAGGTTACTGCCGAAAACAAAGCCTATCAAAAGATACCGCAAATCTTATCCTTTACAGATGAAAACGGATCGGACAATATGAAACAAGAAATTGAAAACAGTTATCGTCACGTAAAACTGGATATTTTGAACATTGTGGAAAGCGAAATAGAGCGTATCAAAAATGATCTGAACTTGCAACATTTGGTGCGACAGGAGTAATCCATTATATCTAAAAACAAGGGGAGGGTGAATCAGTTAGATTTATTCAGTAAATATTGACTAAGGCAGGGATAGTTTTCTTAAATTTAATTCAACATCCAATTTAACTCACTAGCTTAAATTTATAGATACAAATATTTCTACAAACTTTCAAAACGTTCTTTTAGTCTTTTTAGCTTCGGATATTTTTTTATGATTAATAGAACTCTTAGGTAACAGAGCTAAAAAATGAATTCTTATGTTATTTTTTTAAGTAAATAGAAATTCTCATTTAAAATCAGTTTCCTATCCTGATTAATTTTATTCCTATACTGCGCTGAAAGACTATAATAATCTTGATGATCCATTAATGTATAATTGACCATTGATTTATAATATCCATCTTGGATCGTTTGATAATCATTTTTACTTGTTTTGGATACATTCTGATTAAAAAAATTCAATAAATTTTCAAAGGCTGCGGTATTCTTTAAAGTATCTTGGAAGGAAGCACTTCCTACATAATCACCACTTTTTTGTATCATATCAAAAAAGTTAAACAAACTATTTGTTTCGGCTCTACTCAAAAAAAATAACACGCCTTCTATCAAAATAAAACTGGACTTTTTTCCCTTTATAGCATTTATTTTTGAAAGTAAGCCTTCCTTATAATTTGTACTAAAATCAACACCAATAAAATGAATATTTCTTTTTGGAAGAACATAATTACGTTGCCAATGATTAACTTTATCCATTTTGTAGTCAACAATCTCTGGTTTGTCAATTTCTATATGAATTGTATTTTCATCAAGCAGAAATGGATACATACTAAATCCACTACCAAAGTTTATCAGAACTTCCACTTCTCCAGAGGTTACAAGTTTTTTGATAGTATCTAGAAAATATCTATTTCTTAAACAATGGGTATAGGTTTCTTCAGAAGAAACCTGATCCAGGTACTCCTCAATCCATTGTTCTGTCTTACTATTTTGCCATAATTTAGCAAAGTTATCCTGACTTAAGTTTTCATCGAAAGATCTAAAAGCTGATGTAACAAAAGCTGTTTCGTGTATGCCTATATTTTTTTCTTTTCCCATCTTATATTTAACTACGTCTAGTATCGAGGCTCTTGTATAATAACAATATAGATCATCATTTTAATTAAAGAACTTTAAGTTTGTATATTCTCCCTCTTAGAGCCAAATTAGAAAATCTAACCTCTTTAATTTTTTTTTATTGAAAATCATAAGGCAATTATAAAATTTAGCCTACATTTTTCCCTGTCTGAATATTTTTCATTTCAATGAAATCATCTAGTTTCTGAATCTCAGAAACTGCAAAATCTTGATCAATATGAGTGAAATTTTGATACCAGTCACTCATTAGTTCCTCCTTATTAAATAAATCGGCACTCTGGTATTTAGAGGACAATTCCATATGTTTTTCAACAGGAACAGAAAGATTTAATTTCGCCAGGACACTATCAATTTCTTCACTATTCTTATAAAATTGAGGATTAAAATAATCAACCAAAATATCCCATATTGGGCTATTAGGCAATGGGTATAATCTTGAAACCTCAATTGAAGAAAATTCAACTATCTCCATTACTTCTTTGATATGACCAGTGGTTTTTTTTACGGTGGCAACGGTTTCTCCGGCGGCTCCTAACATAAATGATCCATGTACAGACATGTCAGCCTTACTCAGCAGCTTTAGGGCATCAATATTGGTTTTGTCTGTGGTTTTATTTTTTCTTTGAGCTTCTAAAATATCTGCATCTCCTGAGTCTAATCCGATATTAACTCTTCTTACTCCTAATTCTTTAAATTTATTCACATTATCCTTTGCTAATAATCCAAGAGTTCGAGCATAAATCATAAATTCTATATTACCATTCTTTATTTTACGCTTAACATAAGTAGGCATGCTCTCAAGTAATGATTTAATATATCTGGGGCTGGCAGTAAAACTATCATACACCTCAAAAAATAGATTAATATTATACTTGTCGTGATAGTGAGTTACTGTTTCCCAAAATTGTACTGGATCCCCCGTAGTTACTCTTAAATCTGCAATACTACAGTAAGAACATCGTAATTTATTTTCGCAGCCTCTCGCATTATTTATAGTTATTACATTAACTTCTTCACCATGAAGTTGCCCATGTTGGGAATAATATTTCTTCGAATATTTATCAAGATCATTTTTGATAAAATCAAGATCCGGAATAGTATTTCTATCTTTTAAAGAATATTGTTTGACTGGATTTATTAATACTTCACCATTATTCCTATAAGCCAACGAGTCTACTTTCTCAACGGAAGTTTCATGAATAATACATGAAATTAAATCAGAAAATGGCTGTTCAGCAATATCGTTGGTTACGATATAATCTATTTCAGGGCGATTATTCAAAATTTCTTTGGGGAAAAAAATGGCATGATCATTCCCTAAAACGATGATTGCATTCCTTTTCTTTGCAAAGGAGGCTATTTTCAATCCCTCGCCATAGGTAGGGGTGAGGACAGATATTCCAACTATTGAAGGCTCGAATGATACTATTTTACGCTTAATCTCTGAGAGTGTTTTTATTCCTCCATCTATTACCTCAACATTAATCTGGTTACCGAAATCTTCTTCCAAACGAGTAGCTAATTGTACAATTCCAATATGAGGAAATAAGGAATAATTTGCATTTTCAAGCGAATTATCCATTTCATTAGGACTGTTTATAAGAAGAATATTCATGTGATGAGTTTTTTTGATAGCTTTTTTTCACCTGAAATCAAGTCGCAATATCAACTCATTTTCCAAATATTACTGGTAATTGACAACATTAGAAAAAAAGAACTTGTTTAGTAAAATCTTGACAATCTTAATGAGCTACAAAATTATAATGATTTAAATATTAGTACTATGGATAAGATTGTTTTTACGAGACGATTAGAAACATAAGTCATATTTAATTCTCCACTCAAAGAAATAATAAATAATTAAGAAAAACAAATTATTTCTCCAATAAGAGAGTTGTGTGTTATTAATTTTAAAAATTAAATCTTAGCTGCCTATCTATCGAGCAAAAGATTTTTCACGCTGAAATTATCGTAGACAATGAAAAAGTAGCTACCGAAACCAAATCCTATCAGAAGATACAGCAGATTTTATCCTTTACAGATAAAAACGGAGCGGACAATATAAAAAAGGAGATTGAAAGCAATTACCGCCAGGTAAAACTGGATATTCTCAACATTGTGGAAACGAAATGGAGCGTATCAAAACTGATCCGAACTTGCAACATTTAGTGCAAGAAGGGATATCCAATTGAAAAGTCAATTTTTGGTATTATTATATATTGTTATCTGACTTTTATACCTACAGAACAGTTCTCGGGGGTATTATTTGGTTTAGCAACCCCTTCCTTTTTTTCATTATTTTGCTCTTCTTCAGGTTCTGGCGTAGTGGATAGTTGTAACTTCCGGTCAATCGCCGCCAATTCCGTTTTGAGTTCGTTTAATCTATTTTCTTTAGACCACGTACCACCCACCACCTCATGAAGAACGGGTAAATCCTTTTGTATTTCCGCAATTTTCTTTTGTTCCCGGTCAATATAGCCGGGCAGTTTTTCCAATGCCCTCAAAAAATTCATTGATGCAGTTTCTGGGTCTTTTGCTATTACTCCGTTATTGAACGTATATTTGATATTGCCTTCGCCCTTTACAAAAAAGCGGTTTAACCGTATATTCACGCCCTTTTTTTCGGATACCTCCGTTTTAACCAATAACTGAAAACCGTACAGGCTTCCGATTTCCTGATAATGGCCTCCTGTACGGGATTTTTCCGCAAGTTGATTGAGTTTGGCCCCACTCTGTTTTGCACCGGCATTGGGCGACAGACCGTCCAACTGAACAGGATTTGCAATAGTATCGTCCTTACGTTTTTGTATGCGCCCTTGCAGGTTGTTCCAATCAAGACCCATACGGTCCAAACGGGATTTTGCACCCTCACGGAGTTCGGTAAAGTCTTTTAGCTTGTTCTTGGCACCGTACTTAGATCGGTTAAATGCCCTCTTTTCGCTTTCCAATCCGGCAATCTGTTTTTCGATTTTGGCTTTATCCAACAGGTCTGTATTTCCCGAAAGAATGGCCAAATACTCCGAAAAATTCATTCCCGATTTTTCGTCCATACTACCCTCGTCAATGGTACGTTTGCCGAGATTGTTGGATTTTAATTGGTCGATAAAAAGTTGTTTGTTGAACAACAGGTTAAATTTATAACTGTCCAATGATTTTTCTACGGCATAGATGATGACATCCACTTTATCATCCGCAAAATGCCTGGCAATTTCATTTCCCGTTCGGATGGCCCGACCATCGCGTTGTGCCAGGTCGCTTGGCCGCCAAGGCGTGTCCAGATGATGAACGGCAACCGCCCTTTTCTGTGCGTTTACCCCCGTTCCGAGCATACTCGTGGAGCCGAACAGCACACGGGTTTTACCCTCGTTCATACCTTTGATGAGTTCTTTGCGTTGTTTGTCGGATTTAGCTTCCTGGATGAACCGGACTTCGTGTGCCGGAAGGTCGTGGTCTTGCACGAGCTTGCGTTTGATTTCGGAATAGACGTTCCATTCGCCCGGCTTGTAGGTTCCAAGATCGGAGAAAATGAACTGCGTTCCCTTCTGTGTATTGTATTGATTGTAATACTTTGCGATATTTGCAGCACAATGCGAAGCCTTGTTGTCGGGATGGTCTTCATATTTACTGCTGATCATCCGCATATCCAGAGACATCTTGCGGGCATAATCCGTAGCAATGAGCATTTTTGCCTTTTCTTCGCTGGGAGACAGGGGAGGCCTGCCCAGAAGCCTTCCATCTCCATTTTTGGCGAATTGCATCAACTTGTCGATAAATATTTCTTGCTCAGGTGTTGGCGGGATATTATAAAGCAATTCGTTTTTTTCCGGGCGGTCGATACCTATATCCCTTGCGATCCTATAATCAGTGATCTCCGAATAGAACTGGGCAAGCTCCGGTACCTTGATGAAGTAACGGAAGCGTTCTTTGGAAACGATATTGCTGGCTACCGAAAATTCATAATCCGTCGTTTTCCTTGCATATATCGCTGCCCACGCATCAAAGCAGTTGATGCCCTGTTTTTCCAATGCCCTTGGTCGCAGGTACTTGAAGAGCAGGTAGAGTTCCGTAAGGGAATTACTGATGGTCGTACCTGATAAAAAGGTGGCTCCCATATCGCTATTCAAACGGTCTTGAATGGTACGGATGGCAAACAGCAGGTTCAGTGCTTTTTGGCTTCCGTCCGCGTTGCCCAATCCGGCCACCCGGCTGTGCCGTGTATTGAACATCAGGTTTTTGAACTGGTGGCTTTCATCTATGAACAAATGGTCAATACCCATCATTTTAAAGTCCATCACATCATCCTTCCTGTTATCAATATTGTGTTGCAGGGTTTTGAGTTTAACCTCAAGGTTCTCCTTCCGTTTGAGAGCCCCACGGAGCATCCCCCGGGTTACTTCATTGCCTTGCGATTGCATTGCATCAAGGTTACGTTCCACACTGTCCAGTTCGATCTCAAGGATCTCCTTTTGGATTTCGGGTGATTGGGGTATCATCCCGAACTGATCGTGGGTAAGGATCACGCAATCCCAATCGTTGTTTTTGATGTCCCCAAACATCCGTTGCCGTTTCTGCGGGGTAAAGTCATTCTTGCCCGGAAACAATATTTTAGCGTGTGGGTAAGCCGCTTGGTAGGTTTCGGCGATTTCGTGAACATTGCTTTTCAACCCGATGATCATCGGTTTATGTGCCAGGCCCAAACGTTTCAATTCCTGCGCTGCCGTGCACATTACCAGGGTTTTTCCCGTACCTACTTCGTGGTCGCATATTGTACCGTTGTTGAGCTTTATCATCCATACGGTGTCCTTTTGGCTGTCGTAGAGGTCTTCGATACCCAACCTTTTTCTGTCCAATCCCGGAAATTCCTGATGGCTCCCGTCATAGGTCGGGCGGACAAAGCAATTGAACGTATCGTTGTATTGATCCGTAAGGCGAGTTTTGAATTCATCGTTCTGAGCGTAAAGCCAATCGGTAAAGGCGGTACGGATTTCGTCGATTTTGGTGTTTGCCATCTGAATGGTTTCCATATCACGTACCTTGACTTCCTTGTCATCAACCGTTATTTTCTTGGTGATATCCGGTGTGGTATTAACAAGGGCGTGTTTGAGCAGGGCAATTCCGTCAAATTTTCTGCTTTGCGATTGGACGGCATATTTATCCCATATCTGTACATTCTTCTGGTTGCACTGAATGGAAAAATCATCGGCACTGTCCGAATAATGGATACGCACTTCCGTATCGAACAAATGCGAAGCAAATCGGGCATAAACTCCGGTGGGTATCCACCGTTCGCCGAGGTTAAAGTCTAGCTCTTCAAATTCGATACGTCTTGGCCGTGCTTCTTCCAAGGCTGTTAAGCTTCCCCGGGCTTCCACGTTACCGGGATTGTTTTCGAGATAGGTACTGAGCTGTTGGGCCTTTTCCACAACATTGCCGGCAATCCACCGTTCGGATATCTGGTATTCTTTTTCGATTGGGTTGTAGAAAATACGACCGTTCAGGGCTTCTTTTAACACATCGGAAGTCATATTGCCGGTTTTGGACATATAGCCCAAATCCACCCTTCCGTATTTGTTCAGCGATGCCGCTAGGGATTCTTGGGGATTGTCCGTCGCCAAGGTCGTGGTCGGGAAAGTAACCGGACGGCTGAATATATCCGCCTTATGCACCACGCCCCCGACCATACGCTCCAAATAAGGCATTTCCTTACCTGCGCTGTCTGTCTTGATCAGTTTGATGTTCCTGGCACTGTTAAATTTGCCGTACCTTTTGACAAAAGCGACGTACAAACTATTGAGTTGCTCCCGTTCTTCCTTATGTTCTATCTGAAGCTCTGCCTCTTTAGTATAAAGCTGTTGGTAGACATCGCGCACCCCGATATAGGCTTCGGCCCTTGCTTTTTGCAAGGGCGGTAAGCGCAAAGGGTGGAACATTGCAGTAGCCTCACTTTTATCAACATCTTGCAAATGGCCAACCCAGCCGTTATCCACGACCAGGCAATCGTTACGGTGAAACGCTTGTAATTCTTGACTATATAAACCAGGTTCGGAAAGGGTATTGGAAACGGTAGGTTTTGTAGGTTGGTCCTTCCCGTTTACTGCCGAAAACAGATCGCCGGGGGATTCCTGTTTTTCGTCCTTCGCCACAATGGTAGTCAGATTGGAAACCGGAGGCTGCATTGCTCCGCTGAACAGGTTGGTTTGGCGACCATTTGCGGTTCTCCTGTTTTTAACCTTTTGCCTTTTGGCTGTTTTGGCCTTTTTTGAGGTAGCAGCAACCGCTATGGGTTGGTCCGCAATTTCAAATAGGTCAAAAATGCTTAACTGTTTTGGTTCCTTCGGATTTTCCTGAATGGCGGTCGGGGTTGTAGAACGCCGGGTTTCTGATCGGTGACTAGCAGGAGTTGTAACCCTTGGCATTGGAATTTGCAGAATGTGCTTATCGTTGCGTTCGCCCTTGTAAAAAGCCAGGTCCAGATGCTTGCCAAGGTCATCGGAAAGCATGTGCTTCAAATCTGTGGCAATTCCGGCAACGCCGTCTTTGTGGGTATAGATTAAAGCAGGTTGTCCGTAGGGGTCGGTGTCCAATTTCCGGTTGGTATGCACAATCCTTGTGCTGTCCTGAAAGATAGCATTGGCCGGTGTATCGTATTGCGTCCGGTTGCTTTGGCAAAAAAGTTCTTCCGCTAGGGTTAGGTTTTGTTTTAACGTATTTTTTTGCAGGATAACCAGGTCGCTTCCCACTTGCGTACCGGCATATTCGGTAAACAGGTTATTGGGCAAACGGATAGCCGATACCAAATTGTTGTTTTCCATTAATGCCCTGCGTATGGGTTCGTTCTTTGGGCTGTTCAGCAGGCCTTGCGAAGTGATAAATACCAATAAGCCACCCTCACGTAGCATATCGGTTCCTTTGAGGAAAAAGTAATTGTGAATGCTTCTGGCAGCCTGTACCTTCGCAGGGGAGTTGCTTCGGGAATAGGAAAGGTCAAACACAGAAGTATCGCCAAATGGGATATTGCTAGCGATGACATCAAAGGTGTTTTGTTCCTTTTCGGGGATTTCCTCAAAACCACTCACACAGATCTTGCTTTGGGGATAAAGTTGTTTTAAAATCTTGCCCGTAAGCATATCCTTTTCATAAGCGGTAACTTTGGATTGCTGGTCTTCTGAAAAGGACTGAACAAAAGAGCCGATACCTGCCGAGGGTTCGAGGAATTTATTAAAATGCAGACCGCTATCCCGCAATGCTATCGAAATTGCATCAATGACCTGTGGAGGTGTAAAGAAAGCGGTCAGTACGGAACTCCGCAAACTGTCCACATAACGTTTGTATTGCTTTTTATCTGTGGCATTCTCTTTTAAAACCTGATGAAGTTCCCTGGTAAGTGGAAAAAACCCGTGTTCGCTCTTCCTCCAATGATTGATGTCTATTTCTTCCGCTACGGGGTTCAGTACGAATTTAAGACCGCCAAAGCCGCTGTATTGCATCATACACCCTCTTTCGCCTAAGGTAGCTTGCTGTTTTCCCTTTTCCAATTGAAAAGCAATCCGCAGGGCATCAATATTTTGCTGGAGGTGTTGCTTTTTACGGAAGCGCATTCTCCTCAATCCATAGGGCGATGGTTCCGGTAAGTTCAGTGTAGAGGACATCAAACTCATAACCGTAGGCGAAGTCATCGGTTAGTTTATACTTGGCAAAAATCGGTTCACAGACCGGGAACATTTTAAGGGCTAACAGGCGCAGTTCTTCATCTGCCATTAGGGTATCGAACTCATTGCAGACCACCTGAAAAACTGTATCGAATTTGGAGAAGTGCAGGCCTTCAAAGAGGATGTAATTGGCGATCTCATCGCATTGTGATATAGGGTTTCCAGATAAAAAGGCCCCTTCATAGGCATTGGCGGCCCAGGTGGAACGCTGGTCTATAAATTTTTGGTCGTATGCTTTTTCGGGAAAACTAACCTGTAATAGATCCTGCAAGCGTAACCTGAAATACGACAGGTCTTTTTGTGTATCCATGTTATAATTTTGTTTTAGAATTTTACTTAAAACCTAAATTAGAGCAGGCAGCAAATATCTTTTCGGAAATGGTAGGGGTTGGCGGTAAAAGGGCGTTTTTGACCATACGGGGTTTTACACCAACCAACAAAGTTTATTTTTAGCTCTATAATTTTAAATGAGGATAAATGAAGGAACTCATCGGAAAGATCAGCACTGCGTTGGAAGCATTTAAAGCAGATTCAGAGCTACATTCGAAAAAAGGGAACCAAGCTGTCGGCACTATGGCACGTAAAGCATGATGATCGCTGAAAAATTCGTGATAAGAGTTCAGGAAAGTTTTTGCGGTAGCACCGGAAGGCTAAAGAAAGCTACCAAACGGAAGCTTTCTGGTTATTATATCTAATTTAGGATAGACAACAACTGATGGTTGATATAATAGGTTGTCCTTCCCATTTTCTTGGTATGCAGGATGTCATTCTCCACAAGTTTTGAAAGCCAAACTGAAGCGGTCTGGCGGTGGGCTATCTGGTGGTTTACCAGGATATCAATCTTTATATAAGGGAGGGTAAACAGCAGTTGGAGCAGTTCATGCTTATAGGATGCCCCCAGCACCCCTTTCATTGAGTTTTCAAGCGACTCCTTTAAAACCAACATCCTTCTGATTTTGGAAATGGTCAGTTGGGAAGTTTCCGATATTGCGGTCAGGATATACATAATCCAATCCTCCCAGTTTTCCATTTCTGTAACTCCTCTGAGTAATTGGTAATAATCACTTTTATATTTAACAATATAGGAACTCAGGTAAAGAACTGGATAATCCAGCAAGCCCTGCTGTACCAGGTACAGGGCATTAATGATCCTGCCGGTACGACCATTGCCGTCAGCAAAAGGATGTATCGATTCAAATTGATAATGGAGCATGGCAAGCTTGATCAACGGGTCGGCCTCAAATGGAACCTTACCATTGGTAAACTGTTCAAGTGCTTTGAGTTTTTCACGGATTATGGTTTCCCCCGTTGGCGGAGTATAGATTACTTCCCCGTTTATGGCGTTTTTTAAGCTAGTACCGGGAACATTACGTATTCCTGCGTTGTTCCGTTTAATGGTTTGGACGATCTCAATCATAGTATTGGTTATAATAAGCCCTTGTCGTTCCCTCATCAACTCAATACCTGTATAAAGTGCCTCCCGGTAGCTCAATACCTCCTTTGCCGAATGGTTTTCTATAGGGTCTCCTGCGAGTGTGGCCTTATAGAGTTCGTCCTGCGTGGTTACTATGTTTTCAATAGCCGAACTGTCCCTACTTTCCTGCAATACCAAGGTGTTGATTAATAATTGCGGGTCGGGAAGACTTTCGCATAAACCTTTTAATTCGCCTAAGTAACGCGAAGCTTTCGCCAACTGTTTTAGAATTACAGGGGACTCTAACTCTATTCCGGTCGGAGGTAGATCAGGCAGTTGGTTATAAGGTTTATTTCTATCAAACGCCATTGATGTTGATTATTTGGTTTTATTTCGACATTACCTAATGTTGATGTTATGCTGTTCGACATAGATTTTGTCTAATGACGAAAATATGTAAAAAATTCGACATTAATATTTTTTATATGGAATACCTCGACATTAATTATTTCCTCTTTCGTTTTTCAAACTTAAAAGAACTTTTGGCTTCCTCATTCAATACAATGTACGCATCGAATTTTTTACTGGCTTTGCTTTTCATCCCTTTGATCAGCGCGGTTTTCCCGTTTTTAACAAGGCTTGTTATATCAGGGATACTTATTTGGACCCCACATACCTTTCGGAACTGTAGCCAGTTACAAACTTCATCAGGACACTTGACAATTTTGTCACTGATAATGAGTTGTTGGCTTTTACATTTGGGGCATATTAGTTTGGGAAAGTTGTCATTGGCAAAGGGCATTTGCAACAGGTCCTTGGTAATAGACTTTGCATAAGCCTCTAATTCCTTTTGAAAATTCCTACCATCAGCTTCGTTGTTTTCCATTTTCAGTAAGCTCAGTTCCCATTCGGCGGTCATTGCTACATCGGCAATTTTTTGATCCCTGATTAATCCATAGACCTGCAATCCTTTTTCTGTGGGGATCAGCGATTTCTTTTGTTTACGCACATACTGACGTTTGAAAAGTGTTTCTATGATTGCCGCCCGGGTTGCAGGTGTGCCGATTCCAATATGTTGCAGGACTTTCCGTTCTTCTGTATTCCCGATTTGTTTTCCGGCGGTTTCCATTGAGGATAACAGGCCGGCTTCGGTATAGGGTACGGGCGGACTGGTCATCTTTTCCTGTACCGAGGCTTCTTTGATATTGAGCCCATCATCGATTTTCAAGAGGGGAAGTTCCTGTACAATTTCGGTATCGGTATCGGAGAAATTTCCTTTTATGCCCCGCCAGCCGGGGAGCAAAATTTTGCAGCCACTTATTTTAAATTCATTATGGCCCGCCTCTAAAATAATATCCGTTATTTCTTTATGACAAGCTTCGGATACGGATTCCAGTAAGCGAAAGGCTATCAGGTTATACACCGCATTTTCCCTGGAGGATAACGCAGAGGGGATTTTTTCCGTGGTCAAAAGCCCGTGGTGATCGGTTACGCGCAGATCATTTACGATACGTTTATTGAACTGCCCCCATTTCATTTTGGATATGATCTTTTTATAGTTGTCCTTATCCTGTAATGCCCTTACAAGCTTGGGAATTTCCACCCATAGATCTTTGGGAATATATTTACTTCCGGTGCGGGGATAGGTAATGAACTTCTTTTCGTACAGGCTCTGGGCGATATTCAGGGTCTGCTTGGCGGAAAGGTTCAACTTTTTATTGGCTTCCTTTTGTAGTCCTGTAAGGTCAAAGAGCAGGGGCGGTTGTTCCGTGGCATTTTTTGTCTCTACGGATATAACCGTGGCCCTGCCTTTCTTTTCAATTGCCCTCAACGCATTCTCCGCCTGTTTTTTGTCTTCCCATTTAGCTTTGGAAAAGCTTTTAAAGATGATAAATTCCTTCTGGTGCTTTAATTGGAGCTGCCAGTATTTGCGTACCGAAAAATCCTTATTTTCCAAATATCGTTGGCAGATAAGGGCAAGCGTAGGTGTTTGCACTCTTCCTAGTGAAAAGATCCCGTTTCCTGCGGCAATGGAAAGTGCTTGTGTGGCATTGATGCCAACCAGCCAGTCGGCACGGCTCCTGCCTCGTGCGGCCCGGTACAATCCGTCAAAATCGCTTCCCGGTTTTAGGTTATCAAACCCCTGGTTAATGGCTTTTTCGGTCAGGGAACTGATCCAAAGGCGCTCAAAAGGCTTATTGCATTTAAGGTATGCATAGATGTACCGGAATATCAGTTCGCCCTCACGTCCGGCATCCGTAGCCACGATAATAGAATCACTACGATTAAAGAGTTGTCCGATAACTTTTAATTGTTTTACCGCCCCCGGGTCCATAGTGTACTTCTTTCCTTTTTTTAGCTTCCGTACCGTAAGCCGGAAAGGATCGGGCAAAATGGGGAGATTTTCTTTCCTGAATCCCAATAGCCTATAATCTTCCGGCATTGCCAATCCAACCAGGTGTCCATAGGCCCAGGTAACTTGATAGCCACTGCCTTTCAGGTAACCTTCCTTTTTTTCGTGGGCTCCCAATAAACGGGCTATTTCCCAAGCTACGCTTGGCTTCTCTGCAATCACTGTTTTCATAGCATACTGTTTTTAGGGATTACATTTTCCTACCATTGAATTTTGCAGGGGCTTTTGGCGTTTGCCGTTGTTCTTGTGGTTCTTTGCTATCAGGATTCTTTTCTCCCGATTTTAAAGGTTTTTTGATATTCTTGGTCGTCTCGTTGGTTTTACCTTCCGAATTAACAGCTTTCTGTGTTTCATAGGCTTCGGTGGGTTGTGCCTGTTCTTTGATCTTGTTCGGCTTTTTGAACGAAAAGCCTGTTTTGCTCGTTTCTTTGTTGTAGGTGATATACCCCTGGTATTTTTGCCCTTTTTTATCTGTCAAGCCACTTACATAAACCGTTTGACCATCTTTGTACTTTTCATATTGACCATCGGTAAGTTCTTTTCCTCTGAAAGTCTTTGGAACTTCATGGGTTCTGTTCTGCTGATTATCTTGTACCTGTTTCTGCACATTGTTCCTGTCAAAAAGAAATTCTACATAACGTTTGTCCGCATTGAACTGTACCGTTGCATTAAATTGAGTTCCCTTTTTGGAGATCATTCCCTCTAAATGGAGTGACTTACCTTCCTGCAAGGTTTGTTTTTGAGCTTCATTAAGAGCGATACCTTTAATTTCATTGGGGATTTTCATCCACTCTGTGCGTAGGGCAACCAGCTCATTGGTCAACCGGTCCAGACTGATAATGGATGGGATGGTTTCCCCTGTTTTGGGATTGGTCAGGTCCACCACACGACCCATATTTCCTTTCTTTAGCAAATTTTCTTTATCCTCTTTGCTAAACTCGTGGCCGAAGAACGGAAAGTCCAGGTTAGGTTCTTTACGGATACCGTGTATGGCGCCTATTACTTTCCCTTCTTTGTTTTGTTGCAATGAGAGGCGGGCATCCATTCGCAAAACCGCTGTACCCAGATTCACACTGACAGGTACCAGTTGATTTGTTTTATAACCTTTTAAAAGGGGTTCGAGCAAATTCTTCTTTTCGAGGTGTTCTTTGCTCAATCCTAGGTTGGACATGGTTTCCCAATCGATTTGTTCCGGCTGGTAACGGTACCCATTGGTTTCGGCTTGTGTTGTTTTTTGTTTTGTTTTCATAGTTTTGTGATTTTCTTGTTTGATATCTTTTCCCGCTGTTGCCTCATATTGCTGCATTAATTGCGATCCTTCTTTAGTAGGAACCTTTAAATGCTTTTGAATTTTATTAGCGGTTTCTACGGCAAGAGCTTTTGGGACTTTGAAAAAGGAAAAATGGGTAGGGTCCTTCATTTGACTGTAAAAGTTTGAAAAGAAGTTGGAGATGAAGTCCCCGTGTTTATCCACACGCATAAATTGGTTTTGGTTCTTCTTTGTGGGAGCAACAGTTTCCAGTTCGCCCTCTTCACTCATTCCCTTAACAGCCCGAATTTTTTTCTTTTCCTTATCGAGCACCAATAGGATATCCGATAATTGTTCTGGAAACTTATGGTCACTTGAAGTATCTTCACTCATGATGAAAGTTTTAAAGTTTTATGGGAACCAAAGTAAAAGATGTCATTATAGCTTTACACGAATAGGAATTTTCTGGTAGTCTTTGTCATTTGTTGGCTTTTTTCCTAGATGGTGGAGCTGTAAAACTTTCCCTGATGAACTGATGGACGTCCGATAGTTTATAATATAGTTTTCCACTGATGGTGTAATAAGGAAGCTTTCCGGAAGAGCGGTAACGTTGCAGGGAGCGGTTACTTATTTTGAGCATTTGGAGGAGGTCTTGGTTGTCCAGCAATTCTTCCCCGTCAATACTGCTCCGGTGCTTTTGCATATCCTCCATATGGTCATCCAACATATCTAGCCGGCTCATAATGCGTTCCATCCAACTGATAAATTCCATTCTGTCAATATTCATTCCGTTAAGATTTTAGTGTTACTTTCTTTGGTTATCAAACTCTTTCAACCCTGATTTTCATTCTTAGTAATGTTTTGTGTTTGTAAAGGCAAAATTGAAGAAAGGCTATAAATTATCCTTACAAGGAAAGACCAATCCATAACCAAGTAATTTACATTTTTAACAATATTTAACTTTGATACAAATAACTGTAGGTGAGTAGGTTATTTCTTTCTAGGATTTATTAAAATGACAAGGGACAGGTATTGCCAATGGGCACTTTATGGGGAAGGAAAAATTAAAAAAGCAGTTATGCATTTAATGAGAAACATAACTGCTTAAGGAATTAAAAAGTAAAAATAATTGCTCATAGGCCTTTGTCCATATATTGCTCTAGAGATTTTTTAAGATGATTTAAGAATATGGACCTATCCCCGGTGCGGTCCTTCATGCGGTGAAAAGCATGATGGATATCCCCCAACTGAATGTTGAATAATTCCTGAAAAAGGAGGCCTAATTTTTTTAGGCCTATACGTCCATTGGAAATTGAACCAGTAATATGAAGGGCATAGAGTAATTCAATAAGGGCATTTTTTGAATCTGTCCAACGAACTTTTTCGTTTTCAAATGGCAAGACCGTGGAGAACCTATCCGTATGATTGTAGGGTTCTATTTTTGAAAGGAGATAGACATAAAGTAATTCATTGGCAATGATTCGTGCTATTTTGTAATCATAATATGTCGAAAAATGGGTGTCAATCTCAAAGACAAAACTGTTCAGCCCATCATAAAAATTGATATGGCCCAGCCTAAAATAGATTGCATCCTTATCTGTTCGACCGGACCGATAGTATCTATAAAAAAAGGAATTTAAAATATGGACTTTAAATTCTTTTTTCAACTTTCTCATATGGATTGAGTAGTAGGTATTGTATAACTTCCCATTACTTACAGGCCGGGTTGTCTCTATTCGGGAGAGCTTGTTGTAATAAACAAGCTTGCCCAGGATCTGGGGTTTTATTTCCTTGAAAAAATTAATTTCTTCCTGTTCGTCTGAAAATCCCTGCGTTAATATGTGGGTTTTCAGTTCACAAAGTAAATCCTTGATGAAAATTATCATCCGGTACGTTTCATTAATAATGTTGTTACTGCAAAGACTCACATTTTTTTCTTCTGATTGGATGCGCGTCAGTGCATTTTTGTAAATAGAATTTCTCATAATTAAGTTAATTTTTAAGTGAATAATATTTTATATATTCAACTTAAAATTTATTTCTCTAATCAGAGAAATAAATATTTAATCTATATTGATTATGAGGAAACCTTTAATAAAATAATGATGGTATCTATTTTTGGGCATATGAAAATGTTTTTAGAAAAAATAATAGTAACCCAGACATCTCCCAATCAGTTTTTTTGTCTTCCGATTGTATTCTTATCTTGCCACGATAAATTGGATTTTGAACATATTAAAAATGGCTTTCAGACTACATTAGATCCATTTAATATTCGCTGGAGTTACTATTTGAAGGCTACTGGAACTTTTATATAACAGATCTTTTCAATTAATCAAGAGCTTCAATTAAAAGAGCTGGAATTCCTGATGAATAACGATGAAAATTTCCATAATCTTCTAAAAGAAAAAAAACATCTAATTAGTTTAAATCTAAGTTTATAGAAATTGAAAGTGTTGAGAAAGTTAAAGTAAATATGTAACGATTAATATTTATAATGAAAGACCAACAACTATACGCTAAATATGACCTCCTTCTTCCTTCAAAATTTGACGGAGGTTATTTAGTTATTGCACTTTATGAAAAAATCAAAAACCGTGAAATTGAAGAATATTTTACCCAAAGCGAAATCAATGAAATTTTAAAAGATATGGCGGTTGATTTTAACTTGGATTCAGTACGGCAATGGAGTAGTATTAAAGATAAGCTGTTTCATTATTTTCTAAGAAGCCACCCTGATGAACCGTGGAAATATTATTTGACAGATTATGCTAAAAATGTAGTCGATTTGATGATAAGCAAATTGGAAAATCCATACAAAAACCATCCGCTGAAAAAAAGCGTTCAAGATTCATTTACTATAAACCAGGGAGAAATCGAGACTATTGAGGAACTTGAACGGAAATTTGGAAGAATATTTATTCAAGGTTCAAAGAAAATAATTACCGATCATTTAGAAGCACTGGAAGATGAATTGCGGGAGGCTTATATAGAGCTAAATGATATCCTTCGCAAAGAGGACGGACAAAGTGCCACTTCTTTAGTAAGAGAGTTTACAATTGTTTTTAAAAAGTTTGGTGAAAGGGCAGAAGATATTACGGAGGCTATTATTTCTAAAGACAAATTTCTTAATGATCTACTAAATGTGGTAGATCATTTTTATAGAAAAATGGAAGAAGATGGAAAGTTTAAAACAATCAATCTGTGGAAAAGTAAGAGCGATTGGGAAAAAGGACAGGAAATATATAAAGATATCAGAGAGTTTTTCAGTTCCATAGATCAAAAAATAAATATCATTCGCAGACAAATTAACCACGCAAGCGAGAAATTAACTGAATTGCAAGAGCAGTTTTCTGCCAGAGCATTCTTTAGGCTACAAATAAAAAAGCTGCATAGGATAGTTTTAGAAAGTTCGGAATACGCTGTGGAAGGTATCAGGTTTAATAACAATTTTCCATTAAAGCAACTGGTATGTGAGCCTATTCGGATGTTGTATCCGAGATATTACGAGTTGGAGCCACCAAAACCTAATATTATTGTAAATATTGAAACCGATAGCGTATATGAACGTAATGAGAAACAGAAAATAGAGAAAGAAATCAATCATCAGCAAATTATCAATCAATGGGTTGATAAAACTAAAGATATCCTGGAAAGTAAAGGTCAATTGGCTGTGGATGAATTGATGAATAATATTGTAGAGAAAGAAAAAGATTTGTCAATTGCCTATCAGGTAGCATCCCGCATGATAGCCTTTGCTTCAGAAAATAGCAATATATTAATTGATGTAGAACAAAAAATTATTTCCTTACCACAACAAAACCTATCCCTATGGAAAGCGAAAATTATGAAATAAGCGATTATTCTTTTCTGACAGAGGAAAGTGTTGAAAAACATTTTGCAGACATCAATATTTTATTGTTGTCAGGAAAACATATTGACCACAAGTATTATACAGAGTATACCGTATTGGAAAACTATGAAGCACAATGGAGAAATTTTTATAGCAACCTTTATAGGCTTAATCTCGTTACTGATATTTTTGATAGAAGCCGATATTATTATCTCGACTTCACGGAAAACGGCAAAGGAGAATTAGGTAGTGCAAGGCGTAATAAAGAGCTTACGGAATTGCAAACACTGGTGGGGTTAACACTTTTAGATATGTATTATCAAAAGTATTTTGACGAAGAAAAGATAATTTACTGGAATGATATAAAAACACAAATACAGGAAAGTGATCATCAGGAAGAATACAAACGAATATTGTTCAATGATATAAGAGGCTCTTACGATGAGAAAGAGTGGAAAATAGTAGAGAAAAAATTTGGTAAGACGGTAGATAGTTTTGATAAATTAGGCTGGGTAGAAAAGCATTCAGGAAAAAATGAAGAATTGGTTTTTGAAATAAGACCGGCTATTCATCGTTTAGCCCAAATATACCAGCAAGAACTTCAGGATTTTGAATCATTTAGCCGGCAACTTAAAAATGATAAAATAATATGAATTATCCACGGATTTACTCTTTATCTACTGTCGGCATTTTAAAGCACTATATGCACGATTATCTTTTCCATTCCACAAGAACTGATTTTATTGGCTCCAATGGCGTGGGTAAATCCATTATTGCGGATTTGCTTCAAATGATTTTTGTGTATGATAAGAACCTAATCAAATTTGGAACAGATGGCGTAAAAAAAGAAGAAAGACAAATTAATAAACTTCCCTACAAAACGAAATGCGCTTATTGTTTTTTGAACATTGAGATGAATGCCGGTAAGTTTATCACCATTGGGATACAAATAAACAGTCAGAAAGGTAAGCGTATAATCCCTTTTGTTATCACTAAGCAGGCAGATTTAAATCTAAAAATAAATGATTTAACTATTGAAAAAGAAGCACTAATTTTCTGTAGAGACATATTAAAAGAAAATAACTCCAAAGAGAAAGAAATATTGGATATACAGGATTTAGCAATATTCCTTTATGAAAAGCGGAATCTTCGATTAAACTTCTTCAGTAATATTGAAAGTGTTGATACATATTACAAATTTCTTTATGACAAAAACATACTGCCTCTAAAACTCAGTCAGGATAAAAATCTAAAAGCTTTTGCCAAAGTTTTACAGTCCTTTTCTAAAGCCAAAACACTGAATTTAAGTGGTAATCAGGCATCTAGAAATTTAAAAGAATTCCTTTTTGAAGAATCTGATGAAGACATTCTCACTAACTTTCAGAAAGAGCAATCTGAACTTGAAAAGATATTGAGAGAATATGAAAGTTTGAGCCAAGACATTAAAAGCCTATCTAGCAAGCAAAAAAGGTTAACAAGCTTGCAAGGCTTGGAACAGTCCTATAAAGCAAAATTTAAATTGTTTAAAGAAGCTGAATTGCAAAAAATGCATATAGCACTAAAAAAACTACAGAAAAAGGAAACGGAAGGAAAGAAACAGATAGTAACCCAAAAGGGCGAACTTGATAAACTTAAAATAGCTATCGAGAATCTGCCAAAGGAAGAAAAAGCGATAAATCAAAGCTATGATAAAGCAGATGCAAACTTTAATATGTTCAACCGTTATGAAGACATAGTCAAAAACATAGAAAAGTTGAGTGATGATATTAATGAGCTTAAAAAATTCATAATTCCTGAAGTAGATGAGAGTTGGATAGATAAGGTACAAAAAGTTGATATTTCAAATAGAAATAATCAGGACATAAAAGGAGCCATCGCCTTTGCAAAACCTTATTTGGAAAAGTATAAAACATTAGAAAATATTGTCCAAATCAGAAAAGAGCAATCGGATATTTTGGATGAATTAAAATTATCCTTAAAAAAGAAAAAGGCAACTAAAGAAAAGATGTTATCATTAATACAGGACAATAATGGAAATGGTCTTTTACATTGGTATATTAAAAATTTGCCAGCGTTAGAAGATGAACAATTACAAGCTATTTTGTTTTACGCTACCAAACCTATCATTGAAACATTAAATCCTAGGGATTCCTCTCAATATATCAATCCTGATGAGCTGATCAATGATTTTAAAATGACTAAATCTAAAGGAGGGATTTGGCTAAAATTGGGCGCGCTAAACCAGTTTATCAAATTTAACCCTGATGCAAAATTATTGGAGGATAGAGCAGATTTGAAACAATCTTTAAAAAAGTTAGTTGAAAAAAAGAACAAAGAAATCAGTTCTTTAAATAGGAAGATTGAAGCATTGAAGAATATCACAGATGCAAAGCCTTATGATACTAACCTTTTTAACTATTCCTTTGATATATCTATTGTTGAGAACAGCAATATCGAAAAACTAAAAAATGCCGTAGCTACTATCTTACAGGTTGAAGAGAAGATTAATCAATTAAAAGCACAAAAAGATAGAGATGAGGAAGAACTATTAAAAATTAGAAATCAGTTTAATGTTGAATATGATGATCCAGAAGTTATAAGAAAAGAGTTGCTGAAGGTTCGTAAAGAATGGAGTAATAAGAAAGATATGTTTTATGAACAAAAAGGAACTAAACAAACCAGGTATGACTCTCTTGAAAACAAAATAATACGTGATGGACAGGATTTGGAAATAATCATTAATGATCGGTATAAGAAGCAAAAAGAATTTAATAAGCTCAATGATTCGTACTATGAGTATTTTCAGGAAAATATAGCAGATCTTACTTTAATATCTGAGAATCTTGAAGAGTTGGAAAGTAACTACGATGAATTATGGGAAGAATATAAAACTGCATTTATTGGTATTTCCAATTCATTTGAAGAAACTGCGAATGAAAAGAATTCAGCAGTGCAATTGGCGATTAAAGACCAGAGTTTTTCATTCAGGGTTTTAGAAGAAGCATTATTGGGTAATAAAATTAAATCTACGGATGATATTGGTACCGCTTTACAGGAAGCGAATCAAACACGTACGACTATAGCTGATGGAATTAGGGACAATATGATTAAAATATTTAGTAAAACTACTGAACGATATGATAAATATAATAATCAAGTAAAAAGAATCAACGCATTCTTTGTTGATCGAAAAATTAGTGGGAAGTTTTATTTTAAACTTGAATTTGATGGTAATAAAGAAATAAAGATTGATTATATCAAGCAGATTGCATATGAAGTACGTAATACAGCTACAAAAGGGGAATTGCAGTTTGGGGAATCTATAGTAGATTTCATTGAAGATTTCTTTAGAAAACAAGCGAAAATTAAAAACAAGGTTCCTATTGATAAATTGTTAAATCCTAAAACATATTTTGAACTGTCAGCTAAACTCACGGATCAATATGGTAAAGAGGTTCCCGGTAGTACGGGAGAAACTTACTCTGCTATTGCATTGTTAGGTATCGCTAGGCTTTCTGCCGTACAAAAAGAAAAACGTAATGGATTAAGATTTATTATTTTGGAGGAATTGGGAAGTCTCGACAATACTAACTTTAACACATTTCCTGCCATTGCCGAAGAGTTCCAGTACCAAATTATAACAATGGCTCCTCATACTTTCAATATCGGGTTGTCTGATGAATGGTATGCCCATCATTTGATTAAAGGCAAAGAGGATGATAATATCAATTATTGCCCTTCTGCTTCTTATTTTAAAACAAAGGAGAGCAATAAAGACCTGAACATCTATATAAATAGAAATACAAAATGAATTGGATTGAGTTAAGGGCATTAAATTGTTTATATATAAATAAAAAAGTAAAACTGAATAATACTTTAGTAAAGAGTGGTGAAATCAACTACCTAATTAACTCACTTAGGGTACTTGATAAGTCACATAAAACAATCTTTACTTTAGACGGATATTCTGAAATATATGAAAATGATTATCTAGATAATTATAACGGTTATGAAGCCTTTTTATCAGATCATGGCCTATTAAAACCTCAACTTCGTTTTGAAGAGAGTGATATTAAAAAACTTATGGGCCTAAAAAGGGATATGGACACAGGAAATCTAGAGCCTCTCCGACAACAAATAATTAAAAATGAAGCAACTGTGCGGGTCGTATCTCTTATGTTTTTTAAAAATGAGAAATATCTATTAGGAAAGAATGCTTTAATTGATGCTATAAAAACACTCTTACAAATTGAAAAATTAGCTGATGATAAAGATCAGCAGTATAAGTACGTGCTTGAGTGTAAGACTCCAAAATGCATTATTCTTTGTGAAAATATTGATTTTTTGAAGCGTCCAACTATATTCAGATCTAATAATATTGAATTGTGGTACGCAGGAGGGAAGAATGTGAATAAATTAGACTATGTGGATACAAGAGGGTTATCTGTATATTATTCCTGCGACTGGGATTATGATGGGCTGTTTATTATTTACCCGTTAGTAAAACAAAAAATCCCTTCAATTAAACTGCTTACTCCAAACGGTATAGCAAAAGGAATTGAGGAGACAGAGCATAACAGTAAATGGACGATTAAAGATAGAAATATAAACGGTTTATTGACCCGACACCAACAAGGTATACTAAAGAAATTAATTGAAAGAGATCAATGGATTATTGAAGAGTCCAACGATCTCTTAAAAATTTTAAACTGATAGGATTTAGCCTTGAGATAGTCCTGAATAAGCTTTGAAAAAGTTCGAACCAAAACCTTAGGTTTAATTAGGAATTTTGTTAATCATTGTCTTGATTCTGGTAATTGGTTATTAAAGAGTTTTTTATAGACTATTTTCATCTACTAATTTTTTTAAATCTTCTAAAAAATGATTTGGAAATTGTATTGTGAGGGTCACTAGATAAATCCGCAAACACTGATTATATTGTGTTTTGCGGATTTCTTGTTTGAGATTGCACCTTTTATTCTTTGGCCTGTTATTAATTTCAAAGTTTCGGTTCACGCTTTTTGTTACTCCAATTTATAATTGATCGATTTAAGAGTATTTCTTGAAAAAGTAATTTTTCAATCTTGAAACAGAACCCACAAAATACTTACTTTTGAAACTTTATGAGGAACGACAACTACTTAATATTTGAAAATAATTATCAAATAATGAAAATAAAGCACCTAATCAACTTCGTAATAGTATTGTTTTGTTTCAACGCAACTTACGCCCAGGAAAAGATGCCGGAATCCACTAATATTTTTCAGCTTAACGGGACTACTGTTTACGGCCAATCTATAGACAAACAAACTCGTTGTATACATTGGCATTCAGCCCTGGATGTAATCGCTATTAAATTTAAGTGTTGCGATAGATACTATCCGTGCTTTTCATGTCACGAAGAAGCGGCTGACCACGACCACGAGGTATGGCCTAAAACTGATTTTGCCGAAAAAGCCATTTTATGTGGCGTTTGTGGCCACGAACTTAGTATCGAAGATTATATGGAATCTGACAATACCTGCCCAAATTGTAAAGCTAGTTTTAACCCGGGCTGCAGTAATCATTATCATTTGTATTTTGAAACTGACGATGCTTAATTAATATTCTTTAAGATGTTTAATTATTACCTGACCAGGTTTGTGGATGTTTTGCCGAATATCGGTTACTTATATAACTTTCCTATCATTTAACTGCAAAAGTTGAAAATGTGAAGATCTAGAATTCAGTGATTTACTATAATAGCTTAGCTGTAGCAAGGAAAATGGGCTACTAACTAACTCCTCTTGGGGAAGGAAAATAAAACATAAAAAACAATAGAACAGAAAGTTCTAAGCTTAACCTATTTTTATTTTAGATTCAGAAGAGACAAACTTCAAATTTTTATAGTATACCAGTTGATTAATTTGATTTGACAAACAATTTTTTCATAGGGAAATTTATAATTTCCCTTTCATAATTTCTGAGAATATCTCGAAAGATCTCAACCTGTCCTGGTGATCATAAATATGAGAAACAGCCATAATTTCGTTCACACCTGTTTCTTTAAGAAATGTTTCAGTCTTCTCTTTTACAAGCTCAGGAGACCCGATAAAAGCATATTTTAGCATACGCTGAAATCCAGGGTGGGCAAGAATTTCTCTATGTTCATTCGTAAATTCTTCTGGCGGTTGCATATAATCTATATTCCCGCTCATCACGCCGAGCATCATTTTTATGAGCGAAGTTGATATTTTTTCTGCCTTTGCTGTGGTATCGGCTGCGATTATATTTACTCCTGCAATGGTATAGGGTTTTTCTAAAAATTTAGAACGTTTAAAATTGTTATGATAAATACTCAATGCCTGATGTAACTGAGCCGGTGCAAAGTGGCTTGCAAAAACATAAGGTAAGCCCTGCTCAGCTGCAAGATGTGCACTATCAGTACTGGAGCCAAGTATATAAATAGGAACATTCACTCCTTCGGCTACAGCAGCTCGTACTTTTTCCTGAGTATTCTCTAATGAAAAATATTGTTGAATTTCTTTTATTTCCTCCGGAAATTTGAAAACCGATTTCATTCGGTCTGACCGAATTGCCTGCGCAGTTACCTGATCGGTACCCGGTGCTCTTCCTAACCCCAGATCTATTCTATTAGGGTAAAGTGTTCCTAAAGTTCCAAATTGTTCAGCAACGATTAAGGGAGAATGATTTGGTAGCATAATGCCCCCAGATCCTACTTTAATTTTTCTGGTGCCTTCAGCAATATGCCCAATTAAAACCGACGTGGCAGAACTGGCTATACTCACCATATTATGATGTTCAGCCAGCCAGAAACGGCTATATCCCATTTCTTCTGCTTTTTGTGCAAGATCTAAACTGCGATCAAAAGTTTCTTTAACACTAGAATTCTTAGCTACTGTCGCTAATTCAAGAATTGAATAGGGGATATTACTTAATTTTGAAACCATGTTGCTTCGTATTTGATGTTTAAAAGTAGGCGAATGCAGAGTAGAATCCTTACAGAAAATCGGTTTAAAATCCTGAACTATCTATAGTTTACAAAATAATATTAATAGAAAGTTAATAGGAATTTTACTTTTTACTCGTAAGCCTTTAATACGAAAAGGTTTTCGTATGTTTTTTTATTAAGTTAAAAAGAATTAATTTAGATATATTAACAAACTCGAGTTAAACTCCGCATAAAAAATTTTCGCCCGACAACTTTACACATAATTTAGCCTTAGAAATATAATAAAACCTAACACCTATGGCATCTTATCTAAATACTTTAAGTACGAACGAAATCAGGGTTTCCCTCAGACAATTAGTAAAACAATATGTTGAAGAATGCGAAACCTGCCAGGCGCTGCCTGAGGAATTTATTAGCCTTATAAAGCACAACTTCCTTGCGAAGTATGTTTATTACAACAAGGCGAAAAGACAAATAGAGATAGGCATTGATGAGTCTGAATCTCCAGAGACCTATCCTGAAATTAAAGTTTATAAAATACCGGTTGATAAGGCTTCAAAATGGTTAGATAAATCATTCAAAAGTCAGCAAAATGACCTAGAATTTTACGGAAAGTTATTGAATAGGAATGAAATTTTTAATTCCTCTGATGTTGTTTTAATGAGTAGATAATACTTATTATTAAAACCTTGCAAAGCGATTTTTTAATTAAAATCGCTTTTTTTATTTTTTAATAGATGAACATAGAGATATCGAGAATTTACGAGAATAAAGAAGTTTCAGATAATATAAGGATTTTAGTAGATAGGCTATGGCCACGCGGAATTTCTAAAGAAGAGGCACATTTAGATTACTGGCATAAACAATGGGCGCCAGGGGAAGATTTACGAAAAAAATTTCATCAGGACAACATATCCTGGGAGCTATTTCGCGATGAATATAGAAAGGAATTGAATGATAAACAGGATCAGATTCTTAACGATCTTGAGGAATTAGATAAGCGAAAAAGTCTAATTCTTCTTTATGGTTCAAAAAATAAAACTCAAAACCACGCAGTACTCCTCAAAGAATTTTTAGAAGCTCTTTAAACTAAGTTTTTTTGGTATCTAAATTTTTCATAATCATTTCAGCATGAACCCTTGAATTTTCTATAAACCATTTATGGGTCTCTACCCCGCCGCAAATTACTCCGGCAAGATAAATTCCCTTTATATTAGTTTCCATGGTTTTTTCATCATATTGCGGGATTTTCCGTCCGTCATCAGAGAGATCAATTCCCATTTTTTTTAGAAACTCAAAATTTGGGCGATAGCCTGTTAGCATTAGTACGAAGTCATTTTCCAGTATTTTATCCCCTTCAGGAGTTTCAATAATAACTTCCTTCTCTTTAATTTCCTTCAAATTAGCATTGAAATATGCTTTAATGCTGCCTTCCTTAATTCGGTTATCAATATCTGGGCGAACCCAGTATTTAACCCTGCGGCCAATTTCTTCTTTTCTAACGATCATGGTCACCTCGCCACCTTTTCGGTAAATTTCTAAAGCAGCATCTACAGCTGAATTACTTGCGCCCACTACAATGGTTTTTAGAGTTGCATAGTAATGAGGGTCGCCGTAGTAATGTGCCACCTTGGGTAAATCTTCACCTGGTATCTCTAAATAGTTTGGGATATCATAGAAACCGGTAGCAACCACAACATTTTTAGTGGAGTATTCGTTTTTTATGGTTTTAACTATATGTAAGTCTTCATGAGTTTGAACCTCGGTAACCTTTTCAAACAAATTAATATTAATTTTATTTGAAGTAGCTATCCTGCGGTAATATTCTAAAGCTTCGGCTTTTCTGGGCTTCGGGTTATTACTTATAAAGGGAATGTTATTCAACTCCAATTTTTCTGAAGTAGAAAAGAAAGTCATGTTTGTAGGGTAGTGGTATAAAGAATTGACCAAACATCCTTTTTCTAAAATAAGATATGAAAGGTCCTTCTTTTGGGCTTCTAGAGCGCAGGCAATTCCAATAGGGCCGCCACCAATAATTATAACATCGTAAGTATTTTTAGGAGTTTGCAAGTTGTCTCAAGTCTTTAATGGTTTCAAGTTGGTCGTTCGCTTTAAAAACGTAGCTCCCGGCCACCAAAACATCGGCACCGGCTTTTATAAGCTGAGAAGCATTTTCGTTAGTTACCCCTCCATCAATTTCAATTAAAGTAGTAGCATTATGGGTAACAATAAGTTCTTTTAAGCGCTGGACTTTATGATAGGTGTTTTCTATAAAGCTTTGTCCGCCGAAACCGGGATTTACACTCATTATACAAACTATGTCGATATCATTGATGACATCTTTCAATAAATCTACACTAGTATGGGGATTTATTGCTACACCGGCTTTCATTCCTTCAGCTTTAATCGCCTGAAGTGTTCTATGCAAGTGTGTGCAAGCTTCGTAATGCACGGTAAGATTATCGGCTCCCAGTCTGGCAAACTCTTTAATGTACCTATCTGGATCTACGATCATAAGGTGAACATCAATAGTTTTTTCAGCGTGTTTGGTAATAGCTTGAAGTACCGGCATTCCATAAGAGATATTTGGAACAAAGACACCGTCCATAATATCAATATGAAACCAATCGGCTTCGCTTTGGTTTACCATTTCAACATCACGCTGAAGATTTCCAAAATCTGCAGCAAGAATAGATGGAGCAATAAGTTTTGTTGTCATAGTTGTTGTGCTATTGAAAGTGTGCACGCAAAAATAACAAGATTATACTTATTTGATGCCTTCTGTAAATTTATTTAAAATGTACTTTACAGAGCTTTGAATAGCAGGATTAAGCAGACTCACCTGGTTGGTATAGGTGTTGATGTTTTTTGGCTGAAAACGATCGTCAAGCGAAATAAAATCGGCTTCGTAACCATCAAACTGGATATCAGGAATCTGTTTCTGGAAGATAGTAATAATATTATGATGCCTTTCATCGGCTTTAATTCTCTCAAAAAGATCTTTTAATAATTTTTCTTCGCCTTCTAAAACCTGGAAAAAATTCCCCTGGGAATATAAAAGTACTCCGGTCACGTGGTTATCGTTATTCCATTTTTTACTAAAGTCTAAAGCTTCCTGGATCTCAGTTTCCGAAAGTGCCGGGTTTACGGTACTAACATAACTTATGGCGTATCGCATATTATATTTTGATGTTGATCGTGCAAAAATAATAAATTTTAATAACTGTTTAAGTTAAGTTTAAAAATAATAGGCATAGCATCAAAGAACTTAAACAAAAAAACCCCGGTTCATCACGCCGGGGTCATTCATCAATCAAAAAACGAACAGTTATGTTAGCCGGCCGTCGCCGGCATTAACTGTTGTCATCTTAAATATCTTATCCTAAATACGTTTTTAGGATTTTGCTTCTAGAAGTATGTTTCAATCTTCTAATCGCTTTTTCTTTAATCTGTCTAACTCTTTCTCTTGTTAGATCAAAAGTTTCACCAATTTCTTCAAGTGTCATTGGGTGCTGGTCTCCAAGACCAAAATACAAACGAATAACATCTGCTTCACGCGGAGTTAAGGTTTCTAAAGCACGCTCAATCTCGGTTCTTAGAGATTCGTGTAAAAGTTCTTTATCAGGATTTGGAGATTCCCCGGAACGTAATACATCGTAAAGGTTAGAATCTTCACCTTCTACCAAAGGAGCATCCATAGAGACGTGACGGCCAGAATTCTTCATAGATTCCTTCACATCATTAATCGTCATGTCCAGCTCTTTCGCAATTTCTTCAGCACTTGGAGGGCGCTCATGAGATTGTTCTAAGAAAGCAAAAGTTTTGTTGATCTTGTTAATAGATCCAATTTTATTCAATGGTAAACGAACAATACGCGACTGCTCAGCCAGTGCCTGAAGAATAGACTGGCGAATCCACCATACAGCATAGGAGATAAATTTAAAACCACGCGTTTCATCAAAACGTTTCGCAGCTTTAATTAATCCTAAATTTCCTTCATTAATAAGGTCGGGTAGGGTTAACCCCTGATTTTGATATTGTTTTGCTACCGACACCACAAAACGTAAATTCGCTTTAGTTAATTTTTCTAAAGCGCGGTCATCACCCGCTTTAATTCGTTGTGCTAATTCTACCTCTTCATCGGCAGTAATTAGATCAACTTTACCAATTTCTTGCAAATACTTGTCTAACGAAGCAGTCTCACGGTTTGTTACCTGCTTCGTAATCTTAAGTTGTCTCATCTATCGTCTCCTTGGATTTTAATTATGAATAGCTCTTGTACTAGTTTATACGCAAGGAGTAGTCGAAATGTTACAAAAAATCTTAATTAATTTTATTTGGGCGTTACCCTGCGGGTCGGGTTTTACGCTGCAAGTCCTCGCTCGTTCCACTCGCTGTGGGCTTTACGCTATAATTCCTAACGCAGAAAAAAATAAAAATATCATCTTTTCGTCATCCTTTTGCGAAGCTTCGGTATGGTTTCAGAGCTTGCTCCGAAATTTATTCGGATATCTAACTTAATATCATGCTAGAAGCTGAAACAAGTTCAGCTTGACGATTAAAAAGACTCCTAACAAACTGCATAAAAAAATCCCCGAAAAATTAATTTTTCGGGGATTTAGATTTATAAAGCTTAAGACTAATTAATCGTTGTCTTTACGATCTCTGTTGTCTCTACCTCTTCGATCATCACGGCCACGATTGTCTCGAGAACCGCGGTTGTCACGACCTCTGTCGTTACGATCGTTGTCTCTTGGTGGTCTTGCCTGGTAACCTTCAGGTTTTTCAAGCAAAGCTTTTCTTGAAACTTTCTCCTTACGGGTTTTAGGGTCTACACCAAAGTATTTTACATCTATTACATCACCAAGGTTTACAATATCGGTTACGTTATCTGTGCGTTCCCACGCCAGTTCAGATATGTGAAGTAAAACCTCATTGCCGGGAGCATCAAGATATTCTACTACGGCACCAAAGTCAAGAACTTTGATAACCTTTACTTCGTAAACACTTCCTTTTTCTGGCTTAAAAGTTACCGAGTCTATTTTAGCAAGAACTTTATCAATTCCTTCCTGACTAGTTCCAAGGATTTCAATAATACCTTCTTCGGTTACGGGATCTTCGTTAATTACGATCTCAGTTCCTGTAGTTTTTTGAAGTTCCTGAATCACTTTTCCTCCAGGTCCAATCATTGCACCAATAAATTCGTTAGGAATTCTTCTGGTGATGATTTTTGGAGCGTGAGCTTTTACATTTTCGTTTGGCTCAGCAATAGTATCAGTCAGTTTTTCTAGAATATGAAGTCTACCTGCACGAGCTTGTTTTAGTGCTTTTACTAAAATCTCGTAAGGAAGTCCTTTTACTTTAATATCCATTTGGCAAGCGGTAATCCCGTCAGCCGTTCCGGTTACTTTAAAGTCCATATCACCAAGGTGATCTTCATCTCCAAGAATGTCTGAAAGTACAGCGTGACGCTCACCATCAGAAATTAATCCCATTGCGATACCAGAAACTGGTTTCTTCATTTTAACCCCGGCATCCATCATTGCCATAGTTCCGGCGCAAACCGTTGCCATAGAAGATGATCCGTTAGATTCCAATACTTCAGAAACGATTCTTACAGTGTAAGGATTATTTTCAGGAATCATTCCTTTTAATGCACGTTGTGCAAGATTTCCGTGTCCAATTTCACGTCTTGAAGTTCCTCTAATCGGGTAAGCTTCTCCGGTACAAAATGGAGGAAAGTTATAATGTAAATAGAAAGTTTCTTCCCCCTGGTGAGTTGGCATATCTATGGTGTTTGCTTCTCTGGAAGTACCCAAAGTTACCGTTGCCAAAGCCTGAGTTTCCCCACGAGTAAAGATAGCCGAACCGTGTACCGATGGTAAATAATCGGTTTCACACCAGATAGGTCTAATCTCGTCGGTTTTTCTACCATCAAGACGAATACCTTCAGCAAGAGTAAGTTCTCTTACCGCTTCTTTTTCAGTTTTGCTATAATATTTTTTGATCAGCTTTTCATTTTCTTCCAATTCCTCTTCAGAAAATAAAGCTAAAACTTCATCTTTCACTGCAGAAAAAGCTTCGCTACGTTCTTTTTTACCGTGACCACCTTTAGCGATCTCGTAAATTTTATCGTAAGCCGCATCGCGAACTTTTTTCTCTATATCTTCTTTCTCTTCAGCAGTGGCATATTCCCTAACCGGTTTTTTACCAAAAGCTTCAGCTAAACGCAATTGAGCGTCTATTTGTTTTTTAATGTGTTCGTGAGCGAATTGAATAGCCTCGGCCATCTCTTCTTCTGAAATTTCTTTCATCTCACCTTCAACCATCATTACAGAATCTGAAGAAGCACCAATAATCATATCGATGTCTGATTCTTGTAACTGGCTACGGCTTGGGTTAATTACAAATTCACCATCTATCCTGGCTACACGAGCTTCAGAAATAGCGGTTTCAAAAGGAATGTCTGAAAGTTGGATAGCGGCAGAAGCAGCAAGTCCTGCCAAAGCATCTGGCATAACTTCTTCATCATGTGACATCAACTGGATCATCACCTGAGTCTCAGTTCTGTAATCTGATGGGAAAAGTGGACGCAATACGCGGTCTACAATTCTCATTGTTAAAACTTCACCGTCACTTGGTCTTGCTTCTCTTTTAAAGAAACCGCCCGGGTAACGACCTGCGGCAGCAAATTTTTCCCTGTAATCTACAGTTAATGGAAAGAAATCCATAGTACTTTCTTTGTAAGAAGATACTACAGTACAAAGCAACATGGCGTTGCCCATTTGAACAACAACCGACCCGTGGGCCTGTTTTGCTAATTTTCCGGTTTCGATTGAGATTTCTCTTCCATCTCCTAAATCGATAACCTCTTTAAATGTTTGTGGAATCATAATTTTGAATTCTTCGTTTGATCTGAATAACTTCACCAGATCTTTTGTTATACAATGGTCTCCGCCTATAATACCGGGCGGCCGGGAGTTGTGTTGTTGTGTGTTGTGTAGACCAATGAAAAACTACTCTCTTTGAGCGACAATTTTACTCGATAATCGAGATTTAAACCCAATAAATATTGGGAATGTAAATATTTACAAATTAATCTTATATAAAAAAAGGGGGCGTATAGCCCCCTTTGAAATTTATTTTCTTAATCCTAACTCTTTAACGATCGCACGATATCTCATAATATCTTTCTTCATTAAGTAATCAAGCAAGCTCCTTCTTTTACCAACCAACATTACCAAAGAACGCTCTGAGTTGTAGTCTTTACGATTCTTTTTTAAGTGATCTGAAAGGTGAGAGATTCGGTAAGTGAACAAAGCAATTTGTCCTTCAGCAGAACCGGTGTCGGTTTTACTTTTTCCGTGCTTCTCAAAAATTTCTTCTTTTCTTTCTTTGGCTAAATACATTCCAATATTAATTTTAATGATTTTTATGTATTGACAGTTTTTCCATCAGTCGGCAAAGATACTACTTTCTATATAATTACCTACGGAAAGAAAATATTTTTTTAAGCCCTTACTGGTTGATTCTGAATAAGATCCAAATACAGGTTCACTTTATTTTTAAGTTCAGATCTTTTAGTTATAAAATCTAAAAACCCTTTTTCTTTAAGAAATTCTGAAGTTTGAAAGTCTTTTGGCAGGTCTTTTCCGGTAGTATCTTTTACTACTCTTGGTCCTGCAAAACCAATTAAAGCTCCTGGTTCTGAAATATTAATATCGCCAAGCATTGCAAAAGAAGCCGTAGTTCCTCCAGTTGTAGGATCTGTTGCTAAAGAGATATAAGGAATTCTTGCTTCTGCAAGTTGTGCCAGTCTAACCGAGGTTTTAGCTAATTGCATTAAGGATAAGGCTGCTTCCTGCATTCTAGCTCCACCAGATTTGGAAATAACCATTAGTGGAATTTGATTTTTTAGTGCATAATCTGCTGCACGTGCAATTTTCTCGCCTACTACAGATCCCATAGAACCTCCAATAAACCTAAAATCCATACATGCAATTACCAGATCTTTTCCTTTAGACTTTCCAACAGCGGTGCGAACCGCATCTTTAAGTTCTGTTTTTTCCTGGGCTGCATTTAAACGATCGGTGTACTTTTTTGTGTCCTTGAAATTCAAAGGATCTTTGGAAGTCATGTCTTTATCCAGTTCCTTGAATTCATTATCGTCAAAAAGGATCTTGAAATATTCTTTACTGCCAATTCTTACGTGATAACCATCTTCAGGGCTTACATAAAAATTGCTTTCTAATTGTTCAGCATCTACAATCTTGCCGGTTGGGGATTTATACCAAAGCCCTTTAGGAACATCTTTTTTATGTTCCGTGGGTGTTTGAATTCCTTTTTGTGTTCTTTTAAACCAAGCCATTTATTTTCAGGTTTCAGGTTTCAGTTCATTTCTTTAATAAACCGAATGTTTTACTTAAAATAAAAACAGCCGGAATTTAAAAACTCCAGCTGTTCCAAAAATTAATTCTATAAAGTGTTTACGTTGTTAAGGTCTTCAAATGCCTTTTTAAGTCGGGCTTTAAAAGTTAATTCACCTTCACGCAACCATTTTCTTGGGTCGTAATATTTTTTATTTGGTACGCCATCACCTTCAGGATTACCAATTTGAGCAGCAAGATAATCTTTCTTTTCTCCCATATAATCACGAATACCTTCAAGGTAAGCGTATTGAAGATCGGTATCAATATTCATTTTAATTACTCCGTAGCTAATTCCTTCGCGAATTTCTTCAACCGTAGAACCACTACCTCCATGAAATACAAAGTCAATATGATTTTCTTCTACACCGTATTTTTTAGTAATGTGTTCTTGAGAATTCTTAAGAATTACCGGGGTAAGTTTTACGTTACCTGGCTTATAAACTCCGTGTACATTTCCAAAAGCGGCAGCGATAGTAAACTGGTCGCTTACTTTGCTTAATTCTTCATAAGCATAGGCCACTTCTTCTGGTTGAGTATATAATTTTGAAGAGTCGATATCAGTATTATCAACACCGTCTTCTTCACCACCTGTAACACCAAGTTCAATTTCAAGTGTCATTCCCATTTTACTCATTCTTTCAAGATACTTCTTGCAGGTTGCAATGTTTTCCTCAAGAGGCTCTTCTGAAAGATCTATCATATGCGAGCTGTATAGTGGTTTTCCAAATTGCTCGAAATGTTTTTCACTGGCATCCAGTAAACCATCTATCCAGGGTAATAATTTTTTCGCACAGTGGTCTGTATGTAAAATTACTACTGCACCGTAAGCTTCAGCAAGTTCGTGAATATGTCTTGCACCTGCAATAGATCCAGCGATCGCTGCTTTTTCATTATCGTTTGAAAGTCCTTTTCCAGCGTTAAACTGGCCACCTCCATTTGAGAATTGAATAATAACGGGTGAATTTAGTTCTGCTGCAGTTTCCATTACTGCATTCATGCTGCTGGAACTTATTACGTTTACAGCTGGAAGGGCAAAGCCTTTTTTCTTGGCATAATTAAATATTTCCTGTACTTCTTTTCCTGTGGCTACGCCTGGTTTAATGTTGTGACTCATAATTTTAGTTGAATTAGAACTACAAAAATAAGAAAATATGTTGGCTTAGAAAGGATAATTGATCCCTACATTATACACGGCGTTATTAAAGTTGTAATTCCTGAACCAGCGTTTGTCATCTGGCTGGGCAGGGTCGTAGGTTTTGAAGCCAATATCAAACCTAAGCACGAAAAAGTTAAAATCATATCTAAGTCCGAAACCGGAGCCTACTGCAATATTTTTTAGGTCTGAAAGCGATTCAAAAGTAGCGTCTTCATCTTCAACAATATCCAGTACATTCCAGATATTTCCCACATCTACAAAAACAGCCGAGTTGAGGGCGCCAAAAAGATTATACCGGTATTCTAAATTGAAAGCAAGTTTCATGTTAGCTTCATTGAATTCATTTCTTCCGCCACTACTTCCTGGACCTAAATCGTAAGCTCTCCAGGCACGATTATCGTTAGGACCACCACCAAAAAAACTTCTAACAAATGGAATACTGTTAGCGTTACCATAGGGAATAGCCACTCCACCAAAAGCACGAAAAGCTAAAATATTACTCTGGCCCATATCCCAGTGTTTAATAAAATCCAGTTCAGTTTTGATATATTGTGAGAAATTAACCCCTAGCAAATCGTAATTGCCATTTTCATTCTTCTCAAAACCAGCAATGTTTGAGACGGCGGCAAGAACATTTCCTGCGGTTTCTATTTTAAACCTGAATCGCGTGAATTCCTGGTCGTAAAGATTCTTTTTTGTATTCCATAGATACGTATAGTTAGAGGCAAAAATTAGGTTATTTTCAGTTAAACGATTTTTACGCTCTCCTATATTATTTACAAGCTGAATTTGTTCTTCATCTAAACCGGTAGTTCCGCCAGTATTATTAGAAATATCCCGAATAAAACTTTCGGCACCGGTTGGAATGCTTAGCAGGCCTTCTTCGTTTAAATAAGCAGGATCTGTCACAATACTTCCCGATTGTACAATTTCATTTAGATCGTTGTAAGAGTTACGGTAAACGTTGAAGTAATTATCGGTATTAAGGTTTCTTACGTATTGAATGTTTAAAAGATCTAAGCGGTTAGAAAGTTGCCGGGAAGGATTCCAACGGTAGTTCATTATTCCAGTAAGGTTCCTTTTATCCAGCCCTATATTGTTTTGCGTACTAACCCCCAAACTTAGTGCAGTGAAAGGTTGCATATATTTAGGAATAAAACTTTCGGTATCAAAAGGTAGAAATATCCTGGGGAATGTAAGTTTAAGGTCGGCTCCAATTTCAGAAATATCAAAAAAGCGATCATCATCGCCACTTATCGCTGCATCGGTAGAAGAACCTATACTGCCCCGCCCGGAAATTTCAAAATTTTCAGCACCACCAAAAACATTTCTTATTAAAAGGGAGCCGCCGCCACCAATTCCGAATTTCTGAATGTTGCTTTGCGAAATATCAAAATCGAAACCAAGTGAATATTTTGGTTGAGGCGTAAGAAAAATATTCGCAATTAAATCGGTGCGTAAAGAATCTGCGGGGTCTGGGGTAAATTGAACGTTTGGATACTTAAAAACTCGTAACGAGTTTAGTCTATTGTATGTGCGGGATCGTGAAATATCGCTATAAGTATTTCCGGGTCTAATAAAAATGGCATCTGTAATTGCCTCTGGTTTATACTGTAATTCTTCAAAACTATAAAGCGTATAACCATCTTCGGTTGTAATACTATCGGTTATTGGCTGATTTCGGTTTGCATATTTATAATCGGTAAAAATATTCACCTTGCTAATTTCGTGAATTTTAAAAGGCACTCTGGAAGTTGTATCGTCTTCTGAAGCGAATCTATTCTTGATAATTAGCGTGGTATTTACCTTATTATCTGTGTTAATCGTATCGGCATCAAAACTTATATATTCCTGGTCAAAATTATAAACCCCATTATTTCTGAAAAGTGAAGTCAACCGGTCCCTTTCTTCATTAATGTCTAATGTTCTGTATTGTGTTCCTTCCTTTATAATCGATTCAGCTTTATTTAACTCATATAAGGAATCTATGACCTTTGAAGCAATATCAGTGGTTATTGAATCCAAATGATAGGGAGGGCCGGTAGTAACTTCATATTCCACCCGGGCACGTTTTTGCTTTTTTTCTGAAGTAATAATCTCGTAATCGGTTTCAACATTAAACCAGCCGTTATTCCAATACCAGGAGTTGAGGCGATTAACCGATTTTTTAGTGTCTTCTTCGTTCACAATTACCGGTTCTTCTCCAGTTTTTTTAATCCAGGTATTAAAAGATTTTCGGGAATTTAAATATTTTTCAAACTGTTTATAGGAAAGAATATCTACTAAAGTATTTTTCTTGCTTTCATTCTCCATATATTTTTCAGTTAAAATAGAATCAATATCGGGACGGGCAAGATTATAAAAATGAAGTCTTAAGGGAAGCCCCAGGAAACTGGTATTTGGTTCCTGGTAGAGTTGGTTATAAATTCTGGCCTCATTGATCTTTTCGTTATTTACGAAAATTTCATTGTTAGTGAGCAGTTTATCATTACCCTCTACGCGTTTAACGGCATTACAGGAAATTAAAAAAAGCAGGCTTAAAAAAAATAATGATATTTTTGCGAAATGCCGATTCAAATACACATTTTTAAGAGATCAAAATTACATTTTTTGTATGGTTAGTAAAAGCCAAATTAAGTTAATAACCAGTCTTGCACAAAAAAAATACCGATATAAAAACGGACTTTTTGTAGCCGAAGGTTTTAAAACGATTAACGAGCTTATTTATTCTAAATTTAAGCTGAATCGGCTTTTTACTTTAAAAGAAGATTTTGGAATTGAGGCAGATAAAATTCAAAATATTGATGAGCGCGAACTTAAGAAAATAAGCTTTTTGAAAACACCTCAAGCTGCACTTGCATTATTTGAAATACCGGAAGAAGTTAATGTACAAGATGAAAATTTGATTCTAGCATTGGATGGGATTAGGGATCCAGGAAATTTAGGTACAATTATTCGCCTTTGTGATTGGTTCGGCATAAAAAACCTTGTTTGTTCAAGGGACTCGGTAGATTGCTACAATCCTAAGGTGGTTCAAGCCACGATGGGATCTTTGGCGAGGGTAAATATTTCTTACTGCGATTTAAAAACCTTTCTTGAAAATTCTGAACTACCGGTTTATGGTGCTTTTATGGAAGGAGAAAATATTTATAAAAGTAAAACTGAAGAGAAAGCCATTCTTGTAATGGGTAATGAAGCGAATGGGATTTCAGCAGAAATAGAAGGGATGATAGGGAAAAGAGTAAGTATTCCACGTTTTGGTGAAGTGCAGGAAACTGAAAGCCTCAATGTCGCAACAGCAACGGCAATTCTTTTCAGTGAGTTTAAGAGAAATGATTTTGCCGGGTAATTGCGCTATATTTTCGATCGAGACCACTCCAGTTGGTGTCGAATTTACTATTTATTCCATTAACAATAATAAAGATTTTATTGAAAGGTGAAATTAATGAATACCGCATTTGATCTCATAGCATCTATGCTTGACGCAGTTTCGTTAGTAGATTCAAACAGCTCATTATTTATAGTGAAGACACCTCTAAGGGAAGGAGAGAATTTAAAATAATAAAGGTATAAATCTACTCCTATACCTACTTCATAATGGTAATTATTGGTTTTAAACCTAAATTGCTCATCGGGGTTATTCTCATTACTTGATAAGTTGATAGAAGTAGATAAACCGCCAACCACAAAGGGTTTGAAATTATTGTTTCTATCTGCCGAGAATTTTAGCAAAAGTGGTATATGTACATAAGTAGAATTAATCTCGTAAACTTCTTGAGTATACGGTGGCCTAAAATTACGAGTATTAAAAGTAACTCCCGGCTCTAATCGAAGATCAAGATTGTTGTTTAATCTTAAATTACCAACCAGACCAACATTAAAGCCCAAAGTTTTTTCTATAATGAGGTCGTTACCATTAGGTGTTGCTTCATCATTATATTTAAACTTGAAATCGTAGGTATTGAATCCAAGGTAGTATCCCCAGGACCACTGTTGTTTGTCAAAGTTCTCGTTGTTAATAATTTTATCTCCTCCAAAAATTTGTGCGTAACCAAATTGAACGCAAAAAAGTAAGACAATAACAAAAAATTTCTTCATAGTTTTATTTTGAAGCAGTATAAATGGTGGCAACCCCAAATGTTTGAGGTTTGTCTTCTACATTTATAAACCCCGTTTTCTTTAAAATATTGTTGAAAGCTTCTCCATAAGGAAATGCAGCTGCACTTTTACTTAAGTAAGAATAAGCTTCCCGGTCTTTAGAAAATACACGCCCTATTAGCGGTAATACTGCGCCTGAGTATAATTTATAACCTTGTTTGAACGGAAATCTGGTAGGGACAGAAGTTTCCAAAACTACAAAAATTCCGCCGGGTTTTAGAACTCTTTGAATTTCAGATAGTCCTTTTTTTAAATTTTCAAAATTACGAACCCCAAATGCCACGGTTATAGCGTCAAAAGAATTATCTTCAAAAGGCAGCGCTTCAGAGTCTCCCTGCACCATTTCAATTTTATCGGTTAATTGTTTTGCTGCAATTTTTTTACGCCCAACTTTAAGCATACCTTCAGAAAGATCGAGACCAACAATTCTTTCAGCATTAATATCGGCCATTTGTATGGCAAGATCGCCTGTGCCGGTAGCAATGTCTAAAACCGCTTTTGGTTTTTGCGCTTTAACCAGCGCAATCACTTTTTTTCGCCATTTTACATCGGTTCCCATAGAAATAACCCGATTTAGACCATCGTAATTGCCAGATATTTTATCAAACATCTGTTCAACCTGCTTTTTCTTATTTAATCCGGAATCCTGATATGGAGTAACCTTTTTACTCATAATAACAATTTTGTGCCAAAGATACACGATATGAAATAATTGAGGTTGAACTTTTAGAATTTGTTAAGTGCGACTTCGGTTTTAGGTTTGTTGAAAATACCGTACCTTTGTTCTTCTTTTCAATTTCAAGCTGTTATATGAAGATAATTATTGCCGGAGCAGGTGAAGTAGGCTTTCATTTGGCAAAATTGCTTTCTTTTGAGTCCCAGGATATCACTCTAATTGATACCAGCCGGGACAATCTTACCTACGCCGATACTCATTTAGATATCAGGACGATAAAGGGAGATGCAACCTCAATTAGCATTTTAAAAGATGCGCAGGTAAAGCATGTAGATATGCTTATAAGCGTAACTTCTAGTGAAGCCACCAATATTACAGTTTGTGTTTTGGCGAAACAATTAGGTGCCAAGAGAACAATAGCTCGAATTTCTAATACTGAATTTCTTGAAAATAAGGAGGAAATTGGTTTTACGAGTTTTGGGATTGATGAATTGATTTCTCCAGAAGCTCTAGCAGCAAGAGAGATTGCGCTGCTTTTAAATCAATCTGCTTTTAATGATAGCTATGAATTTGAAAATGGAGCTTTAACCATGATCGGGCTAAGCCTTTCTCGTAATGCCCTATTTGTGGGCAAAACAGTGAAGGAAGCTGCAAATATTTTCCCAGATCTAAATTTTGTACCTATTGCAATTCAGCGTTATGGAACGCAGTACACGCTTATTCCGCGTGGAGATACCCAATTTAAAGAAGGAGACCAGGTAAATTTTATCACCCTAAAAAGAGGGGTGGAAAACCTTTACAAGCTTACGGGGAAAACCAAACATGCCATTAAGAATATAATGATTTTGGGCGGAAGTAAAATTGGTAAAAAAACCGCTATAGACTTATGCAGAAATAACTTTAATGTAAAGTTGGTAGAGACAAATAAAGAGAAAGCCTATGACCTGGCCGATGAACTGCCAAATGCACTTATTATCCATGGTGATGGTAGAAATGTAGAATTACTGGAAGAAGAGAATGTTCATGATATGGATGCATTTATTGCAGTTACCGGAAATTCGGAAACCAATATCATGTCCTGCCTGGTTGCAAAATCAAAGAGTGTCAAGAAAACTATCTCTTTAGTTGAGAATATGGATTACTACCAGTTAAGCCATTCTATTGGAATTGATACTTTGATCAATAAAAAACTACTGGCAGCCAATAACATATTTAGATATGTTAGAAAAGGTGAAGTAGTGGCAATGACCAAGATCAATAATATGAATGCTGAATTACTGGAATTTATTGTAAAACCAAATTCACAGGTATGCAATAAAAGAATCAAAGATCTTGATTTTCCTAGATCGGCTATTATTGGTGGGATTATTAGAGATGGAGAAGGTATAATTGCTTTAGGTGATTTTAGAATTACCCGCGGCGATCGTATTGTGGTTTGCTGCTTACCAAGGTCTATAAAAAAGGTTGAAAAACTCTTTCTCTAATGCCAAGACTTAACAATCAGATTATTCTGCACGTTATGGGGCTGTTGCTTTTATGCAACGGCGGTTTTATGCTTTTAGCAGTTTTATTTAGTTGGTTTTATGAAGACGGGGTTACCCTGGAGATTCTAACTGCAGCTTTTATCACCCTGTTTTTAGGTGTGCTTTTTATGTTTACTACAAGAGGACACCGTAAAGAAGTTAAAAAGCGGGAAGGGTACATTATAGTTACTTTTGGCTGGATTTTCATGGCTTTGAGTGGAACGCTGCCGTACGTTTTAAGCGGATCCATTCCTGCATTTACCGATGCTTTTTTTGAAACAATGTCTGGTTATACCACTACTGGTGCTTCAATCTTAAATGATATTGAATCCATTCCTAAAGGCATCTTATTCTGGCGTAGTTTAACACATTGGATTGGGGGGATGGGAATTATAGTGTTGGCAATTGCCATTTTACCATTATTAGGAATAGGAGGGATGCAGTTATTTGCTGCAGAGGCTCCCGGCCCAAGTGCCGATAAATTAAAACCAAGAATTACAGATACTGCCAAGCGTTTATGGTTGATTTATGTAAGTTATACAGTAGCAGAAACTATCTTGCTTAAAGTAGCAGGAATGAGCTTTTTTGACGCAATAAACCACTCACTTAGTACGCTTTCTACCGGAGGTTTTTCTACTAAAAATATAAGTGTTGCCTATTGGAACGACAGGCCGGTAATACAATATATCATTATACTTTTTATGTTTTTGGCGGGAACTAACTTTGTATTAAGCTATTATAGTTTCAAAGGAAAAGTTCAAAAAGTCTTACATGACGATGAATTTAAGTGGTATTTCTACTTTATAGGCTCGTTTACTGTGGTTGCCTCTTTGCTTATTTATTTTGAAGCTGATGTTGCGCTGTCGCAAATAGACCATCCCATGGTTTGGGGTGAGGCTGAGAGTGCATTTAGGCACGGTCTTTTTCAGGTTTTAGCTATAATAACCACTACAGGTTTTGTTACTGCCGATTATACCATGTGGACCCCTTTTTTAACCATTTTCTTTTTCGGAATGTTCTTTTTAGGAGGCTCTGCAGGATCCACTTCAGGAGGGGTAAAAGTGATGCGCCATATTATTATGATTAGAAATGGCGTAATAGAGTTTAAACGTGCGCTTCATCCTAATGCAATCCTTCCGGTACGTTTTAATCGAAAATCTATTGGAAAAGGAGTGACATTTAATATTCTTGGCTTTTTTATTCTTTATATGCTTTCCTTTATTATCGGCGCCGTAGTTTTAGGGGGTCTTGGACTTGATTTCGAAACTGCTATTGGGGGCGCTGCTTCTTCGCTGGGTAATGTGGGGCCTGCTTTTGGAGCTCTTGGCCCTGTAAATAACTTTGATATTCTTCCGCCACTTGGTAAATGGTGGTGTGCTTTTTTAATGCTAATAGGAAGGTTGGAGCTATTTACGGTGCTTATCCTATTTACTCCGTTCTTCTGGAGGAATAGATAATTCTAATATTCAATTCTAGAAAATAGAAAAGTTGTCTGAAAAGATATCTTTCTGGCAAGCTGAACTCATTTCAGACTTTATCCCGAATTTCCTTTCGGGTTTCTAAAATGTTTTTAATTCTCCAACATTTTAGATCTCTGGATAAATTTCGGAGTAGGCTCTGAAACAAAGAAATAAGCTGTGATTTTGATAAAAAACGTCATTGCGAACGGAGTGAAGCAATCTTTAGTTAATTACTGAAGATTGCTTCGTTCCTCGCAATGACGAGTATGATGTTATATATATATAGTTTAAATGGACCTATTAAACCGAAATTCTACGCATCAGAAAGCACAGATTTAATTCGTTTCATTGCTTCCTCGATTTGAGATTCGCTGGCCGCATAGGAAATTCTTATACATTCTGGATTTCCAAAAGCGTCACCGGTTACGGTGGCTACAAGAGCTTCTTCTAATAAAAACATAGAGAAATCTGTAGCGTTTTCAATTTTATGACCTTTAATTGTTTTTCCGAAGAATTGAGAAACATTCGGGAAAACATAAAAAGCACCTTCTGGTTCTGTGGTTACAAAACCTTCAATATTATTTAAAAGATCTATGATAAGTTTTCTCCTTTTCTTAAAGGTATCAACCATAAAACTAATTTTGCTTACCGGAGCTTCCAGGGCAGTAATTACCGCACGTTGAGCAATACAATTGGCACCGCTGGTAATTTGGCCCTGCATTTTATTACAGGCACGGGCAATCCAGGAAGGGGCGCCAATATAACCAATTCTCCAGCCAGTCATAGCAAATGCTTTAGAAACACCGTTTACGGTTACCACACGATCATACATATCTTCAAATTGAGCCATAGAGGCATGACCACCCACAAAATTAATATGTTCGTAAATTTCATCACTTACAATTATAATATCTGGATGTTTTTTCAATACATCAGCCAGGCCTCTTAGTTCTTCTTTGCTATACACCATCCCGCTTGGATTGCAGGGAGAGCTATACCAAATCATTTTAGTCTTTGGAGTAATCGCTGCTTCAAGCTGCTCTGGAGTCATTTTAAAATCGGTTTCTACAGAAGTTGGAACTTCTACCGGAACGCCTTCAGCAAGCTTCACTATTTCAGCATAACTAACCCAATAAGGGCAAGGTAGAATAACTTCGTCTCCAGGGTTTAATAAAACCATAGCCACATTGGCTAAAGATTGTTTGGCTCCCGTAGACACCACAATTTGAGAATGATTGTAAGTTAGATTGTTGTCCCGCTTAAATTTATTAATTATCGCATCTTTTAATTCAACATAACCGTCTACCGGAGTGTAAGAATTATAGTTATCGTTGATTGCTTCTATCGCGGCATCTTTAATAAAATCTGGAGTATTAAAATCTGGTTCTCCCAGACTTAATCCAATAATATCTTTCCCTTCTGCTCTAAGTTCACGCGCTTTGGCAGCCATAGCCAGGGTTTGGGAAGTAGCTAAATTGTTAATTCGGTTGGATAATTGTTCTTGCATTCTTTAATTGGTTACTAATTAGTTATTAAGACGAAATTGCAGGTTTCGCACCCATTTCTTTTAAATGTTTGAAATGGGCAATTATAGCTGCGCGTGTGGTTTTATATTCATGATAAGGAAGATTGCATTCTGCTGCAGTTTCCTTTACTATTTTGGCTATCCTTGAATAATGGATGTGACTAATATTTGGAAAAATATGATGTTCTACCTGGTGGTTTAATCCCCCGGTAAACCAGTTCACAATTCTATTCTTGGTTGCAAAATTAACGGTGGTAAACAACTGGTGAATGGCCCAGGTGTTTTTCATAGAGCCTGTTTCATCGGGTAAGGGCATTTCGGTTTCTTTTACTACATGGGCTAACTGAAAAACTATACTAAGAATTAATCCTGCAGTATAGTGCATCACGAAAAATCCAATTAAAATCTTCCACCAGGAAATTGATAAAATTAACATAGGAATCACAATCCAAATAGAAACATAAATCAGTTTCGTGATTGCGATAATACTCCATTGTGCTACAGGATTTGGCATTTTTCCGTAAGATAATTTCCGCTTTAAGTAATTTTTAGTCTGTTTAAAATCTGTAGTTAATGCCCAATTAAAGGTTAGCAACCCATATAAAAAAACAGAATAATAATGTTGAAAACGGTGAAAACTATACCATTTTGAATGTTGAGAAAATCTAATTACTCTTCCAGCGTCTAGGTCTTCATCGTGCCCGTGGATATTGGTGTAGGTATGATGTAAAACATTATGCTGAACCTGCCAGTTGTAAACATTACCGGCCAGAACATAGATTGTGCCTCCCATAAATTTATTAACCCATTTTTTAGACGAATAAGAACCGTGATTACCATCATGCATAATATTCATCCCCACGCCGGCCATTCCTGCGCCCATTACCACGGTAAGAAGTAGCATCCACCATTGTGAAATATCAAGGGATAGAATTAAAAAGTATGGGGTTAAAAATAAAGAAAACATTGCTACTGCTTTTAGATGCAGTTTCCAATTTCCGGTTTTTTTAATGTTATTTTCTTTAAAATAACTATTTACTCTTTTATTGAGTATCCTAAAGAATTTGGTAGAATCTTTTCGGGAGAATTTTATATGATTTTGAATATTTTCCATTTCTTTTTTTGTAAGTGGTAAAGGTAAAATTTTATAATATCAATCTATACTATAAGCTAATTAATCTATGGTGCAATTTCAGCACCAAATTATGTATTTTTACAACAAATTTGAAAACTTTGGAATTAATAAAGAAATATTTCCCCAATTTAACCGATGACCAATACACGAAATTTGAGCAAATGGAGGGTCTTTATAAAGACTGGAATCTTAAAATTAACGTGGTTTCGCGTAAGGATATTGATGAAATTTACCTTAGGCACGTTCTACACTCTCTGGGCATCGCGAAAATTCAGGAATTTAAGGCTGGAGCCAAAATTTTAGATGTTGGGACCGGCGGTGGATTTCCAGGAATTCCATTAGCAATATTATTTCCTGAAACTAAATTTCATCTCGTTGATTCTATAGGAAAGAAAATGAAAGTGGTAAATGAAGTTGTGGAAGGTTTAAACCTTACTAACGTAAAGACCACAAATGCCCGCGTAGAAGAGATTTCTGGAACCTATGATTTTATAGTTAGTAGGGCAGTAGCAGCAATGCCAACCTTTGTGCATTGGACAAAAGGCAAAATTGCAAAGAAAAGCGAGCACGAGCTTAAGAATGGAATTCTTTATCTAAAAGGCGGAGACCTTTCTGAAGAATTAAAAGATTATCCCAAAGCAACGATCTATAATCTGCCCGATTACTTTGAAGAGGAATTTTTCGATACAAAAAAAGTTGTTTACCTGCCTTTAAAATATAAGCCTTAATCTTTTCTAATAATCACTTTCTTAGCATAATCTCCAGCGCTAGTGTAAATTTTTACAATATAAACGCCTGAGCTTAATGATTTTTCCTGCGGAACATGTATCTCCTTAATATCTGGTATTCCAAAATGCTGATCTACTAATTGGCCTGCGATATTATAAATATTGATGTGTTCAATTTTATGAAGTTCTGGATTGCTAATTACAAATTCCCTATTATCTAAGGAGTAATAATAATCAATAGGTCCTTCACCGGGTTCTTTATCTTTTCTCGTAGAAGTCACATCTTGAAAAACGATTTCATATAAATCCTGGTATTCTCCTGCAGGTAAACTGGCTTTAAAATTATCCTTCCTTAAATTGTAATATGTACTGTCGCTTTTATTACGTAGATAGATGTTAATAATGTCAGGAACATTCTCGAGTTCCCCAATTTCTATGGTGAATTCTTTTTCTTCGGTAATTTTAAGACCAATTGGTAATCTTTGATCTAAATTGAAATGAGGTACACCCTGGATTACAAATTTTCGGTCACCAATCATCCAATACATATCTTCCCTGGCATTATCTAACAAAGGTGCATCAAAACCTAGATCAAAGTGATTCGTGGTCTTGGCATCAGCCGTAACTAAAATTTGACGATTATATCCTGTAGGAGAATAAAAGTTTAACCTGATTTTATATCTTGAATCTTCAGATAATTTTTTGATATCCTTTTCTTTATTAATTTCCTCGGGCCTTAAAAACTGAGAATTATTCGCATTTTCTTCAGATGAGAAATAACGATATTTGTTTTTAAATGTTATCGTTCCGCCCTCAATGTTATTGTTGGTTTCTGCATTAGGATCCCCGGCTGCCGTGTTAATAAAAAATCCCTGTCCCACAGGAATAAATTGTCCCGGTTCTTTAGTGCCTGTAAGGCTAGTTTGATTGTTTATTCTTTCATCAGTTGAAATAGCTCTTAAACCACCAGACAAATTATAAGTGGCATAACCTCCTATATATTCAGCCAAAAAATGTGTTTTTCCTGAATAATGATCCCAAAAATATAAGGATCCATTAAATACATTTTGGGTATGATTGCCTTCTCCAGCCCTTATATGGTCTAGAATAAATTCGTAAGCATTTATAGCTGAGGGGTAAGGATTACCAATTAAATAATTTTGATTTGGTAAAATTCCAGTAAGTTCTATATCGCCATTGTTAGGGAAACCCTTAAAGGTATAATTTTGTAGCTTTCCTTCAGCGATATCAACATTTTCTGTTCCTTTCATTGTGTAGCCTTCACCGGGTTTTATAGCAGTGTAGCTTCCAATTTGTTCCCAAGCCGAATATTGGTTAGCCATCTTTTTCCTAAAAGCATTTATCCAATAATCGCTAATTTTAATGGGATTAGATTTTTGCCCATCGGCATGAGTATGAGCCCACTGGAAATTAATGCTTTTAAAGGTATTAGTTCCCACAGTAGACCCGTCGTATAAAACCTGATTCACTTTGTAGTTCGTGCTTGTAGCATTAGGTAATACAGGAGAACTCCAATAATTATAGTTAAAACTACTCGCCGTTCCTTGTTGATCGCGTTCTAAACTTCCTGAACCAGCTATTTTACTGCCTTCAGTTTGTACTAATTGAGATTCACCGTTTAGATCTATATGTCCGTTTAGTTCAAGGTAATGCGTAATGCGTAACTCGTTTCCAGAACTATTATTAGTGCCATTCATTATAATTTGGGTTCCATTTTCGGAAAACAAGCCTAATAATTTTATGTCTTTATTGTTTGAGTTTAAATTGTCTTTTTGAATTGCAATATTCCAGTTTATCTCCTCTCCGTTAATACCTTTGTCATTAGGGAATGTCCAGAATTTAGCCGAGCTTGGATCCCAGCTATTTTTATTGTGCCAAGCCCCATCATTAGTCGACTCATAAGGCATTGGTGCAGTATTATCCTGCATAGTCTGAATATTTTTTAGTAAGCCATTGGCATTTTGGCCAATACTTCCAAGATTATCAGTGAAACCATCAGAAATAAGATTATCCTGAGCTAGAAGCTGATAATAACCTAGTAAATTATCCCATGTTGGAAGTTCTGGGGCATTAGGGAGGTTTAAATTATTGCCCAATATTGCACCGCTTACATTTGTTCCATTTTTTTCCAGGCGCTGGTTCATAAAAAACCTAATTTGTGTGGATGAAATTGCTCCTTTCCAAATGCGTACTTCTTCAATGTAGCCTTCAAAATGATTTTTGCTTTCTATAATTTCACCTGGAGCATAAGCTGCTCCAATTAATGCTGGAGTATCTGTTGTTCCAACTGAATTTGGAATGTTGTTGGCATTGGTTTGAATTTCAATACCATCTACATAAATTTTAAGTGCTGAACCTGGATTATAAACAGCTGCAATATGAAACCAACGATTTGAATTGACTTTACTTCCCGAAACTACACTTTTCTCGTTTACCCGAAATGTAGGAGAACCATTATTAAGAAAAATGTCATAACCTGCATTTAGATTTTCTGTAGGTCTTTTAGAAAAAATAGTTTTTGTTCCAGAAGTTGAATGGGGTTTTATCCAGGCTTCTATTGAAAAAGCAGAATTAATATTGTAGTGATTGCCCAGGTCTACAAAATCATCTATACCGTCAAAGTTTAATTGGCTGCAAGATGGTGGGAAAGTTACTTCAATATCTCTAGAAACGTTACAGGCTGGATTTGCAACTGATGTAGCACTCCAGGTTAAAGTGTAAGGTGTGCCAGCCTGTCCTGTGAAACTTGTATTAGGATTAGTTGGGTCTCCCAATAATTCAGTTTCTCCGTTATTATAAGACCAGCTTCCAGTGCCAATTTCAGGATCTATAGGGGTTGCGGAGAGCCATAAAGTTTTTACACCGCATTCTGAAATTTCAGGAGCCTCCCCGGCATTGATTTCCGGTGGAGTAAGCGTGGTAAATGTTTTAACTTCAGCAGCACAGTTTTCACTTGAACTCACTAGAAATGTATATGCTTTTCCTCCCTGGAGTCCTGATATCACAAAACGTCCAGCAGTTGTATCATAGGTCACCTGATCTTGACCTAAACTTATTGAATTCCCTCCGGAATCCAATATTTCCAGCAGGTATGGAATGCTATCAGCGTCGATTTCTTCATCTGTAAACAGTCCACCGCTTACAGGAATAGCTACTAATGTACCAAATTCATCAAAACAAGAAGCTTCCTCTAGCTGTATTGGGTTTTCCACCAGCAATTTGTCTGGTTGATTGATTGTTATGGTATCTGACCTTACAACGCAGGACCTGGCATCTGTAACATCAACATAATAATCTCCCGCTACCAGGTTTTCTGCCACACTTCCTGTCTGCCCATTGCTCCATAAATAAGATAAAGGACTTGTGCCGGTATTATCAGCTATGTTAATTTCTATCTTTCCGTTGTTTCCTTCAAAGCAAGTAACATCTTGTGGTACAAGTTCTACCTCCGGGCTAATATTGAAAATAATGTTTAAAGTGTCACTCACAACTTCACAAATTGCCCCCGAATCAGGATCTGAAGTTAAAATTAATTCAATCTCTCCGGAAGAAATTTCTTCTGGGCTTGGATTATAGGTTGTATTTATACTATTAGAATCTGTAAATCTGGAATTATCCCCATCTGCCGTTGTCCAAACCCCTGTATTAATAGTCGGATGGCTAATAGAAGCTTGAGAAAGATCAATTAAAGGATCATTAGAACATATTTCTAAGTCCTCACCTGCAAAAACTACCGCTTTTTCGATTACCTCTACGGTAGTGGTTTTCGATTCCAGGTTGCAGCCATAGAAATCAGTAATTTCCAAAGAATATTCACCTGCCATTTCTGGGGTGGCATTGGGAATACTTAGCGTATCTGCTGCAGCTAAGTCTTCTTGTTCTGTAATTGTGGTAGAGTGGCTAAAACCATTGGGGCCTGTCCAGTCAAAAGTTATAGGTAAACGACCACCATCGAGATTTGCGGTTAATTCTATAGTTTCACCTTCGCAAATAGGGCCATTATTTTCCGGCGTAAATTCAAAATCGAAAGATCTAAAAGCAGCAAAAGAAATATCGTCTATCCCGAAATCGTTTCCTCCAGCGGTAGGGTTTTCATTAACAATTCTTACAGTAGCTATTGTATTATTACCAGAATTCCATAATTCAGGATTATAAAAATTAATCCAATTTCCTACGGGTTCGTTAGTTAGGTCGCCCAATGTGCTTTCAACTTCTACAGTACCATTTACTAATATCTGAATCCTTAAACGAGCTGGGCTCGCTGGGTTTACATTGGTTGTCCAGGCACTAAAATAATAATCGGTATCTGGAATTATTTCCAGGGGATTAGATTCCCAAACTACATTACCTACAGACACATCTCCATTAACAATCATAAAATTACCTCGGCCACCATGCCCTAATCCACTAAAATTATTATGATAGTTATAAGCATCTTCGCCAACTGCATAAGTGCCTTCCGGGTACATTTCTCTTCGAGAATTAGGATCATCCACTACATAATTATATACAGTGTTAAAGCCGGTGTTTCCATCTTCAAAATCTCCATTGATTATTAAATTTTCATTGGGCGTAATTGAAGTTGAAGCTTCGCAGCCTTCCTTGGTAACGTATAAAGTGTATGTTTGCGCTAAGCTTACCTGTATAGACTCCTCGGTGGAAATATTTTGTCCGGAAGCCACCCATCTATAAGAATCATAAACCTCACTTGAAGATAATAGAACCTGGTTTGTTTGATCTAAAGAACAGTAATTTGCAATAATTTCTGGTTGCAATGGATCTTTTACCTCAACTTCAACTGTACCTACTCCTGGACACTCGATGTCGGGGTCGGTATAGGTGGCTGTGAAAACCGTATTTTGAGATACTGATATATTTGTAGGGTTAGGTTCATTAGAACTCCAGTCTGGATTAGTTGAGGAAGTCCAAGTTACATCGGGAACAGTAGAGCCTTCACCAGTTAGCTTTACATTATCTATTGCCCACCAGTATCCCCAATATGCTCTATATTTAAATCGTATATATAAATTTTCATTTCCTGTCCAGCCATTTAAATCAAAGCTAACGAGGCCTTTTCTGGTTGCTCCCGGGGTGGCATAAACTCTTTCCCAATTATTGTTATCAGTAGAAACTTCAACTTCACCCAAACTATTATAAAATCTATAATATTGCCAAAATGAAAATTCAAGACTGCTGTAACCAACTGTATTTATACTTTGATTATACTGTAAAATAGTTTCCGTATATGTGTTTCTACCTTGAGCATCACTGCTTGAGAGATAAAACTGGCTTCCATCGTTAGAGCGAATAATATCATTATAATTTGGGGTATAATTGTTAGGTCTTAACCGCCATTGGGGTGCTTGAGAGTTTCCTCCCGTGGAATTATTAATACTTGTCCAATTATTTCCTGATCCATTAAAATTTTCTTCAATTAGTACTGGATCTACAGATTGCTCGCCCTCAAAGGTTGAATACAAATCTATAGTTTCCCCTGCGCAAAAATTATTTTTAGAAGCGGTAGCTATTACTTTAGGGCCTGACAATAGTGAAAAACTAACACTTTCTTCAACAGAACATCCTTTCGCTGAAGTAATCGTTATAAAATAAGTGACACCAATTTCAACTCCTGAATCATTATAAAGAATTTCATTTATGGCTCCTGAACCAGAGGAGGCTGCGTTACCTTCAAACGCATTTCTCCGCCAGGATATGCTTGAGTTTGGTAAAGAACTTTCCGGTGTGTAACTGATGCTGCTACCGTTACAAATATCCTCAATGGGTTCCTGAATTAACTGCGGAGCTGGGAAAATATCAACTTCAACTTCAAAATTATTTGTGCAACCATTATTTTCTAAAGTAAAAATGTATTTGGCTGTTATAGTATTGCCACTGTTGTTTACTAGTGATTCGTTAGGATTTGTATTATTCCTATCAGATGAATTTGTAGCAGCATTTTCACCAAGAGCGGCCCGGGACCAACTTATCGAAGTTTCTTCCAAATTACTCTCTGGTAAAAAATCAAAAGCTTCGCCGCTACAGATCTCTGTAGGTGCCTCCACTATATTGGTGATAACAGGTTGAATTTTATCTACAGTAACTTCCTGAACAACCGAACAACCGGCAGAGCTGCTACCTTTTATATAATAAATTCCTAAACCTACTTCAGAGGGATTGGAAAGGGGGATAGTGGCTTCTTCATTTTCCCAATAGGTGTAAGTTAATGAGTTGTTATTTTTTATAGAAGTATCTATAAGGTTAACTGCCGTAACACATTCTGGCAGGTTTATTTCAAACTCCGGATTGGGATTTACTGTAATTGTTACCGGAATTGTCGCGCCAGTACAACTATCTGCTTCCGGGGTAATTCGATAAATTACAGTTTGAGTTTGTGAGGTAGTATTAATAAGTTCTTGTTCTATTATTCCTTCAGCATCTAAACTTCCATTAATCGCACCCTCAATCCCTGCAGGTGCTTCAACCGTCCAACTAAAACCGGTATTTGTAACAGGGCTGGATAAGGCAATGTCCGTGATTTCTCCTGAGCAGATTTGATTTGAATAGGATGAGTTTACCACCGGACTTGGTTTTACCGTAACAGGAATTTCAACAGGTTTTCCAATACAGCCATTAGCTTTTGGGGTTATTTTAATTGTAGCATTTATAGGTGAATTCGTGTTATTTGCCGGAGTAAAAATCGGAATTTCTGAAACTCCAGATTTATTGGAAAGTCCAATTGAGGAACCACCGGTTATGTCATAGGTAATTCCACTAAAATTTCCGGTTAGTGCTATTGCCTGAGTGGGTGCCCCATTACAAAATTCTGGAATTTGCGGAACCTCAACCTGAGGCTTAGGCTTAACTTCAATTGTGAATGTTTGGGTTTCCCCAGTACAATTATTTGCGGAAGGGATTAGGGAAATGGTTGCAATTTGTGTTTGGTTGGTCTCATTGGTAGCTGTAAATGAGGTGATATTACCGTTTCCGCTTGCATTGAGGCCTATCCCCGGATTGTTATTGATCCATTCAACAATGCTTCCATCTACTGAAAAATTGGAAAGATCTATAGCATTAATGGTTTCGCCCTCACAAATTTCTATATCATTGGGCGTTGTAATAGTAGGAGTTGGATTAATAGTTATTTGGAAATTTTTTTCTTCACCCTGGCAGTTTCCACCAAAGGGGATTACTGTAAATTCAACAACTACCGGGTCGCTACTATTGTTTTTCGCAGTAAAGGCCGAGATATTACCGGTCCCGCTTGAAGCCAGACCAATATCTGTATTACTACTTTTTTGGTAAGACCATTGATACGAGGTAGCATTTGCTCCTGAAAAATTAATTTCGGGGACTGTTTCTGTATTGCAGAATGTACTGTTATTTATAGTCGGTATTTCTACCGTGGGTTCAGGGATAATAATTTTTTGCGTAGCGGTAACAGAATTTTCTGAATCATCGGTAAATATCCAGGTAATAGTGTAAGTTCCATAAGTGTCGTAAGATAATGGATCGTTGGTAGTTCCTGTTATTTCTCCATTACAATTGTCGACGGTAGTAGGGAAATTGGTGATTTGATCTTCACACGTCCATTCAAGATCAGGTATGGTTGGTGTTTGCGGATTTATTTTGTCTTCCACAGTAACGGTAGCCGTGTCTGAAGCTGTATTTCCGTTTTCATCGGTAACAGTGAGTATAATTGTATTGGTTCCTACATCATCACAGTCGAAACTGGATTTATCAATAGAAAGGTCTGAAATTCCACAATTATCGGAAGAGCCATTATCGATATCATTTGCCGTAATACTTGCATTTCCAGAAGCATCCAATTGAATAGTAATATCCCGGGCATTTGCAGTAGGATCTATATTATCCTGTACGGTAACAATTGCGGTATCTGAATCTGTTCTTCCGTTTTCATCGGTAACAGTGAGTGTAATCGTATTGGCTCCTACATCATCACAGTCGAAACTGGATTTATCAATAGAAAGGTCTGAAATTCCACAATTATCGGAAGAGCCATTATCGATATCATTTGCCGTGATACTTGCGTTTCCAGAAGCATCCAGTTGAATAGTAATATCCTGGGCATTTGCAGTAGGATCTATATTATCCTGTACGGTAACAATTGCGGTATCTGAATCTGAATTTCCATTTTCATCTCTAGCAGTTAAAGTAACAGTATTGTTTCCAATATTGGAACAATCAAAACTACTGATATTTAAACTAAGATTTTGAATGCCGCAAGCATCGTTAGAACCGTTATCAATCTGAGTAGCGGTTATATCGGCCTGTCCATTAGAATCTAGTTGAACAGTAATGTTTTGGGTAATTACTTCTGGGTTTATATTATCTTCAAAGCCTAAATTAAAACTATCTGAATTTGTTTCATCATTTGCATCGGTAACCGTTACGGTATAAGTTCCCTGTCCAAGATTGTTGAACTCTTCTCCTGATCCTGTAAAACCATTAGGTCCTGACCAGGAATAGCTGTAAGGAGAAGTACCTCCAGAAGCACTAACCTTTAAAACTCCATCTTTTTTATCGATACAAGTTGCCGGGGAATTTTCTATAAAAGAGACCGTTGGTGTTTCTTGCAAAAGAAAACCTACAAAAAATGATTTATTTTGGATTTGCTTTTCGGATACAGGTTTATCTGGCCCATAATTGATATTGGGAAATAAAGAACTAGCGGAAAGTAGGCACAATCCGAAAATAAAAACCGCTAAGAAAAACCGGGGAGTAATTTTACCCATAGGCAAATAATTGCTTTTAGAGAGTAAAATTACATATAAAAAATCTATTTTAACAAGAATTTAAATACAAAATAAAGATTTAAATGTCTAAAAACCAGTTTAAAGGCGATATTCATAATACTGTCATTATTTATTGTAGGAAAAATCTTTCTTAGATCATAATAAACTTCTTTTCCTTATTTCCATTTTCGGTAATCAGTTTTACCTTAAAGAAGTTAGTATGCATTTCTCTTATATTGATTGTATATTGTTTTTGATGGGGTATATTATTTTAAGTTTGAATTAGTCTTACTCCTAAGTCAGATAGAATCTATTCATAGCTTTTTATTGCTAAAACTATTTAGAACCTATCAGTTTTCGATTTCGACGTTGCGAGGTATCCACCTTGCCTAAGATTTTTGATGCTATCACTTAACTTATCATTCCAATATAAGGGCTGGGTGACGGGAATCTTCGAGAGTTCAATTTCAATCCTAAGTTTAGCTTTTTCCTTAATTTGATTTCCAATTTTAGAACTTGCTTTAAATTGAAGTTGGTATTATCTTTATTATAAATTCTTATTTTAAATTAACCGAAATATATCTTCCGGGATACCATCAATTAAAAGGGCGTTATTTACTAATAATCGGGGTGTTAAGTCCACTTAATAGCTTAGGATTATCTAATAATAGCCTATCACAACAAATGGCGGGAGCCGGTATAGGAATTTCGATCCTATTCTCTCTATGATCTGAAATCTTTGGTTTACCAGGAATCAAACTTACTTCAGGAATAATAGCTTAAATAAATTAATATTATTCCAGTAAGCGCCTATTAAACAAAAAAAAGCCACAGCTTTTGAAGCTGTGGCTTACTGTAAGTTAATTTCCTACAAAACTACTCTCCCAAAAATGGGTATCTGTAATCTGTTGCTGGAACAAAAGTTTCTTTAATTAATCTAACTGAGGCCCATCTTAGCAAGTTCATTTTAGAACCGGCTTTATCGTTAGTACCACTAGATCTAGCTCCACCAAATGGTTGTTGCCCTACTACGGCACCGGTTGGCTTATCATTAATGTAGAAGTTACCTGCTGCATTTTGTAATACATCTGTGGCAACAGCGGCCATATAACGGTCTCCAGAGAAAACTCCGCCTGTAAGTCCGTAGATACTTGTATTATCAACGGTTTTTAGCAAGTCTCTCCATTTTTCTTCACTATAATTTTTATCATCATATACATATATAGTTACTACAGGACCGAATAATTCGGTTTCCATAGTTGTATAATGAGGATCTGTAGTAAGAATTACAGTTGGCTCTATAAAATAACCTTCAGATTTATCGTAATTTCCTCCAATTACAACTTCTGCGTCTTTGTCTTTTTTAGCTTTATCAATATAACTAGCTAATTTATCGAATGCACCCTCGTGGATTACTGCATTGATAAAGTTCGTCATATCTTCAGGAGATCCCATTTTAAAAGATTCTAAATCTTCTCTTACAAATTCCTGAATCTCTGGCCATAGACTTTTTGGTAGGTAAACTCTAGAAGCTGCACTACATTTTTGTCCCTGGTATTCAAAAGCACCACGTGAAATTGCAGTTGCTACTTGTTTTGGGTTTGAAGTTGGGTGGGCTACGATAAAGTCTTTTCCACCTGTTTCTCCCACAATTCTTGGATAGGTTTTATACTTCTGGATGTTATTTCCAATTTTACCCCAAATTCCTTTAAATACATTGGTACTCCCAGTAAAGTGAATTCCAGCAAAATCAGGGCTGTCAAGTACAGTATTGGTGATCATCTCTGGATCTCCCATAACCATATTAATAACACCATCTGGCAAGCCAGCTTCTTTAAATACTTCCATAATCACCTGTGCAGAAAAGATCTGGCTGTCACTAGGTTTCCAAACAGCAACATTACCCATAAGGGCAGCGCTCGAAGGAAGATTTCCAGAAATAGCGGTAAAGTTAAAAGGGGTAATTGCATAAACAAAACCTTCTAACGGTCTATATTCAACGCGGTTCCAGTTTCCATCAGAAGATTCTGGTTGCTCATTGTACATATCTGACATGTATTCTACGTTAAAACGTAAAAAGTCACATAACTCACAAGCTGCATCTATCTCTGCCTGGTAGATATTTTTTGACTGCCCAATCATTGTAGCAGCATTAATTCTGGAACGGTAAGGTCCTGCAATAAGATCGGCTGCTTTTAAAAATACGGCAGCACGCTGTTCCCATTCCAATTTAGACCATCTTTCTCTGGCTTTTAGAGCTTCATCTATAGCTTGCTCTATATGCTTTTTCTTGGCAAGATGGTAAGTTCCTACTTTATGTTTGTGATCATGTGGAGGACGAATATCTGCCGTATCTCCAGTTTTTATAGCTTCAGATCCAATATAAAGAGGTACTTCCATATTGGAATTGTATAAGTCTTTATAAGTGAGTAAAACTTCTTCCCTTTCCGGGGTTCCCGGCGCATAAGATTTTACTGGCTCGTTAACCGCCTGTGGAACGTGAAAAAATCCTTTTCCCATAGTAATTATATATTTTTTGGTTTTTAATTATTCTGAGCATAAAGGTAAAAAAATTAGGTGATTTTTATTCCTTCAGAAAGCGCATTCACGAAAGCTTAACTATTTTTGTAAATTAAGCATTTTTATTAAGAAAATTTTATGTGCACTATAAGCCTTACAACTCATCCTGAGAATACTAACGGATTTATCTTAACATCTAACCGCGACGAAGCGACTGAAAGAAAAACCTATTTGCCCGATTTTAAGCAAGAAAATAATACTCGCCTGCTTTTACCTGAAGATGCAGTGGCCGGAGGAAGCTGGATTGGGGTAAGTGAAAAGAAAAGAGTATTATGCTTAATGAATGGTGGTTTTTTAGCGCATAAACGTGAAGATTCTTACCGAAAAAGCAGGGGTGTTGTTTTAAAGGACTGGCTTAGTGCTGATAATATTGATTCTGAAATTCGCAACTATAACCTGGAAAATATTGAACCCTTTACCGTGGTTATAGCCGATTGGTCTTCCGATTTATTTTTTGCTGAATTTGTGTGGGATGGTAGAAAGAAGCATTTTAAGAGATTACCGCTTCAGCCACAAATTTGGTCTTCTTCACCTTTATATGATGCAGAAATGAAAAAACTTAGGGAAGAATGGTTTTCTACTTTTCAGAAGGAAAAAGATCTTTCGGCTAAGAATCTTTGGGAATTTCATCATTCCGCCGGGAAAGGGGATAAGGAAATCGATCTAATTATTGACCGTGGTTTCCTGAAAACGAAAAGTATTTCGCAAATAGAATTTTTACCTGAGAAATTAAATTTTAAATATGAAGATCTTCAAAAAGGAGAAATAAATAATAAAGAATTTCCGGGACTTTAATTTAAAGCATAAGGAGCGCTTAGTTTAAAAGTTGGGATTTTAACTCTAAATTTTCGGGTTGAGGTGAAACTTATCATATTGTAATAACCACTCATAGAGCCAAAAGGTGAGCTTAAGAGGCAGCCGCTTTGATAGGTGTGCGATTCGCCGGGTTTTAAAACCGGTTTTTGCCCAATTACGCCCTCTCCCTGTACAATTTCGGTATTATTTAAAGCATCCTTGATCTTCCAAAAACGAGAAGTTAACTGCACCGAGTCGTTGCTTTGGTTCTCAATAGTTATATGATAGGAAAAAGCAAAACGAGAGCCAAGGTTCTTTAAGAAAGTACCTTCAAAATTGGTGTTAACCGAAATTTTTATGCCTCTTGTAACTTGCTGAATCATATATTAATATATAGCGAAAGATGCTAAAATTGAAATTATTGCTGCAATTCCTGCTAAAATAAAAAATATAAAGTTTAGCAGTATAAACTTTACAATCGTTTTAACACGTCCCTGGTTATAAAAACCACGCAATGCTTTATATAAATAAAAAGCGAAAATAAAATTGAAAAGAGTAAAGGCCCAGTTTCCGGGAAAAATATAATCTAGAAAAAGCTCTAAACTTAGAAGAATGAAAAACGTAGTTTGTACGTGAAAAGTAAAAATTAAATGTTCAATATAATTAAAAGGGCGCCTAATGTATAGAAACCAAATAAAGAGGGCGAAAACCGGCAGGTAGAAGAAAATAATAAAAGGCATTTTATTGATGAAATAGTTTAAAAAGATTCCCGGGTTTTCTTTTAAAGTATTCCAATCTACCGCTTTCTTGTAGAGCCAATGGTTGTATGCGGTTTGGCGATATGAAAGACTGTCCATCGCAGTTTCCGCATTTCTAATAGTCGTTTCTTTATAAAATCTTGAATAAATATCGAATTTTAAACTTCCCGCATCCAGGTAGGTCATGGTATCTATATCTTCTGTGGGCACATACAATTCTTTGTAGGAACGTTTTGCATTTCTTTGTTGATTGGTAATTAAAGAATCTAAATTAATTTCACCACCGCCCGGGGTGGGAATTAGGTTTGGTGTGGCGAGGCTGTCTTGTGCAAATTGCTCTAATTCGGCATTATCGACTATAGGTTCTAAATTTTGAAAAGAATTTCCAAAACCCCAAATTAGAAAAAAGATAATCGAGGCACTTAAATAAAATTTAAAAGGATTGGCGTAGCGCATCCTCTTTCCTTCAATATACTCTTTGGAAATCTTTCCAGGGGAAAATAGCAAAACCCGCAGTGTACGATGAAACCTGGAGTCGTAGGCGAAAATTCCTGAGAAAAATTCAGAAAAAAAATCGTCGAATTTTAATTTTTTAGTGCTGTTTAATTGTCCACAGCTGGGGCAATATTTATCACTTTTATCCAGCGGATGCTCACAGTTAAGACATTTAGAGCCCCTATGCTTTAGATCGTATCTACTGCGTGTCATCATTGTGATGAATTGGTTAGTCGCTTAGTTGGTTATTCCGGTAGAATTTGCGCTGCCAGTTCCTATTAATCGGTAGTATCTTGAGCCGGGACTTCGGTAATAGACTAAAACCTGGTAGGAGTTTTCGGTTTCGTCAAAATTTCCGGTAAAAAATCCTTCATCAATCGTTCCATCAGTACGTTTCAGTACATATTTGTAATTATAAAACCCCTGCTTAAAAAGTCTGGCGCCTTCGTAAAGATCGGAATTTTCGTTATAATCCAACTGGGTGCTTTTATCTAAAATAAAATTATTGAAACCCCCGTAAATATGTACTTCGCCGCCGTCTAATTCTGAATAGTTTTCCAGATTAAAATGCACCCAAACATATTCTGCTTCAATGGAGGGATTTTCAGCGGGTAAGCTTCTTATTACAAACTGCCCGTTTATATCTGGATTGTAGGTGTAGGGTTCGTTAGCCCGAGTACGGTCTGGAAATAAATAATGGTGGTAGAGTTCCTTTAATGCAACCGATGAGATATCGGCTGAAGTGGCTCTTAGTTCTTTATTGTCGAACTGAGTATATTCATTGCCGCCCCAAAAGGCCGTTTCATTATCGTATCTATAAACCAGTTCATTCCCAATATTATATTGTGGTTTTATATTCTTGATCGCAGTCTTTAAATTGTGGTTTTGCGTGATAAGAATCTTAACATTATTATCAGGATTTTTAAGAATTAGGTCTGAAGATTCTATACTAAAGTTAACCACTTGTTTTTCATCAATAAATTCAAGATTTCTGGAACGCCGAAGATTAACCCTAACCTGGGCTATATTTTCGTAAACCATAAATTTTCGGGAGAAAACCAGTTCTTTTTCGCTGTTAAAGATCTTGATCATGTAATTCCCGCTTACCTTGAATCCGCCAGTATCTTCATTAGGTATTTTGAGTTCGTAGTGGGAAAATGGTTGTAGCGTGTTATAGGAATTCAAATAATTAAAGATTCTAATATCATCAAAGCCTGTTAAATATTCAGATTTTGCAAGTGGGGTAGGTGTCCAGTCGTAGTTGTAATGTTCTATAGTGTAATAATAATCGGCTTCGTCACCAATAATATCATCGAATTTCAAAGTTAGACCTTCCCCCAGTCTCAATACTGGATTTCCGGTGTTGGTTTGTGAGTTCCCGTATAACTGTATGCTTCTAATGTAGTTTGGTGCAATGTTTTCTTCAACAGCCTGAGCTACCAGTTTTAGCGATAGCATTGTAAGGGAAAGAAGCAGGAAATAGTTTTTCATTAGAAGTAGAATCTATGCAAATGTACTTACAAATCTTATTCCGAAATTTTTAACATTTCATTTTAACAGTTTCAGTCGTTGAAAATTCTTTGATTTCTTGGGATATGTGCGGTTAAAATTCTTAAATTTGCACGACTTTAAAACAAAAAATTTTTAACATACACTCCATCCTATGTCAAAAGACATTCGAATTAAAAGAGGTTTATCTCTACAATTAGAAGGAGAGGCAGAAAAGGAACTTGTAAAAGCTCCAAGATCTAAAACCTACGCTATCAAACCGCCAGATTTTCATGCAGTAGTACCAAAAATGGTAGTAAAAGAAGGAGCGAAACTTCTTGCAGGCGATGAAATATTCTTTTCTAAATACACTGAAGAAGTACGTTTTACCAGTCCTGTTAGCGGGACGCTTAAAGAAATTAAGCGCGGTGATAAACGTAGAGTAATGGAGGTGATTATAGAGGCGGATCCTGAAGATGGCTATAAAGAATTTGGTAAGTTAGATGCTTCTTCTACAGATGCAGAAGCAATTAAAGCTCGTATCCTGGAAAGTGGATGTGGTGCCTTTATTAATCAACGTCCTTACGATATTGTAGCTGATCCAAAAGATACTCCAAAGGCGATATTTATTTCTGCTGTTAGTACAGCGCCATTAGCTCCAGACTGGGGTTTTATTCTTAAAGATAAAGTGGCTTCTTTTCAGGAAGGAATAAATGCGTTGAAGAAATTAACTCCGGGTAAAGTGCATCTTTCAGTAGATAAATCTTCAGCTCAATATCTTTCAGATATTAAAGGTGTGGAGCTTCATCACGTTTCTGGACCGCATCCTGCAGGAAATGTTGGTGTTCAAATTCATAAAATTAACCCTATTAATCAGGGGGAGCGCGTTTGGACGGTTAATCCGGAAAATGTTAGCGTAATTGGTGATTTGTTCCTAACTGGAAGATATCTAGCTAAAAGAACCATTGCCTTAACTGGAAGTGAAGCAAAAGATAGAAAATACTACGATACTTTAATTGGTGCTAGTGCTGCAGACCTTATTGGGCAGGTTCCAGATGATATTAGAATTATATCTGGGAATGTACTAACGGGTACTAAACTGTCAAATAATCAATATATTGGATTTTTTGATAACGCTCTAACACTTATTCCTGAAGGGAATAATTACCGAATGTTTGGATGGTTACCATTTACTTATAATAACATTCATTCAAATTCAAAAACTTCTTTATCCTGGATGTTTCCAAATAAGAAATTCAAACCTACTACCAATTTAAACGGGGAAGAAAGAGCCCTGGTAGTAACTGGAGAAATGGAAGAGGTTTTGCCAATGGATCTTTTTCCTATGCAGCTAATTAAAGCTTGTATGGCGGGAGATATTGAAAAGATGGAAAACCTTGGGATCTATGAAGTAGCTCCTGAAGATTTTGCAGCTGTAGAATATGTAAATACTTCCAAAATCGAAATTCAGGAAGTTATTCGTTTAGGTTTGGATTTAATGATTACTGAAGTAGGTTAAAAAGAAGTTAGAATATGGAATGGATAAGACAAAGATTAGATAAAATAAAAGAACCCTTTGGGAAGGGGAAAAAATATGAGAAGTATGCACCGGCAGTAAACGCTCTGGATACTTTCTTATTTACTCCTAATCATACCACTCAAAAGGGAGCTCATATTAGAGATGCGGTAGATTTAAAGCGTACTATGATTACAGTTGTAGTTGCACTTATACCAGCACTTTTATTTGGAATGTGGAATGCTGGATATCAGCATTACTCCCAATTAGGGGAAGCTTTTACTTTTTGGGAAGCTTTTGGTCACGGAGCCTTGAAGATTCTTCCTATGGTAGCCGTTTCTTACGGGGTAGGTTTAGGAATTGAATTCGCTTTTGCAATTTTTAGAGGGCACGAGGTAAACGAAGGTTATTTGGTAACCGGTTTGTTAATCCCAATGATTATGCCTATTGATATCCCATTGTGGATGGTAGGACTTTCAGTAGTATTTGCTGTTTTAGTTGGTAAAGAAGCATTTGGAGGTACAGGAATGAACATTTTAAACCCGGCTTTAACAGCCAGGGCTTTTGCATTTTTTGCTTATCCAACCTATATGTCTGGAAACCAGGTATGGGTTAGTGAAGCTTATAATGTAGATGCAATTTCTGGAGAAACAATATTAGGATCTTTAGCAGCTGGAGAAAATGCGAGCTATTCAGCAATGGAGATGTTCTCTGGGGTAATCCCCGGTTCTATTGCCGAAACTTCTACGATATGTATACTGGCCGGAGCATTGCTTCTGGTGTTGACTAAAGTAGGTAGCTGGCGAATAATTGTAAGTGCTATTTTAGGTGCAGCAGCAATGGCCTTGATTTTTAATGCATTGCCATCTATGGGAATTGAGGGTAATAATTTAACCAACTTCCCCTGGTACCAACATCTTATTGTTGGAGGTTTAGCTTTTGGAATTGTATTTATGGCGACAGATCCAGTTTCTGCAGCACAAACCTTAAAAGGAAAATGGATTTATGGTTTTCTAATAGGTTTTCTGGCAGTAATGATCAGGGTTTTTAACCCGGCATATCCGGAAGGGATAATGTTGGCTATTTTATTGATGAATGTATTTGCTCCAACAATAGACCATTACGTAATACAGTCTAATGTTAAGCGCAGAAGGAATAGAGTAAAAACAGCCACCGGTCAAGTGGAAACAGCAGTTTAGTTATGGAAGAAAAATCAGTAAATAAAACAAACAGTAACGGCTACACGTTTATATTCGCCATAGTTATGGTGTTGGTGGTTGCCGTTGTATTATCATTTACCGCTACTTCTCTTCAACCAATACAACGAGAGAATGTACGCCAGGAAAAAATGCAAAGTATTCTTGCAACTATTGGTATTGAAACCGATAGAGCCGGGGCCGAGGCATTATATGATAAACATATTACAGAAGAAGTCGCTTTGATGTATGACGGCTCTGTAGCAGAAGATGTAGATGCTTTTACAGTAGACCTTGCAAAGGAAATAAAGAGGGAAGATAATGAACAAATTTTCCCCTTATATGTTGCCGATGTAGAGGGTGAGAAGTATTACATTGTACCACTTCGTGGTAATGGACTTTGGAATGCTATTTTTGGATATATTTCCCTTAAGGACGATGTAAATACTATTAAGGGGGCTACTTTTGATCACCTTGGGGAAACTCCAGGTTTAGGAGCCGAAATCACCAAACAATGGTTTAAGGAAAGCTTTGCAGATGAAAAGATTTTTGATGAAAGTGGAAATCTTGTTGGAGTTTCTGTAGTTAAAGGTGATATAGATCCTTCAGATAAAGACGATAATCAGGTAGATGCTATCTCTGGTGCTACAATTACAGGAGATGGGGTTTCAGATATGATTTCAAATAGGCTTCAGTATTACCTGCCTTATTTTGAACAGCAGAAAGATATTAAAGTTGCAATTCAATAATTATGGATAAAGAAAAATTAAATATTTCCGAAGAAAAGGAAAAAAAGAAGAAAGAAATGATTCTGTTCTTATCCAGTTCAGAAGAAAAAGAACATTTTCTCTCTAAAGGAAACAGGAAATTATTGACAGATCCATTGGATGACAATAACCCAATTACGGTACAGGTACTTGGTATTTGTTCTGCTTTGGCAATTACCGTTCAATTAGAACCTGCAGTGGTTATGGCTATTGCCGTAGTAGCGGTTATGGCATTTAGTAATATGATTGTTTCTATGCTGCGGAATATGATTCCGAGTAGAATTAGGATTATTGTACAGCTAGTAGTTGTGGCTTCTCTTGTGGCTCTTGTAGACCAGGTTTTAAAGGCTTATGCCTATGATGTGAGTAAACAACTTTCCGTATTTATTGGATTGATTATTACGAACTGTATTGTAATGGGACGTTTAGAAGCTTTTGCTTTAGGAAATGGTGTTTATAAATCTTTTCTTGATGGGGTTGGAAATGCTGCCGGATATGGATTGATCTTAATCATTGTAGCATTCTTTCGTGAACTTTTAGGTTCTGGTAAATTATTTGGTTTTGAAGTATTAGGTCACAAAGGTGTAACCGATGCTGAATCTACCGGTTTATATGCACTGGGATATGTAGATAATGGGCTTATGCTGTTATCACCAATGGCGCTTATTGTAGTTGGCCTACTTATTTGGGTACAACGTGCAAGAAACCGTAAACTAATAGAGGAAAACTAAAAGCATAAACAGCTAAAAAATATAGAATGGATTATATAAACTTATTTGTCAGGAGTATTTTCATAGAAAATATGATTTTTGCCTACTTCCTAGGGATGTGTTCCTATTTGGCAGTATCAAAAACAGTAAAAACAGCTGTTGGTTTAGGTGCCGCAGTAATTTTTGTACTTACAATTACAGTACCTATCAACTACCTTTTAGATAACTATCTTCTTAAGGCTGGTGCTTTAACCTGGTTAGGAGATGAATTTGCAAACGTAGATCTTAGTTTTCTAAGTTTCATTATGTTTATTGCAGTTATTGCATCTATGGTACAACTTGTAGAAATGATTGTTGAGAAATTTGCTCCCGCACTTTATGGTGCATTGGGTATTTTCTTACCACTTATCGCAGTAAACTGTGCAATTCTTGGTGGAGCCTTATTTATGCAACAAAAAGACTTTAGTGTTATTACAGAAGCTATAACTTATGGTTTTGGTAGTGGTATTGGTTGGTTCCTCGCAATTCTTGGAATCGCAGCTATTCGTGAAAAAATAGCTTACTCTAATGTGCCTGCTCCTTTAAAAGGATTAGGAATTACATTCATTATCACCGGGCTTATGGCTTTAGGTTTTATGAGTTTTATGGGAATTAAATTATAATCGCAAAAGAAAGATTATGACAGTTATAATAGCAAGTGTACTAGTATTTTTAGCATTAATACTCATATTGGTTTCTGTATTACTGGGAGCGAAGGCCAAATTAGCGCCATCGGGACCTGTTACCATAAACGTAAATGGGGAAAAAGATATGGAAGTAGGTTCTGGAGGAACTTTACTTTCTACTTTAGGTGATAATAAATTATTCTTACCCTCTGCCTGTGGTGGTGGTGGAACCTGTGTGCAATGTAAATGTATCGTAAAAGAAGGTGGAGGCGCAATTTTGCCCACTGAAGAACCTCATTTTACGAGAAAAGAGATCGCCCAGGGTTGGCGCCTTGGTTGCCAGGTAAAGGTTAAAGAAGATATGAAAATTACCATTCCTGAAGAGGTTTTTGGTATTAAGAAATGGGAAGCTACCGTAATGAGAAATTATAACGTAGCCTCTTTTATCAAGGAATTTGTAGTAGAAATTCCTGAAGATATGGATTACAAAGCAGGAGGATATATTCAAATTGAAATTCCTAAATGCGAGGTTAAATTTGAAGATATGGATATTACTGCTCACCCGGAAGAGCACGATAGTCCAGAAATGTTTAAAGCTGAATGGGATAAGTTTAAGCTTTGGCCTCTAGTTATGAAAAATCCTGAAACAGTGGAGCGTGCTTACTCAATGGCTTCCTATCCTGCAGAAGGACGTGAAATTATGCTTAATGTACGTATTGCAACTCCGCCCTGGGATAGAGCTAAAGATGGTTGGATGGATGTAAATCCTGGAATAGCATCTTCTTATATATTTTCAAGAAAAAAAGGAGATAAAGTAACTATCTCTGGACCTTATGGAGAATTCTTTATAAACCAAAGTGAAGCTGAAATGCTTTATGTAGGTGGAGGAGCCGGAATGGCGCCTATGCGTTCACACTTATATCACCTCTTCCGTACTTTGCAAACCGGTAGAAAAGTTACTTACTGGTATGGAGGTAGATCTAAAAGAGAATTATTTTATACAGAACATTTTAGAGCATTAGAAAGAGATTTTCCAAACTTTAAATTCTATTTAGCGCTTTCTGAGCCTATGGAGGAAGATAATTGGAAAGTGAAGGATAGCCTTGATGCGGAAGGAGACGGTTTTGTAGGGTTTATTCACCAGGTAGTAATAGACAACTATTTAAGCCATCACGAAGAACCTGAAGATATTGAAGTTTACTTCTGTGGGCCGCCACTTATGAATAAAGCGGTACAGAAAATGGCCGAAGATTTTGGCGTACCAGATGAGAACATCAGATTTGATGATTTTGGAGGATAAAAAATTAAATCCCGCTTTCTAAAGCGGGATTTTTTATTTTTGTACTATGGGTAAATTAAGTGATCAGGAATTACATAACCTGGCAATGAATATTGTTGGAAATGAACTCGAGAAAAATGGTTACGAATTTCTTGGGGTAAATAGTGAGTTTAAACGAGATCCGCAGTTTGTAGCTTTAAAAGATAAAAAGCTTCATTTTGTTATTGTTAGGGCTATAGAATATCCACACGACCCCAGGGACTATGATATTGCCTTTTTAAAATCTATAAAAGAACATGCCCTTAAATTTAATGCCAGAACTTTCTATGCCGGTGTAGGATTGGCTAACTCGGCAGATTACGAGAAGCCTGTGATGCACGGGGAAGAATATGTAGTGAATTATGAATCCTGGCAGGAAATTTAATTAAATAGAATTAACCTATTCCATGAAAAAAGTTGCGCTTAGTTTCCTTGTCGTTTTATTTTTTATTTCCTGTACGAGTGATGGTCCTCAAGTCTATACTGAAACCGGTAAAGCATTGGGAACAACGTACCAGGTGAAATATTTTTCTTCAGAAGACTTTAATACTAAAAAAGCTTTAGATTCAATTTTTGAGATGATTAACTCTTCCATGAGTACTTATCAAACCGATTCTGATATCTCCAGAATAAATTCAGGGGCTGAAGATATTGAGGTTGATAGCCATTTCCAGCAGGTTTTTAAATACTCTCAAAAGATTTTTAATGAAAGTGAGGGCTATTTTGATCCAACGGTGGGTAGTTTAGTCAATGCTTATGGATTTGGCCCCGATAAGCCTTTAAACGAATTGGAAGCCTCACAATTAGATTCTATTAAAGAATTGGTAGGCTTTGATAAAGTTGAATTAACCGAAGATAATTTTATTAGAAAAGAAAATCCTGATATCTATCTCGATTTTAATGCCATTGCAAAAGGCTACACCATAGATGTTATTGCTGAATATTTAGACTCTAAAAATGTTGAAAACTATCTAATTGAATTGGGTGGGGAATTAGTGGCTAGAGGCCGTAATATTGAAAAGGAGGCCGATTGGATGGTTGCTATAGATAACCCGCAGCAAACTAATGAAGAACGTACTTTCCAAAGCGTTTTGGCTTTAAACGATCGCGCTATGGCTACTTCTGGGAACTATAGAAAATTTAGGGTAGACTCTACTACAGGAAAACGCTTTGTGCATACTATAAATCCCTTAACCGGCGAAGCAGAAAAAAGTGATTTACTAAGTGCGTCTGTTCTTGCTGAAAACTGCACTCTGGCAGATGGTTATGCCACCGCTTTTATGGCATTGGGGTATGAAAAATCTTTAGAAATGTTGAGGCGAATTGAAAATGTAGATGTTTATTTTATATATGCAGATGAAGCAGAAAGCATCAGAATCTTTTCTTCAGAAGGTTTTGACGAAGCCTTAAGAGATTAGCGCTTATAACAAACAGGAATAACTTCTCCTTTTGCTAATCGATATTTATCAATTTCCTCGGCAGATAGTTGAGTGGTGTAAGCTACTTCTTCTACTTTAAAACCAATCTTTCTAAGTTTTTCAAAATAATCGCTCCCGTAGATTCTTACGTGGTCATATTGGCCAAAAATACGTTCGCGTTCTTTTCTATCGGTGATGGAGTCATCTTCAAAAGTTACAGCTCGATTTAGATCTTGCGGAATTTGTAAAATAGCCGTACCTCCTGGCTTTAAAATACGATAGAGTTCCTGCATTGCTTTGGTGTCATCAGGAATATGTTCTAAAACATGATTGCAGAGAATAAAATCGAATTCATTTTCTTTAAACGGAAGATCGCAAATATCAGCTTCTACATCGGCTAAAGGAGAATTTAGGTCGGTAGTAGTGTAATCGAGGTTTTTGAGCTTTCTAAAACGTTTGTAGAATGCCTGTTCTGGTGCAAAGTGAAGTACTTTTAGTCTCTTCGTAAAAAAATCAGTCTCATTTTTTAGATATAACCAAAGTAAACGGTGCCTTTCCAGGGAAAGGGTAGAGGGAGAAAGTACATTCTCGCGCTGGTTGATATATCCGTAAGGTAGAAACCTGGAGAAGCTTTTACCATCTATAGGATCGGTGTAGGTATTTCCGCGGAGCGCGTATTTAAAGAAAGGTTTTATCCAATAGCTCAACCTTATCAGTAAAGGTCTGGGAACGGTATTTAAAACTACTTTAAAAAGCTTCTTCATTAAAAATCTCTAATCCCAATTTAGACTTTGATATCTCCCCAGTTTTCACCAGATTTAATTCGATATAATTGCATTTCTGATACTCCAAATTGCTTGGCAAGTACTTTTATCCTTGTTTTTCGGTTAGGGTCTAAAAGTTTCTTTTTAAGAATTACAGCCTGTGCGTAGGTTAGTTTAGAATAGGTGACTACTCTTCTTAATTTTCGCTTTCGTTTATTTTCTTTTACCCCGGGACTATTGTGCTGGTGCTTTACCCATTCTTCCTGATTAGTCCAGGCAAGGTTTTCAACACGATTATCATCCTTTTTAAAATTCTTATGGATTACAAATTTATCGTCATCATTCTTATCCAGAAAAAGCTCTGCTACAATCCTGTGAATATAGTAAGTTTTATGCTTTCCGTTTAATATTCTGGGCGAGAAGCTAAGGTATCCATTGGTTCTGCCGCCATTAATTAATTCTCCTTCAGGGTTTTGCACATAGCTAATAACCCTACCATAACTGGAAATATCGTATACAAAGCGATCCTGCCACTCTTCTTTATGAAGTTTTTTCCAAACTTCACCTCTATAATTCTTTACCATATACCCCGGCTTTAAACTCATCTTCTTCATCACTTTCAATTCCTAAAGCTTCATAAATATAGTCGAAAGTAGATAGAAGTTGTGGTTTACCATCTACAATTGCAACATCGTGTTCAAAATGAGCACTGGCTTTATTATCTGCCGTTAAAATGGTCCAGCCATCGGGCATTTGTTTAATTCTTCTTGTTCCTAAATTTATCATAGGTTCAATGGCTACAACCATACCCTCAATAAACTTTTTACCCCGACCCCTTTTACCATAATTTGGCATTTCAGGATCTTCGTGCATTTGGGCACCAAGGCCGTGTCCTACCAACTCTCTTACCACGCCATAGCCTTTATCTTCAGTATATTTTTGGATGGCATAACCTACATCACCTACGCGATTTCCCACTTTAAATTCACGAATACCAACATATAAAGACTCTTTTGTGGCCTTTAGCAATGCTTTTACTTCGGGTTTTACTTCACCAACTTCAAAAGTATAAGCATGATCACCATAAAATCCATTTTTAAGTGCACCACAATCTATAGATATTATATCGCCCTCATTCATGGGTTTATCGTTAGGAACTCCATGCACCACTTGTGCATTAGGACTCATACAAAGTGAGTTAGGAAAATCGTACATTCCCAAAAAGCCAGGTTCTGCTCCATGGTCACGAATAAATTCTTCGGCCATTTTATCTAATTCCAATGTAGTAACTCCGGGTTTAATATGCGGTGCAAGCATCCCCAGTGTTTTAGATACGATTAAAGCGCTTTCGCGCATCAATTCAATTTCTTCTGAATTCTTGGTAATTATCATATATTGAATTTAAAATCGGCCTAAAAATCCGAATTTCTTCTTTCCTTTTTTTTCCTCCTTGATTATGGATCGGTCTTTTAATCTTTGATAGATCTCACCCCAACCCCACATACCACCTATATTTCGGTCATCTATAAAAATGTCGGCAAGAATCTTGCGACTTATATTTTCTTCAAAAACCTCTTCAGGATAACTTTTGTTAATAGCATAAAATTCAATTCCTCTTTTCCTGCAAAACTGAACAGCTTCCTCCAATTTATCTTCAGCCCTATAGGTCCATAGAATAAGGCGGTGCCCATCTTCCTGCAGTTTTTTTAAGGTTTCAAAGGCGAAAAGTTTTGGTTTCCCAATTTCAGGAAACTTATTTTCCACAATAGTTCCGTCAAAATCTACTGCTATGGTTAATGAATAGGGCATAAGGCAAAATTAGCAAGATTTACCGAGTATTTCTTCGTAAGCGCCTGTTTATTCTGAATATGGGTCTATATATTCTTTTCCTGAAACTATGTTGGCTATATCTTCTTCCAGGCTTTCTACAGAATATTCTACAAATCTATTCACTTCTTTTCCATCTTTTAGGAAAATAATAGTCGGCACACGATGAATTCCATATTCCTCATCAAGCTCACCCGGTGCTTTTTTGGCCCGGTTTACCGCAATATTTGTAAGATTATCTTTATTAAAATCCACTTCATCTAAAAGCTTAAAAAACTTTGGAACTTCATATCGGCTGTCTCCACACCAGGTTCCCATAAACATCAGGATTTCATAATCGTGAATATTATTGGCTATGGTTTTTAAAGCTTTTTTCTTAGGCTCGAAGTGTTCATAACCGGGCTTAAACCAACTTGAATATGGTGGTTTCTCCAGGTCGGCCTGTTTAAATTCTCCTAAAAGAATTTCTACTGAATTACTACGGTTTAAACTTTCTTTTTCTTCAACTACTTCTCCCGAGATTAAGAAAACACTCAAGAATATTAATGCAATTTTATTTATCATTTAAATTAAATTAGGGGATCTTCAGTCATTACTTCCGGCTGATCTATGCCCATTAACTTTAGGATAGTCGGAGCAATGTTCCCTAGCTTACCGCTTTTAATTGATTTTATGTCTTTATCCAATAAGATTAATGGAACCGGACTCGTGGTATGTGCGGTGTTTGGGCTTCCGTCTTCGTTGATCATAATTTCACTATTCCCATGATCGGCGATTATTATGACGGAATAATCATTTTCCAGGGCAGTTTCTGCCACATCTTTTGCGCAAGAATCTACGGTTTCAACAGCTTTTACAGCTGCATCAAAAATTCCTGTATGGCCCACCATATCAGGATTTGCGAAATTCAGGCAAATAAAATCAGCTGATTCGTTTTTAAGTTCTGGAATAATCTTATCCCTAATCTCAAAGGCGCTCATTTCTGGCTGAAGATCGTAGGTGGCTACCTTTGGCGAACTGCACATTAAACGCTTTTCGCCTTTAAATGGTTTTTCCCGGCCGCCGCTAAAGAAGAAAGTTACATGAGGATACTTTTCGGTTTCAGCAATTCTTATTTGCTTTTTCCCCATATATTCTAATACTTCGCCTAAGGTTGACTTAATATTATCTTTCTTGAAAACCACATTTATTCCTTCAAAACTGTCGTCATATTTTGTTACTGTAACATAATATAACGGTAATTTCTTCATATTATATTCCGGAAAATCATCCTGGGTAAGTGCCTGGGTAAGTTGTCTTCCGCGATCCGTTCTAAAATTGAAGAAAATAACTACTTCCTTTTCTTTTAGTGTGGCAACCGGTTCTCCAGCTTCGTTAGTCATCACAATAGGTTCTATAAACTCGTCGCTAACTTCATTATGATAACTTTTGGCGATAGTTTCAGAAGCATTGGTGCTTTTGGTACCTTCCCCTTTAACGATAAGGTCATAGGCTTTTTTCACTCTTTCCCAACGTTTATCACGGTCCATCGCGAAATAACGGCCTATCACTGAAGCAAGCTTTCCGTTGGTTTTCTTTAAATGTTCTTCAATTTCTTTAATAAAAGCTTTTCCTGAGTGGGGATCTACATCACGACCATCGGTGAAAGCATGTACGTATTTTTCTTTTACACCAAATTCTTCAGCTGCAGAAAGTAAACCTTTTAAATGATTAATATGAGAATGAACTCCACCATCACTCAAAAGTCCCATGAAATGTATGGGTTTGTTATTTTTTATCGCATAATTAAATGCCTCTTCCAGCACTGGTTCATCTTTTAGCGTATTTTTTTCAACCGCCATGTTTATTTTCACTAAATCCTGGTAAACAATACGGCCGGCGCCTAAATTCATATGTCCTACTTCACTATTTCCCATTTGTCCTTCTGGAAGCCCAACTTGCATGCCATCGGTGCGCAATTCGGCGTGAGGATATTTCTCCAATATGCTATCCATGAAAGGAGTTTTTGCTTTGGAAATAGCTGAAACGTCGGGGTTTTGAGTGATTCCCCAACCATCTAAAATCATTAGTAGAACTTTCTTATTCATAATATTAATTGGTTTGGGGGTAAAGATAAAAACAAATTGCCGGTATGCTAAATGCACACCCGCTAATGTTTTATTAAATATGGTTGTATCGGCTTTATTTTTATTCAATCCAGGCTTTTTAAAAGCTTTAGATGGTGCTTAACCATAAAATTTAAAATTTTAACAATTATCAATATACTTTGGAATACTTTTTTAGTCTAAGATGCGTTTCTATAAAATATCTATATTCCTGCTTAATATGTTGAAATTTAGATTTATAGGCTTAAAAATGTTAAAATTTGGATTCTAAAGGCTTAAAAATTTGATTGAACATAAAATTTTGTATGTTGGCATCACATTTGGAATAATTTAAGAGAACATTAATTTAAAACAACGTGTATGATTTATAGACTTCTGACTGTATTTGCCGTATTAACCTTCTCTTTTGCATTTACAACGACAGATAATTTAGATTCCAGAATTGATAATTCAGAATTAGAAGCAATCGCTTCTACAATTTCCAAAGAAAATACCAACACCAGTTTTAAAACAAAAGTCGCTACTTTATATAGCGAATTTTCTACGAATAATGCCAGTATCCCGGCAATGCCAGTTTTTGAAAAGGCTATGAAAGGATATGAGCAATTGGAAGAAAAGGGTAAAGTAGGAAAGAAAATTCTTACTGTAGTAGATTTCGGACTTTCCTCTACCAAAAAGCGTATGTGGATTATGAATATGGATACTAAAGAAGTTTTGTTTCATACTTATGTTTCTCACGGAAAAAATACCGGTGGTGAATTCGCTACTAAATTTTCTAATACTGTGAATTCCTTGCAAAGCTCCCTTGGTTTCTATGTAACTGCTGAAACCTATTATGGAAAAAATGGATTATCGCTTTTTATAGATGGTATGGAAAAAGGCTTCAACAGTAATGCTCGTAAGCGTTATGTTGTAATTCACGGTGCCGATTATGCTGAACCTAATTTTATAAATAGAATTGGTCGTTTAGGAAGAAGCTACGGTTGTCCAGCAGTCCCAAATACAATTGCCAAAGACGTGATAGACACTATTAAAGAAGAATCTGTAGTATATATTCACAAAAACAATAAAGATTATTTAAATAATTCTCCACTGCTTAATTAATTATTATCAGTGAGTAATTTATAGATGGCAGCATCTCTTTTGTAGATATCTTCTGCAAAACGGGTGTTGCCTTTTTCGTTCCAGGCCGTCCAGTAAAGATGGTGCACTTTCACTTTTTGGGTTATTTTAATCGTTGTAGTTTTTCCTGAATCAAGGATTTCTTCAATTTTTTCGTCGTCGTATTTAGGTTGATCGCTTAATAGCATTTTTGCCAAATCCAAAACATCCTGTACTCTTACGCATCCCGAGCTTTGAGCTCTTAAATTTTTGCTGAAAAGATTCTTGGACGGTGTATCGTGTAAATAAATTAAATGCTCATTAGGATAAATAATCTTCACCAAACCTAACGGATTTGAGGGCCCAGCCTCCTGTCTAAAGGTGTAAGCCTTAACTTTAGATGAAGACCAATCTATCTCACTTGCGTTTAGTCTTTTACCTGTATTATCAAAAATGCTGTAATTTTTCTTTGAAATGTAATCAGGATTTTTTGATGCTGAAGGAATTACATCTTTGTTTTTAATAGTAGGAGGGATAGTCCAGGTAGGATTATAAACGATATGTTCAACTTCATCAGAAAATATTGGTGTTTTTCTGGCTTCGGTACCCACCATAGTGCGATGCGTAGCTACTGTATCCCCATCCTTTACCAGGTGCAGCCGGAAATTCGCAATATTTACAATGATATATTGTTGTCCTAAATCTTTAGGATACCACCGCCAACGCTCTAGGTTCACCAGAATTTGTTCAACCCTGTCCAGATAAGTTTTGTTTAAAGTTTTTATTGTTCCACTTCCAATAACACCATCTGTTTCAATCCCATTTTTTTTCTGAAATTCTTTTATAACTTCTTGTAAGGCTTGATCAAAAGTATCATTACTATCCACAACTTCTTCATCCCAATAACCTAACTCTTTTAGACGTTTTTTAATATTAGAAATTCTAACGTCTTTTTCATCAGCAGCAATACCTTTTCCTTCTTCAGAAATGTAAGTGGGTTCGCTTTCGTTCTTTGCTAGTTCTCGATACTTTTTTAAGCTTCGTTTTAGACCCCGGTAAACTTCATGCTTCGGAACTACTGAATCTATAGCGGCAATGATATCATTTTGCTTAACTCCATACTCTAAAAGCCCGGGTAGATCAATTTTATTACTTTCAACTCCCCAGATGCTATAAATTTCTTTAGGGTTTAATTTCCCTGAATTATAATCTGAAGCTAAGGCGAAGAAGGCATCGGTGAGAATAATTTCAGTAGAAATAAGTTCTTCATCATTTAAGTTCGATAAGTTAGAAAGGGAATTTTCTAAAAATTCTAAATGATAATCTTCTGGGGTAAGTCCATCTTCACTTGCTCTTTCTATGCTTCGGTATAGGTCTTCCCGTAAATTACGATTCGTCCAAATTGGTTTATAATCCCTCCCGGCATAAGTGGAATCGAGTAAATTTTTATGTTTAATACTAATATTTTCAACAGAATTAGAGATTTCGGGAAATTTCGTCGAAATCAAATCGGCTGATGCCAGTGCTTCAACCACTTCTGCTTCTTCCTCTTTTATAGTTTCAATTCCTGGCTCTCTGTTATCATCTCCACAGGAAATAAAAGACAGGAAAAATGAGAGCATTAGGATTCTAAAAAATTTCATAGGAAAAAGCAGGTTGATTGATCTATGTAGGCAGAGAGGGTTAAGCTCTTACATCTTTAAAAGATTCATTCCGGTCAAATTGAACTTCAGCAAAAGGACAAAGCGGCTCAATTTTATAATTGTTCTCCCGAGCAAAGTCAACGCTATGCGAAAGCAATTTTGTGGCAATTCCTTTTCCTTCCAGTTCAGGTCTTACCTCGGTATGATCTATTGTAAGAACATCTTGTTTTTTAGTGTAGGTTAATTCTGCGTAAATGCCTTTTTCGTCTTCCACGAAAAACATTCCACGGCTATCGTTTTCGCGATGTTTAATATCCATAAATTATTTCTTAAAAATACCGTCAACAATTCCGTAGTCTAAAGATTCCTGCGCATCCATCCAGTAATCGCGGTTAAAATCTTTAAGTACTTTTTCTATTTCTTGTCCACAATTGTCAGCAAGAATTTTAGCGCTTAATTCTCTGGTTTTTAGAATCTCGTTAGCCTGAATTTCAATGTTTGAAGCCTGTCCGCGTGCTCCTCCCATAGGTTGATGGATCATTACCTTCCCATGTGTTTGAATGAATCTTCTACCTTTAGTTCCTCCTGAAAGTAGGATTGAACCCATAGATGCCGCTAAGCCACTGCAGATTGTAGAAACCGGACTTTTTAGGCTCTGCATCGTATCGTAAATTGCAAAACCGTCAGTCACATAACCACCCGGACTATTAATAAAAAATTGAATTTCGTCGTCGCCTTCCATATCAAGGTATAAAAGTCGATCTATTACGTGTTTCGCTGATTCGTCGTTCACTTCTCCCCAAAGGAAAATTTTGCGTTCTTCAAGGAATTTTGCGTCTATTAGGTCCTGGGTTTTACCGGGTTTATTGCTCATAAAAAAATGATTTAAAATGAATTGTATTAGAGATTAAAAATAAGATTTATTTGTCGGAACACTTGTTTTTTAATTACCCATTTAACAAGATTTTATCGCTTTTTCCGGGTTTATAGCTGAAGATAAGGGAAATAGAAGAATACCTTATAAAAAGTTCATTTTTCCTTTGGATTTTGAAGGCTATAAACTTTATATTTGCAGGACAGGCGGGAGTAGCTCAGTTGGTAGAGCGTCAGCCTTCCAAGCTGAATGTCGCCGGTTCGAACCCGGTCTCCCGCTCTAAGAAAACCTCAACAGAAATGTTGGGGTTTTTTTGTGTTGAAAAATTTGGAAGAGAAACCACCGGGTGGGAAGCCTGTCCCGATTGAAGCCCGATAGGGCGCAATATCGGGAAACCCGGTCTCCCGCTCTAAGAAAAACTCAACAAAAAAGTTGAGGTTTTTTTGTGTTGAAAAATTTGGAAGAGAAACCACCGGGTGAGAAGCCTGTCCCGATTGAAGCCCGATAGGGCGTAATATCGGGAAACCCGGTTTCCCGCTTTTGATAATGTTTTTTAATCGTCATTCTGAATTTATTTCAGAATCTAACATGTTATACCTCCGAATAAATTTTTGAGCAGTCTCAGAAACAAGATCGGGATAACGATTTTAAAATCTTTTCATACAATCGCAATGAATTTATTTTTTTGCTGAAAAAAAGGGGGCAGCGTTATAATAAGAACGTAAAACCATAGCCTGTTCTATTTTGTAAAACTGAGAAATAACTTTCCACTTCCTTCTTTATTTTGTATTTTTCTCCCGATTAACTGATAAAATTAATTAATAGAGATTTAATAAATAGATAAATTCACGCACGGGGTGCCGCAAGGCTGAGATAACACCCGAAAACCTGATTTGGATAATGCCAACGTAGGGATGCAGTATTAAAACTTCCATTTTAAGACTCCATGTTTTCTGGCATTTTCCGGTAGCGTGGAGTTTTTCTTTTTTAAAAAGTAAAGATGGAAATTGAAAAAAGCAGCCGATTTGAATTACTTCCCGAAAATCATCAAAATTGGCAAAACCGGGAAGAATGGTTTTTTAACCGTAAACATACCGATACGTACGAGCAATGGTACGAAGGGCGGTACAAGCGTGCCGAGGTATGGCAGAAAAAAGTGATGGAGCAGCTTGTCTCTAAAGATAAACGAGTAAAAACCCTACTGGAGTTTGGTTGTGGTACTACACGCTTTACAAGATGGTGGAAAGAAATAGGAATTGAGGCTACCGGCGGCGATATCTCCCCTCTTATGCTCTCACAAGCCGTACATTTGTTTGAGGGAGATCTTGTAATGGCAGATTCTCACCATATGCCTTTTAAAGATCATACTTTTGATTCTCTCGCATTTATAACCACTTTTGAATATTATAAAGATCCCGTAAAAGTTATTCGGGAAGCTGCGAGAGTTGCACAATATGGAATAGCCCTGGGAATGATGAACAGAAATTCTACCAAAGTAGTCCGTCGTCGTGTTCAGGAAATTTTTGGGGCAAACCCATTTTATCTTACCGCAACTTTTTACACCCCTAAGAAACTAGCCAAAATAATAGAGGAGGCTCTCCAGGGCAGGGAGTATAGTATAGAATGGTCATGTACAGGTTTACCAAAATGGTTCCCGGTTCAACAATGGGGTTTGCCATACGGTGATTTTTTCGGTTTGTACGTAAAATTTAAAGACGTAAAATAATGAGTGAGAAATTAGGAAAAATTGCAGAAGTAGAACTAGAGGGATTTATCCTTGAAAATTGCGGGCATACTCGCAAGGAAGTTAGTGTAAAACCCGGGTTTGGGGTAGACGTGTCATTAGTAGATTTACCCAATAAGCTGGCGTTGATATCTACTAGCGATCCGCTTTCACTTATTCCTTCGCTTGGATTGGAAGAATCGGCCTGGCTTTCTGTGCATCTTATGGCTAACGACATGGCAACTACAGGGTTTACTCCACAATATGCCCAGATGGTACTAAACCTTCCCGCATCACTTAGCAGGGAGGATTTTAAAACATACTGGAATTATATCCATCAATTTTGCAAAGAAATTGGGGTGTCTATAACCGGCGGGCATACCGGATTTGTAGAAGGCCAAAATTCAACAATTTCAGGAGGAGGTACTTTTTTTAGTGTAGCTCCCAAAAAAGAAATTATTTTATCCAACCGTGCAGAGGTTGGTGATGTAATCCTGGTGACTAAAACCTGTGCCTTATCATCATCTGCCTTATTAACCATGAGTTTTCCTCAAACTATAAAGAATAAATTAGGAAAACAAACCTATGAGGCAGGCTGTGAAATGTTTGGGCAAACCTCGTCTTTAAAAGACGGGCTTACAGCAGCAGGAACAGGAAGTAAATTTCCCGAAATTCACGCTATGCACGATGTAACTGAAGGCGGCGTGCTGGGAGCAATATATGAAATGGTTAAAGCTTCTGGGAAAGGAGCTTTTATTAATAATGATGCTTTGCCAGTATATTCATGGCAAAAAGAAGTTTGCGAACTTTTTAACCTGGATTACAGGGAAATTATAGGGGCAGGTTCAATGATTATATCCTGTGAAAAAGGAAAAGAACAACAAGTAATATCGCGTTTAAAAGCTGAGAATATTGACTGCTCAGCAGTTGGTGAAATTAAGGGGGAAGAAAAGGGTGTTAAAATTAAAAAGGGAGAAGAGTTGAAAGACCTGGCCTATAAAACCGAAGACCCTTATTGGAAAGCTTTCTTTACGGCGATTAAATCTAGTTGGAAATAATGGAAAGTAAAGGAATAAAAGGAGGAATTTATCTGGTGATAGACCCACAGATGGGAGAGGTTATTTTATTAAATAAGCTACAGGAAATTTTGGAGAAAAGTGAAATCGCTGCGGTTCAACTATGGGATAATTTTAAAAGTATAGATAACCAATCTTCACTTATTAATAGCATTTGTAAACTTTGTCAGGCAACAGATACCCCTGTTATACTAAACAACAACTGGAAACTTTTAAAACAAACGGCTGCCAATGGAGTGCATTTTGATGAAATCCCTAAGAATTTCCAGGAGATTAAAAAAAACATTTCGTCTGATGTATTACTTGGGTTAACCTGTAATAACAACCTGAAAACTGTAGAGTGGGCTGAGACTAATAACCTGGATTATATTTCTTTTTGTTCAATTTTTCCTTCCTCAACAGCGAATAGTTGCGATTTAGTAGATTTTGAGATTATTAAGGAGTCCAGGAAACTTACACAAATGCCAATATTCCTGGCTGGGGGAATTAAGCCTGCAAATATGCATTTGCTTAAAGAGTTGGATTTTGAGGGCGTCGCGGTGATTTCAGGAATAATGAGTGCCGAAAATTCTTCGATTTCGGCAGAAAATTATAATTCAGAATTAAAAAATATAAAAAATGAGAACTTCAACAATAAATAAATTATGCTGTCCTTATGATAAAGAGGACCTGGAACTCACAACAATTTCAAAAGATTTGGAGGGGAAGATTATAGAGGGTTTTTTAAGTTGCAAGAAATGTAAACGTATTTACCCTATTATAAAAGGGATTCCAATTATGAACCCCGATGAATACCGGGAATTTAAACTGGAAGCTCCACTTATGGAAAAATGGAACAAGCATTTAAAAGCTAAGAAAATTGAAAATTTTAGATTGGTAGCTAAGGATACAGATGTGGATAGTTTAAAAGAATAATATTTCAGCATAAAAAAATCCGGAAACTAAAAGCTTCCGGATTTTTAAATTTATAACTAAGAAGATTTTATCCGTTCATAGAGATCAAAAACTCTTCGTTGTTTTTAGTTTGCTTAATCCTGTCGTTAATAAACTCCATCGCTTCAATAGGATTCATATCGGCAAGATATTTACGTAGTACCCACATTCTTTGTAGGCTAGCTTCGTCCAATAAAAGGTCGTCGCGACGCGTACTTGAAGAAGTAAGATCTATTGCAGGGAAAATTCTACGGTTGGCAATTTTTCTATCTAATTGCAGTTCCATATTTCCAGTTCCTTTAAATTCTTCAAAGATAACTTCGTCCATTTTAGAACCGGTATCGGTAAGGGCGGTAGCGATAATTGAAAGGGAACCTCCGTTTTCAATATTACGGGCAGCACCAAAGAATCTTTTTGGTTTGTGTAATGCGTTGGCGTCTACACCACCACTTAATACCTTACCACTGGCAGGTTGTACGGTGTTGTATGCACGGGCCAAACGTGTAATAGAATCCAAAAGGATCACTACATCGTGACCACATTCTACCAAACGTTTCGCTTTTTCCAATACGATATTGGCAACTCTAACATGTTCGTGTGCTTCCTTATCAAAAGTTGAAGCTACCACTTCCCCACGTACATTACGTTGCATATCGGTAACCTCTTCAGGACGTTCATCAATTAGCAAAACTATTTGATAAACTTCAGGGTGGTTGGCCGCTATTGCATTGGCAATATCCTTAAGCAACATTGTTTTACCAGTTTTAGGCTGGGAAACAATCATACCACGCTGGCCTTTTCCAATTGGGGAAAAGAGGTCCATAATACGGGTAGACATACTACTTTGCTTATCAGCAATGTTGAATTTTTCCTTAGGGAAAAGCGGAGTTAAGTGTTCAAAAGAAACACGGTCTCTCACTACCTGAGGATCTAGTCCGTTAATTTTATTGATCTTGATTAAAGGGAAATATTTCTCACCTTCTTTCGGCGGACGAATTTGTCCTAAAACAGTATCCCCTGTTTTCAATCCAAACAAACGAATTTGAGATTGAGATACATAAATATCATCTGGAGAAGTAAGGTAATTATAATCTGAAGATCTTAGAAAACCGTAGTTATCCTGCATAATATCCAGTACACCTTCACTTTCTATGATCGCGTCAAATTCATAATCTGGTTCGCGGTAGCGATTTCGCCCATCGCGGTTGCCGGCATCCCGACTTCCGTTGTTTTTATTGCGAGTATCCTTTTTGTTATCTCGAGGATTGTTTTTATTCGAGTGGGAAGTATTATCTTCTCTCGGTTTTTGTTCCTGCTTTCTAGGCTCTCTTGGTTTAGAAGAAGTGTCTTCTTTTTTGGGAGCATTGTTTTCTTTTCTTACCGGGCGAGACTCCTTAGTGTCAGAGGGAGCAGCAGCTCTTGGAGGTTTTTTATTACTTCCTACTTTACCACTTTTCTTTGGCTGTGGCTTTTCTGAAGCACTAGTACGCTCCTCTTTCTTAGGAGATTCCTCTTTCTTAGTATCGTCTGTAAGCGCTTCTTTTGCCTTTTTAGGGTTGGCAGCCTGATAGTCCAGGATTTGATATACAAGGTCTAATTTTTTTAAAGTCCTGAATTTTGGGACGTTTAAAGACTTAGCGATATCCTGCAACTCAGGAAGCTTTTTAGCTTTTAATTCTGAAATTTCAAACATGAATAATTGAGAATAAATTTGTGTTCGGGTTGATTGTTAAACTTCTCGAGGAAGAATCGAAAAAAATTTGGAGACTTAAGTAACCTGTTTTGAATTGGTTACGAAATGTTCCTGCAAGTATACAACTTTATTTTAATATTTTGAATAGCATTTCTAAAAAGAATCTTTATTTTTGCTCGCGAATTCCACCAGAAGTTATGTTACAGAGAATACAAACTATATATTTACTTATCGCTCTTATTGTTAGTGGCGGTTTAATATTTACATTCTCGCTTTGGGATAATTCTGAAGGAGAGGCTATGTTTGCGCAAGATTATCTTATGATTTTTATTGCATTTCTTTCCTCTGCTTTATTATCTTTGGTGAGTATTTTTATGTTCAAAAATAGAAAGCTTCAATTTGTATTGGGGCGTCTAAATATCTTATTAAATTTTTTTTTACTAGGAGTGTTTGTTTATTGGTCGCTAAGTTTACCTGGAGAAATTGATATTTCAGAGAAGGGTATTGGGATGTTTCTTCCAATCATTTCTATCGTTTTTCTTGTTTTGGCCAATAAGGCCATTAAAAAGGACGAAGATCTCGTAAAATCTGTAGACCGATTACGATAAGCCTATAATCTTAGTAGTATTAGTGCGTGAAAACCCGAAGTGAAAGCTTCGGGTTTTTTAGTTTTTACAGATGTCGTTGCTTTTCATAGTCAGGTATCAGCGAAAGTTCTGTACTGAAAGAGGCTATCTGAAAAGTCTAGTCTCGTCAAGCTGAACTTGTTTCAGCTTTAAACATGTTTTGATTATCAATATTTTAGATCCTGAAATAAATTCAGGATGACGCCTTTAAAAAACTTTTCAGATAGCCTCTTTGTTCTTAATATAAACCTACTGCAAACTGAGACTGCCAACTTTAAACTGCTCACTGCTTACTTTTCACTTAATTCTATCACTTCTAAATCCTTGATTTCTCCAGCATCAATTTTAAATCTAAGCATCGTTCGTTTTTTATGGAATCCATGTTTTCCTGCTGCTCCCGGATTCATATGAAGTAATCCCAGGCTTTTATCGTTCATCACTTTTAAAATATGGGAGTGCCCACTAATAAAAAGTTTTGGCGGATTTCTTTTGATTTCTTCCCTAATTGCTGGTGAATACTTCCCCGGGTAACCGCCAATATGCGTAATCCAAACATCTACTTCTTCACATTTAAAGCGTTGATGAAGTGGAAATTCCTTTCTTATCTCAGCATCGTCAATATTACCATAAACGGCCCTTAAGGGTTTTATTTTTTTTAATTCATCAGAAATATCAGTAATGCCAATATCGCCGGCGTGCCATACCTCGTCGGCTTCTCCAGCGTAGTGCAAAATTCTTTCGTCTATATGGCTATGGGTGTCACTTAGCAACAATATTTTTTTCAAACCTTGGATTGTTTTTGTTTATAGAATCATTTTGAAACCGATGCCTTTAAAGGATTTGAGCTTCTAATAAATGCCTTATCTTTGCAGTTCGCAAATATAAAAATAAAGAACTCGGTTGAGGTATTTTTTAGAACTGTCATATTTTGGAAAAGCTTATCACGGTTGGCAAAATCAGCCAAACGCGATTTCGGTTCAGGAAGAAATAGAAAAAGCACTTTCAGTAATTTTTCAGAGTGAAATAGCTATAGTAGGGGCAGGGAGGACAGATGCCGGTGTACACGCAAAGCAGATCTTTGCACATTTTGATGTGGAAGAAGAACTTAAGCAAGAAGCTTTTCAGTTTAAATTGAATTCACTGCTTCCGGAGGACATAGCTTTACAGGATTTCTTTAAAGTGAAACCTGATGCACATGCTCGTTTTGATGCGTTAAGCCGAAGTTATGAATATCATGTAGTTCAGCAGAAAGATCCGTTTTTAGAGGATAGAAGCTATTTTGTGAAGAATAGCCTTGATATTGAAAAGATGAATCAGGCTGCAGAAATACTAAAGGATTATACAAATTTTAAGTGTTTTTCAAAGTCTAAAACCGATGTAAAAACCTATAATTGCAAGATTACTGAGGCAGTTTGGAAAAAAGAAAATGAAGTGTTGGTTTTTCACATTACTGCCGATAGATTTTTAAGAAATATGGTGCGTGCTATTGTAGGTACTTTGCTTGAAATAGGATTGGGTAAAAAACCAGTAGATCATATGCACGAAATAATAAAAAGTAAAGACAGGAGCAGGGCTGGAACCTCGGTGCCGGCAAAAGCACTTTACTTAACCCGGGTTACATATCCTGAAATAGCAATAACATAAATGGCATCAAATACCGGTAGCGCATTCGATTTTAATTTATTTAAGCGCTTGCTTAAATACACAAACCCTTACAAAGTGACTTTTTACTTTGTGGCGATTGCTGCTATTTTACTTTCATTTTTCGCGGTTTTAAGACCGTATTTATTAAAAGTGACCGTAGACGATGCCATCACCCCTCAAAATTACGATAACCTTGTTTTTTATGTGGGCCTAATGGCCGGCGTTTTATTGCTGGAAGTTATTTTTCAGTTTCTTTTTGTGTATTTCGCAAACTGGTTAGGTCAGGAAGTAGTTAGAGACCTTCGTGTGAACCTTTTTAAACATATGCTCAACTTTAAAATGACTTATTTTGATAAGTCGGCAGTTGGGCGTTTGGTTACTCGTGCAGTTAGTGATATTGAAACTATAGCCAGTATTTTTAGCCAGGGACTTTTTATGATTATCAGTGATATTTTAAAAATGCTGGTAGTAATCGGGTTTATGTTTTATCAGAGCTGGCAGTTAACATTATTAGTATTGACGGTACTTCCGTTAATTATGTACGCTACGCGTGTTTTTCAAAAGAAAATGAAAGTCGCTTTTGAAGAAGTAAGAACTCAGGTTGCCAACCTAAACACCTTTGTTCAGGAGCGAATTACGGGAATGAAGATCGTTCAGCTTTTTACCCGGGAAAAAGCTGAATACAATAATTTCAAAGAAATAAACGGCAAACACCGGGATGCCTGGGTAAAAACGGTTTGGTATAACTCTATTTTCTTTCCTATTGCAGAAATGGCAACCTCTATAACTATTGGTTTAATTGTATGGTACGGCGGCCTGAGAGCTGTGGCCGATGACGGAATTACTCTTGGTGTGATTATCGCTTTTATTGAATTATCTCAGCTACTTTTTAGACCTCTTCGCCAGATTGCCGATAAATTTAATACCCTGCAAATGGGAATGGTAGCGGCTAATCGTGTATTCGGAATTCTCGATACCGAATCTTCAATCAGCAATACCGGGAAAATTGAAGTTAGCGATTTGAAAGGTGAAATTGAATTTAAAGATGTTCGATTTAGTTATACCGATGATGAAGAAGTACTAAAAGGTGTTTCCTTTAAAGCAAATCCTGGTGAAACTATCGCTATTGTTGGGGCTACCGGTGCCGGAAAATCCACCGTAATCAACCTGTTGAATCGTTTTTATGAAATAAAAAGCGGGCAAATCCTGGTTGATGGTATTGATATAAAGGAAATTACTTTGGAATCCCTACGTTCTGAAATTGCAGTAGTCTTGCAGAATGTCTTCCTTTTTGCCGATACAATTTTAAGTAATATTAATCTTAACAATCCCGATATTACTGAAGAAGAGGTGATAAATGCTGCAAAACAAATTGGTATACACGAGTTTATTAATACGCTGCCAAACGGCTATCATTATAATGTAAAAGAGCGTGGAGCAATGCTATCTTCAGGCCAACGCCAGCTTATTTCCTTTTTAAGGGCGTATATGAGTAATCCAAGTATTTTGATCCTGGATGAAGCTACATCTTCGGTAGATACTTATAGCGAATTACTTATCCAGGAGGCAACCGATAAGATCACTAAAGGCCGAACTTCAATTGTGATCGCCCATAGACTCGCTACAATTAAAAAAGCCGATAAGATTATGGTAATGGATGCCGGTGAGATCGTAGAGATAGGTACCCATACTGAGTTGCTTCAGAAGAAAGATGGGTATTATAAAAACCTATATGAGGTGCAGTTTATGGCAGAGGAAAGTTTGTAGAAATTATAAAAGATCTTCTTTAATTCTATCAATAAGTTCTTCGGTACTTTCAAACATCACGAATTCCCCATCTTTTACATAAGAAATTTGCCCGGTTTCTTCACTTACAACCAGTGCGAGCGCATCGGTTTTTTCGGTAATTCCAACGGCAGCCCGATGACGTAATCCAAACCTTAGCGGAATAGATCTATCGTTAGAAACCGGTAAAATAACCCTTGTAGCGGTAATTTTGTTATCCTCAATTACCATCGCACCATCGTGAAGTGGTGAATTTTTATAGAAAATAGATTCTATAATAGGTTGATTAAGTTCAATATTCATATCGTCACCCGAATTTTTCACAAAATCCAGGTTCGTGTTTTTCTGAATAATAATTAAGGCGCCCGTATAAGTCTGACCCATAATTTCACAAGCCGAAATAATATCTTCTACATTCGTGCTGGTCTCTAAATCGCCTTTTAAAAACCTAAGTTGGGTGAAAAATTTTCCCTTTTGTGTGAAATTAGTAGAACCAATCATTAAAAGGAATTTTCTTATTTCCTGCTGAAAAACAACGATTAGGGCAAACATTCCCACGCCTATAAATTCACCTAAAACACTGCTCAAAAGCTCCATTTGAAGCAATTGCGTAAGGCTTCCCATAAGATAAATGATCACAATCCCGATAAAGATATTTACCGCAACCGTTCCTTTTACCAGCTTGTATAAATAATACAGCAGTAGGGCTACAAATACAATATCCAGGACATCGAGAAAACGAAGATTTATTATATCCAAATTAGCGAGGTTTTGTGTAAAAATAGAAAATATGCGGCTACTTACTAAGTTCTGCGTATAATTTAGTGCATTCTACCGCTTCTTTTACATCGTGTACCCTTAGAATCGAAGCGCCTTTACTTAAAGCGATGCTATTTAAAAAAGTAGTGCCGTTTAAAGCTTCCTGCGGAGTTGTATTAAGGGTTTTATAGATCAATGATTTTCGTGAAAGTCCGGCCAGAATTGGTAGTTCCAAATTTTTCAATAGTTCCATTTTAGAAAGTAATTCAAAATTTTGAGCAATATTTTTAGCAAATCCGAAACCGGGATCTACTATAAGATCGTTGATTCCCAAAGCTCTCGCTGCACTTATTTTTTCTGAAAAATAGAATAAAATATCCTGGAAAAGATCGACATATTGATTGAGGTCTTTCATAGTTTGTGGCGTGCCGCGCATGTGCATCATAATATATGGAACCTGGTGTTTGGCAACGGTTTTCATCATTTCGGGGTCCAGGTTTCCGGCAGAAATATCGTTGATTATCGCTGCACCGGCGGCAATACTTTCTTCGGCGACATTTGCTCTAAAAGTATCTACGGAAATTATTGTTTCCGGAAAATGTTTTAAAATAAGTTCTATTACAGGAAGTACACGCTTCAGTTCTTCGGTTTCTTCAACTTTTGGTGCGCCGGGAGGGGTGCTGTAACCGCCAACATCAATAAAATGGGCGCCGTCTTTCAGCATTTTTTCTACTTGCTTCAGAATATCTTTTTCCGAAGTTTTTCGGCTTTCAGCATAAAAAGAATTAGGAGTGGTATTGATGATTCCCATCACTTTGGGGCTGCTAAGATTTATAAGTTCGCCTTTACAATTTATGGTCATTTTTGCGAGAGTTTGATTTAATATTCCGAAGAAAAAAGCTTCAATTATTAAAGCTTACTTCAGAAATTATAAAATGCGGTTTTAGTATCTAAAATATTTGCACGAAATTTACGCAAATTAGATCTCTTTTATGCAGAATACCTCGAAACAGTATGACGCAGTGGTAGCAAACTGCCGCGGCCTGTTTATTAACAAGATGAAAGATTACGGAAGCGCCTGGAGAATTCTAAGGCTACCGTCACTTACCGACCAAATCTTTATCAAAGCCCAGCGAATACGCAAACTTCAGGAAAATGACGTTAGAAAAGTAGATGAAGACGAAAAATCTGAATTTATTGGGATCATCAATTATTCGGTAATGGCTTTAATCCAGTTGGAGAAAGGCGTTGTTGCCCAACCAGACCTTGGATTAGAGGCGGCAACAGAACTTTACGACGAAAAAATAGCTGAAACTAAGGCTTTAATGATGAATAAAAATCATGATTATGGCGAAGCCTGGCGCGATATGCGAGTGAGTTCTTTGACAGATCTTATTATTCAGAAACTATTGCGGGTTAAGCAAATTGAAGATAATAAAGGGCAAACTCTGGTAAGTGAGGGTATTGATGCGAATTACCAGGATATGATAAATTATTCCATTTTCGCAATGATTCTTATGAATGAAAACGAAGAATAGTTTTTATAATTTTTTAGACGAAAAAAAAGCATTATTTAAATAAAACAGTATGAAATTATTAGTAGGAATTTCCAGGATACTGGTTGGAGTGTTATTTATTTTTTCAGGATTTATAAAACTCAACGATCCGCTGGGATTTTCTTACAAACTCCAGGAATATTTTAGTCCTGAGGTTTTAGGTCTGGAATTTTTAGTGCCATTTTCACTCGTAATCGCGATAGTTTTAGTGGTTTTTGAACTGGTAGTTGGGATCATGCTTTTAATTGGTTACCTGCCTAAATTTACAGTTTGGGCACTACTTTTAATGATTGTTTTTTTTACGTTTCTTACGTTTTATTCGGCTTATTTTAACAAGGTAACCGATTGTGGTTGCTTTGGCGACGCTATTCCTTTAACGCCCTGGCAGTCGTTTATAAAAGATATAATTCTTTTAATTTTCATATTAATTCTCTTTTTTAATAGAAAATTGATCACCCCAATTTTAAACCCAATTTCACATCGCTGGATCATCTTTTTATCCTTTATGCTTTGTTTCTGGTTTGCTTACCACGTACTAATGCATTTGCCGGCTTTAGATTTTAGAGCTTATAAAATTGGAAATAATATTAAAGAATTGATGGAAGTTCCTGAAGATGCTCAAAAAGGAATTTATGAATATGAATGGACTTTTAATAATAATGGGGAGGAAGTTACTGTAACTACAGATGGAAGTTACCCTGACCAGGAAGGAGAATTTGTGGGAGTAGAAACCACAATGGTAGAAGAAGGTTACGTACCACCGATTCAGGATTTTGAAATTGAAAAAGATGGTGAGGTTGTAACCAATCAGATTCTGGAAGCCGAAAAGCTTTTTATGATTGTTGCTTACGATCTGGGTCATACCGAGCAGGAAGGTTTTAAAGCCATTCAGAAACTAGCAGCAGAAGCTGATAAAAAGGGCTATAAAATAGTTGGTTTAACGGCTTCAAATGATGTAGATCAGCAAAAAATAGTGAATAAATTTAAGCTCGATTTTGAATTTTATCAGGTAGATAAAAAAGTGCTACAAACTATTGTGAGATCTAATCCCGGACTTCTGGTTTTAGAAAATGGCACAATTACCCAGAAAAAGCATTGGTTTGATGCTGGGGATATAAAATTATAAATCATTCCCAACTTTTTTTAAAATATTGGTAAAAAGCCAATCTTCATCGGGCTTAGGCGTAGCTATGTTTATACTTATCGATATATTTGTAGGAGTGCGGATTTTTTCTTCCGCAGAAATGAATAAAATCAACTAAGAAATTATGAGAAAAAAGATAGTAGCCGGAAACTGGAAAATGAACAACGATCTTGCTGAAACGCAGGAATTACTTTCACATTTAAAAATGCAATTGGTAAAGGAGCCAAAGGCCGAAGTTATGGTGGCGCCGGCATTTACGAATTTGTACTCAGCTTTTCAAGGTTTAAAAGATACTCCCGTACAAGTTGTTGCACAAAACATGCACCAGGCCGAAAATGGAGCATATACAGGAGAAGTTTCGGCAAAAATGCTTAAAAGTATTGGAGTTGATACTGTAATTTTAGGTCATAGTGAACGCCGCGCACATTTTGGAGAAGACCACGAGATTTTAGCTGAAAAAGTAAACGCAGCACTTAAAAACGAAATGCGAATTATTTTCTGTTTCGGAGAAGAATTGGCCGATAGAAAAAGCGATAAGCATTTTGATATTGTAGCGAAACAACTTCAGGAAAGTTTATACCAAATTTCAGAAGCCGATTGGAAAAATGTGGTATTGGCTTACGAGCCGGTTTGGGCTATTGGAACCGGGGAAACTGCTTCGCCAGAACAAGCACAGGAAATGCACGCTTTTGTAAGAAAAAATATTTCAGAAAAATTTAATGATGAAATCGCACAAAATGTTTCTATCCTTTATGGAGGAAGTGTAAAACCTGCGAACGCTAAAGAGATCTTTGCAAAAGAAGATGTAGACGGTGGACTTATTGGTGGTGCCAGTCTTAAAGCTGTAGATTTTGTTGAAATTGTAAATGCCTTTTAAGTATGTCTTCTAATTATCTCGAATTCAAGTTTAAAATAGAACCGTTACAGCCTGCTTCAGAAATTCTGGTAGCCGAGCTTGGCTATTTGGGGTTTGAGAGTTTTGTAGAAGAAGAAGATGGTATTATAGCCTATATCCCTGCCGAAGAGTATGAAGATGATCTTCTGGTGGGGGTTCATATTTTACAATCGGAAGATTTTCAAATCACTTATTCCAGGGGGGAAATAGAACAAGTGAACTGGAATGAAGAATGGGAAAAGAATTTCAGTCCTATTCTTGTTGATGATATTTGCAGTGTGCGAGCGCCATTTCATCCTGAGCCCGATTCGGAATTTGATATTGTGATCGAGCCAAAAATGTCTTTCGGCACGGGGCATCATGAAACTACACATATGATGATTCAGCATATTCTAAAGAATGACTGGAATGACAAAGCGGTTCTGGATATGGGCTGTGGAACGGGCGTTTTAGCAATTCTTGCAAGTATGAAAGGGGCGAAGTTTGTAGATGCTATAGATATTGATAATTGGTGTTACCTAAATACGCTAGAGAATGTAGGCCGGAATGATTGTGACAATATTAATGTGGAAGAAGGTGGTGCTGAGCTATTACAGGATCGAAAATATGATTTGATCCTGGCTAACATAAACCGTAACATTTTGCTAAGGGATTTACCAATTTATGCAGAATGTCTTAAAAAGAATGGAGATATTTTCTTAAGCGGCTTTTATGAAGAGGATATTCCGGTGATAAAGAAGACCTGTTTAGAACTTGGTTTAACTTATATAGAACATTTTGAAAGAAATAACTGGGTTGCTTTAAAGTTTTCAGCCTAAGCAATTTATAGATAATTTGTATCTTTGAAGCTTTAAAATTGTAAATGAAGATGAGTACTAAAGAAGAGGTATTAGAAGAAGTAAAAACCACGACGCAGAAGGAAAATGAGATCGTGCTTTATAATGACGATTACAATACATTTGATCACGTAATAGAAACGCTAATTTACGCTTGCGAGCATACTCCTGTTCAGGCTGAACAATGTGCTATCCTTGTTCATTACAAAGGAAAATGCACCGTAAAAACTGGTTCTTTTGACGATTTGAAGCCCAGATGTTCAAAATTACTGGAAGAAGGATTAAGTGCAGAAATAGTTTAATGTAATTAAGAAAAAACTTACAATAATATTAAATATTTAAATTTTTTATTAAGACATTGTTAGTGCTAATGGTATTATAGTTAAGTTTAAGTAATAAATCAGTTCAGATCAAACTTAAACTAAAAATTATGAAATTAAAAAACTTATTATTAGCTGTTTTTACTGTAAGTCTTGTTAGCATTTCCTGCCAACAGGAAGATATAGAAAATACCACACCTGAAGCTGAGGCAGAAGCCATTTCTCAGGACAAAATTTCAAAAGCAGTTCTTTCCAAACTGGAAGCTCTTAACTTCAATACTGAAAATGTAGAGATTTCAGAATTTTTATTACCTGACGGTACGAAAAAACAAACTTTTATAGTTGAAGGCGATATCGCCATTGACGCAGAGCAACTTGAAGCGATGCAACCTGGTAATATTACAAGTAAGCAGTATAGAACCTATAATCTGGTAAGCGCTCCTAGAACTATCAATATTGTGGGTTGGACTGGTACCGGTGCTAACCAAAATCTTACTCAAAAACAACGCGATGCCTTACAAGCTGCAGTTGATAATTACAACGATTTAAATATAGGGCTTGATTTCACCTTGGAATTTAGCACTAATCAACAAGCTGCAGATATCTTGGTTTTTCAGAATCCTAACGGTGCTGCTGGTGGTGTAGCAGGTTTCCCAAGTGCAGGTAATCCTTTTGGACAGGTTCAGATCTTTTCAGGAATGGAACAATTTAGCCTTGGAACCAACACCCACGTTATGGCTCATGAGATTGGCCATACTTTAGGTCTGCGCCATACCGACTGGTTTACCAGACAAAGTTGTGGAAGACCAAGTTTCGGAGAGTTGGCAAACCCAAGCGGTGCTGTACATATTCCCGGTACACCATTTAGGTTAGATCCGGAATCCATAATGCTTTCTTGTTTCAGTGCGAACGAAGATGGTAATTTCGGTCCTAATGATGTTGTAGCCTTAGAATATTTATACTAAACACTAATAAACTGAACTGAACACGGGACCTCTATTAAGAGGTCCTTTTTTATTCAAAAAATATAGGATTTAGTTTTCAGTTTTTAAAAATAATAATATATTTGCAGCCGCTTAACCACTTAGGGAAAGCAATAATTAATGGCCTTGTGGCGCAACTGAATAGCGCACCTGATTACGGCTCAGGAGGTTCCAGGTTTGAATCCTGGCAAGGTCACTTTTAGAGAATTCAAATGATATCAAAACCCTGTAAATGCTATGATTTACAGGGTTTTATGTTTTTTAGAGCTTTTGTTAGAGAGACTTTTATTATATTTAATATCTAACAAATCGTCAACATAAAATTTATCCTGTCAACATGTTGACAGTTTGATTACCAGTAGCTTAAATTTTTTTGTGGGTTTGACTTTCGTCTTAACTGAATATTAATTTAAAGACGATACCTATGCGTACTTCTAAAACATTTTCTATCTTATTCTGGGTGTATGCTTCCAGAGTGAAAAACAATCAAACAAATCTCTATGTTCGAATTTCTCTAGATAGCCGTAGAGTAAACATTAGTTTAAAATCTAAAGTTCCATTCGATCTTTGGGATCCTTCAACACAACGTGTCGATGGTAATTCTAAACAAGCTAGGGAAGCTAATAATCTCATTTCGGAGACCAGAACTAAGATTTTTCAGAATTACCAAGACTTAAGGTTCCAGAATAAAAAAGTAACCGCAGACCTTCTTAAATCAAATTTTTTAGGCGAAGGGCCTAGAGATAAAACCTTGTTAGATATTTTAGAGTATCACAAGCAAAAGATTGAGAAAACGCTTACCAGAGGAACCATCCGTAATTTCGGTGTTACAGAGAAATATGTTCTTAAATTCTTAAACGAAGAACTTAAGACGACCACTATTTATCTGAACGAACTTAATTATAAGTTTATCAATGACTTTGCGAATTTCCTTTTTAACTACTGGCCAAAAGGCCATGTGAATGCCATGAGTCATAACACGGTAATGAAGCATTTACAGAGACTTCGTAAAATAGTAACTCTTGCTTTTCATTTGGAATGGGTTGAAAAGGACCCGTTTATACGATGGAAACCTACTTTTCAAAAAAAGGAACGAGACTTTCTAAATCTTAGTGAGTTAAAACAAATCGAGGATTTTAATTTTTATAATGACCGTTTGGATAGGGTGAGGGATTTATTTGTTTTCAGCTGTTATACTGGGATCAGTTTTACAGATATGAATGATCTAACTAAGGATAATGTCAGGAATGGTCTGGACGGCCATAAATGGCTTTTCACTTCAAGAAATAAGACTAAAGCCAAAGTTAAGATACCTTTACTGGATAAAGCTTTAGAGATACTCGAAAAGTATGAGGATCATCCAATGACAGAAATAAGCCAAAGTCTTTTGCCGGTTATAACCAATGTTAAGGTTAATCTTTATTTAAAGGAAGTTGCGGATCTTTGTGATATCAAGAAGAATTTAACCTTCCATATGGCCAGGCATACTTTTGCTACTACCGTTACGCTTTCCAATGGGGTTCCCATAGAAACTGTCTCTAAGCTTTTGGGACATACGAAAATAGCAACAACCCAAATATATGCGCGAGTCCTTGAAGATAAATTAAGTCAGGATATGTCTGAACTTAGTCGGAAGCTTAGAAATTGGAAGCCTAATATTTAATTAGAGATTAAATAAAATCTGATAGTAGGCATTTGACCAATTTTGTTCTCAAGGCTTTTTATACATCGAAAATTGGGATAATGAAAGTGGTGGTGTTCTTAAAACCCTCAGAATAGATATAATATTAAATGACTAGTTCAAGGTCAAAAGCTTAAAGCCTTATTAATTGGTTTATTAAATTTTTTATTTTCAAGGCTTTTTTTGTTTTTGGTAGTTTTTTGTTCTCCGTTTTTTTAAATCCCTTAAAATGCTATAAATCAGAATATATGAAAAAACTATTTCTCGATGATATCCGTACATTGGGAATGGTAAATGGAATCACTCTTACTGTGGATTAAATGATTAACATATCGTAATTCGCGATTCGCGAATCGCGAATTGAGAAATATTCTATTTTTGGTAATACTTAAATAGCAACACCATGAAGAAACATAGCGGAATGAGACCGCACGACATAGTGATACTTCTTAAAATTGCAGCAAAGCAGGATAGGAGCTGGTATATGAAAGATCTCTCATATGAGCTTGGTATAAGTGGAAGTGAGATTAGTGAAAGTATTAATAGATCGGTAATTGCGGGCTTAATTTTTCCGGACAAAAAACGATTAATGAAAACAGCTATTCTGGATTTTCTTCAATATGGATTATCATATGTTTATCCTCAAAAACCTGGGGCATTGGTACGAGGAGTAGCAACGGCACATTCGGCACCACCATTAAATGAAGTTATTGAAAGTCAGGAGGCTTATGTATGGCCATATGGTAAAGGTGACTTAAGAGGGCAATCAATTGAGCCATTACATCCTAACGTTCCCGAAGCTTGTTTAAAGGATAAGAAGTTTTATGAGCTAATGTCTCTTTGCGATGTACTAAGAGTCGGAAGAGCTCGTGAAAAAAACCTCGCTATTGTAGAATTGAAAAATCGTCTATGCTAAAAAATACTATAATAAATCGCAAAGCCACCAGTAAGGTTGCGGTCGCGTTAGGAGAACTGAATAAAAATGTAGTTTATGTCGGTGGTGCCATGGTAAGTCTTTATATCGATGATCCGGCAGCCGAGGATGTAAGGCCAACAAAAGATATTGATATTACTTTGGAGATTGCAAATGTTGGAGAGCTCGAAAAACTACGTGTGGCACTTGAAAATAAAGGTTTTGTACAATCTGCAGAGACGACGTTATTTGTAGATTCAGGTTAAAAGAAATTAAAGTGGACGTAATGTCTACTACCGAGGTGGGGTCGGCTCCGGCAAATCCCTGGTTTGAACCGGGATTTGAAAACTCAATAACCATAGAAGTCGAAAAGGTGCCAATCAGGATTCTTACCTTTCCTTATTTTTTAGTAACTAAGTTTGCAGCTTTTGAAGGTCGGGGAGGAAATGATCCTCGAATGAGTCATGATTTTGAAATATTGTTTACCTCCTAAACTACACTTCTAATTTTAAAAAACAAATTTCGGCTTCCGATTTTGTAAACAGATAGGGTAATTCGCCTTCCAGCATTTTCAATTTGACATTTCTCTGGATTTCAAAGAATATCATTTTAAAATAAGAAATTGTATTGATGAACTATTTTAATGTTTAAACGCATGTTTCATTAATTCCATTTCATTTCTTGGAATACCCAGATCCGCTGCTATTTGGTGCCACTGACCTACATTCTGCTGAATTTTATTGATAATAGCATTGGCTTCTTTTTCTTTTAACCGGAAATAAGGAGCGACTTCCCTTACCAAGTCTAAATCCAAAGCATTGTCATTTTCTGAAATATTAAGTTTTAAACCGGTGCCGTTCAGAGTTGGATTGATATCATAAGCCGGCGAAAGTATCCAACCGGAATCCGTTAATAGGAATCCGTGATTGCGAAGGTGATCATCCGTATTCGAAATACAAACATTAAACGCAATACGTCTCCATAACCTCCGGAGGTCATTATCAACATCAGCCCCATTCTGCATTAAAAATTCCAGCAGCTCTAAATAACTAACCCCATCTTGATAATCCGTTCCATCAGTATATCCTAATAAAGTCATTGCAGAAGCAAAGTGAATGCGGTTACCGTCATTTTTACGATCAAATCGTTGTGTTAGAAATGTATGTTGGTGGTGTGAAAATTTTTGTACTCTTGACGGTGCCATTTCAATATCGGATTGAATGGCAAGTCGATACGCTAGCATTTCCCAGGCGCCCATATCCTGGCGATCATTTTGACTTGGAAATTTAGCAATCCATAAACCGCCATCAATATCTTTAATATTGGCCTTTGGTCTTGCACCTCCTAAGGAAGACCCCGGAGCCATTAGCATATTGAGCCATTTTAGATATTCTGGGTTATCTGGAGCATCTTCTTTCTCTAGTTGTAAGCTGGCAAATTCAAGATCTCGAAGTACAGCAAAAGGTGGGGCGGCCATAGCTTCATCATCATCTAAAAAGGCACCAGCCTGTGCTATTTTAAAACGAAGTCCTCCCATTCGGTTATTGTCGTAAACTCCGAGAAGATAATCAGATTCCATTAAAGTTTTAGGTCGGCGTTCTTCTTTCCTGGCTTTAGCAGCCTCTTTACGCATCATCAGTACCCGTCCCCAACGATCAGGTGAAGAATCTAAAAAAATTCCGAAATTGGATTTTTCATCATTCAGGTACTGAGCGCCTTCGAACAATTGCAAGTCTGGATCTATGATCTGGGCATAATTAGATTGTAACCATCCTTTATCATATTCAAAGGAAAATATTTCTTTGCCTCTGGATGGCGTTGCATATAAACTTCCCATTAAGAATGGAGCTTCAATTCCATCCCAATGCGCGTATACCATTATTTCTTTTCGTTCCAGTGCCATTATTTCTTGGTGTTTTTTGGGCCACGTTCCTTTACAGTTAGATTGGCATCCTGTATTTTTCTACCCAATACATCATCTCCGGCCAAAAACAATATATCCTTCTCCAATCCTAATACTAATAAAACTTGGAGAATAATACCTAAAGAAATTGAAGGACTTCCTTTTTCTAGAGAAGAAAGTGTTGGACGGGAAATCCCTGCTCGTTCTGAAACCTGATCCATCGTCAGTTTCCTCCGTAAGCGGGCTAACTTAATATTTTCTCCTACTGCTTGTAAAAGCTTCTTATTTTTAGGTAGTAAAATAATACTGTTTCTAGACATAACATTAAATATATTTTACAAATATAGGTAAAAAAGTAAATAGTATTTAACGTTATGATTTTTGTATTTTTTAGGTTGACCAATGATTCCTAGAAAATAGAAGTTCTATAAGGCGAATACATTGTTTAACAATGTATTTTGTTTTATGTTTGTGAAATGAACGAAGAGTTTGTACATAAATGGAAATCACAAGTCAAAAAGGGGACCTTGGCATTTATTGTTTTAAATGTTCTTCGGAGCAATGAATTTTATGGCTATGAACTCATTGAACAGGTGAGGAAAAATACTACTATTGAAATTGCAGAAGGTACTCTTTATCCCTTGTTGAATAGGCTCAAGAAAGAAAACCTTGTAACCTCCAAATGGGTAGAGCAGGAATCGGGCATCCCTAGAAAGTACTATACCCTTACCCCGACAGGGGAAGAAACATTGAAACAGATGAAGATATTTTGGGACGCACTCGAAGTATCCATTAAAAAGATATCAAAATGAAAGCATTGAATTTTGAACAATCTGCATCGCAAAAGATTTACAACGACTACATTAATAGGATAAAGCGAACGACAGCTACTTTAACTAAAGAGGATCGGCATGATGTGCTCTTGGAATTCAATAGCCATATATATGAGGGTATGAAAAGGGAATCTGATGGTAGTGAAGTGGATAGGTTATTGAAATTAACCGAAAATCTGGGTTCTCCAGAGGAAGTTTTAAAACCGCTAATTGCTGAAAAAAAACTTCAGCAGGCCACCAAAACTTTTAATCCCGTACATATAGTTAAAGCATTAGCCTTAAATATCTCGAACGGATTTGTGTATATATTCTTTGCATTCCTGTATCTCATCCTTTTCGGTTTTGTGTTTGTTATAATTGCAAAAGTCATCAATCCAAATGAAGTCGGATTGTTTTTTAAAGAAGGCTCTTTTCAATTGTTGGGAATGATGGATGCTGAAAGCCGGGAACGAGCCGGGGTTAGGGAAGTGCTTGGGAACTGGTTTGTCCCCGCGATGATGATTGTTATTGTTGCGTTGTATACTATAATCACCCTATTGCTGAGGCTAAAAAGAAAAGTTTCAAAATAATTTTTTTTACCTATAAACATAGTATAGCTATGTAATATATATAACCTAATTAGAATAATAGTTATGAGAACAATGAAGTACTTATGGTTTGTTATAGCTTATATAATCTTCCAAACCACTTTTGCCCAAGAAGAAAAATTAGAGCAGGTTAAGGATAAATATGAACATTATTATGAAGAAATGAACCTACGCATGGGCATCTTATTGAAAAAGGATGTTGTTTATACAGAAGAACGTATCAACTTTTTACAAGGAAACCAAAACAAGGTTTTCAATATTGGTAGTGCCACCAAAACCTTTACAGCTGTTCTGATCCTTTAAGAGATGGAGAAAGGAAACCTGAAATTATCAGATTCCATTGGGAGTTTTTTGTCCTCTATTCCCAATATTGATGGTACCGTAACGATCAAACAATTGCTGCGGCACCAAACAGGGTTTGGTGAAATTGTGGGCGATCAAGAGTGGGATGCATACGATGATCCCGATGATCAATTGTTTAGGCAGGACCTTTTTCGAAATGTTCCAGAAAGGGATACCTCTAAAATTGACAAATTCCAATATACCAATACTAACTTCATTTTGCTGGGAGAAATATTGGAAAAAGTCAATGATGAGAGCTACTTCGAATTTCTGAAAAAGCGAATATTTGAACCTTGTTCAATGTACAACAGCTATCCTTACGTTTCCAGAACTATCCCGAATTTGGTGCATCCTACCAATGAAAAAGAGTATAAAGACGTCTACAGTGGGATCAATTATAAGTTTTTTGCAAACTACGCTTTCGCTGCAGGTTCAATTGCTTCCAGTTTAGAAGATATGGTCAGGTTTTATGAGCATCTGTATGAGAAAGAAACGCTTCTCTCAAAGGAGAACTTTGCTTTGATGATCGATTTCAAAAATGGTAGTTACGGTCTTGGAATAGAGAAATTGGTAGTGAATGGAAAAACATTTATAGGTCACGGGGGCAACAATCAGGGGTATGCCTATAGGAACTATTACAATCCTGAAAATGGCGATATGGTGCTTTACTATAACAATAGGTTCAGGACGATACTAAAAAATGTATTGTTGGCAGATTTAATGGACTTGCTAAATGGCAGGGCAATTACAGATTTCAGAAAGGATATAGCAAAAGAGTTTTCTGGTTTTGTAGGGGAATATAATTTAGAAGGTCCAAACCTGAAATTTTCGATTAAGCGAGAGAATGATATTCTTTACCTAACTGCCGAAGGTTTTAAAGCTCCCCTGGTGAGTTATACCACCGGGATCCTTTTTGATGGTACTTCAGGCATAGAATTCACTAAAGATGCTGCTAATGAGGGCCAATTAATTTTCAAACAAGCCGGTCAGGAACTTGTAGCAACAAAAATCAATTAGATCAATACGATGAAAAGAGTACTATTTTTTACCCTTGCATGTCTACTTGCTTTATCCAAACCTCTAAACGCACAATCAGTTCCTCCTGAAGCCTTTCAAGATTTCATTCAGGAATTTATGGAGAAGAAAAATATTCCTGGTTTGTTTATAACTGTGGTTTCTGCAGATTCTATTCTTTGGCAAAAAGGAATGGGGCATTCAGACCTTTTGCACGAAGTTCCTGTCGATCCTGAAACCTTGTTCAGGATTGGTTCGGTTTCAAAAACCTTTACTGCAATTGCCATCATGAAATTAGTAAGGGAGGGGAAATTACACTTAGATAGCGAACTAAAAGAAATTGCGCCTGAAATTCCTTTTGAGAATAAATGGGAGGAAGATTACCCCGTTAAAGTAAAACATCTGCTGGAGCACAAAGCAGGATTTGACGATATGCATTTTTCTACTTTTGCAACAGGACTTACACCCGGAATGACCGCAAGAGAGGAAGTAAGTGTTTACGAAAAATCATTAAAAAGTAGGTGGAAGCCGGGCCTTGTCCATTCCTATTCTAACCCGGGATATATTATTCTGGGGTATCTTATTGAAAAAATCACAGGTCAGCCGTATCAAAAATATATTCGGAATCATGTGCTGTTTCCTTTGAATATGACCTGGACTCAATTTATTAGTGAAAATATGAGGAATCTTCCATCCTCACAATTTTCAAAGGGATACGAAGGGAAGCAAAAATTAGCAAAAAGTAATAATTTAACCGGCGAAGCTGTTGGAGGATTGTTGAGTAATGCAGAAGATATGTCCCGGTTTTTACAGTACCTGTTGAACGAAGAATTGCAAAATAGTATTCCGCTGATTGGAAAAAGGGGAGTGGAAGAAATGGAAGAACTCCACGGCTGGTTTGAAAACGCCAATAATATTGAAAAAGGGTATAGCTTGGGGCTGTATACACGAAATTTTGGGGAAAACGAACTTAAATTCCTGGGACATAATGGCTTCATAAATGGTTTTGCAACCGATTTTATCTATAGCAGGGATTTGAACCTGGGGATAGCAATTAGTAATAACAGGGGTGCTGGAAACGGTCCACTTTTGGATATTTTAGTGGATCATTTCGCCGGGAAAGATTCCCTTGGAAATGTGTGCACCTCTAATGCACAGGAGATTCCTAGTAAATTTGAAGCTTGGGAAGGGGAGTACCGCATCTTAAATTCCCGGAATGAAATTTTTAGCTTGTTCAATTATCCTTTTCATATTTTAAAACTAAAAAAAGAAGGAGATTCAATTGCTATTGAAAGATTGGGAAGTGAAGAAAGTTATTCCTGGTGTTCCGGAAATGCTTTTATTGAGAATGGAGAAGTTGTGCCGTCCCTTTTTCTTACTGATAATGATGGCGAAAAGTCTCTTTATTACTATGAGGATGTGCTGGTTCCAGTCAGTAGTACATGGATTTTAACTTTGAGGACTTTATTGATTTTAGGTTTACTTGCAGGTTTAACGATAACTATATTATTTCTAATTCGACTGATTAGCTTTGCATTTACGAGAAATCGGAAGGACAGGCTTTACAGATCAATTATCCTGGCATTGCCATATTGGTTGATCTTTTCTTCTTTGATTATTTTCCTACTGAATTCTTCGCTCGACAGCCTGAAGAAGCTGGGCAGTATAAGCTTCCTTTCAATATTTATTTTTATCACTTCCTTACTGGCGCCCTTTTTGTTTTTTGCAGCAGTATATTTTGTACAAAAGCAATGGAATAGCTTTAGCACGACAGGAAAATTTTTAAATGGATGGTATATAATGGGATCTGCCATAATTATTGCTTATTGTACTTTTCAAGGGTGGTTTGCAATAATGCTATGGAATTACTAAAGTATTGGAACCAAAATAATTTCTGGTATTACTATAAGCTAGATGGGGGTTCAATTAATGAAGCCCTATTGCATTATTGATTAATATAGTACTATAACATTTAAGATATGAAATTGAAGTTTTTAAGAAAGAAACTTGTTGTTTTTTACCTTCTAATTGAAGCAAGATTACCTACAAACATAAATATCAGCGTTTGGAAATTCTTGAGAAGCTTTCAGGTAATTTTCAACGAATGGCACAAGGTTCTGATATAACCATAATTCGTTTCTGGAATTGAAATGCTCAAATAAATCCTAGCATCCTATTTAAATTTTTTTATAATAAAAAAATAAAATTTCACCATAAATTATTTATAAATTACCTTTGCAAAGTGAAATACCTGTTTCCCATACTCGCCCTTTTTATAGTGCTTCGGCCTTTTTCGCCTTATGCGGAGTATGTTTTAAACTATGAGTATATTTCAGAAGTGTTGTGTATCAATAAAGATAAGCCAAAGTTGGAGTGTAACGGTAAATGCTACTTGATGCAATCTCTGGCAGAAGCTTCCGATGAAACCGGTGATCCTACCGAAATCCCTTCTAAAAAATTAGATTTTCAACTATTATATTTTACTGAAAATCGTGCTTCATCAAAGGTACTCGACTTTGAGTTCAAAAGTCGACTTCATATCAATACTAATTCTATTGAATCCTACAAATTCCTGATTGCAGGACAAGTCTTCCGTCCACCCATTAGCTAGTGCATCTTACATTTTACTTTAATCCGCTTGGGTAATGGCGGATTACCTATTTTATTATAAACATTAAAGGATAATTATGAAACTGGTGAAAAAACACTGGTTCATACTGCTATTTTTTGGTGCAGTTTTATGGTCGTGTGACAATACTTCTGATGCCCAGAAAGCGTATGAACAAAACTTTAACGAGGTACTTCGAGTTCACGATGAGGTGATGCCAAAAATGGGCGAACTGAATGCCCTTTCTATGGATTTGAAAAAGAAAATTGATGCTGATTCTACCAGTACTAAAAAGTATGCTAAAGCGAATCAAGACCTTGAAAATGCGTACGATTTTATGATGGAATGGATGCACGGTTTTACCGATGAATACGTTAGAAACCAGCCCGCATTGGAAGAGCTTTCTGAAGAAGAAATTCTTACCAAAAACCAGGGGCTAGAAAAAGAGTTAGAAGAAGTAAGAAAAATGAAGAATGCGGTAAATTCGAGTATGGAGCATGCCCGCGATTTGCTTAGCGAATAATACACTTAGCCTGAAAACGCCCGCCCTTTATATAATTATGTTTATTATGTGCTTTAAACCGGTCTTTCCGGTTTTGGAGTACATGGTGAATTATGATTATATCGCCCGGGTACTTTGCGAAAACAAAAACAAGCCTGAACTTAATTGTAACGGGCAGTGCTACCTAATGAAAAGTCTTGCCGATGAGGCCGAAAAACAACTTCCCGGCGAACAGAGGGCCAAACCCGGTTTCGAAATACAACTGGTATTTTTTAGCGATCCGGGAACCTATCAAATAGGTCAGTCCATAATCGCTTCGAGAAAGCAGGAAATTCGAGAGTTACCAAATACCTATTCTTATTTATTTAAAATTCAGTTGCTAAGACCGCCCATTTGCTAAGCTAAAAATGATTGGTTTTTAAATCCGTAATGCTGTGGAAAATGCCACAGTATAGGATGCACTATGAATATATTTAAATAAATTAACGATGAAAAATAATTTTAGATTACTGTTTCTTTTAAGCCTTTTTATAGTTTCCTCTTGTGAAAGCGATGATGAGGAAGTAACGCTTTCCGGGGAAAACAATATTACCCTGGAATTTGATAATAGCATTTCGGGGGATGATCTTTTGCTCGGCAGCACAACTTATTCGAACGGGAATAATGAAACCTTGAGCATATACCGTTTCAACTACATTGTGAGCAATTTTGTACTTATCGATGAAAATGGGGAAGAATTTACCTATCCCAAAGACGAAAGTTATTTTGTGATAAGTGAAGAAAATAACCTAACTGAAGTGGTCCTGGAAAATATTCCGGCAGGAAATTATACAGCCATACGCTTTGGGGTAGGGGTTGACCAGGAAAAATACCAACAAGGAGCCGAAGGCCAGGGTGATTTCCTGGAAATAGCCGAGCAAAACGAAATGATGTGGTCCTGGCAGGCCGGTTATAAATTCCTGAATTTCGAAGGAACTTTTACATCAGAAAGCCATACCGAAGCAACCGAATTTAAAATCCATATGGGCAGCCACGGGAGCAGCCTGGATAATTATAAGGAAGTTGAGGTGAATTTCCCATCAGATGCGGTGGTTAGCGCCACTTTAAGTCCGCTGGTTCATTTTGAAGTGGATGCCGGTACCATACTGGACGGTAGCCATAAAATCCATTTATCTGAGGCCCCGGTAGTGATGATCGATGAGGTAAAATCTCCACAAATAGCAGAAAATGCGCTGGAAATGTTTAGCGTTCACCATATCCACAATGGAGAAGGTGGTCACCATTAAGCCAAGAATTTCCCCGAACTCATCTTCGGGGAAATTTTACTTTCTAAAAAAGCGCTTATTACCGGTAATTTGTGGCCTATTGCTGTTCAGCTGCTCAAAAGAAGAGGCGGAATATATCCCGATAGATGAAAATTTAGAAGTGAATATTCCTTCTAATTTTCCGGCTATGACCTACGATTTGGAAGCCAATCCGCCTACAAAAAACGGGTTTCAGTTGGGGAAGAAACTATTCTATGAAGGGGGTTTATCTGGAAATGGATTTATTTCCTGTGGCTTTTGCCACGAGCAACGTTTTGCCTTTACCCATCACGGGCATCAGTTTAGCCACGGTATAGACGATCTGGAAGGAATAAGAAATGCACCGGCCATCCAAAATATGGCTTTTCAGAAGGAATTTGCATGGGACGGCGCTACTTCGCATTTAGATTTATTTCCCATTATTCCCATAACTAATGAAGTGGAAATGGGGGAAACGATGACAAATGTAATTGCTAAACTTAGAAACGATTCGGAGTACCGGCAGCTGTTTGCCGCGGCTTTTACGAATGAAGCGGTAAATAATGAAAATATGCTTAAAGCCTTATCTCAATTTATGGTGATGATGATTTCAGCCGATAGCAAATACGATAAGCATGTGCGTGGCGAAAACGGTGGTGATTTTACCGATAAGGAAAAGTATGGATTAGAAGTTTTTCAGCAAAAATGCGCCAGTTGCCATACTTCTGATTTATTTACCGATGATGCCTTTAGGAATAACGGATTGCCGCCTTACCCAGGGATTAATGATGTGGGGAGGGAAGAAGTAAGTGGCAGTAAAAGCGACCGCTATAAATTTAAAGTGCCAAGCCTTAGGAATGTTGCGGTTACCGCTCCTTATATGCACGATGGCCGCTTTGGAAGCCTGGAATCGGTACTTGATTTTTATGACAGTGGCGTGCATGATTCAGAAACCCTGGATCCAATTTTAAAACAAAATAACAGGTTGGGGATTAATCTCAGCGAAGAAGAAAAAGAAGCTTTGCTGGCTTTTATGAACACCCTTACCGATGAAACTTATTTAAATGATGAACGATTTGCTGAATATTAAAACCGTATTTATAATAAGTCTTTTGTGGATATTTCCGCTAAAGGGCAGTGCTAAAGTAAAAGACAGTCTTTCTGTTTTTGAAACTTTGAACTATTGGGAAGAATGTGATATTTGCGGCTGTAGTGGGAATGGCGGGAGTATGGGGTATGGTACCCTGTTGAACAATAATTTTGTGGGACTGCGCTACATCAATCAACATTACCGGTCCTTAGATGGGATTTATAACAATTCCCCCTGGATCGATGAACATTTTAATACCCTGCAAGCTTGGTCCCAAATAAAGGTTTCAGAAAAAATAACGCTAAATGCCATCCTTCCCTACCATTTTCATAATAGGCAATTTGAAGATGGGGAAACCCAAAATATTTCAGGGCTGGGCGATATCAATATCCTGGCTTTTTATAAACTTATTAGCCCAAAGATGGATGGATGGTTGCCCGAGCAGGAAGTTTTGTTCAAACATAGTTTGTCACTTGGAGGTGGTTTAAAGGCTCCTACAGGGGAATACAACAGGGCTAATAACGAAGGCAGTGTAAATCCCGGTTTCCAGGTAGGTACCGGTAGCTGGGATTATATTTTTGCTACAGATTATTTGGTAACTTATAAAACCTGGGGTGCCGGGGCGCTGCTTAATTATACCATTAAAACCGAAAATGCTGATGCTTATGAATTTGGAAATCAGTTAAATTACGGGATTAATATTTACAAAAATATTACCACAAATTCGATTTGGGGGTTAACCCCTGCTGTTGGAATTTCTGGGGAAGTTTTTGGGGAAAACAAAAATTACGGGCAAGGGGTAAGAGATACTAAAGGTGATATTGTTTTTGGGAGGTTAGGCCTGGAAACGAGTTATAATAGGTTTTCTATGGGCGTAAACCTTATGCTGCCCATTGTCCAAAATTTGAATTCGGGGAATGTGGAAGCCATTCAACGATTAGGGATTCATCTCAATTATACACTTTATTAAAATTCGGGTATTTATCTGTAATCTTAAATAATGAGCGTACCTTAGAAATAATATCCTTCAGTATTTTGATATTGAAGGATATTACTATTATTATTGAAAAATTCATAATTGGTTTGAATTTATTATACATAAAGCAGTAATTAGCCTATCTCCCTATAACGGCTCTCCATAATTTTTATCCTTACTAGTATGCAAGTTGTCCCTCCATCGGGACAGTGAATTAGACTTTAGCTCTTTTTTTATCTCATTAGCCTTTAGCATCCAATTTCGGGCACAGGCCTGCCAGTTTGTGATCGGATTTTTACCATTTAATTTCCAGCCTATGGATTCATAAAAATTATAGAAATTTTTAGCCTCCAGGACGCTTCTTTTTTCTTCTCTGAAAAACTCAATAACCTCTTGTTCATTTTTTGGACAAGTATTTATAAAAGAGTTTATTATATGTTTACTCTTATGTTTATTAAAAGATACCAATTTTTGGACAGGTACCTGTTCAGAAACTGGATAAGTCCTGTCCATTTTTTGATCAGGTTGTGTATCAAATCTGGACATCTCCACGAGCGATCCCATATGTGGACTAGTGGAGGGATGGTATTTAAGATATCCCCAGTTTGTTAGGTCCCGAAGTAATTTGTGGTAGGTCGTTCTGGAACGTATTTTGGCCAGTGCCATCACCTGTTTACTGTTAAGCATAATCGTCTTTGGAAAACGTTTTTGGTTCCACAATTCAAAAAATGCTAGGTATAAACTGCGGTGAGAAGACGAGATATTGTCATCATCAGCGAATTTACGCAATACCCCATTTAAGTGGCTAATGTAATTGACTTGGCTCATGTCCGTAAGTTTTCAGTTTTGTATATCGCTTTTGCTTCTTCATATCTTTGGGAAAATTCAATTCCAGGTGTTGCATTAAAAAAAAGAATAATTGACAGCATAACAGTTAATTTTAATAACCGATAGAACTTGATTTAATACCGGTTTCGATGACTTTTTTTAATTGTTTATAGATGAAACCAACTTTATTAGTCGGCAGGTTTAATACGGGCAACTGCAAGCCCGCTTGTCGGATCATTTTAAAAGCGATCTTTTTCTCATTGATCCCCAGGTTTTTTAAGCCTAAAAAATATTGTTTTAGATCTTTACTCAGCATCTTTTTAGCAGCATAACTTTCCACATAATTCCGGTTGTACTGGAACATCTTGTCAAAAGCTTTTTCAGAATTCTGAAAAAAGCGATCCCGCTCAAAACCCCGCTTGACCATTTTACCATGCATCTCCACTTCAGAAGCTTTGTATTTACTACCGGGAGAAAGACTGTATTTGTTTGAGGCATCTTTTCGGCTTACGATAATATGGACATGACTTTGCAGTCCTTCCTTTTTCATTCCCGGTTCTATCACCTTGCCTTGGATTTTATAAGGCGCATCCCGGACTAGCTTTTGAATTTTATTTTCAAGTTTCCTGGTGCGCCCTGAAATCTCCCCACGTTCTACCTTCCGAAGTTCATTTTTAAGGTGCGCTATTTGCTTGCTATAGGGTTTATTTTCTTTTACTGCTATATCGTTACTTTTATAAGTTCGCTCGTATTCAATTTTAGCGTAATATTTCAGGTCATCAACACCCACAGGCCTGCCACCTATTTCCCGATTGAAAGACGCGGCATACTCCTTCATCGCGTCACGGACAAAGGCCTTTAGCTTTTCAGGATTGTTACGAATGTGTTTTAATTCGTACTGGCTGGGACTCATAGTAATCGAGTAATATTTGGGCTCTTTGGTTTTTAATTTCGCAGTATTCCCATCAATTCCTTTAATCACTTCGTAGGGTTTTATATTATCATCATACTGATTAAAGAAATATTCCTTTTCCATCGGGCTTTTTCCTTCGTTTTCTTTTTCCAGATAGTTCACAAAATCCCCTGCACTTTTGGAAAAAGCGGCACCGGTTTTCTGAGGAGAGATGCTGATATACATTAGATTTTTTGTTTGATGGCTATTTTATAATGTTCAAATTCTGACCGAGGGATATTGAGTTTTAGATAATCTGATCCAAAAGCATTACTCTTTATTTCTACATTTTGAATGAGGTACTCCAGATCTCTTTTGGTAGTTTTTAATAACTCCTCAAGCCTGGAAATTTCCAATTCCAATTGTGCCAGGCTTTTTTTATCAGTAGCAACAATGTTTTCTTTTTTGGCCACTTGAAGTTTTGGAACCGATCGCCCTTCCATTAGTAACTCCAGCATTAACAAGCTCGGTTTGGTCTGGGTCTTCTCAATATTTTTAAGGATGGCGATCACGGCATCGATCCTTTTTTTAATCAGTTGTTCCAGGCTCACTTTTGAGGGCACTAAAGTTTCAAAAGGAGAGAGGTTATTTTGCTCAAAAAAGTCCAGGACTAGGTCTAAAGTTTCAGACTGGTTGCTACTGTTTTTCTTAGAAAACTCCCGGAACCGCTTTGCCGTATTTGCTTTTAATTGTAGTCTTGATTTCGCCATAATGGATACTATTTTACTATTTACTGGCTATGGCCACCTTTGTTTTACGAGCCTTTCCAGTGGGGTATATCCAGTCGGGTGGATACTTTTTAAAATTTAAATTTTAGAAAGCCCTATAAACACAGGGTTTTGCCAAAAAAGAAATCGAATAACACCGTGCAACGTGTTACCCTCTTGCTGTGTGTCCTGAGTTATCACGGGAGTATAATAGAACCTAAAAGTTCATTGAAATGATAACATAACTTTGATAATGATGATAGAATTTTATGAAGAAACAGAAACGAGCTAACCCCATTTTCAGATGGTAAGTTAGAAGTCTCACGGTACCGTTTCGTAAAATGTTGGCCTATCGAACAAGATGTTCAGGCGTATTGTTCAAACCGCCTTGTGGTGCTTGTTTTAAGAGAACAGGTACTGAGCGACAAGATCTGGTGAGAGTATGGGAGTTGAACGTAAGTGAACCTCTATGGACGTGTCGAAAGTGACCTTTACGGTGTCAAAATCGAGGAGAGAGCAGCTCCGAGAGATTAAGTATGGTGGATACCTGATTACTGACCATACGACACCCGGCATATAGGAGGCAAGAATCATACTCAGGCATTATCAAGGAACAGGAGAACCAATATCTAAATGAGAAGCAAAAATGGTAAAAATCCCGAAGCGGAAGAACCAGAAAGTAGCGACGTTAGGTATTGGGACGGATGAAGTCGTAGTAGCGAAAATACTCTAGAGAACAAGATTAATCATCTTGTGAGCAAAGGACTTCACTCAAGCATGTTCATTTATTGTATTACAACTTAAAGAAATTTAAGGATGATTTTTAATGAAGAACACAAGACGCAACCTATTAGCAGGTTGCAGGTAAATGAAGCTTTTAAGAGAATAAAAGCCAACAAAGGGAGTGCTGGAGTAGATGGATTATCCATTGAAACAGTAAGTAGTCAACCACGGAAATATCTGTACCCATTATGGAACAGGATGGCCAGTGGGAGTTACTTCCCTAAACCTGTTCGACAGGTACTAATCCCAAAAGGGAAAGGTAAAATGAGACCCTTGGGTATTCCCACTGTAGTTGATCGGGTTGCCCAACAAGTAATTGCATCGCAGTTAAACACAATAGTTGATCACACCTTTAGTCCAAGCAGTTTTGGGTATCGTCCCAGGAAATCTGCACATGATGCCTTGAGCCAATGTCGTATAAATTGTTTACGATATAGCTGGGCCATTGATTTGGACATAAAAGGATTTTATGACAATATTGATCATGAACTGCTACTGAAAGCTGTTCAGCACCATACACAGGAGAAGCATATTTTGCTTTACGTGAAAAGGTGGCTGGAGGCACCAGTGCAATTATCGGATGGAACGCTGCATAATCCAAATGGTAAAGGCACACCACAGGGCGGAGTAATCAGTCCTGTATTAGCTAATATCTTTATGGATATTGTATTCGACAAGTGGATCCAAAAGCGTTATCCTGATATCCAGTTTGAACGTTACGCTGATGACATTGTGGTTCATTGTTACCACTTGCCTCAAGCTAATCGACTTCTTGAAGAAATCGAAAGACGATTCAAAGAGTGTAAACTGGAAGTGAATCAGGAGAAGACAAGAATAGTTTACTGTCGCAGAAATCAGAAGAAAAGACCAAGGTTTAAAGTCAAGTTCCAGAAGTTCGATTTTCTGGGCCACACCTTTAAACCCAGAGTAGTCAAAATAAGGGGCATAATGAAACTAGGTTTCACCCCTGCCATCAGTCAGAAAAGCATCAACAGGATAAATGAAGAGCTCTTCAGGATGAACATTCATAAAATGGTACAGTTCACGTTGAACAAAATTGCATCTCTGTTGAGGCCTAAAATCAGAGGATGGATAAACTACTACGGTAAATTTCGACTGGGAGGCCTTAAGAAGCTATTTAGAACATTGCACATTCGCTTGACAAAATGGATACGTAATAAGTACCGTAGGTTTAAGCGAAAGCAGTGGGTCCTTGCGCTACGACATCTACAGAAAATATGCAGGCTCGAACCTTACCTGTTTGAACATTGGCAATATTCAGGGCTTAAACCTTAAAGTCTTGGCTGAGAGGAGCCGTATGAATTGAGAGATTCACGTACGGTTCTGTGAGAGGTTTAGGGGTGAAATTCCCCTTTACCTACTCGACATTCGATTTCGTCCCGCAGGCGGGACAAAATTTTTCATACATGTTGGTTTGCACCAACTGCTTTTTTGAAAAAAGGAATCAAGGAAAACCCTATTCCTTTTCGAAGCATTTTATTATTTAGCGAAAGTCAAAACCGAAGAATCTCTGTAATGGTATGAAACAGAAAATCAGTACTTTAAAATACTATTTCTGGGGTGTTTTTGAAAATGAAATTTTCGTTTGATTTGGTGTATTTTGATTTAATTTGAGGTAAAATTTAAAATTTGAATCAAATCAAGAATTTTGAAAACGCAGATTTTTGAATAAGGAGACTAAAAACCATTCAAAAATTTCCACTGTTATCTTTAAAAAACATATCCAGTTTTAGAATAGATAACCTAACCTTCATTGAATTCATTTTTAAATAGATTTACTTATTATATCTAGAGCATTTTCCTTTTTTTTGAATTTTAACCATAGACTCGATCAAAGCTTTTTCAGGTGTTGAACAGAGGCTACCGTTTCCTTATAGATTTACTTCCTATAGCGCCGTCACATTACCTTTTTTCGATGCATTTGCATTACAACATCCTGGCCTGGTAAAGCGTATAAAAAGAGTAGGCAAAGCCGAATCGGCTTTATGCCGCTGTACAGGAAAGGATGTTGTTATTTGCATCCTAAAAAGGGGAGGGGCGTAAGGATGATGTTGAATATAGCTCAGGAAACACCACCACTTTGTTGGGAAGGAAGAACTATGATCTGGACCTCAATCAAGCGGACTTCATCGAAAAACTTCGAGTGGAATGAAGCGATCCGATTTTTCATCGGATTAGCGTAATGGAAGTCGCAATTTCTTCGATGGTGTCCAAGACCTTTGTAGAGAAGCGCTTTTCCCGGAATGAAGCTTTTGCGAAATGCCGTGGAAATGGGCTGAACGGGTATGGAAATATATCACTGACCTTTACCTGACACCAATTTTTCAGAAAAATTAAATAAAATTAATGGCTTATCGAAACTATCAATATTATGCTCTTTAGGAATATTTTAGAACTATAAAACTACTAACTCTTAGCAGGAATATATTATGTTGCCCGTTTATGCTCTACTATATTTAAATTTTCAATTAAATTAATTGCTCCTTCAAAATCGAAATATCTTTCTTTTACGATTTCGGTCTTGTAATCCAAAGGCAAATAAATTCCCCATTTAGAAAAGGCTAATAAATTATCATTTTCCAAAAGCTTTTCCTTTAAATGTAAGTCTACATTATTGTAATTCTTTTTAATTTCCGAGATGACTTTGGAAAAGGAGTCTGCATGTATTTCTAAGGAGCTGTTGTTATCATTTAATATTACATCGGTCCCTGAAACTCCCAGAAGGAAAGATAGGCTCCTATTTATTTTGGTACCTGAAAATGTATAGAATACAAATTGGTTTTCTTTTTTAATCAGGGGGCGGTCCGTATCAAAATTTTGAATTAGAAATTTTTTAAATTCAAATCTAAGTTCGCTCAAAATATCTATGCATTCTTGATTTAACTCTTCATAATCGGCTTGTGATTTTAATATTTTCAACATCTCTTTTCTAACTTCTTGGTGTATTCCCCCAGCTCCTCCAGAAAAGGATGGCGCTTTGCCATCTTTCGCCGGTATAACTTCTATTATACCACCTTTAAAATCAATGTCCTTAATTTTCCAGATTTTCGCTGCTAAAAGCAGATTTTCATTGACCTTGATTTGAGGAGAGAAAGGAATTTGTCCAACTTTTCTTCCTGAATGGATTACCTTGAAATCTGGTTCAGTATTAAAAACACTGTAAAAATCTCGGGAATTGACAATTTTTTCACCCGCCAGTCCTAAAATAAGTTCACTTCGTATCTTCTCAAGATAATCTTCATCAATTGAATAATTAATGAGTTTTTCAATTTCATCCGTAGAAATACTTTCAAAAACTGGATTTGTAGAGAGCAGATTGGCCAGATTTTTAATCTCGATTCCTGAATATTGCTTTACGATAGATAATAATTGGTGTAATAAAATATCATAAGCCTTTAATGCAGTATGGATAGGTTCCAAAAAGTCCTTTTGGTATAAGCTCCAGCAAGCAAGGGATTGTAAAAGGCTCCATTTGTCAGTGGCATATAGGCATACCATACTTTTCTGCCCGTCTTTACGGCCACTCCGACCAATTCTTTGCACTAATGATGCTACAGAATGTGTAGAGTCAATTTGAATTATTTTCTCTACTGTTCCAATATCAATTCCTAATTCCAATGTTGAAGTCGCAGAAATACAAAAGTTGTTTCTTATATTGTTCTTAGCAAAAAATTCTACACTTTCTCGAATTTCTTTATCGACTGAAGAATGGTGAGAGAAGTAGTTTTTATGTCCATTGAGTCTATCTGATATTCTATGCAGTTTTACTGCAACCTCTTCGGTTCTACCACGACTATTTGGAAAGATCAAGGCTTTATTTTCTTTAGTTTCCAGGTATAGATCCTTCAATAAGTCTAGAGGTAACTCTTTTGAAGTGGATTCATAGAATTTAAATTTTGCTATAGTAGGTTTTTTCGTCCTGTCCAATAAAACCTTAGTATTTGGTGCATTACCCGTCAATTTTTTTGCGTGGATATAGTTATCATCCCCAATCGTAGCAGAGAGTCCAATAACACGTATGTTTTGACTGGCTTCTTTTTGAATTCTATAAAGTAATGACATCAGTTGGAGGCCACGGTCTACTCCTAAAAAAGAATGGATTTCATCAATAATTATAAATTTTAAGTTGCCGAATAGATTAGTGATGTTATACGGTGCATTTACAAACATTGCCTCAATTGACTCAGGAGTAATTAATACAATTCCATTAGGATTTTTTATCAATTTTTTCTTTAGAGACCTGTTAGCCTCTCCATGCCATTTGGTGACATTTATTTCTAGGTTTTTACATAAGTCTTCAACTCTATTGACTTGGTCATTAATAAGGGCTATGAGGGGAGAAATATATAATACCTGAACTCCCTTCTCATTAAAATTAGTGCTAGAAAGTATTGGAAGAAAAGCGGCTTCGGTTTTTCCTGAGGCTGTCTTAGATGCTAAAATATAATTAAGGTCAGTAGATGTAATTTTTTGTATTGCTGCTGCCTGAATAGGTCTAAGAGCTTCCCATCCCTGTGCTCTAATATATTTCCTTATAGGTTCTGACAATAACTTATACGCCATTATAACTCTTCTATTGAATCTATATACTCTTCCGGACGCTCATCAGAAACCTCAATTCGGGATATCAAGTCTTTTTTATCAGCTGAAGGATTTTGCCTTAAAATATTTAAAATATTTAAAAAGTCTCTTATAACTTCACGAGGGGTAAGAAATTCATCAGCACCGGGCTTATTAAAAACTTCTTCCATATAGAGTTTTATATCATCATCATTGATATTGATTTGGACATCATAATTTGAATCAAAAATCTCTTTTAAATTTTTAAGTAGAACAAATATTTCGCTATGATTTAATGGTTTTAGTTTAATTACTGGCTGGGAATAATCACGGAATTCATTTGTTTCAAATTTATTTGTTTCCAACCTTGTTTTTAATGCATCATAGCTAAATAAGCCTCTTCTTTCATTTTCTAAAAATTCTTTTGTTCCAGCGAAATTGATAAATAAGTTGGAAACCTTACCCTGAAAACAATCATTGAAAATTGATAATATTTTTTCATAATTTTTCGCTCGTGTAGGGGCTGTGGATATTTTGTATAGGTTGATGGCTTCATCAAGATTTATCATAAAACCACTATATCCTATACTTACAAACAATCGGCAGAAGTTTTTCAACATATCATAGTAATTCAAGTCATTGATTATCTCTCGAACTCCTAAATCTTTTCTAGCTTCGGTTTTCGTAGTGTATTCTCCTTTTAGCCACTTTAAGGCACTTCTTTTTATATAATCATCATCTTTGATATAACCTTCATAATATTTCAAAACTACCACTCCGAAATCAAAACCTCCAGTATCAGTAACTTCGTTTACAGTTAGCATGAGGCTTTGTTCAATATGTTGATGATATTTTTCATCACGAATTTCCAGGATTGAAACTCCATTTTTTTGAGCAGTTGAAGATATTTCCTGTTCTATCCATTTATCCAAAAGGGTAGATAAAGCACCACCTTCTGGTTTAGATTGGATAGCAACGTTGTCCATTATTGCTCTGTATAGGGCTAAGGCTTTACCATCGTTTGAATATAATCTATTGTCAGGGGTAAAATCAGCATTTGCTACTACGAATTTTTGTTTAATGGCAACGGTATTTAAAAGATGTAACATAAAAGATTTACCGGAACCAAAATCCCCAATCCAAAACTTACACATACTGTGACCATTTTTAACATCATCTAATGCAGAGGTGAAAGCTTCAATTTCTAATTTTCGGCCGACGGTTATGTGTTGGACTCCTATCCTCGGTACGACACCACCTGATAAGGAATTAATTATCGCCTTTGATTCTTTTGCTCGAATTTTTGCTGCCATTATTTATTGTTTTTTAATTAAATCTTTATAAAAAGATTCTTCCATTATGTAGTAATCTTCATCCTCTTCAATAAGAAATTCACCCTCTAAAATTTCAGAGCATATTTCATTAATATCGTCAATAAGCTGATTTTTTAATTGTCCTTTCTCAAGTGCCATCTCCTCAACTGTTTTTTGTTCAATTGAAAAAGAATTACTCGCTATCCTAGTTAACATCTCTTCGTGGAAGGGATTTAGATTTAAGTCTTCTAAAAATAGGGATGTATGTGAAGCAGTAACTTTTGTGAAGGACAATTCAACTTCTTCAGAATCATTTATTTTTTGAATCTCTTTTTCTTCGTCTTCTAAATAACCAGATAGAATACTTACTGTTTTATTATGCTTATTTTTGACATCCTCAATCTCTTTTTGATTGAGAACAATCCTCCTTCTTTTTGGTTTGTAAAAATCCTTTATTTCATTTAATGCATTGGTCAGGTTTCTATTATCAATTAAATTTTGAATTATTTTTTCAAAATTGATCAATTCTTCCTGGTTCCGAAATAAGGATTTTTGAACAGTCTTAGTTAATTTTTTATTATGAATTTTATCTGAGTTAAGGTCATAATTTATATATTTTACATAATACTCTAATGCTTTGGTTCTATCGAACTTAGCTATTGCCTTAGATGATTCAAAAAATATATTTTCTATGTTGGGATTTTTTTGGTTTGCAGTTTCCAAATCCCCGATTTTTTGGATAAAGTTATTTTTCTCTTTTGCAATCAAATAGGAGGATATTTCCTTAAATTCAATCTTCCATCTATTTACATTTTGTTCATTTAATTCAATTTGCGTGGGTAAATCTGGTGTTGCTATGGAATTATCTTTTTCATTTAAAATTTGATTAAAGGATTCTCCTAAATTTTCTTCAAATTGAATATTTAGCTTCTTTTCAGTAATTGAGAATTCTTCTGAAATTTTTCTTTTGTGATGGAATTTTTTCCTAACTACATTTTCGGTCCTCTTAAAAAAAGTAAGGAAGATTTCTTCTTGTACTCTTTCTTCCATAAAGTTAAAATCGTAAACATTTTTATAGGGAGAGGACTGCGTCTTTACTTGCTCTTTCAAAGCTGTAACTTCTGTATTTAGGTCTCTGCCTTCTATCTTTAACTTTTCATCCAGATTACCTAAAACTTTTAAATAAAGCTGAATAATTGCAATACAACAACCTTCAATTGAATTGAAGACATTTGAAGGATTATGAAATTTATTTAACCAGGTTTCCTGTTTTTCGGTTAACTGAAGCTTTTCTTTATATCTTCTACCAAGCCTATAAGAATAAGGATCGTAGTCTGAGAAACCTAATTCGTATCGCGAATAAGGATCTTGAAGCTTTTCAAGTTTCTTCTTGGAATACTCATCATTTCTTTCTTTTAATACATCAATGAGTGAATAAAGAGAATAACTTCTGGTTTTGGAACAGCATTCGCCTAGCAACTTGAACTGTTTTTCTAATGTAACAACATCACGATGATTCTCATAGTCTTGAAGTAAATCGAAATATAGAATGAAAGCATAGTTGGTATTTCCGTCAATATCTATTTTAATACCTTCCAAAATTTTATTTCGAAAATATTTATAGTATTTCTTTTGTGCCTCGCTAGCCAATAAGATATCCTTATAAGAATAGACATAAAATTGCCTCCAGTATGGAACATCATTAAAATCTTGACTTATATTATTTTTAGTAGCAGGTGTTTCCCCTTCAGTTTGCTGTTCTGGAATTTGGGTATCTATTGCTTCCTCGCTAATATCAATAATAGAGTCATCAAAAAAGCTGGAATCATCTTTATTTAGAATTTCCTGGGATTCATTTTCACTATATATAGGATTAGAATTTATGGAGTTGGGAGGATACCTAAAAGATGGGTAATTAGTGTCAGAATTTATAACCTTTTTAGATGATCTTTTATTTTGTGCCGAAGGCTCGGCACCTATATCCTCATTTGAAGACATGGAGGTGTTTTCAAAATTTTCTGATGCAAAATTTCTCTTCTTATTTATTGTTTCCTCTTTTAAACCTTCTTTCCTAAAATCAGAAATAATATTATTGTACATGAGCTGGAATTTTTCCTCATCCATAAAAGATAATTTGGCCATATCATAAAGACCAATTAGGAAAGGAATTAAAGTCCAGAAGAAAACTAAGCAAAATAAACCTTGCCAAAATTTACCGAGGTAGAATTTTTGTAGTCCCATAAACCCTGTGAACAGGGATAAAAGTACTGCAGCAGTCCTATTTCTCTTCCGCTTTCCTAAATAAAAAATCAGGAGGGATAATAGGCCTCCAATCGCTAACCATTGGATCCAAAATTTAGAAATATAATCTTCCTCTTCACGATCAACAGCGTCTATGGATGAAGAATTATTCACTTCCTCTGTGGGTATAGTTACTTTTTCGAAAAATCTCAAGGAGGAGTATCCTTCATTTCCATTAAATTTGATTTTTGCCCATGAGGTATTTGATTCTTCAATTAATTCAATTGTGTCTCCTATTTTTAAAACATCAAGAACTTGATATGAAGTGGAAGGACCATTCCTTAAATTGACATCAGAATTTGCTTTATAATGTTGAGATTCTGATTGAAATAAAAGAAGTGGGATTATTAAAAGGCTATATAAAAATTTAGGAATCATTGGGGTTTATGATAAAAGTTGCCAGATTGGAATGAGAGATACGAATCTGATTAATTATTTATTAAATTACGAAAGTCATCTTCAGACATTATCTTTAAATCCACCCCTTTCAAAAGAAGTTCTTCGGCTTTCCTGTGCTTTGAGCTTTTTTTATAACCATTTAATTTGAAATTGTCTTGTGAGCCAACTATTAAAATTGTTGTTTTTTTGGTTACTGAATTGGAGACATTACATCCCATCTCAGCCGCCATTTTTGCGGCTTCCGCTCTTGTTAGAAACAATGACCCAGTAAAAACCATATTTTCCCCAGATAAAGGTCCCTCAGGACTTCCCTCTAATTTAATTGAAACTGAATTATTCTTATAGGTAGTTACAGGTTTTCTAAGTCGCTCAATACAATCTCCGATTTTAAAATTATTGATCTCTAAAGCCTTTAGTATAACATTTCCTGTTGCTATTGAGTCTTCTAAGGCATTATGATGGTTAAATTTAATTCCCAGGTAATTAGATATATTTTTTAGGCCATATCCAGATGAGGAAAATTCCTTCCAAGTTCTTCTTACTAATTTCGCAGAATCGACCCAACAAGTATCGAGAAAGTCTAATTCATATTTTATAAACGCACGATTTAAAGCAATTTTATCAAAGGGCATATGGTGAAAAAGTATTTGATTTTCGACAAGGCCCTTAATTATGTGAGATATTTCAGGTAAGGTTGGAGCATCCTTAACCATATTTGGGTTTATACCATGTATGGAGATATTATGGGAATCAAAATAGTCTTCAGGGTTAATTAGTGATTCCCAGGTATTAATTAATTCGCCGTTGTTGAATTCGGCTATCCCAATTTGGCAAATACTAGAAAAATCTGGATTAGCGGTTTCGACGTCAATTACCAGAAATTTAGATTCAGTAGAATTTTCCATTAAATTAATTATTTAATAAAATAAATTGAATAATGGAATTGAAGAGGTAGGGTGGTTCAATCCACAACATAGATGTGGTCTAATTTAAGAAAAAAATTGAATAGATAATTTTTAACTCTAATTCTTTTGTTTCCAATCTAAACCTTATGGACTAAAGAGGGTTGAAGTCTTTTTATTAAATTATAATAAGAAAGCCCACGCCGTTGTATATGCAAAGCGCATTTAGTGAGTGTAGTTTTCAACCTCACCTTGTGGGTGTACAAGCCCCCTCAAAAATACTATCAATCCGTTATAAGTTCAATACCGGCTTTTTCGGCCTTGTATTTTATTTTTGTTATTAGTTCATAATAGCTCCAGTTCCTAAGTAAAAATTCTTCTTCTTTAGCGACACCTATCTTCTCTTCTTGATTTAATAAAATGAGTGTGCCAGCCTGGTGCTTAACGCAAAAATCAATTAATTTCCGGCTATACAAGTGCAGCCGAAATCATTAATAAGTTTACCCCCATTTTTCAAATATATAAGCTTTCAAAATTTCTCTTATTTCAAAAGAGAATATAAAAGCAAAACTGATTTAGAAAACGAGCAATAAGCCCTTCAAAAGCTTTAGTGCTCTACTTTCTGTTTATCACCTTCTTCATATGTCCAGGCTAATATGTTTCTGAGGCTTTTAATAATTCGACTTTTACCTTCATCTGTATTGATATCTATTTTGCACACGTTTCCTCCGACTCCAACTAACACTGCCTGACTGGAGCACTTTAGGAAGTGAGAACGTTCCTTTTTCAAGACGTTTATAATAAATAACAAAACCCCTGGATTCCCAGTGCAGGAGTTTGATATGAGTCGCCCTGTGATTGATGAATATAAAAACATCGCCACTGATGGGATCCTTGGCCATTTTAGCGGTGACCAGTCCCGATAGACCCAGAAAACCCTTTCTCATATCGCAGGGCTGATTAAAGAGATAGTACCGATTGGAGGAACTTAAACTAAACATGGGTTATAGGTTTACCAGAGCCGCTAATTGGTTCAAGACAATTCCGGAGATTTCCAGCTGTACTCCATTAGGATATTTCAGTCGATATTGAGCGTGGAAGGAATCCATTTTACCTAGGGTAATTTCCATAAATTAATCCGGAGCTTCCGATTTGCTGTTCTTCCATTTTTTGAACCAGTAATAAAAATTACTCCGAATGATCCCATGGTTGTGACAAAAATCTTTTTTACTTAAACCACTAACTTCCCATTCCTGAATTAACTCATACATATAGGCTTGCTTATCCATTTCTTTTTTGGAGGCAAGCTAGAATTTATCTTAAGTTTACACCAGATGCATTTAGCCAACCAGATACTTTAAAGAGTAGAGAAATTAAATTAATTTTAGTATGGAAAATTCTACTAAAGACTTTCAAGTTGAAATGCTTGAACAAAGGTTAGAGATGGCCGAATGGAAACCAACTTCTGAAGCTGCCTGCACTAGTGGAGATTGTAGAGGTACAGTTGGCCTAAAAGTGACACTTTAGATTTTTTGTTTAATTATAACCACTAGATTTAAATCTAGTGGTTTATTCATTTATAGATGAAAAAGATTTTATTAATTACTCTTATAATTAACTCCTTGATGGTGCATGCACAAGAAATCATGGTTGTAGATTCAATCAGTATGGCGCCAATACCGTTTGTAAATATTAGCTATCATAATAATAGAGGGGCTATTACTAATGATGACGGAAATTTCATTTTAAATAAAGATGAAATTTATGTTCAGCTATCCCACTTAAATTACAAAATAAAAAAAATCCATAGTACCGACATTAAGGATACTATCTACTTAAATCCTTTGGTCAATGAGCTAGATGAGGTTGTACTTGAAACTTTTAGTACTAAGGATTCCATAGAAAAGGCTATAAGCAATATAAAATTGAATTATGTCAATGAACCAATTAATCAAGAAGGAATATTCAGATATTCTTTGAAAGAAAATAATAAGGGCGTAGAGATGATAGAATCAATATTTACTTCTTATAGGCCTAATTTATCTAAACCTTATACTTGCCGGATAAACAAAATCAAAAGAACTGAACCATTTGAACATGTTGACTTTTATGGAGGTCTGATAGACGTTTTGAATAAAGTAGATATTGTTCGGAGACAGGGCGGAATATTTGAAGATTTAGAGGACTTTGACTTTAGATTTTCCGGAACTATTATTAGAGAAGGAGAAAGTTTTTATAAAATCAATTTTTCGGGCGAGCAAGATAATTTTACTAGAAAAGGTTATTTGTATTTGAACTCAAAGGATTTAGCAATATTAGAAATATATCAAGAATCCAAGCCGAAAAATGATATCGAATTAAATAAAAATCAACCAGTTAGAATTAATTCGACAGGCTCTTTAATTAAATATATGCCATTAGATAATGGTAATTATGTTTTATCGTTTGCCAGAGTAATTAATGATATTGATGGATATTTTGAAGATAAGTCTATCTACAATTATGTTTTAGAAAACAAATTAGCTCTTACTCATTCAAAATTAGGTCAGAATACTACCAAGATCAAAAATAATTATAATGAGAAGGATGCATTTAATAAAATAACGGGAAAATTTGAGAAAAAGCGAGAGTGGACTAATATTGATATTTTACCTATGACGAATGATGAATTGCAAATTCTCAACGAAATTTACCAGTAATTAATTAGTATTCTTCCATTAATTAAAAATGATAAATAGGGATGGTCACTTACGAAAATTCAATGAAAATTCTTGGTAATTCCCTTGAATTTCAAAGCATATAACTAATTAATGAATATTTGAATATTCAGGGCCTTAATAGGAGTATGATCGAAAGAATATTAGATCCAATATTTATTAAGTATAATCCAAAATACTATTTGTATTACCCTATGATGTTTGTTGATGATGATTTAAAACAAAAGTCATTAAAAATAAAATACTTGACAATTGCGAGTTTCTTATATTATCGTGCAACGATTGAAATTGATAATTTTCTTGACGAAAAAGATGGGGGTAAATAATCTAACAATTAATTAAAATAATGGTTGTGAAGGAAGAGGAGCGCTCATTAAGTCATAATTAGGCATTAATTCCTTTAATCTGTCGGCTGGTTTATTTTTAAAATCTTGATAATCAAAGAGATTTTTCTTTTTTAAATTAAAATTTGAAATGGTAAAATTACCATCCTTGATACTTTTTAGTGAGTAGTTAAACAGATTGAATAATTCCAGATCTATCGGTTTGTTGAAATTTTGATCGTTAGGATTTTCTAAATAGACTATATATCTTAAACTGGGAAGAATATTTGAATCATTTTTGCCACTCACAATCGAATCTGATTGGGAGAATGACTGATGTACTATACCTAAAAAAGCCAGTGCAAATATAAGTAAGGGTTTCATAGAATAATTTATATATTAAATATAGTAAAATTTATACTTTTAGGAGTTAACCAATACGCCACCATTATATTCCTTTTAAACTTTTTAAAATAGAAAAATTAGCCAGCTTAGATAAAATCAATAATTGTCTGCATTTTTAAATAAAGCCTTTGATTTTATGAAATATAATTTTTAAGACAATTATGTAAAAAATAATTGGTATGAAAAATTGATTCAGACTCTGAACTGTAAAAGCAATATTTCCATGGAAAATATTTTGGGAATAAATAATAAAATTTGAAGGAAATTCTATTATACTATAAGATTCTTCAATTAAGAAATAAAATAAAACGGCCAAAATTGCCAAATTACTAACTAACCCGTATGTTAATAGAAAATAATCCTTCAGCGATAAAAGGTCTCAATTTTTTAGATATGACATTCTTGTACGTATCCAGTAAAACATTATCTGATTTTTTTTTAAGTTTGGAATTCCTATTGCATCTGATAAAATCCAATAACCATCATACCTTAAAATGGGATTCAAGTTTATAAAAGAACTTAAAGTTAAGAAACATCCCAATAACAAAAATTGCTCGATAGAAAATATGAAATATAATAAAATCAGAGAAGCTGCTATTATTATATGGAAATAAATCCCTCCAAGTTTATATTTATTCTATTATAAATACTCAGTTTGCAGATTTTTGAGACGTCCATAAACAAACTGGCGTAAAAGATAAAAACCGAAGCCAATACTTCCACTTTCAACTCCAAAGTTAGCAGTCTGTTGAATGTCCAAACTCGTAAAATACTAAAAAGAAAACAGCAAATAGCATATAAAATAGAGTCTCATATATATAACTCTTGATACTCTTGGTATTTATTGAATAATTTGTGAGAAAAGTAAATGTCAACAGGATAAAAGATAGAATAAAAATAGGATAGAATATCTTTATTGTGAAATGCGGACTTAAAATTTTGAAAAATTTTATTGTGTGAGCCAGGGTTCTTCACAGCGAGTAAGAATCTTACAGGAGAGGCTTTTTACCTTTGAAATTCGATAAGCACTCCATCTGATGTTTGTCCAGTATCAATCTGTAGTAGGTTACTTTGTAGTTTGATACTTCCAATTTTTTCCTCTTGAACATACAGGATCTGAGATTCTCCGTTGTCTAAAACTTCATAACTGTACGTTCCACTATCCAAGCTTCTTGATAGCCGTTGTTCTATATTATTATCAACAACTAACTCGTTTCTTTCTTCACTGAAGGTCCATACTACTTCTCCGGGAGAGAATTCCTCACTTCCTGGTATTTGTCCGTATAACGCACTCAAGTTCCAGGAACCGTTAAGTAAATCAACTTCTTTTATTTAGTCGTCAGTACTACAACTAAATGAGATAAATAAGGTTACTAGAATAATTAACCTGTTAATTTTTGTTTTCATAAGGGTTAATTTTCAAGATTTTGGTCTAACGGTTCAATATCAGCTATGTAATTCAATTCTGCCCATTCTGTAAGCTTCCCCTAATTAGAACTGCTTGATTGTCCAAAAATATCATTTTTCATTCTCCTGGCGGTACCGCCAGGAGAATGACTTTTCGCGTATGCTACGGGCGCCATTTTTCCCAATGCATTATGTGGTCTTACGTTGTTGTAATCTTCCATCCAGGTCTCGGTTTGTTCCCTTACCTGATTGAGATTTTCAAAGAGGTACTTATTGAGAACGCCCCTTCGATATGTTCCATTAAACCGTTCTATAAAAGCATTCTGAGTTGGTTTTCCGGGTTGAATATACTGAAAGTCGATCTCTTGCATCTGGCTCCATTCGGAAGCTATTTTGGCAACAAATTCAGGACCATTATCCATTCTTATTTTTTGAGGTTTTCCTCTGCGATTAATCAAATGGTTCACTACCCAGACGACACGTTTACTGGGTAGTGAAAAATCAATTTCTATATGCAATGCTTCTTGGTTGTAATCATCGATTACGGTTAAGCCACGGAAGCGCCTTTTATTTTCTAGAACATCGGTCACAAAATCAATACTCCAGCTTCGATTAGGTGCCATAGGAGCCTCCAGGGGTTCTTTGACCCTGGCAGGTAAACGCTTTTTCACTTTTCGTCTCAAACTTAAACCAAGCTTTTTATAGACCCGGTACACCCGTTTATGGTTCCAGGGCTTGCCTTCACTCCTTAGACGATCGTAAGCCATCCAGAAGCCTTCTTCGCTATGTTCTTTAGCTTTTTGTTGTAAGGCCGCTTCGATAGCAGTATCGTCCTTTGGAATTGGCCTGTAATAAAAAACGCTTTTGCTCATATTTAAAACACGGCACGCCCTGCTAATACCGTAACGTGTAAGTTCTTTGGCAATGGTTCTTTTACGGCAGGGCTTTAAAGCTTTTTTTCAATGATTTCTTTGGCCATTTGATGATCTAGGGATAGATCGGTATACATCTGCTTCAGCCTTCGATTTTCCTCCTCAAGGTCCTTCAGGCGCTTAAGCTCTTTGCCATTCATCCCGCCATAGCGTTCCCGCCATTTGTAGAATGCAGCTGTACTAATACCGTATTCACGGCTGATCTCTGCGGCCGTTTTTCCGTTATCAAATTCCTTTAAAATCTTTGCGATTTGCTGTGGTGAATATCTACTCTTTTTCATAATTACTGTTTAAAGTTATAAAATATATTATACTTTTAAACAGTTCGTTTTTAAGGGAAGCTTACAACGCATATTCTCAAGATTTATTTTATAATTGTTACGAGAAATTGGTTTATCTGATGTTGAAAACAGCGTTTGCCTACTCATTTTGCCAGCAAGATCTTCTAATTTAATTATTTCACTGAAATACTGATTCTCTGCAACATAAAAATACAAGTCTAACTCGTGTTGCTGCGTTCTTATTTCATCAAAATTTCTTACTTCAAAACGCGTTTGCAAAAAACTGAAATTCCCGGTATAACTGGCGCTCAACCAGTCGGTCACTTCTGATTCTAAATCGACATTAAAGCCTAAATTTTCGTTTTCCACATCAGCCAGGTTCCCGTTTAGCAATTGTTCCCGGTTGGAAATCGCGTAAATGCTTCCCAAACTAAGCGTGGTATTTAGTTTACTAAAATATTTACTGCCCTTTACATTCAGCCGGTGGGAATTAGCATAATTTTCCTCTTTTACAGCTTCAAAAATCGTAGCTGCGTTTTGGCCAATTTGATTGCTGTAATAAATTGCGTTTTGTTCTACCAAAGGAATAAGAGAAATTCACAAAAAGCGATTTCAACGGATTCCTAAACCGAAGCTGCCAGTGAAATCCATCTGCCCAAACTTGTTCAAAAGTCCATCTACACAATATTTGTTTTAGAGTAAAGTCGGTCTGATTAAGGTCCAGATGAGTATGTGATATTTAATTTTTAGTTTTCTCTGTTTTTTGTTTTTTAGAATATCCAAAAAACCACATAGATGCTCCAATAGCAGCAAAATAGCTGCCAAATCTCGTTATGTAACTTAGAGTTTCGATTTCCATAACCTCACATATTAAACAAATAACAGCAACTACTGTAGATCCAATTCCTATTTTTTCCATATTGCTTAGATTCATATTTCGTGGTTTTTATTAGTAATATATTTTTCTAATTATTTCTTGAGCTATTTATTACAACGTCCCGTATAAATACAAGTCTAAAGGAGCTGGCACGACCGTGATTGTCGGCAGGACAATCCGCAAGCGAGAAGGAAGTTTCGATTTGAGACTGATTTAAGCATTGTTTTTATATCTTGTGTGTGCCCAGCATGGGCATCTTTTCTTTTACCGAAAGGTAAAAGATTAATCTAAAGGGTGCAAGTCCCTTATGGGCAGGGGTGACGCCTTGAACCATTAGTAAGCCGCAAGGTTGCCAACTGCGAAGTTGGGACTGAAGGAAGCGGGACTACAAACCCTGGTGCTGACGAACAGGAACCGGATATGAGGCTACAAGGTTGGATGAGCAAGCACATCATTGTGATGTCCTAAACATTTCTTTCGAAATGAATACCGAAGTAGTAGATCCGGCAGGAATCAGGGGAAAGAAGATGTTCTTACCTGGGGAGATCTCCATAGCCACGGGATGGCTTGATGGAGAAGTCAGCCGAAGTCATAGTAGCCGGTCACCTGATAAGCCGGTGAAGGACTGAACGATAATGGTCTTTAATGAACCTTGGAGTTATTTTATGTTACGGATAGCCTTCCGGTAGAATAATAGCCTTCGATCAAGCGAGACAACAAATTTGTTTTAGTATTAATGATTAAAGAATTAACAAGTAAAAAGAACCTAAACCAAGCCTTCCGTCAGGTGTATCGCAACAAAGGAGCAGCAGGTATAGATAACGTCCAAATAACAGGACTCCAATCTATTCTAAAAGCTCACGGTAAACAATACGCCCGGCAGATAGAACGAGGGGAATATCAGGTGGCTCCAATACTGGGAGTTGAAATACCAAAAAGCAACGGGAAGAAACGTTTACTCGGTATTCCCACGGTTGTCGACAGGGTATTTCAGCAAGCATTACATCAGGTTTTGCAACCAGTATTTGAGCCAGCCTTTCAAAATTATAGTTATGGATTCAGACCAAACCGCAATGCCCATCAAGCCGTTGCACAGAGCCTTGAAAATATCAATTCTGGCTACCAAAACATCGTCGATATTGATTTAAAGAGCTTCTTTGATGAAGTGGCCCACGATGTACTGTTAGACTTGATATTCAAAAAGGTAAAATGCCGGGCTACTTTAAAGTTATTGCGGTCATTTTTAAGAGCTCCGATACAAATTAACGACAAGTTGCATAAACGCAGGAAAGGAGTCCCGCAAGGTTCTCCCTTAAGTCCTTTGCTCTCCAATATTCTGCTCAATGAGCTGGATAAAGAACTGGAAAAGCGAGGACACCGCTATGTAAGATATGCCGATGATTTTAGTATTTACGTTCGAAGTAAACCCGCTGCGAAACGCGTAGGTAATAGTATCTACAAATTTCTCCGGGACAAACTCCGGCTTCCAATCAATAGGGAGAAAAGTGGCATACGTAAACCTTTAACCTTTAAGGTATTGGGATTTGGTTTTGTACCAACCTACAAGAAAGGAGAAAAGGCCAAATACCAGCTTGTGGCAGAAGCGTCAAAATGGGAAATATTTAAGTCAAAACTTAAATATATTACCAAAAAGACAATTCCTGCAAGCTTTGAAGAACGTATCCACAGCATCAACTTATTGTTAAGGGGCTGGATCAATTACTTTAAACCGGCATCCATTCAGGGAAAGCTTAAGAAGCTGGAAGAATGGCTAAGGAATCGTTTACGGTATTGCATCTGGCATCACTGGAAAAAGCCCGAACGAAAACGGAAAAACCTTATTCGATTGGGTATTAATCCAGATCAAGCCTATGCCTGGAGTCGCACCCGAATGGGCGGCTGGGCTGTAGCCCAGAGTCCTATCTTGCGTACCACTATTACCATAAAACGCTTAAAAATGAAAGGTTATGTTGGTTTAATCGAATACTATAATCGATAAGTTTCATTATCGAACCGCCGTATACGAGACCCGTACGTATGGTGGTGTGAGAGGCGCACTCCGTCAATTAACGGCGGAGCCGTCTACTCGATTACCCAACGTACTTAGTTTTGGATTTTGTATGTTCCTCTACTAAAAATCCAATTATTACTGTCCAGAATAAAACTTGATTTAAAGTTTTGAACACCGAAGAATATAAATCGTATAAACTTAAAAATCCATTAATTAGAAATACAGTCAGAAAGGTTATTTTCAAATAGTCTATCTTATTTTTCTCGTTCTTTTTTAAAAAATACTTGAAATACATAAGATATAAGCCGCTAATCAAAATTAATGGAATTATTTCTACAATATTTATCTGGAAATGGTAGACATTAAATTCTATCAACAAGTTTATTACTAGGGAAATCAGGAATACAATTCCAACGACTTTAAGTATTAGGTCAAACTTTTCATTAATGAACTTGCTAACCGTCAAAAGGAACAATACACTTATTGTGAGGGTTAACTTGTAAATTGTTTCAATTATTCCATTGAATTCATCGGATAGCGAAAATGATTCTGAAATTATAAAACCAATAATACAAATAGCGATTCCAATTGTAGTTCCGTATTTTAAAATTTTGTTTATCATTTTATAAGGTTTAAGTCGGTCGGTATGTTGGGTAACGTCTCGTATAAAAACTGTGCGAGCTGGCGAGCATGATTGTCCGCAGGACAATCTGCTATGCAAGCGAGCAGTTAATTTCGGTTCAAGACTAAATTAAGCATTGTTTTTATATTTTGTGTGTGCCCAGCATGGGCATCTTTTCTTTCACCGAAAGGTAAAAGATTAATCTAAAGGGTGCAAGTCCCTTATGGGCGGGGGTGACGCCTTGAACCATTAGTAAGCCGCAAGGTTGCCAACTGCGAAGTTGGGACTGAAGGAAGCGGGACTACAAACCCTGGTACTGACGAACAGGAACCGGATATGAGGCTACAAGGTTGGATGAGCAAGCACATCATTGTGATGTCCTAAACATTTCTTTCGAAATGAATACCGAAATAGTAGATCCGGCAGGAATCAGGGGAAAGAAGATGTTCTTACCTGGGGAGATCTCCATAGCCACGGAATGGCTTGATGGAGAAGTCAGCCGAAGTCATAGTAGCCGGCCACCTGATAAGCCGGTGAAGGACTGAACGATAATGGTCTTTAATGAACCTTGGAGTTATTTTATGTTACGGGATAGCCTTCCGGTAAAATAATAGCCTTCGATCAAGCGAGACAACAAATTTGTTTTAGTATTAATGATTAAAGAATTAACAAGTAAAAAGAACCTAAACCAAGCCTTCCGTCAGGTGTACCGAAACAAAGGGGCAGCAGTGTAAGCTTCCCTTAAAACCGAACTGTTTAAAAGTATAATATATTTTATAACTTTAAACAGTAATTATGAAGAAGAGTAGATATTCACCACAGCAAATCGCAAAGATTTTAAAGGAGTTTGATAACGGAAAAACGGCCGTAGAGATAAGCCGTGAATATGGTATTAGTACAGCTGCGTTCTACAAGTGGCGGGAACGCTATGGCGGGATGAATGGTAAAGAGCTTAAGCGCCTGAAGGACCTTGAGGAAGAAAACCAAAGACTGAAGCAGATGTATGCCAATCTATCCCTAGATCATCAAATGGCCAAAGAAATCATTGAAAAAAAGCTTTAAAGCCCTGCCGTAAAAGAACTATTGCTAAAGAACTTGTTCATTACGGTATTAGCAGGGCGTGCCGTGTTTTAAATATGAGCAAAAGCGTTTTTTATTACAGGCCAATTCCAAAGGACGATACTGCTATCGAAGCGGCCTTACAACAAAAAGCTAAAGAACATAGCGAAGAAGGCTTTTGGATGGCTTACGATCGTCTAAGAAATGAAGGCAAGCCCTGGAACCATAAACGGGTATACCGGGTCTATAAAAAGCTTGGCCTAAGTTTGAGACGAAAGGTAAAAAAGCGGTTACCTGCCAGAGTTAAAGAACCCCTGGAGGCTCCCATAGCTCTTAATCGTAGCTGGAGTATTGATTTTGTAACCGATGTTCTGGAAAATAAAAGGCGCTTCCGTGGTTTAACCGTAATCGATGATTACAACCGGGAAGCATTGCATATAGAAATTGATTTTTCACTGCCCAGCAAACGTGTGGTCTGGGTACTAAACCATTTAATTAATCGCAGAGGAAAACCCCAAAAAATAAGAATGGATAATGGACCTGAATTTGTTGCTAAGATCGCTTCAGAATGGAGCCAGATGCAAGAAATCGATTTTCAGTATATTCAACCCGGGAAACCAACTCAGAATGCTTTTATAGAACGGTTCAATGGAACATATCGAAGGGGCGTTCTCAATAAGTACCTATTTGAAAATCTCAATCAGGTAAGGGAACAAACCGAGACCTGGATGGAAGATTACAACAACGTAAGACCACATAATGCATTGGGAAAAATGGCGCCCGTAGTATACGCGAAAAGTCATTCTCCTGGCGGTACCGCCAGGAGAATGAAAAATGATATTTTCGGACAATTAAGCAGTTCTAATTAGGGGAAGCTTACAGCAGGTATAGATAACGTTCAAATAACAGGACTCCAATCTATTCTAAAAGCTCACGGTAAACAATACGCCCGGCAGATAGAACGAGGGGAATATCAGGTGTCTTCAGTACTGGGGGTTGAAATACCAAAAAGCAACGGGAAGAAACGTTTACTCGGTATTCCCACGGTTGTCGACAGGGTATTTCAGCAAGCATTACATCAGGTTTTGCAACCAGTATTTGAGCCAGACTTCCAAAAGTACAGTTATGGGTTCAGACCAAACCGCAATGCCCATCAGGCCGTTGCACAGAGCCTTGAAAATATCAATTCTGGCTACCAAAACATCGTCGATATTGATTTAAAGAGCTTCTTTGATGAAGTGGCCCACGATGTCCTGTTAGACTTGATATTCAAAAAGGTAAAATGCCGGGCTACTTTAAAGTTATTGCGGTCATTTTTGAGAGCTCCGATACAAATTAACGGCAAGTTGCATAAACGCAGGAAAGGAGTCCCACAAGGTTCTCCCTTAAGTCCTTTGCTCTCCAATATTCTGCTCAATGAGCTGGATAAAGAACTGGAAAGGCGTGGACATCGCTACGTGAGATATGCCGATGATTTTAGTATTTACGTTCGAAGTAAACCCGCTGCGAAACGCGTAGGTAATAGTATCTACAAATTTCTGCGGGATAAACTCCAGCTTCCAATCAATAGGAAGAAAAGCGGAATACGTAAGCCTTTAACCTTTCAGGTACTGGGATTTGGTTTTGTGCCAACCTACAAGAAAGGAGAAAAGGCAAAGTATCAACTTGTGGCAGAAGCGTCAAAATGGGATACATTTAAGGCTAAACTTAAATATATTACCAAAAAGACCACTCCTGCAAGCTTTGAAGAACGTATCCACAGAATCAATTTATTGCTAAGGGGCTGGATAAACTACTTCAAACCGGCATCCATTCTAGGAAAGCTTAAAAAGCTGGAAGAATGGTTAAGGAATCGTTTACGATATTGCATTTGGCATCACTGGAAAAAGCCCGAACGAAAACGGAAAAACCTTATTCGGTTGGGAATTAATCCAGACCAGGCTTATGCCTGGAGTCGTACCCGAATGGGCGGCTGGGCAGTGGCTCAAAGTCCCATTCTGCGTACCACCATCACCGTAAAACGCTTAAAAATGAAAGGTTATGTTAGTCTAATCGAATACTACAATAGATGAGTTTCATTGTTGAACCGCCGTATGCGAGACCCGCACGTACGGTGGTGTGAGGGGTGCACTCCGTCATTTGATGACGGAGCCATCCACTCGATTGCCATTAGTACTTTTTATTCTCATTTTGATTCTTTTTTGTTTGATTGTTTCTCTTCTTGTTTTTGAAGGTGAAAACCGCAAAATTTTTGACAATTGTTCTAAAAATTTTGTTGAAACTTTTGAGGGTCTATATTTGGATATCATATGCTATTGTTCTAATTTATTTATTAAATTATTAACTCTAGATATTCTTGGGGTTATCTCTTTTTTTACTCTTTCTTTATTTAAGAAATAACCATAAACTCCTATTCCGATTGTAGCCAAATTTATAAGGATTAATCCAATTATAAAGTTTTCTGGTACCTTTCCCCAAATACTTATATTAAATAGTAACATAATTGGGAAAACTGGCAAAATTCCCCAATAAACATATTTTTTAAGGAAGTTCTTTTGTACTTCTAGATACTCCCTGTTTTTTTTGAGATAATTTAGATAATTTTCTTCTAAATCACTTGGCTTAAACTTTTTAAGACCTTGATACTTGATTATTAAATAAACTGCACAAACTATCATTAGTGCTAATGCCATTTTTGTTAAAATGAAAGGAATCTTGAATAATAAAAGGATAGATAATAAAACCCCAAATACAGCTAAAACCGTTTCTGAAAGTTCTAGATACTTCCACCATCTATGTAAACGGCTCAAACTTGATTGTAATTCTATAATTAATTTAGATTTCTCAAATTTTATACGCTCCTGATTACTGGACGATTGCCAGATTTTAATTAATTCATCTTCAATCATAATATTTTATTTATACAGTTAAACAACTTTGATTTTATCCGCTTGATTTTAACAGCTATGTGATTTTCAGATAATCCCACTATATCTGAAATTTCGCGGTATGCTAACCCTTCCAAGTAGAGAGCAACTATCGCTTTGTCTCCTTCATTCAATTTTTTCACACACTTTCTTAAAGCTATTAGTTTTTCACTATCCTTTTCATTAGCTACTTCAGAACCTACATAAGAAATAGTCATACTATCTAATCTTATAAATCGATTTTTGTTCTTTGTGTGTTTAGATTTAAAACGAAGACAAACATTTAACGCAATCCTAAAAACCCAAGTGTCAATAGCTGAATTACCTTTAAATGAACTCATTGACTTCCAAATGTGAACTAAAACTTCCTGAAATAGGTCTTTAGAGTCCTCACTACTATCTGAATAAATAGAGCAAATTCTATATAACTTATCCTGATTTTCTTTTAATGCAGAAAGAAATGTGGTTTTCTGTTTTTCCATTTTTAATACTCCCCTTTACTACTTTAGTTACCAAATTTTGATCAATATGACACTCCTTGGTTAAAAAGGTGAGAATTTTTTTAGGATGGTTCAGGCTCAGTATTAATGGCAACGTCTCGTATAAAAACTGTGCAGCTGGCGAGGCTGATTGTCCGCAGGACGATCAGGCGTTGCAAGCAAACACGGAATTTCGATTTTAGACCAAAATAAGCATTGTTTTTATATTTTGTGTGTGCCCAGCATGGGCATCTTTTCTTTTACCGAAAGGTAAAAGATTAATCTAAAGGGTGCAAGTCCCTTATGGGCAGGGGTGACGCCTTGAACCATTAGTAAGCCGCAAGGTTGCCAACTGCGAAGTTGGGACTGAAGGAAGCGGGACTACAAACCCTGGTGCTGACGAACAGGAACCGGATATGAGGCTACAAGGTTGGATGAGCAAGCACATCATTGTGATGTCCTAAACATTTCTTTCGAAATGAATACCGAAGTAGTAGATCCGGCAGGAATCAGGGGAAAGAAGATGTTCTTACCTGGGGAGATCTCCATAGCCACGGGATGGCTTGATGGAGAAGTCAGCCGAAGTCATAGTAGCCGGTCACCTGATAAGCCGGTGAAGGACTGAACGATAATGGTCTTTAATGAACCTTGGAGTTATTTTATGTTACGGATAGCCTTCCGGTAGAATAATAGCCTTCGATCAAGCGAGACAACAAATTTGTTTTAGTATTAATGATTAAAGAATTAACAAGTAAAAAGAACCTAAACCAAGCCTTCCGTCAGGTGTATCGCAACAAAGGAGCAGCAGGTATAGATAACGTCCAAATAACAGGACTCCAATCTATTCTAAAAGCTCACGGTAAACAATACGCCCGGCAGATAGAACGAGGGGAATATCAGGTGGCTCCAATACTGGGAGTTGAAATACCAAAAAGCAACGGGAAGAAACGTTTACTCGGTATTCCCACGGTTGTCGACAGGGTATTTCAGCAAGCATTACATCAGGTTTTGCAACCAGTATTTGAGCCAGCCTTTCAAAATTATAGTTATGGATTCAGACCAAACCGCAATGCCCATCAAGCCGTTGCACAGAGCCTTGAAAATATCAATTCTGGCTACCAAAACATCGTCGATATTGATTTAAAGAGCTTCTTTGATGAAGTGGCCCACGATGTACTGTTAGACTTGATATTCAAAAAGGTAAAATGCCGGGCTACTTTAAAGTTATTGCGGTCATTTTTAAGAGCTCCGATACAAATTAACGGCAAGTTGCATAAACGCAGGAAAGGAGTCCCGCAAGGTTCTCCCTTAAGTCCTTTGCTCTCCAATATTCTGCTCAATGAGCTGGATAAAGAACTGGAAAAGCGAGGACACCGCTATGTAAGATATGCCGATGATTTTAGTATTTACGTTCGAAGTAAACCCGCTGCGAAACGCGTAGGTAATAGTATCTACAAATTTCTCCGGGACAAACTCCGGCTTCCAATCAATAGGGAGAAAAGTGGCATACGTAAACCTTTAACCTTTAAGGTATTGGGATTTGGTTTTGTACCAACCTACAAGAAAGGAGAAAAGGCCAAATACCAGCTTGTGGCAGAAGCGTCAAAATGGGAAATATTTAAGTCAAAACTTAAATATATTACCAAAAAGACAATTCCTGCAAGCTTTGAAGAACGTATCCACAGCATCAACTTATTGTTAAGGGGCTGGATCAATTACTTTAAACCGGCATCCATTCAGGGAAAGCTTAAGAAGCTGGAAGAATGGCTAAGGAATCGTTTACGGTATTGCATCTGGCATCACTGGAAAAAGCCCGAACGAAAACGGAAAAACCTTATTCGATTGGGTATTAATCCAGATCAAGCCTATGCCTGGAGTCGCACCCGAATGGGCGGCTGGGCTGTAGCCCAGAGTCCTATCTTGCGTACCACTATTACCATAAAACGCTTAAAAATGAAAGGTTATGTTGGTTTAATCGAATACTATAATCGATAAGTTTCATTATCGAACCGCCGTATACGAGACCCGTACGTATGGTGGTGTGAGAGGCGCACTCCGTCAATTAACGGCGGAGCCGTCTACTCGATTGTGAGGCGTCTTTGATTTCCGTAAGCCAAAACTTCCAAATTCGCTAAAAAAAGCGCCAATTGCGTTGTGATTGCGTTTGAGTGAGTTCAATAACACGTAGCTTTTTTTCTTCCCGAAACTGCCAAATTCGCTGATAAACATAAATTTCCATTTGCTTTTAAAGTCCGGCGCAAAAATGCCAAAACTTCACTTTTTAGAGAATATTACGCGCAGATTTGTTGTCCGATTATTCCCAAAACTCCGATTTTGCCAAAAACAACCAATAAAAAGTATAATTTTCAAGTTTTAAAACTTGCCCATCGATGACTCACAACGTAGTAATAAATGCACCAGTACATTTATTTCTTTTATCTCTTTACAGATTTAATGGATTTCCTTTTTGAGGATTAAAATAGTATTCAATGCCATTATTCTTATTCATCTTTACATAAACTACATCGGATTATTCCAACCGTAGATTGCTTGTTCTAGTCCATGATCAAAGGCAATTAAGAGCAAAATAACTAATGCTATTATTGCAATTATATTAAAAACTTTGAGATGTTTTTTTCTTCATTTAGCTATAATTTTATTTCAATAGTTAAGAGCTTCGCTTTTGGAAAAGCGCTAGACTTCAAGGTGATTTTCTGGAAAATTCCTCTTCAAACTACAAAAACACCCCAAATGAAAGGCTTGTAAAAAGCATTGTATCTCCGTTTGTGTCTGTTTGAAATCCGGGGTTTATTCCGACAAGGAATTTGGAATTAATTCTGTAATGGTAGTATAATCTAATACTTCCGCCTACAGAGAATGTTCTGCCAGGTTCATTTCTTATTAGATAACGAATAGGATATGGCAAACCAGTTAAAATAGGATAGTCAATTGTTTTTTCGTTAAAAAAAGAGTCTGCCTGATACCTTGTAAAAACACTAGGGTTAACTCCAAACTTATTGCTGCCTGAATTAACAAAATTAAAACCTATACCTGCATTTAATTGGAAACCTGCAAGTACATCGTGAAGAGTACTGTCATAAGTGTTACCATTAGGATCTTCCCAAATAAATGGTCTGTCTTCTCCGTCATTTAAGTTTGCCTCGAATGAAGCAATTATTTCGAATCTTTTTGAGATTGGTTTATGTACTCTTAGACCGTATAAATATCCCGACATATCTCCTGTTCCGTGCTTGTTAATACCAAATTCACCAATAATACTAACTGGATTTTCGGAAGTTCTTTCCTGAGCAAAGGATGCGCTTGTGATAAAAAGGAAAAGTGCGATAATTTTTTTCAGACTGTATTGTTTTCTCATAATACCAATTTCGTGGGTGGTCATAAAATTTATTCAAGCTTCCCTTAAAGTAAAGTCTGAATAGTTTTTTAGTGCTGTTTTAAATTTTTAACGAAATTAAATTTAGAAATCTATTAGCTATTAAATTTTACCACATTATTTACGTGGTAAAACCACAATTTAATTGCGGGAGGAATAATTAAAATTTTATTAAGTTTAGCTTCTATATTCTTTTACGTGAGTTTTGGCGATCTGATAGTAGTTTAGCATTAGTTAACCCTTAAATCATTGATCAGATAGCTTTATATAGAATGCACTAAATGAACTTAGCTTAAATTATTCCCATTTGCGAACGCTATATAGCTTTTTACTACTTTTTGTTTTGCTACTATCACTTGCTTCCTGTAAGGATAATAATCAAGTAGATCATAAAAATTCAAAACCTAGCTTAGATGAAATATTTTCTGATACTACCTTAAACAAAACTCAAAAAAAGCAATTTTTAGACAGTGCTTACGCCAGTATCTTTACGATACAAAACGACAGCCTGAAAAATGAGAATTTACTGGAAATATCTTACCAATATTTAAAAATCAATGATTCACTTAATTTTTTTCATTCTAATAAAGCAGCAAGGAATTTTTCGATTAAGGTAGAGGATTCAGTAGGTATAGCTGCTACATATTGGGATTTGGCACATTTCTATCACAATTATAATAGGGAAGACAGCACTTACTATTATTATAATAGAGCTCAAAGAATATATGAAAATTTAGGAGATGAATATAATTCCGGAAGGTTGCTATTGAACATGGCTATAATTCAGAAGAATATAAAGGATTATACAGGAAGTGAGGTTTCCACCACCAATGCCATTACTTTGCTAAAACCACTGAATGATTATAGCCAATTATATGCTGCATACAACAACCTAGGAATCATATTCGGGGAATTAGAACAATATGATAAAGCCTTAGAGTATTTTAATAAAGGGATAAAATATTTGGACAAGTCTGGAGAAGTAAATCGATATTCCTCGGTCTGGAATAATATGGGAGTAGTTTATCAAGAAAGTAAACGTTATAAAGATGCGTTACTCTATTTTGAAAAGGCTATGGAATTTGACGAAAATATTAAAACATCAGATCCGGAGCTATATGCTATGATTTTAGATAACAGTGCTTACGTAAAATTATTGACGAAAGATACAACAGGAATACACAAGGACTTTCTAGAGGCTTTAGAAATACGAAAAAATCTGAATATTAAGCCCGGAATCACAATAAATCAATTGCACCTGGCTAAATATTATTTGGAGAAAAGAGATTCTGTGACTGCCATTAATTATGCCTTAGCCACTAAGGAACTTGCTTTAAACACTCAAAACACCAGGGATTATCTTTCTTCATTAAAATTTCTTTTAAATACCGTAAAGGACAGTGCCTTAAACTATTCTCAAGAGTATATACAGATTAATGACAGTCTCCAAAAAAGAGAGAGAGCGGTTAGAAATAAATTTGCGCGAATACGATTTGAAACCGAGGGTTATATTTCAGAAACCAAGCGGTTAAATGACCGTATATTACAGACTAGCTTGATTTCTGCGGGACTAATCCTTATAATAATCCTATTATACATTATTAGCAATCAAAGAGCGAAAAATAAGCTTATCAAACAAAAGCAAACGGCAAAACAGGAGATTTATAATCTGGTTATAGATCAGCAGAAAAAATTTGAAGAAGGCCGTGATACAGAGAAGCAATACATTTCGAGGGAATTACACGATGGAATTTTAGGGAAACTCTTTGGGATAAGGCTGAATCTAGACTCTCTGAACGAAGAAAATGATAGCCAAAGCAAAAAGGAAAGATTTAAATATATTAGGGAAATTCAAAAAATATCAGATCAAATTCGCTTGCTTTCACATAGGTTAAATAAAACTTCTTTAACCAATGTGAATTTTGAAACAGTACTTGAAGAACTTGTGAAAAGTCAAAATGCCGGAAAGATAAAATTTCATATTGACTTTAAGGAATCAATTAATTGGGATACAATAGATAATAATATTAAAATTAATATATATCGCGTACTTCAGGAGGCTATTAGTAATATCCATAAACATGCTAAAGCCACTGAAGCTTCGATTAAATTTGATAAAATCAACGATCAATTGATTATTTCAATAACAGATAATGGAATCGGGTTTTATCCAGAGAAGACAAACAATGGTATAGGGCTTCCTAATATGTACGCCCGGGTGAAAAAAATAAAAGGAAAGATTTCTATAGATTCGTTAGGTAAAAATAGGAAGGGAACTACAATAAAATTGACGGTTCCACTAAATTAATTATTGAAAAGGAAAATATAAATGCAGGAGTCAGAAAAGGATTTAGATATTTTATTAATAGATGATCACCATATGATTATGGAAGGATATAAAAACGTAATATCTAAAGCTAAAATTTTCAGTGCTCTCAATTTTAATATTGAAATGGCAGATAATTGCGAATATGCCTGGGAAAAAATTAAAACAGGTAATTATTCTGTAGTTTTTCTGGATATTAATTTTCCTGTTTTAGAAGAAAGTAAAATCCATTCAGGGGAAGACCTGGGGGTTAGAATAAAAACTGAGTTTCCCGAAATCAAAATTATAATACTTACTGTTTTAGAAGATCATTTCAGAATTTTCAACATTTTGTCAAATATTCAACCAGATGGTTTTTTAATAAAGGGCGAAACAACTTCCAAGGAATTAATTCATTGTTTAGAGAAAGTTTTATACTCACCTCCTTATTATGGTTCTAAAATTTCAAATCTTCTTCGTTCGGGAGTAGCCCAAAAATCCTCAATAGACGAAATTGATAGAGTGATTCTTTACCAGCTTTCTTTAGGAACCAAGACTAAAGATCTCCCCAAATATGTGAACCTCTCTTTACGCGCGGTAGAGGATAGAAAGAAAAAACTTAAAGAAGTCTTTGGAGTTAGGGGAGAAGGTAATAAAGCATTATTGGAAAAGGCCAGGGAGAGTGGATATATTTGAAACAGTATATAATTAATAAGGGGAAAAACTTCAAACCCCGAAGGCTTAATTATAAAATCGCATAAAGCCTTCTTTTTTTTATAATCGAGAAATTATGATTAGGTCTTACACATTTTATAAATAATTTACAACACAATGTTAAACGTGGTAAAACCACAAGTAAAATACGGTTTTTACGAAAGGGTTTTGAAAGGAAAATTCTAATTTTACCTTAAGAATTATGTCAATAATTCATTTTAATCTATTACCCTTTTGTTCTTGTTATTTTATTGCAAAATTTAATAATCATTTTTATAAAGTAATTTAATGTTCTGTAATAAAAACTGAGTTTTATACTTTAATCTATTAATTGAAAAAAATGAAAAAATTATTATTTTTAAACTTACTTTGTTTTGCTCTTTTCTCTTGTGATAAGGAGGAGTCATATTGTTGTTCTCCTGGTGATGATGATATTTTTGAATTTAGTATATTAAATGCCTCAGGAGAAGATTTATTAGATCCTTCCACTGACGAATCTTTAAACACTTCTTCAATCAAAATTTTTAAAATAATTGATGGTAGCAAATTGGAAATAAATAATCCGAATAGTGATTATCCAGAAGGTTATCAAATAGTTGAAGGAGAAGATAACTTTAGGTTCATCCCCCTTTTTGCTAATAGTGATCCAGAGGTAAGTAAAGGAATTATAGAATGGAATGAAAATGATTCAGATACACTCACCCTGTATTATACGGATCAATCCGAAGAAACCACACGCCTCACAAAAATTATTTATAATGCTAAAGAAGTCTGGAAAGAAAATGAAGAAAACAATGAAAGACGTTTTTTTGAGATAGAAAAATAAGTTCAACTTTATTTACTGTAGTGTTAAAACCTGCCTTTAATTAAAGAAGCAATTAAAGGCAGGTATTTTCATTTTATGAATATTAATAAAATATTAAATACAAACAAAAATAAAGTATTAGGTATTGCTTTGGTATTCACATCGAGGGTGTAAATTAAACTCTGTCTGAACTGAATTATTTATTAATTTCATTCATACAGAATTATGACAACAAAGGAACAACAAGAATTCGAGAAGAAGGTACTTGATAATAATAACCTTGATGTGTTTTTCCTTTCTTAGCAGGATCCATCACCTTTATGGGGCTTTCATCACTTTGCAAATAGCCTTTGGAACGAATATCCTCCAGCAGGTGCTGATAAAGGATATCGATGATTTTAAGGCTTTGCCTGGTCCAGCCTTCCAGGGTGGAAGATGCTATAGGGATCTCTGCTCGTTTAAAGCGTTGGAGCTGCCGGTAAAGCGGAAGGTGGTCCTGGTACTTGTCGACTAAAATCGAAGCCAGGAGTCCGGCTCCCGGGATTCCTTTTTCAATCACCCGCTCGGGAAGTTCCCCGATGATGACTCCTTCTTTACTTTTAGGAGCATACTTATAGCGGATGTAGCGTTTGATATAGTATTTAGCAGGCTCGTATTCCAGTTCATCGGTCACTTCTTTGCCGATACAAACCATATCGGTAAGATCTTCCTCTGGATAGATCTCGATCTCTTTTACCTCAAGATGCTCCGGAAGGGCCATTCTTCCTTTGTGGTTAGAAGTTCTTTTGCGACGCTGGTCACTGAGCTTTTCTTGTAACCCGGATTCTTGTGCTGCTGCCTTTTGGGGTTCCATTTCAAAGGGAAGGCTCATCTGGTTTTTATCCCCTTCGAAGCGTTCTCTTTTTTGGCCAAAGGCCAGGCGTTTGTAATACTCCACCTGGAATTTCAGGTCAGCAATCTTATGCTGTGCTTTTTCAACTTCTTGTTCCCTTTTAGAAACACTTTTTTCAGCTTTTTCCCTCTTTTTCGTCTCCTTTTTCAGGAGAGCCAAAAGCTGATCTTTGGTAAGGTTTTCTAAGGGTTCTTGCATGGGTTAAAGATACAAAAACAGCCCTGTTAAACCTATCGTGAACCCCTGTTTTTACTGATAAAACACCATTATTTTCTAGTGAGAATAGCGCAGTTTCTGAACACTTTTTTCAACCGTAATACCCTCTATCATCAGCACCAATTGCGGCCAGGTAAAACTGGTCTGATCTTCTTTAATTACGGGCGGAGTGAAGCTTCCACGCTCCAGGCGTTTGTAGTATAAAACAAAGCCGCCCCGCTCCCAGTGGAGCAGCTTGAGATGGGTGCGATTCCGGTTAAGAAAAACGAACACATCGCCGCTGGTAGGCTCCCGGTTGAGTTCATTTTTTACCAGTCCGCTCAGGCCATTAAATGATTTTCGCATATCACAAGACTTACGATAAAAGTGATAATTATGGGAGGAACCTAGGGAGAACATTAATACAACTTGACTAACCGGGCAATAAGTCCCAGGTCCGCAGTATTCATTTGGAGTTTGACCCCGTTGGGATAAATAAGTTCCAGCTCACCCGATGACAAGTTTAATCCCTTGGTTACTTCTACAAATCCCCCGGGCTGATCTTCATCTTTCTTCTTGCGGATCCAGTAACAAAAGGTGGAAGGACTGATCCCTTTTTCTTGGCTAAAGGCTTTTGCCGAAAGGCCGCTATTACGATATTCATTAACTAAACTGTACATTTCTTCCTGTTTGCTCATAATAAATATTATTTTAGAGCAGCAAAGCTACCGGTAGAACGTCAGCTAATCAAGATGCAGTTGGTGGGGTGGATACCTAACTCTTATGAAAATTCATCTCACAAATAATAATCTGAAATTTTTAAAATTCCTTTGATTTTAATAGCTAATCATTTGAATATTAGTACCTTTACACTAAGACGATATAAATGGCATCAAAATTTAGGTTCACAAATCGTCAACATAGAAAATAAGTTATCAGTATTTATAGGCTGTTTGAGAAATCGGTGAATCCTGGCAAGGTCACTTTTAGAGAATTCAAATGATATCAAAACCGCGCAAATCTTATGATTCGTGCGGTTTTTTAGGTTTTGGGTTTTCATTTTATTTCAATTAATTCGAAATAAAATGTGAACTAAAAGGATACCTAGTTTTTTAAATGTAACCTAAGGTTACGTTAGGAGAAAATACAGCAATCTTTAATTAGCGCTTTTTATGAGAGCTTTGAACAAAGCCTAAAATTTAAAAATTCGATGTTTTTCTCCTTTGATCTTTTTAGATTTATCTACAACTATCTCATCTATTAGAATATTATTAAATTAATTACTCAATACCATGGCTAAAGCTATCGTAATAGGTTCAGGAATAGCCGGGATCGCGACTGCGCTGAGATTACGGAAAAAAGCTTACGAGGTGCAGGTATTCGAAAGCAATTCTTATCCGGGCGGGAAACTCCATGCATTTACCCAATCAAATTTCAGGTTTGATGTTGGCCCTTCCCTTTTTACGATGCCCCATTTTGTAGATGAGCTCTTTGAACTTTATAATTTAAATCCCAGGGAATATTTTAATTACAAATCCAAAGAAACAGTTTGTAACTATTTTTGGGAGGATGGTACTACATTTTCGGTAAAAAAGAATTCTGAGAAATTTATAGAAGATGCAACAGAAACTTTCGATACTGGTGGTAACGAACTACGAAACTATATAGCCAACGCAAAAAAGAAATATGAGCTTACTTCAGGAATCTTTCTCGAGAAATCCCTGCATAAAGCTGATACCTATTTTTCTTTGGAGACGCTTAAGGCTTTATTGCAAATGCATAAGCTTCATATCAATAAAAATCTGAATGAACTTAATGAAAGCAGTTTCCGGGATCCCAGGTTAGTGCAGCTGTTCAACCGTTACGCGACCTATAACGGTTCGTCTCCCTACCAAACTCCGGGAATAATGTCTATGATCCCGCATCTGGAAATGCACTACGGAACATTTTTTCCTGAAGGTGGCATGCATAGTATTACGAAAAGCCTTTACCGCCTCGCTTGCGATAAGGGGATTGAGTTTCATTTCAATGAACCTGTAGATAAAATTAACTATACCGGCACAAAGGCTATTGGAATATCCACTTTAAAAGGATCTTATGAGGCCGATGTGTTAGTTTCCAATATGGATATTTACCCTACTTACCATAAACTTTTAAAGGACCTGAAGAAACCGGAAAAAACCCTGAAACAGGAAAGATCCAGCTCTGCACTTATTTTTTATTGGGGTATTAATGGCAATTTTCCACAACTGGATCTTCACAATATTTTATTCAGTAGTGATTATCCAGAAGAATTTAAAATGATTTTTAAAGAAAAATCGTTGTCAGATGATCCTACGGTGTATATTAATATTACTTCCAAGGAAGACGCTAAAGATGCGCCTGCAGGTTCAGAAAATTGGTTTGTAATGATCAATGCTCCCGGTAATTATGGGCAGGATTGGGAGAAGCTCGTAGCTGAAGCAAGAAAACATATAATAAATAAAATAAATAGGCTGCTGGGAGTACAACTGGAAGATCTTATAATAAGCGAAAGCATTATGGACCCAGTGAAGATTGAAAACGACACCAGTTCTTATCGTGGTGCTTTATATGGAGCAGCAAGTAATTCCAAATTTGCGGCTTTTCTACGACATCCAAATTTTAGTAACCAGCTGGAGAACCTCTATTTTTGCGGAGGATCAGTTCATCCCGGGGGTGGAATACCGCTATGCCTTATGTCTGCTAAAATAGTAACCGAACTTATACAAGCGCCATGAATTTGTTAATTGATAAATGGCGTAGCGGTGAATTTAAACTGACAATTTCTGTCTTTATATTGGTGCTCTTTCATATTTCAGCTATTATAGGGATTAGTATTGGGTACCAGGATTGGTTTGTGGAAAAGACACCCTTCACACTGTTGTTGTCTTTTCTTTTACTTATTTGGAATTTCCCCATAGAAACCGGCAAAAAATGGCTGTTGGCAGGGGTTTTCTTCTTTAGTGGAATGCTGGCCGAATGGATTGGGGTGAATACAGGTTGGCTCTTTGGAAATTATGCTTACGGAGAAAATATGGGACCTAAATTTGACGGGGTGCCTTATCTTATTGGAATTTACTGGGCGGTGCTCACTTTTATTTCCGGCAGAATTTCAAGTAGAATTTCTGCTAATTTATTATTAAGAATTTTAAGCGGGGCTGCGCTTATGGTTTTACTGGACTTTGCCATGGAAGTTTCGGCCCCTGTGTTTGATTTCTGGACCTTTGAAGGGGGAGTGGCTCCTATTGAAAATTATATTACCTGGTTTATAGTCGCCGCTCTTTTGCATTTGCTTTATCAAAAGGCTGATTTGCAAGGTGATTTTAAATTTTCTATTTCCCTGTACCTCGTTTTATTCTTCTTTTTCAGCTATTTTTTCGTCTATTATAGTATATGATTTTGTTATAATTTAATGCTGAAGTTTTCAGAATAGTAGCCGATTTAATAGAAAATTTCTAATGTTTATTCTTCTTTTTTAGCTGAGGTAGTGGTTCTTTTCCTTCCCAAATGCCTTCAGAACAGTAAGGTTGAAATCTCGAGAACAATTCTTCTTTATACCAATCCAACTCGCGGGTTTTCTTAATGGCCGTTTTGTGGCCACGCGCAGCATAGGCATATTCTTGCATAGATTCTTGGTTTTCCCAAAGACTAAAAGTGGCCATTTGTAAAACGGGAACTTCTCCTATTCCTTTAGTGAAAATAAGCCCCGGGTTTGTTTGTAAGCGAGATTGAGAATCGGGTACGTATTTCCAAAAATCTACTAACCTTCGGCGTTTAATTGTAGCCCTGGTGATTACGGCCAGCAGGGGATTTTTAGGGTCTAGATCTTCATTTTTTATAAATGGAGTTTTACCCGACCAAGTGCCTTTTGCCCTAATATTTTTTAAATAAAGTGTCCAAACCTCTGAAGTATACTCCCGGTATCTTTGCATCAACGAAGATTCATTAAAAAATAAATCGGCTGCTTCTTCAGAATCCCAAACTTGCAACAGGGCATAGACTTCCCAGTCTGGAAAAGGATTAAAACCTGCTCCTTTCCCGCTGCCCATTAATTTATAAAAGTTTTGACCCTCTATTTTTTTAAGATCACTATGCGCAAACTGCATCATTTTAAAACCCCACAATTTATTGCGAAAGTCAGGAAATCTAAAAAAGCTTAATGTAGATACCTGATTCATTTTAAGGATTTGTTTTTAAACAATTTACCTGAAAAAGAAGGAATATTAACCATAAGAACTGGGTGAGGAAATAAATCTTTTATCAAACTTCTTTTTGTGCGTTACTCATTGGCAGCTAAAGATATTAAATACTTCTATTTTTTTTCGGGATTCTATGAAATCTTCCAATCATATATTTATGCGTTAGATTAAGTTTTCAGCCTTCATATCAGATTTTAATCATTCTATGACAAAATGATTTTTTTAAATGTTCTAATAGATATGATTAAAGCTAGAAAGATCTGCGGCTTGTTCTTCTTCCATCTCAGGCTGGTTAAGGTTTAACCTGCTAATATTTTTTTGAGTATTTAAATACCTACTCACAATTCTATCAGCATAACTTGAATTTGTCTGTGGGATAAGGTAGTCTTCAAATTGTTCGGTATATTTAAAATCTTCTGAACTTTCTACAAATCCATATCCGGCAAAACGTCCTCTTTTTAAATAAATAAAAGATTTTTCAGTTTTAGTTCTACCTTTTTCCACCAGCAGGCAGGAGTTTTCATATTGGTTTATGTACTCTACCGCGCGAGAAACTCTTCGGTTGTATTCCTCTTTATCTATTTCTCCTTTGCACATCCCGCTGCAGTTAGTTATTTTGTAATGACTACATTCAGCAACTACACTTTGTAAACCGCAATACCTGGGACATAATTCAAATTCCTGGCAAAGAAATTCTAAAAATTTCACCGCCTCTTCACGGGTATAAAATTTCATCCAGCTAACTGGAGAGATCTTATTTTTGTGAATCACAAATTGCTCAATGCCTTTTTGATTATGATAAGAAGTAAGAGTGTAAGGGCGCGTAATTTTTTTCTGAGCTTTGTTGAATTTCGGGAAATATTTTAAAATAAGAGCCGATTCCCTTAATAGCGCCAGCACTTCGCTCCCGGTAAGTTCGTAGTCTATGCTATAGGTGGCCTGCATCAAACTATATTTTCGGTTCGATTTTTCCTGAAAATGAGATTTTATCCTGCTCTTAATATTTTTAGCCTTGCCGATATAAAGCGGAATTCCATCTTTATCTTTAAAGAAATATACGCCGGTTGAAGTAGGCAATTTTTCAAAATCTGAATTCTTAAAATTTGGAGGAAGATATGAAGCAGCGGTTCTTTGGTTCAACAAATTTGTGAATACTTCATAATCTGGATCTAAATCAAGGCAACGCTGAAATAATGTAACCGTTGCTTCGCAATCGCCACGAGCCCTATGCCTGTCGTAATGTGGGATGTTGATTGAAGTACAAATATTGCCCAAACTATAGGAAAACAAACCGGGAATTAATTTTTTGGCCAATCTCACGGTACACAATCGTTTTCTTTGAAAAGCCAGATTTAGGTTGCTAAATTCTGCGCGAATAATATTATAATCGAAATTCACATTATGTGCTACAAAAACACAATCTTTAGTAATTTTGTCGATTTCTTCTGCAATTTCAGAAAAGGCCGGAGCGTTACTTACCATCTCATCGTTAATATTGGTAAGCGTTTCAATATATAGGGGGATCTCGGTACCGGGATTTACCAAAGAGTTATATTCATCAATAACTTTTCCATTTTGAACTACGAGCACGCAAATTTCTGTGATTTTATTCCCTTTAATTCCGCCTCCTGTAGTTTCAATATCGGTTACAGCAAATTTCACATCTTTCATTCGGCCAAATTAAAGATATTTCTGAAAGTTTAAAAGGAAAAAATACTAAATAGTGGAAAAATTCCTACAAATTAGTATGCTTTAACTTATCCAACTGTGACTTCAGTGATTTTGCTACTGTTTTTTAGTTTAATGCTATACAGATTTGAATAAGGTTTTCAGTATATTTTTTCGAGAGCGAAATATTTTTAGAAAAAAAGACGTACCGAATTCGATACGTCTTTTCATTATTTGCTGATAAAAATTTGCTTACACCAATGATTCCGTGTAGAAATGCTAATTTTTTATTCTGCAGTTACCTCAGCAGTTTCGGTAGCTTCAGCTTCTTCTAATTCCTCTTCTTCTCCTGTAAAATATGGAAATACGGCAAGAATAGGAGACTCTGTAATTGCGGGAATACTGTAATCTCCCATGGTATTTTGCATCGCCTGGGTAGTGTTTTCAAAAGCCTCTTTTACATCATTGGCCTGCACCAACAAGTAAGTATTGGTTTTCTTTTCTTTACCGCTCTCTTCATCAAGAGCTACCAGAGAAACTTTCGATTTAAACCAGCGATCTGAATTTTCGAAAGGATGAACCTCTGAGAAATTAGCGACTTTAATATTCATTATCCTGAAATCTTCACTCGTATAGGCCTTCATTTCTTCGCTAATTCTGGCTTCAGCTTCAGTATAAGAAACCGCATCCAATAGGTAGGTATCTGTAGTTACCTTTTGCTCACCTGTTTCGTGTGTTTTTCTGTATTTCACCTTACATTCATACCAAATTACGCTCATGTCTTATTTTTTAGGGATCCAAAAATATGATTTATACCGGTCCGCATACAGAATCTGCTGGGAGTTTATTCACAATTTTAGATCCTTAAAAATATTTGAAATTGTGATTAGTAGATCTCTTTCATTTTTAAGCCTTTAGCAATTAAGACCTGGAAATTTATAGAGCTCTTTGTAGAAATGTCGATTTAAATAAAGTCGAAAATTTTAATCAGTCATTTTCGAACTCTTCTATTTCACTTTCCCATTCTGAAGAGATTATTTCCTCTTTTTTTACCAGATTTCCTGAAGTGGTTATTTTAAATTGATTACTATCTAATTCCTTCAGTTCCCAAATAATATGTTCTGCTTCGGGAAATTCAACATTACCATTCATTTGTTCTTCAAACAATCTTTTTACAATATTTCTATCAGAAAGCGCTTCATTAAACAACCGCAAAATCATTTCTTTAGTTAGCTTGGTGTCGTTATTTTTATCTGAGGGAATAATAGTACAATCGATAATAGTGGCGCTAGAACTCGGAAATTTCCCGTTGAAAGCTTTGAAAAGCAATTGGTTAATATGAAAGAGGGTAGATTGTAATTCCATTTCAGGGTATTCCTCACAAACCGTATCTATCAACATGTCGTTGGAGATTTGTTCTATTTGCCCTTCAGATAATTCTTCGCTTAGTTTATAATCTAAAACGATTCTGGCGGCTTCATCGGCTTCAAAGTCGCTTATAGCCATAAATAATAATTCTCTCAAATTTTCAGATTCTTCCGCATCAGGATAATTAAATCTTTCCAGCAGCTGAATATAATCTGCGTTGGTCCAGTATTCTTTGATTTCATCAACAGTACTGACTTTTTCTATGTTTATTTTGTATTTCATTTTTAATTTTTTTTTCGGTTATTTAAGTATTTACTGCAATTAGCATGATAGTCATTTCCTACTGAATAATCCTTTATATTTGAAATTATTCAAACAAAAAACCAACTATTAACTTATGAAATCAGCCCTCCGTTTCTTCGTTTTCTTTTTTATATTTCAGTTAAGCACTGCCCAGGTAGAAAAAGCCCCGGAAAGAACACAGGGAGAAGGGCCCTGGTCTCAACTCATAATAAGAGGTGTGACGCTTATTAATGGGAATGGAGCACCACCAACGGGACCGGTGGATGTAGTTGTTACCGATAACCGCATCACCGGGGTACATGTAGTGGGATATCCCGGGGTGGAGATTGATGCTACTAAAAGACCGGAACTGAAAGAAGGAGGAAAAGAACTGGATGCTACGGGAATGTTTTTGCTTCCGGGATTTATAGATGTGCACGGGCATATTGGCGGAAAAGCGCAAGGAGCAGATGCTGAATATGTTTTTAAACTTTGGATGGCCCATGGAATAACCACGGTTAGAGATCCATCGGCGGGTAACGGACTCGATTGGGTGCTGGATCAAAAACAGAAAAGTGCTGCCAATGAGATTACTGCTCCGCGGCTTTATGCTTACACGGCATTTGGGCAGGGTAGTAAGGAAGGAATTTCTACGCCTGAACAAGCCCGGGAATGGGTGAGGCAAAATGCAAAAAATGGAGCAGATGGAATAAAATTCTTCGGTGCGCCTCCAAAAATTATGGAAGCAGCATTGGATGAAAATAAAAAAGTAGGATTAAGAGCCACGGCGCATCATGCTCAAATGGCGGTTGCAAAATGGAATGTACTTCATTCGGCGCGTGCGGGTCTAAATAGCATGGAACACTGGTACGGCTTGCCAGAAGCGATGTTTACCAACCAAACAGTGCAGGACTATCCTGCAGATTATAACTACAATAACGAGCAGGATAGGTTTAGCCAGGCCGGTAAACTATGGGAGCAGGCAGCAGAACCGGGAAGCGAAAAATGGAATGCTGTGATGGAAGAACTCCTGGAATTAAATTTCACACTTTCTCCTACCTTTAATATTTATGAGGCTAGCAGGGATCTTATGCGTGCACGAACTGCCGAATGGCATAGCGATTACACGATGCCTTCTCTTTGGGAGTTTTATCAGCCCAGCAAGATTTCACACGGCTCTTATTGGCATTTTTGGGGAACAGAACAAGAAGTAGACTGGAAACGAAATTACCGAAAATGGATGGATTTTGTGAACGAATATAAAAACCGAGGCGGGCGCGTTGTAGCAGGATCTGATTCCGGATTTATTTTTCAGTTATATGGATTTGCTTATATAAGAGAATTGGAATTGCTTCGTGAAGCTGGACTGCATCCTATGGAAGTTGTTATGGCAGCAACCCTAAATGGTGCAGAATTGCTGGGAGTGGAAGATGACCTGGGGTCTATAGAGGTTGGTAAGCTGGCAGATTTTGTACTTGTTGAAGAGAACCCGCTTGCTAATTTTAAAGTGCTTTACGGTACCGGTGCAATCAAACTTACTGAGGAAAATGAGGTAGTTAGGGTAGGTGGAGTAAAGTATACTATTAAAGATGGGATTATTTATGATTCTAAAAAAATGCTCGAAGATGTGAAGGAGATGGTGGATAAGAAAAAAGAGGAAACAGGCTTTAAATTTAGACAACCGGGGGTAGTGAGGTAGTTGAGAGATCTTTTCTCGCTATTTCCTGCAATTCCGGAAAATATTATTTCTTTTAAAAACTTTTGGTCTGGCAAAGTGCTTATTGTAGAGAGATTATTTTAAATTATAGTTATTAGTAAATGAAGAAACTCATATTATCACTCGTCCTTTTATTAGGGTTCAATTCTTACGCCCAACTTAATTTTAGTTCTTATGAAAAAGCAACTTTAAAATTACGGAATGGGGATATACTAATAGGTGAAGCCAGGATCACTGATGATGAAAAGGTGAATTTCAGAAAAAGTAAAGGCAATAAAAAACAAAAACATAATTATAGAACTTTAGAAAGTTTTAGAATTTACGGTGAGAAAGATACGCTAAGGTTTACTTATAAGATTATAGCTGGAAAAGAACCACGATTAATGAGAGTATTGAGAGAATATCCCGGGCGAATTAATTTATATGCAATTGAGTACTTTAACAATACATTTCGTCCCGGCGGCACCCCGACAAATCCAGCCGTGCCTTTGGGTGAGGGTGTGAGTTTAAGTACAGGGGTTGCTGTAAATGCAAGTGAGTATTATTTAAATAAAGGAAATGGTTTTGAAGTAGTGAAAATTGGGAACGATCATCCTGTTTTTGGTAAGCGACGATTTAAAAATGCCCTAATTGAATTTTTTGAAGATTGCCCTAAGCTTATTGAGAAAGTAGAAGAAAATGAATTCAGTAGAAGAGAAATGGAAGCTATTGTAGATTTTTACATTACCAATTGTCACTCTTAAAAATTGATATTTTATAGGATTTATTTGTAAAACTAAATGCAATAATCCTATTCCGCATAAATTGAGTTTTAATAAATGATCAAATTTAGATAGAGTATCGATTGGGCTATATTAACCTTTAGAAGGCTTAATAGCTTATTTCAAGTTACCGAAGTTGACTTTCATATAGATCGATCCAATCCCGTACGGTGATTTTAGCTACTAGCTCGCCGATTAATTCAAAAGGGATCTTATCAGGTTTTTTAAACCTGATACAACTCTTTCCAATATCTATTTTGTTGATAGGTAATTTTGCATATTCTTCTTTAAACCATTTTAATAAATCAGGATCAGCATATAAACCCAGGTGGTAAAGTGCGATAAAATTCTTTTGTGCTGCAATATTTATAAAAGGTAAGGGGAGTTTGGGGTTGGCGTGGTATCCGGCAGGGTAAATTTTGTGTGGGACAACATAACCAATCATTCCGTAGTTTAAGGTTTCAGTAAAACCTTCAGGAATATTTTTCTGAATTATTTCACGAAGCTTAATTAACGCCGACTTTTTATCTTCGGAAATCTGATTTACATAATCTTCAACAGAATTAGCTTCAATCTTCATTTCAATTTTATTCCATTTCTTTTAAAATCAATACCGGAACTTTCGGGTTGAAGTCTATATCTTCTTTAAATCGTTGTGAAAAGAGCTTGCTGAAAAATCCCTGTTTGCGTTTATAAAGCGCCAAAAAGTTACTTTCCCTGCTTTCAATAAATAAATGAATTCCCGTTGTAACCGTTGTTTGTGTGAGTTTATGGAAGCTGAAATCTACTTCAGAAAAATAGGCTTTTAGTGTTTCTTTATTTTGTTCCTGCTCTTTGCTAAGTGGCCTGTTATCACTATCAATATATAAAATTCTAATACTTGCATTTAAATTACCTGCCATATCTATAAGCGGCGCAACTTCTTTGTTTTTAAAAGGAAATTTATAATTAGTAGGAAAAATAATTTCTCGATTAGAAGCAGGAAGAGCTTGCATTTGCTCTGGAATAATTAAAAAAGGGCAATCCTCAACTTTTTCAATAACTTCTGAAATTTCATTTTCAAAGGCTGCATTAATCGATACATTTTCACCACGGGAAACCATTAAAATAAGATCTATATTATAGCTGTCTATGGTTTCCTGGATAGCCTCAGAAAGTTCCTTTTCCCGGGAGATTGTTTCAAATTTATGTTTCTCGTTCTCCTTCCTAAAATTTAATCCCTGAAGTATTTTTTGCAAGCCTTTCTCCGATTCAAGTTTTGCTGCCTCCACCGCAGCGTTATGATTTCTGTTAAGAGAAATCCTCACGGGAACTTTATAAGTGTTCAGAATAAAAAAAGTACAGGGAAAATTTTTATAAAGATTTAAGGCATACACCAGGGCGCTCCAGGCATGTTTGGTGAAGTTAGAAGGAATAAGTATTTTTTTCTCCATAGTTTAGAAAACATTAATAAGCAATCCCTGTAAATATACTAAAACTAATTTCCCAATATTTTTCTGTGGAAAAAATGATTTAAAAAAGTGAGGTTGTTTGAAGATATACGTCATTCTGAACTTGTTTCAGAATCTAGGGCTTTAGTAATCAAAACATGTTAGAAGCTGAAACAAGTTCAGCTTGACGAAACTAGACTTTTCAAACAACCCCAATTTTACAACATTTCTTTGCCTAAGTTGTAGAACCTTAAAAGTAGTTAACTCGAAAATCGAGATTTAAATGATCCATCCCGAAGTATCGGGATGTCTCGAATCATTTTGTTCTCTTATAAAATGCCTCAATGACTTTCCCCAAGGCAGTTTACTCCTGACTCATTTCAGTGAAATATTTATAAAACCACGGGATGGTTTCTATGCCTTTTAAATAATTCCAGATGCCAAAATGTTCATTAGGGGAGTGTATGGCATCGGTATCAAAACCAAAGCCCATTAAAATAATCTTACTTTTCAGCTCTTTTTCGAAAAGGGAAACAATAGGAATACTACCACCGCTTCGCTGCGGAATTGGAGTTTTTCCAAAAGAGGCTTCATAAGCTTTGCTCGCTGCCCGGTAGCCAATATTATCTATTGGAGTAACATATCCCTGGCCGCCGTGATGAGGTTTTACTTTAACTTTTACCGCATCTGGAGCTATACTTTCAAAATGTTTTTTAAATAGTTGGGTGATTTCTTTCCAATCCTGGTTGGGCACCAATCGCATAGATATCTTTGCAAAAGCTTTTGCCGGAAGCACGGTTTTTGCGCCTTCACCAATATAGCCGCCCCAAATTCCATTTACATCTAAAGTTGGCCGGATAGAAGCTCGCTCTAAAGTAGAATACCCAGATTCTCCATGAACATCTTTGATATCAATTTTTTTCTTGTAAGCTTCTTCATCGTAAGGAGCTTCCGCCATTTTAGCCCGTTCTTCCTTACTTAATTCTTCTACCTTATCATAAAAGCCGGGAATGCTTATATGATTGTTTTCATTGGTTAAAGAAGCGATCATTTTACTTAGAATATTAATAGGATTGGCTACCGCGCCACCATAAAGTCCTGAATGTAAATCCCTGTTAGGGCCGGTAACTTCAACTTCTATATAAGAGAGTCCGCGTAGCCCGGTTGTTATAGACGGGGTGTCTTTAGCGATCATTCCTGTATCTGAAATAAGAATAACATCATTGGCCAGTTTTTCTTTGTTGTTTTCTATAAACCAACCTAAATGTTCACTCCCTACTTCTTCTTCACCTTCTATCATAAATTTTACGTTGCAGGGCAGCTTGTTGTTTTGGGTCATATATTCCAGCGCCTTTACATGCATAAACATCTGGCCTTTATCGTCGCAGGCGCCACGGGCAAAAATTGCTCCGTCTGGATGAATTTCTGTCTCCTTGATCACGGGTTCAAAAGGAGGGGAGTTCCACAAGTCTAGAGGATCTGGTGGTTGCACGTCGTAATGCCCGTAAACTAAAACAGTAGGTAGATTTTTATCTATTATTTTTTCTCCATAAACAACAGGGTGGCCGGGAGTTTCACAAATTTCTGCAGCATCACAGCCTGCTTCCAGTAAATTTTTTTTCACCGCTTCGGCGGTTTTCAGCATGGAATCTTTGTAATTAGAATCGGCGCTTATGGATGGAATTTTCAGTAAATCAATGAGTTCGTTAAGGAATCTGTCTTTATGTTCCTCAACATATTTTTTAATATCGGTCATACTAGAAATTTTAACTGAGATAAAGGTAAAAAAAATATTTCCAGACTATTTGAGAATTGAAACATTTATGTATATTTGCATCCGCTTACAACAAGCAATACATTTTGAAACGCGGGCGTGGTGGAATTGGTAGACACGCTAGACTTAGGATCTAGTGCCTTACGGTGTGAGAGTTCGAGTCTCTCCGCCCGCACAAAGGGATAAGCCGACTTGAAAGAGTCGGCTTTTTTGTTTGGGTAACACAGAGGTAACACAAAAAGGCAAATTTTGGCCAGATATTAATTTTTAACATAAATTGAGATTTTAAACTATATCAGGCCTAGTTATCTAAATATTTGAATCAGCCTAATTTTTAAAACTGGGTTTTCTTTTCAAATTGTTTTTCCCTGATGATTCATATACTCCGATACGCTCCTTAAATTAAAATTTAAAAGGAGGGAGTAATTTTTCAAAACTTCTAAGTATTGACTTTATTTCATCCGATTTCACTATTTAACTGAGTTTATTGAATGCGCGAAAATGCCTAAAGGGGTCATAATCCTATACCCAAAATGCAGTGCATCCTTATCATGTAGTCTAAGACCTAGATTCAAATGCCAACGATTTCAATAGTCCCTATTGAATTACTAAAAATATTATTGCACTAATGGAGAACGAAACTATTTCGGTGGTTGGAGGTAAGGAGACCCACTTTAAATCTTAAAAAAAAGATTTTGAAACCTGTTTGAAACCGAAATTCCTTACCAGCTCGTTCTGTTTATGTTGACAGCATTCCAAAACGTTAAACATTTAATGCAATTAATTTTGGTTATTTAAAACTAATATTTTAGTTTTAAAATCTCTAATCCTGCACAATTTTTTCCTATGAGCCGGTAATCCTTTAATAAAACGGAATGAAAATTTTTAAATCGTTAATATTACTTTTATCTACTTCTTTAGTTTATGCTCAGCAATCGGGTACAGCGATATATGGAAAGGAATGGCTTGATCCCTACACTCAAACTGAGAAAGGTCAGGAATTAAAAGAATCCGATCCAAAACTCTACAAAGAATATTTACAAACAGAGCAAGTACAAAGTAAATTAACAAAGCAATTAAACTTCAGCTTAGAGTTCAATAAAGATGAGGGATTATTCACCATGGATGAAATCATGGGAGTTGATGATAATCCAATGATGGGCCTGGCAACAGGCCCATACCAGGGTAATTACTATCAGAATAATAGTAGTAATGAAGTGGTATGGCAATTAAAAAGCTTTGATGGAATGTACCTAATTGCCTTAAGTCCTATAGAATGGAAATTAGAAAATAAACAAAAAACTATTAACCGCTATAAATGTTATAAGGCGAAGGGAAACCAAATGACCTATAAGAAAGGCGATGAAGTCAAAACAGCGGTGATTGCCTGGTATGCACCCGATATTCCTTTTAAATTTGGTCCCATAGGATTCAATGGTTTACCCGGAATGATACTTAGCCTTACAACACGCGGGGAGCATTATTTTTTAAAAAATATTGAGTTTAGTAAGGATGAAAAAATGATAGAGAAACCTAGCGACGGTAAAAAAATGACTTACCTGGAGTTTGTGGGAATATTTGATGAAAAGGTAGATAAAATACGTCCTTAATAAAATACTTTCAAATTTGGGTTTTAGTAAACTACTTCGGAGCAAGCTCACGAAGCATTTAATCTCGATTATCGAGTAAAATTATATTTAATGAGTAGAGCATTCCTGTTATTATTAATTATTAGCTCGAATATTTTAATTGGGCAAAGCTTAAAGGTCTCTTATAAAGTTACCGCTGAAAGTATTTTCGATACCAATCGTCCAGATACTTTACCAGATATGGTGAAAAAAACATTTAAAGATGCCGAAAGAAATTTTGTGAATATAAGCTATATGTTGAGCATAAATAACAATGAATCATCTTTTGAAATGGAAGATTTGCTTTTAAATGATGCAGGTGGAAATGGCAGATTAGCTAAAGCTCTGGCAGGTTTTACGGGTAAGATTTACTGCAATAAAGCAAAAGATATTAAATTAAAACAAAGTGATGTTTATGGTCAAACATTTTTGATTTCTTCAAGTTTCAATACCATAAAATGGAAGATAACGAATGAGTCAAAAGATGTAAGAGGTTTTAAGACTTTTAAGGCTACGGGTACCGAAGAGTATGAAACAGGAAAAGGAAAGGAGGAATGGAACCTGGTTGCCTGGTTCTCCCCTGAAATTAACATCCCGTTTGGACCAGGTGGTTACGGAAATTTACCCGGTTTAATTTTAGAGTTGGAGCGAGGAGGGAAGACGTATTCAGCTTCAAAAATTGAGACTGATAAAACAATACAAATTGAAAGGCCAAAAGAAGGTAAATTAATTTCCCAGACGGATTTTGATAAAATCGGCCGAAATATATCGAAAGAAATTAGTGATAATTAGCTATAAAAAAGATGGCAGAAAGACTTTTGCTAATTTGGATAAAACGTGGTTTAACCTCAGATTTTTCATTGATATTTTGGTGATTATTATTAATTGATCAAATATTTTGGAGTAACCCGAAAATCCTTTTAAGAGCAGAGATAAAATTTTAAACCTTTAACTATGAAAATATGTTCGCTTATTCTGTTGTACTTTTTGGTGTTTTCCAATGTTCAGGCTCAGGTAAAATCGGGGAAGGTAGTTTACAACCTGGAATTAACCTTTAAGCCTAATGAAATTAGTGAACAAAATAATTCAGCCGGTAATTCCACTCTCGCCAAAATGTTAAAAGAGGCAGAGAAGGACTTGAAAGAGGTAAAAGGAATTTTAGAATTTAATTCCAAAATGGCTTATTTCACAAAGGAGATACCAATGCAGATTAATAAAAGTCCTGCTCTAAATATCTCTTTATCGCTATTGGGATTAAGAAATGAAGGTTATTTTTCGAATGTTACAGAAGGGGAAAAATTAAAAGTAAGTGAGAATTTAGGCAAGACTTATCTAATCGAAGATGATTTGGTGAAAAAGGAAAACTGGAATGTTACTCAAGAAATGAAAGTTATTGGTAAATACAATGTATATAGAGCAACTACAACCGAAGTAGTAGAAAATTCAAAAGGAAAATTCGAAAATCAGGTTACTGCCTGGTTCGCTCCTGAAATCCCTTACAGTTTTGGACCTTTGGGATATGGTGGTCTCCCCGGTTTAATACTCCAGCTAGAAATAAATTCAAATTTCCCTTCAAAATACACGGTTGAGAGTGTAGAATTTAGTGATAAAGAAATAAAAATAGAGGCACCTAGGGGTCAAAGAATTTCCAAAGAAGAAATGGATAAGATGGCCAGAAAAGCAATGAATAATTTATGAAAGAAAGGCAAGTGGGGAGAAGCAATTGTACACTTATAGAATCCTGTTGAAATCCGGACACGCAAATATTACTGTGGCTACCAGTGTTGATAATAAAATTGAAAGTGAATAATGAAATATATTTTTAGTGATTTACGTATAGCAACAAGACCAGAAAAAGTTAAAAAACTAAAATAATCGTAATTGCTTAAAATAGAAATAAGTAAAAGTTAAAGAATTATCATTTATATAATTAACTTTCTAGTTGAGATAAGTTAAAATTCCAACTTTAATACGATTTAAAACCTTGATAAATAGGTGTTTATATTCGAAGTAAGGATTTCCCTTACTTTTAGTAAGGAATATTTTTCTTGTTTCTTCCGAATATTTTGGTAATTGCCCTTAATAATTGATCAGTTATTAAGGAGTAACCCGAAAATCCTTTTAAGAGTAGGGATAAAATTTTAAACTTTTAATTATGAAAAAATTAGTTTTACCAATCGTCATGGCATTTATGATGTCACCAATGTTAAATGCTGCTGAGGAAACAGATACAGATTGTTGGAAGTTTGCTTCCGAGCAGGAGGAGCGAGCAGGTGGTGATAATTTTGAAGTTTTCGAACATGCATATATGTTTTGCGAAGAAAATACTTGATTAGAAACTTTTAATAGGCGGATGTGAAAATCCGCCTATTTAAATAAATAAATTATGAAAAAAATTATACTTTTAGTTTTATTATTTTCTACACCACTTTTTGCACAACAAACCGGTACAGCGACTTATAAGAAAAAAGCTGATTTTCAATCAACGCAATCGAACTCAACTACAAAAAGTAAGAATATGAATGAAAGGTTGCAGAAGAGTATAAAAGAACTGGAGTATCAACTCCTTTTTAATGAAACAGAATCGGTGTTCTTTATAAAAGAAAACTTAAAACATTCGAGCAATCAATGGGTTGGTTTAGCCAACACTATGGGAAACGGAACAGGTATAAAATATTTAGATTTTAGGAAGGGAGAAAGAATTCAGAAAAAAGAGTTTGGAGGTAAAACATTTTTAATAACTGAGAATTTAGAGGATTTAAAATGGAAGATTACAAAGGAGTCGAAAATAATGGACGGTTATGAAGTTTTTAAAGCAATTACCAAAGCTATACAGCCAGGATCCTCTAAGAATCAGCCTGTAGATATTACAGCTTGGTTTACTCCGCAAATTTCTATAAATAGTGGTCCGGTTGGCTATGGAGGACTGCCTGGACTTATTGTTGAATTGACTATAGATAATATTTTTACTTATTATCTAACCGAAATCAATTTTGAAGCTATAGAAGATATAAAAAAACCAACTAAAGGAGAAGTTGTTACAATTAAAGAGTACAATAAAGCAGGTAGTACAATGAGTAGTAAATAATAAAAACTCTTTTGCCTTAACAATATTTGATTTCAGACATTATGTGTTAAATGACTATCTGATATTTTAAATCTTACAATAAATACGTAAAAGATCGAAGGGTAAAGAGGTTTATGCTTGGTTTACGCCTGGGGTACCTATATCAGCTGGCCCATAAGGGAGAGAGGCTGAATTTTCCTAAAAATGAATCAAAATAAAATCGTCAATCAAAAAAAATTGATTTTGAGTCGAATTTACTATTCCCTACTTTTACTTGCCTTATTAAGCTTTTCATCAGTTCAAGGTCAAAATCACCTGTCCGGTAAGGTTACAGATTCTGTAAGTGAACCACTTTCTGGTGCCAATATAATTGCCATCCCGGTAAGCGACGCGCTTTCTATGGAATTCTCTATTACCGATGAGCAAGGCCGTTACCGGCTCAATCTTGAAAATGATAGCACCTATGTGCTTGAGCTAAGTTATTTAGGCTATCAAAAAATTTCCGATACGCTAAAACTCCAGGAAGATACTTCCCGAAATTTTAAAATGCAATCCAGTAAGGAGAGTTTAGATGAAATCCTTATTAAACAAAGAATGGCCGTGCTGGTTAGGGAAGATACCATTACCTACAGGACCGAGGTTTTTAAAACCGGAGAGGAAAGAAAACTAAGAGAAGTGCTTAAAAAATTACCCGGTGTTGAAGTAGACCGGGATGGCAATGTTACTGTAAATGGCAAAAAAGTGGATAAGCTCATGGTAGATGGAAAAACATTTTTCACCGGCGACACCAAGCTTGCCGTAGAAAATATTCCGGCAGATGCGGTAGATGAAGTGGAGGTGTTGGATAATTATAGCGAAGTCCCCTTTCTAAAAGGATTGGAAGATAGTGATAAAATGGCCATGAACATCAAACTCTCTGAAGGAAAGAAAAAGTTTGTCTTTGGGGATATTGAGGCCGGCGGAGGCCCTGAAGAAAGATATGTGGTACATCCCACACTGTTTTACTATAGCCCCAAAACTTCGGTAAATTTAATTGGTGACTTTAATAATATTGGAGAGCGCTCGTTCTCTATGGATGATTATATAAATTTTGAAGGCGGCATTCTTTCGTTAATGGATAACCCCGGAGGATTAGATATTTATAACGATGATTTTGCCCAATTTCTTAGAAACGATGACTTTGTCTATAGTAAGAATGAATTTGGCGCTTTTAATATCGTACAGCAAATCACCGATAACTTAGATGTAAATGCCTATACCATAGCTTCCAAAAATAAGATGGAAATGCTGCAGGAAAATGATATCACTTATGTAAATAACAACGGTCTAGATGAATTTCGGGAAACGCGAAACAATAATAATTTATTCTTCTCCCTAAATAAATTACAATTACGTTTTGTGCCCAATGCTGAAGAAGTCCTTACCTACGATGCTTTTGTAAAAACTTCCCGCGCAGATGGACTGGAACAAATTACTTCAGAAACCCCGCAAAACACAACTTTTGTAGATACTCAAAATGAACCAGACGCTATAGATTTCACCCAAAATTTAAAGTACAGCAAGCAGTTTTCTTATAAACACACCACAACGGCTACGGTAAATTATAAATTTAGTAAGGACAAGAACTACCGGAATTGGCTTTTTAACCGTCCACTATTTAGCGGGATTTTACCGTTGGTAGCCGAAGATGAAACATTTCAACTCCTTCAAAATACCTCTTCCAGGCTAAACAAAGCTGCTTTAGAATTGAAGCATTACTGGGTTTTAAACAATACCAATCATATTTATCCCGTGGTGGGCGTAGATTTCTTAAATCAGCAATTCACCACCCTGGATGCACAGGTTTTAAATAGTGGCGAGGTAAACGATTTTACTGAAGCAGGCTTTAATAACGACCTGGATTTTAGGTTTATGGACCAGTATTTCGGGTTTCAGTATAAAAAGAAACTGGGAGATCTTATTATTAAACCAGGACTCTTCTATCATTTTTATATGTGGGATATTAATCAATTAGGCGAACAGATCACCAATAAAACCAAGCCGGTTTTACTTCCGGAATTTGAAGGAGAATACGAAATACATAATTCAGAAAAACTAAAACTTAAATACAGACTAAATTCTCGTTTTTCAGATGCTTCAACTTTTGCGAACAGATTGCGCTTAACAAGTTTCAATAGACTCTACCAGGGGAATGAAGAACTGGAAAATCAGCTTTATCATTCCGCTTCCTTAAGGTATTATAAGTTTAGCTTGTTTAAAGGTATTTTTATCAATGCTATTTTTAACTATACCAATCGCTTGAAATCGGTTAGAAATACTACGATTATTGAAGGTATAGACCAGATCACTACAGCTATTTACACCGATTTACCTGAAGAAACCTTCAGTTTAAGCGGCTCTTTCTCTAAGAAGATCAATGATTATAAATTCACACTTCAAGCAAACGGAAACCTTTCTGAATACTCCCGTATTATCAATGAAGAAATCCTGGATTATGAATCAAAAAATTACGGGTACACTTTTAAAACAGAAACATCCTTTAAGGACCTACCTAATATAGAACTGGGTGTTAAGCACCGCTTTAATGAATTCAGTAATGCTAATTTTGATAACAGCTTTGAGCAAATAAACCCTTATGCCATCCTGGAATATGATTTTTGGAATGCCTTTATTTTAAAAGCAGATTACCAGTATAATTATTATGAAAACCAGAATACAGGAGATATCAACCGTTTTGAAATAGGAAATTTCTCCTTATATTATAATAAGGAAGATAGTCCCTGGGGTTTTGAAATAGCCATAAACAATACCTTTGATGTGCGTTATAGAAGAAATAATTCGTTCAGTCAATTTATAGTGACAGATCAACGGATCTTTATTCAACCCAGAACGGCTTTGTTGAAAATTTCCTATAAACTCTGAATGAGATTTTTTAAATACGTTTTATTTTTATACTACAAAATTATTAGTACCAGCCCCATATCTACCATAACTTTCGCCGGATCCTATGCTTTTTTTATAGTATACGGGAAGTTAAGCGTAAAGTAAAAAAAGCATAGGGGCGTTGTGGCATTTAGTATAGATACCTATCCTCATATCGCCTTTTAAGAATATCTAGTTGAGTGAAATCAATATCTATTTTATAATAAGGCTTACCAAAAGTAGGTTCTACTTTATTTATCCCATTAATAATTTTAGATAACATTTCTGAAAATTCCCTTCGATCTTTTTGACGTGCACTTTTAAGCAAATCGTATTCCTCCTGCGAAACTTTCCCATCCTCCAGCTCCCATTCCTCCCTGGTCAATCTTCTAATATTTGTTTCCTCCAGTGGTCTTGTTTTAGCCTCCATTTTTTCAGCTTTATCAAAAAGTCCTGCAAGCATATTATAGGTAGGTTTATGATATTTTTCTTCGTGCTCCCTAAGCAGGGCAATAATAAAATCCAATCGGCCAATTACATAATTATAAAGCCCAATATAGTGCCTAAAAATTGGACTCCTGGGATGAATCTTTGTGGCTTCAAAAAAGTCCATCATATCATCCAGGCTTTCCGAATGAGAGGGAGCTATATTTTTCGAAAACTTACGAAATCGTGCTGCCGTGATACGATTAATACTAATTGCAGAAAACAGGCTTTTTTTATCTTTATTTGTTTCCATTACAGTAATTTTTTTCTTTGCTGCAGGGCTTCTTCAGACCAAAGAGCTGGTTTTTGCTCCATCGATCATTTATTAGATATTTTTAATAATTTATAAAACACTGAAAAACAGTATTTTAAATTAAAGTATGGCTCCCAAATATCTATTATGTACAGTAGATTATTTCCCTGTTTTCAGTAGCTAACAAATGATTTTAATTGTTTATACACCAGGGTTTTAAGTGTTTAAAATCATAAACAACTGAATATCAGTAATTTGAATATTGTAACCTTGCTTTAGCAGGTTACCCTCTTGCTATTCAAATTCCATCAGCTTCGCTTCTAAAATTTAAATAGCTTTTTCACATCACTAAATCTCTAAAATCATGTGCTTAATGATTAGCCTTGGAACTCCTTTAAATTTTCTAAAATTCATCTTTGACTACTTTTTCCTTAAATCTTTTTAAGGCTAAAATCTCTTGAGGAGGTATGTCAAAAAAGTTAGTAAGTAAAATCTTATTTCCCTAGATCAATTTCTAGTTCTCAGCTTCTAAAATCAGGCTATCAAACTCTTTTTTTGGCTTACTTTCGAAGCCTCTTTTTGGACGAACCTCTTTTTCCTAAGCTGTAGCTTTTGCGAAGGCGTGGAAAATGTGGTGAGGACTTTTTAGTACCAATCATTCTCGCCAACTTCTACCTTCCCATTTAATGATATTGAACATTTCCGGTAATCGATCACCGAAATGATTTCCGTACCGTTTTGCTATAGCCGAAGGGTTTTCATTGGTGGTCACAAAAGTTTTTAATTTCTTACGGTGTCTTTCAAAAAGCAATTTTCCGATGATCTCTTCTCGGTTATAGGCTTAGTCTTCTTTACCCACATCATCCAGGTAAAGTTTTCCGCGGTAATAATCTTCCAGTTTAAAATTGCTGTTTTTATTCTGTTGCGATTCGTAATACCTTGTAAGCAGGTGAACAGTTGAGATACGGGGGAACCAAAGTTGTGTACTTCGGGTTTGCTTCAGAATTATTCTTCCAATGTGATGAATAGCATCAAAAAGCGTGGATTTCCCCACACCGTAGTCGCCATATACTAATAGACCTTTATCGAGGCCCGGTTTATTTTTTATGAGCCCATATTCATTGAAATCTTACTGTTGTAAGAAATAGCGAAAAATACTAAAGATGATGTGCTGGTTTTCTTCTGTGATTTGATATCCCGGAAAGTGATTACAAAACAACTTCCAAAATAGCTGTTTGATAACTGGAGGTTGTTTGGTCCGTGGGGCCTTTTTTTGCCCAACAATATCTTGTAAAGGAAAACTAGTCATAACTTTGAATTTTATGCTGAACCTGGAGGTCCATCGTTTTTAGTTTCACCGGCTTTTTTCCCTGGGCGATTAGCTGTCCAATTTTCTCCCTGAGTTTATGGGTGCTTAGGATAATTCCTTTCCAAAATTCCTCGGAACCATTCAGTAATTCATAGGCAAGTAGCAATTGATCTTCTGAAACACCATCTTTCTCCAGCATCAGCCGGATAGGATCAAGACAATTTTTGAAACTGTTCATTTCTACTTTTTTTGTTGGTGCACCCTTATTTTTTAAGTTTTTTAAAAAGAGCTGATGAAACTTAAGTGCCCACTGGTAATATCCAAGCTGATCTTTTGGAATTTCAGACTTATCAATTTTCAGAAATGGCTTTTTATTTAAAGTTTCATAGTTCAATAAGTTTATTTGTTTATCTATACTCGCAATGCTTCGGACTTGCTTTGAGCATTGCTCAGACACTGTTGTGTGCAATGCTTTGTCCAATGCTTCGGGTGGTGGTGCTTTGGTATTTTTTACCAAAGCAATGACATTAGCAGTATACTGGTTTTTACTTTTCTGTATCCATTGGATAAAATTCCAATCCACGAGATCTTCAAGGGCGCGGATATAAGTTTTATAATTCTTGATACCCAAAGCTTCCATTGCCAGATCGGTTGGAAAACCAAAGTTTTCTTTCCAGCCTAACCTATTGCAGCGTTCTATGGCAAAAAAATAAATAGCGGTATGGACGGGTTTAACCTTATTAGGATGATTAAAACTGAAATCAAACCACGCCCTTGAAAATTCGTAACCACTCATCTCCTTAAGATTTTTGGTTGCCAAGCAGCCAGGCGTTCAACTTGCTTTTCTCAAAATAAATCAACTTTCCCCGTGGTTTGGAATAGGGAATAAGGTTTTTAGCGGTAAGCTTGTACATATAGCTTCTCGAAATCCCGGAATACAGGCAGGCTTCATCAAAGGTTAGTACTTCCTTGTTTGCGGCGAGCATTTGCTCCATACGCATCAATCGATCTTCTAATTGTAAATCATTCATAATTGATATTTTTTATAAGCCAACACAATGGTTGTCTTTAGGTTATGGCAACAAATGAATGATTAAAATCTCTGTAAATCAATATGGTAACTGGTAATAGTAAAGGAATTACCTATAGGTTTTTAAAAATTTCAGAAATACCTCTAAGGTAAGCAGCTTCATTGGTTCGCCAGTCTGAAATGTTTTTTGTAGATAAATGTTGAAGGTTTCCCTTCGGATTTTTAAGCTGAAAATACTGTTCGACAAATATGATAATCTGCTGGTTGTCCAGGTTCTTAAAACCGATAAATAGATGGCTTAAAAATTCCAGTAGGGTTTGCCGGTTGACTTGTTTCGGTCTTCTGGGAGAAAGATCAACCCATTGCAGACGTTTCTCAGGAACTACCGGTTTCAACTGAATTAGAAATTGAAAACTTCGATAATTTCCACTGGTAAAGTAATTCCCCGAGAATGCTTTAAAAATTGTTTGAGTCTTTTCTTCTGTAATCGGAATAACTTTCAGATTAAAATGGTGAAATGAAGTTAGATCGTGATCCAAGGTATATACCTCAAAAGAATTCGATTTAGTCCTGATCCTTTTTCTTTTTACGATAAAATATATTCCTGAAATAAATACTAGGGAAATAAAGAGGTAAATGATCGTAAAACAGATTTGAAACCACAGGCTAAACGGAATAATCCAGACATAAAGGAGGAGTGCTGTAAAAATTAAAATACTACAGGTAAAAAAAATTTGGCCCAGTTGTGAATCAGTTTCCCTTAGGAGATAATTAAAAAAATCCTGGAGCTTAGCCCTTAGCTGGATAGTGAAAATAGCAATGCGCTCCAAAAACATCGTACCTTGTTTTCTATTAACTATTTAAAGATAATGAAAAGAAAATATAGGTGTAGTTTTTAATTTTTCAGAATATCAAGGAGAGGTATTTCAATCTTGTAGTTTAATTCTAAAAGAAAATAATCCAAATAAAAATGTCTAATTAATCTTATTGCCGTTGGAAAATTTTAAAATCTCATCTAGCGCTTGATCTGAGGAAGCGTGTATAAAATTACCCTGATATCCAATTGTAGTACTCAAGCTGCTATGTCTATATAGTTTTTGAAGCATTTGTGGGGACACCTTATCTCCGGCAATATTTCCAAAAGAATGTCTGGCGATATGATTGGTGATTTTTTTATCTATTTCTGCAAGATCAGCTATATCCTCTAGATTAGAATTATGTTTTTTTATAGCACTCTTTATTACACTATATTTTTGTTTGGTTTCATCTCCTCCCACTTTTTTAAGTTCAGGAAAAATAAAATCAGCATAAGATCTCTGATCGGTACGATAGAAATCTAAAATTTCAATTACTTTCTCAGGAAGCCGGAGCGAATCTAATTTCGCGTTTTTTTTCATTCTATAAAACAATCTGTCATCTACTATATCATTCCATTTTAGATGAAGTAAATCTGTTATTCTGATTCCTGCTAAATAGAAAGAGAATAAAAATATGTTTCTTGTATGCCAAAGGGGAGTATGTTTTTGTAAATCTAATTGTTCAATTTTAAGAATTTCTTCTTCAGTTAATCCTATTTTTAATGATTCGGGATATTTTATAAGTATTTTACCCCTACCGAAAGGATAAAAAGTTTGGTCTATTATACCCCTTTTAATAGCCCTATTGAATAGCAATCTAATAAACACATATGAATTCATTACAGATCTTTCTGAGTTGTTTTTTTCATTTTTAAGATATACTTTAAAACGCCTTAAAAAACTTTCATCAATTTCCGGAAATAAGACATCTTTTCCTTTAGTAAATTCTTTAATAATTTTTGCTTTAGAACGATCGGAAATAGCGCGATTAAATTTTTTTGATTTTTCTAAATCCTCCACATGTTCTTTGGCAAGAGCGAAGAAGGAATTATTATTTTTATTACTTCTTATCTTATCTGTTATTTGCTTTGCAGATAATTGCTTTTTATTACGCTCTGCTTCATAGATAATATCATCTAGTTGATCATATTTTTTCCTGATTAGCCGATTTAAATGCTGGTATTTAGGATGTGATTTCTTTACTTTTTCTGCTTTCTCATCCCAATCCTTTGGATCAATATTATAACCAAGATGAAAATAGCTGCGTCTACGGAAACTGGTTACTCTTAATGCTAACCGATAAATCATTTCAGTCTTATTTAACTTTTTAGGATGCAAAATTGCTTTGAGATGAACCATAATTTTCTTGTTTGAAAATACTAAGATAATCATTCTGGGTAACACATAGGTAACACATTTCTTGGATTGTTTTGGGTTTATTTGATATCTGTTAAGTGGTTAAACATCAGTAAATCAGTATTTTGTATTCTTTTGATTTCTTTTGGTTTCTATTCAAATCGAACTTAGGATCTAGTGCAGCAATGTGTGGAGGTTCGAGTCCTCTCGCCCGCACAAAGGGATAAGCCGACTTGAAAGAGTCGGCTTTTTTGTTTTGGTACAACATACGTAAAAGAGTGGTATTAGAAGATTTATCTGTCAGCCTGATTAATTATTCGAAACGATCTATAACTTCCATCAGGATAACTACAAAAGCATTATAATTTTCATTCGCCTAGCATTTTTGTGAATTAGAAGAATGGTAGAATTTCGTAATTCAATTAAATAATGATATTCTGGATTTGAGAGCAATATTAAAAATGCCATAAAAATTAACAAAACTGCTTTTATTACTTATCACGCCTATTATGAAGTGTTTTAAAATTATAATTTCGATGATTAAAAAAAATAGTTGAAGCTTATAAAGATTTCTATATTTCCTGCGAGTAAAACTTTTGAAAAATTTGTAAAATACTTTAGAGTTGAACAAAGTAATTATAAACTCCCCATTTTGGATATTCCTGAACATATTGGGGAAGGTAACTTACTGGCTCTGGATATTTGTAATGATATCTCGCTTATCTATTTAAATGGATGCTTTAACGATGAGGTAGTGTTGCGATTTCAAAATGAGGCCACAAATTCTTTAAATTTTATATACAATTATAAAAGTTCTATTCATCATAAAATTGAAGATGAAGAGTGCTGGCAGGAACTGGATCAATTTCAACACGCCATTTCTTCATCTTATATGGGAGGAGCGCATAGTGTAAAGCTAGAAGCAAAAAAAAATTACAGCAGTTATATAATTAGCGTTTCCAAATCGGCTTATTTAAGCAATAGAAAAAAATATTCAAATACAATAACCAGACATTTGAAATCAATTTTGGATGAGGGAAAAAGCGATTCATTTTTCTTTCATACTGGATCCTATAGTCTTGCTATTGCAGATATTTTAAAGAGTATATTTATAGGAGAATATACCTCATTTGAACAAATAGTTTATTTAGAAGCTAAAACCCATGAGTTGATTAATTCCCACCTGGTTCAATATATAAGAGATGTTGAGAATAAAAATAAAAAAGTTCATCTTTCATCTTATGAGATAAAGGCTATTCATACAGCAGCACTTTATATAGAATCAAATATTTCTAAAATTATGACGGTATCGCAGGTTGCAAAACATGTGGGACTAAATAGTAATAAACTTCAGCACGGGTTTAAAGGCCTATATGGAACCAGCGTGCACAATTTTATTGGAAATATTAGAATGAATAAAGCCTCTGATCTTTTAATTCATTCAGATGATAGTATTTCAGAAATAGTATTAAATATAGGTTTAAATAGCAATAGTTATTTTTCAAAGCTTTTTAAGGAAAAATATCAGATTTCTCCCTCTATCTTTAGAAAAAGAATAGAACTTCCCAGTGATTGATATAAAAATTGTACCTTATTTAAACACCATAAACATACATTTTTGCAAGCAATTAATATTAACGCCATCCCCGTAGACGAGATTTTGTTTGACTTAGGTAAGTTTTTCAATGTTAGGGTGGTAGAATCTTGTAATGAATATAAAGTGAAATTGCCTTCTTCAATCGGGGAAGGAGATATTTCGGGTATACAGTTTGAGAATGGGTTAGGCCTGCTACAATATAATTGTAATTTTTATCAGGATACCGAAATCCGTTTAGTTAAAAGCAATATACATTCCTTAAAATTTATATATGTTTTAAATGGTAGTTTGGAACATCGTTTTTCTAATGAAGACGAAAGTCATGTAATAGATCAATACCAACACGCTATCGTTGCAAGTGAAGAAAAAAATGGACACATTCTAAAATTTAGTAAAGGGAAGAGTACCTGCTTTTCCAGTATTGAATTAGATAGGAAAAAATATCAAGATAAAATCTCTTGTGAATTAAAAGGAGTAGATTCAGATTTAAGTAAAGTATTTAACGACATAGAAGCGAAAAATACTTTTTATGATAAAGGTTATTACTCATTAAAAATTGCAGATATTTTTAATGAAATGAATACCTATAAAAATAGAGATTTTATAAGAAAACTTTTTTTAGAAGGTTTTACGGTACAAATGCTGGCAGAAGAAATTTTACAGTATGAGGATTCTAAAAAAAGCGAAGAAAACTCCAAACTTTTAACCAAATATGAACTTGGTGCTATTAGGGAAGCTGTTCTTTATATAGAAGAGAATATCTCAAAAGAGTTGAATGTTAAATTACTATCTAAATTAGTAGGTCTTAATCAAAACAAATTACAATACGGTTTTAAAAAGCTTTATGGGTCTACAGTTCATAACTATATTATTGATTTTAGACTTAGGCTGGTAAAGACACTTCTATCTAATACCGATCTTCAAATTGGAGAAATAGCAGATAAAATTGGTATAAATAGTAAAAGTTACTTCACGAAAATTTTTAAAGAGCGGTATGGTCTTACCCCAATTGAATTTAAAAAGAAACAGCAACATCAATAGAGCTTTGCTATTGTATTTTCAATTTTGTTATACTTTGTTTTAATTGTTATACATAATTTTTCTCCTTGTAGCTACTTTTAATTTATCGCAGTATTCTTAAGGTTTAAATGACCTGGAGGCACCGGAATAATGCTTTAAATTTACATAGCATGGTTGAGCATGAGGAACGGGTAAATATTGGCTTAATTGGCCCCGATAGATTGGGTACTGAGGGTATTTCAAGGCTTAATAGGAATTCTGAACTGGATATTAATTTTATAGTCCTTGACCAGAAAATTAGAGGCCGCCAGGAATTATTAGAAATTATTCCTAATGAGAACTTTTACTCCCTGGAAAGCGATTTCTTTAAAAAAGCCAGAAACGGAATTGTATTAGCAGATTTTCTTGATCTTAAACTTAAAAAGTATCAGGGGAAATTAGATATTACCAAGTCTTTTTTTTGTAATGCTAATTTCTTGAATCAAAAAGAAGGTCTAAAACTTTTATTTGAAACGGCGAGGCGCAAAAATATTTTAATATGTTTTGATCTTCCACTTCGGTTTACCAGGGCATTTTTAGAACTCAATGAAAATATTAAAAAAGGAAGTCTGGGGAAAATTAGCCAGATAGATCTTACTTTTTATAAGAATAAAAAACTAAATAAAAATCTTTGTAAAAGCAATAAGACGAACTTTTATGGCGCGTTTATGGATACGGGAATCCATATGTTAGATATTGCTTTAAAGGTTTTAAATTATCCTGAAATAAGCTACCTGAATGCTATACCATATAAAAATGGAAAAAAGATCGAACGTATTTTACCACCCTTATGTGAAGATTATTTTTTGGTGACTTTAATCACAAAGACAGGGATCTTAATTAATTTGCGATGTTCTACAAATCTTCCTCAGAGTAAACCCCAGGTTATGGAAGCCGATTTTCACGGGGAAAAAGGACTGCTAAGCCTGCGTAATAATGGCGACAAAGAAAATGATCTTATTGTGCAACAATTCAGAAATCAAGATACCCAAATTATTAGTTCTCCGCCAGATGTTTATGTAGATGCGGCAAGTAAAGAATGGATATGGAGTTTAAAAACTGATAAGCGTTACAATGTACAGACAGAAACTGAAATGTTAGCCTTATCAGATTTAGTAAATAAAATTTATACTTTTAAAACTGCTTAATATTTATTCTTTTTTTTAAAAGAGTCATTTTATTTTTTACTTAGGGGTATAAGCAACTAATTACCTTAATATGCTTGTTCTAAAAATGAAATTAAAAAAATAGGTAAAAAGACGTAATAAAAGAAACCCCCTTAAATTCTCTACTTCATTAGCATCTTTCTACCTAAAAGCCTTAAATTAAATACTTTTCAATTTTTTCTGTCTCTTTTAATATTAAGTTTAACTGATGTTTTTGGGATAATAAAAGAGCCCTAATTTTACCATCCTTTATATTCCCAAGTGAGTCGCAATATTTTTGATGTAATTTTTTTTCTACGTGACAGCATAATAAGCTGTGTTTATTATTTAATTCAGGAGGGAATTTTTGTTGCAAAACTTTTAGCTCCTCCCTGCATTCTAAATGTAATTTTTGAAGATAATCTTTATCTACTTTTTTAAGCATTTGAGATTGTAAGAGATTAATAAAGTTCTTTTTCTGGCAGATCAACTTTTTATAAATCTCTTTGATGAATGGTTTATTTGCGGTTAGCACACATTGCTTATAAAATACTCCCCATTTATAGTTAAGAATATAAATCTCCTTTAAGTCTTCTAGCTCTTGTTGATTCAAAACGAGAATAATTAGATGATTAAACAATTCTAAATTAATCGGAAAAAAGGAAATCCTATTCTCGAAATAGTTATTTAACACCAACTTTTAATAGTACTTGCAAAGAGATCAATAAATACATTTAACCTTTAGCTAATTTTAATAAGTATTGAATAATTTGTGTTAACAAAATTTAAAAATGTAGATCATCGAATCGCAAATAGTTATCTATATTTAAAACACTTTATAAATGAAAGTTAATTTGAATATCACGTCTAATTGTAGAAATTGAGGAATATGAAGGTTAAAATCTGGTCGGATGTTAGATGTCCGTTTTGTTATATAGGAAAGAAAAAATTTGAAAATGCCCTGGCAGATTTTCAAGGTAAAGATGAGGTAGAAGTAGAATGGAAAAGTTATCAGCTGGATCCTACACTTAAAACAGACCCCAATGTAAGCATGCTGGATTATTTTACAAAGGCGAAAGGTGTAAGCAAAGAGCAAGCGCTACAAATGTTTAGTGGAGCCAAGGCAATGGCTGCGGAAGTAGGCCTCAATTTTAATCTTGAAAATTCGGTTTTGGCTAACTCCTATAAGGCGCATAGGCTCATTCAATTAGCCAAATCTAAAGGATTAGATAATGAAGTAAAGGAAGAACTATTTAAAGCTCATTTTGTTGAAAGTATAAATATAGATGACTCCATAGTCTTAGAAGGATTAGCTAGCTCAATTGGATTAAATAGTACAGAAATAAAGGATACCCTGGCCTCTGATGCTTTTGGTTATGAGGTTAAACAGGATGAACTAGAAGCGCGGAATATTGGAGTTAGGGGAGTGCCTTTTTTTGTTATTGATGATAAATATGGTATTTCTGGTGCCCAGCCTTCAGAAGCCTTTCTACAAACCCTTGAAAAAGCATGGAATGAAGATCAAGCTTACAAGAACAATCTAAAAACTACTGAAGGAGATTCTTGTGCTACAGATGGGGATTGTATTTGAGGAGTTCTTATAATTTATAATTCTCACTTAAGGACTAATATATCACTGCGTTCTTTTAGATTCAAGAACTTTTATAATACTATGATTTCCAATTAGCCATAGATTGAATTTCTCGAACTACATACTCATATTATTTCATAAACCATCTTTAGTAAAGATACTTTTCTGGTTTGCCAGTTAGATTTACGAAGGAAGATGATACGTTTTTCTTTTCCAGAGTCAAGAATCTACAATTATAATTGACTTGTATTTATTTTAAGAAATGTTTAAAATGTTGTTATGCATATTTTAGCAGCTTCTCCTCCATGATGCCTTTTTCTAAGTCTTAATTTAGCTATTAAGATCTATTCAATTTCGGAATTCTAGAGATTGAATTACCTGAAAAAATTTGAATACCTGATATGAAAAGAAGTACCATTTTATTAATAGTAGCTTTCATCTTATTATGGAATTCTGGGTTTATTGGAGCTGAGTATGGACTTCCCTATACAGGTCCATATACCTTAATCTTTCTAAGATATCTGGCAGTCACTTTTCTTTTGGCTTTATACTTACTAGTAAGAAAAAGGTTTAAATGGTTCGGGTGGAAGGTGACAGGCTTAAATATGCTAATTGGTTTTCTAGCTCACGGCGTTTGGTTAACCTGTGTGTTATTAGCTCTGGATACTGAGGTGCCGGCAGGTATTGTGGCTTTGATTGTTGCACTGCAGCCTCTAGCCACGGGTGCACTTTCCAGCTATGTTACCAAAGAAAAAACCAATTTATACCAATGGGTGGGATTAATAGTAGGCTTTATTGGTGTGATAATTACGGTAGCTTTTCGAATAGATTTTAACAAGTCGGGTGCAATTTTCGGCTATCTTATACCCTTAGTCTCCGTTATAGCAATTACAATTGCGACTTTGATTCAAAGAAAGATTGATATTAATAATAAAAAAGAAAAGTTATCAATAGCCCAAACCCTTTTTTACCAAAGTTTAGCTACAATGCTTGCATTAGCTTTCCCAGCCATTTTTATTGAAGATTTAGAGGCTAAGTGGGTTCCGAAATTTACATTCGCAATGGTATGGCTAGTGCTGGCGGTTTCCCTAGGAGCATATATTGTGATGTTGAAGTTAATTGATAGGCTGGACGCTACTAAGGTTGCAAGTCTATTTTATCTTGGTCCACCTGTAACGATGTTCATGGCCTGGATGGCCTTTGGGGATAGTATAAAAATTATGGATGTCGTGGGAATATTAGTAGTTTTCTTCGGTGTTTTCTTAACCAATAGAAACAAATCTCAGAGTTATAAAACATAAGCTTGCTTAATCCAATTATTTCTTTTAATAAAAGCAAATATGTAGATCATTTGCTGAAATTCCAGGTTTTAAATTTTACTTTACTGGCTTCAAGGAGCTTTTTAAATTCTTTATTAGAAGAAAAAGAATTTTTTTCTATCATTTTATATTCTGCGTTTATGGTAAAATGTTTGGACCGAAAAATCCAGGGCTCTATTTTTAGTTCTTTTGTTGATTTTTCTGAAATCCAGAAAGTTTGATCATTAATACTTGTGTTAACTTCCAGTAGCCTGCTTTTAGTAGGTACGGCGTTCTGGCAGAGAATTAAAGAGCACCTATCTGAAAAGACCATAACCTGATAAATTGAATCTACTTCCTCCCAACTAAGGTTTTGGTTTTTAATATATTGTTGCTCTTTTTTTTCTAATTTTTCCAGGAAATTTGAAATTGTCTTTTTCTCGCTGGCCATTTCTTTATAGATGAAAATTAAGTGATGAACAATTAACATAGCGATCCAGGTAGATTTTCCTTCAGCCTGTTGAAGTAATCTTTTTGAACGTTTTATTATCTCCTCAACATTTCTCTTTTCAAGTAAAAAATCTTTAGGGGCACCGGTATTAGTTAAATAATTTTTCTCATCAAATTCTAATTGTCTATCATCGTGTTCAATGATTGCTGCAAGAGTAGCTACCCAGTTTTTATTCTTGTATTTATCCTGGAGTTCATTTGCAATTTTACCTGCTAACAAGCCATGGCTGGAATGAGAAAATATTTCCCACCCCTCGTTGGTCGGGTTTACTATCATTGCTTATTATTTTGACGTATAGTTTTTGGAGGCACTCCATATCGCTCTTTAAAAATTTTGGAGAAATGGCTCCGGCTGTTTAAGCCAATTGCATATACAATCTCACTAATAGTTTTGTCACTTTTCAGTAATAATTTCATAGCGTATTCCAGTCTTCTCTCCTGGATATAGCCGTGGATTGTATTATTGAAAAGAATTTGAAAGCCTTCCCTAAGTTTAGTTTCACTAATTCCTGCCTCGGTAGCCATTGAAGTAATGTTACCTACATCTTCAATATTCCTGTCAATTTTGATAATAACATGCTTTATTTTTTTTAGGTCTTCCTGTCTAAGAATATTTTGATGATCTTTATTTTGAGAATCGTCTTTATATAGCATTAGCATATAAGTTAGAAGTTCTAATGCTTTAGCACCATGGAAACTGGTTCGTTCTATACCTTTTAAATTTATGGTATTCAGTTCGTTAACCAGGTGAGACATCTTCAGGCTATATTGGGTATGATGATAAATGGTTCTTATTGCGTTTGTATCGGCAAAAATATCGTGATAGATGTACTCCATATCTTCAAGGGGAAAAGTGAGTTGTTCTACAAATTTTTTTCGGTCGATATCTAATAAAATAAGTTGGATATCTTCATTTTTTGGAAGATATATTTTATTTCCACTTTTATAATTGGCTCCCAGAATTAAAGATTGTCCCTCCTTAATATTGTGAGTACAGTCTTCATCTCTAAATTGATGCTGAATCTTCCCCGCTGTTAGATAGATAAATTTAAAGGGCTGTATCTGTTTAGAACAGAAGTCCAGGCAATATTCATCATTAAGTTTCAGGTTAAATTTATATAATCCCACTCCATTAGGGAAGTTTATTCCTGAGATAAACCCTTCTCCTTTATCTGCTTTAATATTCAGGGAGTACTCTCCGTAATTATTTTTCCAATCACTATCTAATCCCTCAGATAGTGCGGTAATAACTTCATTTGCAGCAATCCCCTTAATCGCAATATTAATCATTAGCCTGTTTTTTTGATGAGAGATCTAATTTATTAACATAGTTTCCTAAATTTTCAGCAGTTCGAGTTAAACATTTCTTAATAAGAGTGATATCGTTAAAATCATCCGCGAAAACGCACAGGCTTTCTTGCCTAAATGGGGAAATTTAAATTTCAATGTAATTAAGAAATGATGAAGAAGAGCTTAAAATCTAAATATGATGAATGGATTCTTGATGAGAACCATCCGTGCCTAATGGCACAAACTGTTTTTACCCAGGAAAATATAATAATTAAGGATTATAAAAATATAGGGCAGGCAGCAACAACAGAAAAACTTTTAAAGGACCTGGAAGATTATATTAAAGGCTATGATTTTGAATCTAATGATTTTCAATCATTTATGGCCGTATTTTCTGACACTAAAGTTACTGATGAGGACGAATTTGAAATGAGTTTGTGGAACCAACTTTCAGAATTAAAGAAAATTGATAACCATCCCTGGGATCCTACGGTAAGTAAAAATCCGGAAGATGATAATTTTAGTTTCAGCCTCGCGGGACGTGCTTTTTATGTAGTAGGCTTGCATCCTAAAAGTTCCAGATTAGCAAGAAGAAGTCCTTATCCTTCTATAGCCTTTAATTTTCATACCCAGTTTGAGAAACTGCGTGAAATGGGAGTTTACCATAATGTTAGAGATAAGATTAGAGAACGTGATATCTCCTTACAAGGAAGTGTAAATCCTATGTTGGAAGATTTCGGGGAAAATAGTGAAGCCAGGCAATATAGCGGAAAAGCAACTGATAAAGATTGGGTATGTCCATTTCACCGGTAAATCTTTAGTTCTCGCTTGAGTTTTAAACAGTATAAAAGAAAGTAGATTTTATGATTAAGTTTTTTAGGGAAAACCAAAAGGCAATATTTGGGGGGCTTGTTGCTACGCTATTTACTGGACTTGGAGTTTTTCTATTAGGGCAGGTGTCTGGTTATGAAGCTAAGAGATTAATAACCTCTTCGCATGAGGGACTAAACATGTTATGTAATACAATTATACTGGCTTCTGCTACTATCCTTACATTACTGTTAACCTTATTAGGAATTAGTACTGGAACAGATTCTAAATTGAAAAGTGATCATTATTACCAGGTACTTGATATTGCCAAAATTGATACTATTCTATTGGTGGGAGCTTTAATTGTGTTCCAGTTCTTTAATATTCCTATTACCAAGGCAGACAATGTGCCTATTTCATGGTTTTCTACAGTTTACTGGAGTAGTTTAATTACTTCTTCTATTTTGAGTGGAATAATGATTACCGTAGTTCTCATGCTGTATAACACACTCACAAATATTATTTATATAGTTGGTTTAAAGAATGATCATCATTTAATTTCAGGAGAGCGCGAGAAAGAGACTTCTAATTCTCAATAAAATACAGTCTTTGTTCTAGAACAAAAATTCAAATTTGAAACTATGAAAAGTACACAGGAAAAGCATTGGGAGGTAATTGAACACTTGAAGGAAAAGTACCGGCTGTCCAAAAATGAATTAAAAATTATAGAGAAAATTAAGGAAAAGACCATTCTTTGTGTTTCTTTCACGACAGATGGTGGTTTTAACTGTGAATCAGGTGAGTTTTATATGGAAGAGGATGAAAGTAGCTTTAAAATTAAAATAAAGTATGAGGAAAAAGCTTCAAGTAATATAAACGAGATTTATTTAATGCCTTCCACAGCATCCGTATTTTGAATGTTTACAATACATTCAAATCATTAGAATAATGATGAAATTATTTGAAAAATTAATTTGATGAAAACAATCTAAGATGAATTTTAATTGGAAATTAATAGCAGAATTAGATAACTTTTTATCATTAAATTAATTTATAGCTATGCCAGAATTCTCAAAAATTAATGCGCTTTGTACCCAATTACCTGATGATTCTCGTCACTTCCCCAAAAAAATTTTTACCTCGCTGCATAAAATGGGTTTACTTCAAATTAGTTTACCATATACTTTTCAGGAGAATGAGAAGCAATTATCTGTTTTTACTTACTTGTTTGAAATAGGAAAAGCCAGCCTATCTGTTGGCCGCATTTACGAAGGGCATATAAACGCGATTAAGCTTATTGAAGACTATGGGTCTTTAACCCAGCAGAATTTTTATTTTCAGAAAGTTAAAAAAGGGAAATTATTTGGAGTATGGAACACCGAAAAACATGCTGAAGTCGTCACCGCCAGGAAGCATAAAGATTCATTTTATTTGGAAGGAGCAAAAACTTTCTGCTCTGGAGGGCTTCATATTGATTATGCAATAGTAACAGCTGAAATCAATACTGCCAAACAACTTTTTATAGTTCCACTCAAAGATTTTCCACAGTTGAAGGAAGACTGGACTTTATGGCAACCTATGGGAATGAAAAACTCTGTAAGCTGCCGAATAGATTTTACAGGAATTGAAATCTCTTCAGAAAATTTATTAGGCAGGCAAAACGTGTATCACGAGGAACCCTGGTTTTCAGGAGGAGCGATGCGTTTTGCGGCAGTTCAATTAGGCGGAGCTGAAGCCGTATTGATTTCAGCCTTAGATCATTTGAGATTGCAAAAAAGAACAAAAGATCCCTATCAACAACACCGTATGGGGATGATGGCCATACAAATTCAATCGGGCAAATTCTGGTTAGAAAAGTCGCAAAAAATATATGACTTCCCTGAAAAATATTCGCCTGAAGAAATAGTGAATTTTGCAAATATGATGAGATGTGCAATTTTAGAAATTTCAGAAAATATCCTTTCATTAGCCGAGCATGCTATAGGGGTACAGGGTTTTATGGAAAACCATCCACTAGAAAGGCTGTACCGTGACTTAAAAGTTTATTTGAAACAGCCCGGTCCAGATTTAGCCCTTCAAAATGTGGGTTCATTTACCTTCGAATCTTATAAATTATGACAAGTTTTATCCAGGATTTTGAAAAGATACCACATCTCAACATAGAGGGATTATATCGCGATTTAGGAACTGTAATGGTTGTAGCGCCGCATCCAGATGATGAAAGTTTAGGTTGTGGTGGTATTATAGCGCATTTAAGGGAACAAAATGCTGAAGTGTGGGTTCTTTTTATGACAAATGGTGAAGCCTCACATCAAAACTCTGTGACCTATCCTCCTAAGAAACTGGGTTCGTTGAGAACACGCGAAGCAGAAGCTGCCTGTCAAATTTTAGGAGTTCCTAAAGATCACCTTCTCTTTTTAAATGCCGGTGATGGAAAACTCAAATCATATTTACAAGCAAATAGTTCAATTCTCCATAAACTGACTAAATTATTTCAGCAGAAAGAAATTGATACACTTTTTGTTCCGTGGAGGAGAGATCATCATATAGACCATCTTGCAACTTCAAGCCTGGTGCGAAAAGCGGCTGGCGGCCTGGGTTTGATTATTGTTGAATATCCAATTTGGCTCTGGAAAAAAGGAACGCCGGAAGATTGGCCAAAGCAAAATGAAATTTTACCTTTTAAACTAGCTATAGATTCAGTAAAAGATAAAAAGCATAAAGCCATTATGGCTCACTCCAGCCAAACTTCAACATTAATTGAAGACGATCCTGAAGGTTTTATATTAACTGAAGAGCTATTAGCACCTTTCCTGGGTAATTGCGAATATTTCTTTTTTCCATCAGAAAACAAATCGGCAGTCACAAAAACTTATTTTGATGAACTTTATGCTAAAGATATAGATCCCTGGGATTTTGAGAAAAGTGCTTATGAACAGGAAAAATATAAAAATACCCTCCATGCTATTTCACAAAGGAAAATAAAAAAGGCACTTGAAATTGGTTGTGCGAATGGTGTGTTTACGGCCTTATTTGCTCCTCACTGTAAAGAATTGATAGCACTTGAACTTAATGAAAGCGCTTTAGAAAATGCCAGAAAACGTTGCTCTCAATTCTCGCAATGTGAATTCCTGCAATGGGATATTGCCGGGGGACTACCTGAAGGAGATTTTGATGCAATACTATTATCTGAAGTTGGTTACTATTTCCAAAAAGATATACTACACCAAATTTTTAAAAATATTGATAGGGTTTTATTGCCAGGTGGCGTGTTTATCATGGTTCACTGGACGGCTTACGTGCGTAACTATCCACTAACAGGTCTTCAAGTTCACGAGATTTTTGAAAAAAATCATTCTGGAACATTTAAAAAGGTCGAGAATCAACGTTACGAACTATATGAATTAGTCGTATGGGAAAAAACAGAAAAATAGTTTTCAAGTTCTTCAATTGCTTTCTCTAGAGGAATATTAGGATAAGCCGAATTCCAGGATGTATTTGTCTTCAAACTATTTTCGAGATAAATAATTATCGAATTACTTCTTTCATGCTTTTGGAGAAGAGACTCCAATTCATAAGATTTAAAATGTAATTGTTCAGCTATAGTATTTAAAAGGCTGGAAGAAGGGTTTTGGTAATATGATCTTATGTTGTTGTATGCTTTAAAGCGTTCTTCTAGTTTTCTTAAACCTTCTACATTTTCTGTTTTGGAATCTGACCAGTTTCTAATTTGTGACCCAAAACCGCCTGGAACTCTGGATGAAGTTCGGCAGGAAGTTATTATTATAGGGGAATAGGAATGTTTTATTTTATATCCGTAGGCAAATACTTTCTGGTAAAGAGCAATATCTTCAAAGCACGCCAATGGAGGTATGCCGCCTAGCTTTTCATAGACCGATTTCCTTATGGCCATGTTAGGACCAGAGTTATGAGAATGTCTAGGCCAAGGGTCATTGTCCTGTGGGAAGATTTCACTTTCCAGGCGTGATACGAGATCTAAGTATCTACGGGTTAGATGTAATATTTTCTTCGCTTCCAGGTTCAATCCTTTATTATCAGGTTGTATAATTCCGCATATCAAATCAACAGGTTCAGGTAGAGATTCCAGAAAAGCATTTAACCATTTTTTGTGTGCTATTGTATCGGCATCTGTTGTTATTATAAAACCATTTCCAGGCAACCTTGAACTTGCAAGATCCATTAGAATACGTCTTGAAGCGCCTACAGAATTAATATTTCTATCTACTGTTTCAAATATATATAAAGGAAATTGCGGATGGATTTTTTGAAAAAGATTACAAATCGCTACAGTATCATCATCACAATGATTACATAAAATAATTACTTCATAAAAATCAGGCGGAAGGCTTGCATTATCTAAACGCTGGTTGAGCAAAGCAGATAATGTTTTCCAAATTGTTCCTGCTTCATTTTTTGCAGGAATAGTAACGATAAGTTTTAAACCGTTTTTTGGGCTGGGAAGATGCTTGCCATGAAATTTTACACTTGGGTGTATAGTGCTATATGAAGAATTGTTATTCAAAATAGTTTTTAGGAAAAATAATCAAATTGATTTGTTGTTGAAATAATCTTATAATGAAATTAACAGGTTTGAAATAGGATAAGTTGGTTATAAGAGCATAATAAGAAGGTGTAAATACCTCCGAAATCCTCTTAAATTAAGCTCACTTTCCAAAAATTGGTCAATTTTGAAAAAAAAATGCTCTGGTAACCCTTATTATTACTGCCTTCAAATAAAAAGTAAGGATTTCCCTTACTTTTAGTAAGGATTATTTTTCCTCTTTCTGATTTTCAAAGTTTAATTTCACGATCTATTAACCTTTTAATCATACATTTTTATGAAAACCCCAAAACTACTATTTGGTATCCTGGCAACAGGTGCTTTATTAACTTCCTGCGAAAAGGAGGAAACAGCAGCTCCCGAGGAAGCTAAAATGGAGGAAACTACCCAGGAAACAAAGATTTCTAAGGAAGACCTCAAACAAATTGCTAATCTGCATTTTAATACACAGGATGCAGAAGCTATAGACTTTTTACTTCCCAATGGAGACACTAAAAAATCTTTCCTTATTGAAGGAGATATTTTAGTGGACGAAGAGCAGTTAGAAAGTATGAGTTCTGCAAACATAACCGACAAGCAGTACCGTACATTCAACCTGGTCTCAAGTCCGAGGAATGTAAACGTAATTGGTTTTACCGGCGGTTCTGGACAGGGATTAACCTCAAAGCAGCGTACTGCATTGCAGCGTGCAATCACAAATTACAACTCGCTGAATATCGGACTTAATTTCACGCTTACTTTTGGGACTAATTATGGGCCTTACGATATTGTAGTATATCAAAATTCCAATGGTCAGGCTGGCGGCGTTGCCGGTTTTCCAAGCGGTGGAGATCCTTACAAATATGTACAGATCTTCTCTGGGATGGAAAACTATAGCACGGCTACCAACGAGCACGTAATAACCCACGAGATAGGCCACTCGGTAGGTTTACGCCATACAGATTGGTATAGTCGCCAAAGCTGTGGCCAAAGTGGTGAAGCAGCAGGAGCTGATGGAGCTGTTCATATTCCCGGCACCCCAACCGGATTTGATTCAAACTCTATCATGCTTGCTTGTTTTAGCTCGAATGAAACCGGGAATTTTGGTTACTATGATGAAGTAGCCCTGGAATACCTTTATTAATGTTAGCTAATTTGTACTTAGTCTTAATTTGTTAGCAGAAAATGGATGTCTGTAAAGGCAGGCATCCATTTCTTTTAAACCCGGAACACACGACCGGAAATTACTATAATCTTTAAAACATAAATACTATGAAACTTAAAGCAACTTTATTTGGAAGCCTATTTTTAGCCTCTTTTTTAATCTCTTGTGAGCCTGAAGCGCTACCTGAAGATCAACCTCAAATGGAAGATGAAATAATCAATATAGAAAAAACGGCTTCAGGAGATGAAAGCAATCCTATTGATGACAAGAGAAATGAAGATTAAATTGTAATAATTTTTTTCGTAAGTTTAGATGTTTTCAAATAAAACCCTACTTGCATTTGAGTAAAATAAACTACTTATTATTCTCGTTTTTTTTTATTCTTATAGCGTGTAATGTAGATAATAATTATTCTAGTTCATCAAAAGATTATAATGATCTTAAGCATCATATCCTAAGGGAAAAAAGAACTGATTCTATCAATGAATTGCTTGATAAATTTTCTAATGATTCCCTTAAAAATAAATTTTTATTGGATATCGCTTACGAATTTTATATTCGAAAAGATTCTTCCTGTTTTCGTTACTGGAATTCGCAGGCAAAGGATATGGCCGTTAAGTATGGCCTTAAAAAAAACATTGCCCTTACAAATTGGGATTTGGGTAACTTTTTTTATCGGGAACATATAATAGATAGCTCTTATTATCATTACAATCTGGCTTATGAGCAATACCTGGACGCTAACGACGATTTAAAAGCAGGTAGGATGTTATTAAATATGGCAATCCTACAAGAAAAAGTAAAGGATTATATTGGAAGCGAGAATAGCACTTTTCAGGCCCTTGATTTAATCGAAAATTCTACTGAGAGCCAAAATTATGTGTACCCTGCCAACAATAACCTTGGCATAATCTATAACGGTTTAGAAGATTATTCTGAAGCGCTCACATATCATTGGAAAGCTCTGGGAAATGCAAAATCGCTGCAAGATCCTATAAGAACTGCGAGGTCTTATAACAATATCGGGGTAGTATATCAAAAACTAAAAGATCACGACAATTCTATTTTAAATTATACTAGGGCATTACAAATTGATAGTATCTACCAAAAAGAAGCAAGTCTTTTTGCCATGCTTACCGATAATTTGGGCTATTCAGAATTTAAACTTGGCAATTACCAGATTGCCTCTTTTCTATTTCAGAAAGCACTTAAAATTCGGGATAGTATTCAGCACGAGTCGGGGATTGTGATTAATAAACTTCATTTAGGAGAATATTATCTTGAAAACGGAGATACTACACAAGCGTTGCAATATACCCTGGAGGCAAATTCCCTGGCTGCAGACACGCGAAATAATAGAGACCTCCTCGCTTCTTACCTTCAGCTTGCTAAAATTGAACCTGAAAAGGCACCTTCTTACCTGGATAGTTATATCCATTTAAACGATAGTTTACTTAATGAAGAACGGGCTATCAGGAATAAGTTTGCCAGAATTAGGTTTGAAACCGATCAATATATTCAGAAAACCCAGCAGCTCAGTAATGAAAAGTTATGGCTTGGTCTAATTGCGGTAATTTTAGGGGCTTCATTATTTCTACTTTATCTTTTAACCAATCAAAAAGCCAAGAATAAAGAACTTAAGTTTCAAAAAGAGCAACAGGAATACAACGAGGACATTTATAAACTTCTCCTTAAACAACAAACCAAGCTGGAGGAAGGCAGACAAGAGGAACGCGCCAGGATTTCCAGCGAATTGCACGATGGCGTTCTAGGAAAACTTTTTGGTATTAGAATGAATTTTGGTTTGCTAAATTTAAAAGCACCTAATCAGGTTTCAGAGAAATATCACCTGTTATTGGAAAAACTACAACATACCGAAGAGGAGATAAGGCAAATTTCCCATAATCTTATCAGTGAGGTTTCTGATTCACATCTTAATTTCGCCAAATTACTGGAACAACTTGTAGCCGATTATCGCTCACTCACTTGCGCAGCAATTAATTTTAATTTTGATGAAGATATTGATGGGGAATTAATTGACGAAAACATCCAAATTAACTATTATCGTATTTTGCAGGAAGCCTTACAAAATGTAGTAAAGCACGCTGAGGCTAATAAAGTAAATGTCAAAATTTATAGGCGTGAAGACTTTCTATTTATGGAAATTTTGGATGACGGGAAAGGCTTTGACGAACGTAAAAAAGTTAAAGGAATTGGTTTAAAAAATATGAAAGACCGAATGGAAAAAATTGGTGGACAGTTTGAATTTCAAACTTCAGCCACCGGTACAAAACTCTTGTTTGAGGTGAAAATTCAAAATAATGGATAAATCAGTTTCGGTATTAATTATAGATGACCACCCAATTATTGCAAGTGCTTACGAATCTGCATTAGAAAGTTTCGTTACTCAAAATGCTGCTTTTAATTTTAAAATTACCAGCATTTATAACCTGGATGAAGCCCAATTATTAATCGAAAATCCAGGTTTTATAGAAAATCTTGACCTGGTATTTTTAGATATGCGATTACCGGCGAGTAGTGACGGTAAACTGGTTTCAGGTGAAGATCTTGGTAAGCTGTTAAAGTTGAAAAAACCGACAATCAAGATTATTGTTTCCACCACTTTTAACGATAATTATAGATTACATAATATTTTACAATCTCTGAATCCGGAAGGGTTTTTAGTAAAAAATGATATTAACCCGAAAGAACTTTTAAGTGCCATAGAAAATGTCCTGGCTGGTTCCCCATACTATAGTAAAACCGTGCTTAATTTACTTAGAAAGCAGGTGGGAAGCGATATTTATTTAGATGAACTGGATCGTAAAATGCTCTATGAGCTTTCTATTGGTGCGAAATTGAAGGACTTAAGCGATTTAATACCCTTATCTGTTGCTGGAATTGAAAAACGCAGAAGAAATTTAAAGAAAATGTTCGGTATTTCTGGTGCTGAAGACCGGGATCTTGTAAAAGTGGCGAGGGAAAAAGGATTTTTGTGATTTTTCTATTAAATTTTAAAGTTCTTTAATTTTTTATTACAGAACTCTTCAAAAAAGTAATTCTTAAGTTTAGTAGAAAATTAATGCTTCGAAACCAGCGCTGTAGCAATGTCGGATATGATGAAGGTAATTTACTTTCTGAAGAAGAGTATCGCGAACTTCAGAAATTAGGTGATTTTGATACCAGTTGGCTAAAGACACCTGCTAAAATTCGTAAACTTGGTGGAGCCATTTTTGGGGATTTGCGATTCGGACATACTTTTATTTATCACAATGGTGCCGAATCATCTTATGCATCCAGGGGATTTAGAACGCATTTGTCGGTTTAAATTATAAGGAAATATACTGATTTTATCTACTCCACAGGATTAGTTCCCAGTACCTGGAGATACTCTGCTTGAGTCTTTAAATATTTAGTTTGAAGATCTAACTGTTCCAGCCTGGCCTCAATTAGTCTTGATTCACGGGCATTAATCAAAAATATTGAGCTTTCTCCAAAATTAAATTTACGTATTTCTGCACCAAGAAGTGCTGAGGCGTCCCCAACCATTTGATCGATCATTTCGGTTTGCTCTATGAAACTTTGTATTTGTTGTTGCAAAGCGGCAATTTTAGCTTGAAGTTGCTGGTCTTTTAAACTTAGTTCTAATTTTGCATCCTCTAGCTCATATTCGGCGATTCTAAGATCTCCACGCTCTTTTCTAAGAAATAAGGGCATAGAAAATCTTAGGCCTGCTTTATAGGCCCCAGGATTAAAAGTTTCAAAATTATCTGGTTCTTCTGATAAGAAATTATATTCCAGATCTATCTGAGGCAGTAAGGCATTAAACCTGTAGCGACGTTCTATTTGTAACGCTTCAATTTTTCGTCTATAGAATTCTAGTTGAGGATGACTACTTAATTCGGCTTCGGGAACTTCGGAAAGTAACGTAATAAAAATTTCTTCTGTAGGTGATGGTAAAACCTGCTCCTGTAATATAAGTGGTTGATCCTGATCCCAGAGGAAAGTAGAGAGTTCTAACCTTATTTTTCTAAGATCTACTTCAGCCTGGTTGGCTTGCAATCGTCGCTTTTGTAAGGCTAATCTTGCCTCTACCGTATCTATTCCGGCTAAAGCACCAGTTTGGGCCTGCCGGCGAATACCGCTATAACGTTCGTTAGCGTTTTCCAGGAAATCTTCAAAGATTTGTAATTTCTCCTGCGCCCTAATCCATTCAAAATAAACAAAAGATGCTTCCAGCAAGATATCGTTTACCATTAACTGCTGCTCGGCTTCGCTTTGTTCTCTGTAGGCCTGAGCTTTTCGCAAACCGGCCATTCGGGAGTTAATCCAAAGTCCTTCCCCAAGCGAAAGAACCACCCCGGCACTGAATAAACCCGCATCTGGTAACTCGTTTTGAGGGTTTAAATAAGCACCCTGGTTTTGTTGAAATCCTCCTTTTAATTTTAACCCATACCACATAGGTACTTGTAACTGGGCATCTAAGAGATCGTAATATTCTGTTCCTTTATACTCTTTTCCTTTGTAATCTACCTCAAAACGAGGGTCAAAAGCGCCTCGTGCCGATTGTACTTCAGCATCGCCTATATTGCTAACCAGTCCCGCCTGGCTTACTACTGGATGCTCGCTTATCACCATATCTAAAAATTCGGTGTAGCTTAGGCTATCCGTTTGTGCCAGGGCAGAAGAACAAACAAAGAATAAAAGAAAAAAATACTTAACTAAGCGCATTTATCAACTTACTTTTTATCGTTACTTGTTGAGGTTTGCCCCTGGGAATCACCCTCTGGTGTGTAATAATTAGGAGGGAAACCATTTAAATTTCGCCATAGTTCATACCAAATAGGTACATTTTCAAGTAGTGCGATGGTTTGTGCACCACTACCAATTCCTATTTGCTTGGGCCAGGGATTGTCTTCGCTGTCTGGAGACAGTAACACCCTATACTTTCCGTTTTTAGAAATATAGTTTTCTACAGCAACTACTTCAGCGCCATACGTACCGTAAGATAGGTTCGGCCATCCGCTAAAAATAATTGCAGGCCAGCCATCAAATTGAATTCGTACATCTTCCCCCACGTGAATTAAGGGCAAATCTAATGGTCTAACATATGTTTCTACAGCAATTTGGTAGTTAGATGGCATAATGCCCACTAATTGTTCCCCCTGGGAAAAGGTTTCACCTAAACCGGCGCGCAATGCTTTGTTTACATAGCCATCCTGTGGCGCCACGATATAATACAACGTACTACGCTGCTCGTAATTAGAAAGTTGTATCTGTAATTTATCAACTTCTGCCTCAGTATTAAGCTGATTGCCCTGTGAGGTGAAAATCTCCTGCCTTGTTTTGGAAATTTTATCGGCATATTCAGCGGTAATTCTATTTATTTCTATTTCAGCATTTATCACTTCGTTTTCGCTGGATAGTAATTGATTTTCCTGAGCTATTAAGTTAGCTTGTGCCTCCTGCAATTTTAATCGTCTTTCCTCTAAATCGGCTAAAGATGTAATGCCTTCTTCCTGGAGGGTTTGCATACGTTCAAACTGTGTTCTTGCAATAGCAATTTGTGTTTTTGCGGCTTCCAATCTAATACTATCACTACGAACTTTTAGTTTGGCCTGTTCTATTTTATTCACCGCCTGGGTTCTTTTTAGCTCTCTTTCATTTTGCTGGGCGTCTAATTGCTGCCCCAGGGCTTCAATCTTTTCATTATAAGTTAGTGCTGAACGACTTTTTGCATCTATTTGTCCAGAGGTTCTATTGATTAGTAATGGATCAAAATAATCGCTACTAACTTCAGAAATCCTTAAAATAGTATCGCCTTTATTAACAAAATCCCCTTCGTTGATATACCATTGTTCAATACGTCCTGGGATAGGGGATTGAATGGTTTGCGGCCTATGCTCAGGGCTTAGGGTGGTCACATTACCTGTAGATCTTATATTCTGGGTCCAGGGTAGAAATAATATGATTACAAATAATACAAATAACCCAATAAGCACATAATTGAAAATCACATAGTGTTTTCTAAAAAACACAAACTTACCAGATTCTGAATCGGTAATATCTATTCGCTTGTGTAGTGTTTCTTCAGAAATATTCAGCATAACTACAGCGCTTTAATAATTTTACCTTCCTGTAATTCCAGGCGTTCGTCACAAACATCTTTCCACATTTTATCATTACTTGCAATCACAAGACTCCATTTATGCTCTGGATTGGTTAAAAATTTCAATAATCTTTTCTTTTCTGATTGTTCAAATTTCTCAAAAGGTTCTTTTAAAATAAGAATAGCAGGTTTTTTTACAATTGCCCTTGCGAGAATTATACGTTTAGCAATAAGGGTAGAAAGATACCTGCCTTCTGGATGAATTTGAGTGAAAATTCCATTGGGTTGATCTTTTACAAATTCTTTTAAACCGGAATGTTCCAACGCCCAATCTATATTTTGATCTGAAATAGATTTGTCTCCAAAAGTTATATTTTCCCAGAGACTGCCTTCAAATGGAATTTCGTCTGGCAAATAGGTGCCGAGTAGTTGCCTGTATTCATTTAGAACAAGGGTATGCCGGGCAGTATCATTAATATAAATTTTCCCTTTTGTAGGGGTGAAAATTCCTGCAATTAACTTTAAAAGGCTGGTTCTTCCATTCCCAGCATGGCCTGTTATAGCCAGAATTTTACCGGGGTTTAAAATAACATTGATACCTTTTAGAACAGTATGACCTTCCGGTTCAAAAGCTACATCTTTTAATTCCAGCTTAAGACCATTTGATGCGTCTATAGTATTTTCGTGATCAACATCTTCCAGAGGTTTATCAACTACCTGCCCAATCTTTTCTAAAGAAGTTAGGGTATCGTAAATATCTTCAAGCCCGCGGATTAATTTTTCTACTGAAGAAATTATTAATAAGATAATTATTTCTGCAGCCACAAATTGACCGATATTCATTTGTTGATTTAGAACCAGGGCTCCGCCAATGGCCAACAATCCACCGGCAACAAGCACCTTAAAAATAATAAGCTTTATATACTGAATTTCAAGCACGCCAAAATGATCTTCTCTTTCCTTTAGATATTTCGATGTAAGCCTGTCGTTTTTGTCCATGGCCAACTTACTGCGACCTGAAATTTTGAAGCTTTTTAAATTACGAGCCACTTCCTGAATCCAATAAGCAACCTGATATTTGTGCTTAGATTCATCTAAACTTGTTCTTAGTCCCTTTTCAGCAGTGAATTTAAAAACAATGTAAAGTAAGATTACAAGTAATAAGCCGTACAATATAAAAAATGGATGGTAAAGCGATAGCAAGATTACTCCAAAGATAATTTGCACAGTAGCAGAGGGGAGATCTAATAAAATTTTACTAACTCCTTTTTGAACCGTAATGGTATCAAAAAAGCGGTTTGCTAATTCAGGTGGATAAATATTTTGTAAGGCTTCACTTTTAATTTTAGGGAAACGATAAGAAAATTCAAAACTGGAACGCGTAAATATTTTTTGCTGAATATTCTCAGCTAATCTAAGTTGTAATAATTCAAAAACTCCTACTAAACCAACTGCAAGAGTTACTAATGCAACCAAAATTATCCAACTTGTACTTACTTTTCCCCCTTGAATTAAATTAACAATAGCTTGGATTCCCAATGGGACCGCAAGGTTAATTAAACCGGCAAATAGGGCATAGAAAAGAATGTGTTTTACATCACGTTTGTCTAGTTTTAATAAATTCCAAAGTCGTTTTACGGGCCTGCCTGGGTTCGTTTTGTTCATTAAATAAGGCTAAGTACTTTAACAATCTCTCTTTATGATATGCAAAATTAATTTTGAAAATAAGCTTTACCCATCATTTAATCAAATTTTAACGCTTGTTGCAAGCTCTTCGTTTTAAAGTTTGATTTAAATACTAAGGGTTGCTTTGCAAAGTTACTTTAATTGGTTCTTTTTTTCCTGCTCTTTTAATGATAAGTTCTCCCGTCTTTTGATTGCCTTTTATTTTCAATTCAAACTCAGCTCGAGGCTCTAAAATAAAAGGCAGTTTTCTTTTATTAACAATTTCAAAATTTTCACTAATACTTATGTCTTCAATTACAATGGCTTGATTGCCGCCATCATGAGCAATTTTTAAACTATTTGTGGGATTTTTTGAAAAATCGAGCTTATCTTTATTCGTTTTTAGTTTTCCTGCCAGGATCCTTTCGGTGCTAAAATTAAGTTTATTGTCTTTGGAAAATATTTCGAAAGATTTTAATTCGGGGCCACCACCGCGATTACCGCTACCGGCGCCAATAATTATTTGTTCATTCATAGTTATGGCCTGGGTGCCATGCCTGCCCTGTGATAGATGAGGTATATTCTCCCATTTTCCTTTTGAAAAATTAAAGAGTTCAGCTTCTTTATGTGCTGCTTCCTGGGCATCACTTTCGCCACCTAAAATAACGGGGTTGTTATCTATAAGACCAATTGCTGTGCCTGCTCTTGGTGTGGGAATATCTGCCACGCTAGACCATTTTCCGGTGGTAAAATCATAGATATCTGTTTGTTTAACGGTTCCAGCAAAACCACTATTCTCAACGCTTCCAGATTTTCTTCCGCCAGCAACAAAAAGTATATTTCCTGTTATTGCAGCCTGAAAATGATCCCGTTTATTAGGAGAATCAGGTAATTTTTTCCAGCTGTTTTTATAAGGATCATATTCGTCAAACCAATTTACCCATCCAGAAGTATGTCCGTTAGTTATTCCATTTATTAAATAGATCTTTTTGTCTTTTATAGCTACTCCTGCTGCGCCGCGTCTTCGATCTTCAGGAATTTCTGGTCCTTTTATCCAAAGGTCCTCCAGGGGATCGTAAATATAGATGTTCGGGATAGGATCTTCTTCGGGCCAGCCACCGGTAAACGCGCCTAATACATAAACGAGCCCATCAAGACTTACGGCCTGGGTATGATGAATTTCCAGTGGAGGCTGTGCGCCCTTCTTCCAGGTTTGGTTTTCAGAGTCATAAATATCAATGGGCTTGTTTCCCCGACCCCCAATTAAAATAAAGCGTTTCCCTGCCTGTACAAAAGCATTTTCATGTCTTTCCTGTGCTTCGCTATTAGCAGGAAGTTTTTTCCAAGATTGAGCGTTAATACTAACTATTGAAAAACAGAAAAGACTAAGAAGTAGGTATTTGTTTATCATAAATGGATTTTTCAATAAATATAGAGTTTCTATCGCAACCTACTTAAGATTTAACCAAGGCTTAACTGCTTTAGGTATTTGTTTTGAATGCTTAAGCAGGCTTAGTTATTGAGTTTTTGGCATTGAATATAAATCTAATTGATGCACCTGGAGCTTCTAAGAGTAGATTTTATAGTTTGAAGTGTGTAGATGCTAAATAGAAGTTCTAATTAATAATATTTTAGATTTACTTCTATTAGTCTAAAGAATTCCTGGTTACCCATGATTTCCAGCCAATAATAGCCATTTGTACTTTGCTGGCTTTTCTAAGGTCCAGTTCTTTTTCAGTATAGTTGGGCAGTATTTTTTTGTTGAGCTTAGAAAGCGCTTTAAAAAATTTCTTTTTCATAGTTGGTTGGGTTTACTTCAAAGATATTGAAAATCAGGGAAAATACCTCGTGGGGAGTTTAGGGAGCATTTAATTCTAAATTATGGCATAAAAAAAGGCAGGGGATGAGCCTGCCTTAAATTCAAATTAAAACAAAAAACTAAATTATTCTTCGACTTCTTTCCTGATAGTAACTTCTATAGCTCCGTAATCGGCTTCATTGCCATATTTCTCTATTGCAACATCACCTTTAAGAACATTTATTTTTTCAATGTCCTTAGGTTTGAGCTCTTTAAAGGCGGCTCCATTTTTCTTTTCACCATCAATAATTACTACCGGTCCAGTTTTTTCTTTATCACTAATGTAAAAACTGGTCGTTTGGTTGGGTTCTTTATTCCACTGAAAAGCATTGATATCTTTACCGGTGCGAAAACTAATTTCCTTTCCGTACATAATTTCATGATCGGTTTTTTTCTGAAATCTTTGAAATCCAAATGAATATGCTTTTGTTTTTATCTTCTTTTTTTTAGATTCCTTTTTAGATTTCTCTAAGACTTTAGTAGTAATAATTACTGCTCCGTCTTTGGCTTCTTCACCATACAGGGAAATAGCACTTTCGCCTTTAAGTACGTTTACGCTTTCTATTAATTTTTTATCTATAAGTTCTATAATTTCCTTTTTACTCTTTTCCCCGTTTAAAATATAAATTGGGTCGCCGGGAATTTCTTTAGGATTTAAAGAAGCACTTTTAGCCTTTATATTTTTTTGCTGCTGGCTGGTTTTATTCGTGTTAGTTTTAAGCGAAATTAAAGTGGGGGTTTTACCCTGCTCTATTTGCAGAAACTCCCTTTTAAAATCATTATTTTCTTCATCGATTCTTTTTAATTCCTGTTGTAGATTATCGAAAATTTTAGCATTTTCTGCAATGATAGCGCCGTGCTTTGCTTCATTTCCAAATTTTGCTTTAGCTTCCTCTGGTGTAGAAATACTAATTCCATTTTCGGTAATATCAAGGTATTTGTTAGCTAATTCTTTAGTAGAATATTTTTTACCGTCTATTATATATAAAGGGCTTTTACCAAGTTGATCTAGAAGGCTTCCATTTGAAGAAATAGAACCTTTCCCCATTAGAGCATTGGTCTTTCTAAAACCGGTTGCTTTTTTATTGATAAAGATTTCAAAAGTTTCTATCCCTTCTGAATTACTTGTGGAAAATTCCCCGGTTTCATTGGTTTTTTTATTTAAAAATGAAACTTTAATCTTGGTTAGTATTTCTTTGGAGTATTCAATATCTGAAAATTCAAGCTCTACATTGTATTTTTTAAAGACTTTAGAAAGCCTTTTGAAACTTTCCTCCTGAGAAAATTTAGTTAAGGTTGCTGAAATTTCATCTGTATCATTATAAAATTCAACATTACTAACTACATAATCAGATTTGGTTTGCGCTTCAGTGGTTACATTAAAAGCAAGCAAAAAGGCCAAAAGTGCCGGAAAAACCAGGCTTATTTTCCAAAGGCTGGAGTTTTGGGAAGATTTTTTATTCAGCATAAGAATTCTTTTTTTGATGAATGATTGATAAAAATGATTGGTAAGTGCCGGTTGTAAATTTGCTATTGAAACCTTGACCAGGGCTTGTTGATAAGATTTTTTTGCTCCCGAAATGGCAACCGTTTCCCTGTCGGCGATGTATTCTAAATTTTGTTCCACGCTTTTTTTATACAACCAGCTAATAGGATTAAACCAAAGTAGAGCGGTAGTAAGATTAGCGATTAAAATATCCAGGGAGTGATATTGGGCAGCATGTATCTTTTCGTGCTGCAAGATCATTTTTAGATCTTTTTTTGAATGCGCTACAGGATTATAAACGATGAATTTAAAAAAAGAAAAGGGGCTAACTGTAGCTCCAGTTTTCACAAAATTGAAGTTTTCGGCTTTTTTGATCTTGTTTTGCTGAATAAGACGGAATATATTATAAAGTTGAAGAGCGATTCTTATTAGCAAGAAGAGGGTAATAAGCAGATAAGTAAAACCCAGGATTTCCCAAACCCCAAAAGTTGAAGCTAAAGTTTCTGAAGTAACATTGGTCGTTAACGGGATTTCATTAAATGAAAAATTGTTGGATTCAACAATTACTTTTCGTGTAAAATAAACACCCGGTAACACAGCAGATGCTAGAATACCACCGAGTAAAAAACGCCGATTTACCTGAAAATTTGTTTCTTTTTTTAGCAGAAAAATATAGGCCAAATAGAAAATTGTGAGGATTCCCGCACTTTTAAGAAGGTAGGTTACTAATGCTTCCATAGGTTAATCCTTTTTCTCTTTTTCTATAATTTCGAGGATTTCACGAAGTTCATCGGCGCTGATTTTCTCTTCCTTGGCAAAAAAAGACACCATACTTTTATAAGAATTATCAAAAAAACGTTTTGATGTTAAACTCATAATATGTTTTCTATACTCTTCTTTGGAAATAGCAGGGTAGTATTGGTGGGTATTCCCGTAGGCTGTATGTGAAACAAAACCTTTATCTTCCAAATGTCGTACGATTGTAGAAACTGTATTGTAATGTAACTTCTGATCCTGGATATGAGGCAAAATTTCTTTTACAAAAGCTTTCTCCAGCTGCCAGAGAATGCGCATTACTTCTTCCTCTTTATTAGTTAGGCGTTTCATATTTATTTGTTTGATAGTTCAAATATAACGAAATAAATAGTTTTATTACTAATTTAATAGTTAATCTTTATTGAAATCTGGTGGTAGTAGGTCTGCGAGTCTTTTACCACCCATATTACCGCTAAGCAAAAGGCTTTTTTGTGGGGCGTAATTACCGAATTGATCGATAGAAAATTTTTCGTTGGCTTCTAATATAGATTGTTCGGAACCTCTATACACAATATTTAATTTTTCGGCAAGTACTTCTACATTTACCAAATCTTTATCGCCCTTGATATCAAAATATTCATAGGGCATCGCTTCTACTTTATCTTTATATATTTTAAATCCTGCTTCGGTCAAACTTTGGTCTCTAAGAGCTCTCATAAAATGAAGTATGGAACCCTCAAAAGATTCCTGCCTGCGGCGTTGAAATCTTTTTTTCATTTCTTTCTTAGATTCTTCAAAGAAAGCGAATCCTTCATAATATATCATATATGGTGATGGACGGCGAGAATTCTCATTATTATAAGTTATTTTAAAAGAACTTAGATTGTAGGTTATTAAATATCCAAGATGGCGGTTTATGAGCTTTAAGGGTTCATTTGCGCTGGCGGTTAGGGTTTTTTGTGAGGGATTATACCTAAGTTTAAGAATAACTTCATTTATAATTTTCATTGATGATGCGGCCCTGGAAGTACCAAAAAACTCTCTTTTAAATTCAACCATTTTTCTTCTCCTAGTCCAGGGATCGGCTTCCAATACAATGGCCTCTAAAGTTTCTGGATTTTCATTTAAAAATATTGGTTTTTCTTTATTTACTTCTGAAAGATTGGAGATTGCTTTAACCTGATAACCTATAGAACTAATTATAAGTGAAGCATTGATTTGTGATGGAGCTTTAATGGAGAAAAAACCTTCAGTATTTGTAGCTACACCTATGGTAGTGCCATCAAAATAAACCGAAGCTGAAGCTATAGCAGTAGAGTCATTTGCATTTAATACATAGCCCTCAACAACTTGTTGCGCATAGATATTGAGACTAAATAAGCAGAGAATTATGTTAATATGAACTTTTTGCATAATGGAATAAGGAATTATTTAAGTAATAATACTAAAAATATAGTTGTAAGACCAAACTATTAGTTTTGAATTGTATTTTGACTTTTGTTTATCCTTGGCAGGATTATTTTATCTTCGCAAAAAAAATAGATGAGTATTGTTTTTATTCTTATTGGTCTTACTCTACTTGTGGTAGGAGGGGAGTTTCTCGTAAGGGCCTCGGTAGCTCTATCTTTTAAACTTAATGTTTCGAGGATGGTAATTGGGTTAACAGTAGTTTCTTTTGCTACTTCGGCGCCTGAACTTCTGGTGAGTTTACAAGCCGCCCTAAGCGGTTTTTCCGATATTTCTCTAGGAAATGTGATTGGTTCTAATATTGCAAATTTAGGTATGGTGTTGGGGATTACTGCAATAATTTCATCTATCGCTGTAGACAAAGAATTTTATAGGTTTAATTGGCCGGCAATGATGCTTTTTTCAATATTACTCTATTATTTTTTAAGTACAGATGGAAATATTTCACGGCTGGAGGGACTTATTCTATTCCTGGCACTTATTCTTTTCTTATTTTTATTAATAAGACGGTCCCGAAGGAAAACTGAAATAGCAGTTGAAGGTATAGATGATTCCTTAAAAGAAACTTCTTACTTTAAGATGATTATTTGGTTAATTATTGGCGGCGTTGCACTTTGGGGCGGATCAGAATTGTTGGTAAATGGTGCCGTAGATCTGGCGACCAGATTGGGAGTAAGTGAAAGGGTGATTTCCGTTACTATGATTGCAATAGGTACCAGTGTGCCAGAGCTTGCAGCTTCAGTAATAGCTGCACTTAAGAAAGAGAAAGCACTTTCCCTGGGGAATCTTATAGGATCTAATATTTTTAACATCGCTTCGGTTTTAGGAATTACTGCGATGATTCAACCTATTTATATTCAATCAGAAGAAATTCTTACTAATGATATTTTTTGGATGATTGGGATCGCTTTTGCAATTGCTCCATTAGCATTTCTTCCAAAAAGATTTTTATTCAGCCGGTATAAAGGTGCGATTTTGTTTATAAGTTACGTTATTTTTATGGGTCTTACATTTTTGGGTTAGTTTTAAGGGGGTGTATTAAGGAAAACATAAAATTTTAAATCAGTGTACTGTAATTTGGTGGGGTGTGTGGAAAAATACCTACATTTGATAGCTGAAATTTAAAATTATCAAACAACACCAATATGTCAACTTTACGATTTGAAGCTTTAAAAGAAACCTTTAACCGCAAGCCGGTTAAGATTAAAGAGCCGGCCAGAAGGTCAGAGCTTTTTGGAACCAATGTGTTCAACGAAGCCTCCATGAAACAATACCTTACTAAGGAAGCCTACGAAAATGTGATGGAAGCTATTAAAACTGGTAAGAAAATTGACCGTAGAGTGTCAGATCATATTTCTACCGGAATGAAAGAATGGGCCATTGCAAAAGGTGCAACCCATTACACACACTGGTTTCAACCATTAACCGGCGCGACTGCTGAAAAGCACGATGCGTTTTTTGAAACTCAGGCAGATGGTACTGCAATAGAAAAATTTGGTGGTGGTGCTTTGGTACAACAAGAGCCGGATGCTTCAAGTTTTCCTAGTGGAGGAATTAGAAATACATTTGAAGCTCGTGGTTATACGGCCTGGGATCCAACCTCTCCTGCTTTCCTTTGGGGAACAACCCTTTGTATTCCTACGATATTTGTTTCTTATACCGGTGAAGCTTTAGATTATAAAACTCCTCTATTAAGAGCGCTTCAGGCTGTGGACCAGGCTGCGACCTCAGTAGCAAAATATTTTGATAAAAATGTTACAAAAGTAACTGCTACATTAGGTTGGGAGCAGGAATATTTTCTTATAGATTCTGCATTAGCAGCAACCCGTCCAGATCTTACTCTGGCAGGACGTACTTTGCTTGGACATTCACCTGCAAAAGGACAACAATTAGATGATCATTATTTTGGTTCAATTCCATCAAGAGTGTTGGCCTATATGCGTGACCTGGAAATTGAGTGTATGAAGCTAGGTATTCCGGTTAAAACGCGTCATAACGAAGTTGCCCCAAATCAGTTTGAGTTGGCACCCATTTTTGAAGAAGGAAATCTTGCCGTAGATCATAATTCATTAATTATGGATATTATGAGCAAGATTGCTGAAAAACATAAATTTAAAGTAATTCTGCACGAAAAACCATTTGCCGGAATTAACGGTAGTGGTAAGCATAATAACTGGTCTTTGGCTACAGATACCGGAACTAACTTATTAGCACCGGGTTCTACGCCAATGAAGAACCTTCAGTTCCTTACCTACTTTATCAACATCATTAAAGCGGTGCATGATAATGAAGAATTATTGAGAGCTGCTATTGCAAGTGCAAGTAATGACCATAGACTTGGAGCGAATGAAGCACCACCGGCTATTATTTCTGCCTTTATTGGTTCTCAGCTAACCAATGTTCTGGATGAGCTTGAAAAAGTAACTGATGGGAAACTGTCTCCGCAGGAAAAAACCGAATTAAAACTTAACGTAGTTGGTAAAATTCCTGAAATTTTACTTGATAATACCGACCGTAACCGTACTTCATCATTTGCTTTTACCGGGAATAAATTTGAGTTTAGAGCAGTTGGTTCTACCGCGAACTGTGCTAATCCTATGACGGTTATAAATACCATAATGGCTAAGCAATTAAATGACTTTAAGGCTGAGGTTGATGAGTTGATTAAGGGTAAAAAGATGAAAAAAGATGATGCTATCTTTAATGTACTTAGAGAATACATCAAACAATCTAAAAACATTCGTTTTGAAGGTGATGGTTATGGTGAGGCCTGGGAAAAAGAAGCTAAAAAACGTGGGTTAAGTAATAATAGAACTACTCCGCAAGCACTTAAAGCACAGGTTTCAGAAAAAACAATCGCACTTTTTGAAGAAATGAAAGTGATGAATAAAGTTGAACTTGAAGCTCGTCACGAAATTGAGCTTGAAGACTATGCGATGCGTATCCAGATTGAAGGAAGAATTCTTGGAGATATTGCCAGAAATCATGTAATCCCAACCGCGGTTCGTTACCAGAACATCCTTATTGAGAACGTAGAAGGTCTGAAGCATATTTATAATGAAGACTTCAAAAAGCATTCTGCAGAGCAATTAGAGATTATTGAAGAAATTTCAGCACATATTGCTAAAATCAATAGCGGTGTTAAAGCTATGATTGAAGCTAGAAAAGTTGCTAATAAGATAGAAGATGCCGAAAAACGAGCCTTCGCTTATTGTGACGATGTGAAACCTTATTTTGATGATATAAGATATCACTGTGATAAACTGGAACTTCTTGTAGATGATGAGCTTTGGCCATTAACTAAATACAGAGAATTACTTTTTACCAGATAATTTTTAATTATTTAAAGAGTCAAAACCACGTGTGTAATGCACGTGGTTTTTTTGTTTTAAGAGCTATAAGATTACTTAGCTGTTTAATTTCAGCTTATGCTTAAAGAGTTGTTATGCCTCTTTACTTAATACAATCAAAGCTAATAAGGAATTGGAAAATTATGAAATTCCTATTTTATCTCGTTTTTAATTTTAAGTTCAAAAAAAATGATCTGAAAAACGAAGAAATTCTCGCAAAACCTTCATTTTTATATAAGTGATTTCCTACTATCGTTATTCAATAAGTTTAATTCGGGAACATTAGCAGATTTTCTTTCTTAAATCTAAAATCGATTGGTAATGACGCTGATATTTAGTGAATTAAGTCATTAAGTAACGGTTTTAATATTTTCAGTATAAAAACTTTGCTTTGTGGGTTTCATCGGTGATTTAAACTTTTTTATAATTACAGCTCATTTATTTATTCAGCTCTAAATTTTTTATTTTTTTTAAATTCAAAATTACGTAGTTTTTTACTTTATTGATAATCAATGTTTTGTACTTTTTTTTGGTTAAAATTAAAATTCTTTCTGTGAAATTTTCATTGAATGATTTTAAGAAAATACCTACGTGTTAAAAAAAAATGGTTTTTGTTCGTTATTAAATTTTTGATAAATCGAAGATTCCCATTTTATCAAAAAATATAGTATTTCATCGAAAAGAAATATAGAGAAGGGGAAATCATTATAAATTAGCACCAGAATTGTCAACCAACTGCCCCATACAATTCAAAACTGACGTTAATTTTAAAACGTTTGATACCCCACTGAAAACAAATACTAAGCCTTTTAGTTCGTTTTTTAAAATATTGCGAGAGTCAAATAGCCCTGCCCCAAAATTGAATTAGAAAGAATTTTATTTAATCAATTTTATAACCTTTAATTATTTATTATTATGAAAAAAGCGATTTTTTGCGCGTCAGCGCTAATGTTTGGGGCAGTTGCATTTGCTCAAAATTCTAGTGATGTAGATCAGGTGGGAAATGACAATGATGCGGCGGTGACTCAAACGGGTTCTAACACTTCTTCAGTCATTCAAGGAGTAGCCGGAAATGAGGGGTATTCTAACAGAGCCATAATTAACCAGTTAGGATCTAGTACATCTGATGTTGAACAGTATGATGGCAGAGATGGGGAAAACGAAAATAATAGGGCTACCGTAAACCAGGACGGTAATGACCATTATTCACTAGTAAGACAATTGGACGATGATAACATCGCTACAGTAGATCAAAATAGTGGGGATGGTAATGATAGTGATGTCTACCAAATTGGTTCTTCAAATTTAGCAGATGTAGATCAGCAGGGTAACTATAATACTTCGGATGTAGATCAATCTGGTGACGCCGGTGAAATAGAGCCCAATAATGAAGCTTACGTTCTTCAGCAAGGTAACTGGAATAATTCAATAGTTATTCAGGATAATACCTTGAACTTTGCAGATGTACACCAAAATGGTAATATGAATCAGGCGAATGTAGAACAGGCTAATATTAATCCAGCCGGCGGTACAGAAAATCACGCTGAAATTGATCAGGTAGGTGATTATAATGAGGCCAGTGTGATACAAGCTGGACAATATGCGCAAGGTAGCCTTGGGCTTGGTAGTTATTATAACGAATCTTTCCAGACACAAACTGGGGATTATAACGAAGCCTCTGTTAGACAGGAGGGTAGTGGTCACCTGGTAAATCAAACACAAACTGGTGATGGTAACTGGGCAGATGATTTCCAAAAAGGTGCAGGTCAGGAATCAGAAGTAGTTCAATACGGAGATTATAACTACAGTTCAACACTACAAAATGGATGGGCACACTATTCAAGTGTAGAACAATCAGGATCCTGGAATGAAAGCGATGTTTATCAAACCGGCGGGCAGCATTCCTCAGCACTTTTACAAAATGGTGATTACAACATTCACAGTGTTCATCAATCTGGTAATGGTAATGTAAGCACAGCTAATCAAATTGGAAACGGAAACACTGCAAACGTTATTCAAAACTAGTTGATCTTTAAGGTTTATTAAAAAAGCAGGTATTAGTAAATCAATACCTGCTTTTCCATTCCTTATAAGTCAACAATGAACTATCGATTTTTTTTAGTCAGTAGATTTTTTTAAGATTTTTCCTACTAAACTTCAAAGCGCTTACGGATCTCCCTCTGGACTTTCTTAGAGGTATTAAGAAAAAATATCAGCATAACGATTTTTTCGGTTTCCTGTCGAAAATAATATACTCGATCGCATTAATAGCTTAAATTCATACAAGAATTAGACGATAAGATCTCTGATTACTATCCTCAAATATACCTTAGGACTTACTCCTATCTCAATTTTCTGGGAATTTAATAGCTGTATTTAACAATAAATATTTCAATTATGAAAATAGTAGTTTTCTGTTTGGGAGCATTATTAATGGGGTCCATTGGATTTGCTCAAAACACCAGTTTAGTAAGTCAGGTTGGTAATGACAACGATGCTTCCGTTGTACAATCTGGTATCCAGAATGTATCAACGGTTATTCAGGGTACAGATGGGGATGAAGCCTATTCGAACAAAGCGATAATTACCCAATCCAGTCATAGAAATGAGTCTACTGTGAAGCAGTTTGACGGTAGAGATGGGGAGAATGAAAATAATAGGGCAACTGTGACACAAACAGGTTATGATCACGTTTCCTTGGTGGAGCAATTAGATGACGATAATATTGCAGAGGTCTCTCAAAGGGGGAGAAGAAGTAATAGTGATATTTACCAAATAGGATCTTCCAATTTTTCCTATATAGATCAGGTAGGTAGCCTTCATACGTCTGTAATAAATCAATCTGGTGACGCAGGGGAGATTGAACCTAATAATGAGACTTATGTATACCAGAGTGGAAAGGCTAACAATTCAGTAGTTTATCAAGATAATACCTTAAATTTTACAGACGTTTATCAACGCGGTGTAGATAATGAATCGGCAGTCCAACAAGCCACCATTAATCCAGCCGGAGGTACTGAAAACCATGCTGAAATTTACCAATGGGGTGATTTCAATACTGCCAGTACAATTCAGGCGGGACAATATCCTCAAGGCAATCTCGGTTTAGGTAGTTACTATAATGAATCTTTCCAGACGCAAATTGGGGATTATAATGAAGCTTTTGTAAGACAGGAAGGAAGTGGCCATTTAGTTGTACAAGAGCAATTGGGTAACGGGAACTGGGGAGATGATTTTCAAAAAGGTGCCAGCCAGGAATCTCAAGTGCTGCAGGATGGAGATTATAATTTAAGTGCGACGCTCCAAAATGGATGGGGACACTACTCAGGCCTAGAACAGTTTGGTTCCTGGAATGATAGCGATGTTTATCAAAGCGGTGGCGAAAATCTTTCCACAGTGCTACAGGACGGTATGAGCAACCTGAGTATAGTTAGTCAAATGGGAAATAGCAATGTAAATACGGTTGGCCAAATAGGAAATGGGAACTCTTCGACCGTAACTCAGTAGTTATTGGTATCCCTTAAAAATCAAAAATTAAGGCATTGGTTTGTTTCAATGCCTTTAACTACTTAAACTGGCCAATGAAAACTTCAGCAATATTGATATTTTTTTCTTAAACCTTAGTTTTAATTTACTTCCTCAAAAATTGGTAAGCCCGGTAGAAGAACGTAAAATTATTGAAAACAGGGAATTCGGGAATTTTAAGGAGGTTCAGACTCTATTTTCAGTTTTTAAGTCCCCAGAAAATAAAAAAAATGGCAGGGGGCTAATCAAATTTTTATAGAACAAATTAGTGAACTGAAATTATTACAATTTGGTAATGAAAACTATTTTTCATTTAGGGTCGATGGCAGAAACCTGGAAGGGTCAATTATCCAGAAAGGATATAAGAATAATTCTTTTGATTTTGTGGTAAACCCCAACCATGATTTCACTGGTAATTTATACAACAGGGTTATAATCTCCATTTTGAAAGATATTGCGTAAACTCTATTAGTAATAGTTTGAAACTTATCCAAACCGGGGACACTAAATCCATAATTGATAGAGATTTTCAATGAAAAATTTTGAAAGAATCCCTATCCTATTTTTATTTCTATTATGTGGGAGTACTGCATTTTGTTAGGATGAAAAGAAGAATGATATTAAAGCAAAAATAAACCTAGAACTCAAAGATAGCTTACTAAGTATATCTGGCCAGGCAATAAATAATACTTCCCAAGTATATCAATTGCATTATGAGCTTTCGGTCATTACTGGAAATGACAACGCAATAATTTTTCACAAAATAAACAATCGGGTAGTCTTACACTTCCCAGTTTTGGTACCAAAACATTATCTAAAACTTCTATTTCATGTATTCCCGGAAATAGTACAATAATCATACTTCATTTTTTTTTATGATAATAAAGTAATAACCCGTAATTCATTGAATTTTCAATTCTAACTCAAAAATAATAAGTTTTTTCCTACAAAAGTTCAGGCACCATACCTGATTATGTGTTTTATAAGGTTTTTACGCTAAAAAATATAATCAGAACGATTTTTTATGAGTTCTGTCGAAAACTTTTAAAAGCTACTCAAAATTGATATAGTTTAGCCGCGTGTAAGGGAAAACCCTACTTCTTCCCAATCACAGCCCCAAATTTTTTACAGTTAGTACCAGTAAATTTCAACAATTTGTGGAAAATCTTTATTTATTAATTTTTAATTTTTTAAAATGAAAAAAGTAATCTTAGGAACAGCAGCTTTATTATGTGGTGCTGTGACATTTGCTCAAAACAACGACAGCGATGTTAATCAAAACGGAACTAATCACGGGGCAATTATTAATCAAACAGGAACCTCTAATGGGAGTGATGTAGATCAGGATGGGCATGCTAATAAAGCAGAAGTAGCCCAGGAAGGGATGTCGAATTTATCATTAGTAATTCAAACACAAGGTGATTCAGACGAAAATGTTAATCACGAGGCTTATGTAGATCAATATGGAATAGGTAATGACTCCTATGTTCTTCAATCTGGTGATGATCAAATCGCTCGTATCGATCAAATTGGAAATAATAATGAATCTGATACTTATCAGTATGGCTCCTCTAACCTTACTGAAGTTTGGCAAGAAGGAAATAGAAATACTGCCTCAGTTTTACAAACTGGAGATGCAGCTGAAATAGAGCCTAATAATAGCGCTTTTATCACACAATTTGGGGTGAATAATTATGCTGCTCAAGCTCAGGATGGAACATTAAACCTGGCAACATCTATGCAGAGAGCAAAAGGAAGTGAAGTGATTCAATACCAATTGGGTAATAGCAATACAGCACACGCATCTCAAACTGGAGGTATTACAGGGGAAAGCGGCAGAGGTTTTCATGCGGTAAATCAGTATCAGGTAGGAGATCGTAATTTGGCAGTATCCGATCAAAGTAAGAATAATCAGGAAGCCTGGCAGTCTCAAGTAGGAGATGATAATAACGCTTATGTAACTCAAACAGAACAGCATAACGATTCTTGGCAAACACAACAAGGTAATGGTAATTATGCTTCTGTAGAGCAGAAACATTCCCTGATGCCTATAAATGGAGATAGAGGTAGAAATACATCTATAACTTTGCAAATGGGAGACATGAATACTGTGACCCATATGCAAAATGGATTAATAAATGAAGCTACAACTACCCAATCTGGAGCTTTTCATTCTTCTGCCATAAATCAAACTGGAGCTTATAATACAGCAACTGTAACCCAATCTGGTTCCGGCCTGTAATTAGTTTAGAGCGGTTTTATTTTAGAAAAAGCAGGCATTGATCACATCGGTGCCTGCTTTTTTTAGTGTAAGATTTAAATACTCGCGAAAATAACTAACAAGGGAAGCGAAATTCTTATAAAATATCCTCAGGATATGCTTATTTGCTAATTAGTGATCCTTATGGATGGGAATTTTTAAATTTAAATTGGATTGGGTTATAAGTTTTTTCCTACAATTATTAGCTTCTTTCATTCTTAAATTTTAATTAGTGTGGTTATATTCTGTTAAAAATACCATAATAACGATTTTTCAGGCGTTCCGTCGAAAACTTTCTAAAGCTCTTTTAAAATTATCTAGCTTAGCTACGCGTTAAGGGAAAACCCTACTTCTTCCCAAGCGCTGCCCCAACAATTACTTACAAGGATTACCAAGCACATTTCAACAAATGTGTTAAAACGTTTAATTAATCAATTAATATCTTTTACAACATGAAAAAAGTAATTTTAGGAACGGCAGCTATCTTATGTGGCGCCGTTACATTCGCTCAAAACAATGATAGCGATGTAAATCAAAACGGAAATGCCAACTCGGCCGCTGTTACTCAAGTTGGAGCAGCAAACCTTTCAGAGATCACCCAGGAAGGTGGTGACAGTGATGAAAATGCTAATCACGAAGCTACGGTAAACCAGTCCGGGACGGGGAATGAGTCTTTGCTTGTTCAGATTGATGATGACAACATTGCATATATAAATCAAGCCGGTGATCTGAATGGTTCTGACGTGTACCAGGAAGGTTCTTCTCATCTTGCTAATGTAGATCAGGATGGTATCCTCAATACAGCACTTGTTACTCAATTGGGAGATGCGGGTTCAACTGAACCAAATAATGTTGTGGATATAGATCAAATTGGAATTCTTAACAGTGCTAGTGTATTTCAGGATGGGGAGTTAAATTCTTCCGTGGTACTTCAGGAAGGCAATTCAAATGGAGCTCAAGTTCAACAAATAGGATCTGGAAATTCAGGAGATATTCGCCAGTGGGGTGATGGTAATTCTTCTTTTCAATTTCAGGGAAACCCATCTTTAGCTTTAGGCACGGATAATACTGCTATCATTAGACAGGGAGAAGCATTAACTGGGTGGCAAAGTGCACAAAATAGTTTTGCTCAACAAGAGCAGTATGGGGAGTCTAACTATGCTGAAATTACTCAAAGAGGAAATACTCAAACAGCTATTCAGGCGCAGCTTGGAGACGACAACGAAGTGACTGCTTACCAGGGTAATGATAACAACTTTTCCAGACAATACCAGGAAGGTAATGGTAACGATGCCAATACCCAGCAATATTTTAGCGGTAATACTTCTTTTCAGGAACAAGTTGGAGACGACAACTATGCTAATACCGTTCAAACTGGACCTGGAGCCGGATCTAATTTTTCTATCCTAACTCAATTTGGTGATAATAACTGGGCAATGCACAGACAAAATGGTTTCGCTAATAGTGCAAGTACCACTCAGGTTGGAGAAATGCACAATAGTAATGTAAATCAGTTAGGTAGCAATAATAGTGCATCTGTTCTTCAAAGCAATGCCGGAGCTGTAGATGTTCCAGGAGGACTATAATAATTAAAGCAATTAACTATAAAATTTAAATAAAAATTATGAAGAAAGTAATATTATGTTTAGGTGCACTAACCTTTAGTGCAGCGATGTTCGCTCAATCAAATGAAAGTGACGTTGATCAGAATGGAGATTTAAACTCCGCTGTTGTTAACCAGGTAGGAATGAATAACGATGCTACTATAGATCAAGATGGTACAAGTAATTCATCAGATATAGATCAGGAAGGTGATGCTAATATAGCGGTGATCCTTCAGGCTGGAACATCAAATGCTGCTATTGCAACTCAAGATGGAGCAATGAATGATGCGCGTATCGACCAGGCTGGTGAAGATCATGATGCTTACCAGGAACAAACCGGGGATAATAACCGTGCCAATACTTTCCAGAGAGGTTGGGAAAATACATCATCCCAAATGCAAATGGGAGATGGTAACCAGGGAGTTATAGTACAAAACCAGGGAGATAACCTTGCAGTACAAATTCAGTCAGGTTCTGGTAACTTTGGGCAATTAAACCAAAACCATTTTGGAGCCGGAGGTTCTAATGAAGGTTACCAGGTTCAGGTTGGAGATAATAACGGAGCTTTTATTTATCAGGCTTCTCAGTTTGGAAATGGCACCAATAACTCTACAGCTGCACAGGTACAAATGGGTGAAGATAACTATGCTAAAATAGAACAACAAGGTAACAATCATATTTCTGTGCAGATGCAATATGGAATTGGAAACGAAGCTCACGATCTTCAGAAAGGAGCAGGTCAAAATTCCTTAGTTATGCAATCAGGTATGGATCATTTAAGTATGGTAGAGCAAAACGGTTGGGGTCATGATTCAGTGGTTACTCAAATTGGGAACAGCCACGATAGCGATGTATTCCAAACCGGAGGTCAAAATACTTCTACAGTATTTCAGACAAATGGTAGTGGAATGATTGCAAATTAAATTTTTAAATAAAAAAGGCGGTATGTGAACACATGCCGCTTTTTTTTAATATTTTTATAAAGAAAATGAAAACAATTATATTAAATATTTTATTTTTATTTTTTTCAATCTGTGCTTTTTCGCAAATTGAAAATATCCCTACTTCTTCTTTGTGGGAGATGGAAATGTTTTCAGAAAATATGAAGCGTGAAAGTAATAGTAGGGCTGCTTCACTAAATGAAAACAAAGTTTTTATTCAACAAGTTGGTGAGGGGAACAATGTTACCGCTAACATTAGATCTGAAAATAGTAATGTTTCCTATACTCAGGAAGGTAATTTTAATCATATAGGTGTGGATGTTTTTGTAGCCGATTATCAGAGCACTATAAACCAAAACGGTAATAATAATAACTTTTTTGATCAAATGTACAATTCCAATACCGGTGCTTCAATGGAACTGAACCAAACCGGGGACAACCTGCATTTTGAAAGATTTGGATCCAATAGTATAGGCGATAACCTTCAGTTTAACATGACTGGGGACTCTCGAAGTATTATTGTAAGAAATTTTAATTAAGCTTCGTTTTTATGAAAGTTTTTGTTTGCATAATATGCTTGTATATGCCTGCTGTTTTTTATAGCCAGAATTTCAATTCAGAGGTAGAAGCAATTATAAACACTAACGATAATAAAAACGATATTCTTGAGGTTACAGGTATTGCACAAAATAAAACCAATGTTAGTTATGGATTGCGTTATGAATTATCTGTAATAACTTCTAATCCTCAACTTACCAATAACTCTTCCAAAAATTCCCAATCGGGATTTTTCACTCTAGATCCTTACCAGACTAATAAGTTATCTTCTATTTCGGTCTCGGTAGATCCACGTATGCAAACTATAATTTTACTGCTTATCTATAATGAAGACGATAAGTTGCTTGGTACGGCGAGGAAGGTATATAAAGCCTCTTCACAAATTCAATCAACCCAGAAGGAAAACTTATCTTATAAGAAAGAGAATGAAGGTATTCAACTTTATGGTTTAGTAACAGAAAGTACAAAAACAAAACCTGGAAAAGATTTTTATGACTTCTTTTATCAAAAATATCAACTAAGTCAGAATCCTGAAAATAAAATTATTGAAATTGATGAAATGATAAGTTTTGGAAGAACTACACGGATTATGGTAAAGATTGAAAATCAAATTATTTTTCAATTTTTCTCCCGCCCAAAACTGGATTACTTAGAAGAAATGGCTGGAATTGCTCTTCAGCGAGTAAATAGATATTTTCAAGAATTAAGAAAGCAAAAACAGCAAATTACCCAATATTAACCAAATTTATAAATGAAACTAACTTTTACATTATTCTTTATTTTAGGATGCTTTTATACCTCTAGCGCACAGGATTTGGTGTATAGGCCTACTAATCCAGCATTTGGAGGAAATCCTTATAATTACCAATGGCTATTAAGTTCTGCCGAGGCTCAGAATAGTTTTAAAGATCCTAATGCGACTTCAGGAAGACAACAACAATCGGAATTGGAGAGATTCACTTCCAGTTTAAATTCACAATTATTAGGACAGGTTACCAGGAGACTGTTTACCGATCAATTTGGCCAGGGAGCACTTGAAGAAGGAACGTATTCTTTTGGAAGTTTGGCGGTAGATATTTATCCATCAAATGAAGGTTTGGTGATTAATATCTTAGACACTGAGACCGGAGAACAAACCCAGGTAATAATTCCCAATTAATACACTATGAATTTTTATAAAAGCTCATTCCTTATTGGTTTAATATCAATACTAAGTTCTTGCGGATCATATTTAAGTCAACCTGTAGATTTTGAAGCACCAAAAAGCGGAGAAATATCTGAAACAACCAAACGTCTAAGAAAATTACCTACGCCTGAAGAAAAGGTTGTCGTAGGAGTTTATAACTTCAGGGATCTTACAGGGCAATATAAACCCTCTGATGTGGGAAGTACTTTTAGTACAGCAGTTACCCAGGGAGCGACCTCAATTCTAATAAAGGCGCTGGAAGATTCTGGATGGTTTACCGCTATTGAGCGGGAAAATATAGGTAACCTATTAAACGAGAGGAATATTATTAGATCTACCCGTCAGGAATACCAGGGAGGAAATAGTAACGAACCACAGCTCCCACCGTTATTGTATGCTGGAATTCTATTGGAGGGAGGAATTGTTTCTTACGATACCAATATAATGACCGGTGGTTTAGGCGCGCGGTACCTTGGAGTTGGAGCTTCAACGCAATATAGACAAGATAGGGTGACTATCTATTTAAGGGCAATTTCTACTTCCAGTGGTAAAATCCTAAAAAATATATATATATCCAAAACAATTCTATCTCAAGCACTGGACGCTAGTTTGTTTAAATATGTAAGTTTCCAAAGACTATTGGAAGCTGAAACAGGATTTACCAGGAATGAACCGGTACAAATCGCGGTAAAAGAAGCTATTGAAAAAGCCGTAGAAGGGCTGGTGATAGAAGGAATAGAAGATAAGATTTGGCTACCCAAAGAGGGGGAAGTCCTCTCTGATAGTTTAATTTCAGATTATAGAGAAGATAAAGATGAAGAAGAACTCTCAGGATTATATAATAGAAAGTATATTGAAAGGAAGTACAATAGTGCGATAGGAGTAAGTTTGGGTGGTTCACTTTTAAGCGCCGATTATTCAAATAATAATTTAGCACCACAATTAACCTTAGATTATAAAAGAGATATTTATCGTTCCCTTGCATTGCAATTAAGTGGTAGTATTTTTGAATTAAATAGTGGAGTGGCTTTTACAGAAACATTTGCTGGCCTGGATGCCGGACTTAATTATACATTATTGCCAAGTGATAAATTAACGCCTTTTGCACAGGCTGGAGCCGGTTTTCTTACAAGATTATCTGAAAGTGATATCCAGGAATCAAAAAATAATTTTTTCAAACTACATTATGGATTGGGTATGGAATATCTAATAAAAGACAATCTGGGTATAAAAGCTTTCGCAACGCACAATATAACACTTAGCGACGAGTTGGATTACACCATTAATGGCACCCGGGATGACCATTATTTTAATTTCGGGATAGGTGTAAATTTCTATTTAGGAAACTCAAATAACAACAATTAAAATTATGAAAAGTATAAAATTTATATTCCCTCTTTTTTTTGCGATACTTATTTCTGGTTGTAGTGAAGAAACTATAGATAATGTGCAAATAGGTACCATAACCGGAACAGTTGTTACAGAAGGAAATTTTGAACCTATAGAGAATGTTAGAATTTCAACAAATCCTGCCAGTTCAACAGTTTTTACTGATGAAAACGGGGAATTTACTTTAAGAAACATACCGGTTCAGGAGTACTCTGTGCAGGCTCGAAAAGATAGTTTATTAACTCAATTTCAAGGTGTAGAGGTAATTCCTGATGGTGAGGTAAATATTGTTTTTGAAATGAAACCCGAGACCGCTAACAACCTCGCTCCTAAAGCTCCACAGTTAGTTTCTCCTGAAAATAATGCTGAAGGACTGCCACGGACAGTAACTTTTGCCTGGGCATCCGAAAATGTGGATGACGATGAATTGACTTATCAATTGGAAATAAGAAACGATCGTAATAGCAACGTACAAACTTACGCTAACATAACTGATACAACTTTTACGGTAGAAGATTTAAATTATGGCTATAAATACTTTTGGCAGGTAAGGGTTAGCGATAGTGTTAATGAAGATGTTTTAAGTGAGGTTGGCACCTTTAATACCCTGGAATTTCCTAAAAGTAGAATTGCTTACGTGAGAAAAGTAAATGGAAATAATGTAATTTTTTCTAGAGATCTTAATGAAAATGAATACCAATTAACTTCGGCTAGTCAAAACAGCTTTAGACCAAGGAAAAACCATCGTACCGATAAAATTGCATTTTTAAGAACTATTGGAAGTCAAACTCATCTTTTTACGATGAATTTAGATGGCTCGGGCCAAAAACAAATTACAAGTAATATACCTGTGAACGGTTTCAATTTAGATAAAATTGATTTTTCCTGGGCCAATGATGGTGCTAGTCTTATTTACCCGAATTTTAGTAAGCTTTACAGAGTAAATGCAACGGGTGATGGTACAACGCAAATTTATAGTGAACCTAATGGCAGGTTTATTACAGAAGTAGATGTGAGTAATGATAATTCCAGGATGGCCCTATTGGTAAACGATGCTAATGGATACAATGCTTCCATTTATTTAATAAACAATGAAGGGCAGAAAACAACTACGATTGTTTCAAATATAGAGGGTGCGCTTGGCGGCTTAAACCTCTCTGTTAATAATAATATGGTTTTGTATACTAGAGATGTTTCTGGGTTTGAAAGCGAAGATTATCGCCAGCTTAATTCGCAATTGTTCGTCTACAATATAAATACTCAGGAAGCTTTAAGTATTAGTGATAACAAACCTGATGGAACAAACGATCTTGACCCCAGGTTTTCTCCAAACGAAGCTGAAGTTATTTTTGTAAATACTTCTAACGACGGTATTTCTCAGAATAATATATTTACCGTAGAAATAAACCCTGGAAGTGCCGATGAAAATAGAACCTTATTATACGAAAATGCATTTATGCCAGATTGGGAGTAAACAACTTCGGAGCAAGCTCTCGAAAGATTATTATTGGAAAAGATAAATTTATTTTGAGACAAATATGGGAGTATTTAATCTCGATTATTGAGTAAAGATTTGTTATTATAATTTAAGCTGAAAAGCGATGGTGATTATTTGCTATCGCTTTTTTTACTTTATAATACTTCAGTGACTAATCTAATCTGTTTATCTTTGGGATTTCAATCCAATAATTATGAGTCAGGAAGTAAGTAAGAGATATGCCCAGCGCGGAGTTTCAGCAGGAAAAGAAGATGTGCACAATGCCATTAAAAATGTAGATAAAGGATTATTCCCAAAAGCATTTTGCAAAATTGTGCCTGATTATCTTACCGGAGATGCAGATTATTGCTTAATTATGCACGCCGATGGTGCAGGAACAAAATCTTCCCTGGCCTATATGTATTGGAAAGAAACCGGAGATATTTCGGTTTGGAAAGGTATTGCGCAAGATGCACTTATAATGAATATAGACGATTTGCTTTGCGTAGGCGCTATAGATAATATTATGCTTTCTTCTACGATTGGCAGGAATAAAAATAAAATTCCTGGTGAGGTGATTTCAGCAATAATCAATGGAACTGAAGAGTTGATTGCTGAATTAAAAGACTTTGGCGTAGAAATTCATTCAACCGGTGGCGAAACTGCCGATGTTGGTGATTTGGTGAGAACTATTATTGTAGATTCTACCGTAACCGCCAGGATGAAGAAGTCTGAAGTGATTGATAATGCTAATATTAAACCGGGAAATGTGATTGTTGGTTTATCTTCTTCGGGGCAGGCATCCTACGAAAATGAATATAATGGCGGAATGGGAAGTAACGGACTTACCTCTGCGCGACACGATGTTTTTTCTAAGATCTTAGCCGAAAAATATCCCGAAAGCTTTGATAATGATATTCCTGAAGACTTGATCTATTCCGGAACTAAATCTTTAACCGATAAGGTTGAAAATTCACCTATAGATGCCGGGAAATTAGTACTTTCTCCAACCCGAACTTACGCCCCTATTATTAAGAAGATACTTTCTAAATTCAGCAATAAGGAAATTAATGGGATGGTGCATTGCAGTGGAGGTGCCCAAACCAAAATTCTTCACTTTATAGATAATTTGCATATTGTAAAAGATAATATGTTTGAAGTGCCGCCCCTTTTCAAACTTATTCAGCAAGAAAGTAAAACCGACTGGAAAGAAATGTACCAGGTTTTTAATATGGGCCACCGTATGGAACTTTATGTAAATCCTCAAATTGCCGAAGAGATTATCGCTATTTCAAAATCTTTTAATGTTGATGCACAGATAGTTGGTAGGGTAGAAGCTTCAGAAGAAAAGAAACTTACTATAAAAAGTGAATTTGGGGAGTTTGAATACTAAGCTTTTTTACAGGGTGCCGGCTCTTAGATATTTGTAATCTTCTAATTCGCTAACTTTATCTATCAACTTAGTACTCCCATTCTTTAGCAGGTAAATCTCATCGCTAGAGTTCAAAATATGCCGATACATATGATCGGTAATTATAATGGCTTTTTCTTTCTTTTTATTCTGAAGTATACCTTTAATTTTTTCAATATACAGCGGCGAAAGATGAGAAAATGGTTCGTCTAGAAGTATGAGTTTGGTTTTGCTATTTAAAGCAATGTAAATTTCTGTAACACGCCTTTGCCCACCTGAAAGTTCCCGCATTTTGGTTCTCTTGTAAGCTATAAACTCAGGGAAGTCGTGTAGAAAGTCTCTTAGCTCTACCTTAAAAAGTTGAAAACAGGTTTCAAGCTTCATTTTTGGTGGAATAAAATTTTGCTGAGGTAAATATGTTACTATACCGTATTTAAAAAGTGGTTTCAGGTAAGGTTTCTTGTCAATTCTAATCAATTTGTGCCTGGGTTGAAGACTTCCGAAGGAAATATTGAGTAAACTACTTTTTCCAGAACCATTGGCTCCGAGTATTCCGATTATTTTTCCTGTTTCTGCTTTCAAGTAAACCCCGTTTAGGATTTGCTTTTCAGCAAAATAAAGCTCAACATTATCAATTTCGAAAATCATACTATCATAGGATAAATTCCGCCGGAAATTAGGATGAAAATTAAATCCAGGAGGAAGGCGAAGACAAAAAGCCTTGTGCTGCTTAGCGAAAGATTTTGGTAAAAGTAAAGCTGGTGTTTATAGGAAGTTTTATATAAATAGAATATCAGGATGCCAAGAAATAGTTTGAACATCACGATAAATACTACAGGATTTCCTAAAAACAAGAAAAAGAAATTCAACAAAATAGACCCCAAAATAAATTGACGGTAAAAATATAAGATCGCCCTGGTTTTACTTATCATAAAAGTTTCTAGATCGTTTCAATTTACAATTCTTTTTTCAATCTTATAATTCGCCCAATTTATCGTAAATTTGTTTTCCTAAAATCAGATTGATTATATGATCGAGAAGCTTAACATAGTAAAGCAGCGTTTTGATGAGGTGAATGATTTAATTATTCAGCCTGATGTGATATCAGATCAAAAGCGATATATAGAATTAAATAAAGAATACAAAGACCTTAGGGCCTTAATGGATGAGCGGGAAAAATATTTAGAGCTCACCAATAATATTGAAGAAGCCAAGGAAATTATTGCCGATGGCAGCGATCCTGAAATGACCGAAATGGCCAAAATGCAGCTTGATGAAGCTGAAAAGGAAGTGCCAAAGCTGGAAGAAAAGATAAGAATGATGCTCGTTCCTAAAGATCCGGATGACGCGAAGAATGTAGTGATAGAAATTAGGGCTGGTACCGGTGGGGATGAGGCCAGTATTTTCGCCGGCGATCTTTATAGAATGTATACCAAGTATTTAGAAAGCAAAGGCTGGAAACATAATATTGTAGATTATAGTGAAGGTACCAGTGGTGGATTTAAAGAGATGATTTTTGAAGTTTCTGGTGAAGATGTTTATGGTACAATGAAGTTTGAAGCCGGTGTGCACCGTGTACAACGTGTTCCGCAAACTGAAACCCAGGGGCGTGTACATACCTCGGCCGCTACCGTAATGGTACTTCCAGAAGCTGAAGAATTTGATGTAGAGATAGATCCAAAAGAGGTGAGAATAGATTATTTCTGTTCTTCCGGTCCCGGTGGGCAATCGGTGAACACCACCTATTCTGCTGTGCGTTTAACTCACGAGCCTACAGGATTAGTGGCACAGTGCCAGGATCAAAAATCACAGCATAAAAACAAGGAGAAAGCCTTTAGAGTATTACGCTCGCGTTTATATGAAATGGAACTTGCTAAAAAGCAGGAAGCCGATGCTGCTAAAAGAAACTCTATGGTTTCCAGTGGTGACCGTAGTGCAAAAATTAGAACCTATAATTATTCCCAGGGAAGGGTTACAGACCATCGTATTAACCTTACGCTTTATGATCTTTCCAATATCATTAATGGGGATATCCAGAAAATACTTGACGAATTGCGATTTGTAGAAAATACAGAGAAGCTCAAGGAAAATTCAGATGTATTTTAACAATTTCGGAGCTGCCTATTATCGTCAAGCTGAACTTGTTTCAGCTTCTAACTTGTTTGAGATATCAACTAATTAGATTCTGAAATGAATTGAGAATGACGATTTTAATAAGTTTTCAATAGCCTCGAGTTTTTATTTTAAGAATTACTTTCCGCGAAAGCGGAATTTTCTTTTTATATTTTGAATCATATTAATTACAAAAACTAACCTATGTCCCCGCAAGAATTAACTGAACAGATCTTTAAAAAGAAATCGTTTTTATGTGTGGGGCTTGATGTGGATATAGACAGGATTCCAACCTATTTATTATCTGAGGACGATCCTATTTTTGAATTCAATAAAGCGATTATAGACGCTACTCATAAGTTTTGCGTGGCTTATAAACCGAATATTGCTTTTTATGAAGCCAATGGCGTTGAAGGCTGGCAGGCCTTAGAAAAGACTATAAATTATCTTCATCACGAATATCCCGAAATTTATACTATTGCAGACGCCAAGCGTGGTGATATAGGTAATACTTCAAGAATGTATGCTAAAACCTTTCTCCAGGATCTTGGCTTTGATTCGGTAACTGTCGCACCCTATATGGGAAAAGATTCGGTAGAACCTTTTTTGGAATTTGATAACCGACAGGCTATATTATTGGCACTTACTTCTAATGAGGGGGCTTTTGATTTCCAAACCCAGCAAATTGACGGGGAAGAACTTTATAAAAAAGTACTTAAAACCTCTAAAACCTGGAAAAATTCTGAGAATTTGATGTACGTTGTGGGAGCTACTAAGGCTGAATTTTTAAAAGAAATAAGAGAGATCATTCCTGAGAATTTTTTACTTGTTCCTGGAGTAGGCGCACAGGGCGGAAAACTGGAAGACGTATGTAAATACGGAATGACAAAAAATGTTGGCCTTTTGGTAAATTCTTCCCGAAAGATTATTTATGCTTCAGAATCTTCGAATTTCGCTGAAATAGCCGGAGCTAAAGCTGAAGTACTTCAGCAACAAATGGCAGAAGAGTTGAGTAAACTTTAAAATTCTAACATGGAAGTGATAGATCAATTACAGAGAAAGATTTCTCTTCCATATATTCCTAAGCGAATTATCTCATTAGTACCCAGCCAAACCGAACTTCTTGTGGATTTAGGTTTGGAGGAAAATCTGGTGGGGGTCACTAAATTCTGCGTTCATCCCAAATATCTTAGGAAGAACAAAACCATGGTAGGTGGTACAAAACAAGTAAAGCTTGAAAAAATAAAAGCTTTAAAACCAGATATTATTCTCTGTAATAAAGAGGAAAATACTAAGGAAATGGTAGAGGAGTTGGAAGAAATTGCTCCTGTACACGTTTCAGATATTGTAAAAATTGAAGATGCTTTTGAATTGATGCTTCAATATGGTGAGATCTTTCAAAAAAAAGCTTTAGTAGGAACAATGGTGAATTCCGTTAGGGACAAAATTGCTGTTCTTCAAGAAAAACTCCGGGATAAACCGGTTAAAAAAGTAGCGTATTTTATTTGGAAAAAACCTTTAATGGTTGCCGGGAAAGACACTTTTATAGATGAACTCCTAAAACTGAATAAGTTTGAAAATGTGTTTATAGAATCCAGGTATCCAGAAACTACTCTTGAAGAATTAAAGGCTAAAAATCCTGATTTATTATTGCTTTCATCTGAGCCATTTCCGTTCAAGGAAAAGCATAAAGAATATTTTTCAACTTTAAATGCTGAAATTAAGCTGGTAGATGGTGAGTATTTTAGTTGGTATGGATCCCGATTGATTGCAGCAATAGATTATTTTAAAACAATTAGCGCTTAAGAATCTATCTTATCGTATTGCATTCTCCTTAGTTCCCGAAGAATTTTTTTTGCTCTCTCGTTCAATCGGTCACTTTCTTCCTTATCGGTTAGCGCCAATTTAAACGATTTGTGCATAAGATGTGTGTACTTATCACAAAGGCATTCTTCTGTAGATTTTGTTTCAAAGATTTTGAACATAACTGTTTTTGTCTTTGATACAAAGATAGCCTGCAGAAACTCAAAGGATTGCTAAGTGTGCGTTAAGATTGATGTAAAAAAATCTATTTCAAGCACTTGGTTTGTTAAAAACATTAGATAATTGCCGATTTATAACAACTCAAAAAAGCTTTTAATAACCTGTATTACGATCCTGAAGAGCGAAAACGCGTTGTAAAAGGTTGGTGGTTCGTGCTGAAACCTTCTCTCTAATTTCCTTTTCTTCAACAGCAATCATTGTGTAAACCCCATTTAAAGCTTCATTGGTCACATAATCTGCAAGGTCTGGATTTACATTTGTAGTAAGTGGTAAGCTGTTATACCGGTTTATAATATTACTCCATACTTGGGTAGCTCCTACTTTCTCAAGTGAAGAAGTAACTACAGGACTAAATTTGTTATACAGTGATTTTTCAGTTTTGTCGGTAAGGTATAAGGTGGCCTGGTTATCCTGGCCAAGTAAAATATTTCTAGCATCATTAAAAGTAATTTCCTGTACGGCATTTACAAAAATTGGTGTAGCTTCTTTAACGGCTTCTTCCGCAGCCCGATTTAAAACTTTTAAGCCTTCGTCGGCAAGAGCGTCTAAGCCAACATCCCTTAGGGTTTTATCTACTTTTTGTAACTCTGGTGGTAAAGTAATTCTTACTAATTCATTGCGGTAGAACCCATTTTCTTCAGTAAGTTTTGTTACCTGTTTTTCAATCCCCATATCCAAAGCCTGCCGTAAACCCGAAGCTATTTCGGTATTACTAACACCTACTTGGGGATAATTTTCGGCTATAGTTTGTAATTCGGCACAGGAAGAAAATATAAGTACACTAAAAACGAGAATAATCTTTTTCATAGAAATGTTTTTTACTCGATAATCGAGATTTAAATATTTGAAGGCTTACCTGGATATCAAAAAAATCCATCTTATATATCGCAAGCTTGCCCTGGATTTGATTTTTCAAAGATATAAATTTAAAAATGGGAGCCTGAGAATCACTTTTTGACTTTCTTTAATCAAGCTATTTTTGCTTATAAAATCCTCATAAAAAATTTAAAATTTCAATATTTGGTTGCGATTTTCGTAAATTGCAGGTCAAAATTTCAGAGATAATTAGCAATGGAACAACAAAAGCCATATACCCCTAAAAATAAAATAAGAATTGTAACCGCGGCTTCGCTTTTTGATGGGCACGATGCAGCCATTAATATAATGCGCCGAATCATCCAGTCTACCGGAGTTGAGGTAATTCACCTTGGTCACGACCGTAGTGTAGATGAGGTGGTGAATTGCGCCATCCAGGAAGATGCACAGGCTATTGCGATGACTTCCTATCAAGGTGGGCACACTGAATACTTTAAATATATGCACGATTTGCTTCAGGAGAAAAACGCCGGTCATATCGCTATTTTTGGCGGTGGTGGTGGGGTAATTCTTCCTGAGGAAATTAAAGAATTGATGGACTACGGAATAACCCGAATTTACTCGCCAGATGATGGGCGTGAAATGGGACTCCAGGGAATGATCAATGATATGGTGAAGCGGGTAGATACTGAAACTCGCGATTTGGTTGAAGAAAAATCTGTTGCTGAAGATTTAAAAAATAAGAATGTAAATACTATTTCAAGGCTAATTTCCCTTGCAGAAAATAAACACGATTCTTTTCTGAAGCATTTTGAACCTTTAAGAGAAGACACAGATAAAAGCGAAATTCCAGTTCTTGGAATTACCGGAACCGGAGGTTCAGGAAAATCCAGTTTGGTAGACGAATTGGTACGCCGATTTTTAGGTGATTTTCCCGAAAAAAATATCGGGATAATTTCTGTAGATCCTTCTAAAAGGAAAACCGGCGGCGCTTTGCTGGGAGATAGAATTAGGATGAATGCCATAAACAATAAACACGTTTATATGCGTTCCCTGGCTACCCGCCAATCTAACCTTGCACTTTCTAAACACGTGGCTGAAGCTGTTGAGGTTTTAAAAGCGGCTGAATTCGACTTAATTATTCTGGAAACATCTGGAATTGGACAGAGTGATACCGAAATTATGGATCATTCTGACGTTGCTCTATACGTAATGACGCCGGAATTTGGTGCAGCAACGCAGTTAGAGAAAATCGATATGCTTGACTTTGCCGATTTGGTGGCTATCAATAAATTTGATAAACGTGGTGCACAGGATGCCTTGCGTGATGTGAAAAAGCAATATCAGCGAAATCACCAGTTATGGCACGAAGATGCTGAAAAACTACCGGTTTTTGGAACCATTGCCTCTCAGTTTAACGATCCGGGGATGAACACCCTGTATCGTCAGATTATGGATAAGATTGCTGAAAAAACCAAAGCCGATCTGAATTCTACCTTTGAGATTTCAGCAGAAATGAGTGAGAAGATTTTTGTAATTCCACCAAAGCGAACACGATATCTTTCAGAAATTGCTGAAAATAATAGAAGCTACGACGAGAAAGCTGCAAACCAGGCTGAGGTAGCGCAAAAACTTTACGGAGTTTTTAAAACAATCGAGTCGGTTTCTAGTTTGGAAATGACCAACAACCAATCTAAATATTTAGAAAAACACGGAATTAACCAGGAGGAAATAAATGAGTTTGCTGAAGATTCCCAAAAGGATTTTCTAAAATTGCTTTTCGCAGAATTTGACCGGGTAAAAATGGATTTAGATCCTTACAATTGGGAAGTGATCCAGAGCTGGCAGGAAAAAGTAAATAAATATGTAGAGCCTGTTTATTCCTTTAAAGTTCGCGATAAAGAGATAAAAATAGATACACATACCGAGTCGCTTTCCCATACACAAATTCCAAAAGTTTCGCTTCCAAAATATAAAGCCTGGGGCGATATATTAAAATGGTGTCTTCAGGAAAATGTTCCGGGAGAATTTCCATATACCGCAGGTCTTTATCCGTTTAAGAGACAGGGTGAAGATCCTACAAGAATGTTTGCCGGTGAAGGTGGGCCAGAGCGAACCAACCGCCGATTTCATTATGTAAGTATGGGCTTACCCGCAAAAAGACTTTCAACCGCTTTTGATTCGGTAACGCTTTATGGAAACGATCCAGATGAACGTCCCGATATTTATGGGAAAATTGGAAATTCCGGGGTTTCTATTTGCTGTTTGGATGATGCTAAAAAGCTCTATTCAGGGTTTGATCTTGCAGATGCTATGACATCGGTAAGTATGACGATAAATGGACCGGCGCCTATGTTGCTTGGTTTCTTTATGAATGCGGCTATAGATCAGCAATGTGAGAAATACATTAAAGAAAACGGCCTGGAGGATAAAGTTGAGGCGAAATATAAAGAACTTTATGATGATCGTGATCTAGACCGTCCCGTTTATCGAGGGGATTTGCCGGAAGGAAACAACGGACTTGGATTAATGCTTTTAGGACTTACCGGAGACCAAGTTTTACCGGCAGAAGTTTATGAAGATATCAAAGAAAAAACTATTAGCGTGGTCCGCGGAACCGTGCAGGCTGATATTTTAAAAGAAGACCAGGCACAAAATACCTGTATCTTTTCTACGGAATTCGCTTTGCGTTTAATGGGTGATGTTCAGGAACATTTTATTAAAGAAAAAGTAAGAAACTTCTATTCGGTTTCAATTTCAGGATATCATATTGCTGAAGCAGGTGCAAATCCAATTACACAGTTAGCATTTACCCTGGCCAATGGTTTCACTTATGTGGAATATTATTTAAGCAGGGGAATGGATATCAATAAATTCGGGCCAAATCTTTCGTTTTTCTTTTCTAACGGAATAGATCCGGAATATGCGGTAATAGGTAGGGTAGCGCGTAAAATTTGGTCTAAAGCTTTGAAGCATAAATACGGTGCAAACCCAAGGGCGCAAATGTTGAAATATCATATTCAAACTTCAGGTAGATCGCTGCACGCCCAGGAAATAGATTTTAACGATATTAGAACTACGCTTCAGGCACTTTATGCGATTTACGATAACTGTAATTCGCTGCATACCAACGCGTATGATGAAGCGATTACCACGCCAACCGAAGCTTCGGTAAGAAGAGCGATGGCTATTCAGTTAATTATCAATAAAGAACTAGGACTTGCTAAAAACGAGAATCCAATCCAGGGATCATTTATTATTGAAGAATTAACCGATCTCGTCGAAGAAGCTGTTTTAACCGAATTTGATCGAATTACCGAAAGAGGAGGAGTTCTTGGTGCAATGGAAACGATGTACCAACGTGGGAAGATTCAGGAAGAAAGTCTGCATTATGAAACTTTAAAGCATAATGGCGATTATCCAATAATTGGTGTAAATACGTTCTTAAGTTCTACCGGTTCGCCAACTGTGACTCCAGGAGAAGTAATTAGAGCTACAGAAGAAGAGAAGCAGCATCAACTTAAAACTTTGAGTACACTTCACAAAGCCAAAGAAGATTCAGCTGAAGCAGCTTTAGAAAAAATTAAAGAGGCCTCTATTAAAAATGAGAATATTTTTAAAGAATTAATGGAAGCCACCAAAGTTTGCTCCCTGGGGCAAATTACCCAGGCTATGTTTGAGGTAGGCGGGCAGTATAGAAGAAATATGTAAGCAGAGAGCCACATTTCCAGGCGAAAAGCCTGGGGATGTGTGCGAATCGCTTATCCCGATGAGCACAGCGAATCGGGATCTATAGACCTAAAAATGTTTTGAAAATATTTTTGCGAAAAAGAAGTGATGAGCTTAGCGAATCACGGCTTTTATAGTTATTAATAAATCATCCCAATGGGCGAAAGCCTCATTGGGATTTTTCATTTCAAAACAATTTTTAATTTAAGAATTCAATGCTATAATAAGATAAACCATAACTGAAAATGTCCTCAATTTTCTAAAAAAGCGATACGTTAATTATTAAGTTCTAAGGTGCTTTAAAACTTTTTTCCTTTTTATTGGGTGGGGCTAAAATTTCAGATTAATTTTGCTGCTTCTTAATTTCAACCCGTAACTTCGTAAGTACCAAAAATATAAATCTATGGAAAATATCTGGTTATATGCCATAGGTGCGTTTACCGCATTTTTCGCGATTAATAATCCTGTGGGGAATATTCCAATCTTCCTTAGCTTAACCAAACAGGCCGATGGAAAAAGAAAGCGTTTTATTTCTAAAAAAGCGACTTTCACGGCTTTTGTTATCGTAACAGGATTTGTGTTATTGGGTAAATATATCTTCCAACTTTTTGGATTAACCATCCCTGCCTTTAAAATCACAGGTGGAATTTTGGTGTTTTTCGTGGGCTTTGAAATGATAAGGGCACAACAATCCAGTATTGATAACCAGACTGAAGTAGATTTTAATGAAGGAATTTCCATTTCTCCGCTGGCTATTCCAATTCTTGCTGGTCCAGGAACAATAGTAACTGCAGTAAACTATACTACCACGGCCAGCTATATGGATATGGGAATTATTGTAGCTATGTTTGGTTTAATTATGTTTTTAAATCACCTCGCTTTTATTTCCAGTGAATATTTAGTTCGGTTTATAGGCCAAAATAAGATTATTGTGATCGAAAAGATAATGGGGCTAATTATAGCAATTATTGGAACTAATATGCTTATAGAAGGTGTGAAACTCGCTTTTTTTTAGGAAAATAAATTCTTGAAAATTTTTTAAGCTTTCCGAATCTGCTGAATCCAATCGCTAACCATCCTGTCAAAAATTTGGATTTCTTTTCTAAGTAGGTTTAAAAACTCACTTTCTTTAACACCTGAGAATTCCAGGCTTCTGCAAAGTGACTTCAGGCTTTTACTTGACCTTCTAATATTCCGAATACGTTCCAGGCGCGAACCGATGCTTTTTGCGGTAGCAACCGAAGCTACACCTGGCGCAAGCTGGAGGGATTCGGTTACAAGGTCTCCGGCAAATCTATCTTTTGAACTTGAAGAAATACCCATTTCAAGAACATGTTTATCTTCAGTGAAATGCACAGCCATAGCCCTGGACAGCTTAAATATTTCCAATGCTTTAAAATAAACCGGATTTTGATAATTATTATGGAAAAAAGCCTGTGACATTAATATTAATTTCCTATAAAATTAATAAGAAATAAAATAGCTTATCTTTGCTTTTTAAAGTAAATGATAGATTTTGCGTTTAATAATAAGGTATATATAATTAAAACTTTAATATGCAAGTAGACGATTTAAGTTGGGCAATCTTAACTAGATTACAACAAAATGCCCGTTACTCTTTTGCTAAAATTGGTCGTGAAATTGGATTAAGTTCTCCAGCAGTAGCTGAAAGAGTTAAAAAAATGGAGGATGCCGGTATTATTAAAGGATATAAAACGCAAATCTCTTATCATAAAACTGGCCATCAGTTAAAGGCAATAATTACACTTAGGGCTTTTATGGGTAGATTAAAACCTTTTTTGGAAAAAGTAAAAGAATTTAAAGAGGTGAATAATTGCTATCGAATTACTGGAAATGAAAATATTATTATGGAAGTTGTTCTTCGGGATCAATCCCATTTAGAGGAATTTATAGATAAACTCATTACCTATGGTGAAACCAAAACCCATATTGTGCTGTCCCAGGTGGTAGAATTCGCACCAATAGATAGAAATAGAAGAAAGCTATTTTAAGTATTTAAATTTATTTCAAAGAAAAATCAGGTATAATTTTAAAGTTGCTATTTATATCTGTTAAAAGCAGAGCTTTTTTCAGCTGTTTTTAACGAATGACTAAATTCAAATTATTTTTTAGTTAAAGTATAGCAAATTGTAATTTTTTTAATAATAATACGACTATCCTGTGTGTACATTTACCTAAAAGAAATTGCATTATGAGAAAATATAGTACATTATACTTAATTGTAGCAGCGTTAACGGGTGCGGTAGGATTTACTGGATTAAATTTTGCCGGAATTGAAGTTGTGAGAGTGTTATTTTTGATCTTCGCAGTACTGTTAATAGTCTCACTATTAGCGCGTCTTATCTTTAAAAGCGATAAGCTTAGATTGCAACGAGTAAAGAAATAAATCTACCATTTATATGTTTATTGAAACCTTCATCTTTTGATGAGGGTTTTTTTATGCACGATCTTTGATATCTATCCTTATATTTATAATAATAATTAGCATTATGATGAGAAATATATCTTTTATTCTTTTATTTTTAGTTTTTATCCCCCAAATAGTAATTTCCCAAGAGATGGAAATTCCGGTGGGTAGAATTGTTGATTCTATTCCAACTGCCGATTCTACCTCAGCTTCTTTTGCTTTATACCTACCCCAGGATTTTAATGAAGAAAAAGAATTTCCTGTAATTTTCGTTTTTGATGCTAAAGGTAGAGGTAGAGCAAGTACCCAACTTTTCAGAACAGTAGCAGAACAACAGTCTTATATAATTGCTGCTTTCAACTTAGATTTACAGCAAGATTCTTTAAAGAATAATATTGAAAAAGTTGCCCCATTTATTAATCAGGTAGATGGAATGCTTTCCATAGATAAAAAACAGGTTTATGTTGCTGGGCTTTCAGAAGGTGGGCAATTGGCTGCTGCACTACCTTTAATTTATAATAATATTGCTGGCGTTCTGGCCGTAGAAAATGCCTGGATGAATACAGAGTATTTGAATGCTAATAATAAATTTATGTTTAGCGCCATAGCCTGCGATAGTAATAATTCTATGTTTATTCTTGAACAGATAAATGATTATCTAGATAGTAAAAATTATCCAACCGAAATGAATTTCTATTCCTGTGATAAGGACGTTGAATGGCCTAATGCAGATATGATTCAAAATGCAGTTGCTGGATTTACATTAAATGCTATTAGGGAAAATAAAAGGCCTAAAGATTTGGACCTCGTTAAAGAACTTTTTGACGTCGAAGTGGAATACGCCGAAGTTTTGAGACGTAAGCGTAATTATTACCAGGCTTTTGAAAAATTGAAACAAATAGAAGATAAGTATGATGATCTTGGTTTTGACGTAGATTTAAGGGACCAGATTAAAAATATTAGAAGAAATAAAGCATTTAGGGAACAACGAAGAGAATATCGAAACGTAGTTTCAGCTGAAGAAGCGAAACAGGAGGAATTTCTTTATTATATGGAAAATGATGTTGTGACCTCAAATTTTGAAAATATTGGTTGGTGGGCTGCACAGGTTGAAGGTCTCCAAGAGAATGAAGAAAAATTAAATGGGGCCAGGCAAAAAATGGCGAGTAGGTTACAGGGTTTTTTAGATAATCTCAGTAAAAACTATTATGATGGCTATGTGAATTCGGAAGCTAATTCAAGATCTAAAGTTTTTGTAAGTATTCTTAGAACAATTTTTGATAAAAAGGATCCTGAAGCTTATCTTAATATCATCAAGATTGCGGGGCACGATGGCGATCACGAAACCGCACTTTTATATCTTGAAGATTTGCTTAAAACCGGTTTTGATAATATGGAAGCGTTGTATGATATAGAAGGAATTTTAGATCTAAAATTGAGCAAAGAATATAACGCTAAAATTAGGGAGTATCTTGGAGAAGCTAAATACTATGCAGCTGAAAGTTAAAAATTTTATCCTGATATTAATTTTACTTTTCGGAAGTTTAAATTCCTTCTCTCAGGAAATTACTGCAATGGATTTTCAGCAGAAAATGAATGAAAAATTCAGTGATCCAAATCGCAGTCCGCTTTCAGAAAAAGATCGAAATGAGTTTAGAAATTTAAATTTTTTTGAAATTGATTCCAGCTTTATTGTAGAAGCGCACTTTTTAAGAACTCCGGCTGAAGCTCCTTTTAAAATGCAAACTACAACAGATAGGTTGCCAATTTATGTGAAGTATGCGGAAATCTATTTTAGCCTTCAGAAGAAGAATTTTAAACTCAATGTGTTTCAAAACCAGGAATTGATCTCTGATAAGGAATATTATAATTACCTGTTTTTACCTTTTACAGATCTTACTAACGGCGAAACCACCTACTCCGGCGGACGGTATTTAGACTTAAGGATACCGGAGGGTGATTCCATCTTGTTAGATTTTAATAAAGCTTATAATCCTTACTGTGCTTATAACAGTAATTTTTCCTGCCCTAAAGTTCCTGCTGAAAATGACCTGAAAATTGCCATTTCAGCAGGAGTTAAATTTTAAATTTGTTGTTATAGTGTAATAAAGAAGCTTAATTTATAAAAATCATTAGGTGCAGAGCGATCATCTTCATCAGCTAAATTACTTCCGAAAGAAAAGCGCATACCCGCATTTCCCTTTTGAAATTGAAGGTAGGGACCTAACCAAACATAATAATCTGCACGGTCTACATTTCCGCCACCATTAACATTTCCTCCGTCCAGAAAAAGTTCTTCAAAATGGCCTCCAAAAGAGAAAAAATCAGAAGCTTTGTACCCAAGGTTTGCCCAGTAGTGAACATAGTTTAAGGTTGATTCACCTGCAAGTTCAGTTCCGTCTCTTAGGGATGCGTAATAACCAAAATAGAATTGTCCTTCAAGATACTCTGAATCATAGTTTACAGTAAGATTGGGTACAATTCCATCGCCAATTATTCCACGTTGATCACCTGCTCCACTGGAAAGTAAATTACCCATAGTAAAACCTAGCTGTGGGTTAATATCAAAATTTCCTAAGCTTCGGTTATAACCAATACCAAACTCAGTCCATTGACCCCAAGCTGATCCGGTTCCGGCGCCCCATTGTATTCCGTAAGCGGTAAAGGCATCGGTTTCGCTAAATTGATAAGACAAACTCATCATAGGATTAAAACCAAAAAAGGCATCGTGATTAAGACTTAAACTTGCTCCAATTTTGTCAATTGTTTCATCTTGTTGTGCCGTTGAATTTTGACTCCATAAAAGAGCGCCAAAGAATAAAACCAGAATTGTTTGTTTTTTTAACATGTTGAAATTTTTAAGTTGTTAGATAAATTTAATTTTGTGTGGTTTTGTAATTTGGTTTAATTATAACTATCGGTCGTTTGCCGTGCCAAATTCAGCATAGGCATCCATTCCGTGTTCGTGAACATCAAGGCCTTCAGTTTCTTCTCTTTCTTCCATTCGTAATCCCATGGTGGATTTGATGATTTTTAATAGAATAAATGCCGAAGTACAACAGAAAGCTCCTACAATTCCAATTCCTGCTAATTGGGATAAGAATTGATCAAAACCGGCCAGGCTTCCAAAGATGCCAACCGCCATGGTGCCCCATATTCCGCAGGCAAGGTGTACAGCTACGGCACCAACTGGGTCATCTAGTTTAATTCTGTCAATTAGTGAAACGCCAAAGACAATAACGCCTCCTGCAACGAGGCCAATTAGAACGGCATCTAAAGGGCTCATAAGGTCGGCTCCAGCAGTAATACCAACCAGGCCGCCTAAAATTCCGTTAAGAAACATGGTAAGGTCATAATTCTTATAAGCTATAGTACTCACTAAAAATGCTGATATCCCTCCAGCTGCCGCCGCAAGACAGGTAGTGACCAGAGTTATGGAAGTTAAAGCTGGATCGGCAGAAAGGACAGAACCTCCATTAAAACCAAACCATCCTAACCATAGTATAAAGACCCCTGCAGTGGCCAAAGGTATATTGTGCCCGGGGATGGCGTGAGACTGCCCGTCTTTGCCAAATTTCCCTAATCGAGCTCCTAATAAATAAATAGCTATAAGTGCAGCCCAACCGCCTACCGAATGTACAAGGGTAGAACCTGCAAAATCATAAAAGCCAAGTTCATCTAAGAATCCGCCCCCCCATTTCCAGGATCCTACAATAGGGTAAACCAGCGTAATATAAATCACAGAGAAAAGCATAAAACTTCCCAGCTTAATTCTTTCAGCTACCGCCCCGGAAACAATAGTTGCAGCGGTTGCAGCAAACATTCCCTGGAATAAAAAATCAGTCCAATAGGTATAACCTTGATTATAGTCTAAGTCTAAAGAGCCATCTGCCAGGGGAGCTTCTAAACCAAATAAACCAAAGAAATAATCTGGGATAACCCCGGCATAAAAAGAATCTGGATACATCAGGTTAAAACCTAATAGGCTATAAAACAATAAACCTGCACAGATTATAAATACATTTTTAAAAAGGATATTAATTGCATTTTTTTGGCGTGTTAAACCAACTTCAAGCAGTGAGAAACCCAGGTGCATAAAAAATACCAGGGCAGTACACACCATCATCCAAACATTGTTAGTTGTAAGTAATTCCATAAAAGTAATTTTCTAATTGCGTTGAATTTCTTAGGAAAGTGAGTCTTTTCCTTTTTCTTTTGTTCTTATACGATAAGCTTCCTCTACCGGTGATACAAAGACTTTTCCATCTCCTACAGAACCAGTATGGGCGGCTTTTAAAATAGTTTCTACCGTGCTATCTACATTCTCATCTGAAACTACCAATGAAATTTTACGTCTTTGAATATCGCTAGTGCTGTAAGACACGCCTCTATAAACGTGGCCTTGTTTCTCATTACCTACTCCGGTAACATCCCAATAGCTAAAAAAATTGACTTCAGTTTCGTGCAGTGCTTTCTTAACTTCATCGAACCTGGATTTTCTAATTACTGCTTCTATTTTCTTCATAAAAATTTAACTTTTACTGGATATAAAAGTATAAAAATATCATAACACCTATATAAAAATAGGGTGTATGACTAAATTAATATGAATAAATAAAAACACCCCCTAAAAAATTAGGGGGTGATTAAAATTATGGGTAAGTTTTGTTTTGTTTGTAATTTTTGAAGCTCACTTAGGTTAATTTGGAGAGAAAAAGACCTAAAAAAACAGCCAAAATTCCTAGAATTATGCTTCCAAAAGCATAAAAAAAGAAATTTAAGTAATCTCCAGAACGTAAAAGTGCCTGGTTTTCAAAAGCGAAACTGGAAAATGTCGTAAAGCCACCACAAAATCCAACAGCGAATAATAAAACGGTATTTGAATTAAATATTTCAGTGCGGGCGGCAATGCCAAGAATGAAACCGAGAAGTAAACTGCCAAGAATGTTTACAGTAAAGGTTCCAAAAGGTATTAATACATTCTCAAAATTTAAATTTTTACTCACCAAGTAGCGTAAAACACTCCCAAGTCCACCACCAATAAAAACCAATATAAGCTGTTTAAGCATAAGCCTTATTTTACCGGGATATAAAGATGGGTAATCCATTTTGCAGGATTTGCAACTTTTTCTGGAGAAGTGAGATGAACTTCAAAAGTTTTAGCGTCTTCTGCAATTTCAAGATTGTTTTCTTTAGTATAGTTGTACGCCGTGGCCCAGGCCTCCTTTAAATTCTTGTAGTCACCTTTTAAAGTAGTTTTTAAAACTTTTTGGTTCGGCATAAAACCGTTCAATATTTCACTGGCATTTGGTGTAATTACTTCGCTTGGGGTAAAGATACCTGCAGAAAAAATAGCGGTACCAGATTCTTCATTCAAATCATTATATAAAACAAAAGGATTTCCGCTCTTTTCAATATCGTTTTCCTCCATATAAGAAGAAACTTCCTGAATCATGGAAACCATTTTTTCATCTACCTGGCTTATTTTACTGGCTGTGGTGGTGTACATAAAATAACCGCCTCCGTGCTGAATTATTCCGTCTATATTTATAGCGTATTTATCCATTTTATTTAAAACAACGCTTTCCATATTATTAAGTCCTTTTTGAAACATTGGGCGCATCATTTCGCTAATGCTTTCGTCCTGAAAAGTAAAAGCCAGTTTTTCCATAAAACTTTGGTGGCCTTTTATACCCCAGGTTACTTCGGTGCCATTCTCAATTTCATTAAATTTCCAATATCCCTGGCTGGTAGATTCTCCAAAGGAAGTTTTAAAAGTGATTTCCTGTTCTATTTCAGAGTAAGGTTTGACTGCAATGGTTCTTATCTCACCATCACCAGCGCTTTCACTTTTCCAGGAATAAGAAGCACTATCTCCGCTAGTTTTTGCGCCATATTCAATGATCATATCATCGGCTTCAGCTGACCAGGGTTCCCAGTTTTCCCAATTCTTATATTCATTAACTTCCTGAAACACCATTTCTACAGGAGCTGTAATTACTTTGGTTTCTTCAACCTGGTAATCACCATCTTTCGTAGCGATATAAATGGAACCCGCAATTATTAGGATAAGTAAGAGAAAGAAAAAGTATTTTAATATTTTCATATTGGTAGCTTTATAAGCGAAGATAATAATTTAACATTACTCAATTACTGAGTTATTTTAAGCTTGATAGCTTCTATTCTTTTATTTAATTTTCCATTGATCTTTTAAAAAATTAATTATCTATGGATTCAAAAAGCCTTTTAGTACAAACAATAGGGCGATAAAAGCAATAAACACAACTAATACCCAAATACTTCCTTTATATTGTTTTTTATGTAAGCGCCTGTCTTTTTTATAGCTGAAAGAAATAATTATAATAAACGTTACTAAAAATAAACCTGCAAAAACAAGTTGGCCGGTACTAAACATTTTATATATTTTTAGGCAAAGTTAAGGTTTTAAGCTTAACAGGTTATTCATTAAAATGGTTTAGCATGAAAAAAAGATTAGCTGCGGTAAAAGAGTTTCATAAAACTTTTAAACTGGGAATAGGAGAAAAACCAATTCCTTCACTTGGTTTAGAGAAAAACCGATTACGTTACGAACTAATGAAAGAAGAAAATGAAGAATATCTTCTAGCGGCCAACAATGGGGATCTCACAGAAGTTGCCGATGCCCTGGGCGATATGCTCTACGTTTTATGCGGAACTATTATTGAACACGGCCTTGAAAATAAAATCGAAGCTGTTTTTGAAGAAATTCAATATAGTAATATGAGTAAGCTTAATGAAAACGGGGAACCAATTTACAATGAAAATGGGAAAGTGATTAAAGGTCCAAATTATTGCAGACCTAATATAGAAAGGGCTCTAAACAATGATTAAATAGAAAGAGGCTTTTTCAAAAGTTTTTAATTCGTCCTCTAGCCTTATATCAAAATTTTGAAATAAGTTTAGTACAACAAAATTACCTTTTAAAAGCCTCTTTCTATTCTTGAGAAATTTTATTTCACCTCATATCTCCAGCCGTGCTTGTCTTCGGCCTGGTTGTATTGGATTTTCATTAAGCGATCTTTAAAAGATTTTCCGTAAGAATCTTCCATTTTTGGCAGCTCAAACTTTTCACCTTTATATCCAAAACCTGCGATAGGATTAATAACCGTTGCGGTACCAGAGCCAAAGATCTCTTTAAGTTCACCCTTTTTGGCGGCTTCTACAATTTCAGAAACTTTTACTCGCCTAACTTCAGTTTCAATATTAAGATCTTTTGCAAGATCTAGAACGCTTTTTCGCGTCACTCCATCCAAAATTCTATCGCTGGTTGGGGCTGTAATAAGTTTATCTCCAACTCTAAAGAAAATATTCATCGTTCCGGCTTCTTCCAAAAATTCATGGGTATTAGCATCAGTCCATATTATTTGCTGAAAGCCAGCTTCTTTTGCAAGATTGGTAGGGTAGAATTGTGCTGCATAATTTCCTGCTGCTTTGGCAGCTCCTACGCCACCATCGGCAGCGCGGCTGTATTTTTCTGAAAATTGTACCCTTACTTCACCGCTGTAATAAGCCTGGGCGGGAGAGCAAATAATCATGAATTTATATTTTGTAGCGGGATTGGCCGAAACGCATTCTTCAGTAGCTATTACAAAAGGTCTAATATAAAGCGAGTTTCCAAAGCCTTTTTTAATCCAATCTTTTTCAATTTTTAATAATTCTTCAAGTCCATTAAAGAAAAATTCTTCTGGAAACTCTGGTATAGCAAGCCTTGCACTAGATTTATTAATACGTTTGTAATTTTCATCTGGTCTAAAAAGCCAAATCTTTTCATTTTCATCTTTATAGGCTTTCATTCCTTCAAAAACGGCCTGTCCATAATGAAACACTTTGGCTGAAGGATCCAGTTGAATAGGTCCATAAGGCTTAATTTTAGGATTTTGCCATTGGCCATTTTCATAATCACACATAAACATATGATCTGTGAAAACTTCTCCAAAAACCAGATTGTCAAAATTTACTTCTTCAATCTTAGATTTTTGGACTTTGGTAATTTCGAGCTGGTCAGTATCGTATTTCATTATCATTAATTTAGTTAACAAATTTACCTAAATTAAAACAGAATCAAAATCTAAAGTTTTGGTAAATTTGTTTGCTTTCAAAGTTTTAACTTAAAATAAGAAAATGAGAAAAATAGCGTCTTTATTAGCCCTGGCGGTAATTTTTATTGCCTGTAAAAATGAAAAATCTAATGATAAGCCTGAAATTATAGCTGAAAATAATTCTGCTGAATACATTTCTTTTGGGGAGAAGATTTCAGTAGAGAATACTTTGACCGCGGCGGAAGCTCTGGAAAGATTCAATTCGCTATCCCCCGGTGATACCTTAGAATTAAAATTTAGCTCCACTATAAACAGCGTTTGTAAAATGAAAGGATGTTGGATGATTTTAGAACTTCCGGGGGAAGATGATGTGCGTGTAACTTTCAAGGACTACGGATTTTTTGTTCCGAAAGACAGTGAAAATACAGAGGTTATCGTTGAAGGAAAGGCTTTTTTAAATGAAATGAGCGTGGAAGATCAAAAGCATTATGCCGAAGATGAAGGGAGATCTGAAGCTGAAATCTCTGCAATTACTTCGCCTGAAATTTCTAAGGCATTTATAGCGAATGCAGTACTTTTAAAAGAATAATTTGGAACGAAAGATCATTAAAACAGGGGATGGATCGGTCACTATTCATTTAAGCGAATGGGATGAGCAATACCATTCTAAACATGGTGCGATACAGGAAGCACAACACGTTTTTATAAAAATGGGGCTAGAAAATTGGTTAGCAAACAACAACCAAAAAGAACTTACAGTCCTAGAAATAGGCTTTGGTACGGGGCTCAATGCATTCATCGCATTTTTAGAAGCTAAAAAACTTCAGCTTAAAATTGATTATACCGGGGTAGAAGCATACCCGGTTTCAGAAGATGAAATTAAAGAACTGAATTACACCAAAATGCTTTCCGCAGAAAAGGAAGTTGATTCTTTTCAAAAAATGCATTCCATTCCATGGAATAGTCCACATATAATTTCTGAAAATTTTCAGCTTGAAAAACAACAAAAACGTTTTGAAGAAATTGAGGACCTTAATAAATATGATTTAGTGTTTTTTGATGCTTTTGGCGCTAGAGTGCAACCCGAACTTTGGACAGAAGAAATCTTTCTGAAAATGTTTTCGGCGATGAAAAAAAAGGCGGTTTTGGTAACGTATTCTGCAAAAGGGAGTGTAAGAAGAGCTATACAAACTGCAGGTTTTATCGTTGAAAGGCTTCCCGGCCCTCCAGGTAAGCGGGAAATGTTAAGGGCATTAAAAAAGTAGCCGGTTTTGCTGTTAAATCAGTAATAATTTTTAGCTGAGGTTTAGACATGTTGCTATCTTGTAAAGAAAAATGCGTGTATTAATTACAGGAGCTACCGGTTTAATAGGATCTAAGATCAGTCGGTCATGTCGCGATAAAGGGATAGAAGTTCATTACCTAACTACCAGTAAAGATAAGCTTGAGAATAAGCCAGATTACAAAGGTTTTTACTGGAATCCCAATGAAAATGAAATTGACAGCAAAGCAATAGAAGGTGTTGATGCGATTATAAATCTTGTTGGAGCCAGTATTGCTGAAAGATGGACCCCGGAACAAAAGGAAAAAATTCTGAAAAGTCGCACCGAAACTGCGAGTTTACTCTATAAATGTTTACAGGAAAATGAACACCAGATAAAACAGGTGGTTTCAGCCAGTGCCATTGGTGTGTATCCTAGTTCGCTCGAAAAATTATATACTGAAGAAGATCAGGGAGTAGATGATTCTTTTGTAGGTGAAGTAGTTGTAAAATGGGAGGAAGCAGTAGACAATTTTAAAGACCTTGGAATAGAAGTCGCAAAAATAAGAATAGGACTTGTCCTTGCCGAAAATGGAGGAATGTTGGAAAAGCTTAAAGAACCTGTAAACTTTAATGTAGGTTCGCCACTTGGTAATGGAAAGCAATGGCAATCCTGGATTCATATTGAGGATATAACGGGTATCTTTATGTATGCCCTGGAAAATAAACTCACTGGAGTTTATAATGCCGTAGCCCCAAACCCGGTAACTAATAAGGAAATGGTGAATGAAGTGGCTTCACAGCTGGGGAAACCCGTATGGCTGCCCAATGTACCTAAGGTGGCCCTAAAGTTGGTATTGGGAGAAATGGCACACATAGTATTATCAAGTCAATTGGTTAGTAGCGATAAGATAGAGCGGGAAGGATATTCATTTAATTATGTAAACCTTACCAAAGCACTTGAAGATTTGATTTAAATATTCATAAATATTATTTCATAAAAAAAGGCTGCTAAAATAATTTAGCAGCCTTTTAATTTTACGTTTATGAATAATCTTAAGCTTTAGTAGCTTTTAGATTAATCTTTAAAGTGATATCGTCACTTACAAAGTTATCACCAAGTCCGTCAAAAACAGATTTAGAACCAAAATTCACATTCCAGTTAGTTCTGTCTATGCTAAATTCTTCACTAGTAATTTCAATGCTGTCTCCAGATTGATCTATAGTTACTGGGAAGCTAATATTCTTAGTTTCCTCCTTAATAGTAAGGTTACCAGATAACATTTTTTGTCCGTCTTTTTCAGTGATTTCAGTTACTTCAAATGTTGCTTCAGGGTATTTAGTAGCGTTAAAGAAATCTCCTTCTTTACCTTCTACAGTTCCCATTAAATGAGCTTCAAGATCTTTTTTATCATCTCCTTCAAGATCGGTAACCTCTATTGATTGCATGTCGATAACGAAATTTCCGCTTTCAATAATGCTATCATTAGCGCTAAAAGTACCTTCAGAAAGTCTAATTGTACCTGTATGCTCACCGGTTGGTTTGCTACCTTGCCACTCAATAGTAGAAGCAGAAGTATCTACCTTAAACTCCATAGCTTCTGCCTGTGCTGTTGCAGCATCCTTAGCTTCAGAAGTTTCTGCCTTATTTTTATCGTCTTTACATCCTACAACCGCCATTACTAAAGTTGCGATCACAAAAGTGCTTAAAATTGATTTTCTCATTTTTGTTAAAATTTAGTTTATTTAAGCCGCAAAATTACTCAATATATCAATATCCAATTGCTAATTTTTTATTAAATAATCATCATTTTTTGATATAACTTTTGAATTGAAAAAATATTGTAAAATATGGACCAAGTCTAAAGGTTTTTGAATACCAGGTTAAACCTTTACATGCATCCTTAATTTAAGGTATTTAGGATTGGCTATAACATGATTTCCTTTTGCAGAAAACTTGGTTTTTCTTCGTGAAGGATTTAACCGGTAATGACATTTTGACAATGAATCATTATTGGCAATGATTTTGACCCGTTGTGGCTATATTAAAATGAATAAAAATGAGCGAAAAAAGAAAAGATATAAAAGGAGACCAACAGGATCAGCCTGTTAAAGATCAGGTTGAAGACGTTATTGATGAAGCTATAGAAGAGGTTGAGAACGAAAATGGAGATGTAAAGGAGGAAGAGCAAAATGCTGAACTTACTGAAGAAGAAAAGCTAAAAGAAGAACTTCAAAAGGAAAAAGATAAATTTCTACGTCTTTTTGCCGAGTTTGAAAATTATAAGAGAAGAACCTCTAAAGAGCGTTTGGAACTATTTAAAACTGCCAATCAGGAGGTAATGACCGCCATGTTGCCAGTTTTGGATGATTTTGACAGAGCTTTAAATGAATTAAAGAAATCTGGTGATAAAAATTTAATTCAGGGTGTAGAACTTATACATAATAAATTTAAGGAAACGCTTAATAGTAAGGGCCTTCAGGCGATGAATGTGAAAGTAGGAGACGATTTTGACTCTGAAATCCACGAGGCCATTACTCAAATTCCTGCACCTAAAGATAAGCTTAAAGGCAAGATAGTTGATGTAGTAGAGCGTGGTTACAAGCTCGGGGAACGTATTATTAGATTTCCTAAAGTAGTAACCGGCAAATAAAAGCTTTTTAGAATCCGCAAAACGTGACTATGAAAGAAGATTATTATGACATTTTAGGCATAAGCAAAGGTGCCTCAACCGCAGAGGTTAAGAAAGCATATCGAAAAATGGCCATTAAGTACCACCCAGATAAAAATCCGGGTGATTCTGAAGCTGAAGAGAAATTTAAGAAATCTGCTGAAGCCTACGAAGTACTTAGCAATGAAGATAAGCGCGCCCGATACGACAGGTTTGGACACCAGGCCTTTGAAGGTGGCGGCGGTGGCGGCTTCGGCGGCGGCGGCATGAATATGGATGATATATTCAGCCAATTTGGAGACATCTTTGGTGGTGGTTTTAGCGGTGGTGGCGGCTTCTCTGGTTTTGGAGGAGGTTTTGGCGGTGGCCAAAGACGTGCTAAAGGAAGTAACCTAAGAATTAGGGTAAGTCTTACTTTAGAAGAAATTGCTAACGGTGCCGAGAAAAAAATTAAAGTAAAACGAAAAGTTCAGGCTTCTGGAACTACCTACAAAACCTGTACAACCTGTAAAGGTACAGGACAGGTAACAAGGGTAACCAATACTATTTTGGGAAGAATGCAAACTGCATCGCCTTGCACGGCTTGTATTGGTTCTGGCCAGATAATAGATAATAAACCGCCAGAGGCAGATGCCCATGGTTTGGTGCAGCAAGATGAAACCGTTTCTATTAAAATTCCTGCAGGGGTTGAAGATGGGATGCAGTTAAAAGTTTCTGGAAAAGGTAATGATGCTCCAGGAAATGGAATTCCCGGAGATTTGCTGGTAGCAATTGAAGAAAAAGAGCACCACAGCCTACAAAGAGAAGGTGATAACCTTCATTACGATCTCTATATTAGCTTGTCTGAAGCCGTTTTAGGCTCTTCAAGAGAAATAGACACAGTTACCGGAAAAGTTAGAATTAAGATTGAAGAAGGTGTTCAATCTGGAAAGATCCTTAGACTTAGAGGAAAAGGAATTGGTAACCTAAATGGTTACGGAAAAGGTGATCTATTAGTCCATGTAAATGTTTGGACTCCAAAAAATATTAGTAAAGAACAACGTGAATTCTTTGAAAGAATGGCTGATGACGACAACTTCCAGCCGAATCCTGAGAAGAGTGATAAATCGTTCTTTGAAAAAGTTAAAGATATGTTTTCTTAGAACCGCTGTTTTAAGAAAAAATTTATATATTTGATTATCACTAAGTCTTTTAGTGACAATTTTTCTTTTTCATAGCAATTTTTTTCCCATCCTTAATTTATTGAGGGTGGGTTTTGTTTTTTAGGACCTTTATGAAAAGTAAAATTTCTTCTTAATCCAAAACATCTATCAAGCTATTTCAATATATTTACTCGATAATCGAGATTTAATACAGCGAGGCGTGCCTCGAAATTAAAAATATTGTTTTCTATGAATACCTCGAGAGTTTGCTTCGAGGTAATTTCTTTTTACCAACCTATATATGGAAAATCTCTTAGTAGCAGAAAATATCTATAAGCAATTTGGCAATTTTACTGCACTAAATAATGTTACAATAGCTATTCCCCGTGAAAGTATTTTTGGCCTTTTAGGTCCTAATGGAGCTGGAAAAACAACATTACTTCGAATTATCAACCAAATCACCATGCCAGATAAAGGGCAGGTTTTTCTTGATGGTAAACCCTTGCATCCTGACGATGTTGCGCATATTGGTTACCTCCCGGAAGAACGTGGTCTTTATAAATCTATGAAAGTAGGTGAGCAAGCGCTTTACCTTGCGCGTTTAAAAGGGCTTACAAAAGCGGAAGCTAAGGAGCGCCTTGAATATTGGTTTAAAAAACTACAAATTGAAGGATGGTGGGATAAAAAGATACAGGAACTCTCTAAAGGGATGGCGCAAAAAGTACAGTTTATTATTACCGTTTTACATCGGCCAAAATTATTGATTTTTGATGAACCCTTCAGTGGGTTTGATCCTGTAAATGCTGGATTAATAAAGAATGAAATCCTTCAGCTTAAAGAGGAAGGCGCAACCATCCTATTTTCAACACATAGAATGGAAAGTGTTGAAGAATTATGCGATTATATGGCTTTAATACACGAGTCTAATAAATTATTGGATGGTAAAGTTTCAGAAATTAAAAGAGCATATAAATCTAATACCTATGAAGTAGGTCTTGAATCAGAAAATGATCTTGCTCTGTTGGCTGAATTAAAAGAGAAATTTATTATTGGTAAAACCAATTTTAAAAGTATAAACCACGATCTTAAATTAACTATTCAGCTAAAAGATGGGGAAACTCCAAATCAACTTTTAGATTATCTTATAGGTAGAGCCAGGATAAATCATTTTGTAGAAGTTATTCCTTCAGTAAACGATATTTTTATTAAAACCGTGACTCAAAATGCGTAATCTAAGGCTCATAATTCAGCGAGAATATTTAGCAAGGGTAAGGAATAAAACATTCATTATCATGACTTTTTTAAGTCCGTTAATTCTGGTAGGAATGTTCGCCCTTATTGCTTATTTAAGTATGCTTAACAGTAGTGAGCAACGAATTATAGGTTTGTATGATGAAACTGAAATGTTTTCTTCGGAATTTAAAGATGTGGAACAGGTTCAATATTTAGATCTTTCAGGAAAATCATTTGAAGAAGCTAAGAAAATGGTTAATGAGCAGGATTATTACGGTCTCATTTATATCCCTGAAAACTTAAGTAGAGACTTAAAAGGAGTTCAATTTTTTGGCAAAGAGTCACCGGGCCTGGGAACTGTTCAGGCTATCGAAAAAACAATTGCTGATAGGCTTACTCGCGAAGAACTTATTGAACGCGGTATTGATGTTAATGAGTTAAATGAGGCCAAAACTGAGGTGAAAATTGAGATTCAAAATTTTTCTGGTGAGCGTACCTCTAAAATGTCTAATTATATAAAAATGTTCTTTGGTGGTGCTGCAGGATATTTACTTATGATGTTTATTATCATTTATGGGAATATGGTCATGCGCAGTGTGATTGAAGAAAAAACAAATAGGATAATTGAGATAATAGTTTCTTCAGTAAAACCCATTACATTAATGATGGGGAAGGTTTTGGGCACCTCTTTAGCAGGGATTACACAATTTACAATTTGGGTATTATTAGCCGGAATTCTCGCTATGGTTTCGTTTTACGTGGTTGGCATAGATATCTTTACTGTTCAGAAATCTCAATTGGAAACTATGGAACAAATAGCTCAACCCGAAATCGCCCAATTACTAATGGATGTACTTAATTTGCCCATTTTAAGCCTGGTCATCTTTTTCTTAATTTATTTTATTGGAGGTTACTTTTTATATAGTGCAATTTATGCTGCAATAGGTGCAGCAGTAGACAGTGAAACTGATACACAACAATTCATGTTTCCGGTAATTCTGCCTTTAATGCTTGGAATTTATGTGGGCTTTTTCTCAGTCATTGAAAATCCCCACGGTAGTGTTTCTACCATATTTTCTATGATTCCGCTTACCTCACCCATAGTGATGCTTATGCGAATTCCCTTTGGAGTGCCGTGGTGGGAATTAGCTATTTCTATAACAATTTTGATTGTTACAAATTTTGGCGTTATTTGGATAGCAGCCAAGATTTACAGAGTGGGAATTCTTATGTATGGTAAAAAGGCCAGTTATAAAGAATTGTTCAAATGGCTTAAATATTAACTATGCAGGAACAGGAAACTTCAGGTGCTTCAGAAGCGATAAAGGAAGTGGTAGAAGAAGATATTTGGGGTAGCCTGATAGACTTCTGGAATCTTATTCTTTTTAAGTACGAAATTAGTGGTACGCCAATAGAAATTACGGTAGGTTTAATTTTACTGGTGGTTTTCGCTTTTGTTCTCACCAGTATTGTGCTTAGAGTAATTAGATCGTTTATTACTGGAAAACTGGCGCAGCAAGACAAGCATAAATTTATAAGCGTATTTAAGTTTATAAAGTACTTTGTTTATTTGGTGGTAATACTTATTACATTAAGCTCTGCCGGGATAAATATTACCATACTTTTAACAGCATCGGCTGCACTTTTTGTGGGTATAGGTTTAGCTTTACAAGAGCTCTTTCAGGATATTATTGGAGGGGTTTTTATCATTCTGGATAAATCCCTTTTAGTGGGAGACGTGATAGAGATGGAAGGTAGAGTTGGTCGTGTTTTTGAAATTAAGTTAAGGACTACCCGGGCCTTGACTAGGGATGATAAGGTTATGATTATTCCTAATCATAAGTTTATGAGCGATGTTATCTACAACTACACTCAAAACCATGCAACCACCCGTGAAGGAGTGCGAGTTGGTGTTTCTTATGGTAGTGATACTCAAAAAGTAAAAGAAGTTTTGATTAAATGTGCAAAAGAAAATAGTAATATCGTGGAAAGTCCTGAACCCTTCGTGCTTTTTGAGGATTTTGGAGATTCATCCCTGGTTTTTTCGCTACATTTTTATGTAACCGATAGTTTTGTAGACCCAAAAATAAAAAGCCAGCTTAGATTTAAAATAGATGAAGAATTTAGGAAAAATAATATCACCATTCCTTTCCCACAAAGGGATGTGCATTTTTACCCTACCAATAACAACCTAACTCAAAATTTATCTAAAGATGAATAAGACCTTTAAATTTATAGCTTTCCTGATGCTGGGAGTTGTAACTTTTCCGGCAATGGCTCAATCTACAGATTTAGCACGAATAGAATACACCTATTTTCCGCAGTCAGATTCCGATAATTCATTTAGAAGATTTCGAACCTTTGTAAATTTTCCTATTAAACTTAATGAAAATGACGCATATCTAATTCCGGGTGTGGAATATAGAAATGTGAATTTTAGATATAGAAATAATGAAGCCTTTTCTACCAATAATTTAGATAGGTTTCAATCTTTTACCGGTAAAATAGGCTATACCTTTAAAATGAATGATTTATGGCGTTTTGGGGCAGAGACAGGAGTGAAAGTGGCATCTAACTTCGCTACAGAGAAGTTGGTGAGAGACGATTTTATCTATACCGGCTCAGTGTTTTTTATAAAAATTAAAGAAGATGAACGCTATGTTGAACCCTGGCGACTAATTTTAGGATTAAGTTATACCACCACCACAGGGTTTCCATTTCCATTACCTGTTATAAATTACTATAAACGATTTGATGAAAAATGGTCTTACGGATTAGGAATTCCAAAAACTAATCTAAAATATCATTTAAACGATAGGCACCAGATACAGGGTTTTGTAACTTTAGACGGATTTTTCGCTAATGTTCAACAAAATTTTAATCCATATCCACAAACTAATCCTGGTTCAAACCGGCTTGCAGAAAGTATGTCTATGACAATTGTACTAAGTGGTCTTGGGTATCAGTACAACTTTACCGATCATATTTCATTTTATTCCTACGCCGGTTATACCATTTTAAATGACATTAGATTAAGAGATAAAGACAGGGAGAATATTTATATAATTGACGAAAACAATACATTCTACGCCCGCGCGGGTTTAAAATTTAGCATTTTATAATATGGCACGTATTTTATTAATTGAGGACGAAGCAGCAATAAGAAGGGTTTTAGTGAAAATTTTAACCGAAGAGAGTGAGAATTATGAGGTTGAAGAAGCCGTTGATGGACTTGATGGCACTGAAAAAATAAAAGATCAGGATTTTGACCTTGTTCTTTGCGATATAAAAATGCCTAAAATGGATGGGGTAGAAGTGCTCGAAGCCATAATGAAAATAAAACCAGAAATTCCTGTAGTAATGATCTCGGGTCACGGTGATCTGGATACTGCTGTGAACACTATGAAAATGGGCGCTTTTGACTATATCTCAAAACCACCAGATTTAAACCGCTTATTGAATACAGTAAGAAATGCGCTGGATAGAAAAGAACTTGTTGTAGAAAATACCCGTCTTAAAAAGAAAGTAAGTAAGAATTTTGAAATGATTGGTGAATCCCAGGAGATTCAGCGAATTAAAGAACTTATTGAAAAAGTAGCTCCTACAGATGCCCGCGTGCTTATCACAGGCCAAAATGGTACTGGAAAAGAACTGGTGGCGCATTGGATACATCAAAAAAGCGATAGATCTAAAGGGCCAATGGTAGAAGTGAATTGTGCGGCTATCCCTTCAGAATTAATAGAAAGCGAACTTTTTGGTCACGTTAAAGGTGCTTTTACTTCAGCCAATAAAGATCGCGCAGGTAAATTTGAAGTAGCCAATGGCGGAACAATATTCCTTGACGAAATTGGCGATATGAGTCTTTCGGCACAGGCTAAAGTACTACGAGCTTTACAGGAAAATAAGATTTCGCGGGTAGGTAGCGGTAAGGATATTAAAGTAGATGTACGGGTAGTTGCTGCAACTAATAAAGATTTAAAGAAAGAAATTGATGAAAAGAAATTCAGAGAAGACCTTTACCACAGGCTGGCCGTTATTTTAATAGAAGTACCTTCTTTAAATGACCGTCGTGAAGATATCCCATTGCTTATAGATTATTTTAGTGAAAAGATATCTACAGAACACGGTTCAGTTAAAAAAGAATTTACCGAAGATGCTTTAAAAACACTAAAGGAATATGACTGGCGCGGAAATATTCGTGAACTTCGTAACGTAGTAGAGCGTCTTATAATTCTTGGGGGCGATAAAATAACCGAAGAAGATGTAAAACTCTTTGGAAGTAAATTCTAAAGAGACTTATACATTCTCTATGGGCCTCGGGTTGTATCTTAAAAAATACATCGTATCTCCGCTGGGGTGTTGCCATTCGTGAAATAACTCAAATCCAAAACGTTGGTAAACCAGGGCATTTTTACGCATTCTGGTTTCCGCATAGAGTGGAATTTGATATTCATTTGCCTGCCGGTAAAACTCGTCTTTCATTTCTTTACCAACCTGGGTATCGGCACCGCGGGATTCGGCTAAAATACCCCAAAACCAACAGTATAAATATTCACCGTCTTGCGGGCGTTGCTTTTTGATATAATTCTGGTTTTTTACAATACGATAAGCATTTCTAACACCAGTGACATTTAAAACCAAACCAATTTGTGTCCAGATATCTTTTAAAAAGTTATCATCTTTTTTACTGGTTTTAAATAAAATAGCAATTCCCATTCGGTTCTCAGAAACAATCAATGCATCTTTTTCAATAGCCTTTTCTACCATGTGTGTAGCAAGGTATTGAAACCGTTTGTGGCGATTTCCTCCCTTTTTTACAATATCCATAGAGGAAGGAATTTCCTTTAAAAGGCTGGTTACTTTCGTGATGATCTCTTGTTTCTCTTCTTTATTCAAACTGCTAGAATTTAGCGGCGAAGATATAAAATTTATCTTTTTTGAAGCCGATTAAAATGGTGGATCAGTTAGATTTGATTTTCTTAATTATTAAGGCACATTCTTTGTTTTATCAAATATGAATTTCATTCAGGAAAATCAATTAATAATGCATAGAATAAAAATTTCTGCTATGAATGTTTCATAAAAAACCTAAAGTAAGCGAATTGCTTCCGAAGGAATATTTATTTTCGTAATTATAAGTTTTAAAAATTAATCGAATTCACCCGATGAAAAAATACATTTTCGCCATTTTTTGCCTCATTTTTAGTGCTAATCTAATAGCACAAACCGAAGAAAAAACAAAGGATTCTCTTCAAATCCGTAAGCTATATGATGCCGCCCTGGTAAAAGGGCAGGCTTATGATTGGTTGGATCATCTTTCTAATAATATTGGTGGAAGATTATCAGGTTCTAGAAATGCTGAAAAGGCGGTGGAATATACCAAAGCCCAGTTAGAAGAACTTGGTCTCGATAAAGTTTGGCTGCAGCCTGTGATGGTGCCAAAATGGACAAGGGGAGCTCGAGAACACGCTTATATCCAAACCGGTCCGGGAATGACTACCGAAGTTAATATAACTGCCCTGGGCGGCTCTGTAGCAACTGCTGGCGGTGGTTTAAAAGCCAAAGTTATAGAAGTTCAGGGGATTGAAGACCTGGAAAATTATAAAGATGAAATTAAAGGAAAAATCGTTTTTTATAATCGGCCTATGCAACCGGAACTTATCCAAACTTTTGAAGCTTATGGTGGCTGTGTAGATCAGCGATATTCTGGTGCTGAAGCAGCTGGAAAATATGGAGCTGCCGGGGTAATAGTTCGTTCGGTTAGTCATAAAATTGATAAAAACCCCCATACGGGTTCTATGAGTTATGGAGATCTTCCTGATAGCAAACGAATTCCCGCCGCGGCAATTAGCACTAAAGATGCTGAATACCTTAGCGGAATTTTGAAATTAAAAAAAGATCTTGAATTTTACTATAAATTGAGTTCAGAAAATCACGGTGAAGTGCAATCTTATAATGTAATTGGCGAAATAACCGGAAGCGAATTTCCCGATGAAATTATGGTTGTTGGCGGGCATTTAGATTCCTGGGATCTTGGTGATGGTTCTCATGATGATGGTGCCGGTGTTGTACAATCTATGGAAGTTTTGAGATTGTTCAAGGAAACCGGTTATCAACCTAAAAGAACTATAAGGGTAGTATTATTTATGAACGAAGAAAACGGTTTACGCGGTGGAAATAAATATGCTGAAGTAGCCGAAAATAAAAATGAAAACCACATTTTCGCACTAGAAAGTGATGCCGGCGGATTTACCCCACGCGGGTTTTCGTTTGAAGCCGATGATGCACAATTTGCTCAAATAGAAAGTTGGAAACCACTTTTTGAACCATACCTAATACATTATTTTAGCAGAGGAGGTAGTGGGGCAGATATTGGGCCTTTGAAGAAAGGAGATATTGTACTTGCGGGGCTTAGACCAGACTCCCAAAGATATTTTGACCACCATCACGCCGCGACCGATACTTTTGAGCACGTAAACAAACGTGAGTTAGAATTGGGAGCAGCCACCATGACTTCCCTAATTTACTTAGTAGATAAATATGGTATGAAACATATTGACCTTGAAAAGGACGAAAAACTTTAGATAAAGAATTTAATTAATTCTTTAACCCGATTTAAATTTTTGCCCGGTAAAATCCTACTATCTTTGCCGCCAAAATTTATGTTTTGCAACTAAGCGCTTATACCAGGGAATTCAGTAAGAATCTAAACATAGCCTTCCCCGTAATGCTTGGGCAACTAGGGCATGTACTGGTTGGTCTTGTAGATAATTTAATGATAGGGCAGTTGGGCCCGGCACCTCTTGCAGCGGTTTCTTTAGGTAATAGTCTTGTTTTTATAGCCCTTTCTCTTGGAATTGGATTTTCTTTCGCGATAACGCCTCTAATTGCTGAAGCCGATGGCGCTCAGGATATTAATCAAGGGCGCAGCTATTTTCATCACGGCGTTATTTTATGTGCTATAAATGGAGTTTTACTATTTCTTACCTTATTAGTCGCTAAACCGGTCTTGTATTATTTAGATCAACCACCTGAAGTTGTAGAACTTGCTATTCCTTACCTGGAAATCGTAGCATTTTCTATGATCCCTTTAATGATTTTCCAGGCTTTTAAGCAGTTTGCCGATGGGCTTTCACAAACTAAATATGCGATGTACGCAACCTTAATCGCTAATGTTGTGAACGTGATCTTTAATTATCTGCTTATTTACGGAATCTGGATCTTTCCAAGGTTGGAGCTGGAAGGTGCGGCAATAGGTACATTAATTTCCCGTTTCTTTATGCTGTGGTTTGTTTGGGAAATTCTGAGGAGAAAAAAGAAATTCGCCGAATATTTTAAATGGGGTAAAAAAGAATCTTTGAATTCTGATGTATTTAAAAGGTTACTAAACCTCGGTTTCCCAACTGCTTTACAAATGCTTTTTGAAGTAGGTATTTTTACAGCTACTGTTTTCCTGGCGGGATTGCTGGGTACAAATCCGCAGGCGGCAAATCAAATTGCCTTGAATCTCGCTTCCATGACGTTTATGATAGCCGTTGGTTTGGGAGTTACGGCAACTATTAGGGTAGGAAATCAAAAGGGACTGGCTAATTTTAAAGATTTACGAAGAATTGCGATGTCCACTTTTCTACTGGTTTTTTTAATTGAAGCCGTTTTTGCTTTAGGCTTTATTTTATTGAAAGACTGGCTTCCCACATTCTATATAGACAATGCTGAAGTTATTCTACTAGCGGCACAATTACTGGTAGTAGCAGCGTTATTCCAGTTAAGCGATGGTTTGCAGGTGGTTATACTGGGAGCACTGAGAGGGCTTCAGGATGTGAAAATCCCAACGGTAATTTGTTTTATTTCTTACTGGATTATCGGTTTTCCGGTTTCCTGGTATTTTGGCAAAGCTGAAAATTTCGGGACGATGGGAATTTGGCTGGGACTCCTGGCAGGGCTCTCGGCTTCGGCATTAATGTTGTACATTCGATTTAATTATTTGACTAAAAAACTTATTTTGCAAGAATCAAACCTTGTTCAATCAAAAATATAATTATGGATTTCCCTAAATTTCTTCTCGGTGATAATACCGATTATCCTACTGCTATTTTCGTAGTTCATACCGAGTTTCCTCGTTTTATAATTAATCTTGAAAATGATGAGGTAGAATGGTTAGAAGAATTTGATCAGCACGATCAGGATGAACTGGAAAACGAAACCGAAAATCTCATTAAAGAAGCTTCTGAATTCTACGATAGAGAAGTTGAGAGATACGAGGAAGATTAGATGGACCAACTAATTGAATTAGACCATAAATTATTTATTTGGCTCAATAATCTCGGTAACGAAAATTGGGACTGGCTATGGCTGTTAATCACCGATAAGTGGACTGCGATCCCATTATATGCTTTACTTCTATTCCTCATTTTTAAGAAATTTGGATGGAGAGCAAGCCTGGTAACGGTGGTCTTTATTACACTATTAATTACTGCTACAGATCAGCTTGGGAATGTTTTCAAAGATGCTTTTGAGCGCTTAAGACCTTGCCGGCAGGAAGGAATTATGGAATATATTCGCTTTGTAGCGGTAAGATGTGGATCTTATGGATTCTTTTCAGCACACGCTTCAAACTCTATGGGGGTAGCTATTTTTCTTGGCTTATTATTTAGAAAAGTATTTCCAAAAATGATTATATGGCTTGTTGGATGGGCTCTGCTAGTAGCCTACAGCCGTGTTTATTTGGGTGTACATTATCCCGGAGATATTATTGTAGGAATGCTTATTGGTGCCCTATTAGGTTTTATTTTCTACAAACTTCACGAATGGACTCAAAACAAAATTTTCCCGAAAACTTAATCCAGATTTTCAAACTTTTCAATAAGAAGATCTGCTGCAGCAAACGCAGTAATTTCATTGTTCTCTATTGCTTTTAGCTTAATTTCAAGTTCATTTTTCATTATAGGATTTTGATAAAATCGGTTTTTGAGATGCTCGTTTATAGTTTGCAAAAGCCAGAATTTATTTTGGTCTTTTCTATTTTTTAGGAAATATCCATTTTCTTTTACATTTTGCTGAAATTCAGAAATAAGTTCCCAAACACTATCTATTCCTGTTTGTTTTAAGGCGCTACTAAGCAATACTTTAGGTTTCCAACCGCTTTCTTTTGAAGGATAAAGCTGAAGCGCCCGGTTAAATTCAAGTTTAGCCTCTCGCGCTGCTTTAATATTATCCCCATCGGCTTTATTGATCACAATGGCATCTGCCATTTCTATAATTCCGCGTTTTATGCCTTGCAATTCGTCTCCGGCTCCTGCCAATTTCAACAATAAAAAGAAATCGGTCATACTATGCACCGTGGTTTCACTTTGTCCAACACCCACTGTTTCAATAAGTACTACATCAAAACCTGCGGCTTCACACAGTAAAATACTTTCCCGGGTTTTTTTCGCCACGCCCCCCAGAGACGATCCAGATGCCGATGGTCTAATAAAAGCATTTTCTTCGGTGACCAGGTTTTCCATCCTTGTTTTGTCCCCTAAGATACTTCCACGAGAAACACTACTACTGGGGTCTACTGCTAAAACGGCTACCTTTTTTCCTTGCTTTATTAAATAAGAGCCAAAACTTTCAATAAAAGTACTTTTGCCCACGCCGGGTACCCCTGTAATTCCAATCCTGATAGATTTTTGAGAATAGGGTAGGGCACCTTCCAAAAGCTGCTGCGCTTTTTCCCTGTGAGAAAATTGATTGCTTTCTACCAAAGTAATTGCACGGCCTAAAGCGGTTTTATTTCCATCTAATAATTGCTGAAGCAAATCCTCTTCTGAAAATTTACTTTTTCTGGAAGCCCTTATTTTTTGAGCTGAATTAGGGTTTACATTCCCCGATGCTGGCTTACTACCAGATTCACTTAATGCCGATTGATGTTTCTTCTTGTTCAAGCTGCGCTTATTTATGACAAATTTATGAATTCGATCTTTGGGAGCCTTGTTTTTGCTTGGTATATTCAGGCCTAATTAATATAACTTAAATAACGATGAAAAATTTGTATAAAACAACGGTAACAACAAAAGGAGCAAGAAAAGGCCACGCCAAAAGTGACGATGGAATACTGGATGTGAAATTAAGTATGCCTAAATCTATGGGCGGTGAAGGCGGAGACTTCACAAACCCAGAGCAATTATTTGGAGCAGGTTATTCTGCTTGTTTTGGAGGCGCTTTACAGCAAGTAGCTAAAAAACATGATATCGAGTTAGGAGAAGATATGAGTGTTAGTGCAGTAGTGAAATTAGGTTTGAACGAGGAGGAAAATCTACAGCTTTCTGTGACTTTAGATTGCTTTTTACCAGGTGTAGATGTTGAAACCGGAGAGAAAATAGTAAATGAAGCTCACGAAGTTTGTCCTTACTCTAGAGCTACACGAGATAATATAGACGTAACGCTAAACCTTTTAGTTGACGAAGATTAATAAAAATTTTATTTTAAGGTAACGCTTAGGATCGAGAATAAAAAAGCCTCACAGGATTTTGAAACCTGTGAGGTTTTATCTTTTATGCCTTTTCCGGTTTTAAAGGAACGCTTACGAGAGTTTCATCCCAGGCTAGGTTTAAATAAATAAATTCATTTTCAGTTTGAAAATTGATGGTGAATTGTTCCATGGTTTTGGCTAAATCTTTAGTAGGTACTTCTAATACCAGGGCATCAAATTGTGGATCCCTATAAGCTTCCTCATCTAAATTAATCCCCCAGGGATACATTTGCTCGTTAAAAATCACTTTCCAGGAATTTTCCATGGGAACAGTCCATAAGGTATATTTTCCCGCTTTCAAAAGTGAGCCATCTACCATGATATCTTTATTAGTTTCAAAAGTAGTGGCCTCATTAGCGCCTGTTCTCCATACTTCATTATAGGGCACCAGGTTTCCGAAAATAACCCTTTCTTTTTTATAAGGTCGGTTATAAAAAACTTCCATTTTTAAGTCGTCATGTGTGAAGCTAGTAATATCTTCAGGGCTATGCGCTTTAGTGCTGTATCGTGTTATAAATACAATAACAGCAGCCACTACGATAATAATACCACCAATTTTTAAAAACGTTTTAGCCGGTTTCTTCATTTTTCATTTCTATTTGTTGAATATAATTCAAAAAGCGTGCAAACTTCATTGCAGGCAATAAAAAGAAAAAAATGTAATTTCCACTAGAATTTTAAAGAAGCTTGCAACATTAGTAGAACAGCTTCGTCTTTATAGTACAACCAATCAAAAAAAATGATACAGCATCAATTAATAGAAGCCTGTAAAAATAATGACCGGCGGGCCCAGCTGAAGCTCTATAATCAATATTGCCAGGGAATGCATTATGTGGCTTTACGTTTTCTAAAAGATCCTTTTGAAGCCGAGGATGCAATGCAAGAGGCTTTTATAAAGGCCTTTGCGAAATTGCAGCAATTTACAGGTGAAGTGACTTTTGGAGCATGGCTTAAAAGAATTGTGATCAATAAATGTATTGATAAACTGAAATCTAAAAAATTAGAACTCGTTGCGATTAACGAACAAATTTTAAGCCCTGCGGAAGAAGACGATAACTGGCAGGTAGTTGACGGGATAGGAATGGAAGAAATAAAAAGAAGTATAGAGAAACTTCCAGAAAAATATAAATACCCGCTAATGTTATTTTTGATGGAGGGTTATGACCACGAAGAAATATCAGAAATTTTGAATGTAAGTCCGGTAGCCTCGCGGACGCTGGTACACAGAGGGAAGAAAAAATTGCAAGAAGAATTAAAGACGATAAAAAATGGCACAGGATATTAGAGAAATGTTTAGAAATGAAAAGGAGCCCAAACTAGATGCGCTACCTAAAGGGCACCAAAAACGATTTGAAGATCGTATGGAAAAAGAATTTCCGAAGGAAAAAGAACAGAATTCTTTCTTTTTCCTAAAGATCGCAGCTGTACTTATTGTAGCGTTGGGTGTAGGATTCTTTTTTCTGAATTCAGGCGCAGATAATTTTAATAATGAACCTTCAGTAGTAGATACTCCAACTGAAGAAGCTTCAGAAGAAAAAGAAGATCAACTAAAACCTTCAGAAAATAATTTTCAGTTAAGTGAAGTTTCCCCGGAATTCAAGAAAATCGAAGATTATTATTTAGCAAGTCTCAACATTGAACTTTCCAAGATCAATATTACGCCAGAGAATAAAGCGCTAATTGATTCTTTTATGAAGCAAATGGCAGAACTTGATAAAGAATATCAGCGCTTAAATAAAGAAATTGAGGATGCCGGTCCCAATGAAGAAACCCTGGAAGCGATGATCGCTAACTTGCAGTTAAGGGTAGATTTGCTATATAAATTAAAGAATAAATTAAAGGAGATCAAACAATCAAAAAATACAGAATATGAAAACTACGAGGCATAATTTAATAGTTGTGATGTTGCTTTGCCTTCCGGTAATGCTTTTTGCACAAACAAAAAAGCTCGATAAAACTTATAAAACCTCAAGTGATGTTGCTGTAAAAATAGATGCAAGCCATACCAATATCGTGGTAGATTACTGGGATAAAAACGAAGTTGAAATAGAAGCTTTTATAGAAACCGATGAAGCCGGAAAGAAGGAGGTGGAAGCAATACTTGCCGCCTGGAAATTAAATACCTCAGGTAGTGCTTCAGAAGTTAGTATTTCATCGGGAGGTGGAATGCAATGGAATGGTGATATAGATCTAAGCGGATTGGAAAAACCTTTAGCCAGTCTTCCGCAAATGCTAGAGCCTTTAATGAACAATTTGGTGACACCACTTATGCAGAGTTTGGGAGAAAGTATGGGAGCGCCGCTTCCACCGGAATTCAGTGAGAAAATGGGGAAAATTAAATTTGATTATGAAGCTTACCAAAAAGATGGAGATAAGTACATGGCTAAGTTCGAAAAGGAGATAGAAGCAAATTTTGGTGAAGATTTTGAAAAATCTATGGAAGAATGGGCCAGCCAATTTGAGAAAAATGCCGAAAAGTGGGAAAAGAATTTTGAATTAAAAATGAATATAAATGAGGCAGAATTTGAAAAATCTATGGAAAAATGGGCGGATAGCTTTGGAAAAGATATGGAAGCTTGGGGCGAATCTTTTGGTGCCCAAATGGAAGCTCGTTTTGGAGATGAAGAAAACGTAAAAAGAAAAGTGATGGTATTAAGTGATTCTAAGGCCAAAAAAACCTTAAAAATAAAGATGCCAAAAAACGGAAAACTCAAGCTCGATGTACGCCATGGGGAAATAAAACTTTCTGGAACTACCAATAATTTACAGGCTGATCTTTCCCACAGCAAACTTACTGCCGATAGGATAAATGGGAAGAATACTAAAGTTGAGGCAGCTTATACCCCGGTTAATATCAATTCCTGGTCTTATGGAGTTATGGAAGCTAAATATGTAAAAACCTTTAAAATTAATAAGGTGAAAAGCATAAAGCTTAGTTCGAATTCAAGTAATGTAAATATCAATGAACTGGAAGATACCGGAATTTTATCGGGGAATTTTGGGGAATTGAATATTGCAAGCCTGGGTCCTAATTTTAAAAATCTGGATATAAATTTAGAGAATAGTGATTTGAAATTAGGTTTACCTTCTTCGGCTTTTAATTTTATGTATAGTGGCACGCAAAGCGACATTAAACACCCGAATGCTTTAAAATTAACAAGTAGCGAATCTTACGATAATAAGAAACTAAGCGGCTACCATAAATCAAAGGATGCAGGCGGTAATATTAGTATAAAAGCTAATTTTAGTGAAGTCTTGTTAAATTAGATTTCAAACTGTAATTTTAGCGATTCTTGAACGCCCAAGGGTTTAAAAGATCGCTTATGGAAACCACCAATTTTTCTGAATTTCTTTCGCAATTAACTTCTGGATTTACCCAGGTTTTAGACGTAAACTTAAGAGAAGAAGATTATATTGTTATAGATTTATCTGAAGATAATGTAGCGCTTGGGAAAGTAGATGTGTCTTCTTCCCGGGCTTTTTCTAATTATATAGCTGAATATTTAAATGCCTTCGGGAAAAAAGTTGCTTTTGGTGGGTATTCTGAAGTTCGGAAACTATATAAAAGAAGCGATCTTTTTACAACTTCAGAAGATGAGGATAGCAATAGAAATATTCATTTAGGTCTAGATTTTTGGGCTGATGCCTATACCGATGTTTTAGCGGTTTTAGATGGGAAAATTCATAGTTTTAATGATAACACCAATTTTGGTGATTATGGACCAACCATAATTTTAGAGCATGAGTTTGAAGAAAAGAAGTTCTACTCGCTATACGGTCATTTAAGCAGAGCTTCATTAAAAAAGCTTACTCCCGGAACTACTGTGAAAAAAGGAGAAAAAATAGCCCAACTGGGAACACCTGAAGAAAACGGTGATTATGCCCCGCATTTGCATTTTCAAATCATTGAAGAACTTAAGGAGAAAATTGGTGATTTTCCCGGAGTAACTTCAAGAAGGGACCTGGATTTTTACTTGCAAAATTGCCCGAATCCCAATTATTTATTGAAACTTAGAAATTCCTAATTATTTCCTTTTTAAAATAAGCGCAACAATTGCTGAGGTGACCACGCCCATCATTAAAGCTCCTGCAATAGATTGCACTATGTATGAATTTAAGCTATAGTAAGCTTCAGCATCCTGGCGGCTCATAGCATTTCTGGCTACGGTATTTTCTATGGCATTTTCAAAAAATTCGGGGGTAATCAGGTAATGAGTGATTAGTGTGCCAATAGGGGAAAGCAGCGCAATCACAATGCTTAAAATAACTCCGGAAATAAAACCCTGTTTCCAGCTCATTTTTCCGCGGAAAAAAATTTTTCTTTTATCGTGAATAGCAAATAAGTAAATCGCGATTGCAATTAAGCCGAAAAAGTTTGAGTAGATAGGATGTTTGGCAATTAGCACATCGTGCCAGCCCATTAATTTTTCAAAATACATCCAAAGTAAAGATGCAGCGAAGAAAATAACGCCCCATTTTATTTCTATCTCGTAATTTTTCATTTTTTGATTGGTTAGTTGAGAGCTAATTTACTTAAAAAAATAAATGAAAAAAGAAAGGGCTATCTCAAAGCTTCCGAATTTGGAATTTTAGATAGCCCTTTTTAAAGGAATTGAAAATTAAACTATTGATTTACAACAACCCAATCTCCTTTTTCTATAAGTGGGATAGCTTGTTTATACTTCATAGTTTTATTTTCACCGCTCATTACATTTTTAAGCGTAACCTTATCATTACGGCCAATCTTTGGTTGGTCCCGTGTAATGGTTTCGGTAACCTGTGGACGGCGTTGCTGCTGGGTATTTCCGGCAGCTCTGCTTTGTGCAGCTCTTTCGTCTATATTAGGAATTTCTTCCTTCTGGGTTTCTACTTTTTCTTTTTTACGCTGTCTTGCTTCGTGAATGTTAGACATGTTTCCTTCCGGAATTTCTCCTTTGAAAAGGAATGAAATTACATCTCGATTTACCTGATCTAACATTGCTTTAAACAATTCAAAAGCTTCAAATTTATAGATCAATAAAGGATCTTTCTGCTCGTGAACGGCCAACTGAACGCTCTGTTTTAGCTCATCCATCTTGCGAAGGTGAGTTTTCCAGGCATCATCTATAATAGCGAGACTTATATTTTTCTCGAAATCTTTAACCAATTGAACCCCTTCGGTTTCGTAAGCTTTTTCAAGATTAGTAACTACCTGAAGGGTTTTTTGGCCATCTGAAAATGGAACCGAAATTCTTTCAAAATTGTTGCTTTCATCTTCATAAACCTGCTTGATTACCGGGAATGCTCTGGAAGCACTATGCTTCATTTTATCCTGGTAATGTTGGTAGGCTTCTTTATAAACAATTCCGGCGATTTTCTGTACGCCCATTTTCTCGAAATCTTCTTCTGAAACCGGGGCACTCATAGAGAAATACCTAATCAGTTCAAATTCAAAGTTCTTGTAATCCTGGGCAAGCTTATTGTTTTCGGTAATCGCTTCAGAAGTATCAAAAATCATATTAGCGATATCAACCTTAAGCCTATCGCCAAACAATGCGTGATAACGGCGTTTGTAAATCACTTCCCTTTGGGCGTTCATCACATCATCATATTCCAGCAAACGCTTTCTAATTCCGAAGTTATTTTCCTCTACTTTTTTCTGTGCACGTTCAATAGATTTCGAGATCATAGAATGCTGAATTACTTCACCTTCTTCCAGCCCCATTTTATCCATTAATTTCGCGATCCTTTCAGATCCGAATAAACGCATTAGGTTGTCTTCAAGGGAAACATAGAACTGTGAACTTCCCGGATCTCCCTGTCGGCCGGCACGACCTCTTAGCTGGCGGTCAACACGACGTGAATCATGACGTTCTGTACCAACAATGGCCAAACCACCGGCTTCTTTTACTTCTTTACTCAGTTTAATATCGGTACCACGGCCTGCCATGTTCGTGGCGATAGTTACAATACCCGATTTACCGGCTTCAGCAACAATATCGGCCTCCCGTTTGTGTAGTTTCGCGTTAAGTACGTTATGCGGCACATTCCTTAATTTCAGCATTCTGGAAAGTAATTCTGAAATTTCTACGGAAGTTGTACCAATAAGCACAGGCCTTCCAGCATTAGAAAGATCGGTAACGTGTTCTATAACCGCGTTATATTTTTCACGTTTGGTTTTGTAAACCAAATCGTCTTTATCGTCTCTGGCGATAGGGCGGTTAGTAGGAATTTCCACTACATCTAATTTATAGATCTCCCATAATTCACCTGCTTCAGTAACCGCTGTACCCGTCATACCAGATAACTTGCCATACATTCTAAAGTAATTCTGAAGAGTTACGGTAGCGAAGGTTTGCGTGGCATCCTCAATTTTTACATTTTCCTTGGCTTCAATCGCTTGATGTAAACCATCACTATAACGACGACCATCCATAATACGGCCGGTTTGCTCGTCTACGATCTTAACTTTATTATCTATTACCACATATTCGTCGTCTTTTTCGAATAGGGTGTAGGCCTTAAGTAATTGGCGTAAAGTATGAATACGTTCACTTTTTACGCTGTAATCTCTAAAAAGTTCTTCTTTTTTCTCGGCTTCTTCTTCCTTGGGAAGTCCTTCTTTTTCAATTTTGGCGATTTCCATACCCATTTCAGGCATTACAAAGAAATCTGAATCCCCGTCGGCTGAAAGGAGTTCAATACCTTTATCGGTAAGATCTATTTGATTGCTTTTTTCTTCAATTGTGAAATAAAGGTCCGCGTCTACTTTTGGCATTTCGCGGTTATTATCCTGCATATAATGATTTTCGGTCTTTTGCAGTAATTGTTTTATTCCATCTTCACTTAAAAATTTAATAAGTGCTTTGTTTTTAGGTAACCCTCTATAAACCCTAAGCAATAAGAAAGCACCGTCTTTGGTGTTTCCTTCCTTGATAAGTTTTTTAGCTTCAGCAAGAACCTTGGTAAGGTGTTTACGTTGTAATTCTACAATATTAGAAATTGCAGGTTTTAACTCATTAAATTCGTGCACATCTCCTTTTGGAATTGGACCTGAAATAATAAGCGGTGTACGGGCATCATCAATTAGAACTGAATCTACCTCATCTACAATGGCGAAGTTATGTGGACGTTGTACCAGATCGTTAGGCGCGTGAGACATATTATCACGCAAATAATCGAAACCGAATTCGTTGTTAGTTCCGTAGGTGATATCGGCATTGTAGGCTTTTCTTCGAGAGGCTGAATTTGGCCTGTGGTAATCTATACAATCTACACTCAAGCCGTGGAATTCAAAAAGAGGTGCCATCCAGGCGCTATCCCTTTTCGCCAGGTAATCGTTTACCGTTACCAGGTGCACGCCGTTGCCAGTTAATGCATTAAGATACATGGGTAGGGTTGCAACAAGTGTTTTACCTTCACCAGTTTGCATCTCTGCAATTTTACCCTGGTGCATTGCCACCCCACCAATTAACTGAACTTCATAATGAATCATATCCCAGGTAACCGGTTTTCCGGCAGCATCCCAGGAGTTGTTCCAAATAGCGTGATCTCCATCAAGATTAACATAGTCTTTTTCTGCGGAAATCTCGCGATCAAATTCTGTTGCAGTAACCTTTAATTGTTCGTTATGGAAGAAGCGTTTAGCGGTTTCTTTTACTGTCGCAAAAGCTTCCGGCAGAATATCGTTTAAAACCCCTTCAGAAATTTCGTAGGATTTCGCTTTAAGGGCATCAATTTCAGCATAGATATCTTCTTTTCTGGTAATATCATCGCTGGCATCGGCCTCAGCTTCCAAATCTTCAATTTGTTTATTTATATCTTTTAAAGCTTCCTTAATCTTCGCTTTAAAGCTAGCGGTTTTCGCCCTTAGTTCGTCTATAGAAAGGGCTTCAAACTCAGCTTCCAGCGCCTTGATCTTTTCAACTATGGGTTGTATTTCCTTGACGTCTTTTTTTGATTTATCGCCAACAAATACTTTTAATACAGAATTTAAAAAACTCATAATAGTTTTTGTTTAATACGGGTTCAAATGTACGCAAAAAAAAAGCCTCACTTTGGAGACTTTTTTCTATTTTTTGCGCGTTGTTATTTAATATTCATCTTCATTCCAAAGATAATCATCATCAGTGGGATAATCGGGCCAAATCTCCTCAATAGAATCATACGAGTCTCCTTCATCTTCAATTGCCTGTAGGTTCTCTACTACTTCTAGCGGAGCACCTGTTCTAATCGCATAGTCAATTAACTCGTCTTTAGTTGCTGGCCAGGGTGCATCACTTAAATAAGATGCTAATTCTAAAGTCCAATACATGGGTTGATCAGGTTTATTATTTTTGCAAAAATAAATTTTTTGTGGTAATAGCCAAGAAAAAAATCTATTATTTAATCAATACCGTTAAGAACATACGCAAAAATTATAGATTTTAACCGAAAATCGGAGATTGAAACGCTTCAGGACTTGTCGTGGAATTAAAATATTAATTCTCACTATTAAATGGTGAGTTGCCCTTGAGATAGTTTACTAATAATTCTTGCTAAGCCTTATTGGAAAATTTAAGATTTTTCAGGAATCCACTTTACCTCTTCGGCCTTTAATCTTCTAGACAACATCCGTGCCAGTACAAATAGGTAGTCAGAAAGTCTATTAAGGTATTTCAAAACGGCTTCGTCAAAAGCTTCGATTTCGTACAACGCGGTGGCAAGTCGCTCTGCACGGCGGCAAACACAACGGGCTATGTGACAGAATGACACGCTTTGGTGGCCTCCGGGAAGCACAAAATGGGTCATTTCAGGAAGTTCTTCATTCATTGTATCCATCTCCTTTTCCAGAAGTTCAATATCTTCAGCTGAAATTTTCGGAATAGTTAGTCGGTCTTTACCACTCTTCAATTTTTGCTTTTCAGGATCTGTAGCCAGGGTTGAGCCAATAGTGAAAAGCCTATCCTGAATTCTGCTTAATATTTTTTTGGTGTGTTCTCCTGTATCCTGATCGCGAATAAGGCCAATATGGGAGTTGAGTTCATCTACAGTGCCGTAACTTTCAATACGAATATGATGTTTGGGAACTCTGGTGCCCCCAAAAAGAGCAGTGGTACCCTTGTCACCGGTTTTGGTATAAATCTTCATTTCAATTTTTTTTGCTTTTCAAAGGTACAAAACGAAGCTTTAAACCAATATTTTTATGCGGCGAGAAATCAAATTCCGGTTTCAGATCTTTCGTCTTTTCGGCGTTCCATATACCGCTTTCTGAAGTTCCGATTTTTACGTGCTTTTCGGTTTTTTTTAGCCCTGCGGGAATTCCAGATAAAATAAATAAGAAAAACCGCGATGAGGGCGATGTAAATCCAGGTTTCCTGGTCAAACTCAAACATGATAGTTAGTTAATTTTTCACAAGATAAGAAATTCTGAAATTTTAAGGAATTTAATTAGAATTTCAGATTTGAGATAAGGGAAATTATAAAATTTTAGAGGTATTAATTTGGTTAAATTTTAAAGTCCGCATAGCTTTTGAAGCTTAGCGGGCTATTTACAATTATCAATTCTGTAATTAATTTAATTTGTAGAAGTAGTAACCTGTGGACCAATGCCACTAAGATTTTGATTGTAGATCCATAATTCTTGAGTGGCACCATTGGTGATATCCATCCATTCTTTTGCAAAGGAATCAAACGAACCTGAGCCGTGAACTTCATCAAACTTCTCTTTAAGTTTTTGGTCTTTCCCTAGCCAGGCAAAGTCGTCGAAAAAATATACAACAGAAAGATCCTGGCCTGATTGGGTAGAAGAGAATTCATTGGTATATATTCCAAAAGGAGTTTCTGGCGATTTTTGCTTTAGGACATTGGTTACTTTTTCTAATTTAGAAATCATTTCATCATATTTTCCCCTCGCAATATCCCAAACGGTAACTCTTAGTTTGCTCATTTCGAAATCTGTTGGGAAGTGAGAGAAATTATTGTGAAATCTCCAGAAAGTTATTTCTTTTTCGCTGGCTAAATAGGGTACTACATTATTTGCCCAGTCTTGATCGTGTGCATCCTGATTTGGATTGGGAGTATCTAAGGCACTCCAGGGCATAGGACCCATAACGGCCATGTAATCATAGGCGTTTTGACCATTCATAATTGTGAAAATTCGTACACCCATAGCACCTTCAGCGTGAAATTCCTCATTGAGGTTTTTCATTCCTTCGGAAAATTCTTTCGCATTATCGCTTTTGGCAGAAAAAATTGTAGTTCCTACAATGAGATATTCCTCATTGTCACTTTGTTGGTCTTGGGAGAATACTAATAAAGGAATTAGCATCATCCAGTAGAAAATAGATTTCATAAGCTTTTGAATTAAGTGTTAATAATGCAGCTATGATAGATGAGGCTAAAATAAATAGGTTGTGTTAAGTTACTGAAAAATAGTGAAATAAGTATATTTAGCTTTGCTTTTTTATAATTTGAGATAATAAAAAACGCCCTTTTAAGGGCGTTAGAAATAAAAATGATCCTCTTGTTTTTTATAAACCGAAACTTAGGGATAGAATTATGTTGGAAAGATCTCTATCAATATTTGCTGTGTTTGTTAAGCCGGTTTCATAAAGTCTTGGATTTTCCTGGAAACTGGCATTGGTATAGGCAAGGTCTAGTTTCATGCTTCCAAAATCATAACCAATACCTCCAGAATATCCAGTTAGATCGCCAACTGTAGACTCATTGGCATAGGGACTTTGTTCATAGCGATAGCCACCTCTTAAACTCCAATTATTAATTCTGTATTCCCCGCCCAATCTAAAAGTAGAGACTGCCTGGAGTTCGTTTGAAATGAGTTCGTTCTGAAATTCGAATTCAGGATCATTATTAGGTCTAAACTCAGTAGCCGAAAAATCTTTATAAGAGTAATCAAAGCTAATAAGTCCTTTGGTTCCAAAAAGTACAGCAAGACTTCCGGTAAGTTTTCCGGGTGTTTTTAAATTATAATCTGGATATACATTTAATACATTCGGATTCACGACTACACGCTCATTGGCATTATTATTAGTTTCAAGATATTGCGTAGCTTCCTCGGTGATGTTGAACCAGGTAGGAGAGTGGTAAGAAGCTCCAACCCTAAACCTATCACTAACCTTTGCTATTGCTCCAAGTTGAAAGGAAAATCCATCACCTACAGTACTAAGGTTGTTATTAAATACCACTTCATTAGTTGCACTTCCTGCGTTGTTGTTATTTTCTCTAAACCTGGTGGTGCGGTCATAACTTAGGAAATGAGTATTTAGGTTAGCACCCAGATAAAGAAAGTCTTTATATTGAGTACCAACATTAAAAGAGAATTTTCCATTTAAACCCGTAGAAACAGAACGGTATTCCTGATTAAAATTACCGGAACCTATAAAAGAATTATATGAAGTATTCTCTGGAGAATCATCTGCCTGATCTATAATAAATCCTTGATACCCTAAAAATGCTTGCTGCGCGCCAAAACCTTGGTTTTCGCCTAAATAGGAATAAAGATCAGAAATAGTTTCGGCTTCATTTTCTGGGGTTAGGGGATCATCTTCCCTGGTTTGAAGTAGGTCTAGCGGAACGCCGTTTGCATAATTTAAAAAATATTGATCTATTGAAGTTTGACTGGTACCTGAAGCTACGAAAGCATCATCAAAATTATTGGTTTTTTGATAATTTAAACCTAAACTGAATTTTTTCCAGGGGCTATTACTTCGGGTGTCAAAAACAAGTACGCCGCCTGCCTGATTAAAATTTAAATCGGAGTTTTCGTTAGAAGTTGTTGTTCCAAAATAGTTAACCTGTTTGTTGCTATCGCTATGGTCTAAGGTCATGGTTCCAAAAGAATTTAGAAAAACCGCAGAACTAGCAGGGTTTATGGTAATAGCAGATAAATCTCCACCTAATGCACCAAATGCACCACTCATAGCTCTAAATCTGGCGGTTCCATTTAATTCTTCAGAACTATAACGATATGCGTCGGTAATGTTTTGGGATTGGACGCTTCCTACTATTAAAAAGGTGCCCAGAATTAAAAAAATATTCTTCATAAGCTTTTTTTTTTGATCCCTTGATGAGGGGTTTGTTTTTTGAATCCTGAATCAAAATATAATCAATGGTTTCAGAAAAAACCTTACAGCTTAAAACTGTAAGGTTAATTTTTAATCTTCTTTTTCAAATCTTAAAATAGACAGTTATTATCCTCTTCCACCACCTCTGGAAGATGATGAGCGACCTCCACCTGAACTTCTGGTTCCTGAACTTCTTGAACTTCCAGAGCTACTTCGAACAGATCCGCTACTTCTTGAAGAACTATTTGAAGATCTATTATAAGTAGAATTAGACCTTGAGCTTCTATTGGATCTATTTATAGTTGAATTTCTCCTGGTAGATGATGTATTGATCCTTGCAGGCTCACTTCTTCTATTGGAGCGAGAATATACATTAGAATTATTATCGTTACTCCTGGTATAACTTCTAGATCTATTTGAGTTTTGATTACTCCTAATGGCTCTAATGCTTCTTGAGTAAGAAGATTCGTTATCTCTTAAACTGGAAACATTGTCTCTTCTACTGGTGCCATAATCTGAATAACTGGCTCTTCTTCCACTATTATATGCTACATCTCTATAATTGTTACCTGCACCATAAAATGGATTATTCACAAATCCTCCGCCCCAGTATGGATTGCGGAATCCTCCGTAACCAAATCCGAAGCCAAAACGGTTACCCCAACCCCATCCAGGGCCAAAGCCAAAACCGCCACCCCATGGGCCGAATCCACCGCCCCAGGCACCAGCAAATCCTCCGCCCCAAGGGCCAAATCCACCGCCCCACGGGCCAAATCCGCCACCCCAAAAACCGGGACCGTAAAATGGATCGAAAAAGGGATTACCCCAAAGGCCGCCATAACCAAATCCATAGCCAAAGCGGTTCCACATCCATGGATTACCGAAACCACCATGAAAACCGGTATTATAGATATTTACGGTGTATTGATCTGGATCTTCGCCCCAGGGAGCGCGACCACTATTATAAGTTTGCTGATCTTCATAATATATTTCGTCTTCACTTCCATTAGCAGAAGAATAAGATTCTACATCGGTAAAAACGATCTCGTCGGCCATTTGACCGTAAAATTGTGATTTTTCTGAAAAAAGGTTCTTATAGTAAGAGTTACCCTGATCCTGATTATTAGCATATTGGGTTGGTTCATCAGAAGTTGATTGTCTTCTATCCGAATCACCATAGATTCCATCTTCATAACCAGAATACTGGTAAGAACCACAAGATGCTAACAACAGCAAAAACATAGGTGCCACTAAAAGAATTGCTTTTTTTGTAAAGTGGTAATTGCGTATCATTAGCTTGGTATTTTATTGTTGAACATTACAAAAATAGTTAGTTTTGCGCTAACTAAACTTGCATTTACATTGTGTTTAACAAATTCACAAGATTTATGCCAAATAAAGAAAATGAGTAAAAACTTAACCAAGAGAAGCGAAGATTATTCAAAATGGTATAACGAATTGGTGGTAAAAGCCGATTTAGCTGAAAATTCTGCAGTGAGGGGCTGTATGGTGATTAAACCTTACGGATTTGCCATCTGGGAAAAAATGCAGGCCCAGTTAGATAAGATGTTCAAGGAAACGGGACATCAAAACGCTTATTTCCCACTTTTTGTACCCAAACATCTTTTTGAAGCCGAAGAGAAAAATGCTGAAGGTTTTGCCAAAGAATGTGCGGTAGTTACTCATTACAGGTTAAAGACAGATCCCAACGATAAATCTAAACTAATCGTAGATCCTGATGCTAAATTAGAGGAAGAACTGGTGGTTAGGCCAACTTCTGAAGCAATAATTTGGAATACCTACAAGAACTGGATCCAATCGTATAGAGATCTTCCTATTAAAATAAATCAATGGGCTAATGTGGTGCGTTGGGAAATGCGAACCCGTTTGTTTTTAAGAACATCAGAGTTCCTTTGGCAGGAAGGCCATACTGCACACGCTACCAAACAGGAAGCACTCGAAGAAACCGAATTAATGAATAATATTTATGCTGAATTTGCCGAAAAATTTATGGCAATGCCGGTTATAAAAGGGAGTAAAACAGAAGCTGAACGCTTTGCAGGTGCTGTAGAAACTTATTGTATTGAAGCGATGATGCAGGACGGGAAAGCTTTACAGGCAGGGACTTCTCACTTTTTAGGTCAAAATTTCGCAAAAGCTTTTGATGTAAAATTCACTTCTAAGGAAGGGAAATTAGAAAACGTTTGGGCGACTTCCTGGGGTGTTTCTACCCGTTTAATGGGAGCCCTAATAATGACGCATAGCGATGATAACGGCCTTGTGCTTCCTCCAAACTTAGCGCCTACACAAGTTGTGATTGTTCCTATATATAAAGGAGAAGAACAATTAGAAGAAATCTCTAAAGTAGCAAACAATCTTGCTGATGATCTTAAAGAAGCCGGTATCTCGGTTAAGTATGATGATAGAGATACGCAAAAGCCTGGATGGAAGTTTGCGCAGTATGAATTGCAAGGTGTACCAATTAGATTAGCTATTGGCCCAAAAGATTTAGAAAAAGGAAGCGTAGAGCTAGCCAGAAGAGATACACTCACTAAAGAGTTTGTAAACCAAACTGAAGTAGTGGAGAAGGTGAAGCATCTAATGGTAGAAATTCAGGAAGCTTTGTTTGAAAAAGCTAATAATTTTAGAAACGAGCATATTACAGAAGTAGATTCTTTTGATGAATTTAAAAAAGTTTTAAAAAATAAAGGCGGATTTATTTCGGCACATTGGGATGGAACTACGGAGACAGAAAACAAGATTAAAGGGCTTACCAAAGCCACAATTCGCTGTATACCATTTAATTCCGATAAAGAGGCGGGAAGCTGTGTGCTTACTGGTAAACCTTCTGTGCAAAGAGTACTTTTTGCAAAGGCATATTAATTTTTTAAATTTTTTTGTGGAACTCTTGCGGCATTCAAAAATAGTTGTATTTTTGCATCCGCATTGAAACAAAAAATGGTCCGTTCGTCTAGGGGTTAGGACGCCAGGTTTTCATCCTGGTAACAGGGGTTCGATTCCCCTACGGACTACAACAAAACACAGAGTTTAATGTTGTGTTTTTAAAGTCCTGAAAAGGCATTTGAAATAATAATTAATGGTCCGTTCGTCTAGGGGTTAGGACGCCAGGTTTTCATCCTGGTAACAGGGGTTCGATTCCCCTACGGACTACTTTTAAAAAATAATTAAAGCAATTTTGTAATGGCAAATCACAAGTCAGCATTGAAGAGGATTCGTAGCAATGAGACCAAACGTCTTAGAAACCGCTACCAGCATAAAACTACCAGAAACGCAATTAAGAAGTTGAAGGAGTCTGAGAAGAAAGAAGCTGAAGCTCTATTGCCTTCTGTTATCTCTATGGTAGATAAATTGGCGAAGAAAAACATTATACACGACAATAAAGCTGCGAACTTAAAATCGCAACTTGTAAAGCACGTAGCTGCGCTTTAAGAATTATTACAGTGTTCAATTATAAAAAAATGCTTTCTGCGTTGGCAGGAAGCATTTTTTTTATTTTTCATTTCGTGGGTTTAAAAAGAAGTTCTGTTAGCTATTCTTTCTGAGCTTTACTTTTTTAGCATTTTTCTTCAGACTATTTATAAATGTTTCCTGGAGTTTCGTTATTTAAAAAACAGAAAGACCGGTTAACGTTGTAAGCCTTTCTAAAGCTTTCATTCCTAATTCAGAATTTCCTTTTTCATTTAAAATAGGACTCCAAACTGCCACAGAATATTGATCTGGATGAATGGCTACAATACCACCACCAACTCCACTTTTTCCTGGTAGTCCTACTTCAAAGCTAAATTCCCCGGCTTCATCATAAAAGCCACAGGTTTGCATTAGAGAATTTATCCTTTTTACAGTAGTAGGAGTCAAGATTTCTTCGTCAGTACTTAATATTTTTCCTTTGTTCGCGAAAATCATAAACGCTTGCGATAATTGTTTGCAGCTCATGGCAAGGGAGCATAGATGAAAATAGAAATCTACAATAGGTTCTACTTCGCATTTAATGTTTCCCAGAGCTTTCATATAATTTACCAAAGCAACATTTCTATAACCGGTAGAACGTTCTGAAGCCGCGATTTTTGGATCAAAATTTATACTATTATCCTCTGTAATTTGTCTTACAAAATTCAGTAATTCCTGTTTAGGATCTTCTAGCTGGTCTACCAGGATATCTGAAATAACCAGGGCGCCGGCATTTATAAAAGGATTCCGTGGAATTCCACTTTCATATTCTAACTGACTTAATGAATTAAAGGGATCACCAGAGGGCTCCACGTCTACGCGATCCCAAAGATCTTCTCCCATAATTCTCATTGCCATAGAAAGGCTAAAAACTTTAGAGATACTTTGAATAGAAAAAAGTTCTTCACTATCTCCAAAATTAAAATGTTGACGATCGCCGCAATAAACATGCATTCCAAATTTTCTTGGATCTACTTTAGCAAGTTCAGGAATATAAGAAGCTACTTTTCCTGTTACATCCCGGTAACTCAATTCGTCATTAATTGTATTTAATATCTTTTGGTAGTCCATATGTTAATTTAGTTCGCTTAGATCACTATTAGTTTCTATCTCGAAAGGTAATTTTTCTGTCTTGAAAATGCGAGCGCTTAACTTACCTTTTAACTCAATTTTATTATCTAAAACCAACAACCAGCTGCCTTCCCTTAAGCCTACTACCGGTTGGGTATTAATGGTATGAAATTCTTTAATACGCGTTTCCCGGGTTTCACCTTTGTGGGTAGAATTAGTGTCGGGATCTAAATAATGAGGATTAATATTAAAGGGAACAATCCCAAGGGTTTTAAAACTCGGCGGATACACAATTGGCATATCGTTCGTGGTTTGCATAGTTAGCCCGGCAATATTGGTTCCTGCGCTTGTTCCCATATATGCCGCGCCATTTTGAATACTTTCCCTTAGGGCTTGCATCAGTTTATTTCTATATAATTCTGAAACCAGTAAAAAAGTATTACCGCCGCCGGTAAAAATTCCCTTAGCTGAAGTTATGGCTTCTTCCATATTATCAAATTCGTGAATTCCACGCAGCTTTAAGTCGGCTTTTTGGAAGGCATCAGCAGCCTTTTTAGTGTAATTATCATGCGAAATTCCGCCAGGACGGGCGAAAGGGATAAATATGATTTCCTCAGCTTCCTTAAAAAAAGTTTTTAAGTGCGGTATTAGATATTCTAAATACTCTTCTCCGTGTAAAGTTGAAGTACTTGCCAATAATGCTTTGCTCATCTCTATTTCTATTTTTCTAATACGAGTATAATATTAATTGCATTAAAATTACTGCAATTAGGGGTTTTAACAAAAGTTTACAAGCTGCTTTACTAAATAAAAGCCCTAAGAATTGTTACTTTAATTAAAAGAAAACTACTAATATGTTAAAGAAGAAACTATTCATTGCTTTTATTCTATTCAGCGGAATTTTATTTGCCCAGGAAACAGAAAGAATGTTGGTAAATGGTAAAATTATTGTTCCTGAAGAAGATTCTCCTGAAGGGTTAACAATTTTTAATCAGAATACTGCTCGAGGAACTATTGCAAATCCTAATGGAGAATTTAAATTGCAGGTAAGACTTAATGATACTATTGTATTTTCTGCCATACAGTTTGAGGAGTTCCGGGTGGTGGTAGAAGAAGGAGTGATAAATACTGGAGAGATGAATGTATTTTTGACGGAAACGGTGACTGAATTGCCTGAAGTGCTTCTGTCAGATAACGAGCTTTCTGGAGATATAAGAGTAGATGTAGCCAGGATTACTGTTAAAGATCCCGATGTGCCCAGATATTCTGCAGCCGATTTAAAAGACATGGAAGTGCGAAGACAACCCGATGCTCTAATGGGAGCAGGCAGGAATGATGCCTTAGCTGCAAGTGAAACCAGGTTAGTGAACGGACTGAACTTTGTAAATATTTTCAAATTACTGGTTGGCGCCGAGGTTAAAAATAATCCGTTTACAAAACAAGAATTAGATGAGAAATTACGGGATTTATACGATGATGATTTTTTTAGGGCTTATCTAGATATTGAAAGGGATAGAATAAATGACTTCATTTATTACGTTACCGATCATGGTTTAGATGATGATTTGCTTGCAGAAGGCAGCGAATTAAATCTAATTGAGTTTTTAATTGAGAAAAGTGAAGAATACAAGAGTTTCCAGGAGTAAACTATCTTAATACAAATTTACGAGGGTAATTAAAAAATAATTTTGAGTAAAACCTGAAAGCATTTAAATCTCGATTATCGAATAAATTTGACTTAACCGAAAATAATTGATGAAGTACTACTTATCTGTCCTATTATTTTTATTTGGCTTAATTGCAAGCGCCCAGAATCGAGAAATCTCAGGTAAAATTGAAGCTGATAGTATTCAAGCTCCCATACATATCATCAACTTAACCCAGGAAAAAGGTAGCGTAAGTGATAAAAACGGGAATTTTAAATTAGCAGTGGCAGAAAATGATATTTTATTAATTTCTTCGGTACAATTTCAGCGTAGAGAAATCAAGATAACACGCCAAATGCTTGGTGAAAAAACCCTAAGCATCAAGTTACTGCCCGCGTTAACAGAACTGGAGCAGGTTAGGGTTCATAATTTTAGCGGGGATTTGGAAGAAGACATCGCTGGTATTAAAGTTTTTGATACGCCGGTTTTGAATATTGCTCCCCCACCAATTAATTATATTCCACCGCGAGGTACACCAAACGCCGCTTTTGATAATACCCAGGCAGGAAGAACAATGAAAAACGGTCTAAATTTCAAATCTATAGGAAGTTTAATTACAGGGAATAGGAATTTTGGAAATATAGGCGGAAAAAAGATTGAAAATCCGAAAGCTAACCAGCTTGAATTTGTTCGAAGAGTTCGAAGTAAATTTGACGATTATTTCTTCAACAATCATCTTAAAATCGATTCTAAGCACATCATGAATTTCCTGACCTATATTTTTGATGATGGTTTTCAGGAACAACTACTCCAGGATAATCGCTCTTTAGATTTAGTTGTTTATTTAGAAAGAAAGAGTAAAGCATATCTAAAACTTATTGAAGATTAGATGAGAAATAGCTTTTTCCTTATTTTTCTTTTCCTAATTTCAACCAATTTATTTGCTCAGGAAAGCAACATCTTAAAAGGAAAAATTAAGGCCGATTCTATTGAGGCTCCCATTCATATCATAAATATTTCAGCCGAAAAAGGCACAGTGACAGAAAAATCTGGGGAATTTGCTGTAGAAGTTAGTGAAGGTGATTTGCTATTATTCTCTTCGGTACAATTTCAGAAAAAAGAAATAAAAGTTACTTCAGAAATTATAGCAGAGGGATATTTAGAAATTGAAATGAACAAGGATCTTACTGAGTTAGATGAGGTAAAACTACATCAATTAAGTGGCGATCTGGCGAAAGATATTGATGGTATAAAAACCTGGGATGCTCGAATAATAGGTTTCGCCCTTTCCGATAAAGAACCTTTAACTGTTGAAGAGCGAAAACTGTTTGCACTTACAAGGCCTGATGATCCCGTAGGAGCACTTTACGGAATCATTTCTGGGCAAAAAAAAATGTACGAAAAAGCTATTGAAAATAATAAGTTAACCACGTTGGTTTATAAAGCCAAGAACCTTGTTGCAAATGAATTTTATACAGAAGAACTTCACTTAGAAGAAAATAAAATAATGGATTTTCTTTATTACTGCTCCAAAAAGCCAAATTTTAAAGAATTAATTAATCAAAACGATCCATTAATTCTAATTGAGCTCCTGAAAGAAACGATAATGGAATATAATGAGTTTATCGAAGGTTAAAATTATACTTCTATTTGCGGTTTTTCTAATCACCGGTTCTATATTTTCGCAAGAGAAAAAGATTTTGACTGGTCAAATTACTACTGAAGAATCGCTTATTTCTCCAATACATATTATAAATATTACCCGGGAAAAAGGCACACTTAGTGAACTTTCTGGTTATTTTTCAGTAGAAGTGCAGCCCGGTGACCTTCTGCTATTTTCTTCGATACAATTTGAGAAAAAAGAAATACAGATTAGCAATAATATTTATGAGGAAGGTATAGTAGAAGTAATTTTGCTGCCAGATATAAATGAACTTGAGGAAGTGCGTTTGCATAATTTATCCGGTAATTTATCTAAGGATATTAATGAGATTAAAACTTATGATCCTTCTGCTTTAGGATATACTTTCTCAGATAGAAAACCGCTAAGTATTGAAGAGCGAAAATTTTCAGCTTTAAATAGTAATCCTGTAGGAATGATTTACGGGGCTATTTCAGGTGAAAATAAACTGCTGAAAAAGGCGATAGAGAATAATAAACTTAAGAAATTAGTTAATAAAGCAAAGGACCAAATACCTGTTGAATTTTTTACAGAAACTCTTTTTCTAAAAGAAAATAAAATTTTTGATTTTCTCTACTATTGTAGCCTAAAATCGAATTTTGAAGAATTGGTTAATCAGAACGATCCCTTGATTTTATTAAATTTTCTCAAGAAAACGATAGTGGAATATAATGAATTTTTTAAAAATTAAATTTTTACTATTAGCAATTTTTCTAATAAGCGGTTCGATTTTTTCTCAAGAAAAGAAGATCTTAACCGGTCAAATTCTTACTGAAGAGCCACTTAAGTCCTCTATTCATATTATCAATGTTACCAGCAAAAAAGGAAGTGTGAGTGAACTTTCTGGTTATTTTTCAGTAGAAGTAAACCCAGGAGATTCTCTTTTGTTTTCCTCGGTTCAATATAAAAACAAAACTTTGATTGTAGATGAAAAAGTACTTGAAGAAATCAATTTTAAGATTAAACTCTCAGAAGATCTTACAGAATTAGACGAAGTGAAACTTCATAAATTATCTGGAAATTTAGCAAATGATATTTCAGGGATCAAAATCTTTAATAAATTCGATTTAAATGCACCAATGCGCAGAAAACCTCCACCATCACAGGTAGAAAGACAATTATATACAGCTACGACAGGTCCTGGTGGAAGTAGGCTTAGCGTTTTGGGTATATTAACCGGTACTATGCCTTTAGACCCAATTATAAACGGGATTAGCGGCAGGACGGCACTGCTAAAGAAAAGGAGGGAAAAATATGAATTCAAAGTAAACGTTGAAAAAGCAGTTTATTTAATTTCTGAAGAAACTTTCACCGAAGACTTTAAAATACCCCAAAACGAAATAATGAATTTTGCTTATTATTGTGCTGAAAATTATGATTTGGAAATTTTGCTAGATGATCCGCTGGAATTATACGAGTTTTTTAAATCCAAAGCATTAGAATTTAAAGCCTCTAGCGCTTTGGATTAATATTTGCTCCTGCATAGAAAAAAATCGATGAAAAAAATTAGCCTAATCCTTGCAAGCTTCTTTTTGCTTTCTGCATTTAAATCTGGGGATCACGAATTTTATTTGAGTGTTACCGAGATTGAATACAATAATGAGAAACAAAGTTTGCAAATTATTACCCGCGTTTTTATAGACGATTTTCAGAATGTTTTAAATGAACGTTATAGTGAGGATCTTCAACTTTCAGAAGGAGATGAAGAAGGACCGGTTCTAGAGAATATTACGAAATACCTGGCGCAAAAATTAAGGTTGAATACAAATGGAATAGAACTTCAACTAAATTATTTAGGAAAAGAATATGACGCCGACCAGCTCATACTTTACATTGAAGTAGAAAATGTAAGTTCATTTAACAATATAGAAGTCACCAATGGTATTTTAACCGATCTTTTTGACGATCAGAAAAACGTGGTGCATGTGAAAGTGAATGGTAAGACCAAGAGTCTATTGCTAATGCGCCAGCAAGAAACTGAAAACCTTTCTTTTCCTTAAATTTTAAATAAAACCTACAAAAATTAGCTATTTTTAGCAATCTTTAAATCAAACCTCAATTGATGAAAAATTTACAATACATAAGTTTCTTTTTAGTGATGCTTTTTATAGGTGGTGCTCAGGCACAGGATTCAGAAACCCAAGAACAGCAGCCAAAGCAAGAGGGTCACGAAAATAATAATAAGTTTAGACAACTTTATCAATACTTCGCCACTCCAAATCAATATCGTACGGGTGCCGGCGCACCCGGTGAAGCCTATTATCAAAATCAGGCCGATTATAAAATGGACATCGTATTAGACGATAAAAATACCCGTTTAGATGGGGAAGCTGAAGTTACTTATTATAATAATTCTCCAGATGAATTAGAATATTTGTGGGTGCAATTAGACCAGAATGTAAGAAAGAAGGATGCACCTGCTTTAGAGCGAAATCCAAGTGGCATGAGCCCTGTAGCCACACCAGAACGTTTTGTAGAACAGCACATGAAAGAAAATTTTGATGGCGGTTTTAATATTGTTGATCTAAAACATAATGGAAAGAAATTAAATTATACTATCAATCAAACGATGTTGAGAATAGATTTGGAAGAACCTTTGGCTCCCGGAGAATCTTTTGAGTTTGATATGAAGTGGTGGTATAATATAAATAACCATATAACAGATAGAGCACGTAGCGGTTATGAGTATTTTCCTAAAGATGGAAATAACACTTACGTAATAGCGCAATTCTTTCCTAGAATGGCAGTTTATAATGATGTTGAAGGATGGCAAAATATGCAATTTTGGGGTAGTGGTGAGTTTGCCCTTCCTTTTGGGGACTATGAAGTGAATATCACTGTACCTGCAGATCATATAATGGAAGCTACCGGGGAACTTCAAAACCGCAAAGAAGTTTACACTAAAGAAATGATGAGCCGCTACGAACAGGCGAAAAAATCCTATGATAAACCCGTAATAGTTAGAACCCAGGCAGAAGCAGAAGAAGCTGAAAAATCTTTTTCCAACAAAACTAAAACCTGGAAATATAAAGCCGAAATGGTTAGGGATTTTGGATTCTCTACTTCAAGAAAATTTATTCTTGATATGATGGCTACCGATGTCCAGGGGAAAGATGTAATGGCAATTTCGCTATATCCTAAGGAAGGGAATCCGCTTTGGGAAGAATGGTCTACAAAAGCCGTGGCCAGTACTTTAAAATCTTATTCTAAACAAACATTTCAATATCCTTATCCAAAAGCAGTATCTGTTCACGCCAGGAACCAGGGTATGGAATACCCTATGATTTGCTGGAATTATGGCCGTCCCGATGAAGATGGAACGTATTCAGATCGAGTGAAATTTGGGATGATAAGTGTGATTATTCACGAAATTGGGCACAATTTCTTCCCAATGATCGTAAATACAGATGAGCGCCAATGGGGATGGATGGACGAAGGTTTAAACACCTTTAGTCAATTTTTGGCAGAGCAGGAGTTTGGCAAAGAATATCCGGAAGCTATTGCTCCCGAGGAGGTCTATCCTTCAAGAAGGGGAATTCCGGCGAAGATTGTTCCTTATATGAGAGGAAATCAAAAATATATTGCGCCAATCATGTCTAATCCTGAAAACGTTTACCAGTTAGGAAATAATGCTTACGGAAAGCCCGCAACTGCGCTTAATATCTTGCGTGAAACGGTAATGGGAAAAGAACTTTTTGATCACGCCTACAAAACTTTTGCACAGCGTTGGATGTTTAAACACCCAACACCAGAAGATTTCTTTAGAACAATGGAAGATGCATCAGCGGTAGATCTAGATTGGTTTTGGAGGGGTTGGTTCTATACTACAGAGAATGTAGATATGGGAATTAAAGAAGTTAAAAAACTCTACATTACCGATAACGCGACCAAAGAAGGAAAAGAATTTTTGGAACGTTATGGCGCAGATCCTGAAGAGGTAGAGGCAGTTTACGTTGTGGAAGAAGAAAGCGAAGAATTTGATGAAAACTTAAAAGGAAAATCTGCTTTAGAGAATTCGCCTACTCTAAAAGAATATGTTATGGATAATTTCTCAGAAGAGGAAAGAGCAAAACTAAAAGATCCAAAATATTTCTATCAGGTCACTTTTGAAAAGCCGGGAGGTATTCCAATGCCTTTAATCGTAGAATTCACTTATGCAGATGGTTCTACCGAAATGAAAAGGTATCCTGTTCAGCTTTGGAGAATGAATGATGAGGTGGCTAGTAAAACCATTGCTACCAATAAGGAGATCACCAAAATGGTTGTAGATCCAAACCTGGAAACAGCAGATATAGATGTAAGCAATAATACCTGGCCAAAAGAAGAAACTACCAGTAAGTTCGAAGAATTTAAAGAAAGTCTCGGAAACTAAAATAAATTAAGCCGACTTTAACGAGTCGGTTTTTTTTATGCTTAAATTTGTGGCTATATTTGTTTTGCTATGAACATCATACCCCTTTTTATTAGTGGTGCCGAAATTGCCTTTATCTTATTTATTCTGGTAATGGTCTTTGGTGCCGATAAGATTCCAGATATCGCCCGTGGAATGGGAAAAGGCATGAAAATGCTTCGCAATGCCTCTAATGATATCAAGACCGAAATTCAGAAAAGTGCCGACAAACAAGGCATAAACACCGATATATCTAAGGATGTTAAAGGTGAAATTGATAAAGTGAAGGAGGATATTGATGAAATTACCGGCTCAGTAAAACGTAGATTTTAATTACTTTTTATGTTAGAGCAGCTAAAACAATGGGACCGTGAGCTGTTTGTTTACCTTAACGGACTGGGAATTGAATCTTACGACAATTTCTGGATCACGGTAACTACTATACAAAACTGGATCCCACTTTATATTACTTTCTTCATTCTTTATTTTATAGCTTTCCATTGGAAAAAAGCACTATTTACTAGTCTATTTATTCTTGCCACGGCTCTTTCTACCTATGGTTTCACCAATCTTACTAAAAACTTTTTTTTAAGACTAAGGCCGAATAACCAACCTGAAATTGCCGATATTATTAGGATTCTACAAACCCCGGATAACTATAGTTTTTTCTCTGGGCACTCTGCCGTTTCTGCCGCTGCGGCCTTATTTTTTATACTTTCAATGAAAGATAAATACCCCTGGATTTGGGTGGTGCTTATCTGGCCGCTGTTATTTATGTTAAGTAGAATTTATGTGGGTGTTCACTATCCCGGTGATGTATTGGTTGGCGCGGCAGTTGGAATTATTTTTGCCATTATCTTCTTTCTGTTTTATCAACGTTCAGGAAAACGCTTTATATAACCCTGCTTAAAGTTAATCCGTCTCGAATAGGCAAAATAACAGTTTCCAGACGCTCGTCTTCTGCCAGCATTTTGTTGTATTCTAATAGTGCCCTTGTAGACTCATCTTCTGCCTTTAACGTCTCAACAACTTTTCCGCTCCATAATACATTATCAGATAATATAAGTCCGCCACTATTCATTTTATCAATGATCAATTCAAAATAAGCAGGATAATTAGGTTTGTCGGCATCAATAAATACCAGATCGAGTTTTGAATCTATCTTTGGAATTATCTCTCTCGCGTCTCCAATATATTGCCTAATCTTATTTTTGAATTCTGAAGCCTGAAAATATTTTTGCTGAAAATCGTGTAATTCTTCATTGATATCTATGGTATGCAGCATACCATCTTTTGGTAAACCTTCCGCCAGGCATAAAGCCGAGTAGCCAGTGTAAGTGCCAATTTCCAAAATACTTTTTGGAGCGATTAACTTAGAAATAATACTCAGGATTCTTCCCTGGTAATTTCCGCTCAACATTCGAGGTTGCAATACTTTATGATTGGTTTCCCGGTTAAGTTTTGCTAAAAATTCTGGTTCTTTAGCTGAATGTTCTAAAATATAGTCATCTATCGCTTCAGGTAGAAAATGCATTGGCTTTTATTTTTATTCAAATTTAGAGAAATTATTCTTTCCGAAGCTTGAATTAATATTCCTCTTTTCCAGCAAAACCAAGCTTTTAGAATAGCTTATAACTATTTTTTAAATTGTATTTTTACTCAATAATGGAGATTTAAATACTACAAGGAGGTTTACTCAAAAGTTAGTATTTAGAATCTTCAGGATTTAAAATACAGCCACACATGCAGTTTAAAAATACCCTGGAATTTGCCAGAAAACTCGATGCCGAAGATAAATTATCAACTTACAGAGATCAATTTATTTTTCCGCAGCACGAAGGAAAAAATGTAATTTATTTCACCGGAAATTCACTAGGCCTTCAACCAAAATCAGCTAAAAAATATGTAGACGAAATAATGACCGATTGGGCGAATCTTGCCGTAGAGGGTCATTTTCAGGCTGAAAAACCCTGGTGGGATTATCACGAGCGTTTTTCAGAAAAACTGGCTAAAGTTGTTGGCGCTAAACCCGCTGAGGTTACGGTAATGAATACACTAACCGTAAACCTTCATTTACTTATGGTTTCTTTTTATAGACCAGAAGGAAAGCGCTATAAAATTATTTGTGAAGAAAAAGCTTTTCCCAGCGACCAGTATATGATTTCGAGCCAGGTTCGGTTTCATGGATACGATCCAGATGACGCCATAGTTCAAATTAAAAGGCGGGAAGGTGAAAATAATTTTATAACCGAAGATGTTGTTGCAAAGATTAAAGAAGTAGGTGATGAGGTTGCTTTGGTACTAATTGGGGGTGTTAATTATTATACCGGACAGGTTTTAGAAATGGAAAAAATCACGAAAGCAGGTCACGAAGTTGGCGCTTTTGTAGGTTGGGATCTAGCCCACGCCGCTGGAAATATTGAGCTTAAACTTAGCGAATGGAAGGTGGATTTTGCTGCCTGGTGCAGTTATAAATATATGAACAGCGGCCCCGGGAATGCTTCCGGATGTTTTATTAATGAGAAATATCACAATCAAAAAGATATTCCTCGTTTTGAAGGCTGGTGGGGACACAATAAAGAACGACGATTTTTAATGGAGCCCGAATTTCAACCCGAGAGTGGAGCTGATGCATGGCAAATCTCTAACGCCCCAATTTTAGCCCTTGCGCCTTATTTAGCTTCGCTGGAAATGTTTGAGGAGGTTGGAATGCCGGCATTGATAGAGAAACGGAATAAGATTGTTGCTTACCTGGAGTTTGTTTTACACGAAATTGATAAGGAGGTTGATAGCACTTTTGAAATTATTACTCCGCAGAATCAGGAAGAGCGCGGGACACAGCTTTCAGTATTTTTACACGGAGAAGGCCGGGAATTATTTAATTATTTAATGAAGAACGGTGTGATTACCGACTGGCGTGAGCCTAATGTAATTCGACTTGCTCCAGCACCGTTTTACTGTTCCTTTGAAGATATGTATCAATTTGGACAGATTCTTAAGAAAGGTATTCTTGAATAGAGAATTAAGAAGAGAGAAAAAAGAGAAGAGATTATAGATTGTAAAAGTTTGAAAATTGTCATTATAAACTAAATAAAATGAAAAAAATTGGACTTAGTATTTTTATCGGGCTCTTTTGCATTTCTATAAATCTTGCGCAAGATGTGGAAACCGATATCGAGCTTCAACAGAAATTGGAGCAGCTAACTCAAACTTTTAATGGTGATGTTGGGGTTTATGTAAAAAATCTCAAAACCGGGAAAGAGGCGGCCATAAATGCTGATACTATTTTCCCAACGGCGAGTATCGTTAAAGTACCCATTTTGCTGAAGATTTTTGATAAAATTGACAAAGGAGAGTTAAAATATAATGATACGCTGGTTTATTCTGAAGATCGTATTTATGGTGGTTCAGGCTTGATGCAATTCTATAAAGACAGCGCCAAAACCGATGTTAGAACGCTGGTGGCTTTGATGATAAGTTATAGCGATAATGTTACCTCGCTCTGGAACCAGGAATTGGCCGGTGGAGGAGAAGCAATCAATGAACTATTAGCTGAACTTGATCTGGAACACACCCGGGTAAATTCCCGAACCGAGGGCCGTGAAAAGGACTGGGAGAAATACGGTTGGGGACAAACCACACCGCGAGAAATGGCAATTATTTTAGAGAAAATAAGAAAACGTGAATTAATAAGTGCCGCAGCCAGTGATGAAATGTATAGATTGTTAGGAAACTCTTTTTACCAGGAATATGCGCTGTCTCAAATACCACCTTATGTGCAGGCTGCTGCAAAACAGGGAATGGTCAATAAATCCCGATCTGAACTTTTTATGGTTAACGCAGCTTCCGGGGATTATGTGTGCTACATCGCGACCAAAAATATTGAAGACGATTCGTGGGATGATAATAATGAAGCCTGGGAATTGCAGCGAAAAATTTCAGCTTTATTATGGAGTTATTTTGAGCCAAATTCTGATTGGGAGCCTGCAGAAGGAGCCAGTAAAATTATCAATGGGTTTTAAAATAGGCGATAGGCCTCAGTTTCTAGACAGTAGTTTTCTATGGTTCTATGGTTCTAAGGTCTAAGGACTAAAGCCTAACGACTGATTTTAAAATTATTTTACCTCAATATCACTAAAGAACAATTCAAAACTTCCGTCGGGAGATTTATGGGATCTGGCAATTTTTAGTCCTTGAAAATCTTCAAAATCTTCCCAGGTGGTTGGCATTTCACGATTGCCATCTGCCGATTTATAGATCCATTCTTTAAGTAAAAGATCGTCATCATAATAAACCACATAAGTATCCCCTGGAGTGTATCCGCCTTCATCTTTATAAGAAACCTCCAGATAATTCATTTCTTCCTTACTAATTGGGGCAGTGCCGGTTTTTTCTTCTGAAATTTTAGCATCGCTCCAAACCATTTGGTAAGGAAATAGCAACCAGTAGGAATCATTGATAAATTTCTGGTCTATATCTTTATCACTTTCAGCAATACTATCTGTTTTTGTGTAGTTTCGACTAATATCGCCTTCGGTAAGTCTAATTTCATCGGTTTGTGGTTTCCAGGTCCACGAGCGGCTGGTTCTTACTGAATCTTGAACCTTTACATTAAAGGTAAACTGGATTTCTTCAACTTCATCAAAGTTATTTAAGCCGTGTGCTTCCGCAATTTGTTGCTCTATGCTTTTAGCGTCTTCAGTCTCAACTTTTTCTCCGATTTTGGTTTCGTTATTTTTGCAGCTAATTAATACTGAAAATAGAAAAGTAAAAAGTAGTAGTTTTTTCATTCTTTTGGTTTTCTTTAAAGATACAAAAACTCTCTCTATATCGCAGTAATGCTCATTCCACCATCGGCCACAATATTCTGCCCGGTAATATAGGAAGATTTATCCATCGCCAGGAAAGCAATTATAGAAGCCATTTCACTAGCTTCAGCAACGCGTTTTAAAGGTGTTCTTTTAATAATGGGATCCATTCTATCGCTTTCACTTAAAAGCCCTTTGGTAAGTGGTGTAACTGTAAACCAGGGAGAAACCGAATTAACGCGGATTCCATCTTTTGCCCATTCTACAGCAAGACTTCTAGTTTGCTGAAGTAAACCTGCTTTAGACATCGCATAGGGGGTGCCGGTACCAACATCCTGCATCGCAGCCGAAGAAGCTATATTTATAATTTTTGAATTTTTACTTTTTGAAAGAAGGGAGTGTAGTTTTCGGCTTAGCTCAAAAGGTGAAGTAAGATTAATTTCCAGGACTTTTCTAAACTCTTCTTCAGAATAATCATTCGCTTTTTTTCTGATATTTATCCCGGCATTATTTACCAGAACGTCCAGTTTTCCCCATTGATTTTTAATAAAATCATGGATTTTTTGTCGGTCTTTAGCAACCGCTGTATCGGCAACGAGACCGTGAACTTTTTTTCCAGACTTTTCTAGTTCATTTAGCAACGATTCTATATCCTCCTGGGTTCTTGAAGTGAAAAGAACTTCTGCTCCCAGTTCTAAAAATTCAAGAGCAGTAGCTTTTCCAATTCCTTTAGTGCCACCGGTTATTAATGCAAATTTGTTATTGAGATTCCACATAGTGTATATTTTTAATTCGAAGGTAAAACTTTATGAAAATAAAAAACCCTTTGAGAAATTCAAAGGGTTTAGAAGATTCGCTTAAATTATTAATTACAGACGACGTCCGGTTAATAATTTATACAAAATTAGGATTACAGCTACTACAATTAAAATGTGGATAATGCTTCCTAAATCTGGGAATGCAAAATAGCCAATAAGCCATCCTATTACTAATAATACTACAATAAGCCATACTAAATCTCTCATACTGGTTGGTTTTTAGTAGCAAAGCTACTTTGGTTAATTGTTTATACAAGTTAATAAATAAATTCCTGTTTTACTAAAGTCTAAAGAACTAACAAATTGTTTTACAGTCTTCTAAACTTTATCAGGGAGAATTTCCCTTTTTACTAGACGAATTTATAGAATAAGTGATTTGGAATAATAGGTTTTAACTAGTGTTTAACTCGAATGTTAAAAATTTTGAGGATTCTGAATTATGGTATTAGCACGTTCTTTAATCTTGACTAATTCATCCTGAGGCCTCTTTTCTAGCATATTGAGCATCATAGACATTCTTCGGTTATTTTGAAAAAACTCCCGTTTGTCATCTAAAAAATTCCAGTATAAACTATTAAACGGACAGGCATTCTCACCAGTCTTTTTCTTTACATCATAATGACAACCTTTACAATAGTTGCTCATTCTATTAATGTACGAACCACTAGAAACATAAGGTTTGGTAGCGACAATACCACCATCGGCAAATTGACTCATTCCACGGGTATTGGTGATTTCTACCCATTCAATAGCGTCTATATAGATACCAAGATACCAGGCATCAACTTCATCTGGGTGAGTTTGGGTGAGCAGCGCATAATTTCCCGTAATCATTAAACGCTGAATGTGATGCGCATAAGCATTATCCAGGCTTTGCTGAATACTATGCTTCAGGCAGTTCATTTTTGTATTAGCGGTCCAGTAGAAATCGGGTAATTGGTTTTGATTATCCAGTTTGTTGCTTTGTTTATAACCGGGCATTTCTTTCCAGTAAATTCCGCGCATATATTCTCGCCAACCTAATATTTGGCGAACAAAACCTTCTACCTGGGAAATGTCTATTTCATCTTTGTTTTCCCTCCAATGACTAATTACGGAATCTATTACCTCTTTTGGATGCAACATCTTTGTGTTGAGCGCAAAAGACAATCTGGAATGAAATAAGTAGGCCTCTTCTGTATGTAGAGCATCCTGAAAATCACCAAAATGAACAAGTAGATTCTTACAGAAATAATTTAAAACCGAAAGCGAATCCTCCCGGCTGGTTGACCAGTTGAATTTTTCGGCCTCAATATTTCCAAAAGTTTTAATACCAGCTTCATCTATTTCCTCGAGTAATTTTGAAACGTCTTTTCTAAATCCCCGTTCGTGGGGAATTTCCGGTTTACCGGTCCATTTTTTACGATTAGATTTATCAAAATTCCATTTTCCACCTTCTGGATCTTTTGTATTCACCATTAGGACATCATATTTTTTACGCATATCGCGGTAAAAATATTCCATGGTCATTTGCTTTTTTCCTTTATAAAAATTGCTAAGGTCTTCTCTGGAAGTAAGAAAATGCTCTGTATCGTAAGCCTCAGTTTCTATAGATAATTCTTTGCAAAAATCTTTTAGTTGAAGATCAAGGCGAAATTCATCGGGAAGTTGATATTCAAACTTTTCAATTTTATACTCTGAAATTAACTGTTTCAGATTTTCGGGTAAGGTTTGTTCGTTTTTTTTATCGTTTATCTTAAGATAAATCACTTCGTGTTCACGCTCTATTAAATGTTTGGCAAAATTGCGCATCGCGCTAAAAAAACCAACTACTTTTTGAATGTGATGCATTACATAGTCGGTTTCCTGACGCATTTCCATAAATACGTAGCTTATATTATCCTGTTCTTCCTTAAACCACTTGTGATGGTGATTAAGCTGGTCTCCCAGGATCAATCTCAAGGTTCTTAATCTTTCAGCCATAATTCCTGGAATTTTTGGTCTGGATCGTAGCGTTCAGCCTGGCGTTTTATATTGAATTTTCTATCTCGCGGGTCGTTCCCAACACCGCTGTTATACATCCAGTTTCCCCAGTTACTATGCACATCGTAATCTATTAGCAAACTTTCAAAATATGCGGCTCCAACCCGCCAATCCTGTTTTAATTCTTTGGCCCAGTAACTTCCCACATTTTGGCGTCCCCGATTACTCATAAACCCGGTAGCGGCAATTTCTTTCATATTAGCATTAACAAAGGGCTCTTTAGTTTCACCAGAAATCCACTGCTCCAGCGCTTTTTTACTAATATTCCATTCAAGGTTTTTTTCTAAAATCCCACCAATTTTAAATATTTTATCACCGTGTTTTAAAGAAATGAATTTAAAATAATCCCGCCAGATTAATTCAAAAATTAGCCAATAGGTGTCTTCATTTTTAGTGATCTCTTTTTCAAAATTTTTGACTTCCCAATAAACTTGTTTTGCTGAAATACTCCCATTAGCCAGCCAGGCTGAAAGCTTTGAACTATAACTTTTACCAATTAATCCGTTGCGAGTTTTTTTGTATTCAGCAAGCTTTTTAGTTTCCCAAAAATATTGCTGAATTCTTTTTTGCGCCTGATCTTCTCCACCTTTAAAAGGAAAAGCGGTTCTTTCATCTTGCGTAAAATCTTCAAATCCCAGTTCTTTTAGTCCAGGAATTTTAGTTTCGTTTTTTAAATCGAAGTTTTTTTGTTTTAAAGCTTCCGGAGCTGGCGTGCAGTTTCTAATTACAACTTTGGCTTCGCACTTTTTTCTAAATTCTGTAAAAACTTTTGGAACTTCGTGGTAACTCGGATATGGAATATCTTCTGGATGAAATAAAAACTGATCGTAGTAAGAATTAAACTGAATATTTTCTGGAATTTCCTTTTTTACATTCTCCAGTAAATTTTGTTCCTCACTGGTCCATTCTTTCTGAAGATAAATGCTTGAAATGTTATTTTCCTGAAGAAATTTTGGAAGTTTTCTTTCCGGTGTATCGTGGTAAATGAATAGCGGAATATTTAATTCAGCGAGATTTTCTTTTAGTTCAGCAATGGTTTCAAGTAAGAATTTAGCACGAAATTTACCGGTCTTTCTAAAGCCAAATTCGGTAACTTTAAATTGCCGGGGATCAAAAAAATAAATGGCAATTACCTGTTCATGTTCTTTGAAGGCTTGAGATAATGGTAAATTATCTTTACTGCGTAAATTGTTTTGAAACCAAACTAACCCTGTATTCATTATTTATTTCTTCTGCATTTTTCACTACAATAAATTACTGTTGGCCAATTCTTTTCCCATTTCTTGCGCCACTTAAAGGGCTTTTGGCAAACAGGACATATTTTTTCCGGCAAATTAGATTTCTTTACCGTTTTCATCAATTAATCTTCTTTTTTAAAAAACGATTTTATTTCCTGTCCAGGTCTGGCGTAATGAAACCTGTCCAGTAATGTGGGAAGTGAATAACCATCTAATCCGTTTATAGCGACAGTTTCTGCATCATCCAATCGCAACCATCCATCTGGAGTTTGTATACTTTCATCAAAATAAATATGTTCAATAGCCCCAATTACCATCACCGTATCGTTTTCTTTGATGTAATATTCATTTACAAATTTACAACCCAGTTTTACAGTAGATTGTTTTACATAAGGCGCAAAAAAGTTATCAAGATATTCTTCTTCCAAGCCTGTTTTTTGAAATTCGGAAATCTCCTCGCCATATTTTGCTGCGGTTTGATGCGCGCTTTCAATCATATCCTTTTGAATATGATTCACCGTAAAATAATTATTCTCTTTAATATTCTTATAGGTGTTTCTGGGAACATCTTTGGTAGGCCGGGTTATAAAACCAAGAAGGGCAGGATTACTCCCTAAATGGGTAACCGAGCTAAAAACCGCAACGTTGGCACCTTTTTCTGCCGATTTTGTGGCGATTAAGTTAGCCGATTTATAACCAGTAACACTATTAATAAGATTTAAACGGAAAATTTTTTCCATTTCTGAGATTGCTGCTGAAGTAATATGTTCCATAGAATTAAATAAAAAAAGGTGACTAAAACTAAAATTGTCTGGCTGAAGATAAATTCCTTCTTTGACAAATTTATGTTTTAGTCACCTTAAGACCTTAAGCCTTAGCTTTTCTTTATAAATTGATTAGCCCTGATTTTCCAGTTTATTGATTCTCATTTCATATTCTTCCATAGCTTCACGTACCGCATCAACATTATCAGAAGATTTTTGGTGCGCATCATTCATAGCTTTTTCCAGTTCTTTGTCTGGATGCTCAAATAGATCGGTAATCACGTGATTTATTTTATCAATAATGCTTTCCTGGCTATTTTTAATGTCTTCCAGTTTATTTAATGTAGACCTCATTTGTTCAATTTTCGACTCGTCCATTTTTTCTGTTTTTTTGTTTATGAATAAATTTACTTTATTCCTACAAAAGCGCTATTTCAATTAACCCTGTTTTAAGGACTTTTAATCTAAAATTATGAATTTCAGGATTCCGACTTCGCTGGTTCATATTTTGAATAATCGGTATATCCTTTAGCACCCGGGGTGTAGAACGTGTCCTCATCCCATTCGGCAATAGGTGCATTCAATGCAAAACGTTCGGGAAGATCTGGATTAGAAATAAATAATTTCGCAAAGGAAACCATATCTGCATTGCCTTCCGCAATAACTTTATTCCCAGACTCCTGATCAAATCCTGCATTTATTATTAGCTTCCCTTTATAAATAGGGCGGTAGTGTTTTGCGATGTTTGGTTGTAGATAATCAATTTTACTTATATCTGTAAATGGCTCCGATAGGTGTAAATAAGAAAGATCATAAGCATTTAATTTTTCTACTACATAATCAAAAGTAGGAATGGTTTCTTCTGTGGCCTTTATTCCAAAGGCATCATTTAGAGAAGGATTTAATCTTATGCCAATCCTGTTTTCGGGCCATACCTCACTTACTGCTTCCAATACATCAAAAAAGAAACGTGCTCGGTTTGGGATACTTCCACCATAATCATCGGTTCTAACATTGGCTTTTTTATTGAAAAATTGATGAATAAGATAGCCATTAGATGAATGTATCTCAACCCCGTCAAAACCTGCATTCTTAGCATTTTCGGCAGCGTGTTTAAAATCGAGCACTGTTTGCTTAATATCAGCAAGACTCATAGCCTGTGGTTCTACTGTATCCTCAAAACCATCTGGTGTGTAAGCCTGGGTATTGGGGTTTACAGCACTTGGAGCCAGAGGTTTCTCCCCTGAGTGAAATTTAGGATGAGAGATGCGACCACAATGCCATAATTGTAAAAAAATTTTACCGTCATTTTCGTGAACTGCAGTGGTAACTTTTTGCCAGCCTTGAACCTGATTTTCGGTATGGATTCCTGGGGTATTAATATAACCTACCGCAGCTTCAGAAATTTGTGAACCTTCAGAAATTATAAGTCCGGCACTGGAACGTTGCGCATAATATTCAGCATGTAATTCAGTTGGAGTATTTTCTTTATTATCAGCGCGATTACGCGTCATCGGTGCCATAATCACCCGGTTTTTTAACTCCAAATCACCAATAGTTACCGATTTTAAGAGCTCTTGATTCTCATCCATAATTTAAGTTGTTTTAATAATAAATTTAAAGTAAGCAATTCGCAAAGGCTGTTAATTAAATGGTAAATAGGTTTTCCTTAAGCCCGGTAAGAATGGCTAAAGTCAGTAGAAATAAGTATTTTCGTAACTTAAAATACATTTTCTAAAAGTTAACTTTATCTTTTTTAGAGAATGAACGGTAATCCCTTTATGCAAACACCAAAGAAAATCGCCATTGTAGGCTCAGGATTGGTTGGATCTTTACTCGCTATATATCTTCGAAAAGCAGGACATGAGGTTGAGGTTTTTGATCGGAGAAAAGATGTAAGAAAAGTTGAATTTTCTGGCCGTTCCATAAACCTGGCCATGTCTAATCGTGGCTGGAAATCTTTAAGGGCGGTAGGCATTGAGAAAGAGATAAAAAAACTGGCACTACCTTTAGATAAAAGGGCGATGCACGTAAATGATAAACCGCTTTATTTCCAAAAATACGGAAAGGAAGAGGAAGCAATTTATTCTATTTCCCGCGGAGTTTTAAATCGAAAAATGATCACCCTGGCAGAAGATGCCGGCGCTAAGTTTAGATTTGAAGAAAAAGTTTGGGATATTGATATGGCTGAAGCCAAATTATATACCGGCGAAAGTGAAAAAGGGGAGTGGAAAGAATATCAATTTGACCTTATTTTTGGAGCAGATGGTGCTTTTTCCCGTGTTCGGCATAAAATGCAAAGACAAAGCCGATTTAATTACTCACAAGATTTTATTGATGTGGGTTATAAAGAATTGAGTATTGCTCCTAATGAAGATGGCAGCCATAAGCTGGATAACGCCTCTTTTCATATTTGGCCGCGAGGAGAATTTATGCTTATTGCAATGCCAAATTTAGACGGCAGTTTTACCTGCACCTTATTTATGCCTTTTGAAGGGGAAAATTCTTTTGAAAGTATAAAGACAGAGACTCAGGCAACCGCATTTTTTGAAAAGCATTTTCCCGATATAAACCACGAGATTGAAAACCTAAAGCGGGATTTCTTTAGAAACCCAACCAGTAGCATGGTAACCATTAAATGTTTTCCCTGGTCTTATTGGGAAAAAGTTACTTTGGTTGGGGATTCAGCGCATGCTATTGTGCCATTTTATGGTCAGGGAATGAATGCCGGTTTTGAAGATATTTTGGTTTTAAGTCAGAAAATGAAAAAGCACGGAGACGATTGGGAACGAATTTTTGAGGAATATCAAAAAGCCCGGAAACCAAATGCTGATGCTATCGCCGAACTTAGTTACCGCAATTTTGTAGAAATGAGCAGTAAAACTGCCGATCCTGATTTTTTACTAAGGAAGAAAATAGAGAATTGGTTCTCTAATAAACATCCTGAAACCTGGGTGCCTCTTTACTCGAGGGTTACGTTTTCAGATAAGCCTTATGCTGAAGCTTTGGCAATTGGAGATTATCAGCGAAAAATTATGGATGAGGTAATGGAAATTCAGGAAATTGAGAAAAAATGGGATTCTGCCGAAGTTGAAAATATGATCTTAAAATTATTGGATAAAAAACCTATTTTTTCAGTCTGATATTTCTTCTAATTCCGGCGCTATATTAAGAGATTCGTATACACCCTCCATCGTATTGTGATCTTCGGTTAAAACGACCAGCATATCATTGGCTTCAATTACAGTATTGCCATTAGGAGTAATGAATTGATCGTCTCGTGAAATCATAGCAATAATAGCTTTTTTGGGAAAATGAAGTTCAACAATTCTTTTTCCTACAGAATGATTATGCTCTGGAATATTGATTTCCCTTAAGAAAGATTTAGCTCCATCGGCCATAAAAGCATCCACCGGTGATTTCTGTTTTGCTTTCATCGGCAAAGCTACGTGTAGCCATTTTGCTACTACAGATAATGTGGTACCCTGAATAAGCACCGATGTTAGAGAAACAAAAAATACGATATTGAAAATCATATCTGCCTTTTCAATACCGGCGAGTAGGGGATAGGTAGCAAAAACAATAGGAACGGCACCACGAAGTCCAACCCAGGAAACGTACCAACGCCGACGCATTTTCATTTTAAAGAAACTTAAACTTAAAAAAACGCCTAAGGGTCTTGCGATAAAAATAAGAAATACAGAAATAAATATACCAACTCCAATTACCGGAACTATATGCGACGGATAGACAAGCAAGCCCAGGGTAAGGAATAATACAATTTGCATTAACCAGGCTAGCCCATCAAACATGCGCATGATAGTTTTCTTGTGAATAATATCGTGGTTACCAAGATAAACTCCACTAAGGTAAACAGCTAAAAATCCATTTCCTCCCATAGCATCTGTTGCAGAAAAAACAATAAACATTAGTGCGATTGCCAGTACGGGATATAATCCTTCAAAATCTAATTTTATTCTATTAATTACAAGTCGGCTTAATTTTCCGAAGATAAATCCAAGCGCAGCACCAATTAGAATTTGCTGAAAAAATAAGGGGATTATGCTGTAAATACTTTTATCCTGATTTACTACCAGGCCTAAAAAGGCAATAGTAAGAAAGTAGGCCATAGGGTCGTTACTACCACTTTCCAGCTCGAGGGTGGGCCTTAAATTTGATTTTAATGCAAGGTTTTTAGATCGCAAAATAGAAAAAACCGCCGCTGCATCTGTAGAAGACACAATAGCGCCAAGTAATAAGCCTTCATAAATTGTGAAATCTGTAATATACCATACAAAAACCCCCACGCTTACTGCTGTGAACAGGACGCCAAGAATGGAAAGGGAAATTCCCTGCCACATCACCGGTTTTATGGTTTTCCAGCTGGTGTCCAGGCCCCCGGAAAATAAAATAAAATTAAGCGCGACAATTCCTATAAATTGAGCGAGTTGAGGATCGTTAAAATAAATACCGCCAATTCCTTCAGAGCCTGAAAGAATACCTACAGTAAGAAAAAGTACCAAAGTAGGTACTCCAAAACGGTATGAAGTTTTTCCGGCAAGAATACTTATAAACAACAAAAGAGAGCCAATTAAGAGAATATTTTCTATAGTTATGCTCATTGTATTTATTGTTTTACTCGATAATCGAGATTTAATGCCATGAGGCTTGCCTCGAAATTAAAAATATTATTTCTACGAATGCCTTCTGAGCTTGCTCCGAGGTAGTTTATTATATTAGGGATTTTATATCCGCTTTCAAATAAGAGGAGAATGGTTGACTTTCCTTCAATCATTTCCACCTTTATAAGAATAAATTCCGCTGTAAAAATACATATTCGGCCTTATTAAATAAAGCCGAATATGTCAATTATAGAATACTTATTCAGATTGAATTTGTGAAAATTAGTGGGACTCTTCTTTAAGAAGTTCCGGGAACTTTTCTTTAAAGCGATTTAGTCTGGGAATAGAAACGTTTTGGATATAAGGGTTGTTTGGGTTATTTCTTTCATAATTTTGATGATAACCTTCGGCTACCCAAAATTTTTGAAAAGGCAGAATTTCCGCAGCGAGCGGTTTTTCATAATTTTTGGCTACTTCGCTTTTCACCTTGTTAATTACTTCTTTTTGCTTTTCGTTTTGGTAAAATATTATAGAACGATATTGCGAACCAATATCTGGGCCCTGGCCATTAACCTGGGTGGCATTTTGTGAGCCATAATAAACTTCTACAAGGGTTTCAAAACTAACTATTTCTGGATCGTAGATTATTTCTACGGCTTCAGCGTGGCCTGTTTTTCCGGTGTTACTGGATTCATAAGTGGGGTTTTTTGTATGCCCTCCTGCATAGCCAGAAATAGATTCCTGTACACCTTTTACACTTTCGTAAATGGCTTCTACGCACCAAAAGCATCCACTGGCAAAATAGGCTTTTTCAAAACCGTTTTCTGCCGGTACTTCAACGGGATCGGCATTAGCGATTTCAGGTTTAGTCACGGTTTTTTGCTGGGCGTTATTTCCGCAGGAAATAAGTAAGAATATAAAAGTTGGTAAAAAAAATCGTTTCATGCAATTATTGTTTTTTATAGGTTCCTTCAAGCGTTTTTTTGCCATAAATGGCGTAATCTACAGCAAGCTCTCCATTTATGGAGAAGCCTTTCCAATCTAATTCCAAATTTCCGTTATCGGTCGGGCTTAATACAGCTATTGGTGTATTGGTATCAAAATCTTCCCAGGGAAGCTCTTCATTTGTATTTTTGGATGATGGGTTTGCATAATACATATTGATATTATTCCCAGATTTAGAATACCTGGCAGTGATGTATATTTCATCTTCAGAAAGACATAACTCTGTATTATTATTCATATTAAGTTCCAGGCAATAGCAATTACAATTAGCATCTTTTTCATCAATTTTCACATAGGTTTCTCCTGAAACAGCTGCTTTTGACGATCCTGAACTATTATTTGATTTTTTATCTGGTGAATCTATTGAACTCTCTTCATTTTCGTTATAATCAATTTCAGAATTATTTTTCTTTGTATTAACTCTTGAAGTCTTCTGATTTTCGTTCTGTTCAGTTTCATTGTTGGTTTTCTCATCCTGCTTTTTGTCTTCGTTTTTACAGGAAGCCAAAACTAAAATCAGGCAAAGTAGACTTGCATAAAATTTCATATTTATAAGGATTGATTAGGAGGAATAAAGGTAGGCCTAAATTAAATTAATAATGTGAAAAGCTTGTTAATGAATATTTTCTAAAATTTTTTAATTAAAAAGATTTATAAAATTTGAATTTTAAGTGAAAAGCAATTTTTTGAATATCATCATCTTTTATTTGAGATTATTATTTAAATTAACAAAAAATTATATTTATACTTTAATGCTTAATAATAACGAGGTGATAGAAGGACTCACCCTCCTAAGTCGGATATGTGGAAGTGAAAAACGACATTAAACAAGATAGTAACCGAAAACAAATTAGTTTACCTGAAATCGAAAAATAGGTACGTAAATCAACCAAATCGAAATGAAAAATAAAATAAAATTACTTACAAGTGCGCTTTTTTTAGGCCTTATGCTTCAATCTTGCAGTTCAGAATCAGAGGAAGCTTTAGTAAACGCATCAGAACTTGAGCAGGAGCTTGCGTTAGAGAATGATGGTGTTCTTAAAGTTGAATCGGCTACCTATGTTTTTAAGAAAACCGGTGAAACTGCGAAATTCTTAGAAAATGATAGGGATTTCCATTTTAAGTTTTTAAACGAATTATCCTATCAGTTTTCTGAAACCGATAAGCATGCTATTGAAGGTCTAACCATTACTAACCCCGAAACAGAAGAGTATTTAGTATTTTCAAATTTTGAAGAATTAAAAAGTGGCTTTTTTAAATTTGACCTCGAATTTAGTACAGGCCAGACGCTTTCTTCAGTATTATATAAGCCTGGCAAAGCTAATACATCTTCAAACAAATGGCATGGAGATCCTATGTTAGAAGAACCTTCTAACGTAATTGGAGCTATGATAGAACTTTCTCAGCAAGAGAGCGTAAGACAATGCAGAGCTGCATCCCAGGTTTGTTCAAATACAAATGGAGTACCTACCGTAGCTTTAACTAACGGGAAAGGCTGGTTTACTCAAATTGAAGCTTGTGCTTTGGAATGTCACGACTAATTTTCTTGAGATTTAGTTATTGGAGAAAGAAAATTACCTAAATAAAATGGCTTTTCTTTGAAATAGCTTAAAATAAAAAACCGTCTAAAAATCATTTTTAGACGGTTTTTGATGTATTCAAGAATTCACTAATTATACCTTAGCGAAAAGATTTTGCATTTTTTCCTGCTCTTCTTTAGCCAGTTCTTCGTCAACAAGGATTCTACCGCTGTGCTCATCGGTAATGATCTTTTTTCTACCAGCAATTTCCATAATTACCTGTGGTGGAATAGTAAAGTAAGAACCTCCTGAAGCGCCACGTTCTACGGGTACAATTGCAAGTCCGTTTTTAACGTTACTTCTAATTCTTCTATACGCAATAACAAGACGTTCTTCGATATTTTTCTCATATTCTGAAGATTTCTTGATAAGAGCCTGTTCTTCTTTCTCGGTTTCAGCAAGGATTTCATTAAGTTCGCCTTTTTTGTGTTCCAGGTGTTTTTTCCTTTCTTCAAGACGTTCTTTTGTTTGCTCTATAACTTCTTTTTTCTGCTCAATTTGAGCGCGATACTCTTTAATATGCTTTTCGGCAAGTTCTATCTCCAATTCCTGGAATTCTACCTCTTTGGTAAGTGCATTAAATTCACGATTGTTTCGAACATTTTTTTGCTGTTCAGCATACTTCTTCATGGTCGTTTTAGACTCATCAATAAGATTTTTCTTGCTCTTAATATCGTTTTCAATTACTTCAATATCGGCATCCATTTTATCCAAACGTTTGCTTAAGCCGGCTACTTCATCCTCCAAATCTTCTACTTCCAGGGGAAGCTCACCCCGTACGTTCCTTATTTCGTCAATTCTGGAATCAACCAGTTGAAGGTCGTACAACGCTCTTAACTTGTCTTCTACAGTTACATCGGTCTTTTTTGCCATAGTTATATATACTTGATAGGATTGGTATTTGTCTCTGTTAAAATAAGTGCAAAATTACTAATTTTTTTTGTAAGATAAGAATGTAATAATTCTTTTGTGTACTGCTCACTTTCATAATGTCCAATATCAGCTAAGACAAAGTTATTATTGGCTTTATAAAAGTCGTGGTATTTTAGGTCTGCAGTGAGGTAGATATCGGCTCCGGCGGCTTTCGCATTACCAATGGCAAAACTTCCGCTACCGCCCAATACTGCTACTTTTTTTATGGGTTTCCCACGAAATTCAGAATGCCTAATACACCCACATTTAAAGATCGTTTTTATACGTTTTAAAAAGCTTTTTTCATCTTCTACGTCACTTAATTCTCCAACCATACCCATTCCTAAATGCTGGTTTTTGTTTTCTAAAGGTCTCACTTCGTAAGCTACTTCTTCGTATGGATGGGAATTAAAAAGTGCCTGAAGCACTTTTTTCTCTAAATGGGAAGGGTAAGTAAGTCCTATTTGAGTTTCCTTTTCCAGGTGAACTTCTCCTAGTTTCCCAACTACAGGATTTGCTTCTGAATTGGGCTTAAAACTACCTTCTCCCTTTAGGTTAAAACTACAGTTATCATAATTTCCAATGCTACCGGCACCCGCAGCAAAGAGGGCTTTTCTCACACTATCGGCCTGTAAATTAGGTACGAATGTAGTGAGTTTTTTTATGCTGTCTTTTCGCGGAATTAAGATTTGCCTGTTTTTAAGACCTATCTTTTCGCAAATCATATCATTTACTCCTTTATATTGATTGTCTAAGGCGGTGTGAATTGCATAAATAGCAATATCGTTTTTAATAGCTTTTATTACTGTTTTTTCTACGTAGTCTTTTCCGGTTAGTTTTTTTAAACCTGAAAAGATAATAGGATGGAAACTAATAATAAGGTTACATTTTTTCTCAATAGCTTCATCTACCACAGTTTCCAGGGTATCTAAAGTAATAAGTGCTCCCGTAACAGTTGAATTCCTGTCACCAACTAGAAGACCTATATTATCAAAATCTTCAGCGTAAGCCGGGGGAGCGAATTCTTCAATAATATCAATAACTTCGTTTACAAGCATTTTGTTTTTCGGTTTTTATAATCTTAGCAGGTTGCTTTTTATTAATTTCGTGGTAATTTTAATTAAGCCCAACTTCAAATATAATTATTATAGGTCGCCCTGTATGAAGATTTTAAGAAAAATGCTTGTTCCTTTTGCTTTATTGTATGGTTTAGTTACCTGGAGCAGGAATTTACTTTATAACGCCAGGGTATTGAAATCTAAAGCTTATAATATTCCAATAATATGCGTGGGAAACCTCAATGCCGGGGGCACGGGGAAATCGCCAATGATTGAATTTCTATTAAAGTTTTTATTGGCAGATTTTAAAGTAGCTACATTAAGTAGGGGGTATAAGCGTAGTAGTACGGGGTATATTCGTCTAAGCGGAAATGAAACTGCAAAGGAGGTTGGAGATGAACCACTACAATTTAAGCGAAAGTTTAAACAGGCGATAATTGCCGTAGATGTTAATAGACAACACGGAATTGAAATGCTCAAGCAGGAAAAACCCGAAATTATTTTGCTTGATGATGCTTTTCAGCATAGAAAAGTTAGGGCGGGGCTCAATATTTTACTGACAGCTTATGGAGATCTATATATCAACGATTTTATGCTTCCCACGGGAAATTTACGTGAGCCAACATCTGGAGCCGACAGGGCTCAAATAATAGTTGTCACTAAATGTCCGCCAAAACTAACAAAGCCTGAAATGGAAGTAATTAGACGTAAACTTAGGTTACATAATTATCAAAAGCTTTATTTTAGTTTTATTGATTATGCTGAAGAAATAATTTCTGAAGGAAAGAAAGTTAAATTAAGTAGTTTAAAGAATAAAAAATTTACCCTGGTTACTGGCATCGCCAACCCCAAACCACTAGTAAGCTATTTGGAAGAAAAGACCTTTGGTTTTAAGCATCTTAGCTTTAAAGATCATCATAATTTTACTGAATCTGAAATAGCCGATTTAAAAAAGGAGCCACTGCTTTTAACCACCGAAAAAGATTACGTAAGACTTGAGAAAAACTTTAAGGATGACCAATTATATTATCTTCCTGTTACCACTGCGTTTTTAAAAAATGAAGCTGATTTCAAGCAGGAGATCTTAAAATACGTGCATAAAAAATGAGGTGATTTTCACCTCATTTTTATTTTGGCTAATTCAAACTATATATGTTTTTTCTATATATAATTCAATTAGCTTAGGATTTACAAAGCGTATGCCAAATCCCTAAACAGTGCTTTCTTTAAGTGCTAATTGCCTGTTAATTTTTAGGAAAAATTCTTCCGTTTTATATGGCTTGGGAATAATTTCACTAAAACCATTAAGGAAAAATTCATCCAGGTTTTCATCTAAGGTAACTGCGGTAAGGGCAATAATTGGAATCTCCTCATTAAATGTTCTAATTTCTTTTGTGGCTTCAATACCGCTTATTCCGGGCATGTGAATATCCATTAGAATTAAGTCATACTCCTTTTCCTTTGTTTTTTCTATAGCGATTGTGCCATTATCGGCAACTTCACACAATGCTCCATTTTTTTCAAGGATCTTTCTGGTAATCATTTGGTTTATCTTATTATCCTCAACTATAAGAATGTTTTTTCCTTCTAATTTATCTTCAACCGGTAGGGGTTCTTTTTGTGGACTGTTGTTAAGTTTATTTTCCGTCTCTTTTGCTTCAAATCTTAACTGAAAAGCGAATGTAGATCCTTTACCCAATTCACTTTCTAGAATAATTTCACTGCCCAACAAACTAAGTAAGTTTTTGACGATGGAAAGGCCCAGCCCTGTACCTCCAAACTTGCGGTTTATTTGTGTGGAACCCTGAGTGAAGTTTTCAAAAATGGCTTTTTGTTTTTCTTTGGTAATACCTTCACCATTGTCTTTGATTTCAAAATCTAATAAAACGGAGTTACCTTCTCTGCTATTTTTAGAAACATTTATCCAGATGTCCCCGTCTTCAGTGAATTTTATGGAATTTCCAATTAAGTTGATAAGAATCTGGGAGATTTTAAGAGGATCGCCTTTTAATTCTTTGGGAATAGAATCGTCAAAATTAAAGTGAATTTTAATATTTTTTTCGTCAGCTGAATTTTTTAGAGCAACGAGTACATCTGAAATTCGTTTTCTGAGATCAAAAGAGGCTTCCATGATCTCTACTTTATTGGCTTCAAGTTTATTTAAATCCAGGATGTTATTAATGAGAGAAAGTAAATATTCTCCTGAAAATTTAAGTGAATTAAGATGTTCTTTTTGATTTTCGGTTGGGCTTTCTTCCAATAATAAATGTGTGAGACCTGTTACCGCATATAAAGGAGTTCTTAACTCGTGAGTAATTGTAGAGAGGAATTGCGCTTTGGCTAGAGAAGCCTTTTCAGCATTCTCTTTAGCCTTGGTTAATTCAGTGTTTTTCTTCTGTAGTAATTCATTAGCACGAGCCCTTAAATTATTGTTTTTGTAAAGAGAAAGCGTTAGAAGAGATAAAATGGTAATTAGTGCCACACTAAGGATTGTGGTGAGTTTGTTTACTTTAAGATTTCGCTCCTGTTCTGCATTTTGCAAACTTAATTCGTTTAAGCTACTCTGTAAAGCATCTACACCATATTTTGCACTAGCTTGTTCAGCTAGCATTTCTTTGTTCATCGCGATTATAGAATCACTACGTGCATAGCTTCTTTGAAGGTATGCTAAAGAAGTTTTATAGTCGCCGGTTGCCTCATATATTCTACTAAGCATTTTATCGGCACTCATAATCATACCTCCAAAATTTTGGGCACGAGCTATCTCAAGAACTTTTTTTGAGTTTTCTTCTGCTAACTCATAATTTTCTATCTTCATATAAGCTCTGGCCGAGTAAAAGTAGAGCCGGGAAACCTCGTAAAGATTCTCAGAGTCGGCTAGTTGAACCTTTGCTTTTTCTAATTGACGCAAAGCTGGGCTAACTTCATCTTGAGTGTTTATAATTATAATAGCACGGTTTAGAGCAACGATACCAAGGTATTCCTCGTTATCCAGTTTAGAATATAGTTCTTCTGCAAGATTAAGATAACGGTCGGCCCTTCTTCTATCTTTTTTCGCGATGAATATCTTGGCGAAATTTACATAACTATAGGCTAAACCTTTTTCATCATTAATTTCTCGTTGTACCGAGATGGCCCTGTTTAATTCGGTAATCGCTTTATCGTAATCGTGTTTTAAATAATAAAGCTTTGCCAGGATGCTGCTTGATAAGGCTATAAAATGCTTATCGTTAATTGATTTTGAAAGTTGTAAGGATGAATTTAATTGCTCAATTGCATTGTCAAAATCAAGCATATTTACCGAAACTTCAGCGTCATTAAGTAACTGCTGAATTTTCTCATCGGTTACTTCCATTTTTTCCGATCTATCTTCCTGAATTGCATAGGATAGATTGCAGTAAAATGCGAAAATAATTATTAAGGTAAAGTTCTTCATTCGGGAAATTCAGCTAAACGCTTAGTAAAGATAAATATAGTTATTTATCATTAACCATTGAAATTAAATCGATAAGACGACTTGAATAACCGATTTCATTATCATACCACCCAATAATTTTAACTAATTTACCACTAATTACAGAAGTCATTTGCGAATCAAAAATGCAGGAATGTGGGTTGTTATTTATGTCTATAGAAACAATAGGATCTTCGGTATAGCTAAGAATGCCTTTTAAAGAATTTTCTGAAGCCTGTTTAAAAAGGGCGTTAATTTCTTCTATGCTCGTTTCTTTTTTTACGTTCAAAGTCATATCGGTAAGTGAGCCATTAGGAACGGGAACTCTAATTCCACAGCCACCAATAACATCGCTAATATCTGGGAAAATTCCCGTTAAGGCTTTTGCCGCTCCTGTTGTGGTGGGAATTATGGATTGAGCGGCCGCTCGGCTTCTTCTCAGGTCGCGATGAGGTTTATCATGCAAACTTTGGTCTGAAGTATAAGAATGTATTGTAGTAATATATGCTTGTTCTACAGTAAAATTTTCATGAATTAACTTCAACATTGGAGCTGCATTATTGGTGGTACAGCTGGCGTTTGAAATTATTTTTTCATTACCATCCAGAATGTGCCCATTCACCCCTAAAACTACCATTTTTATTTCTTCATCTTCTGGCGGAACAGATAAAATCACTTTTTTTGCGCCATTGGTAATATGGTGTTGAAGATCTTTTGAGGTCTTAAATTTCCCGGTAGATTCTACTACGGTATCAACATCATACTCATTCCAGTTAATTTCGCGGGGATGCGAAGCGTTTAATAACGGGATTGAATTTCCGTTAACTATAATATTATTTCCCTCTGAAGAAATTTCAGCAGGGGAAACACCGTGAATACTATCGTATTTTAGTAAATGCGCAAGAGTTTTGGCATCGGCGAGGTCGTTAATAGCGACTACGTTGATGCTTTTATTTTCGATTAAAAGCCTGAAAAGGCTACGCCCAATACGGCCAAAACCGTTTATGGCAATATTGATGCTTTTACTCATTTAATTCAGGAAAAAACTTAGTCGATATGTTTGTGAGCTTTATATGAAGAACGAACCAGTGCGCTACTTTCTACGTGGCGAAATCCAAGATCCAGGCCAATAGCTTCATATTTCTTAAACTGATCTGGTGTAATAAATTGCTTTACCGGCAGGTGTTTTTTACTAGGCTGTAAGTATTGACCAATTGTCACCACATCCACATCTACGCTTCTAAGATCGTGCAGGGTTTGGATCACTTCATCTTCTTGTTCGCCAAGGCCAAGCATAATTCCAGATTTAGTTCTATTTACGCCTTGTTGCTTCAGGTAGCGAAGCACTTCAAGACTACGATCGTATTTCGCCTGAATTCTAACCTCGCGGGTTAACCTTCTAACTGTTTCCATATTATGAGAAACAACTTCTGGCATTACTTCTACAATACGATCTATATTGCGCTCATTTCCCTGGAAATCCGGAACAAGTGTTTCTAAAGTAGTTTCTGGATTCATTCGGCGAATTGCCTTTACGGTCTCTGCCCAAATAATAGATCCCATATCTTTAAGGTCGTCGCGGTCTACACTGGTTACCACGGCGTGCTTAATACCCATAATTTTAATAGAACGCGCTACCTTTTCAGGCTCGTCCCAATCTACTGTTTCCGGGCGGCCGGTTTTTACCCCGCAAAATCCGCAGGAACGGGTACAAACATTCCCCAAGATCATAAAGGTTGCTGTACCTTCACTCCAGCATTCCCCCATATTTGGGCAACTACCCGAAGTACAGATGGTATGCAAATCATATTTGTCTACCAGGCTGCGAAGTTCGGTGTATTTTTTACCGGTTGGAAGTTTTACCCTTAGCCATTTTGGTTTGGCTTTTGGTTTTTCTTTTACGGGGCTTATAGTGTCTGTACTCATAGTAAAAATCTAGGTTTCAAAGATACAATAATCTAGTGAACTGCATAAATTAGACTGTTAAGTCGGTGAAAACTTACACCGATTTTCGGTCTTCAATAATTTGGGCAAGCAATTTCTTGGCTCTCAGTAGTTTTACTTTTACATTGTTCATGGGTTCGTCCAGGTTTTCTGCAATTTCTTTATAAGATTTCTCCTGAAAATACCTGAGATTAATCACTTCCTGATAATGTGGCTTTAGTTGTTTAATATCGGTTAGCAATTGTGCTAAATGTTGTTCGCTAATTAATTTATCTTCAATAGTAGGGGTTTCATCTGCAATGCGATAAACCTTTTCACTTTGATCTGAAGTAGTTTGAGATCTTATGGAAGATTTTTGTTTTCTAAGCATATCTACATGAATATTCTTCGAAATAGCGATAAGCCAGGTACTAAACGAATAATCCTCATCAAAGGTGTGAATCTTTTTAAAGGCCTTTGAAAATGTTTGAATGGTAATATCTTCAGATTCATAAGCATTACCGGTATTTTTAAGCTGAAAGCCGTAAACGCTATCCCAGAAAGTATCGAGTAGATAATTAAAAGCCGATTGACTCCCATTTTTGGCAGCTATAATTTTGGTAAGAAGCAATTCCTGATTTATTTCCAATGCCTGGGTTTTGAAATGCTGTTTGCTATAAAAATGCCAAATTGGGTAAATACTAAAAATACTTCTAAAAACGGAAATAACCAAACCACATCGGTTTCATTAAGTTTTTGTGCCGACTTAGCATAAACGATAGCTTGAACCAGTAAAACTAGCCCTGTAACACCCAGTGCTAGTTTCCATTGATACTGAAGCGCCAGTAAAATAATTAATAGAATCCAGAAAAAGAATCGGGAAGCATAAAATAAACCGAGTAAGATCTTGTCTTTAGTTTTGTAAAACCCAGCTGCAGAAGCGTGTCTTCTTTTTTGATGAAACCACGATTTTAAATCGGTTTTAGGAACGCTTCTAGTGGTGGCTTCAGGATGATGGCAAATAAAAGTATTGGTTTCATTGCCTCCTTCATTAACAAAAAGGTCGTCGTCTCCAGAGCGTAGGTGTAAATGGTTTGCAAAACCTTTTTGATCATAAAACTGTTTAGAAGTATAGGCAAGATTTCTTCCTACCCCCATATATGGATTTCCTAATTTTGCAAAAGAAAAATATTGAATCGCTGTGAGCAAGGTTTCAAAACGAATGAGTTTATTTAATAAAGAGCGGTTGTTTTTAAAATAACCTCCATAGCCTAAAACAATACTTTTTTCTTCCCCAAACCCTGCGGCCATATATTTTATCCAATTTCGGCTTTGTGGGGCGCAATCTGCATCTGTGAAAATTAAATAAGGATTGCGTGCTTTTCTGATCCCAAGGGTGAGTGCGTATTTTTTATTTGCCCAAAAAGCTTCGTTATTTTGAACATCTACCAATTTAACCCTGGCATCTCGAGACTGGAAGTCTTTTATAACATTTAATGTTTCATCAATAGAAGCATCGTTTATCACTATTACTTCAAAATTAGGATAGTCCTGGTCAAGAATAGGAGGTAGGAAATTTTTAAGATTTTCGGCTTCGTTTTTAGCGCAAACAATTACCGAAACAGGCAGATTAGTTGTGCTGAAACTTCTACTTTTATCACCTGCGAATGCAAAAAAAGCCAGGTAAAAAGCGAGAATAATTAAAGAGAATAAGAAAAATAACCCCAGTAGAAGTGTTGCCATTTATTTAAGTGGTCTTCTTTTCTCCAGAACAGTCAGACATTTCATCGGGCAGTTTTCCGCAAAAACTGCAGGCCTCACCTTCCTTATTTAAAAACGGGCTTTGACTGGCACAGGTACCCGCAAATTTACCGTCTTTCTTTCCCCATATTTTTATGGCGATTCCGGCAAATGCAAGTCCTAAAAGTATAAATGTTATTAATAATAGTTTCATAGCTATCGTTTTCTCCTCGTTTAAAGCTTGAGGTTTGTTAGCAAATACAACACTAGCGTATTGTTGATTAATGCTACTGCAAAAATAGAAATAAAAAGGCATTTTGGAAAATTCAGGCGCATATTAGCATAAGCTTTACACACTTTAACTAAAATTTAATCGCAAACTACTATTAATGTCAAGTTTAGGTGATAAATTAGTTAGCTTAAACCACTAAAAACTAAATTTTTATTCATACTTCTGGCTGCTTTTGCTTTCAGTTTTACCTCGTGTGAAGATTCTAAGAAAAAGGAAGAAGAAAAAGCGAAAATGGAACAGGAAGAGGCTGAACGTCAAGCTGAAATGGAAGCCGAAGAAGAACGCATGGAAATGGAATCTAACAGTATTGCCGCGAAAGCAATGGCAACAGATTCCTTAAGTACTCTTGTGAGCGCCCTGCAGAATGCAGATTTGGCTACTACTTTTACCGAAGATGAGGGTCCATATACTGTTTTCGCTCCAACTAACAGCGCTTTTGAAAAAGTTGATAAAGCTACTTTAGATGAATTAATGAAATCTGAAAATAAGTCTAAATTGGCTGAAGTGCTTAAATATCACGTGGTAGACGATGAAATTACTGCATCAGATCTAAGTCAAATGATAGAAGATGGTGATGGTGAAGCTACATTCTCTACTATGGAAGGTGCAGAACTTACCGCTATGATGGATGGTGAGAATATTGTACTAAAGGATGGAAATGGAAATACAGCAACGATTACTGCTACAGATATAGAGGCTTCTAATGGAATTGTACACCTTATAAATGGTGTGGTGATGAAGAAGGCTTCATAAATTCTCTTTTAATCTTATATTAAAAATCATCCCGTTAGTTCGCTAACGGGTTTTTTAATACCCTATCTAAAACAAAAAAAGTTTCATTTTCTCTAAAGAAAATGAAACTCTCTCTTAAAAGACAATTAAGTCTTTCTAGATTCAACATTTCCTACGCTGGGATTATCCAGATCAGGTTTTACGGGTATATCTCAGCCTAAGCACCCCGATATTGATTCTATAAATATATGATTATTTAGAGGATTATATTGCTAATATTAAGCCAATTAAACATTTTTTCTTGTAGGTTAGTAGTTAAATATTTTCCTACAGTATTTAAAAAATATTAACCTCGGGCTCCAACTTAACTCCGTATTTTTTATAAATCTTATCCTGAATTTCATTAGAAAGTGCTAATATTTCTTCACCGGTGGCATTGCCGTAGTTCACTAAAACCAGCGCTTGGTTTTTGTGCACCCCTGCATCTCCCTTTCGGTATCCTTTTAAGCCTGCCTGGTCTATAAGCCAACCTGCTGGAACCTTTATCTTATTAGCGTGCAACGCGTAGAAAGGCATGTCGGGAAATTGCCTTTGCAATCTTTTGAATTCAGTTTCGGAAATCACAGGATTCTTAAAAAAACTACCACTATTTCCTAACTCTCTTGGATCGGGTAATTTTTTTTGTCGAATACTAACCACGGCATCAGAAACATTCTTTATTGTAGGCTTTTTAATTTTATTTTTATCCAGTTCTGCCTGGATGTCTCCGTAAGAAGTACTTAATTGGTGGTCTGTTTTGCTAAGTCTAAAATTTACCGAGGTAATAATATATTCTCCCTTCAGTTTATTTTTAAAAACAGAATTGCGGTAATCAAATTCACATTGTTCCAGGTTAAAAGTTTCAATCTCCAGCGTTTGAATGCGCATAGCTTCGCAAGAGTCGAAAGTGTCTTTAAGCTCAACGCCATAAGCGCCAATATTTTGAACCGGGGCAGTGCCTACATTACCAGGGATCAAGGAGAGATTTTCAAGTCCGCCGTAAGCTTTTTCAATACAATATAAAACAAATTGGTGCCAGTTTTCTCCGGCACCAACCTTTAAAACAACTTCATCCCGACTTTCAGAAATAAGTTCTATTCCTTTCAAGCCAATATGAATAACTGTTTTGTCTATATCTTTTGTGAGTAACATATTACTGCCACCCCCAAGTACAAATATTTCTGAAGCATAGGTTTGTTGTAAAATGTCACACAATTCTTCAGTGCTATGCACCGAAATAAATTTTCTGGCTTTTACATCTACTCCAAAGGTATTGTACTCTTTTAGCGAAAAATTTTCAGCAACCTGCATAGTTTTAATTAATCATTTGCTATGAATCACTCACGAACTTTCTCCTGGGTAGCTTAATTATTATATTCTTCCAGAGCTATTTTAAGGATTTCTATAGCTTTTTCTAAGTTTTCTTTTTTCAAAACATATGCAATTCGAACCTGGTTCATCCCGGTATTGGGCGTAGAGTAGAAGCCATTAGCAGGCGCTACCATTACAGTTTCCCCGTTATGCTGAAATTCTTCAAGTAACCACTGCGCAAATTTATCGGCATTTTCAATAGGTAGTTCTGCGATACAATAAAATGCACCTTTTGGTTTTGCCACTTTTACACCGGGAATTCTCTCTAATCCTTCAATTAAAAGATTCCTTCTTTCGGTATATTCTTTATTTACTTCTTCAAAGTATTCATCTGGGGTATCTAATGCTGCTTCTGCAGCAATTTGAGCAAATGTAGGCGGACTTAATCTTGCCTGAGCAAATTTCATTGCAGCAGTCATAACCTCTATGTTTTTAGAAACCAGGCAGCCAATTCTTGCGCCACACATACTGTAACGCTTAGAAACAGAATCTACCATTATTGCATTTTGTTCCAGGCCGGGAATGCTCATAATAGAATGATGTTTTACACCATCGTAAGCAAATTCACGATATACTTCATCGGCAACAATAAATAAGTCGTGTTTAAGCGCCAAATCGGCAAGTTGCTGAATTTCCTCACGGGTATAAAGATAACCCGTTGGGTTTCCAGGGTTACAAAGCAAGATCGCTTTTGTTTTATCGGTAATTAGTTTTTCAAATTCTGAAATTGCCGGAAGCGAGAAATTATCTTCTATAGAACCTTTAATAGGAACTATTTGAACTCCAGAAGCGGTCGCAAAACCATTATAATTAGCATAAAAAGGCTCAGGGATAATCACTTCATCGCCGGGATCGGTAATGCTGCCCATGGCAAATAGTAAAGCCTCAGATCCTCCTGTAGTTATAATAATGTCCTGTGCGTCTACAGGGATATCGTTTTTGCGGTAATATTTCGCCAGTTTGGTCCTGTAAGATTCGAAACCTGCAGAATGGCTATAAGAAAGAACATCGATGTCGTTATTCTTTACAGCATCTAAAGCTGCTTTTGGCGTTTCAATATCTGGTTGTCCAATATTTAACTGGTATATTTTTTTTCCTTTTTTTACGGCTGCTTCAGCAAAAGGAACTAATTTTCTTATTGGAGACTCGGGCATGTTGCGCCCTTTGTTTGAAATACTTGGCATGGAGTTGATTTTTATAAAGTGCAAAAATGCGAAAATCTTAGAAGATTCTAAGGCTATTTAGTGTTATTATTGGATAAAACCGGAAATGATTTCCTGAAGTTAAATTCTAAATTTGAAGGTATAAAAAAACCGTTTAAAATGTTTTAAAAACGTCATCCTCAACTTGTTTCAGGATCTAAGTTATTTAAGACTTTTCAAACGGCTTCTTCAATATTTTAAATCTTAAAAATTAACGGCTACTTTCATCTTCAAGTACACGGCCTTTAATTTTCAGTGATTTTGTTGCTTCATCGGCATTAGAGTAAACAGTTACTGTTTTTCTAATTGGCCCAACTCTTTTCGTGTCATACTTAACTTCAATTTCGCCTGTTTCGCCTGGTTGAATAGGTTCTTCAGGCTTTTTAGGGATGGTACAACCACAACTTGAAGTTACATTGGCGATCACTAAGGGAACATTCCCAGTATTGGTGAATTCAAAAACGCGAACACCGTCACTTCCTTTTTTTATTTCGCCATAATCAATAGTTTCAGATTTAAACTCTATTTTGGCGGTTTCCTGTGCCACTGCAGTGCCAATACCGGCAACAACAAACATGGCAATAGCAATAAACTTTTTCATAATTTCTGGTCTTTATTAAACGAAAGGTAAAGATAAGCTGAAATGATATACACTCAAAATTATATTCAAATCAACTTCTTTTATAATCCTTAAGTTATAATTACTTTTGCCATTATTTTCAAAAACCAGACCAATATGGCGATTGCTTCCCAATACGATTCAAAAAAAGTAGAAGATAAATGGTATAACTACTGGATGGAAAACAAGTATTTTCATTCTGAAGTAGATGAGCGTGAGCCTTACACTATTGTGATCCCGCCCCCAAACGTAACCGGTGTTTTGCACATGGGCCATATGCTGAATAATACCATTCAGGATGTATTGGTTAGGCGTGCCAGATTAAAGGGCTTCAATGCCTGTTGGGTACCGGGAACAGATCATGCTTCTATTGCTACTGAAGCTAAGGTAGTGGCAAAATTAAAGGCTGAAGGAATTGATAAAAACGATCTTAGCCGTGAGGAATTTTTACAGCATGCATGGGATTGGACTCATAAGCACGGCGGTATTATCCTGGAGCAATTAAAAAAACTGGGAGCTTCCTGCGATTGGGATCGCACCAAGTTTACCATGGATGAAAATATGTCAGCTTCAGTAATTAAGGTTTTTGTAGATCTTTATGAAAAAGGGCTTATCTACCGCGGTTACCGAATGGTAAATTGGGATCCGGTTGCAAAAACCACTCTTTCTGACGAAGAAGTGATTCATATTGAAAAGCAGGGAAATCTTTATTATCTAAATTATAAAATAGAAGGTAGCGATGATGTTTTAACTATAGCTACCACACGTCCCGAGACAATTCTTGGAGATACGGCAATTTGTATTAATCCCAACGATGAACGTTTTACACATCTAAAAGGCAAAAAAGCAATTGTGCCTATTTGCAACCGAGTTATTCCAATTATTGAAGATGAATATGTAGACGTAGAATTTGGAACCGGATGTTTAAAGGTTACTCCGGCTCACGACGAGAATGATAAAATGCTTGGAGATAAACATAATCTTGAGGTAATTGATATTCTTAATGATGATGCCAGCCTTAACGCCCACGGAATGCATTATGAAGGTAAAGACAGGTTCCAGGCTAGAAAAGAAATTGTAGAAGAATTAAAAGAAATGGGTGTGCTTACTAAAACGGAAGAGCACATTAATAAAGTAGGAACCAGTGAGCGTACCGGTGCGGTGATAGAACCAAAACTTAGCGATCAGTGGTTTTTAAAGATGAAAGATTTAGCCAAACCAGCAATTGATGCTGTAGTTGGTGATGAAATAAATTTGGTACCCGATAAATTCCTGAATACCTACAAACACTGGATGGAAAATGTACGTGACTGGAATATCTCACGTCAATTATTATGGGGACAGCAAATTCCTGCTTATTTCTACGGAAGTGGAAAAGAAGATTTCGTTGTTGCCGAAACTGCTGAAGAAGCACTGGAAAAAGCTCGAAGAAAGACCGGAAATCCTGAATTAAAAACAGAGGAATTAATTCAGGATAAAGATGCGTTAGATACCTGGTTTTCTTCATGGCTATGGCCAATGAGCGTTTTTAACGGTATTCTTGAGCCGGAAAATGAAGAAATTAAATATTACTATCCAACCAACGATCTTGTGACAGCTCCTGAAATTTTATTTTTCTGGGTAGCACGAATGATTATGGCCGGATATGAATATAGAGGAGAGCGACCTTTTAAAAACGTGTACCTCACCGGTATTGTTCGGGATAAGCAACGCAGAAAGATGTCTAAATCTTTAGGAAACTCTCCAGATCCGCTGGGACTTATTGAACAATATGGCGCCGATGGTGTTAGGGTAGGAATGCTTTTGAGTTCTCCCGCCGGTAACGATTTAATGTTTGAAGAAGACTTATGTAAGCAGGGGAGTGCTTTTTCAAATAAAATATGGAATGCCTTCAGACTTGTAAAAGGCTGGGAAATTTCAGAAAAAGCTGAACAGCCCGAAACTGCTAAAATAGCGATAGATTGGTACACATCGAGGTTTAGAAAAACGCTTATAGAAATTGAAGATCATTATTCTAAATATAGGATGAGCGATGCTTTAATGAGCACTTATAAACTAATTTGGGACGATTACTGTTCCTGGTTCCTTGAAATGGTTAAACCTGCTTATGGGCAGCCTATAGATGCAAAAACATATAAAGCAGTAATAGAAATCTTAGAAGATAATTTAAAGATTCTTCACCCTTTTATGCCTTTTGTGACGGAAGAGATCTGGCAGGAAATAACCAAAAGAACTCCTTCAGAAGCTTTAATTGTTGCCAGGTGGCCTGGATTAAAAGAATTCAATGAGGATATAATCAGTGAGTTTGCTCTGGCTTCAGAAGTTGTTGCCGGAATTAGAAAAATTAGGAAAGAGAAGAATATTTCGTTTAAAAATACCATAGATCTTATGGTGATGAACAATGAAAAAGCTTCAGAATTATTTGATCCTGTGATCTTAAAAATGGGAAATATTAATGCATTTAGTTATGTAGATAAGCAAGTAGAAGGTGCGCTTTCTTTCCGTGTAAAATCTAACGAATATTTTATTCCAATAGCAGGTTCTATAGATGTGGATGCTGAAATAGAGAAGCTGCAAGAGGAATTAAAATATAATGAAGGTTTCTTAAAATCTGTAGATAAAAAACTTTCTAACGAGCGTTTTGTGAATAATGCTCCCGAAAAAGTGGTGGCTATTGAGAAAGCTAAAAAGGCTGATGCCGAAGCTAAAATAGAAGCTATTAAGGCCAGCTTAAAAAGTTTAAGATAAATTAAAGGATATTAAATTGGCGGAGGGAATTTATATTGAAACTTCGCCAATATGTTCTTCTACAAGTTCAACATATTTCTCCCGGGCTTCCTGCGTGCTAAGATTTTTTACTTGCAATAATGCGTTGATTTTAAAAGCGTCTCTTAGATCGCCCTCGTTTGTGGGTGGAATGTAGAACCCGTTAGATTGCGTAGCTCTCTTGTAATAGGCATAGAAATGAAGCATTACATCTGGCGCAAATTTCTGATTGGTATTGCTAGCCATTTTATAAGCTTCTAAAAATTTTTCCTTTGTTGTACCAGGCATAACGATTACTTATTCTTCAATTTTGGCTATTACACTTAGCCCGCCTTTTACCTTTTGATTAAGCTTAACTGAAATTGGCGTCCCTAAGGGTAGAAAAACATCCACCCGAGACCCAAATTTTATAAATCCACTGTCGCTTCCCTGAATCACTTCGGTGTCAACTTCAGCGTAGTTTACGATTCTTTTGGCCATTGCCCCAGCAATTTGACGGTATAAAACTTCGCCTGCAATATCGTTTGCTACCACAACAGTAGTCCTTTCATTCTCCTCGCTGGATTTTGGATGCCATGCAACCAAAAATTTTCCAGGATGATATTTACTATATTTTACCATTCCGCCAATGGGATGTCTGGTAACATGCACATTTATCGGTGACATAAAAATTGAAACCTGTAAACGCCTGTCTTTAAAATATTCTTTCTCTTCAACTTCCTCAATAACCACTACTTTACCATCTACAGGTGCTACTACGTGAGCATCATTTAAATCGGTTTTACGTTTAGGGTTCCTAAAGAACTGTATGATAAGTAAAAACAATATAACTGTGGCTACCAGAATGGCAAATTTTACCCAGTATGTATTTATAAACGAATATGATACTACGTTTATTGCGATTAGCAGTAAAGCTGCTAATGCCATAATTTTATAACCTTCTTTATGAAACATAATTTAGAATATATAAATAAGCGTATACAAATGGACTCGAAAAGATAATACTATCTAATCTATCAAACAATCCGCCGTGACCTGGCATTAACGTGCCACTATCTTTCACACCGGCCTGGCGTTTGAATTTTGACTGAATAAGATCACCTAATGTCCCGAATATGCTAAGTATTATAGCTAACCCAAGCCAGATGGGAAAAGTTAGAAACTCTGTATAATAAAAAATAAAAAAACTGGCTATTCCGCTAAAAACTAATCCACCCAAAAAACCTTCTACAGTTTTGTTGGGAGAAATGCGCTCAAAGAGTTTTTTATTCCCAAAATTCTTACCTACAATATAAGCAAATGTATCGTTAGTCCAAATCAGGAAGAAAATTCCAACTACGAGCTTTGGAATAAAAACGCCTTCTATAGTAGGAATAAGTGTTAGAAATATTACTGAAGAAATAAGATAGAAAATTATAATAATATATTTCTTCTTCTCAAACACCGGTATTTTTTTTACAAAAAGTAAATCTTTTACGAGGAATAGGTTTACGAAAATTGTTATAAAAAGCAGCAGAATAGTAGCATCCTGATTAAATTTTAAATAGCTGAAAAGATAAAATAGTAATGCCTGAACGACAAATAAAGCATAGCTTTTTAAATGTAATAGCTTTTGCATTTCTATAAGGCATACTAACCCTAAAATATAAAATAGACTAATAAAGATGAACTCTGAAGAAAGGATGGAAGCAACCAAAATGGATACATACAATAATCCTGAAATAGTTCTAACAATGGCTTCCCTCATATTTTATAAATCTTCCAACAGGAGCAAATATAGGTTTTTTGTGCTACTTCCATAGCTCATAAAATCTCCTTCTTTTTGAGTTTCAAAATTTTTGATGGTAGTGATATTAGAAGGAATTCGCTGTTTGTTTCTAAACTTAATGCCGCGAAGACCTTCGCCAATAGTATCAATTAATTGGCTTGTAGAAGAAATAATAACAAAGTTATCTGGTAAATCGTTGAGTTTGCATTCTTTAATCTGATTAGAAGAAATAAGGATAGACCCATCATTAGCTATCAGGTATTCACAAGTTGAAAGGAAAAATGGTGCAGCTCCAGATCTATTAAAATTAAGGTTGAATCCCTTAAATTTATCTTGAAGATTGGGATCTAAGCAAAAACAATCTTTTTCATACCAATCATTTTCAAGCAAAATATTATCAAAAGCCTCCTGCAGTTCCTTATTATCTTCACAATATAGAAATTTACCGCCGTTATTCTTAAAATTAAGCATAAAACGCTCATCAGTAGGTAATTTTACCTCCGGCATGTATTTACCCCGTTCAGCTTTTTCAGGAGATTCCTGCTTCTTGTCTGATTTAGATTTAGGGTTAAGAAATCTTCTAAATAGACTCATAGAGTTTTTGGTGTGGTTCTCAACGTCATTTTAACCAAAGGTAAAAAATCTTAATTTAACACTTGTGCAAATTAAGATTTTTTAAACTGTGGTTGTGAACTATTTATTAACTGAATTATCTTCGGTTATCGTGTTCTCTTCAGAACCGTTTCCAGGGGCAGGATTCTGCTCATCGGTTTCAGTGGCTTTTTCTTCAATTTTTGGCGTGTCCTTTTTGGCAGATGCTTTATTTTCAAGGACTTCCTTGTCATAAGGTCTTTTTCCAAAAATACGCTCCAGGTCATCTTTAAAGATTACCTCTTTGTCTAGTAGGATATCTGCCAATTGCCCTAGTTTATCTTTATGCTTGGTAAGCAAATCTAAAGCACGCTGATATTGAGTTTCGATTAAGTTTGAAATCTCTTTATCAATAAGTTCAGAAGTACTTTCACTATAAGGCTTGGTGAAATTATACTCACTTTGCCCTGAAGAATCATAATAAGTAAGATTTCCTACTTTATCATTCAGCCCATAGATGGTTACCATTGCTCGTGCTTGTTTTGTGACTTTTTCAAGATCACTTAGCGCTCCAGTGGAAATTTTATCAAAAACAACCTTTTCTGCAGCACGACCACCAAGGGCAGCACACATCTCATCGAGCATTTGCTCAGGTCTAACTATAAGGCGCTCTTCTGGTAAATACCAGGCGGCACCAAGAGATTGTCCACGCGGCACAATAGTTACTTTTACCAGCGGGGCAGCGTGCTCTAACATCCAGCTCACAGTTGCGTGACCTGCCTCGTGATATGCAATCGCTTTCTTCTCATCTGGAGTAATAATCTTATTCTTCTTTTCGAGACCGCCAACAATTCGGTCAACAGCGTCAAGAAAATCTTGTTTTCCTACTGCTTTGTTGCCTTTACGGGCAGCAATAAGTGCAGCTTCATTACAAACATTGGCAATATCAGCTCCAGAAAAACCTGGAGTTTGTTTTGCTAAAAATTCGGTATCAAGTTCTTCGGCTACTTTTTTAAGTGGCTTAAGGTGAACTTCAAAAATTTCTTTACGCTCATTTAAATCTGGAAGATCAACATAGATCTGTCGGTCAAAACGTCCTGCTCTCATTAAAGCTTTATCCAGTACATCTGCACGGTTGGTTGCTGCAACAACAATCACATTGGTGTTGGTTCCAAAACCATCCATTTCAGTTAATAACTGGTTTAAAGTATTTTCACGTTCATCGTTAGATCCTGAAAAATTACTTTTTCCACGTGCACGTCCAATCGCATCAATTTCATCAATAAAAATGATTGATGGTGATTTCTCTTTGGCCTGTTTAAACAAATCACGAACCCTGGAAGCACCAACTCCTACAAACATCTCTACGAAATCTGATCCTGAAAGGGAAAAGAAAGGTACTTTGGCTTCACCGGCAACAGCTTTCGCCAATAAAGTTTTACCTGTTCCTGGAGGGCCTACCAGTAAAGCTCCTTTTGGGATCTTACCACCAAGAGAAGTATATTTATCTGGATGCTTAAGGAAATCTACTATTTCCTGAACTTCTTCTTTAGCACCTTCTAAACCGGCAACATCTTTAAAGGATGTTTTAACATCGGTATTTTGATCGAATAATTTAGCTTTTGATTTCCCGATATTAAAAATCTGACCTCCTGCACCGCCACCGGCTCCAGAGCTCATTTTTTTCATAATAAAAATCCAAACTCCAATTATTAATATAAAAGGTAATAATGCCCAGAAAACTTCTCCCCAAACATTGCTTTGAGTATCGTAAACAACAGTAGTGTCTAGATTATTTTCTGCCTTAATTTCCTTAATGTCATCTTCAAGATTCTGCAAATCTCCAAACTCAAAACTATAAGCAGGGGTTTCTGCACCAGTGTTAAATAACTCAGGATCGTTAGCTTTTTTATGAATATCTTTTTGTGCAGCTTCATCGGTAAGGTAAACTTTGGCTTGCTTCCGGTTTACAATTTCAACTTTTTTTACATCCCCATCTCTAAGGTAAGTTAGAAATTCAGCCGGATTGGTTTGTGCGGGCTCGCTAAAGCCGCCTCCGCTAAAGAAATTTATTCCGAGAAATACTATAATTATAGCAGCATAAATCCAGTAAGCACTGAACTTTGGCTTTTTAGGATCTGCATTTTTTTTGGGTTGCTGTTTCGCCATTCTGGGTAATTCTAAATTAAATAATTAATAATTGGTTTCTATGGAAGTGATTTTTGCATCCCCCCAAAGACTTTCAATATCGTAAAACTCTCGTATATGCTTTTGAAAAACGTGAACTACCACATTTACATAATCTAATAGTACCCACTCTGCGTTCTCACCGCCTTCTACGTGCCAGGGTTTATCTTTAAGAGCTTTACTTACAGTTTTTTGAATGGAATTCACGATGGCGTTTACCTGTGTGTTGGAAGTACCGTTGCAAATAATAAAGTAATCACATACGGTGTTTTCTATTTGCCTAAGGTCAAGAATATCAATATCGTTACCTTTTACTTCTTCAATTCCTTTAATTATATGCGCAATAAGTTGATCGTTGTTCTGTTCTTTTTTTGCCATTAAAATTAATTATTTTCGCAAAGTTATTACTTTTTAGCTGTTTATAGGCTTTGTTTACATAACATTTAACGCCCGTTTCATTTCTAACTATTATTATGCGTATAATCAAAGTTAATGCCACCAATTCTACTAATGAATTTGCCCGGGAACTCTACCGCGGGAATACGTCCTTTGAGCCGGTATGTGTAGTTGCTCACGAGCAAACAAAAGGACGCGGGCAGCGAGGGTCCGGATGGAATTCAAATGCAGGGGAGAACCTTACTTTTAGCGTACTATACCCAAAAATTAGAGTAAATATAAACCATCAATTTTTGATGAGTGCCGCGGTATCTTTATCTATTCTTAAAGTCTTGAATAAATTCAATGTTCCTGCCCTAAAAGTGAAATGGCCTAACGACATAATGTCAGCGCGCTATAAAATAAGCGGAATTCTTATTGAAAATATTCTGAAAAATAATGAAATAGCAGCTTCGGTCATAGGGGTTGGACTTAACGTAAATCAGACCAATTTTCCAGGCCTGCCACAAGCATCTTCACTTAAATTATCTACCGGAAATAATTTTGATCTTGATGAATTGCTAAAGAATATCACCGATGAATTTGAAAAAAAATTAATTCAAATTAATGCTAAATCTGAAACCTATATTTTAGAGGAATATGCGAAAAATATGTTCCGAAGAGGGCAGGTTTCAACATTTCAGCTGCCAAATGGCGAATATTTAACCGGGATTATCCGGGGCGTGACTACTTCAGGAAGATTGAATCTGGAAATAGAAGATGCTGTGTTTAAAACCTTTGAATTAAAAGAGATAAAACTGATGTATTAAACGTATTTCTTAAATACATTACGTTAACCTGGTGAACATGATTCAGGTTCTAACTTGATATTAATTCACCTCAAGCCAGAACCTGAAATTTGAAGGATACTGATTTAAAATAAAAGTTTTTTAGAACTATAACTTTCCAATATTTTCAGCTAGAGTATTTATGAATTTCGTTAATGGTTTTTTAACCATCATAGCCATCATCGCGTTGAATTCACCTTCAAACTCCATTTGCACTTCGCTCTTATTTTCGTTTAAAGCGGCAATATGTGCTTTTAATTTAAAATCAAACTTATCTGAAGTAGATCCAAGAACAACCAATTCTGGCTCTACGGTTTCCTGGATTTCTAATTTTATTACAGGCATTCCTTTAAGGCCAAAAACAAAAGTTTTTTCATCTCTAACTTCAAATACTTCTTTGCTTTCCGGCATTAATTGTTCATAATTTTCAACCTTAGTTAAAAAATTAAACATTTCCTGCTGACTTTTATCTGCAGTAACTTTTGGGCTTTCTATATTCATCCTTTTATAAATATATCCCTGACACGGGAATTTCTCACAGGCTAATAATTTTTTGCCTGTCTGTTATTAACTTTACCGCAGCATTATGCTGCTTTATTTTTTCCAGTTTGCAGGATCCTGACGCCATTCTCTAAGTATTCCGGCTTCAGTAGCATTTATGTAATTGGTTTTTTGCGCAGTTTCCAGTAAGAAATCATAATCACTAAGGGTATGTAGTTCTATTCCCGCTTTTGCAAAGTTTTCATCGGCAGTTTTAAAACCATAGGTGAAGATGGCTAGCATTCCTTTTATGTTTGCTTTAGCTTCTTTTAAAGCTTTAACAGCATTTAGACTGCTATTTCCGGTGCTAATTAAATCTTCAATTACCACCACCGTTTGGCCTTCAGATAAATTTCCTTCTATCTGGTTTTGTCTACCGTGGCTTTTAGCTTCAGGACGAACATATATAAATGGTAGGCTCAAAATCTCGGCTACTAGCATCCCAATACCAATAGCACCAGTTGCTACAGCTGCAATAACATCGGGTTTACCATAAAGCTCCTCAATTTGTCTTGCAAATTGCTCACGTATGTGATTTCTAATTGGTGGGTATGAGAGTACTATTCGATTATCGCAATATATTGGCGACTTCCAACCGCTGGCCCATGTAAATGGTTCTTGTGCATCTAATTTTATTGCTTTAATTTGCAATAACAGTTCAGCAGTTGTTCTGGCTGTTTCTTTATTTAAAATCATACTGCAAATGTATAAAGTTTTTGTAAATGATATTCCCTTAATTCTCTCTACGAAGAAAGATTTTGGCGAAAATTATGTATCACTGCCCATTAAGAAGGTGAGGATTAAGCGGATAATTAAAAAAATTAGCAAAGGTGAATTGCTTTATGTGAATCTTTATCACGAAAAGGAAGAAAAACTGCTGAAGCACCTATTTAAGAAGTTACGCGTAGTTACTGCAGCGGGAGGATTGGTGCTAAACGATAAAGATGAAATTCTATTTATTTACAGAAAAAAGCGATGGGACCTGCCTAAAGGTAAAACCGAAAAGAATGAAACCATTGAAGCTTCAGCGATAAGAGAAGTGGAAGAAGAGACAGGGGTGGAGGGTTTAAAAGTCACCAAATTTCTGCAAAAAACTTATCATATTTTTAAACGAAAAGGCCGTTACAGGCTTAAAGTTACACATTGGTACGAAATGCGCACCTCATATGAAGGAGAGCTACGACCGGAAACCAAGGAAGGTATTGAAAAGGCCAAATGGAAAGATTTGAAGAAAAGCCAAAAGGCGCTGCAAAAATCTTATGCAAATATTAAACTTTTGTTTTCAGAAAAATATTTAACGCGGCATTCTAAAGATAGGGTAGCGTAAATGTGCTGCTTCGTAATGTTGAGATTGTTTATGTAGCCAGGATAATTGATTATAAGAACTGTTTGAGAATTCAGCATCATTGCGTTTCTTTTCTTCAAAACGTTCTTTTAATTCAGGATCTTCATCGAGCATCTTTTTAGCGACATCTTCAAAAACATAGGGAGAAAAGCCTTCTTTTTGCTGAAGTACTGTATCAAAGAAGTTCCAGTTAAAGAAAGAATCTGGTGCTTGGGGTTCCAGGGTTTCTATTAAATAGCGTGCACCATCCTGAAAAGTTTTCACCACAAAATCTCCCTTTCTAAACTTCACTGAATCCATTGATTTGGAAATTTTGGTTTCACTATGCATATAATGACCTTCATAAGCCTGATTCCTGGTTTTGAAATCTTCTATTTTGTAAGTTTCTACATATAAAGTAGTATCTCTCGGAAGTGGTTCAAGCTTTATATTGTTCAGCTTTAAAAGATCGGTTAATTGCCACCATCCCTGCGGCACGATATACGCTCTTGGGATTTCAATGGTGTCTTGAGCAATAAAATTATTATAGTAATCAACTTGTTTAGTGAAATGCTTGTTACCATCATATTTTAAACGCTCGTTCCCGGTAACTTCACTGGCAATCATTTCGCCTTCGTAACCTTTAAATTCTCTTTCGCTGGGATTTTCCATATCGGGTTTAAAATTTATAGGATACCAGCGATCTGTCAGGTATTTTCTGGAGGCACGGTTGCGAATATCTTTTATACGTTCCCGGTCATTTTCTGCAATGCCAATCATACTGCGCATCAATTCGTAAGTTCCTTTTACTCTTTTTGGATACGGTTTTAGCATATGCGTTTCTACCATCATTCCAATAGTATTCCATAGGGTTGTATATCCCGTAGAATAGCGTGGGTAATCGTTAAATTGAGAAAATCCGTTTTCAGGAACTTCATTAAAAACATTTACATAAGGTGTAATATCCCAATTCTTTTTGGCCAGAGAATCTTCCAGCGCAGGCATAATTTGCTCATCTAAATAAGTTCCCAGTTCCCCGCCCAATTTATTGTGTTGCGTAAAAAGATGGGTGAGTGTATATTGATAATCGGCGCCATTGCTTACGTGGTTATCTATAAAAATATCTGGTCTTACGTGATGAAAAATTTCGTAAAAACTTCTAGTGTTTCGCGTATCTGCTTTTATAAAATCGCGATTAAGATCATAATTTCTCGCATTTCCTCGAAATCCATATTCAGCCGGTCCATTTTGGTTGGTTCGGCTGGTTGAATTTCGGTTTAAAGCACCTCCAATATTATAGATAGGTATTGTAGCTAAAACAGTATTTTTTGGCGCGGCAATAGAGTCTCCAGCTAAATCCCGAAACAGCATCATTGTAGCATCTATACCATCGCTTTCTCCGGGATGAATTCCATTATTGATAAGAATAATACTATTTTCTCCTCTTAGACCTTCAAAATCGAAATCCTCAGAAGGGCTATAAACTACAAGGTGAAGAGGTTTACCACTATCTGTTTCACCAAATTCCTCCAGACTTATTTTATCTGAACTTTTTGCAAGTTGCGTATAAAAATCAATGACTTCTTCATAAGTACCAGTTTCTTTACCCCCCGTTTTTTCAAAACGGGTTTCTAAATCATAACTAGAAGTCAGTTGATATTTTTCTAAATCGCAGGAAATCAGCGAAAGTAGCCCCAAACTCAATATGAGATATTTTTTCATACTATCCTAAATAATTGAAAGTATAAACTTAACTAAAACACGCACAGCCACCAAAAAACTCAGGTTAATTGGCTCGTGTTAAAGTAAACCTAATCTGGCATAAAAACTTTTCAGGCGAATTATTAAGAGCTAATTTTAAACTAAAATGATAGATGTTATGAGAAAGTTTACGATAATCCTGGGATTGGGATTGGTTTTATGCCCTGCAGTAGAAACTGAAGCCCAGGTTAATGAAGATTTAAGTGAAGAGAAGAAAGAAGAATTATCTAAACGTCCTGCAGATATTGTAGAGACTGAAATTGGCGAATTAAGATTGGTGGCGCCTTTTTCTTCTGAATCGGTTACTAAAGAGAGTAAAGTGATAGGCTGGGGAAATGAAAAGCCAGAAGCGCCTGCTGGGTTTAAAGTAACTAAATTTGCTGAAAACCTAAAACACCCTCGCAGAACTTATATTGCACCAAATGAAGATATTTTTGTGGTGGAATCGAATACTAAAAACAGTGCAGATAGGATTACTTTAATTCGTGATGAAAACGGAGATGGTACTCCAGATTACCAGGAAGCTTTTTTAGAAAATTTGAATCAACCCTACGGAATGTTGGTTCTAGATAATTATTTCTATGTTGCTAATACCGACGGGCTTTACCGTTATCCTTATACTGAAGGCGATACAAAAATTGAAGCCGAAGGAGAAAAAATTCTTAGTTTACCCGCCGGTGGTTATAATAATCACTGGACCAGGAATTTAATTGCTAACGAAGATGGAAGTAAAATCTATGTTTCTGTAGGTTCTGCCAGTAATGTTGGGGAGTATGGAATGGAGAAAGAGGAGAGACGTGCTGCAATCCTGGAAATTAATCCAGATGGAAGTGGAGAAAAAATTTTTGCTGCAGGTTTAAGAAATCCGGTTGGAATGGATTGGAATCCTGTTACCGGTGAACTTTGGACCGCCGTGAACGAGCGTGATAAAATTGGAAATAATTTGGTGCCAGATTATATAACCAGTGTTAAGGAAGATGGTTGGTATGGCTGGCCTTATTCTTATTACGGGCAAATTCAGGACCCGCGTTGGGCTGAGGATCCACATACCGATTTAGTTGAAAAAGCAATAATGCCAGATGTACCGGTAGGGCCACACACCGCTTCTTTAGGTCTTGCTTTTTACACTAAAGATAAATTTCCTGATAAATATAAAAATGGCGCTTTTGTAGGTCAACATGGTTCGTGGAATAGAGCGGTTTTCTCAGGTTATAAAATTCTTTTTGTGCCTTTTAATGAAAACGGAAAACCCGGACAGCCAGAAGATTTTCTTACTGGATTTATTGCCGATGAAACTAAAAGCACAGTACACGGAAGACCCGTTGGCGTAACCGTAACTCCAGACGGCGCTCTATTAGTAAATGATGATGATTCAAATGTAATCTGGAAAGTTTCAGCTGAATAAAATTAAATATATTGGAAAAAAAATTATTGGCATTACTATGCCTAATTAGTGTTGAAAGCCTGTTTTCTCAGGAAAATCAATTTAAAATCTTAAATGCAAATACTGCCGAAGCCGTTGAAAATGTTAGTGTTTCAACGGCTTCCGTAGTGATTGCTGTTTCAAATGAGTCGGGGGTATTTAGAATAAATACCGAAGATTTACCGGGCCGTTTTAAACTCTCCGCTTTAGGTTATGAACCTTTAGAAATTAACCTTGAGGCAGGGAATGAAGTACAGGAAATTTATATCTATCCATCTTCTGAAGATCTTTCTGAAGTGATAGTGCGCAGTACTATGATCCCTAAAAATTTAAGGGAAGTACCTGCGGCGGTAAATCTAATCACTCAAACCGATTTTAACCGAACCGATGCAACGAACGTTCTCGAAACCTTCAATAATGTTCCTGGAATCTTTGTGAACCAGGGCGCCCTAAATACTAATAAAATAAATATTAGAGGTATTGGTGCGCGTTCGCAATACAGTACAAACCGAATCCAGGCTTATTTTGACGGGATTCCCTTAACCACTGCCGAGGGTGAGCTTACCCTGGATGATTTTGATCAGGAATCACTAGATAGAATTGAAGTGATTAAAGGACCAACTTCCAGTATTTACGGTGCCGGTTTAGGAGGATCTATTAATTTATATTCTAAAGGTTTAGGCAGGGAAGAAGCTAAGGCCGGGTTTACCTCGCAATTTGGAAGTTTTAATACTCAAAAACAGGTTTTTCAGGCTTCTAACACGACTAGAAATTCTTCACTTTACGCAACTTTCACAAACCTTAGCAGTGATGGTTATCGGGATAACGGGAATTATGATCGAAAATCGGCTTTGGTAAACGGAACATTAAAAACCAGTGAGAATGGCAGCCTGTCTTATTTAGCCAATTTTACACGCCTAAAAGCTTTTATTCCAAGTTCTATTAACGAAGATGATTTTTTAAATAATCCTGAAACGGCTGCTTTTACCTGGGGGCAATCCCAGGGCTATGAATCTTATGACCGCGGTATGCTTGGCGGATCTTACACGCATTTGCTTTTTGATAATTTCACAAACACAACCAGCATTTTTCTAAGCTTTAGAGATGCTTACGAACCAAGACCTTTTGATATTTTGAAGGAAGAACGGGTTTCAGCCGGAGTGCGTACAAAGTTTAATTTGGATACACGGATTTTGGAATTGCCTTCAGAAATTAGTTTTGGTGCCGAATATTATAACGAGTGGTACGAAACAGGAACTTTCGAAAATTTATACGAAGATTTTCCCGGAGAAGGAAGTGTGTTGGGGGAGCGTGAAAGCAATAATGAGCAGGATCGTAATTATGCCAATTTCTTCGCGCAAATTAATCTTGAATTTACCGAGAAATGGAACCTGGAAGCCGGTTTTAATGTGAATAGCACCAACTATAGTTTAACCGATCTATATACGCAGGATGAGGTAAATCAAACCGGGGATTATGGTTTTGATGCCGTTTTTTCGCCAAGAATAGGGACTAGTTATGAAGTTGGCGAGGGCAAGAATATCTATGCTTCTATAAGTCACGGATTTTCAACTCCCACAGTTGCTGAAACTTTAACGCCGGAAGGCCAGATAAACACCAGTTTGGAACCTGAAACCGGAATTAACTATGAAGCCGGATTTAAAGGAAATTGGCTTCAAAATAAATTGTATACCGAAATTTCTGTCTTTTCCATTCAAATAGATAATTTGTTAGTCGCGCAGCGGGTCGCAGAAGATCAATATGTTGGAGTTAATGCGGGGAAAACAAATCATAATGGAATTGAATTCCTTACAAATTATCGATTTTTAGTAAACCCTGGAATTTCTATCAAGCCTTATATTAACGGAGCCATAAACTTTTTTGAATTCGATGAATTTATTAATAATGACCAAGATTTTTCGGGAAATGAGCTTCCGGGAGTTCCTAAATATACCATGAATCTTGGAGTAGATGTTCAAAGCGATTCAGGTTTTGAATTCTACGGAAACTTTAGAAACGTGGGAGAAATTCCGCTCGATGATGCAAATTCAGGGTATACAGATCAGTATAGCCTGGTGAATTTAAAAGCAGGTTACACTTTTAATGTATTTCAGGATTTAAATTTCAATATTTATGGAGGAATTAACAACGCGCTGGATGAGCATTATGCCGCGAGTGTACTCACTAACGCCGTAGGTTTTGGTGGCGCTTCACCACGCTATTATTACCCCGGAAATCCCAGAAACTATTTTGGAGGTATCCAGCTGAATTATATTTTTTAAAAGTAAACCACCTCTTGGCAAATTTACGAGATATTTGATTGGAAAATATTTTGATTCGAAGAGCCTAGGAGCATTTAAATTTCCATTATTAAGTAAAAGACCTCACAGATTCTAAACCTGTGAGGTCTTTTTAAATTTTCTAAAATCTTAAATCTCTGAATTTGTTTTCAAGAGCCTAATTCTGGTTTTTAAGCGATTTCATATCGATAACAAATCGGTATTTCACATCAGATTTTACTACCCGGTTAAAAGCTTCGTTGATATTTTGCATATCTATCATCTCAATATCAGAAACAATATTATGTTCGCCACAAAAATCCAGCATTTCCTGGGTTTCTTTAATTCCCCCAATTACCGAACCGGCTATTCTTTTACGTCCACCAATTAAACCGCCTCCGTGAACGGGATCTAAAGGTTCAATTGCGCCTACCAACACCATTGTAGCATCTCTTTTTAGCAAAGCCACGTAAGGATTCATATCGTGACCCACGGGAACAGTATTCAGAAGAAAATCGAAAGATCCGGCTTGCTTTTTCATATCGTCTTTGTTTTTGGAGATCAATACTTCATCTGCGCCTAGTTTTTTTGCATCTTCAGATTTTGCGGGAGAAGTAGTGATCATGACCACGTGTGCACCTAATGCGTGGGCAAATTTCACGCCCATATGTCCAAGTCCGCCAAGACCAATAACACCAACTTTATCGCCTTTTTTAACTTTCCAGTGGCGTAGCGGCGACCAGGTTGTAATCCCTGCACAAAGAAGAGGTGCAGCTGCTTTGGCATCTATGTTTTCGGGAACTTTAAGTACAAATTCTTTATCTACCACAATTTGTTCAGAATAGCCTCCAAAGGTATGTCCCCCCAGGTGCTTGTCTTTACTGTTATAGGTTAGCGTTGCACCATTTTCGCAGAATTGCTCTAAATCCTCTTTGCAAGAATCACATTCCTGGCAGGAATCTACCATACAGCCAACCCCAACAAGATCTCCTTCCTTAAAATTGCTCACATTTTTTCCAACCTGGGTTACGCGACCTATAATTTCGTGACCTGGTACCACGGGATAGTTTGAATTCTTCCAGTCGTTTCTAACCTGATGAATATCACTATGGCAAACGCCACAATATTCTATTTCAATCTTCACATCGTCGGCGGTTATTTCCCTGCGTTCAATATTCAAGGACTTTAAATCGGCATCACTGGATTGTGCGCCGTATGCTTTTACTTCACTCATATCAAATAGTTTTTATTAAAGATAAAGAAATGTCAGGCCAAATTTTTAAGCAAAGATTGGTTTAACGCTATTTAACTATTGTTCTACAATGTGGAATCTGAGAGAATTGGAAACAGCCTGAAAACGCAGGGCTTTTAGAAAATTTCTTTTTACATTAGGGCGAATTTTGAAAGCATTAAAAATGATGAAAAAACATCCCGGAATAAATACTATTTGTACGCATGTTGGCGAGCTGGAAGACAAACAATTTAAAGGTGCGGTTTCACCTTTATATATGGCGACTTCTTATGCCTTTGAAGATGTAGAAGTAAAGCGCTATCCAAGATATTTTAATACCCCAAACCAGGTGGCTTTGGCTCAAAAAATGGCAGCTTTAGAACACGGGGAAGCGGCTTTGATATTTGGAAGTGGTATGGCTGCAGTAAGTACGGCTCTTATGGCTTTTGCTCAAAAAGGAGATCATGTGGTTTTTCAGAATACGCTATACGGTGGAACCAGTAATTTAATTACCGAAGAGTTTGAGAAATTCGGGTTGGAATTTTCTTTTACCAAAGACTCTAATCCCGAATCATTTGAAGCAGAAGTAAAAGAAAATACAAAGGTCATTTACATCGAAACACCTTCAAACCCACTGCTTACCGTAACCGATATAAAAGCGATTGCCGAAATTGCTAAAAAGCATAAGCTGGTGAGTATGATAGACAATACTTTTGCTTCCCCGGTAAATCAAAATCCAATAGATTTTGGAATTGATATCGTTTTGCATTCTGCAACAAAATATATGGGTGGGCACAGCGATATTCTTGCGGGAACCGCGATAGCTTCAGAAGAACATATAGATAAGATTTTTCAGTTGGCTAAGAATTTTGGTGGAAGTCTCAGCGATTTCACCGTTTGGATGCTGGAACGCAGCTTAAAAACAATGGGATTAAGAGTTAGAGCACAAAATGAGAATGCGCTGGAATTAGCTCGTTTCCTTGAGAAACACGAAGACATTTCCAGGGTTTTTTACCCGGGACTAGAATCTCATCCAGACCACGAATTGGCGAAATCTCAAATGAAAGGTTTTGGCGGAATGATGTCTTTTGAATTACGTGAGGGATTGGATTTCGACCTTTTTCAGAAAAAATTGAAATTAATAAAATCTTCTATGAGCCTGGCAGGTGTAGAGTCTACAATATTATCGCCTTCAAAAACCTCTCACGGTTTGCTTACTCCTGAAGAACGGGAAGCCCAGGGAATTAAAGATGGATTGATGCGATTTTCTGTAGGAATAGAGGAGAAGGAAGATTTGATGGAAGATTTAGAACAAGCGCTAAAAGAGGTTAGAGGGTAGAAATACGAAGTTTAAAGTTTTTGAAAGACTAACTTAAAATTAGATTTCTGCCGCAGTTTATCCCGATTTTTTATCGGGACGGAAAGGACAAAATTATTTATGATGAAATTAGATATATTGGCTATAGGCTCGCATCCTGATGATGTTGAATTGAGTTGCTCGGGTACTATTGCAAAAGAAGTAGACCGGGGAAAGAAAGTTGGAATTCTTGATCTTACCCGTGGGGAGTTAGGAACACGAGGTACCGCAGAAACCAGGGATGAAGAAGCAAAAAATGCCGCTGAAATTTTGGGTGTTTCTGTAAGAGAAAACCTGGAGTTTAGCGATGGTTTTTTTGAAAACAATACAGCACACCAATTAGAAATTATAAAAATACTGCGAAAGTATCGACCTGAGATCGTGCTGTGTAATGCTATAGAAGATCGCCACATAGATCACGCAAAGGGATCAAAACTGGCAAGTGATGCCTGCTTTTTAAGTGGCTTGCGAAAAATAGAAACTATCTACGATGGGAAGAGTCAGGAAGCCTGGAGACCAAAACACGTTTATCATTATATTCAGTGGAGAAATTTAAAACCCGATGTGGTAGTAGATATTTCTGGATATATAGAGAAAAAAATGGATGCGGTAAAAGCCTATAAAACTCAATTTTTTGATCAGAATAGTAAAGAGCCGCAGACTCCAATCTCCAGTAGTAATTTTCTGGAAAGTATTACCTACAGGGCGAGGGATCTGGGAAGGCTAATTAATACGGAACATGCCGAAGGTTTTACAGTAGAACGATATCCAGCGGTAGATTCCATCTTCGATTTGATTTAGGGAGAATATTATTTTTTTGTAATTAATTAATTTGAAGCTTTTTAAGCTTGTGATGGCAAATTAAGGCTAAAATTCATACGAATATTGAGAATTTTTCTTTGTGAAATTATGAAATTAAGCTACATTTGCAACCGCAATTAAAATGGTGGTTGTAGCTCAGCTGGTTAGAGTGCCTGATTGTGGTTCAGGAGGTCGCCGGTTCGAACCCGGTCTTCCACCCTTTATTCAAGCCTTCAGTTTACTGAAGGCTTTTTTTATGGGGTAATTTTAGGAAAGTGAAATATTAAAAATAGATGTCATGCTGAACTGGTTTCTGCTTCTAGCTTCACACACTCATCAATTATTTCTTTCCGGAAGTTTCAAAAAGCCTAAAAGCAATCCTTATTTTTGCCATTCAAAATTTTCATTATGAACTCCAGGAAAGAACAACTAGAAGCATTCGATCGTTTACTGACTATAATGGATGAGCTTAGGGAGCAATGTCCCTGGGATCGTAAACAAACCATGGAATCACTTCGTCATCTTACCATAGAAGAAACTTACGAACTTGGAGATGCGATCTTAGATAATGATTTGGAAGAGGTGCGAAAGGAATTGGGAGATCTGTTATTGCATCTTGTTTTTTATGCAAAGATAGGTAGTGAAACTAAGGATTTTGATATCGCAGATGTGGCTAACGGAATTTGTGATAAGTTAATAGATCGCCACCCACATATTTATGGCGATGTTGAAGCTGCCGATGAAGAAGAAGTAAAAAGAAACTGGGAAAACCTTAAATTAAAAGAAGGTAAGAAGAGTGTTTTGGAAGGCGTGCCGCGTACTTTGCCGGCAGTGGTGAAAGCAAGTAGAATTCAGGAGAAGGTGGCAGGAGTTGGGTTTGATTGGGAAAAACCTCAACAGGTTTTCGAAAAGTTGCAGGAAGAATTAGGAGAATTACAGCACGAAATAAATACCGAGAATAAAGATAAAATAGAAGCCGAATTTGGCGATGTACTTTTCTCTATGATCAATTATGCCCGTTTTCTCGATATAAACCCGGAAAACGCTTTAGAACGCACTAATAAGAAATTTATTACACGTTTTCAGTATCTAGAAAGTAAAGCAAAAGAGCAGAATAAAGCTTTAAAGGATATGACTTTAGCTGAAATGGATGTTTTTTGGAATGAGGCTAAGTTGTTGTAAAATTACTTACTAAAAACAATAAGGTCTGGATGAATTTCTAACCCTGAGAATCCTAGATTATCCTTTATCCATTCTAAACTTTTTTTGGTATAGAAAATAACGTGGGTACGATCGTTTTTATAGTACCAACTATCAAAATTAATATCTTCAGAATAAAGTTGAGTTTTGCAGTAGAGTTTTCCGCCGGGATTTAATCGTGCAGCTAATTCCCTGAATTCTCGTTTTGGTTCATAGAAATGTTCCATTACTTCGCAGCAAATAATATAATCGTATTCGGTATTTAGTACTGCTGCATCGGGATAAAAATAGGGATCGTAAAGGGCTATGGAATATCCTTCTTTTTCTAATAGGGTAGAAGCAACAGGGCCAGTGCCACAACCATAATCCAAACCTTTTTTTGCTGTAGAAAAATCTTTTAAAACCCGTGAAGTTATCGGCTTAACAAAATTCTGGTATCCGGGATTTTCAATATCGTTATTATGCGCCAGGTATCGTGCCTCTTCTGCTTTTTTGGAAATATAGAATTCCTTTAAAAGTTGAATGCACCCGCAATGGATGCATTCAACATATTTTCTTTTTTTACTTTTCCAAAAATCTTTAGTAGAGCCTTCGCAAAGAATGCACTTCATAGCCGCTTAATTTAGTAAAGCGACTTGATTTTACGCAGCTTTTCTTTCCAAACTTCAAGTTGTTCTTTTTGATCGGCTATATTTTTATGTACATCCTGTACTAAAGGATTATCTTCATCTACATTAGAGAAAAATTGTAGATTGTTTTCCAGCTGTCTAATTTCAGCTTTTGTTTCTTCTACTTTCTTGGTTAAGAAATAATGTTCGTTACGAAGTTTTTTATCGTCATCAGCATCATTTAAGGCCTGAACTTTATTTTCGTATTTCAGCATTTCTGCTTTGGTGTGATCTACATCCAGCTTATTGAAAAGTTGATCTAAAGCCTTATTGAATTTTCCTTCTATAAAACGTTTATTATGAGGTACACGACCTAAATTCTTCCAATCTTCAATAAATTGTTTGATTTTTGGTAAATCTTCTTTTTTATCTCCGCTAAGTTCTACAGATTTCACCTGTTCCAGTAATTCTTTCTTCTTGTCAAAAGCTTCAAATTCTTCTTTATTTTCGTCATCACGGTTTTCGTGCATACGTTCAAAATAATGATTGCAAGCTGCTTTAAACTGTTTCCAAACCTTATCGCTGTCTTTTCTTGGAACATGGCCAATCTTCTTCCAGTCGGCTTGTATCTTCTTCATTAAAGGCGTTACTGACTTGAAGTCATCACTGTCTTTATTATCCTCGGCAATTTGAATTAATTCCTTCTTTTTCTCAAGATTATCGTATTGCTCCTTTTTCAGGTTTTTATAGAAAGCGTTTTTGTTTCGGTTAAATTTGCGAACGTTTTGTTTAAAATCGGTCCAGGTTTCTTCATTTTTGCTGCGAGGTACTTTCCCGGCATTAAAAAATTCTTCTCTTAGAGCTTCAATATCTTTAATTTTTTGCTGCCATTTATTATGACTCTTATATTCTTCATCAGCAATTAATTTAATTTTCTCGATAATAACCTGTTTGGCTTTCCAGTTTTCTTCATAACGCTCATCCATTGTATTGAAGTACTCCTGGCGTTTATCGTGAATTTGTTTGGTGGCAGTGCTAAAACGGTCCCAAATATCATCACGAAATTCCTTTGCAACCGGGCCAAGCTCTTCTTTCCACATTTTGTGGAGCATTTGTAACTCCCTAAAAGCACGGTTTATATCACCTTCCTGTGCCAATTCTTCAGCGCGGTCAATTACTTTTAATTTTTGGTCAAGATTATGTTTGAAATCCAGATCGCGGAATTCGCGATTCAAATGCAGAAAATCGTAAAAATTCTCTACATGATGATGATAGGTATTCCACACATCATTGTATTTCTCGCGTGGGATTGGTCCTGCAACACGCCAGCGATCCTGAAGCTCTTTAAAATGCTTGTAGGTGGTGTTTATGTTTTCTTCAACATCAATTAGACCTTTTAATTCCTCTATAATTTCCAGGCGTTTGGCCAGGTTTTTATTTAGGTCTTGTTTTAGTTGCTTATAGTAATTATTACGTTTTTCACGATAATCAAAATAAAGAGAATTGAATCGTTTTTTAAGTGGAGTAGAGTAATGAAAGTCTATTATATTTCCACCATCTGCTAAAAACTCTTCTTTTTTCTCTTCTTCCTCTTCATTAAATTTAGCATTAAATTCAGCTCGAATTTCAATGACGTGATCTTTGATAGCCTGTACTTTTTCCTTTTTAAGCAGGGATTCAAATTCATCTACCAACTGCTCTTCGCTCATTGCGTGGTAATCTTTTTTCGGAATATCGTGACGCTCAGCCTTGGTTTGATCTTCGCTGTCTTCCGCAACCGTATCGTCTATATGTTCCTGATGGTGCTTTGAAGTACGCCCTTTTTCTTCAGAACTCTCTTCCTCATCATCATCGGAATCATCTTCAGCCGCTTTTTCTTCAACTTTAGCTTTGGCCTTTGTTTCCGTAGCTACTTTTTCTTCTTCCTGGGTTTGTTTTCTGCTTTCTTCAAGCAGGGCATCATCTTCGTCATCATCCTCCTGGCTCGCTTTGTTTTCTTCTGAAGTTTTCTTTTTATCACCGGCTTCAGCAACCATAGCATCTTCCAGGCTGTGTTCTTCAGGTGTAATTTCTGAAGCAGTCTCTGCCGGTTCTATAACAGGATCTTTCTCTTCTGAAGGTTTTTCGGTTTCAGACTTTGGAGAAAATGAATTTTCCTCTGCATTAGCACCATTCTTCTCTTCTAACGACTCTTTTTTATCCTGAGTATTTTCAGGAGTATTGTTAGATTCGTTGGAAAAATCTTCTTTCTTTTTTTCATTTTCTTGCTGAGACATATCTTTCAATGTTAAGGTTCGAGTAAATTAATTAGGCTGAAAGATAGTAACTACGCTAAAAATGGGCAAACAAATCCCTTTTTTTGTACGATTTTAAAAGAAGATTGAGAAGCTATTTATTCCAGATCTTCCAGGCACTTTCAGCTTGAAGTTCGAGCATTTTAAGACCGTTGGTAACCGTTGCTCCCTGTTTTTTCGCCATAGCCATTAATTTAGTGATATTTGGATTGTAAATGAGGTCATAAACAAGGTGTTCTTCATTTAAGTATTTATACGGAATATCCGGGTATTTTTCGGTATCAGGGAAGGTTCCGAGGGGAGTTGTGTTAATAATGATGCTATGGTCATTAATAATTTCTTCTGAAAGATCTTCATAGCTCCACTTGTTTTCACCTGCAGTTCTTGAAACAAATTTATAGACTATATCCAGTTTTTGTAAACTATATGCGACTGCTTTTGAAGCGCCACCTGTTCCAAGTATAAGAGCTTTTTTGTGGTGTGGTTTTAAAAATGGTTTTAAAGATTCTAAGAATCCAATGTAATCTGTATTGTAACCAATAAGCCTATTACCATTAACTTTAATTGTATTTACAGCGCCAATTTCTTTTGCCTCAGGAGCCAAATCATCTAAATAAGAAATAATCTCCTGTTTATAAGGAATTGTAACATTAAGGCCTTGCAGGTTGGGTGTTTCCTTTATAACATCCCGAAATTCCTTTAAGTTTATTAGATCGAAATTATGATATTCGGCTTCTATCTTTTCTTTCTTAAATTTTTCAGTGAAGTAAGTTTTGGAAAATGAGTAGCTGATGTTTTTTCCTAAAAGGCCAAAAGTTTTCATTGCTTTATGGGTTTTTGGTTTTTCTTTTCATACCAGGCGAGTCCCAGCACGATAAGTATACCAACAAAGATAAAGAAAATTGCGAGCCAGGTTTCTGCACTAGAGAAGCTGGGAAAATACCGGTCGTAATAATCTATAATGCCATTTCCCTGGCTGTCCAGGATCATTTCGCCATTTGTGTCTAATTTAAAGATCTTTTCTTTCCAGGGCCAGACTACACCAAGGGAACCGGTAATAAAGCCAATTATTGCGGCAAAAGTATCTTTTTTGTAATGTTTAAGAACAAAACCAAGAAAATGGGAGAGCGTAACTAATCCTGCCAGGGATCCCGCTCCAAATACAAGTAATACTTCAAGTAAACGAATTCGCCCGGGGTCTTCCAAAAAACTCAAATCCCAAAGCATTAAATCTGCCATGGTATCGTACAAGGCATTTACGGCGTCTACCAATAACAATACGTAATTTCCTAATAGAATAAGGATAAAAGATCCAGAAAGCCCCGGCAGGGTCATTCCTGAAACACCTATGATCCCGCAGAAGAATACAAACCAAAGATTATCATTTTCTTTTGCCGGTTCCAGGAAGCTAATGGCCACCCCGACAATAATTCCAAGGAATACGAAAACAAGGGAGCGTTTACTCCATTCATCAAAATCTTTACTGATGTAATAAATAGAACCTACGATCATCCCAAAAAAGGCCGCCCAGACGTAGAGTTCGTAATGAAGAATTAAATAATCAAGTAACTTAGATACACTAAAATAACTTATAAGCATTCCCAGGATAAGTAAACTGAGGAATTTTCCGTTGGTATAATGATATAGACTTCTAAAACGTGCGTTAATAAGCAGTTTAAAAGCCTTGTAATTTACCTTTTGTAACGAGTAGATAAATTCTTCATAAAAACCAGCCACGAAAGCCACGACACCACCAGACACACCGGGAACTTTATTAGCCGCTCCCATAGCTAAACCTTTAAGTACTAAAAGCACTTTATCTGTAAAGGTTCTAGTTTGCTGCATCTACGTTTTTTGAACTTTTTGAGGCGAAAAATTCCAGACCTAATATTAAGAAAAATCCGGCGAGCATTAAAAGAATAGCATATATTGTTTGGGGTTCGCCATCGAAATTCCAGGGTAAAACTGAAGCTTCATCTAGTACAACTTCTTTATCACCATACATTTCAGATTCAAGAACATGTTTCCAGGGCCAGATCTTATTTAAAGACCCGGCAATAAAACCGGTAAGTACCGCCAGGGTGATACTGCTGTAATGCACAAACAACCACTTTAAAATCTTAGAAAAACTTAGTAAACCAATTACAGCTCCCACCGCAAATATTCCCAAAGTTTGAAAATCAAAGTCGTGAGCAGCTTCTGTTATTCGTTTATAGGCTCCCAAAAGCACTAAGATAAAAGCACCTGAAATCCCGGGAAGTATCATGGCACAAATTGCGATAGCTCCAGAAAAAAATATGAATAAGTTACTGTCGTTTGCTGCCATAGGAGGAAGCGAAACGATATAAAATGCTACACCGGCCCCAATAATTAGTGCTATTATAATTTTTAAATTCCATTTGGGGATTTGTTTACCTACATACCATATACTTGCAACTACAAGTCCAAAGAAAAAAGACCAGATTAAAACAGGATGATTTTCTAGTAAGTAATTTGCAACTCGCATTAATGTAAAAACACTAATTAGAATTCCTGTGAAAAGGGCTAAAATAAATGGCCCGTTAAGTTGATGCCACATGGCTTTAAAACCTTTTTCCTTCCAGGTGCTAATTAATGAAAAGTTTACACCGCTAATGGTGGATATTAACTCTTCATAAATTCCTGAGATAAAGGCAATAGTTCCTCCGGAAACTCCGGGAACAACATCTGCCGCGCCCATGGCCATCCCTTTTAAAGTAATTGATAGATGGTCTTTAAAGGTTTTTTGCATGTGTACAAATTAAAATTCCGGCTCAAAGTTAATAAAATAACTAAGAGAGGTTTATAAAGGAATTTATAATTTGCTTTACGCTTTTACGGTTAAAAATTTGTGGAAATAATTCTTCGATTACAATATAATACTCGGCGTCTAACTTTAGTCCTTTATTAAGGTGAAAATAAGCTTTTTCTCCTTCATTATGACTAAAATAAAGTCCGGCAAGTCGAAACTCAATCTCGGCAGTATCTGGGTAAAATTCCAGCGCTTGATTTAAATTTTGAATAGCGGTCTCAAATTCCCCAAGATCTATTAAAATATCACAGCGTCTAACCCAGGTTTCTAATTCGTAGTTACCAAGATCAAGGCTTTTTTTATAGCCACGTTCAGCCTCTTCATAAAACTTAAGGCGGTTATTAATTTTTGCATAACGCTTCCAATAAAGCACATTTTCTTCGTCTATATTAATCGCTTTATTGATATAATAGAGTGCTTTCTGATAATTTTTCTTTTTGATATAAAAATCTGTTATCGCAATCCAGCCTTTGTCTAAAAGCGGATCTTCGTGCACACAATCTTTATAATGCTTTAGAGCCAGTTCGTTTAAACCTAATTTTTCAAAACACTTTCCAATTCTTAAATAAGCAAAAGAAGTAGGATCATCTAATTCCAGGGTTAATCGATAGTTTTCTATGGCTTCGTGATATCGTCCTAATTTTTCCAGTACTTTTCCTTTTTCAAGATAAGCACCTATAAAATAATCGTCGCTAATAATGGCAAAATCGAACGCTGATAGTGCTTTTTCATAATCTTTTAGATCAAAATATTGTTTTCCTACCTGGTGCCAGGCAACCTCGCAATATGGGTTTTTATCCAGATACAGGTTGAGGTACTCTATAGCCTCCTTCTTTTGATCAAGGAAATCAAAACAATACATAATGTTGTAAAGCGAAGAATAATCTTCTTCATCTGCTTCCAAACATTTCATAAAGCTGAATTTCGCATTTTCGAAATCTTCCAGAAATAAATGTTCCATTCCAATAAGGGAATAAATTTCTGCGGGATCCAGACTAATATCCAGTGCCATTTCCAAAACCTGAATGGCTTTGGCGTGAGAATCTCTTTTAGATAGTATTTGTGCTTTTTGTATGTAGACTTCTTCATTAGAAGATTCCAGCTGTTGTAACTCGGTTAACATAGCTTCAGCTACATCAAGTTTGTCTTCAAAAACCAGGATCTCAATTTTAAAGAGTTTTAAATTTGTAGAATCGGGGTGTTGTGCAAGGCCCAACTTAACTGCTTTTTTTGCCAGTGCAAATTTCCCGTTTTCTAAATAATAATGAATAATGTCCTCAAATTCTGCGGAATCAAAGAATAAAACATCATTGGTTTTAAGCATAGATTCGAATCGGGAAAGTGAGAAATTGTTTTCGTCGTTATGGCTTAATTGCATACGTAGGTAATTACGGGATTTCTACATTACTCACAAAGTGAGATTTAAAATATTTCAACGTCTATGTCGAAATTGCTAGATCTTTAGAACTTTTCGCCTTATAATCTTCTATTAAGGTATTTCTTAAAATTATAAAGGTATATGGCTGAAAAGTCTTAAAACCGAAATTGTTGTTAACAAATTAATTAACAGTCTCCTGTTGGTTCATTATTTCATTCAATACGTCAATAATGATGCCACAGCCTTCTTTTATTTCTTCCTCTGAAATGGTAAGTGGTGGGGTGATTCTAACTGCTCTTTTTTCGAATAATAGCCAGAAAAGGATGAGGTTCTTCTCCTTGCATTTTAAAACTAATTGATTTGCTATTTCTTCTGATATCGCAATGATAACGAGCATTAAGCCTATTCCTCGAACTTCTGAAATAAGTGGATGCACCAACAATTCCTTAAAGAGTTTTTCTTTTTCTAGACTTTCTGTCATTAACCCAGATTCGGTAATTTCTCTTAAAGTCGCTAAAGCCGAAGCAGCAATTACAGGATTACCCCCAAAAGTAGTAATATGACCCATTTTTGGATTATCAGAAAGGCTATCCATCATTTTAGCTGAAGCAGAAAATGCACCAATTGGCATTCCACCGCCCATTCCTTTTCCCAAAGCAACGATATCTGGTACCATATTAAAATTTTGAAATCCAAATAGTTTGCCTGTTCTTCCAAAGCCGGGCTGAATTTCATCTAATATCAATAAAGCGCCTACTTCTTCACAGCGCTCCTTTACCTTTTTTAGATAATTATTCTTCGGAAGTATAAACCCAGCGCCTCCCTGTATACTTTCCAGTACTACACCCGCGGTTTTTTCTGTAATTTTTTGTAGATCTTCTTCCTCGTTAAAAGTAATAAATGAGATTCCGCCTAGAAGAGGTCTAAAAGGCTTTTGGCGTTCTTCATAATCCATTAAACTAAGCGAGCCCATAGTATTTCCATGGTAAGCTTGGTGAGCGGCAATTATTTCAGCTCTACCGGTATAACGACGAGCAAGTTTTATTGCGCCTTCAATAGCCTCGGTGCCTGAATTGGTGAGGTAGGTTTTTTCAAGAGGTTTTGGGAAATATTGAGCCAATAATTTGGTTAATTCAACCGCCGGTTGCTGCGAATATTCACCATAGACCATTACGTGCAGATATTTTTCAGCCTGCTCTTTTATCGCGTTTACTACTTTAGGATGGCAATGTCCTAAACTGCAAGCCGAAACCCCGGCTACAAAATCCAGGTGTTTTTTCCCGTCGGTAGTAAAAATATAGGAACCTTTGGCCGATTCTACCTCCAGACCCAGGGGATGCGGAGTAGTTTGCGCCTGGTATTTTAAAAAATCTTTATTCATCGGGTTGATCTTCTTCAGCTTGCTCCTGATTTTCTTTCTGTGTATCTCCAGCTTTTTCAAAGGGTTGTGCTTCCTTTAATTTAGGGATACTATCTCTCACCATTTTTTGCAATTCTTCAGCTTCTTTTTTGTTATCCTCAACTTCAGATTCAATTAAGCGTTGCGTCTCTTTTATTTGAGGAATACTATCTTTCGCCCTGTTTTTTAAATCTTCAGGTTTTAATCTGGATTTATCATTAAGCAACAATTCATCTCCTTCTTCCCGTTCATCAAAGAAATCTTCTTCTTCCTCGGGTAATGGAATGCCTTCTATTTTAACCAATTCGGGAGCCGGTTTTCCTTTAAATAAATCTTCTTTAGAAAGTAACCTTTCCTCGCCACGCCAATTAAATCCAATAAGTTCCCGAACATTAATAGGGAAATCTTCTTCTGGAGTTAAATCCCCATCAACATTATCAAGGTAATCAATAATATCAATTTCCTGATTTTCGAAAAATATTTTAATAGAACTGGACAGGGTTTTGTTTATTCCTATGAGTTCCTGCTCGCTGTTCCTGGTGTAATAAAGCGTTTCAGTATTTTTATTGATATTTACCTGGTAAAGTTCGTTGTCTTCAAATAATCCTACCAGGTCCATTCCTTTTACCTGGTTATAACCTTCTATAGTATCTTGCTGGATTAAAAATGCATTATTAAAAACCCGCATTGAGTCGAGTTGTTCTGTTTTGTTATTGCTTTGTAAATGAATGGTATCTCCCGTCATTTGGCTAAGTCCTGACCATATAACAGGACTTCGTTTTTTATCTACCGAAGAAACAGGCCCACTAATAAGGTTGATCATTTTGGTTAAACCTGTTTCTTGGTTAACGTGAATTGAGTCACTTTTGCCACTCATATCGCTTTTATAAAGCCGAACATCATAAAACCCACGGATTATTCGTTTATCGGGTTTGCCGGTGATCATTATGGTATCGCCGTGAATAAATAAGGAATCATTATCCTGAACGCTGGCAGCAACTGCTCTTTTTGTAATAAAAACTGAGTCTTTTTCCCTGAAAACTTCAGCATAATGTCCTGTGACCACACTTTTATTTATAGTGTCTATAACTTCAATATTGTTTGTAGCGGAAGCAAAATTGGTGTTTCTGTTAAAAAACAAGCTATCGCCCTTAACGGTTCTATTGTTATAATCTATTTTTGAATTTCTTACAAAATAACCGGTGTCGCCGCGGGTATCATAGAATCCGCGTTCGCAATAAACGGTACTGGTTTCACTTTCTATAGTTGAAGGTCCATAGAGATAGGCGTGGCCAGTTTCGCCGTAAAAATCAAGTTGCTCAGAATTAATTACATATTCGGGATTGGTAAGTACTACATCTGAAACAAAGGAATATTTATCCTTTTCCATAAAATAGCGCCCAATATTACTGGTTATAACTCCGCCGGTATCAATTACTTTGCCGCCGCTACGGTAGTAAGCTTCTTGTTTTACTCTATCAAAGAAAAGGCTGTCGCTTTCAAGTGTGGTTTGGGGGCGCTTCATCACCACATCACCACTGGCAAATGCAAATTGTGAGTTTCCGTTATATTCAGCGTAATTACTATTTAGGCTTACGGTATCACCTTGCTTCATTTTTACATTTCCGAAAGCCCTGAAAAAGTTTTCGTCATTATAGTGAATTGCCAGGTCACACCAAACCTCAATTCCCTCATGATTAAAATAAACCTGCTTTTCTACTTTGCTTAAAACAAAAGCACCGGGATATTTCTCATCCTGGATGTTCCTATCAGAATCATAATCAATTTTTTTTGCTCCTTGTGCCTGTGTTAGAGCAGGAATAATAAACAAAGCAAATACTATAAAAAGAATGATTTTTTTCAAACTGAAAATTTTTTCAAAAGTAATTAAAATTTAGGGGAGTAGGATTTTAAAAGCAACAGCTCACTTATTCAAATATTTTCATTTTAATCTCGTAAATAATGATAAATAAATATTTTTTTCATAAAAAAAATGAAAATAATGTTAATATTATTAGAATTCAATCGTTTTGAAATTTTCTTTAGAAAACTTTAACTTCTTTTATAAAACCGCCACCTACATCGTTGCGTATGTTTACTGAATAACTAAAAATTAAATTATGAAAAAACCAGTTGTAAAAATGGAAGTGGTGGATACTACTTCTAAAGACAAAAATGTAAAGTCTCGTAGAAGGTTTATTAAAATGAGTGGATTAGCGATTGCTGGCTCTGGAGTTTTGTTAGCCTGTAGCAATGATGATGATTTTCAACCTATGCCTGAACCTAATCCCGATGGAAGTTTTGATCTTGGAGCTGGGGATGTAGGAATTCTTAACTACGCTCTTGCGTTAGAGCAATTAGAAGCTGCATTTTATGAAGCAGTTAGAGGAGGCGGATATTATTCTGGAGCTCCTGCAGAAGAAAAGCAAATTATTGACGATTTATATAATCACGAAGTAATTCATAGAGATTTCTTGAGAGCTGCCATTTTAGAAGCCGTAGAAGGAGATGAAAGTCAGGTGCTACCTGAACTAGAATTTAACCTGTCTTCTGTAGATCTAAACAGTAGAGATTCTGTTCTACAAACTGCAATGACTCTGGAAGATACGGGCGTTGGTGCTTATAATGGAGCAGGTGATCGTTTACAAAATGCAACATATTTAACTATTGCCGGTAAGATTGTTTCAGTAGAAGCAAGGCACGCATCTGCAATAAGATCTTTGTTAAATCCAATGTCGGCAGATTTTGCCGGGGACGATATTATCGATGGAAATGGATTGGACATTCAGTTAGATCCTAGCGAGGTATTTGAAGGAGCAGGACCTTTTATTGAAACTGAATTCACTGCAAACCAGTTACCAGAACCTAATACAGGATCGTAAACCCACTTACTAACTATTAAAACAAAACATTATGAGTATTATAAAATTATTAGATGAATTTACATCTGAAAAGCTAGTAACTAAATCAACTTCCAGACGCCAAATGTTTGGAACATTGAGTTCTTTTGGTAAGAAAGCCGCACTGGCAGCAATTCCTTTTGGAATGGCAGCAGGATCTAAAGCCAATGCAGCAGCTATGTTTCAGGATAATGGTGGTCCAGTATCTTCATTAAACCTGGCATTGACCTTAGAATATCTTGAAGCCGCATTTTATAGACGTGCTTTAGATTCTGGAGTTTTAGAAGGAGGTAGCCGTGAGGAGATAGCCTTTATGCAACTTTTTAAACACGAAGATCAGCACGTTAATTTTTTAGTTGAAAATCTTGGTGATGATGCTGTTAGTTCTCCTGAATTCGATTTTACGGCAGGAGGAGCTTTTGATCCATTTAATGAGAATGGAATTGGCCAAATGGATGCTATGGCACAAATGCTTGCTTTGGCTCAGGCTTTTGAAGATACCGGTGTAAGAGCCTATAAAGGACAGGCAGCAAATTTAATGGGAACTCCATTTTTAGAACCTGCACTTAGAATCCATTCGGTTGAAGCAAGACACGCTTCTGAAATAAGAAGAATTCGAGGAATTAAAGGTTGGATAGTTAGAAACGAGCGTGGCGAAAATATGCCAGAAGCAACGCAGGCAGTATATAACGGTGAAGAAAATGTTATGCAAGGTGGAGTAGATGTTAGTTCTATTAGCTCTGGTCTTGCGGGAGATGCTACCGATGCAGCAACCGAAGCTTTTGACGAAATTTTAACTGGAGATGAAGCTGTTGCAATTGCAAGCTTATTTATTGTTTCCTAAGGAATGATAACTACCTAACTCAATTCTAAGTTTTTGTTATATAGAATTTTGTTATAAAAAAAGCCGTTTCAATTTGAAACGGCTTTTTGATTTTATAAAGGTCAGTATTCCTTAGCGCTCAATAGTTTGAGTTCTATCTGGACCTACAGAAACAACTTTAATTGGTATTTCTAATTCTTTTTCCAGGAAAGCTACATAATCATTAAATTCTTTAGGAAGTTGATCTACTTTGGTCATTCCCGTAAGATCTGCTGCCCAACCTTTAAGTTCCGTATAAACCGGGGTTACATTTTCCGGTTCAATGTTATATGGTAAATGACTGATTTCCTTTCCTTTATAATTATAAGCGGTACATACTTTTAGCGTTTTAAATCCGCTAAGTACATCACCTTTCATCATAATTAATTGGGTAATCCCATTCACCTGAACCGCATACTTTAAGGCTACTAAATCTAACCAACCGCATCTGCGTGCACGACCGGTAGTAGCACCAAATTCATTCCCAACACGACCCATAGTTTCACCGTCTTCATCAAAAAGCTCGGTAGGGAAGGGGCCGCTTCCAACTCTTGTTGTATAAGCTTTAAAGATTCCGTAAGCTTCACCTATTTTATTTGGAGCAACGCCAAGCCCTGTACAGGCGCCAGCAGCTGTAGTGGTAGAAGAAGTTACAAAAGGGTATGTTCCAAAATCTATATCGAGTAAAGATCCCTGGGCACCTTCAGCTAAAATTGTTTTACCGTCTTTCTGGGCCTCCTGTAAGTAATTCTCGCTATCAATAAATGTTAGTGATTTTAAAGTCTTTACTGCTTCAAAGAATTCTTTTTCCAAATCGGCAAGATCATATTGAACATCTACATCGTAGAATTTGATCATTTTCTCATGCTTATCGGCGAGGTTTCTGTATTTTTCTTTCCAGTTGTCTAATTCAAGATCACCTACACGAATTCCGTTTCTTCCAGTTTTATCCATATAAGTTGGCCCAATACCTTTAAGCGTAGAACCAATTTTGGCTTTTCCTTTTGACGCTTCAGAAGCCGCATCTAAAAGCCTGTGAGTAGGCAAAATTAAATGTGCTTTCCTGGAAATAAGCAGTTTAGACTTGTAATCTACATTATTTTTGCTGAGGTTGTCCAGTTCTTTTTTAAAGATCACGGGATCTATCACTACACCATTACCTACAAGGTTAATGGTGTCATCATGAAAAATTCCGGAAGGAATAGTGTGAAGTACGTGTTTTTGCCCGTCGAATTCGAGGGTGTGTCCTGCGTTTGGTCCTCCCTGAAATCTCGCAATAATATTGTATTTAGAGGTAAGTACATCAACAATTTTTCCTTTGCCTTCGTCACCCCATTGGAGACCGAGTAGTAAATCTACCGCCATTGAAATCTTAAGTTAGTTGGTTGTTTTTTTATTGCCGTAAAAATATAAAGAATGTTTGGTAATTTCTATATCAAACACTTCTTCAATTGTCTTTTTTATAGATTGAATACGAGGATCACAGAATTCTATAACTTCCCCGGTATCAGTTAGAATAACATGATCGTGCTGCCTGTCAAAATATGATTTTTCATATTGCGACTGGTTTTGCCCAAATTGGTGCTTTCTAACAAGACCGCATTCTAAAAGTAATTCTATAGTGTTATAGAGGGTGGCACGACTTACCCGGTATTTCTTATTTTTCATTTTAATATAGAGTGATTCTATATCAAAATGATCGTCGTTATTGTAGATTTCCTGGAGTATTGCAAAACGTTCAGGAGTTTTTCGGTGCCCTTTTTCTTCCAAATACTTGGTGAAAACGTTTTTAACTACTGCCTGATCGTTCTTATTTACAACTTTTTTGCTCATAGTTCTTTGTACCTTACAAAGGTATGTGATTATTCACGGCTAACCTTATCGATGCCGTTAATTTTTTTGAGTCGATTAATGATTTTAGTGAGGATCGCATTGTTCTTAACCCTAAGGGTGATCTGTCCGCTAAACACGCCATCTACACTTTCAAAACTAATTTTTTGCATGTTAACGTTAAGGTTGCTGGAAATCTCTTTTGTAACTTCACTCACCAGTCCTAAATTGTCTATTCCGGTTAATTTTACTACGGCTTTGAAATCTTGCTGAGAAGAATCTATCCATTTTGCCGGGATAATTCTATAAGCATAATTACTTTGAAGCTGAAGGGCGTTGGGACAGTTTTTCTTGTGCACCTTAATCCCATCGTTTACCGTTACAAAACCAAATACCTGGTCGCCGGGAATAGGGTTACAGCAATTTGCCAGTTTATATTCTAAAGTTTCATCTTCTTCCCTTCCAAAAACAAGCTGATCGTATTTAGAAGTGATTTCATCTTTATTAAGATCTTCGGCAATAACCGGCCTGGTAATTTTTCGTTTAATATAACTTACCAGCGCATTACTTCTTGAAGAAGCAAACTCCTTGAGTTTTTGGTTATCAATTTTCCCAATTCCTACCCGGTAGAATAAATCCAGACTGGTTTTTAGGTTGAAATGAACCACAAGTTCATTAATTACTTTTTCATTGAAAGTGATCTTCTGGGCGCGTAATTTACGGGTAAGAATCGCTTTTCCTTCCTCGGCAATTTCTCTTTTTTCGTCTTTTAAAGAAGATTTTATCTTAGCTCGCGCTCGTGCGGTAGTGGCATAATCCAGCCAGTTTACGTTAGGTTTAGCGTTTTCTGAAGTGATAATTTCTACCTGGTCTCCGCTCTTTAACTCGTGGCTTAAGGGTACAAGCTTGTTATTAACACGGGCACCTCTGGTCTTTAAACCTATTTCGGTATGTATACTAAATGCAAAATCTAAAGGAGTTGAGCCTTTTGGTAAAGATTTTAAATCCCCCTGAGGAGTGAAAATAAAGATCTCTTTTGAATATAGATTGAGCTTAAATTGCTCTACAAAATCTACAGCATTCACATCGGGATTTTCCAGCGCTTCCTGAAGCCTGTTTAGCCATTCTTCTATACCGTGATCTTCCTGAGCGTCACCTTGTTTATATTTATAATGCGCTGCATAACCTTTTTCGGCGATTTCATTCATCCGCTGACTTCTAATCTGAACCTCTACCCAACGGCCTTTGGGACCCATCACCGTAATATGTAATGCTTCGTAACCTGTAGATTTGGGTGAAGAAATCCAATCTCTAAGTCGGGTAGGGTTGGGCCTAAAGTGATCTGTAACTATAGAATATATTTTCCAGGCCAGAAATTTTTCATTAGCCTGGTCACTGTTATAAATAATTCGAATAGCAAATTTATCGTAAACCTCGTCAAAACTCACATTCTGAGCTTTCATTTTACGATGTATGGAATAGATAGATTTTGGCCTTCCCTTAATATTATATTTAAAATCTTCCCGATTCAGGGAATCTTCAATAACCTTTGAGAATTCTCTAATATAAGCATCCTGTTCCTCTTTGCTTTCTTTTATTTTGGTATGAATTTCAGTATAAACCTCGGGTTCAGTATATTTTAAACCTAGATCTTCCAGTTCGGTCTTAATGTTGTAAAGGCCAATTCTATGCGCAAGAGGTGCGTAAATATAAAGCGTTTCTGAAGCGATCTTTTCCTGTTTGTCGCGACGCATTGCATCCATAGTTTGCATGTTATGCAACCTATCAGCAATTTTTATAATAATTACCCGAATATCATCATTTAAAGTAAGAAGCATTTTCCGGAAATTCTCGGCCTGCAGCGAAACATCCTTATCTTTTTTTAAACTGGATATTTTTGTAAGTCCGTCTACGATGGTCGCCACGGTCTTTCCAAACATTTTCTCAATATCCTCAAGCGTATACATGGTGTCTTCTACAACATCGTGCAAAAGCGCTGCGATAATTGAAGTAGCATCAAGGCCAATTTCTGAAGCCACAATTTTTGCCACCGCAATTGGGTGAAAAATATAAGCTTCACCAGACTTTCTACGTTGGTCTTTATGTGCTTCTACAGAAGTGTCAAAAGCTTTCCTAATTTGCTTTTTATCCTCGTCACTAAGACTACGATAACTTATGCGCAGCAATTCTTTATATTGCCTTGCAATTTGCTTGTTTTCTTTTTCTATAGCTGCTTCTGTCATAAATTAAAAGTACAATTAAGATTATAAAGAAACAACTACTAATCTTGCTTTAAGTTACGAAACCTTTGTAAAAGTGTGGGGTGAGAATAGTACATAAAGACATAAGCTTTATGCGGTGTGAGATTACTTAAACTATTTTTTGTGAGTTTTTTTAAACTTGAAATTAAGGGTGCGGCTCCGTAGGTATTTTTAGCATAATTATCTGCCTGGTATTCAAATTTTCGCGATAAAAAGTTCATTAATAAGCCTGTAATTTCTGAAATAGGACTGTATAAAATCCCAAAAGCAATTAAGCCAATATGAAAACTAGGCGCTTCTACTCCCAGGGCTTGCGAAAGGGCCGGGCTTCCTACAAATAAAGAAAGCAGCCACAAAGTAAAACCTGTGGTTAAAATGGAAGCGGCCAAATTCACGATGATATGATTCTTTTTATAATGACCAACTTCGTGAGCCAATACCGCTACAATTTCCTCTTCCTCAAGGTCTTTTACCAAAGTATCAAAAAGGGTGATACGTTTTTCTTTTCCAAATCCTGAAAAATAGGCATTGGCTTTGGTACTTCTTTTAGAACCATCTATAATAAAAATATTATCCAAGGTAAAGCCTACGCTTTTAGCATAGGTTTCAATTTTTGTGCGTAGCGAACCTTCTTCCAACGGACTTTGTTTATTGAATAACGGGACGATAAGTTTCGCATAAAACATATTGAGAAATATAGAAAAAACAGCTACCAGAATCCATGCATACCACCAGAAATCATTTCCGGCAAACTGATAAAACCAAACGATAAGTGCGAGGATTCCTCCGCCAAGGATAGCCATCATTAGCCAGCCTTTTATTTTATCAAGAAAGAATGTTTTTTTCGTGGTTTTATTAAAACCGTATTTTTCTTCGATCACAAAAGTGCTGTGCCAGGAAAAAGGCGTGGTGAGAATATCGCTGCCAATCATAATTATTCCGAAGAAAATTAGAGCGACCAAAATTGCGTTATCTGTAAAATGTCTGGCAATATCATCTACCCAGGCGAATCCGTCAAAAACAATAAAACCTAAAGTGAGTAATACTGAGAAAGTAGAAGTAAGAATCCCAAACCGGTAACGTTCTTTTTTATAGCGCTGGGACTTTTCGTATTCCTCTTTATCGTAAACATCACTGAGTTCCTGCGGAACCGGATCATCAAAATGTTTCGCATTTAAAGTATCCAGAATTTTATCGATAATAAAATCGATAACTATAATGGCAATGATTATATAGAATAGGCTTTCGGGATTCAAAGGCTTTTATTTTTAATGCTGAATTATACTTAAGATTTTTGGATTTTTTCGTTAAAAACCGCGCTGTCTTTTGGCTTCAAAAATAAGGATTCCCGCTGCAACTGAAACATTCATAGAATCAATTTCACCACTCATAGGAATAATTATATTTTGGGTTGAATTTTCACGCCATTCTTTACTTAATCCGGTTGCTTCAGTGCCAACAACTATTGCCGCAGATTTAGTAAAATCTATTTCGTGATATGGTTTTGAAGCCTGCAAAGCAGCAGCATAAATTGAAATATTATTTTTCTTTAAAAAATCAATAATTTCTGAAGTACTTCCCGTGGCGATTTGATTGGTAAACACGCAACCAACGCTGGAACGGATGATATTTGGGTTGTAGAGATCGGTTTTGGGATTTGCGATAAAAACGGCATCAGCTTTTGCGGCATCGGCAGTTCTTAAAATCGCACCTATATTCCCCGGTTTTTCGGGAGCTTCAGCGATAAGAATTAAAGGGTTTTCAGTAGAGAATTTTATATCTTCCAGCTTGCTGCTTTTGGTTTCAAAAACAGCTAAAGCCCCTTCGGTACTGCTTCTGTAAGCTAATTTTTCATAAACTTCCGAAGAGATTTCAGTGTATTCCACCTCTTCAGAAATTAAAGTATTCAATTCTTTTAAGCTTATTAAATCGGGGCAGAAATAAATGGCTTTCAGTTTAAAACCTCCTTTTAAAGCAAGCTGAATTTCCCGCTGGCCTTCTACTAAAAACACAGCTTCTTTTCGTCTAAGCCTGGATTTTTCCTGAAGTTGAAGCAGGTGTTTTACTTCCTTGTTTTGTGTGCTGCTAATTTGCTTAACCATAGGTGTAAAAATAGGGAGTTTAAAGCTATTGCAAAGAAAAGAGGTTAACAAAAATACCTCACGGATAAATTTGTTAACCTCTTTAAAAATTTTAAATAATTCTCTACTTACTTGCGCTATCGTATTTATCCTGATAACGTTTGTAAAGTTCTGTTTGATGCGATTCTAAACTAATTTCCCGCCCCTGAATAAAAGCGTGGGTTAAAATATTGCCTCGCATATCTAATGCGTCACCTTCGCTAATAAATAGAGTGGCGGTTTTTCCTTTTTCTAAAGTTCCAACCATATCATCTATACCAAGGATTTTTGCGGTGTTAGAAGTAATTAATTTTAAAGCTTCTTCTTTCCCTAGTCCATAAGCACCGGCAGTTCCCGCATAAAAAGGAAGATTCCTGGTATTCATACGTTCCATACTACCACTACTTTCTAAAGCAACCAAAACACCTTTGTTATGTAAGATTCCCGCTAACTTGTAAGGGAAATCATAGTCGTCATCTTCATTTTCCGGCCTGTCATGTGGGCGCTGAACCAGAACCGAAATATTATTATCTTTTAAATCTTCTATGGCTTTATGAGCTTCATAACCACCAACAATAACCAGGGTTTCTAAATCCTGATCTTTTTTAAAATCTATAACGTCTAATATTTCTTTCTTACCATCTACGTGCACAAAAACGCGCTTGTTGCCGGTAAAAACTTCTTTCATCGCCTCATAAGCCAAATTCGTTTTTTCATCATCACCTTCTAAATATGCTTTAGCTGAATTGAAAAACTCTTCGAGTTCTAAAAGATCGGCCTGATAATCTTCGCTTGGTTTAAGCCCGGGATCTTCACCGGCCCACCAACGGCCTCGGGTAAAACTGCTTGGCCAGTTAATATGCAAACCATCATTTTCTTTAATAACGGCATCTTCCCAGTTCCAGGCGTCAAATTGAACAATTGAAGAAGTTCCTGAAATTCTGCCTCCACGAGGCGTAATTTGTCCCATTAAAACTCCGTTAGGGCGCATACTTTCTACCAGTTTACTCTCTGCATTATAAGCGATTAAACTTCTAATGTGTGGTAGCATTGAGCCAATTTCATCTTCATCGTCGGTAGCACGTACAGCATCAACTTCAACTAAACCTAGTGTTGCATTTGGAGCGATAAATCCGGGATAAACGTGTTTTCCTTCGGCTTCAATTATTCGACCGCGATACTGCATTTTTGTAGCGGTAGCATCCATCACCTGGGTTATTTTTCCATCTTCAAAAATGATTAAACTGTTTTCTATAGTTTCTCCATTTCCTAAGTGGGCTGTAGCTCCCACAATGGTTACGGCTTCAGATTGTTCTGGAGCAGGGGTTTGTTGTGCAAAAGAATTTCCTATACAGGTAAATAGTGCAAGTATTACTAAATATTTCGTCTTCATTTGTTCTTTTTATTTAATTTCTTCCAGGGTGTTACAATGGATATGTTGTTCTTCTTTCTTCGTTACCGGTTGCGTTTTTAAACCTTTATTTTTGGCTTTCAGCATTTGGTTTACGAGTTCACTTCTTTGCTTCTTAATTTCTTCGCGAAGCTTTTTATCTCTTTCAATATCAAAAAATACTTTTCCCTGAATAATTGTCTTTTCAGCTTTGGCGTAAATAGATAATGGGTTATCTGACCATAGCACCAAATCGGCGTCTTTTCCTGTTTTTATACTTCCAACGCGATCATCTATGTGCAATAATTTTGCCGGGTTCAATGTTACAAATTTCCAGGCATCTTCTTCAGAAACTCCGCCATATTTTACAGATTTCGCAGCTTCCTGATTTAATCTTCTGCTCATTTCGGCGTCGTCACTGTTTATAGCAGTAACTATTCCCTGGCTGTGCATAATAGGGGCGTTAAATGGGATTGCATCATTCACTTCATATTTATAGCCCCACCAGTCAGAAAAAGTAGAACCGCCGGCACCGTGTTCTTTCATTTTATCGGCTACTTTATAACCTTCTAAAATATGCGTGAATGTATTAATTCTGAAATCAAAATTTTCAGCAACTTTCATCAACATATTAATTTCACTCTGAATATAAGAGTGTGCCGAAACATAACGTTCGCTATTTAAAATTTCAACGAGTGTTTCCATTTCAAGATCTTTTCTAAAATCTTTATCGCTATTTTTTCGTGCTTCATATTCTTTTGCGCGAGTAAAATAATCGGTGAAAACCTGTTCTACACCCATCCTGGTTTGTGGAAACCTGGAACGGCTTCCCCAGTTAGACTGTTTTACGTTTTCTCCTAACGCAAATTTTATAAATTTAGGAGAATTTTCAAAGATCATATCTTCAGCATTCTCCCCCCATTTTAACCTTAAAATTGCAGAACGACCCCCAATAGGATTTGCCGAACCGTGTAGTAGCTGAACGGTAGTTACCCCGCCAGCAAGGTTTCGATAAATGTTCATATCTGTAGGATCTACCACGTCTTCCATAGTTACCTCGGCGGTAGAATTGTGCCCGGCTTCATTAATTGCTGAAGCGGCAATATGAGAGTGCTCGTCTATAATCCCTGAAGTAAGGTGTTTTCCGGTGGCATCAATCACCCTTGCATTTCCCGCATTAAGGTTTTCCCCAATTCTGGAAATTTTTCCGTTTTTCACCAAAACATCGGTATTTTCTATAATTCCTTCTTCTTCATTGGTCCAAACTGTGGCATTTTGAAATAAGATGGTTTCTTCTTTGGGCATTTCTGAGAATCCGTAAGCTTTATTCGGAAAACTTACCGGCATAACCTCGCGCATATCTTCTTCCTTTTCCTCTCCATTTTCTTCTTCCTCTTCATCTGCCTCAGCAGTTTCAGTTGATGTTTTCTTAGTCGCGCTGAAATTACTTTCCGACCCATCATTTAAATAAGCCGTTCCTGAAATTTTATCAGATCTCGCTTCGGTTTTAGCGACTAATCTTGTAAATCCGGTTGCTGTGGTATCTGCTGGAGAAAGTAATAAATTCATCCAGTTATCAGCAAAACTAAGTTTCGCTCCAAGTTTCGTGTCTCCAGATTTTACGCTCGCCTTTGGGGCTTCCGGTTTTCCAGAGATTTTTAATTCGTAAGTTTCGCCTTGTAAATTGAGATCGTAGGTTCCGGTGATATCAGTAGTATTCATTTTATTGATCACCGCTCTTTCTCCCTGAATCCAGTTTTCATAAACGCTGCTTTCCTTATCAAAGTAATCCCCTGAAGTTATGATGAAATTTGCCCAGGCGCCTTCTTTTAAAGTTCCCAGCCTGTTTTCTTCTCCAAGAATTTTAGCTGGAGTAGTGGTTAATGCGGCAAGTGCATCTTCTTTACTTAAGCCGTAAGAAACCGCTTTTAGAAGATTATTTCTGAAATCTTTTTCAGCATCAAGATCGTGTGTAGTTAAGGTAAAAGGAATATCATTTTCGGCCAGCATTTTTAAATTCGCTGGCGCCTGATTCCATGCCTTCATTTCAGCTAAACTAAGTTTTTCAGCCATAAAAGGATTTTCTACATCATAAGCATCGGGGAAATTAAGCGGAACGATAAAAGTGCTTCCGGTTTCTTTTATTTCTTTTAAGCTCTCATATTCTTTACCGGTACCCAGGATTACATAATTTATGTTGAATTCGTTTCCTATTTTTCCTGCTCTAAGTGCATCCAGTAAGTTATCTGTAGCAAATATTTGAGTAAGATTTTTATTTCGGTTTAAAGCTTCAAGGGCTAAATCTTTGGTTTCAGCTTTGCCTTTTCCGTACCATTCGGCATCTAAGTAAGCCTGGCGAATTAAGGCCATAGCACCCATAGTTGAGGTTGGGTAAGATTGTCTTGATTGCTTGCTTTTATCAAAGGAAAGGTATTGTGCCGAGCGATCTTTAAGTATTCTATCGCCTTCAGTACCCTCGGGATTCAAAGCTACCAGCATTCCTGTACCACGAATAATCCCGTCGGGAATGTGTGTATTAACCACGCCAAATCCTGCTTTATGTAAAGAAGAAGCGGTTTTTTCATCATATTTAAAAGTCTTTACTGCATCTGTTTCCGGCCTAATGTGGTCATTCCAGTAATAACCTTCACGGTTGGCATCATATTGTGGTTGCCCGTTGCCAGCTTTGGCTTCTTCGGGTTCTTTTACTCCAAAACTACTGTAAAGGTCAATAAAGGAAGGATACACTTCTTTGCCTTCTAAATTTATAACCACGCTATTTGCAGGCTCGCTCACCGATATCCCGATGGCAGTGATTTTGCCATTTTGCACTACAAACATTCCGTTTTCTATAGTTTCCAGCGGACTTACGTGAATTTTTGCGTTCTTAAAAACAGTGTAATTGCTTTGGGGGTTCTTTACCCCGTCGTTTTTTGGGAAGTATTCCTGCGCTTTGGTTTGCAAACCGACCAGAAATACCAGACATAGTAAAAGTCTTACTTTCATAAAATTTAGTTGAATTAATTGTGGTTTTACTCGATAATCGATACTTAAAATATTCTTCCTCGTGAGTTTGCCCCAAGGTTTACCTAAGGGCTGTAAATTAAGAAAATTATAACAAAACTGAAATTGCTTTGATCGCTAAATGAAATTTTATTTAGGTGCGTTTAACTGATGAATTAAAAATCATAAATAAATAGTCGTGCTGAACATGTTTTCAGCATCTAAAAAGAATATTAATAAACTCAACTTAGGCTTCAGATATAAATTCGGAGCAGGCTTTAAAAAAAAATCAGGTGACGATCAAATTTTATAATATGATCATTTTCGGATATGCTTGAATTTATTTATCTCAATTTTGATTTGAATACTATATAAGTTATAATCTATTTTTTTCGTCGGAAAAATAGTTAACTAAAAGCGCCACTACGTAGCTGTAACTTTTCATTCCATCGGCCTGGTTATTTACAATTAGGAAGCGGTTGTAAAAAGCCTGAAATATAGGTTCAAAAGGATTCTGATGTGCCAGCCAAAAGTCTTCTACTTCGCGGTAGTTTTCAAGAATCCCGGGATTCATTTTTGCTTTTAATGTTTCAAACTGTTTTTTATCTCTTCGGTATAATTCGTTTAAGCAATAACGCAACGCAAAAGTATATCCTGAATATCTAAAATAAGGATCGGGATGGTTCATGCTGCTTAGGCAGGCTATAAAATTTGCTTCGTTTTCCTTAGCAAAACCAAGTTGATGCCCTATTTCATGACTGGCCGTGGTTGGGATTTTATAAGAAACAATTTGCGTATTTACCTGTGCCTCGCCAGTAAACGGATTAAGGTATCCATTAAAGCCCATATAAGAAAGCGGGACACTATATAAGGAACGTTTTAGAGATTCCCCTTTATAAGTTAATTCAGGGAAATCTTTGCTGATATTAGTGTAACCTTCAATGGTTTTTTCAAATATTTCATCTTTGGTATATGGTATAACGATACTTGTTGAGTCATTTTCGCTGAGCTGATTATGAAGCTGATTGGATTCATTAATTAATATTTCAGAAAGGGAATAGAGCTCTTCAGTAGTATAATCGTTTTCAATTTCTAAAGCTTTGTGAAGAGGTAGGCGGTAATAATTAAAACCCCAAAAAATATGAAAACAGGCATATACTATAGATAAAACTGCCATAGCATCAACAAGCCAAAACCTTGGATTTTTGAACTTCTGTTTAATTCGCCTTATTAGCCACCGCACAAGTAAAATTCCGAAGAGAGTATATAGGAGATCACCTAGTGAAAAAGGTAAAAAACCGTGCCCGTAACGCATAAATTGTGAAGTTATTGGGTAGAACTTTTGACTATACCAGTTTTCAACCAGCTCGGGATAGCCCGCCAGGAAAATGACAAAAATAATTTGAACCGGGAGCAGAAAAGCTAAAATATAAAGTCCTTTTTTCTTCACAATCTTAAAATAGGATTATATGCAAAACACGACTTAAAATCTTAATTAACTGGTCTTCTTTTGGTTAAATAAGTTTTAAAAAGTCTGTAAATTTTCCTTCCTTATTAATTACCAATACCTTTGTAGGAGACCAAAATATAAAACAATGAACGAAGAAATAAGGGATTTAGAGCCTAAAATATTATGGAATAAATTTGCCGATCTTAATGAGGTGCCACGACCTTCTAAAAAGGAAGAGCGGGTAATCGAGTTTATGAAAAGCTTTGGTAACGAGCTTAACCTTGAAACTTTGGTAGACGACACCGGGAATGTGGTAATAAAAAAGCCAGCCACGGCAGGGATGGAAGATAGAAAACCAATCGTTTTGCAATCGCATTTAGATATGGTGCATCAAAAAAATAATGACACCGATTTTGATTTCGAAACTTCAGGAATCAAAATGTATGTTGATGGCGATTGGGTGCGTGCCAAAGGAACAACCCTTGGCGCCGATAACGGGCTGGGCGTTGCCAGTATGATGGCTATCCTGGAAAGTAATGAGATTGAACATCCTGCAATTGAAGCGCTGTTTACTATAGATGAAGAAACGGGAATGACAGGTGCCAAAGGACTGGACTCGAATTTACTTAAGGGAGATATTCTTTTAAATCTGGATACCGAAGAGGATGACGAAATTGGAATTGGCTGTGCCGGTGGTGTAGATATTACGGCTGTTAGGGATTATGAAGAGGAAAATACCCCAGATAATTCAGTTGGTTACCAAATAAAGGTAAAAGGTTTACGAGGTGGACACTCGGGGATGGATATTATAAAAGGTCTGGCCAACGCCAACAAGATTATGGCTCGTGTGCTTTTCGATTCTAATCGTGATTTTGGCTTACGTGTTTCAAGTATTAATGGAGGTGGATTAAGAAATGCCATTCCAAGGGAAAGTGAAGCTATCGTAGTTGTGGATAAATCGAATACCGAAACTTTTTTAACTGAAATTATTCAGCAAGTTCGGGATATAAAAACTGAATTTGCTTCTCTGGAACCCAATATGGATATTGAAATTTCTGAAACAGAAGTTCCTAATAAAGTAATGAAAGTTGAAGACCAGCAGGAAGTTATTAAAGCGATTTCTGCAGCACATAACGGTGTTTACAGAATGAGTCCTGATATTGAAGGTTTGGTTGAAGCTTCTAATAATATTGCCAGTGTAAAAGTAGGGGATGGCAAAGTGAAAATTAACTGTCTTACCAGGTCATCGGTTGAATCTTCTAAAGATGATCTAGCAAATAGTTTAGAAGCGACTTTTGAACTTGCTAAATTTAAAGTGAAATTATCTGGTGAATATCCTGGCTGGGCACCAAATCCTAATTCGGCTATTTTAAAAGTAGTTGATGAATTATACCAAAATTTGCATAATGAAAAAGCCGATGTTGCGGCCTGTCACGCAGGACTGGAATGCGGAATAATTGGAAACCATTATCCTGAAATGGATATGATTTCTTTTGGACCAACCATTAGGGGAGCGCATTCTCCAGATGAACGCGCAAGTATTTCTTCAGCTCAAAAATATTGGAAATTCTTAATTGAAGTTTTAAAGAATATTCCGAAGAAATAATCGGGAATAGCGAAAAGTAAAAAGGCTGTTTGAATTTTTATTTTCTAACGTCAAGCTGTCCCGAAGCTTCGGGATTATTTCAGCTTCTAAGTTCTTTTTAGAACTAGATCCTAGAATAAATTCAGGATGACGAAAAGAAAAGAATTCAAACAGCCTTTCTTATTTTAATTCAGGAAATTTATTCCTGGATGCCTACCAACTCAACTCTAAAAACAAGATCGGTATTTGGAGGAATTACGCCACCGGCGCCACGTTCACCATATCCTAAATGACTCGGGATATAAAGCAAAGCTTTATCTCCAACTTTAAGTTGCTGGATACCTTCTTTAAAACCTGGAATCATAGGCGCGTCTGGGCCATATACTACAGCCATTGGGCCATAACCACCCTGGCTTTTTCTACCTTCATTATATAGTCCCATTTCTTTAGACAATTCTTCTTTATTAGTGTCAAAGATATCCCCTTCACTAAAGTAGCCTTCGTAAAGAACCTCTACCATTTGACCGGTTTTTGGTCTTTCGCCATCACCTTTTTCTTCGTAGTAAATTTGTAATCCGCTTTCTAGAGTTTCAGCTTCATCTTTATGGCTTTCGAATATTTCAGCCATTTCAGTCCTGGCTGCCTGGCGTTTTTCAGCTTCGGCTTCCTCCTTATCTTTTATGGCTTGTAATTCATTTTCAAAAACTTTAGGAGCTTCAAAATCTTTAGCCGATTTTCCTTTTCTAATAATATTCACCTCTTCCATGGTAACCGTTTTTACAGGTTTATCCTGGGGTCCGGTTTCAACCTTTCCTATTGAATCTACCACTTCCTGGCCTTCTACAACTTTACCGAAAACGGTGTGTCTTCCATCTAAATTTTGGGTAGGAGCAAGGGTTACAAAAAACTGGCTTCCGTTTGTACCGGGGCCGGCATTTGCCATAGAGAGAATTCCTTTAGAATCATGGCTTAAACTGTCTACAATCTCATCTGGAAATTTATATCCTGGTCCTCCAGATCCTGTACCGCTTGGGTCGCCACCCTGGATTACAAAACCATCTATAATTCTGTGAAAAGTAAGTCCGTCGTAATAATTTTTCCCTTTGTGAGTGCTGTCTGCCATTTTGTTTGTACCCTCGGCAAGGGAAACAAAACTTGCTACGGTAATTGGCGTTTGCTCATAATAAAGCTCGGCCACAAATGTTCCGTAATTGGTTTTAAATTCAGCATACATCCCATCTTCAAGATCGGGGTATTCGTCATTACACGAAATCATGGTAAATACCATTGCAAAAAGTAGTAAAAATTTACTGGTTCTCATTGAGCATAAAAATTAAAAGGCCCTTTATGGCCCTGGGTTTAACTTATTGTTGATTTTCAATTTCCTCCTGTTCGGAGATCTTATTTAGCGTGACTTTGGTTTTTATTGGCCAGTTAGTCCCTATTTTATTTTTGTCACCATAATAGCCATAAGCTTTATACGATGGAAATAGAAAAGTTACTGTTTCTCCTTCTTTCATTAATTTCACGCCCTGCCTTAAACCGCTAAAAAGCTGTTCCTGGTCTATGGCGTATGTTTTAGTGGCTTTTTCCCCTTCAGCATAAATAGTTTTACCATCTAAGGTAGAAATGCTATAATCGAATTCTACTATATCCCCAAATTCTGGAGTTTCTGTATTAGAAGAATCTGTATTTTTTTTATTGTAAGTGTACCAGAAACCATCTTGAGAAGACTTATATTTTTTGGTAGAATCGGCTTCTATTATGGTTTCTATTTGGTTTATTTCCTTTTCCAGTAACTCCTGATTCTTAACTATAGATTCGCTAATGTGCGAACCCGATTTTTGTGTCACGGGATAGCGCGGTTCTGGAGATTTGCACGCTCCAAAACTAATAATAGCAATGAAGATTAAATATCTTTTCATCTGTTTATAACTTTGAATCTCCAATTATGAGTTCATTTTTTATCTTCAGCATTAGGCTGAATTTATTTTTTTAGCTCCTCATATTCTGTAAGAATACTATTGAATTTCACGATGGTGTTTTCCATAGAAAGCTGGCTTTTTCCACCGGCTGCATTATTATGACCGCCACCTTCAAAATGAGCTCTGGCAAATTCGTTTACATTAAAATTCCCTTTAGATCTAAAAGAGATTTTAATGATCTCTTCCTGTTTATTTTCTATAAAAATAACAGCAAAAACTACACCCTCAATAGAGAGGCCATAATTTACAAAACCCTCGGTATCTCCCTTTTGAAAATTATGTTTATCCAGTTCTTCCTGGGTAAGGCTTATATAAGCGGTTTTATATTCTGGCTTTACACGTAAGTTTTGTAATGCTGTTCCCAGAAGTTGTAACCTATTCTCATTAAATGTATCAAAAATATTATTGTGAATCTCGTGATTAACGGCTCCCTTATCTATAAGTTTGGCAATTACCCGGTGGGTTTCTGCACTGGTTGCGCTAAATCTAAAAGAACCGGTATCTGTCATAATCCCGGAGTATAAACAGGTGGCAATTTCAGGGGTGATTTTCTCTACAGCGCGAAGTTTATTTATAAAATGATAAACCATCTCGCAGGTAGAACTCATTTCAGCGTCGCTATACGTGTAATTTGCAAAATCTGAAGGTTCTCGGTGATGATCTATCATTATAAAAACCGCTTGAGATGCTGTTAAGATGTCCTGCATATCTCCAACCCGATTTAAATGATTAAAATCCAGCGCAAAAACAAGATCGGCTTCATTTATTAGTTTGTCGGCATTAGATTTATCCTTTTCATAGATAATAACGTCATCATTCCCTGGCAGCCATTTTAAAAATCTCGGATAATCATTTGGTGCTATTACATCTACTTTATGGCCCTTGTTTTTTAGAAAATGCATTAGTCCTAAAGTAGAACCTATAGCATCCCCATCGGGTCCTTTATGCGGTACAATAACTATATTCTTAGCCTGGGAAAGTTCGGCAGTGATCTCTAAAATTGCTTGTTCTATCATATCATAAAATAAAATACCCTGATGCAAGCCACAAGGCACTATGTTTAATCTTGCTCTGCGAGTAGCGAGTAAAGATACAATTTATTAATACCTGCTTAATAAACCAATCTGTATTTTTGTATTCAGCAAATCAACGAAAAATGAAGATAATTTTATCGCTCTTAGTAAGCTTTTTTCTATTTATTTCCTGCGGAAGTAATACTAACACAACTCAAACTGATACTAAAAACGCAGGTAAGGATTATGATTTTGTAATTGCTTTTGGAAGCTGTAACCGGCAGGACGAAGCCCAGCCTTTATGGCAGCCAATAATCCAGCAAAAACCGGATCTTTTCCTATGGGGAGGTGATAATATCTATGCTGATACTGATGATATGGCAAAACTGGAAGCCGACTACCAGGCCCAGAAAAACAATCCTGATTATCAAAAGTTAATTGAAACCACGCTAACTTTAGGAACTTGGGACGATCATGACTACGGTAAAAACGACGCCGGGAGAGACTGGGAATATAAAGAGGAAAGTCAGCAGTTATTTTTAGATTTCTTTGATGTAGCAGAAGATGATAAGCGCCGGGAAAGAGAAGGCGTTTACCATGCTGAAAGTTTTGTAGAAGCAGGAAAAACCATAAAAGTGATTGTCTTAGACACTCGGTATTTCAGGTCTCCTTTGGAAGCAAGCAATCTACCAGGCCAGCGTTATAAAATTAATCCCGAAGGAACCGTTTTAGGCGCTGCACAATGGAAATGGCTGGAAAATGAACTCAAAAATAGCACAGCAGATTATCATTTGATCTTAAGTTCTATCCAGGTACTTTCAGCAGAACACGGTTTTGAAACCTGGGGGAATTTTCCTTCTGAAGTAAAAAAACTGGAAAAACTTCTACAATCTTCAGAAGCCAAAAATGTGATTATTCTAAGTGGAGACCGGCATATTTCAGAATTTTCAGAAAAGAAAATCAAGGGGTTTAATTATCCTTTGGTAGATTTTACATCAAGCGGAATGACGCACTCTTATTCAGATTTTAGTGGAGAACCTAATCAATATAGAGTAGGAGAGGTGGTGAGCGATTTGAGTTTTGGTGTGTTGAAATTCGATTTTGATTCAGCAAAAGTGCAGATGGAAATGAGAGGCGTAAATAATAAACTTCAGCAAGAATACAGTGTGAATTTTAAATAGAATTAACAGCCAGGGTACTGAAACTCACATAAATTCTTAATAGGCTTGTATTTGCAGCTTATTTAATTATTTTTGCCAAAATTTAAAAAACCATAAGATGGCAGGAAAAAGAACATTCACTATGATAAAGCCCGATGCTGTTGAAGCAGGGAATGTTGGTGGAATACTAGAACAAATTACCGCTTCAGGATTTAGAATTGTAGCTTTGAAAATGACGCAAATGACTACTGCTGATGCTGAAGAATTTTACGCTGTACATAACGAACGTCCTTTCTTTGGAGAGCTTGTAGAGTTTATGACAAGAGGTCCAATCGTATCGGCTGTATTGGAAAAAGAAAATGCAGTAGAAGATTTTAGAGCTTTAATTGGAGCGACTAATCCAGAAGATGCTGCTGAAGGAACTATTAGAAAAAAATACGCAAAATCTGTTGGAGAAAACGCAGTTCACGGAAGTGACAGCGATGAAAATGCAAAGATTGAAGCTGCTTTCCATTTCTCTGGTAGAGAGATGTTCTAAGCACCAAATTTATTTTATATAAAAAAGCCATCAGCGAATAACTGATGGCTTTTTTTGTGCATAGTTTTACTTCTCTTCCGGTACCGGGAAACCACGGTCTCTCATTAACGCGTCGATTTTTGCATCGCGGCCCCTAAATTTTCTATAAGCTTCTGCTGGATCCATGGCGTTTCTAGGTGCGAAAAGATATTCTACCAGCTTTTGCGCCATATTTTTATCATAGAATCCGCCTGGAGATTCGGCGAAAGCTTCTGCAGCATCAGAGGTTAATACATCGGCCCATAAATAACCGTAATAGCCGGTAGCATAACCTTCACCAGAAAAAACGTGTCCAAAATGTGGAGAACGGTGCCGCATTACAATTTCATCTGGCATACCCAATTCGTCCAATGTTTCTTTTTCAAACTTTCTCGGTTCAATTTTATCGGGATCTGTAGTGTGGTATTTCATATCCATTAAGGCTGAAGCTAAAAATTCAGTGGTTTCAAAGCCCTGATTAAAAGTGGCCGCTTTTTTGATTTTCGCTACCAGTTCTTCCGGAATTACTTCACCTGTTTCGTGATGCTTTAAAAAGCGCTTTATCACTTCATCTGTAGATAACCAGCGTTCTAAAAGTTGTGATTGAAATTCGGTATAATCTCTAACACCGCTATTTAAGGTTGGATATTTAATATCTGCCGCTAAAAAGTGTAATGCGTGTCCAAATTCGTGAAAAAATGTGGTGGCATCATCCCAGGAAATTAAAACCGGTTCTCCGGGAGCCGGTTCAATAAAATTAGAGTTGTTGGAAGCTAATACGGGTTTTGCACCCTTTAATTCTGAATAATTTCTATAAGTAATTGCCCAGGCACCTGATCGTTTTCCCTGGCGGGCAAAAGGATCTAAATACCAAAGCCCAATAAGTTCTCCAGAATTTTTATCGCTTACTTCCCAAACTTTTACATCTTCATGAAAAACAGGAACGCTGCCTTCTTCTACCGGTTTAAAATCAAAATTAAAAATTTCACCTGCGGTATAGAACAATGCCTGGGTAAGATTACCTAATTCCAGGTATTGTTTTACTTCTTCGCTGTCAAGATCGTATTTTTCTTTTCTTACTTTTTCGGCATAAAAACGATAATCCCAGGGTTCTATAGTAATATTGGCGTTTTCACCATCGGCAACTGCTTGCATATCTTCAACTTCTTCTTCAACGCGGGCCAGTGCAGCCGGCCAAACAGCTTCCATAAGCTCCATTGCATTTTCTGGATTTTTGGCCATTCGGTTTTGTAAACGCCATTGTGCAAAATTATCGTAGCCTAGTAATTCAACTCTTTCATCCCGAAGTTTTAGAATCTTTTTAATCACTTCATTATTATCAAATTCATCATCGTTGTCACCACGAGAATAGTAATTTCTCCATACTTTTTCCCGCAATTCTCTTTCTTCGGAATAAGTTAAAAATGGATCCATTGAAGACCGGGTATTGGTTACGGCATATTTTCCTGATTCTCCACGGTCTTCAGCAGCACTCGCAGCCGATTTTACATAAGATTCCGGTAGGCCGCCAAGTTGGTCTTCTTCTAGATACACTACGTAATTTTCTTCTTCGGCTAATACATTATTCGAAAATTGGGTGTAAAGTTCAGAAAGTTCTTTATTAATTTCAGCATAACGCTTTTTATCTTCGGAATTCAAATTAGCCCCTTCCATCGCAAATTCTTCATAAACTAAGTCGATTACCCTTTGCTCTGGCGCCTCTAAAGGATTTTCCTGAGAATTCTCATATACGCTTTTTATTCTTTCAAATAGTGCTGTATTTTGCGAAATTTTTGAGCTGTATTCAGAGATTTTAGGTGAAAGTTCTTTTTGAACTTCTCTAAATTCAGGGCTGGAAACATTGCTACTAAGAATGCCGTAGTAAGTAAAAGCACGGTTTAGTACATCTCCGGCTTCTTCCATAGGTACTATGGTGTTTTCAAAAGTAGCCGGTTCTGGATTGCTGGCAATTTTATCAATTTCAGCGAGATGCATCTCCATCGCTTTAAGCATTGCCGGTTTTACAAGATCTACTTTCATTTTATCAAATGCGGGTACTCCAGAGTATGGCCCGCTCCATTCAGCAAGTAAAATATTATCCATAGGTTTTAATTCCTGGTTTTGTTCCTGGGCATTAGTTTGAAATCCTGCAACAAGTGCAAAAATCCCCAGGCTTTTTATAATTCCTTTTTTCATTATATGTTGTTTATTTTCAATTTATGAAGATAAGGGATTTTGGCAGAATACAATTACCCTAAGATTTAATCTATTTCCTGAAAAAGCTTTCCTGAAATATTCTAGCAATAAAATTTAATTTATCTTTGATATGCGTATAAAACTAAATACAAACATTAAATAATTAAGGATGAAATTTTTAAGTAAATCTGTTTTGATCTTAGGAGCCGTGGCGATGATTGCTTGCGGAGATAAAAAAGAAGAAAAAGAAGATAAGATTACTATTGGAGACGGGAATAGCCCGCAGTCTCAAACTACTACCGAGAAATCTTCGACAAGCAGTGATTCTTCAGACGAAGATGTTGCTGAAATTACTATTGAAGGAAATGACCAGATGCGTTTCAATAAAGACGAGATTAGAGTTAAAGCTGGACAAACTGTTCGATTAACTTTAAAGCACGTTGGTGAAATGGAAAAAAGCGTGATGGGGCATAACTGGGTGTTGTTAACCGAGGGTACTGCGATCAATGATTTTGGCCAAAAAGCAGTAAAGGCTAAGGATAACGATTATATTCCTGAAGATACTGATGCTGTTATTGCTAACACCAGAATGATTGGTGGTGGAGAAGAAGTAACCATAGAATTTGAAGCTCCTGAAACCGGTGAGTACGATTTTATTTGTAGCTTTCCTGGACATTATTCAGTGATGAAAGGTAAATTTATCGTAGAGTAGTTTTATAGCTCTATAAACTTATATTTTAGAAAATGCCTTTACAGCGGAAATTCCGTTTTAGTAAAGGCATTTTTTATTGATATTTTATAAACCTATGCTGTAACAATTTTTGTTTTAAAATCGATAAAATTTCAATTTTAACCATCATTAAGTGGTCTATTTTATAAGCTACCTATTTTATCTAGCTTCTTTTTGTGAAATATTGAAATTCTGATGAGAATCAAAATTTTGCCGCTGTTTTTTATAGAAATTAGTTAATTAAGATTGCTAAAAATAGTAGTTTTAAGGCTCATTTTAGAGTACCTAAACAATGAGTGAAAACAAACACTTTGTAATAGATTTTGATAGTACATTCACCCAGGTGGAAGCCCTGGATGTATTAGGAGAAATTTCCTTAACCAACGATCCAGATAAACAAAAAAACCTGAATGAGGTTGAAGCTTTAACCGATAGGGGAATGAAAGGCGAAATGTCTTTTAGAGAATCCCTGGTAGAGCGGTTGAGATTATTGAAAGCAAATAAAGAACATTTGCCAGATTTGGTAGCCAGCTTAAGCGAAAAGGTGTCTTCCTCATTTGTTAGAAACCGGGAATTCTTTAACGATCATCACGAGAACATCTATATTGTTTCCAATGGGTTTAAAGAATTTATAGTGCCTATTGTAGAGCCTTACGGAATAAAACCAGAACATGTTTTTGCCAATACGTTTGAATATGATGATGATGGGAACATTGTAAGTTTTGATCACGATAATGTATTGTCTTCCAATAATGGAAAAGTAGAACAGCTTAAGAAATTAAACTTAAAAGGCGATGTTTATGTAATTGGTGATGGTTACACCGATTATGAAATAAAAGCTGCCGGACTTGCCAATAAATTTTATGCATTTACAGAAAATGTTGAACGGGCAAATATTCTGGAAAAAGCCGACCATATTACCCCTAGTTTAGATGAATTTTTATTTGTACACAATATGAACAAAGCAATTTCTTACCCTAAAAATAGAATTAACGTACTTCTTCTTGAAAATGTTCACCAGGACGCGGTAGACATTATGAAAAAAGAAGGTTACAATGTGACTGTGCATCCCGGCGCGATGGATGAAGATGAACTTTGTGAGCGTATAAAAGATGTTTCAGTAATCGGAATTCGATCTAAGACCCATTTAACCGAAAAAGTTCTGGCAAATGCCAACCGCTTAATAGCTGTGGGAGCTTTTTGTATTGGTACCAACCAAATAGATCTGCAAACCTGTTTAAAGAAAGGAATCGCGGTTTTTAACGCACCTTATAGCAATACGCGTTCTGTGGTAGAATTAGCCATTGGTGAAATTATTTTGCTGATGCGAAATCTTCCAGATAAAATGCGATTAATGCACGAAGGGAAATGGGAGAAATCTGCGAATAACAGTTTTGAAACCCGTGGAAAGAAACTGGGAATTATTGGCTATGGAAATATTGGAAAACAACTTTCTGTAATGGCAGAATCTGTTGGTTTTGATGTTTATTATTATGATGTGGAAGAAAAGCTGCCCATGGGAAATGTTACTAAATGCAATTCCCTTAAAGAACTGCTGGAAACGGTAGATATTGTTACGCTGCACGTAGATGGTAGAAAGGAAAATAAAGATATTATAGGCGAAAAGGAATTTGGTTATATGAAGGAAAACGTGATTTTCCTGAATTTAAGCAGGGGACACGTAGTTGATATAAAAGCGCTTAAAAAGAATATAGAATCCGGTAAAATAATGGGGGCGGGGATAGATGTATATCCGCAGGAACCAAAAACCAATAACGAAGAATTTATTTCTGAATTAAGGAATTTACCCAATGTTATCCTTACGCCGCATATAGGTGGAAGCACACTTGAAGCCCAGGAGAATATCGGTAATTTTGTTCCCGGTAAAATTATTGAATATATAAATACCGGAAGCACCACCAATTCGGTTAACTTCCCGAATTTACAATTGCCGGTGCTACATAATGCGCACCGACTTATTCATATTCACGAAAACAGGCCGGGAATTTTGGCTGAAATCAACAGGATCCTTGCCGGGCACGATATCAATATTGAAGGGCAATATTTAAAAACCAATGAGACTATTGGTTATGTGATAACCGATATAGATAAGCAATATGATAAAAAGGTGATTAAAGATCTTAAAGGCCTTAAAGGAACAATTCGTTTTAGAGTTTTATACTAGAATAATTTATTCTGAATATATATCCCGTCACTTATTTCTTTAAATAAGTGCCGGGTTTTTTGTTTGAGGATGTAATAGTCAAAACTTCTCTACAGATTTTAGAATATCTAAAACTTCCTCCCAGTTATTTGCGCGGGTATGATTGTCAAAATCTAAATTATGAAAAGCGCTAAACATTATGGTTTCTCCTTTAAAATAATCGAGGTTTTTAAGGTGGTCGTCAATCATGATATCAGTATCAATAATGCTTTTATCGCCACAAAAAACAATTTTTTTCCAATGTATAAAAGGGAAATGTTCACTTAACCAGCTGCGTTTTTCTACTAAACTCTGGGGAAACTCCATCGCTGCGGAAACAATATAAATTTCATAATCCTTCTGAATTTTTTTTACAGCCTCTACAGCTCCTTTCATTACAGGGACTGTGCTAAAGAAATTTTTTGTAGAAGCGAATTTTTTTACCAGTCCTTTTTTAGGAAAAGCGTCTTCTTCGGTTTTTCCTGCTAAATCTTTCTTGGTAAATTTCTCTCCATAATCGCGCTCATACCAGGTTAGAAAATGAGATTCTACATCGGCTAGAACGCCGTCCATATCTATAGCTATAGATTTCTTCATACCTTCAAGATTTAGATTTACCAGCTAAAATAAAAAGATTTTAGTCGAAAAACAGAATATACCCACATTTGGGTATTGTGGGTTATTAGTCTCCTGGATATATTTATATAGAATTATTTCGTTTTGGATTAAAAAGGGTATGACCGGATTTAAGGTAGGGGCTAAATCTGGTTGTTCCCTTTTATTTTATATTAAATCGAAGGCGTAAGCATATTTTGTAAATTCATAAGAGCTTTTTATCCCTAATTTATGTTTGATATTCTTTCTATGGGTGCGAACGGTTTCTATAGAAATAAAAAGTTTTTCAGCAATTTCCCCTGAACTTTCTCCCAGTGCAACAAACTTTAAAATTTCTTTTTCCCTATCTCCTAAACTTAAAAAATTGTCTAGATTCTTATTAAAGAACATGCTTTCTGCCAGGAGGCGTTCTGCTTTTTTTGGGATATGTTTCATTTGGTCTATGGGAATTGCGGTAGTACAGGTGTGCGTTGGCGACCCATCTTGTGCCTGGTGAAAAATGCGTAAAGCACTTAAATGCCAAACCCATTTTTTACGATCTTTAAATTTAACTTGCTGAAAAAAGCTAAAACTCTCGTCTGGATTTTTTCTTGACAAAAGTGCTTTTATCTTTTGTAAAAAACCACTCATATCTTCGTTATTAAAGAAGCGTTTGTGATAATCTGATCCAATTTCCTGAAGTTCATCTAATGTTATCCCTAATTGCGATAAACCCTTTTTACTCATATAAATTGGGGTAACAGGGTCTAATTGGTGCACTATCACAACACAGGGTATTAACCTGGCCGTTTCTTTTAATAAAGTTATTTTTTCCTCCAGGATTGCAGCATCAGTTTCCATATTTTTATCGTTTGGTTAGTTATTACCTAAGATAAAATTTTTAGACTTTATTTGCAATTTGTTTATTTTCAGATATTTAATTTGAATAAAGTAGGTGGCAAGTTTAGATTCTTGAAATGATGATTAGGAGTAATCGTTTTTAGGAAATTTTTTAATTCAGAATAATTTCTAAATCACCAGAAATATGATAAACGTGGCAGCAATCGGCACCTACTTCATAATCTTCTTCAACTAAAAGATCTTCTTCCTTAAAACCCTGGAAAAGAAGACTAATTTCTTGATTCCTGTAATCCTGAGAAAAATTATCATTAAAGATCGCATACATCCCATTTTCTAAAATTTGATTTTCGTTTAAATCAAGAATACGGTTATTGGTAAGATCTGTGATACTTATACTATCTAATAGCACGGGATTATTTTCAGCATCTATTAATGAAACTGTAATAATTCTAAATTCTTCGGTACAAATGCCGCTACATTCTCTTTGTTTATCTTTCCCGCAGGAAAAACTGAAAAAAAATGATTCCGGTTAGGATAAAAAATCTGCGTAGCATAATAAACCCCATTTCATATTAAACGCGAAGCTTTTAAAAAGCTTGCGTGAAAGATAAAAGTTTACTTGTTTTCTTTCAGGATAAATTCGGTAGCCATTTGGGCGTGTAATTTAGTAGTATCTAAAAGCGGAATTTTAGTGTCGGTTTCTTTTATAAGCATAGGAAGTTCGGTGCAACCTAAAATAATCGCTTCGGCGCCGCGCTCTTTAAGCAGTTGCATTTGCTCTAAATAAAAGTCTTTAGCTTTATCTGTGAATTTCCCCTGGGTTAGTTCTTCAGAAATAAACAGATGCGTTTCATCAATATATTCTTCCGAAGGGATCAAGGTGTCAATTTGATGTTTTTCCGCTAATCTTCCCTGGAGAAAATTCCCTGTCATTGTTGGTTTGGTTCCCAAAAGTCCCAGTTTTTTATAACCATGACGTTGTGCTTCTTTGGCAATAGCATCGGCAATATGAAGTATGGGAATATTGATCTTTGGCTGTACAAAATCAAAAACCAGGTGTGGAGTGTTAGCACAAATTATTATCGCTTTGGCCCCGGCCTTTTCTAATTTGGTGGCAATTTCTAAATATGAATTTTTAATTTTTTCAGGATCGTTTTCACGCATCAACTTTACGTTTAGGCTATATAAAAGTAAAGGCGGATTTTGTTGTGTCCCAATTTTATCGCCTACCAGCTCATTTAAAAGTCGATAATATTCTATGGTAGAGTGCCAGGAGGTGCCCCCAATCATTCCCAGTAAATTCATAAATTTTAGTTTTTTCTGAAACTACGCAATTTTAAGCTTATGGTCAAAATCTTCTTCTTTATCCATTTTACGAAACGAACTTATAATTCCCACAGCTTCCAAAGCAGCAACTTCAGAATTATAGCTAAAGGTTATTTTAGAAGCTTTTTCATCGGGTAGTATATCGAAGATGTATTTGATTTTAGAAAGTTTCTCTGTGACATATTTTACGCAATTTCCGCAGTTTAGTTCTTCTAATAGAATAGTAGCTTTCATATTTTTTATTTTTAATTAACCGAGCTTTAAGGCTCTTGATTTACCGAGATAAAATTATAGCAATAGACTTATAATATTTATGAGCAAGATCAGTTTAAGGCATATTAATAAAGAAATACAGCTTCCGTTTCTTACTTTTGCAGATTACTTGTAAGATATGCTTAAAATAAGCTTTCAAGCTAAGTTTAACGAAGATTTTTTCTATATAAACATAGAGGTTTAAAATGATTTAATTTTGAATCTTTTTGGAAAGAGGCCTTGTTAAAAATGTACCTGTAGCGCTTAAATTCGAAAAATTTGCGAAAAAGAAAACAACCTATAAAATATACTGAAGGCAGGATTTTTAGCTCTCTGGCCAATTTGGCGTGGCCAATTATCCTGGCCAATATTTTGCAAACAGCCTATCAGTTAATTGATACGTTTTGGTTGGGAAGGCTGGGTGCCGATGCCGTGGCTGCGGTGAGTATAAGTTTTCCAATTCTTTTTCTTATTCTATCGCTTGGTGCCGGTTTAACGCTGGCAGGTACCGTAATTGTTTCGCAATACAAAGGTGCTGAAAACCAGGATCAGGTTAATTATAGTTCTTCTCAAACGGTTTTTGTGATCTTTTTTATATCGGTTTTGTTGGCGATAGTTGGTTATTTTTCTTCCCCACCCTTAATGAAACTCATAGGAGCAGGACCAGAAATTCTTAGTGATTCTGTGAGTTACTTTAAAGTATCTTCCCTGGGTTTTATTTTCCTGTTTATGTTTTACGTATTCCAGTCACTTATGCGTGGGATAGGGAATGTATTATTGCCAATGTATATTGTTCTGGCAACAGTTTTTCTAAACTTACTTCTGGATCCGCTTTTCATTTTCGGTTTTGGGCCTATCCCGGGTTTTGGAGTAGCCGGTGCAGCGGTAGCCAGTGTAATTACACAGGGGCTTTCAGCATTAACAGGTATGATTATTCTTTTCCGTGGAAATAAAGGCATAAAAATTAGTTTTAGCAGGATGAAATTTGATTTCGCGTGGACGAGAAAAATGTTCAATATCGGAATTCCTTCCAGTATAGAGATGTCTACACGAGCCGGGGGAATGACGGTTATGGTTATGCTGGTTACTAGTTTTGGCAGCGAAGTAGTAGCGGCATATGGTATTGGAAGCCGGGTTTTAAGTTTAATTGTAGTACCCGCCCTGGGATTCGCTATTGCTACCACAACTTTGGTAGGACAAAATGTAGGAGCTGGAAAAATAAAGCGGGCTGAAAAAATTGGAAATCTAAGTGCGAAAATTGCCTTTTTTGGACTTACCGGAATAGGCATGGTCCTTTTCTTTTTAGCAGAACCAATTACCGCCTTTTTTGTACCCAATGATCCAGATGTTATTCGGGACGGTTCATTGTTTATAAAAATTATGGCACCAAGTTTTGGAGTGCTGGGTGTACAGCAGGTATTAAATGGTGTTTTTAATGGTGCAGGCTTTACTAAAGCTTCTTTATTAATTTCAGTTTTTGCGCTCTGGATTGTTAGATTCCCTACTGCTTTCGTGCTTTCTAATAATACCGATCTTTCTTTTGAAGGCATTTGGTGGGCATTTCCTATTTCTAATGTTATTGCTGCAATTGTAGCATTCGGATATTATAAAATGGGATACTGGAAATTAAGAACTATAAAATATCGTCATCGTCAATTGTAATTTTCCTTAGAAAATTAGTGTCAATTTTATTATCCTGAATTAATTAAAAATGAAGATTGAAAACCAACAACGAATTGCCCTAAGTACCTATTTTTTTCTTTCGGGATTTTGTTTTTCTACCTGGGCTTCAAGGATTCCAAATATAAAAATGGCTTTTAATCTAAACGAAGCAGAACTTGGTAATTTGCTTATGGTAATGCCTATAAGTTCCCTTATTGGTCTGCCGGTTTCAGGTTGGTTGGTTTCTCGTTTTGAAAGCAGGTATCCACTTATTGTTTCTTTCGTGTTATTGGCAGCTTCTCTTAGTATTATTGGAATAGCCGATGAGCTCTATTTGCTAATCATTGGGATCTTTACTTTCGCCTTTTCTATGCGAATTTTTAATATTTCTATGAATACGCAATCCTTAACCTTACAGAAAGCATTTCCTCGAAAGATTATTGGTTCTTTTCATGGTCTTTGGAGCACCGGCGGACTGTTAGGAGTGGGTTTCTCTACAATACTTATAAAATTAGAAATCCCTATTTATCAACATTTACCGTCTGTTTCTATATTTACGCTTATTTTATCTCTAATTGCTTTTTCTTTTTTACTTAAGAAAGACCGGTCTACCCAGGGAAATAAACTTCGTTTTGGAAAACCTGATAAGCCTACCATGTATCTTGGTTTTCTAGTATTTCTTGCTGCAATTACCGAAGGCGGAATGTTCGACTGGAGTGGGGTTTATTTTAAAGAAGTAGTTAATGAAGATGTTTTTACCCTGGGATACTTAATATTTATGGTTTTTATGGCACTTTCCCGATTCTTTTCAGACAGAATTGTGGAAAAAATAGGAATGGAAAAGAATTATATCATAAGTGCTTCCCTGGTATGTTTAGGCGTTTTGCTAATGATTGTTTTTCCGTATTTCTGGCCGGCGTTGGTAGGTTTTTGTCTTGTTGGTATAGGGGTGGCTGCAATAATCCCAATGACATTTCTTTTGGCAGGTTCTTCTAAAAAATATTCGCCAGGAATGGCTATTTCAATAATAACCACCTATGCTATAGTGGGTATGCTTTTAGGCCCACCGCTTGTTGGGTACCTGGCGCATCTTTTTAATTTGCAGGTTTCTTTTATTCTTTTCTTTACTTCAGCATTAATGCTAATTCCTATCTCGCAATTGTTTTTTAAGAATCATAAAAAATCAGAGTGATTCTAAGATTTTTTTTCAAATAATTAGTTATTAGTGGTTTAACAAACAATTAGCATATTTCAAAAAACTCTTTTTACGTTGCTTCGTATGTATTTATATATGAACCAATTAAAATTTTTTTTATGAATAAAAGTATTATGAGTCCATACTTATTATGTATGGCTATCTTTTCGTTAATGGTTATAACTTCTTGTTCCAATGACGATGATATGGATGATATCGTGGATACTCCCACTTGTAACGACGGGATAATGAATGGTGACGAAACGGGAGTAGATTGCGGCGGAAGTTGTGACCCATGTGAAGAAGAAGAGCCAATGTTGGGAAGAAGAACCGAATTGTTTGTAACCAACAATGAAAATGGAAATATTAGTAAATATAGTATCACCGGTGATTCTTTGGTAACTTTTACAACCGAAGCGATGGCTGCCGAAGGAATTTACTACGATACCAATAATGATGTTCTAGTACAGGCTTCAAGATCAGACCTTCGTTTAGATGCCTATAACGGTATAAGCACTTTAATGGAAGGTACAAATATTACTGCCGATTATAGTAGTACTGCCAATTTGGAGAGTCCGAGAGAAATTGCAGTTAATGGCGATACTTATGTTGTAGCCGACAATGGCTCCCATAAATTCTTCGTTTATAGTAGAAGTAATAGTGGGTTTTCCCTATTGAACACTGTAGATATTCCATTTCCAGTTTGGGGAATTGCCTTTAAAGGCAACGATCTTTATGCAGTAGTAGATTCAAGCAGTGATTTAGCTGTCTTTTACGATTTTGAAGCAAATGTGATGGATGGTACTTTCATGCCTTCAAAAAGGGTTACTATTGAAGGAATTGTGAGAACTCACGGACTTACCTATAGCGGAAGCGACGATGTAATGATCATGACCGATATTGGTGATGCCGAAAATACAACCGATGATGGAGGGTTTCACGTAATTAATAATTTCTCTGAAAAATTTGATGCGCTTTCAGATGGAGAAGTATTAAGTGTGAACGATCAAATTCGTGTAGCCGGGCCTTCAACAATGATGGGTAACCCAATAGATGTTGCTTACGATTCTGAAGAAGATGCGATATACATTTCAGAAATTGGAAATGGAAAAGTATTAGGATTTACTTCTATAGGAGATGGCGGAGATCTTACTCCAGATTTTAGTAGGGATCTTGCAGCTGCTTCTTCTATCTATTTTTCCAGTGATGAAACCGATGGAGATACCGGTATGGCAACAGCTAACCAAAGAACTGAACTTTATGCAACCAGTACTGCTAATGGTAATGTAAGTATTTATGACGCAAGCGGTAATCTTATGAAAACTGTTACTACGGAATCTGAGTCTTCAGAAGGAATTTATTATTCTTCTATGAATGATGCTATAATACAAGGATCAAGATCTGAAATGAGGTTGGAATACTATTCAGATTTTGACGCTGCCATGGATGAAAGTACAATTATGGCTGAATTTGCAGGAAACAACGATTTAATGAGTCCTAGAGAAATTGCAGTGTATGGGAATAAGGTTGTAGTAGCAGATAATAATGAACACGAGTTTTATATTTACACCTTTAACGGTTCATCATTTACCCTGGAGAATACTTTAGATCCCGGTTTTAATGTTTGGGGAATTACCTTTAAAGGAAACGATCTTATAGCTGTAGTTGATAATTCTAGCGATATCGCAATCTTTAATGATTTCTTATCTAACGATATGAATGGAGTGGTAGCCGCTGATAAAAGGATAACTATTGACGGAATTGTGAGAACGCACGGTATCGATTATAGTGCTGCAGATGATGTATTGGTATTAACTGATATTGGTGACGCCGGTAATACTACAGATGATGGTGGTTTTCAGGTAATTCAGGATTTTAGCGGAAAATTGGCTGAAACAAATGATGGTGGAAATATTTCCCAGAGCGAGCAAACTCGTGTTTCTGGAATGTCAACAATGATGGGTAATCCTATTGATATTGCTTATGATAATAAAACTAAAAAAGTATTTATTGCTGAAGTAGGTAATGGTAAAATTTTAGTTTTTAACGATGTGCTTAATGCAAGCGGAGATATGACACCAAATGTAAGTAACGATCTGGAAGCGGCTTCCTCAGTTTACTTATACAATAATTAATTTTATTGGGTAACCATAGTTATTTAATAGAGAGGTCTGATTTTTTCAGACCTCTTATTTTTTTGTAAAACAAACACATAATTAGTTTAATCCTTATCTGCCGGGGTTATCATAATATGGGCTCGGTGTGTGCCGGGATCCATCAACCAGGGCATTCCGGGAGTATGCGGTTTATCTGGAATACCTGTTTCCTCTATGGTAGCATAGGGCATATAAATTACATATCGCAATTTTGCATCTTTAAGCTCCCCGGTCTCAAGATTTAAATTTGCTTCTTTTCCTGAAAGTATATAGGTCATACTCGGGGCATCGGGCATTTTTAACTTTCCGCTTTCTACTTCCTGCTGGCGCACTGCACGAGTATCCATCATATCTTTACCTTCAGCTTTTAATTCCCTGCCGCGAGCCATAAAATCATCCAGCTTTTTGTTATAACAACTTACCGAAATTCCATTCATATTAGGATCGTCTGCAATACAAACCAGGTTGTTGGTGCCTTCTTTTAATAGAACCGGTTTCCCGTCACGATCATAACCATACACAGTTACTGCATCCCTGTCTTCTTCCGGTGCAGCCATACTTGCCATTTTTATCTGAATTTCTTCAGATAAATATTCTTCCTGGGCTATTCCGATAAAACTCAAAGCCAGGATTATAAGAGAGAGAATTGAATTTTTCATTTTTGTATTTAATTTTATAAGATTTTGTGCAAATTTTTTAATCCTTTTTCGCAGAATATGTGGACAAAATTCCGAGATTCAGGAGGGCCGATTTTTTCAATCGGTCCTCCGCGGAGATTTGTTCACGGTTTTTGGCATTTCGCCAAAAAATTCCTTGAAAAAGGCGTCTTTTTCTTTGCTTCGTTTCTTTTGGACGAGCAAAAGAAATGAAGGGCAGGAGTACAGGTAACAAATGATTTTAGCAAATTTATATCCAAAATAATAAATGCACTTTTACTACAGCTTGTCTATTTAATTTCAGAATCTATTATGCTAAAGTTACATATTTTAAGTTACTTCCTTTCTTAAAACCTCCAAAGGTGGTTTTCTTATTACGCTTAGACTGTTGCTTAATCCAATAATTAACACCAGCAAAACAATTCCCGGGAATACTATTAAAAATGGAACTAACGATGGGGTAAAAGGAGATTCAAAAACCAACCAGGCTAATAACTGGCTACTGATTAATGATAATAAAACACCCGATAAGCCGCCAAGTACACCCAAATAAATATATTCCAAAGCGGTAATGTTCAATATTTGTTTGCCTTTTGCACCCAGGGTTCTCAATAATACACTCTCTCGAATTCGCTGATATTTACTGGTTCTTATTGCTCCTAAAAGCACAATAACTCCCGTTAAAATACTGAAAAATGCCATAAAATTAATAATCCAGGAAATTCTTCCCAGGAGCATTTCAATAACATTTAATACCTGCCTAAGATCAATTATAGAAACATTTGGAAACTGTTTCACCAATTGCTGTTGTAATTTAGCCGATGCATCTTCCCCCGGAACTTTAGTGGTTAACACGTGAAATTGTGGAGCGTCTTCTAAAACCCCTGTTGGGAAAACCAGGGAAAAATTCAGTTGCATTCTAGACCAGTCTACAGTTCTTATACTACCCACAACTGCATCTAATAAAACGCCCTGCACGTTAAAAACAAGCTCGTCTCCAACTTTAACTTTAGCATCTTCAGCAAAATTATCGCTTATAGAAACAGGAACTGGACTAATATCTCCTCCTTCGGCGGTCCATTCTCCGCTTTCAATAAATTCAGAAGCAATAATAGAATCGCGATAGGTTACTCTAAATTCGTGATCTAAAACCCAGCCGTTAATTTGGGAAGTAGTATCATTTCTTATCTCGTTAACCGATTTTCCCGCTATATTTTGAACACGCATAGTTACAATAGGAATATCGCTTAAAACGGGTAAATTATTCGCTTTTATTGTTTGTGCTACGGCTTCCCGTTGTTCAGATTGTACATCTAAGAGAATCATATTAGGACTATCGGCCTGGGATTCTATAGAAGCCTGGGCTAATAACAAATCTTTGCTAAAATAAAGCGTACTAATTAGAAAAGTACCTACACCAATGGCAAGTACCAGCGTTAAGGTTTGATTTTGTGGTCTAAAAAGATTCATTAAGCTTTGCCGGGCTATAAAACCCCAGCTATGCGGAAAATACTTACGAATAGCCCGCATAAATAGATAGGCTATTCCGGCCAGGATTGAAAAAGTGACTAAAATTCCGCCTACAAAGGAGAGGGAATATTTCCAATCTTCCAGTAGCCAAAGCGAAAACAAAAAGATGAATAAAAAGATTCCTAATGAAACTAAAATAATTGCCTTTCGGGACTTTTTAGAACCTTCTTTTATTACTCGTAGTGCCTGTAAAGGAGAAATATAAAGTGTTCCGATTAACGGGTAGAGCGCAAATAAAACCGACATCAGAATTCCTAATAAAATCCCCATCACAATTACCTGTAAGGAAAAAGTGATTTGTACATCTACCGGAAGCAGGCCTTCTAAAAGCCAGGGGAATAATTGCTGAAGGATTAAACCGAGGACAGTACCTATAATACCGCCAATTAAGCCCATAAAAGCAACCTGAATAAGATAGATAAGAAAAGTTTGTTTTTTGCTGGCGCCCAGACATTTTAAAACTGCTACGGCACGTAATTTTTCTTTGATGTAAATATGAATGGCGCTCGCAATACCTACACAACCCAGTAATAAAGCAATAAAGGCAACGAGATTAAGGAATTTTCCAAAATTTTCGTAGCGTCTTCCCAATCGGTCGCTGGTAGAAGTATGAGTATCTATATCGGCTTCTTCAGCATCAAGAATTGGATCCAGTTCTTCATCCAGCTTTTCCATATCGGTTTTAGGATCGGCTGTAAAATAGAATTCGTAATCAATCCGGCTTCCGGTTTGAACAAGACCAGATTCTTCAATAAATTTATAGGGAATAAGTACCGGGGGCGCTACTGAACTAAAAATAGCCGTACTCCCGGGAACGCTATTGAGTGCCCCGGCAATTGGCAAAGTAACTTTTCCAATTTTAATGCTATCGCCGGGCTTTATCCCTAACTGAAGCATTACGGTTGCATCAACCAAAGCCGCAGCATTTTCCTGGTATGTTTTTGCAGCTTCTGCCGGCTGAGTTTCCAATTCGCCGTAAAATGGAAATCCGCCTTCAATTCCTCTAACCTGCATTAGTTTTGTGGCCTCGCTTTGCGGAAAAGCAGCCATCGAGGCAAATTTGATTTCACGAGCTTCAGGACCGCCCAGGGAATCCATAATTTGCATTACGCGTTCATTGGGAGCATCGTCGCTGTCTATTTTAAAATCGGCGCCCATGAGCGCTTTGGATTGTAGGGAAATATTGTCTTTTAGATTTTCTCCAAAAGATTGAATAGAAACTACCGCGGCAATTCCCAGAACGATGGAAGCCATAAAAAGCGTTAACTTTTTACCGCTAGCCTTTCCGTCGCGCCAGGCCATTTTAAAAAGCCAGTTAATACCGGGTTTAGAAGGTTTATTGTTGTTCATCTTTTATACTTGCGTTTCCTGATTTTCAACAATTTTTCCTCCTTTTAGTTTCAGAATATGCTGTGTTTTTGCCGCTAATTCAATATCGTGGGTAACGATAATCAGAGTAGTACCAGCTTCTTTATTTAGATCGAAAAGCAATTCTTCTACTTTTTCGCCGGTTTCGGCATCGAGATTTCCGGTGGGTTCATCGGCGAATAATACAGAAGGCCGGGTAGAAAAAGCGCGCGCTAATGCCACTCGTTGCTGTTCTCCTCCAGAAAGTTGGGAAGGATAATGATTTATACGATCGCCTAATCCTACTTTTTCTAATAATTCCTTGCCTATTTTAGAAGCATCTTTATTCCCCTGAAGTTCTAATGGAACAGCCACATTTTCTAAGGCAGTAAGCGTGGGTAGCAACTGAAAATCCTGGAAAACAAATCCAATATGTTGATTTCGCAATAGCGCTCTTTCATCTTCATCTAGCGTACTCAATTCGCTTCCGCAAAGATCAATAGTTCCAGAATCTGGCCTGTCTAATCCCGCGCAAAGTCCCAGTAGCGTGGTTTTTCCACTTCCGGATGGGCCTACAATAGCAAAGGTTTTTTGTTCTTCAACTTCAAAATTAATATCCTGGAGAACTTTAAGTTTTTTAGAACCGCTGGAATAGCTTTTCTCCAGGTTGCGAACGTTTAATATCTTTGCCATCTTATTACTTGATTATTGTCTTTTTTGAATGCTGACAAAATAAGGAAATGATTTGATTATAAACCCCGTTGCTATGAGAAACTTGAAGTATTATTTTGCTATTTTTTCAATATTTATAATGATTTCCTGCGGAGAAAATGCCGAAAAGAAATCGGAAGAAAAAAGCAAAGAAGAAACACAAACCGAAACCAAATCTGAGGTAAGTGAAAAAAATGTGATTCTTTTCTTCGGAAATAGCCTTACCGCTGGGATGGGATTAGAAGCTTCTGAAGCATTCCCGGCACTTATACAGAATAGATTGGATTCTTTGAATTATAATTATGAAGTAGTAAATGCAGGCTTAAGCGGGGAAACCACCGCGAGTGGGAAAAACCGCATTGAATGGGTTTTAAAACAGAATGTGGATATTTTTGTATTAGAATTAGGAGCGAATGATGGTTTACGAGGAATCCCTATAGCTGAAACTCGTAGAAATCTTCAGGATATTATAGATACTGTAAAAGAGAAAAATCCCGATACTAAAATAGTTTTAGCCGGAATGCAAATTCCACCGAATATGGGGGAAGAATATACAACCGATTTTAGAAATATCTTCCCTGAACTTGCCGAAGAAAACAATGTAGAACTCATCCCTTTTCTTCTTGAAGGTGTTGCCGGCGATCCAGAACTGAATCAGCAAGACGGCATTCATCCAACCGCCGAAGGTTACAAAATTGTAGCCGATAATGTTTGGGATGTATTGGAGGATGTAGTAGAGAAGGAGTAGTCTTTTGTAATTTCCCAACTCTTTATTAATTACCATGGTCCTACCTTTATTCTGTTGAAGTCCTTGATATTCAAGGTTTATATGTAATTTTCAAAATATAGTTAATAAAATCATACTTATTGATTTTATAGTGTGAAATGACATAATATTGCCGGAAGTAATCAAGTTTAAACTTTACTTCTATGACGATATTTGTGATTAGTTCGCTGGTAGCTATTATAGTATCCTTTTTATGTTCACTTACCGAAGCAACTTTACTAAGTCTAAACAATGTAAAGATTGAAACCGATAAACAAAAGGGAAAAAAATATGCTGTAATCCTCGACAGGTTAAAAGCGAATATTAACCGCCCCATAGCTGCTATCCTTATTCTGAACACCATAGCCCATACCGGTGGTGCCACCATTGCAGGAAGTGCCTTTGATGAGATTTACGGAGATGAACTGATATGGGTGTTTTCTGTAGTTTTTACTATTGTGATCCTTTTTGGGACCGAAATTTTACCTAAGGTTATAGGAGTTTCTAATCCGGGTAAGTTGGCCAGGTATATAGCGCTTCCCCTCGAAATTACCATTAAAATCCTCTCCCCACTTATTTATGTCACCGATTTATTCAATAAACTTATTTTAAGAAAAAAAGAAATCTCCAACAAATATTCTTTAGAAGATATTCAAACGATAGCTAAAGTTGCCCAATTGGAAAATGTAATCAATAAAGAACAGGAAGATATTATTGTAAAAACTTCAAAACTAAAAAGCAGGAAAATTGAAGAGGTTATGTTAGGGCTTTCAGAGGTGATTTATTTTCCGGAGGCAATAAGCGTAGATGATTACTTTGAAGGTGCCGAGCAGCACTTACATACCCGGTACCCTGTAAGTAAGACAAATTCGCCCCAGGACATTTACGGTTATTTAAACTTAAAAGAGATTTCCTTGCAAAGGGATAGTTTGGGTGCCGGGAGCCTTATTGAATTTATTCGCCCTATACTTTTGGTGAAGAATACCCAAAGTATTATACAGGTTCTCAAAGAACTAAATGATAAAAAATACCATCTTGCCATTGTTGAAAATGAAAATGGCGATTATATAGGGATGGTTACTTTGGAGGATATTGTGGAAGAAATTGTTGGCCAGATTGCTGATGAATTTGATATAGAATAGAAAGCTAAGCTTACCACTTTCTGGAATAACGTTTTACCTAGCGGATTTTTTATGATTTATTGGCACCTTGACAAACAGGTTTTCTAAATAAGGCCTTTTGTCCGTAATTTTTTATTTTATCTTTCCTGATTTTCTCAATACTTCAACTCTTCTTCATATTTGGCAGTAAAGTTTTGAAAAAAAATGCTATTTTAGGCTTTTATTAAGAATAATGGCTGCAGAATTGGCTTTATGCCGATTTTTAATAATCTAAGCTTTCTCTAATTCCTGGATTTAATGCTTCTTTTCTTAATAATTCAAGCAATTCATTCAATCACAAAACAGAATATTTTTTATGAAAAGAAGAAAATTCGTTCAATTAACCGGAATGGGTGCAGGCGCTTTGATGCTTCCTTCCTATTTAATGGGAAGTAACGTTTCTGCCGAAGCACTTTTGAATCCCGGTATGGATATTCTTACCAAAAGAAAACTCGCCGATGTAGCGCTAAACACAGCTAAATCACTTGGTTCTACCTATGCAGATGCTAGAATAGGCCGCTACCTAAATCAATACGTTTTTACGCGTGAAGATAAAGTTCAAAACGTGGTAAATACGGAGTCTTTTGGAATAGGAATTCGAGTAATAGCTAATGGTACCTGGGGATTCGCCTCTACCAATAGCGTTACCGAAGATGGTATTATGAAAGCCACACAACAAGCCGTTGCTATCGCAAAGGCAAATTCTAAAATTCAAAAAGAACCCGTAAAACTTGCTCCGGTAGAATCTCACGGGGAAGTTTCATGGAAAACTCCAATTAAAAAAGACTTTAAGGAAGTTCCTGTTTCAGAAAAAGTAGACTTATTGCTTAGCGCGAATGCTGCTGCTATGGATAATGGGGCCAACTTTGTGAATTCGGCACTTTTTATGGTGAATGAGCAGAAGTATTTTGCTTCTACTGAAGATTCTTATATAGATCAGGACATACATAGAATTTGGCCAACTTTTGGCGTAACTTCCATAGATCGTGAAGCCGGGAAATTCAAATCTCGTGATGCGATGAGCGCTCCAATGGGAATGGGTTATGAATATATGGATGGGTTAGAATCTGAAAAACTGGAAGGTCCCGGCGGATTAAGATTGTATCGTAACAGTTATGATATGGTAGAAGATGCCACTTTAGCCGCAAAACAGGCTAAGGAAATGCTTTCAGCTAAATCGGTAGAGCCAGGGAAATATGATCTAGTCCTTGAACCAAACCACTTAGGCTTAACCATTCATGAATCTGTAGGTCACCCATTAGAATTAGATCGCGTGCTTGGTTATGAAGCTAATTATGCGGGAACCAGTTTTGCTACTTTAGATAAATGGAAATCTGGAGATTTCCAATACGGTAGTGATATTGTAAACCTGGTAGCCGATAAAACGCAACCGGGTTCTCTTGGTGCCGTAGGTTTTGATGATGAAGGTGTGAAAACCAAGAAATGGGATCTTGTAAGAAATGGAGTTTTAGCCAACTACCAGGCTATTCGTGACCAGGTGCATATGATAGACCAAAATGAATCCCACGGTTGTTGCTACGCGCAAAGCTGGAATGATGTTCAGTTTCAACGTATGCCTAACGTTTCATTAGAACCGGGGAAAGAGAAATATTCTATAAACGATATGATCAAAAATGTGGAAAAAGGTATTTATATCGCCGGGCGCGGTTCTTATTCCATAGATCAGCAACGTTATAACTTCCAGTTTGGCGGTACCGTATTTTTCGAAATTAAAGACGGGGAGATTGTGGGAATGTTAGATGATGTAGCTTACCAGTCTAACACTCAGGAATTCTGGAATTCCTGCTCTAAAATTTGTGACGAAAGCGATTATCGTATGTTCGGATCATTCTTCGATGGAAAGGGTCAGCCTTCGCAGGTTAGCGCTGTTTCCCACGGAAGTTCAACCTCCAGGTTTGACGGCGTAAACGTGATCAATACGGGTAGAAGTGTTTAATACTAACTGGTTTATTAAAAAAGAAATATAGAAATGGCAATATATACAAAAGAAGAAGCCAGGCAAATTATGGAAAAAGCATTAAGCTTTTCTACTGCAGATGCCTGTGTAATAAATATGGGAGGTAGCGAAAGCGGAAACATTCGTTATGCTCGTAATACGGTTTCCACTTCAGGACACCGCTCAAACCAAACACTTGCAGTTGAAGCCAGCTTCGGAAAAAAATCCGGAACAGCTACCGTAGATGAATTTGATGATGAATCCCTGGAAAGTGTGGTGAAAAGAGCCGAAGAATTGGCAAAACTCGCTCCCGAAAATCCAGAATTTATGGCGCCACTTGGCCCACAAACTTATGATGAATCTGTAAGTTTTGTAGAGTCTACGGCCAATATCTCTCCGGAATATCGTGCTGAGGTTGCCGCGAAAAGTATAAATCCTGCTTCTGAAAAAGACGTAACTGCTGCCGGTTTTCTAAACGATTCTTCCGGATTTAGCGCGATGTTAAATTCCAGCGGACTTTTCGCCTATAATAAATCTACAGATGTGGATTTTACGGTGACTATGAGAACTAATGACGGTACAGGTTCAGGCTGGGTTATCCGTGATTATAATGATGTCAAAAAATTTAATCCCGAAGAAGCTGCAAAAGTCGCTATAGATAAAGCAGTGATGTCTAGGGAAGCCAGGGCTATAGAACCAGGAAAATATACGGTGATTTTAGAACCCGCAGCTTCTGTAGATTTACTGCGGAATATGTCTGGAGCATTTAACGCCCGTACCGCCGATGAAGGCCGAAGTTTCATGTCTAAAGACGATGGTACCAAAATGGGCGAAAAGATCGTAGATGAGCGCGTAAATATTTGGAGCGACCCTCTACATCCCGATGTACCAACTTCTACCTGGAATGGAGAAGGAATGCCGCTTAAAAAGATGAAATGGATTGAAAACGGAGTGGTTAAAAACCTGGCTTATAGTAGATATTGGGCAGAGCAAAAGGGTGTAGACCCTGTACCTTATCCATCTAATTTCATTATGGAAGGTGGAGATGCTTCTCGAGAAGAACTTATAAAAAGCACCAAACGAGGAATCCTGGTAACCAGGTTATGGTATATTAGAAGTGTAGATCCACAAACTTTGCTTTATACGGGACTTACCCGCGACGGTACTTTTTATATAGAAAATGGGGAGATAAGATACCCTGTGAAAAACTTCAGGTTTAACGAAAGTCCGATAATTATGCTGAATAACCTGGAAACCCTTGGAGAACAGGTTAGAATCAACGGAAATTTAATTCCGTATATGAAAGTAAGGGATTTTACTTTTACAAGCCTTTCAGACGCAGTTTAAAACCTATAGATCTTTAAAAACTGGTTGTAATGAAGTTTTCATTACAGCCAGTTTTATTTTTTTCTGGGTGTGAAAATTTTTACTTTTTTAGAATTTGAGAGTCTAATTATAAAATTTAGTGAAGGTATTAAGGAAAGATGTAACAAATTCATTAAACATTTTTAGTATATTATGAGTGAAGCCTTAGAAAGATGTCCCAATTGCCAAGAGGATTTGAAAAATAGTTTTCTTAAGAATAATCGATTGATTAGTCAGAATAAAACGAACATTATCAACGAATATATTGATTCCAAATCAATGCATTATTGTTCAAAATGTGGAGATGTATTATACGATAAATACAGACTACAATTCCAAAAGGAAAAAAGTGAAATTAGTAATACATTAAAAAATTTAATTTCAAGTATTCCGGTTATAACTACTCATTCACCATTAAACTGGCGCTATAATATTTTAGAAATGGTCACTGGACAATCCACTACTGGTACAGGAGTTTTAACAGAATTCACATCTACTTTTACCGATCTAATAGGATCCCAGTCGGGAAGACATAATCAGAAAATAAAAGCTGGAGAAGAAATGTGTTTTTTTCAGTTAAGAAAACAAACTTTAGATTTGGGAGGCAATGCGGTAATTGCAACCGATATCGACTATTCTGAAGTTGGAGCGGGAAAGGGTATGCTTATGGTATGTATGTCTGGTACAGCGGTTTCAATTTATAATCCTGAAATATTAGGTGTTGAAAAAGAGAAGAGGATTGATGAACTCCAAGAATTAAATTCAAGATTAAATTATTTGAATCAATTCAATTTGGAAGAATATTAATTTTATTCGTGAATTGGTGGCCACAAACATTATACACTATACAATCTACATTATACATTAAAAAATGAATAGCTTTTTCTTTACCAGGCTTCAATATGAATCGGGGGATTGGGATGTGGATCAAAGGATGCCCTCCAATTTGCTGAATTCCCTGGTGGAGTATACCACGCTGGAAGTTGATACCCGTGAGAATATTGTTCCGTTAAGCAGTGATGAAATTTTTAAATGTCCGTTTTGTTATATTTCAGGGCATAAACTGGTTCAGTTTACGGCCAGGGAAAAAGATAATTTTGAGAAATATGTGAAAAATGGAGGTTTCGTTTTTGCCGATGACTGCAACCACGATATCGACGGACTTTTCGCTAAATCTTTTGAACGACAAATGGAAGAGATCTTTGGCCCGGGAGAATTGGCAAAAATCCCTAACGATCACGAAATTTATAATGTGTTTTTTGAGTTTGAAGACGGTCCGCCAACTACTTCGCAGGAACTAAATGGTTGGGGCGATGATTTGGTACACGAATATTTAAAGGCAATTGTAATAAACGGAAGAATTGGCGTGCTTTATAGCAACAAAGATTACGGTTGCGAATGGGATTATGATTTTAGAAACAAACGATTTTATAAAATAGACAATACCCGTTTTGGGGTGAATATCGTGATGTATGCACTTACATCTTAACCAGCCAGCAGGCTGCTGGACGCAATATTAGCAATAAAATTGGAAACCTATTACAAGTTCATTCTTTTGAGTAAACTATCGATGCAAGCTTGAGAGACATAAATTGAAAAAAATTGATTCGAGATATCCCGATGGTTCGGGACGGAATATTTAAATCTCGATTATCGAGTTAATTTATAATAAGATGAAAATATGGATCAGCAATTAGCCGATTTAGACCAGGAAGTAAAAACGCTTACCGGGAAACTTAAAGACTTAAAAACCGAGATCGCCAAGGTAATTATTGGGCAGGAGGAAACCGTAGACCAATTGCTAATTACATTTTTAGCGGGAGGGCACGCGCTTTTAGAAGGTGTTCCCGGTTTGGCGAAAACCTTAATGATAAGAACGCTTTCCCAGGCGATAGATTTAAAATTCAAAAGAATTCAGTTTACTCCAGATTTGATGCCTTCTGATATTATTGGGACAGAAATTCTCGAGGAAGACCATACCACGGGAAAGAAATTCTTTGAATTTAATAAAGGGCCAATTTTCGCGAATATCATCCTCGCTGATGAGATTAACCGGACGCCGCCAAAAACCCAGGCGGCGCTTTTAGAAGCAATGCAGGAGTTTGAGGTGACTTATTCCGGGAAAACCTACGAATTGGAACGTCCATTTTTTATTTTGGCAACGCAAAACCCCATAGAACAATCCGGAACATTTCCTTTACCGGAAGCCCAGCAGGACAGGTTCCTTTTTTATATTAAAATCGGCTACCCTACAGAAATAGAAGAAAATCAAATTTTAAAGCATACTACGGGATCTAAGAAGACTACGATTAATCCAATTCTTAGTGGCGCAGAAATCTTAAGACTTCAGCAATTAGTGCGGGAAGTACCTATAAGTGATGAGTTGATTTCCTATGTAAATAAACTCATAAGGGCCACTCGTCCTGAAACCAGCAATAACGAATTTGTAAAAGAATGGGTGAACTGGGGAGCAGGACCAAGAGCAGGCCAGGCAATGATCCTCACCGCTAAGGCAAGAGCATTGCAACAAGGAAGGCTGGCAGTAACTCCAGATGATCTGGAACATTGTGCTTACCCGGTTTTGCGACATAGAGTAATCGTAAATTTTAAAGCGGAAGCCGAAGGAATAACTTCAGATGAAGTAACCAGGGAATTGCTAAAATCAATAATACCGACAGCAAAAGCAAAAAATAAGTAAACTGCCTCACAGCAAGCTCAAGAGGCATTTATAGTGAAGAATTGTTTAATTTTCGAGGTAAGCCTCGAAGCTCCCGATAGTAATCGGGATAAATCTCGATTATCGAGTGAAGAAGGATTATCGTCAATTATTAAAACCCGAGATCATCAACAGCGTGAGTGGTTTGGCACTTATCGCCAGGGTGACGGTAGATGGATATCTTTCTGGCCTAAACCACAGCCGAAGGCTGGGGCCCGGAATGGAATTTAGTCAGTATCGCGGTTACGAGCCGGGCGATGATATGCGCCTGCTGGATTGGAAAATGCTGGCCCGATCTGGAAGATATTACATCAAACAATCGGAGGTAGAAACCAATGTTTCGGTAAAATTTATTCTTGATTCCAGTAAGTCTATGCAACACGAGGAAGATGGGATTACTAAAATGGACTATGTTCGGGTTTTGGTTGCTTCTTTGGCCTGGCTGGCGCAGAACCAGGGAGATGCTGTTGGGCTTTTTGCATTGAATGATCACGCTTTACACGCACTTTATCCGCAAGTTCAAAAAAAGCATTTTAATAGGTTATTGCTGGAATTAATCAATATTAAACCTGAAGGAAAATGGCCTAAAAATCCGAAAGCCGCTGAAAAGTTGCACGATAGGAGACACAAAGAACTTATATTTTTTATTTCAGATTTACACGAAGAAACTTCAGAATTAACTAATGTGATCACCAAATTGAAAACTCCGCGAAATGAAGTCGTGGTTTTGCATCTTTTAAGTAAAAATGAATTGGAATTTAATCACAAGGGTTCACTTACATTTGAAGACCTGGAAACTGGTGCGCGAATGAAAATAGATGCCAAAGAAGCCCGGAAACAATACCTGGATTCCCTGGAGAAATCCATTAAAACAACTAAAGAAATTATGCTGGCCAATGCAATTACCTATCAACTTTTGCGGCTTGATGGACCAATTGGGGAGGCGCTTCAATTGCTACTGAAAAAACGCAATAATTTAATGTAATATGTTTTTCTCAATCCTTCATTTTTATGGGCTTTACTGGGACTCGCCGTTCCGGTAGCGATACATTTATGGAGTAAAAAAGAAGGGAAAACCATTAAAGTTGGGAGTATAAAATTCCTGCAGGAATCTGATTCCCAAAAGAGCAGTAGTATTAAATTGAACGAATTTTGGTTGTTGTTACTAAGAATGTTGCTCATTACGATTTTGGTCTTTATCCTGGCCGAACCACGTTTACATTATAAAACTGAAAATTCACCAATCACTTATTTGGTTGAAAAATCTTTGCTTTCTTCTTCGGCAGTAAAAAGACTAACAGATAGTTTAAATAATACCGCTGAGGTTCGATTTTTAAAAACTGATTTTCCGGAATATCAATCTGAAAATATACAAGACACATTTGCTGAAACTCCGAATTACTGGAAACTCGCCCGGCAAATGGAAACTTTAAAAACCGATAGTGTCGTGGTTTTTACCAATGCTTTTGTTAGCGGAATTAAAGGAAAACGACCTGAAATCAACAAAAACATCCATTGGATTAACCTCAATCCCGGAACTGCAAAAACCAATCTGGTTGGGGCTATTAAAAGAGGTAACGAAATTGAAAGCATTTCGGTAATTAGCGATGCTGAAGTGCTTAACTTTCAGAAGGAAAAGCAAAATTTAAGCAATTCTGAAAAAGAAAGCGAGTTCGAAAATATCCCGGTGCTGGAATTGGATACTTTGGGGGTGAAAATTTATTCCGAAGAAGAATTTCAGGCGGAAAACAAGTATATAAAATCTTCGTTTTTGGCTTTGGGGAAATACCTGGAACAGCCTATTGAAATTATAAATTTTGAAGAAGAAAATTTCAATTCAGATTCCGAAGAAATATTGATCTGGTTAAGTGAAAAACCCGCTCCTAAAACTGAAGGGAAAGTTGTGAAATTCCGAAGGGACTCTTTAGCAAATTCACTTATTGAGCCTGGAAATTTCGAAAATGAATATTATTTAACCAGTGAACTAAATTCAGAAAATATTATAGAAAAACATCTCGCAGAACAGCTTCTGGAAATCCTGAATCTTTACCCTGAAATTAATAAGGAAGCTGAAAAGTACGATTTTCGAATGATGGATTTAGCGGTTTTAAAACCAAATTTTGGAGAAGCTTCAGAATTGTCCAAAAACCGGGATGGCAGGGATATTTCTAAATATTTATGGATATTATTAATCATGCTAATCTTATCAGAAAGAGCCCTGGCACGAGTTAGAAAACAATGAGCAAAACCGGAAAAGACATATTGATTAGGTTTCAAACGCGCTGGCAATTGTTGCTTTGGCTGGAGGTGTTTCTCTATGCTATTGGTGGCGCAGTTTTTACCTGGTTCTTTTCTTTCAATTTACTCATCAGTATTTTTACTTTCGGAATTGTTTTTATTGTGGCTGCTTTTCTTAAAAGACCTTGGGAAATCGATTTGCAGGAAGTCAGTAGTTTTATTGATCGCAAATCCAAAAAACTGGAATACAGCAGCGGATTATTACTAAAACCAACCGAAGAGCTTTCAGGACTGGCAAAACTTCAGCAGCAAAAAATTGCAAAAGAAGTTGAAGCAGAAAGCAAACAAATTCAGCCAGAACATAAACTGGGAACCGCCGCGATTACTTCTGTAGTAATTATTTCTATTGGTTTTTTTATGTTTTATTTCGGATTAACTGAAAATTATTTTTCAAAAGAAACCGCAATTCCAGAAGAAGAAATTATCGTTTTTAGGCCTACAGATTCTACCACATTGAAATCTAAAGCTCCGGTTTTAGAAGATCAGCAATTAACAATCAATTATCCGGGGTATACCGGTTTGTCAAATTCCACTTCATCAAAAATGGACATTAAAGCCGTAGAAGGTTCGCGTGTAACCTGGAAGCTTGGTTTTGAAGGTGCAGTAGATAGCGTAAGCCTTGAAAGTATGGGTAGGCGCAGACCGATGAAAAATAATAATGGAGTATATACTGGAACGTCCGTTTTGGAAAATTCAGGTTTCTATAATTTTAGATTTACCGATACGGCAGGCGCCAGCTACGTTTCAGATCTTTATGCGATTGAAGTCACTAAAGACAAAGCGCCGGTGATTATTTTAGAGGGCTTAAAGCAATTTAATTCCTTTAATTATGATGATGAAAAACGCATTAATTTTAGCGCTTCTATCACTGATGATTTCGGACTTGCAAATGCTCATATTATCGCTACAGTAAGTAGAGGAACCGGGGAATCGGTGAAATTTAGGGAAGAAAAATTGAGTTTTGATAATGCCGTAGAAAGTGGAAATAAAAGCCTGAATTTGACCAAAAATATAGATTTAGATAAGATGGAAATGGAGCCAGGCGATGAGCTATATTTTTATGTGGAGGCCAGCGATCTAAAACAACCTAAAGCCAATATTACCCGTAGTGAAACGCATTTTGCGGTAATAAAAGACACGATAGATTACGGTCCCGGCGTAGACGGTGGACTCGGGGTAGACCTGATGCCCGATTATTTCAGGAGTCAGCGGCAATTAATTATCGATACCGAAAAACTGATCAGTGAGCGAGGAAAACTTTCTAAAGAAGAATTTAATAAAACCAGCAACGATCTCGGTTTCGATCAAAAAGCGCTTCGTTTAAAATATGGTCAGTTTATGGGCGATGAAGCTGAAGGTGGAATGGAAACCGGGGGTGAAACTTCGGGAGATGATCACGATCACGATGAAGATCCTTTAGCCGATTACACCCACGATCACGATGGCGACAATGAGCATAATTTGATAGAAGATGATGGTCACGATCACGGTAAAGAAAGTGAAGAAGGAGAAGATCCTTTAGCTGATTATTTGCACAATCACAGCGACCCTGAATCTTCAACTTTATTTACCGATAATTTAAAAGCAATGTTACGGCAGGCCTTAAATATTATGTGGGATGCCGAGCTGCATTTACGGCTTTACGAACCCGAAAAATCAATGCCTTTTCAATATGAAGCTCTAGAACTTATCCAGGAAATCAAGAATAGCGCAAGAATTTATGTGCATCGTATTGGTTTTGATCCGCCGCCAATTAAGGAAGACAAACGGCTTACGGGAGAACTTGACGAGGTAGGCAATTATCGTAAAAATGAAGAACTTGAAGAAAAGGATGATTTTATTTTTATGCGGACAAGTGTTTTAAGATTGGAAAAATTAAAAGAATCAAATTCAAATATTACAGAAACCGATCGTGAGCTTTTTGAAAAAGCCGGAAATGAACTTGCCGAAAAAGCCATAGCTGAACCCGGCAGGTATCTGAAAGTTTTACAAGACTTAAAACGACTTTCTGAAGAGCAGCAAATAGGAAAAGAAATTATAATCGAAACACAAAAAGGCCTGTTGCAGGCACTTCCGAAAGCTAAATCTGAACCGCAAAAAAGAACCGGTTTTAGTGGAAAAATCAACGATTTATTATTGAAAGAACTGGAATTGAATGAGTAGTAACCTAACTTTTTTAAATACTTCGTGGTTTTGGCCGGTACTTGGCTGCTGCCTTATTTTACTCTTGGTTTTTATTTGGAAAGAATGGTCACAAGCCCGAAAAAAGCGCTTTGTTTTGAAAATTTTCCTGATAATTTTAGCGATTTCTTCTTTGGCGCTTATCGCTTTAAAACCTGCAATTAATGAAGAGGTTCGGGAAGGAAATGTTTTAATTGTTACTGCAGATTTTAAGCAAGATCAGTTAGATAGTTTGAAGAAGGTATATCGCAAAATAAAGATTGTTGATTATCGAAAAGAAGAGATTTTACCTGAATTGAAAACTTCAAAACAAATCTTTGTATTGGGGCGTGGAATTAGTGATTTTGATTTATACCAATTTGACGATTTACCGGTTAATTATTTGCCCGGAGATACTCTTGCCGGAATTGTAAAACTCAATTATAATCACAAAAATCGAGTAGGTAATAATTTGCAAGTGCAGGTAAGGTTTTTAAAACCAGAACTCGGTAACCGGCTGGTTTTAGAAGATGCTGGAGGAACTGCAATGGATTCAATTGTTTATACTTCGGAAAAAAATAAAAATTTCAGCCTGGAAGCCGAATTAAAAGTTACCGGGAATTATGTTTTTAATATTACTGAAAAAGATTCTTTAGGAGAAATTTTAAGCCGCGATGCTTTACCGGTAATAGTGAACAAAGAAGAAGATTTACGTATTTTAATGCTGAATAGTTATCCCACTTTCGAGCTTAAATACCTCAAGAATTTTTTAGCTGAATCCGGTCACGAACTGGTGATAAAAAACCGAATTACCGCTGGGCGATTTAAATTCGAATTTTTTAATACTGAAAACACGAGTCTAGGACGTTTAGATAAAGAAGCTTTAGAAGATTTTGATCTGCTTATTTCAGATACAGGAGCTATTCGCAATCTTTCTTCTTCCGAAACCAGTGCGCTGCAAAATTCAATTCGGGAGACCGGGTTGGGACTTTGTATGTTGGGAGAAGCTAATACGCTAAATTCTGTAGGGGATTTTTCGATTTTTGAATTACAACGAGTTTCAGGTACAGAAACTGAAGTAGATAATCTTCCTGAAATTTCTATTGCCAAACAGCCTTTTCAGTTAAAAGAAGCAGTTGGTTTGGAGGAGATTCATAATTCGAATTCAGGGATTTTGAGTGGCTATAAACGAATGGGGCAGGGCAGGATTGGTACAACGCTTTTAGAAAACACCTGGCAGTTACAACTGGAAGGTAGGCAGGAAGCTTATCAGCAGGTTTGGTCTCAACTGGTGGAGCAAATAAGCAAGAGAACTTCAGTCACGGCATCCTGGGAAGCCAAAACAGATTTTGCGTTTAAAGATCAGGCTTTTGAGTTTCAACTTCGGACTTCAGTAGAAAACCCGAGAGTTCGGGATGAGAATGATTATTTAATTCCGCTAAAGCAAGATTTAAATAATTCAGAATTATGGTCGGGGAAAACTTATCCGCAAAAAACCGGCTGGCAGAAATTAAAATTGGAACAGGATTCTACTTCGGTTTTTAATTATTTTGTGCATAAAGCCGGTGACTGGCAGGCTTTACAATCTTATCGAACCTCACAGAAAAATAATAGATTCTTTCAGCAGGAAATCGTAGAAGAAGAGTCGGTGAAAATACCAATTGCCATTAATCCGTTGTGGTTTTTTGGAATATTTCTTATTTCGATTGGCGGTTTATGGCTGGAACCTAAATTGTAAAAAGTTATTTCTTTTTTCGGGAAGGTCTGTAATTTTTAATTTTCTTTAGCTTTTCACTCTTTGAAATCACCGCCAGGCTCAAAGAAACCAATACAGAAATCGCTGCAGTAGTACCCAAAGCGCCGCCGTAACCTTTAAAAAACGGACTCGCATTTAGGTAGATAATTGAAAAAATAAATCCAGAAAAACCTACCAATAAGTAACTGGGGAGTACTTTGGATGAAACCATTCCTATAAAAGTAGCGCCAATAAAAACTAGAGGAATGTTTTTAGTTAAATAGGGAGTGAAAATTTCAGGCAACAAATAGAAAAATAGACCAACAAGAAACGATAATCCTGCTGAAGCACGAACAGCACCCTGCCTGTACTTGTTATTCACTACATAAGTTAGGATGGCAGAAATAATACCGGTGAGAAAAAGAATACTGGTTTCCATCTAAAACAGGGTATATAAGATTATGGAAGAAATCGCAATACTGGTAAAAGCAATGGTTCCCAGTTTACCGCCAAATCCGTTAAAGATATTTTTAGAAAGAATAAGAATACTACCCGCTATAAATCCCGCAAATAAGATAAACTTTAAATTGGGCGCTACACTGGCCGATGTCATTCCTACAAAAGCTCCGCAATAAACGGCTGGCGGCAACTCTTTTAAAAGTTTTGATTTTTTATTTATTGAAGGAACAAAAGAAGCCAGGGTTCCTATAAATCCGGCGGCGATCACGGGTCCAAATTTGAGTCCGGTGTTTATATAAAAAGTAGTTATTGCTCCGGTTATTGAAAATAAGATAAGATAAAAGTCTTTTATAAAAAAACGTTCTTCTTCCCGTGGTGCTTTAAAATAAGCGATGCTTACCAATACCGAAATTACCCCAAGAAAAAGTAGCACCAGCGGTGCATCCATTTTATCAAAAAATATGGACAGAAGAAATGCAAACTGCATCATGATTAGAATAAAGAAAGATAATCTTCTGAATATTTTCGTCATACTTCAGGCTTGGTACTTTTAAGTCGGCAAAACTACTAAAACTATAAACTTTAGGATGTTAGATTTTAATAATAAAAGGGCTTTTATTTTGACTTTTTCAGAATAATCAAGCTGAAAAATTCTTTTCAAAATTTAACGAAGCAAAATAATTTTGAGTTCAAATATTTTATAATTTTGGAAAATATCCTATAAAAAGGAAATAATCCAAAAATGAAGAATAAGTCTATTTTACATCTGGATCTCGATGCATTTTTTGTTTCGGTAGAACGTAAGCAAAATTCTGAATTGAATGGTAAACCGCTTATCGTAGGTGGAATGGGAGATCGTGGGGTAGTGGCAGCCTGTAGTTATGAGACGAGAAAATTTGGAGTACACTCGGGGATGGCAATGAAAGTAGCCCGGCAGCTTTGTCCGCAGGCCACTGTAATTAAAGGAAATGCCAGTACTTACACCAAACATTCGAAAGAAGTTACAGAAATTATTAAAAGCCAGGTGCCCAGTTTTGAAAAAGCCAGTGTAGATGAGTTTTATGCCGATTTGAGTGGAATGGATAAATTTTTCGGAATTAATCAATTTGCGAGTGAGTTGAGGCAGAGAATTATAAAAGAAAGTGGCTTGCCAATTTCTTTCGGACTTTCACAAAATAAGGTGGTTTCCAAGATCGCTACGGGAGAAGCCAAGCCCAATGCAGAAATTATAATTCCGCATGGAAATGAGAAAATCTTTCTTGCACCATTAAGTGTGAATAAAATCCCGATGGTGGGAAATAAAACCTTTCAGAAACTTCTGAATTTAGGCGTTAGGGAGATAAAAACCATCCAGGAAATGCCGGTGGAAATGTTGGAAAGCGTTTTAGGAAAAGCCGGGCGAACTATTTGGAAACGAGCCAACGGCCTTGACGATACGCCAATTATTCCGTATCACGAAAGAAAGTCTATTTCTACCGAGCGTACTTTTGGCCGTGATACTATAGATATGGTACGCCTGCATGCAACTTTGGTGGCGATGGCCGAAAGCCTGGCGTACCAGTTGCGGCGTGGCAATAAGTTAACCAGCGTGGTAAGTGTAAAGATCAGGTATTCCGATTACCAGACGCATTCTAAACAGGTGAAAATCTCATATACTAGTGCCGATCATATTCTAATTCCAAAAGTCGAAATGCTCTTTAAGCAACTATATTCCCGCCGGTTGTTGATTAGGCTAATCGGGGTAAAATTCAGCGGACTTGTAGGTGGGAATTACCAGATTAACCTGTTTGATGATTCTGAAGAAATGCTGAATTTATATAATTCCATAGATAAAATTAAGGAGCGTTTTGGAGAACATAGCGTGATGCGTGCGGTCACCATGGGGACAAAAACCATTGGACGAATGGGAAATCCGTTTAATGGCGAACCGCCAATTGTGTTGGCGCATAGAAAGCAATAATGATCTACTTAAACTGCCATACCTGGTATTCGCTGCGCTACGGAACTTTCTCAGTGGAAAAACTCTGTGAACTCGCCCGGGAATTTAAAGTTGAAGCTTTAGCGATTACCGATATTAATAATACTTCGGCTTGTTTAAATTTTATAAAAATCGCTTCGGAATATGGAATAAAACCAATTGTGGGAATTGATTTTAGAAATGGGGTAGAACAACAATATATAGGAATTGCAAAGAATAATGAAGGGTTCAGACAGTTGAATGCTCATTTATCGCAGCAACTTCATTCAAAAAAAGAATTTAAGCCTGAAGCCCCCGAATTGCCCGATTGTTTTATCATTTATCCTTTTGAAAAAGTAGTAGCGAATAATAAATTCAGTTTTAAAGAAAATGAATTTATTGGAATTTCGGTTGAAAATCTGCGAAAGCTTAAATTTTCTAAATACCTGAAGTTTAAAAATAAACTGGTGTTGTTACAAAGCGTGAGTTTTAGGAATAAACGTGACTATAACGCGCACCGATTGTTGCGGGCAATAGATAATAATGTTTTGCTTAGTCAGCTTCCTGAAAGCGAACAGGGTTCTTTTTCTCACCAGATGATATCTTCAGAAATTATTGCTTTAGAATTTGAAGATTTTCCGCATATTCTAGAGAACACACGGGAATTGGTAAAAGCCTGCCGGGTAGATTTTAAATTCGGAAAAACCCAAAATCGAAATTTATTGGTTTCAGGTGATAGCCCTGAAGCTGATATTACCCGGTTAAAAAAATTATGTGAGGATAACCTGCCAAAACGTTATCCCGATGCAAGTGAAAAAGTATTGCAGCGGGTAGAGAAGGAGCTTAACGCTATTATTAAGCTTGATTTTGTTTCCTATTTTTTGATCAATTATGATATTGTGAGGTATGCCCGGTCAAAGAATTTTCCGTTTATAGGGCGGGGGAGTGGCGCCAATTCTATTATTGCTTATATTATTGGAATTACCAATGTAGATCCCATTGAGTTGGATTTATATTTTGAACGTTTTATCAATGAAAGTCGAAGTTCACCCCCCGATTTTGATATCGATTTCTCCTGGAAAGATCGTAACGAAGTAACCGATTTTATTTTTAAAAAATACGAGTTTACAGCCCTAATGGGTACTTACGTAACCTTTAAACGTCGTGCGGTTGCCCGGGAATTGGGGAAGGTTTTTGGTTTACCAAAAGAGAATATCGATAAGCTTTCTGCAGGGTTTTTTAGGCTAAATGAGCTCGATCAATTGGAGAAATTAGTGCTTCGCTACAGTGCTTTAATTGAAGGTTTTCCTAATTATTTGAGTGTGCATTCCGGCGGAATTTTAATTCTGAATGATAGTGTATATAATTATGCCGCTACTTTTTTACCCCCAAAAGGTTTTGAAACGATCCAGATAGATATGAATATCGCGGAAGAAGTTGGGATTCATAAATTCGATATTCTAGCCCAACGCGGACTCTCGAAAATCACCGATGCTATTGAAATTATAAAAGAAAATCAGCCGGAAGCTGAAATTGAGGATATTGAAAATATTGCTGTTTTTAAGGAAGATCCACAAATTAATGAGTTACTGAAAACAGGTGATTGTATGGGTGTTTTTTACGTAGAATCTCCTGCAATGCGTGGTCTGCTCACCAAACTACAAACGGATAATTATTTAAATTTAGTAGCCGCGAGTTCTATAATCAGGCCCGGAATTTCCAGTGGAGGGATGAAAGAAGAATATATAAAACGACATCGTGATCCCGCCAGAAGAAAGCAGGGCCATCCTGTAATGCTAAAAATTATGAATGATACTTATGGGATTATGGTCTACCAGGAAGATGTGATGAAAGTGGCGCATAAGTTCGCCGGACTTAGTTTTGAAGATGCCGATGTGCTGCGACGGGGAATGAGTGGTAAAAAAACCTCAAAAGGCCAGATGGAACAAATTGAAGCTAAATTTAGGGAGAATTGCAGACAAAAAGGCTATAATGAAAAGATTATAGATGAGGTTTGGGAGCAAATTTCCTCCTTTGCCGGTTACGCATTTCCAAAGGGACATTCCGCTTCTTATGCGGTAGAAAGTTACCAGAGTTTGTATTTAAAGAAATATTTTCCGTTGGAATTCATGGTGGCTGCGCTTAACAATGGCGGCGGATTTTACGATGTAGAAACTTATATCCAGGAGATTAGAAAATGCGGTGGGAGCGTACACCCGCCCTGTATCAATAAAAGCGATCACCCGAATAGTATTTTTGGAAATGATATTTACCTGGGATTAGGATATATCAAAGAATTGGAAACTAAAACTGTGCAGCAAATCCTGGAAAACCGGCAGTTTTTTGGAGCTTTTAAGTCGTTTGATGATTTTATAGATCGAATTTCTATCTCTATAGAACAACTAAGTATTTTGCTGAAAATAGATGCTTTTAGATTCACTAAAGTAGATAAACATCATTTACTGTGGAAAGCTCATTTTAAACTGAATGCCTCCAAACCGGTAGCTACACAGGAAAAGTTATTTAATACCGCTCACCGGGATTTTGAACTTCCGCAGTTTCAATATTCATCATTAATAGAAGCTTTTGACCAGATGGAATTGCTGGGCTTTCCACTTTGTTCTCATTTTAAATTGCTTAAAAATCCCATTGAAAATTCTGTAAGAGCAAAGGATCTAAAACATTATGTGGGAAAGGAAATATTGATCTATGGCGGGCTAATTACCGCCAAAAAAACAGGTACTTCTAACGGGAAATATATGTATTTCGGGACTTTTTTTGATTCTGAGGGCGATGTTTTTGATACGGTTCAATTCCCGGCTACCGCAGAAAAATATCCGTTGCGCAGCAAGGGAATTTATAAATGCTACGGCCGGGTAAATAATGAGCTGGATTATATTTCTATTAGCATACAATGGTTGCAACGCCAGGACACGCTAACCGATCCCAGGTTGGTTGGTTACCAGTTTTCGTAGAGATTAACCTAAGCGTCATCCTGAACTTGTTTCAGGATCTAAGTTGTTAGAATCTGAAATAAATTCAGATTGACAATAACCAACTAGGATGTGATCTTCGTTTTATTAATTTGCTTCAGTCTATTCTATTTAGATTCCGTAATGGTGCAAAAATTTATAGACTGCATAATGTTTATTTCAGCTCAAGATTACAAATTAGATTTCAGAATAAATTTTGGAGCAGGCTCTGTAACAAGTTTAGGATGACCAGAGTTATGTGATACTGGTTCAAATATGTAAGCATGTAAAATGAATAATATAAAATTTTATTCAGCTAGAGGTAAATATATTTCGGCTTCCCATTGGGATTCATCTCCCCCCATTTGTGGATTGTTTTTAAAAATCTCCATGATGTTTTCAGTTTTAACAGCAAGGTTATTTTTTTCAGCATAATTCATTAAATGAAACCAGGCATTATGAGAAAACATATAATTACCGTAAAAATTTGCTTTTAGCGATTTTGCTTCAGGAATATCTTTAATTTCAATAGTTAAATGTTCAGGGTAGGTTTCCATTTTTACAATAGGAAAACAAAAATCGAAATTGATATTTTTGGAAGTTTTATCCCAGCTATTGATAATTATTCTTGGTCTGCCCTCGGTTTCTAATTTGTGATCCAGAATATAATTTGAAAGTATATCTATGGTTTTCATCATTTCAAAAGCCTTCTGATCTACCTTGTTTTCAATATTAATACAAGCACAATTATTTTCTGGTGAAACTGTTTCTCCTTCAATTTTCACCGAATATAAATCAAGATTAGTAACAAGAGCCTTTTGGAAATATTGAAGTTCTGCTTTCATTTCCTGTTGAAAATCATTTTGGCCAATTAACAGCAAGAAACGATCTTTGATGGATTCATTTTTATTATTAATTCCCACTTTTACCTGGTTAATAGTATCGTTTTTTGGGTGTATAGCCCAGGTAAGCCTATAAAGTTTTCCATTTAGTTTTGTCTCTTGTTTAACTTTAGAAAAACTTGAATCGATCTTAGTTTCTAATACATCCATCTTATCAAAAATGGGATTATCTATTTTGTAAACCACTTCACCAGGAAGTGCTTTAGTTTCAAAACTAATAGAATAATCGTTTTCCTTTATTGCAAAATACCATAAGAGAAAAAGCACAGGTATTCCAATAAAAATAAGGATCCAATTTTTTTTTTGCATTAAGCTAGTAGGTGAGTGGTTGGAGGTCTAAATTTTTCACAACGTGGTTCCCCAAATTTCGTCCCTGTACGATTCCATTTTCTACTGCAGAGCGGTAGTGAATTCCGCCATATAATCTACTTATAGCAGCTTCACTTGCAGCGTGAGAAAAGGAATTGAAAGATCTTATTGGTAAGCCATATTTTACTTCTGTATCGTCTTCAAAACTAAATTCATCTCCAAAAATTTTGGTTAAAACTATAGAAGCCGCTCCTGAAACTACAGAATGCCCGCTGGAATATTCTGGAAATGGTGGTGTTTGTAAAACGGGGCTCCAGTTGTCATCTATGTATTTATTAATAAGCGTTTCGGGTCTTACGAGATTACTTTTATATTTTTCATCCCAGCAACTTATAAATCCGTCGGCAAGTGCAATTGCAGTTGCGGTATAAGCATAGGAGCTTTGTGCAAAATCAAGCTTAGCTTTCTTTGAAGCAATTTCGCAAATGCCCATCCAGTGGCCCCCAGGAGTTATTTTTTTAGTTGCAAACATAAGGTGACCGCGTTGTGTAGAGACATAAGGATTGCAATCCCAAAACTGGGCTATTTTTATTTCCTCAGATTCATCACCTTTTTCCTCCATTTGCTTTTTGATCTCATAAACTTCAATAAGCTCATCATAGAAGGCGGTTCCTTTTTCCAGCGAAAATTCAGGGTGCGGTGCCGGTTTAAATTGAGAAGCAGAATCTAGCGTAAAAGGTCTTATTTTAGGCCAGTGTGGCTCAATACCATCCATATAGGAAGGAGGTGTAGGTTGCCAACGGCCGGGATCATCGCTATACACCGAGTATTTTGGCATAGTTCGCGTTTCTTTGTAATTATCTTTATCAATCCAATTTGATAGGTGATTTGCCACTGCTAGGCCATAATCTCTAGAAGTTTCGAATTCTTCCTTATTCGCTTTTTCCCATCCTGAATAAAGACTATCTCTATAGGTAGTAAGAAGTTCTTCAGAAAAAATTAATTTTTTTCCAATTTCTATTTGGGCTACCAGGGCTGCGAGTTTAAAGTTGATGTTGGCCGTAGAATCTGCCTCAGGAATTGGTTGTAAGTCTTTAAAATTTGAATTGAAATCAACTAGATCTTTGTTTTCCTGACGCATAATTTGATAAGCAGCCAGATTGGAATATGCATAAATACGGCTGGCCACCGGTGGTGAAAATATATCGTGCACCATGATATCGGTAATTTTATTTACCGTTTGGTGGTAATTTTCAGCCGACACTACAATTGGTTTTTCATCCTTCGCGCAGGAGCTTAAAATCAATGCAGAAAAAAATAGGTAGAAAAATATTCTCATTTAATTCTTCAATTTATAAAATTCAGGTTTGCCATCATTAAGGCTCACCATAAGATAATCAATTTCATTGAAAGTAACTATATTAAGGCTTCTCACACTTTTATGAGTAAGATTTAATCCAATTTCAACACCTTCCAGGATCTTAGCATTTTGGGTGACGATATTTCCCGCAAGGGCGTTAAACCTGCCGTGATATGGTGTTACACCAAAATAATTTCCGGCAACCAATACTTCATCCTGATCATCCTTGTTAAAATCTGCTTTTAAAAATGCCAAAATAGGAGCAACCTGTAATGCATTTTTAAAGGGCTTAAAAATAAACTTTCCATCCTGATTTAGCAAATATCCTGAAGCCATTGTATGCACTTTCAGTAATTTAGCCTTCTCCAGCTTTTCTTTTTCAATAATTTGCAATATTGTTTTTCCTGCAAAATCTTTGTATTCCGGGAACTTTTTTCGCAAATAAGAAAGTTGACTTACTAATTCATCCAGCCCGTTTGTGGGATAATATTTTTTGTTTTTAGCGTAGGCTATAATTGTTTCTGTGCTTCCGTTTTCGTCAAAATCTGAATAATACATTTGCAAAGGAAATTCTTGAGACGCCGGGAATTTGGTGTTTAAGCCCCAATTACCTAATAAATAATCCATTTTTCCGTCGTTATTTATATCAAACGGAATAATTGTTTGCCATAATCCGTTCAATTTTTGATCCAGCACTTTGGCGGAAATATTTTCTAAGGTTCTACCATTATTTCTAAAAAACTGGGGAGACATCCATTCCCCAATTACAATTAAATCGTCACGGCCGTCTTCGTCAAAATCGGTCCAGATCGCATCGGTTACCATTCCTAATTCTTCCAAATCTGAATTTTGCTGAATTTTAAATTTACCATTTTCATTGATGAGTAAATAGGAGGAAGGTAGTTTTCCAAAGTCGTTAGAAACCGCGGCGCCACCAACAAAAATGTCGAGATCGCCGTCGCCATCAAGATCTCCAAATTTGGCTACTGCAGTGTTTTCAAAATATTCAGGTAATTCCTTAGCTTCTAATTCCCCATTTTCAAAAGCATACAATTTATCCAGTAAAGCATCGGCTTTGCCGTAAAATTCACCGCCCCCTGATGTTACAAAAACTTCATTCTTATTATCCTGATTTAGATCGGCGATAAATGCTGAAGTATTTTCAGTTTTTTCATCTGTATTCAGAAGCTCAAAGTATTGTTTTTCAAACTTATTTTTTTGCTGAAAATAGATTTCTGCCGGTTCAAATTTTGAATTTCCGAAGTAAATATCGTCAAGTCCGTTTCCATTAATATCACCAACCGCCACTGCAGGCCCCCGATCTGAAATTTGATAGGGAATCAGTTTTTGACGATCAAAATCTGAATACCTGTTCTCCTTATGATTAAAATTTATTCCGGGTAAAGAATCGATTTTTTCAAACCAGGGTTTTGGTGTAGGATAAAGTTTTTTATAATCAATACTATCGCTATTTTGATCCTTTGTAATTTTTAAATGTTGATTTAAGGGTACATTTTTTTGCTGCTGAAACGTATTATCTGGCCAGATAATTAATAAAGAATCCAGGTTTTCTTCTTTCGGAAATCCAAAATGAATGATAGGTTCTGAGGAAGACTGAAAGCCCTTGGAATTATAAAGCTGCCGGGTTTGCATTTTCCCATTTTGCCAGGCAATCGCTTTAGTGCCAATTCCGAAGGTATTTTTAGATTTCAGCTGAAAGGATAATTTAATATATGCAGAAGTCGTGTCAGACTGGTTTTCATAAATTATGGCTCTTTCATCAATATTATTACTCACAATATCCAAATCGCCATCATTGTCTAAATCGGCGTAAGCAATGCCGGTTGAGATCACAGAATCACGCGGAATCCATTTACCAGATTGGTCTTTAAAATTTAGACTTTCTGAACCTTTAAAAATATAATTATGCACTTTCCCTGCGGGCATCATTTCTAATGCTTCATTATCTACAAGACGGGTGTTATTTATTTTATTTTGAATTTGGTTACTGGAAACGTATTTAATATAATCCAGATCATTGGGGCGTTTGGGTATCCCGGTAGCGATAAACAGATCCTGGAAGCCATCCTGATCAAAATCTGCGAATAGGGGAGCCCAGCTCCAATCGGTTGCCGCTACGCCACTTAAAAGCCCTGTTTCCTGAAAATATTCTCCCCGCTGATTTATTTGTAGCATATTGCGGGTATACTGGTAATGGTATCCTAAATCTTCAGTTTTTAACTTATCCAGATCGCGGGGGTCGTCACCTACAGAAGCTTTTAAAACTTTTTCATCTTGAGGAAGCATATCTAAGGTTAAAATATCTATAAAACCGTCGTTATTAACATCAGCCGCATCATTTCCCATAGAAAACCTACTTACGTGCCCAAACTTTGCTTTTAAAGTTTCGGTAAAAGTACCGTCCCCATTATTTAAATAATAATAGTCGTCTTCGTGAAAGTCGTTACTTACGTAGATATCTGTAAACCCGTCGTTATTAAAATCGGCGGTGGCAAGTCCGAGTCCATAACCATTAGCGCCTCCATAAATTCCCGCTTCTTCGCTAACGTCTACAAATTTTCCGTCGTCATTTCTTAAAAGTTTATCTCCACTTTCTGCAATGCGTTTATTTCGAATATCTGCCGGGCCATAGGTATTCACCGTATGTACGGCGTGATTTAGCAGATACATATCTAAATCGCCATCGTTATCAAAATCGAAGAAAGCGGCTGTAGAAGAATAATTTTGAAAGTCTAATCCAAACTCTTCTGCTTTTTCGGAGAAAGTGCCATCGCCATTATTGATAAATAATTCGTTTTTTCCGTTTAGGCCATTGATTCCGGTAACTGCGCAAACATAAATATCCAGAAAACCGTCTCCATTTACATCGGCCATAACCACGCCGGTATTCCAATCAGAAGCTCCTGAAACTCCGGCACTTTCAGTAATATCTTCAAACTGCATATTTCCTTTATTGAGGAAAAGTTTGTTTTTTACCTGGTTTCCAGTTAAGTAAATATCGGGTAAGCCATCGTTGTCAATATCTCCAACTGCAACGCCGCCACCATTATAGAAATATAAATAATCTAAAATGTTTAGGGCATTAGTTTCGGTAAGATTATTGCTAAAATCCAAACCCGTTGTTTCTGCAGGAAGACTTTCAAACAAAAAATCCTCAGTTTTTTCTTCTTTTTGGCAAGATGCTAAAAGAATGACTAAAAATAACAGGCTAAAGGGCTTGTTCATTGAACTTAAAGATTTTTGGTTCCTGATTATTTATAGCTACCAGAATAAGAATTTCACCATTCTTATTTGTTATTTTTTTGATCGATTTCACTTCTCCTTCAACTGAAAAACCTGAATTGATTGATGGAATGATATCCATTTTTCCATTTTTATCTACTTTTAATAGAATTCCTCTACTGGCATCAAGGCGCCCGAATTGCGGTTTTAAATTAAAGTCGTTACCGGCGAGTAAAAAATAGTGATTTCCTGCTTTTGAAGTTAAATGCTCAATGGTGTGAATACTGGAAAATTGTGCTTCTGCCGGAAGTTCTTTGAATTGATAATTTCCATCAGAATCACTTAAAGCCAGGAGACTTTTGAAAGTAGTTATTTCCTTTACTATTGAATTTTTAATGACATTTTCAGGGAAAAGTTCCTGAATGGATTTTGTGGCGTATTCTGAAAAGCGAAGATTTTGCTTTTTAATTGCTGAAATTTGCCCGGCAAGTTCCCGTCTTAAATGAATAGGAACATCTTTGCCATCTATATTTCTGGTGAAAATTTGTTCTATGGTGCCGTTCTCGTCAAAATCGTTAATATAGACCTTAACCGGCTTTTCGGCTGAAGTTTGATAAAATGAATTCGTACCTCGATTTCCTAGAATAAAATCGGGGCTTTGGTCTTCATTTATGTCCAAAATAGAAAGACTATTCCATGCTCCTGAAATTTCATCGAGCTTATTATCTAGTAATTTTAGAGAATTCCCATCATTTTGAAGAATTATAGGAGCCATCCAATCTCCTGTTAAAACTAAATCTTTCACGCCATCATCATTAGTATCACTCCAGGAAGCATCGGTGATCATTCCAAGATCGTTAAGAACATAAGCTTTGGCATCGGTTACATCTTTAAAATTTCCGTTCCCGTCATTTTCTAGTAGTTGATGTTTAGGATTAATACCATAAATCCCTGGGACGCTTCTGCTTCCTATAAATAGATCGATATCACCGTCATTATCAAAATCGTAAGGAGCGATTACTGAAGTATTATGCCCGGTATTGGGCATATTAAATTCAGAAATTTTAAAATTCCCGTTTTCCTGGTTTAGGTAAACTCTATTCCTAAATTCCTGCCTGTCAATATTCACTTCATTCCCGCCGGAGCCCACGATAAGATCTGGCTTATTATCTCCATTTACATCAGCAAAAATGGCAAAAGTGTCTTCAAAATTGGAATGCTCAGTAAAAATATCAAGCTTTTTTTCAATAAAATTCCCTGAATTATTTTGAAGGTAAAGCACTCCTGGCTGGCCTTTAGCTCCGCCTAGATAAAAATCTTCATTTCCATCTCCATTCACATCGGCTATTGCCAGGGCAGGACCTTCACGAGAAAGCATTCCCGGAATAAGACCTTCGTAATCGTAATCTATATAGTTATTTTCCTGGTGTGTTTTTAATTCTGCAACAACTTCTGTAAAAATAGGTGTTATCTGTTGTTGTCTTGGTTGGTACTTTTCTGTGGCTTCAGCCTGCTTTAATTTTAGCGTGGTATTAATGGTAGGATTTTCTAGCAGCTGAGTGCTTCTATCTGGCCAGATAATTCTAAGGGAATCTATCTTTTGAACTTTTCCCAGTCCAAAAGTAAGGCTGTAATCTATTGAGGACTGAAATCCCCTGGTGGGGATTAATTCTTGAGTAATTACCTGTTCATCGAGATAGAGTAGTGCCTTACTGCCTATTGCAAAAGTGTTTTTCCCCACACCTTGTAAAGTTAATTTCAGGTAATTGTTTTCTGATTTTTCTGAAGTTTGATTCTTGTAAATAAAGATTTCCTGATTTACATTATTAACTACAAGGTCTAAATCCCCATCATTATCCAAATCGGCGTAAGCTGAGCCATTAGAGAAGCTTGGTTCATCTAAGCCCCAATCTTTTGTTTTATTTTGAAAGCTAAGATCGGTATTGTTTTTAAACGCATAATTTGAAACGGGATTGCTGGGCATTTGGTTAAGGATAGAATCGAATTCCTTTTTCTTGCCGGTAAGTACCATTTCCTGAAGAATATCGTTGGCAAAGAAATCCATGAAATCCTGGTTGGTAAGATCGTGGTAAATACCATTACTTACATAGATATCTTTAAACCCATCATTATCCATATCAAAAATAAGCGCACCCCAACTCCAATCGGTTTGGGCCACACCACTTTGAAATGCAATTTCAGAAAAACTATTATTTCCAGTATTTAACTGCAGCGTATTTTGCATAAACTGATGATAGAAATCCCTGCTTTCTTTTAGTTTATAAATATCGTAACGTTCAAAGTCTGATGTTTCTTTAAGGCGCTTATCGCTTTCGGGAAGCATATCAGTAACAAATATTTCGGGATGTGAATCGTTGTTTATATCGGCCATGTCTGCACCCATGGAGGAAAGACTTAAATGGGAAACCCGGTTTTTAATATCTTCAGAAAAAGTGCCATCGCCATTGTTGATATAAAGATAATCTCTTTCGTAAAAATCGTTAGAAATATATAAATCGGGAAGTTGATCGTTATTCACATCTCCAACGGTAACCCCAAGACCAAAACCTATTAAACTCCCATAGATTCCTGCTTCTTCGCTTACATCTGTAAATTTCCCGTTATCGTTTCGGAGTAATTTATCGCCCCCACCTTTAAAAATTTCAGGCAAATCCCAATCTTCACTTCTTAGATCTCTTTTATTATTAAAACTAAGGCTGGAGACAGGAATAAAACTATTATTTAAAATATATACATCGAGATCTCCGTCTCCGTCATAATCAAAGAAAGCTGCGTGAGTGGTAAATCCGTTTTCATCTAAATTATAAGAAGCGGCGTCTTCAGTAAAAGTTAAATCTCCATTATTGATGAAAAGTTCATTTTTACGATCTGCACCTTCAATATTTCCGGCATTGCTAACATAAATATCTAGAAGACCGTCGTGGTTGATATCTACGAAGCTAACTCCGGTACTCCAGTTTTTTGTTCCTGCTGTGCCTGATGTTTCAGTTATATCTTCAAATTTGAAATCACCTTTATTCAAGTAGAGTTTGTTTTCCCCCAGATTAGAAGTTAAATAGATGTCTGGCAGGCCATCGTTATTAATATCGCCAATTCCTACACCGGCACCATTATAAAAATTTCGATACCTGAAAATGTTGAAATCTTTGGTATTGGTTATTGTATTCTCAAAAGAAATTCCTGTTTCATTAGGAGTCATTTTTAAGAATAAAGCATCCTTATTTATATTTTCCTCTTTTAAAGTTTTTTCCTGTTTATCATCACCGCATGATATACAGATCAAATTAAAAAGAATTAAGATGAAAGCAGGAACAGTAGGAAAGTGCTTAATAGATTTCATCGAGGAAATACAGGTTTGAGTGGGTATTACTTTAGCTAGCAATTTAAGCAATTATTAAGAAGACTTTAGGAAGAATAAAAAAGAAAAGAGACTAAAAATGCAATGCATTGATAGTCTCTTTTTTTAAGCTAATTCAATTATTAGTAACCTTCGTTTTGTTCTAAATTAGGATTAGAAGTCAAAGCAGTGGAAGGTATAGGGAATAATACTCTGAAAGCTTCAGTATTATCTTTAAAAGTCCAGGTATCGGTATAAGTACCAAACCTAATTTGGTCCTGTCTCCTGGTAAATTCCATATACAGTTCACGACCTCTTTCATCAAGTAAATCCTGATCTGTAATACTTCCTAGCGGAGTTGCGTCTCTTAATTCACGTAATTCATTTACCAAAGCTAAGGCAGATTCTCCCGAAGTTCCACCACGATGTATGGCTTCCGCCTTCATAAGGTGGGCGTCTGCGTAACGAAAAACGACTAGATTTCCAGGGAAAGCCCCATCTGAAGGATGGTATTTAAGAATTCTAATACCGGTTCTCTCATTATTACCAACCAGGCCGGGTAACTGCTTTGTGAATATTAAAGGGTTCCCAGTTCTATCTGTTAATTCAGAACCATCTAAACCATATTGTTGATTTATAAGAAAACCATATCCAATATAGGATCCATCTTCCAGTCCATCTTCATCAGCATCTAAATCATCGGCTCCTGCCTGGCTTCCTGATGTAGGTACAAAACCTCTTCGCTCTTCCTGTCCTGAACCTGGAATGTTAACCTGAGGATCGCCTTCAAATAGGTCATAAAATTCAGCTAAAGTAGAAAATCCATTCCATCCCCCAGGTGTATTTCCTGGTGTGCCCTGGTTATAGTGCAGAGTACTCCAGATACGGGCATCGGCTCCATAATTAGTTCTAAAAATTATTTCTGTATCAGAAACGTCAACTGAAGGTTCGAAAATTTCAAAGAAACCACTTTGAAGGGCAAAACCATCTGTTGCGATTGCATCTACGTGATTTATAACTTGCGTCATATCTTCAGGCGCTGCAGAATCTGTTCCTAAATAAACATGTTTATTAAGATACATTTTGGCTAATAAGAAATTTGCTAATGCCTTCGAGGCTCGATTTGTTTCAGCACCCGGCCCAGATGATGGTAAATTAGGTAAAGCATCCTGCAAATCATTCATTGCAAATTCAAACGCTTCAGCACGAGACATTACCATTGGGCTTACCTCAGGTCCTTCATCTACACCTCTAAAAGGTACCTGGCCGTAAAGATCTATGATCCAATACATACTAAAAGCTCTTAAAACTTTAGCTTCAGCCACCTGAGCTGCACTTGCACTTGAGGTTTCGATAATTTCGGTTAAAGAGAAAACGCTTGAATTAAAGTTATTCCAGGTATTTAAAACAAAGGGATGAGTTGCATCCCACGTATGTTCGTGCAATGTCCTCCAAACCCCGTTATCACCCCAGTCAGTTCCCCTGGTAGGGATTAACAGTCCATCTGAGGTCGCTTCCTGTAAAGCGTATAAATTTTCCTGGGTTTGTAAATGACCTTGAATGGTATTGTAAGCGTTGTTAATTGAGCCCTCTACATTACTCACTCCATCAAATCCACCATCTGTGGATTCGCGAGTTACTGAATCTGTATCTTCAAGCTCTAGATCGGTACAGGACACGATGCTTAGAAGGCCTAAAGTAGCTAGTGTTATTTTTGAAATACTCCTTTTCATAATATTTTTTTAAAATGATGCATTTAAACCAAAAGTCACTGTTGTAGGTCTTGGATAGGCTGTATAATCTATACCTGCCGAAGGAACATTATTCAGTGCTTTATTGGTATCTACCTCTGGATCAAGACCAGTATAATCTGTAATTACAAATAAATTTTGGCCAGTTAATGAAAGCCTTAAGGAATTAAAAATACTTTCTTCCTGAAAATTAAAATTATAACCTAATGTAAGATTTTGCATTCTAAGGAAGTCTCCTTTTTCAAGGAATCGAGTAGAAACATCTGGCGCGTTAAGGTTGGATTCGCCATTCCCAACAACACTTTGTGTCACATTTCTTCCGTTACCAATTGCTCCGGCTGTGAATAGAGCATTTTCGGTATTGTTATAAATATAGTGACCAAACTGTCCTGTTAAGAAAGCTGATAGGTCCCAGTTCATATACTCTACGCGAGTGGAAATACCTAAATTCGTAGTTGGTAATGCGCTTTTTCCAACAAACTCCTGTATGTTACCATTAGGATAAATGGATTGCCCATCTTCATCAAAACCTGCGAACTCTCTTAGATAGTAAGAAAATAATGGTTGCCCACCTACCAAACGTTGTGCGAAAGCACCGGTTAAACCCTGGCCACTTATTTCACCGGTATCAATAATACCATCAAAATCTTCAACCATGTTATCGTTATAGGCAATATTGAATCCAAAATTCCAGAATAGATCATCTTGTTGGATAATGTTATAATCTATAGCAAATTCTACCCCTTTATTAATAACATTCGCATCTAAGTTTTGGAATACGAAAGGTTGAGGAGAAGGTTGTGCTGAGAATACCTGGATCAATAGGTCTGTAGTGTTTTTATAATAGAAATCAAGAGATCCACTCAATCTATCATTAAGAAACCCATAATCAATTCCAATATTGGATTGGCTAGTTTCTTCCCATTGAAGATCTGGATTAGCAAATGAGACCAAGCTAGTACCTGGTGCATCTATACCACCACCGTTATTAATACCAAAACCAGCCCATCTTTCTCTTTGCTGGTATTGATTGTAAGGAATTTCCTGGTTACCGGTTACTCCATACCCTAATCTAAGTTTTAATGTTGAAATAGTCTCAGGTATAAAGTCTTCATCTCCAATTTGCCATGCAAATGCACCTGAAGGGAAATATCCGTATTTATTATTACCACCAAATCTGGTAGAACCATCTGCTCTTAAGGTGGCCGTTAATAGGTATTTACCTGCTATATCATAATTTAGCCTGGTAAAGAAAGATTGTAATTCATCAGTAACATCAAAAGAGTCTCCTGCGATTGCCCTGGTAACTATTCCGCCGGGTCCTGAGATATTATCTGTAGCTATTTCCGGGAATAATCTGTTTATAAAAACATCATCACCTGTATAGCCATATTGTTGATAAGAACCATCAATAGAATTCTCAATTGAATTTCTACCGCTTTGCAATTCATCTATCATAGCATCCATATCACCAGTGGAAAAACCGTATCCTGAAACATTGATTCCTGAGCGATTAAAATCCTGAAAAGAATAACCAGCTAATGCTGTAAACTTTGAATTTTCAAATTGCTTTTCATAGTTCATGGTTAATTCCATCAATCGGTTCTTACTGTTAATTTCATTAATGTTTCCTCTACCATTCCCTGGTACACCTGAGGCCACACCGGTAATATCACCAGAAATTGCAGAACCACGATAAGAATTAGATTCATCATAACCTAAAGCAATTTTAGCGCTTAACGCGGGTAAGATTTCATAATCTGCCGAAAAATTTAATAGAATTCTATCTGTTTCTGTTTGATCCTGGTAATACTTCAATAATGCCAGGGGATTTATAAAGTCTCCTCCTGGAGAAAATTCTGGATCAGCTGGATATGTGGGATTTGCGAAATAAGCTGTACTTAACAAATCTCCCTGAGCTCCTGCGTTATCTGATATTGGAGCTCGCTCATCGTTAACTCTGGCAATTGTAGATTGCAGGTTTAATCTTAATTTATCATCAAAAAGCCTGTGGGTTAGGTTTAACCTTCCAGTTAACCTTTCCATAGAAGAATTTTTAATAATCCCGTTTTGATTAGTATAGTTTCCTGAAACTCTATAATTACCACCGGTGTATGAATTAGAATAAGATAAGTTGTGAATCTGGCTAAAAGCAGAACGTGTTATTTGATCCTGCCAATCTGTATTTCCTCCAAAATCCAGATCTTCTCTATTTCCGCCATAACTTTCGGCAGCATCAAGAAATTGTTCTCTATTTAAAAGATCAAACTCATTAGCGGGAGAAGCAACACCTAAATTGGTGCTATAATCTAATATACCTCTATCACCTCGTCCATCTTTGGTGGTGATAATAACTACTCCGTTTGCGCCACGCGAACCATAGATAGCAGTTGCCGAAGCATCTTTAAGAACACTAATGCTCTCAATATCTGATGGGTTAAGAAAGTTTAATGGGTTTTTTGAAGAAGATTCTCCAAAACCTACATCACCACCTCCTGCAGAAACTTCGTCTCCAGCCAATGGCACGCCATCTACTACAAATAAAGGATTATTACCACCTCGTACTGAAGTTGTACCCCTAATTCTAATATTAACTCCAGCTCCAGGCTCCCCACTAGAAGTGGTTACCTGTAATCCGGCAGTTTTCCCCTGTATTAATTCTTCCGGTGAGGCAATTACCCCCTGGTTAAAATCTTCAGAAGAAACGGTAGAAACCGCACCTGTCGCATCCCGTTTTTGTACGTTACCATAACCAATAACTACCACTTCGCTTAAAGCATCGGCATCTTCAGCCATAGTTGCGTTGATCGTTGTTCTTCCATTTACTGAAATTTCCTGTTGGGCATAGCCTACAAAGCTAAATACCAATACCCCATCATTGGGAACATCATTTAACGAGTAATTTCCGTCAAAATCTGTTACGGTACCATTAGAGGTCCCTTTAACAAAAATGTTCACTCCCGGTAAGGGCATTTCCCCATCGGTCACCGTTCCTGATACTGTTTCCTGTGCATGGGTAAACCCAAAGCTGAAAATAGCAAGTAGAAACATCCCGATCTTGAGTAATCTTTGTTTCATAAAATTAATTTTACAGTTGATTAATTAAACCATTAAGTTGAGTACCTAATTTAGTAAAAATTTATACTAAATGTTACCACCCCTTTAAACGCAAACGTTTTCGTATTTTTAATTAGTTTCCTTTTTAATGTTAAATTTGAATATATTGATAAGAATAGTTTTTATTGTTAATTCCTCAACAAGGTGTAAAAAACTGATAATCAAATATATGCAATATAAATGTAGGATTTACATTGATAAAAAAATATATTTTCTGAATTTTGTTAATAAATATTTAATTTAAGTGTCATTTGAGGTCATTATCGGTAGTTTTTTGGGGCAAATTTTGACAGAAATTTCTTCTATTTCTCCAATATATTCACCATCCATCTGAAAAGGAACCGGTTTTTTACAAAAAACCTTAGCTTCTTTCGTTGGTATTATTTCCACGAATCCAGAGTTTACATCGGTTTCATTACGCAATGTTTTTAGTATTTCCAGTATATCAAAATTTTTAAATAAAAGGATTTCAAAAGTGCCATCGTCTATTTTTCCTTTTGGATTTACATTCGCCCCGGTACCGTATTTATTAGCATTTGCAAAAGCGAGTAAAATACCCTTTTTGGTTAATTTCTGATCCTTCAAATTAATCTCGAACTCAAAGGGATATTTGCTAGACCAAAGTGTAGGAATGGATTGAAGAAGATAGCCTACTTTTCCCCTTATTCGCGAATTTTCGTAATTTTTAATTAATTCAGCATTTACGCCAAGGTCGCTAATATGTAAACAAAGTTCACCATTAATTTCTAGCGTATCTATTTCTGTTATTTGAGTACCCAGGGCTATTTTTAGTTGTGCTTCAAGATTATTTGGAATTCCAAGGTTAAGGGCAAGGCCGTTTGCAGATCCTGCCGGAATTATAGCAAGCGGAATATTATTATCCTGAAGGGCTTCGGCTACTAATTTAATGGTACCGTCTCCACCAGCTACAAGAACTCTATCAAACGTATTTGCTGCAATTAGGTTGTAAATTTCCTTTTTGTCATTCTCACCCGTAGTTCTATAGGTTTTTAGCTTTGCACCTATTTGTCTTAACTCTTTTTCAATCTTTTGAACAATAAATTCTTTATTAATATCGCCTGATATCGGATTTACAACAAGTAAAACCTTTTTTATTTCTTTCATATAGCTTCTGGAATATGCTTAAATTTAATTATTTTGGAATAAGAAAAATTCAATAAAAATCTAAAATTTTGAAATTAGACCTAAAACTCTATCGTGGTTATGTAAATAACCAGGAGCTTAATGTATATGGACATTTATTTAAATCTTGGGCACCAGATAAATATAGACTTGATAGAAAAGGAATTAAGCACGCGGTAGCTATAATTCATATGTTTCGCATTAGCCCGTTAAAAAATGTAGAGATTAGACTCAAGTTTCAAAATACTACAGTTACTACTAAAACTTTAGACGATGGGTATTTTAGATTTACCATTCCATTTTCTGAAGAATTAAAAAGTGGCTGGCATCAATATGAGGTAAGTTGTGATTTTAAAGATTTTGGAATGATAGAAAAAGGAGAATTGTTGAAGCCGCATCCTTCCAAATACGGTATTATTTCAGATATCGATGATACCTTTTTAATTTCTCACAGTAATAGCGTTTTTAAAAAATTATATGTAATGCTTTCTAAGAACATCAATAAACGAAAGATTTTTGATGATGTCGTAGAGCATTATGAGGAGCTGAGTAAAGCAGGGCAAAATTCATCAGAAGAAGCTACTAATTCTTTCTTTTATGTGTCTAGTAGCGAGTGGAATTTATATGAATTTATAAACGAGTTTGCTAAAATGCACGACTTACCTAAGGCAGTAATAAAACTTAAAAAGATTAAAACAGGAATTTCAGATTTCCTTTTTACCGGTCGTGGCAGCCACGATCATAAATTTGAAAAGATAAAAGATATAATTTCTTTCTATCCCAATATACCTTATGTGCTCTTGGGGGATGATTCCCAAAAAGACCCTAATATTTATGAACGTATTTGTAAAATATTTCCAATGAGTTTAAAGGCAGTTTATATTAGGCAAACGGGTAAAAATAAGAAACCAGCAGTGCAGAAGATTGTAGATAATATTGAAAGTCTTGGGGTTAGCGTTTGCTATTTTAAACATAGCCAAAAAGCTATTAAACATTCTCGAGAAGAAGGGATTGTTTAAGACTTCGGAATACTATATTTGCCATAATTCACAATTTTTTAATCTGAAATTTCTTTAAGTTGAAAGTACAGGACTATATACAATCCAGGGCACAATTACCTGCCAAAAGCATTCAGAATACTATTGCACTGCTAGAGGCAGATGCTACAATTCCTTTTATTTCCAGGTACCGAAAGGAAGCCACTGGAAATTTAGATGAAGTGGCGGTAGAAAAAATTGCGCAATTGCTCGCCACTTTTAATGACCTGGAAAAACGAAAAACCGCAGTTCTAAAATCGATAAAAGAGCAGGAAGCTTTAAGCGATATTTTAGCTGAAAAAATTGAGAAAGCCACAACTTTAACTGAAGTTGAAGATCTCTACTTACCTTATAAAAAGAAACGAAAAACAAAGGCTGATGCCGCAAGAGAAGCTGGTCTAGAACCACTGGCAAAAATTTTAATGGCGCAAAACGCTTCAAATATAAATCAAACCGTTAATCAATTTTTATCTGAGAACGTAAAAACTAAAGAAGAAGCCTTTTATGGTGCAGGGAATATTATAGCTGAATGGATAAATGAAAATAGCTACGTTAGAAACAGTCTTAGAAGATTATATGCCAGGAAAGCAGATATAAAAACCAAGTGGATAAAAACCGAAACAGAACATGCCGAAGCTTCAAAATTTAATCAATTCGAAAAGTGGGAAGAACCGCTAAAGAAAATCCCTTCCCACCGATTTTTAGCTATTCACCGTGCTGAGAAACTCGGCATTATAAAAGTGAAGCTGGAAATTGATAAAGCTGAAGCCTTAAATCTTATTGAAAAAGCAATAATTAAAAATCCCGGTTTTTCTGGAATAGCATATTTGAAAAATTCAATTGAAGATGCTTTTACCCGCTTGCTAAAAAAATCTTTCACCACAGAATTTCTAAATGAGGCTAAAGAAAAAGCAGATGAAGATGCAATAGGTGTTTTTGCTTCAAACCTGGAGCAATTATTAATGGAAGCTCCCCTGGGAAGTAAAAGAATTTTAGCGATAGATCCTGGCTTTAAATCGGGTTGTAAAGTAGTTTGTTTAGATGAGCAGGGAAACCTTTTGTATAATGAAGCTATATTCCCACACCCGCCACAGAAAAAGACAGATGCAGCTTCAGCAAAGATAAAAAGCCTGGTTAATGCTTATAAAATTGAAGCCATTGCCATTGGAAATGGAACCGCTGCCCGGGAAACCGAACAATTTATTAAGAAAGTTTATTTGCCAAAAGAGGTACAGGTTTTTACGGTAAATGAAGCCGGAGCTTCGGTTTATTCAGCCTCAAAAATTGCCAGGGATGAATTTCCAAATTATGATGTTACCGTTAGAGGTGCGGTTTCAATAGGAAGAAGATTAAGTGATCCCCTTTCGGAATTAGTGAAAATTGATCCTAAATCTATTGGAGTAGGGCAGTATCAGCACGAGGTAGACCAGGTTAAATTAAAGGAGAAACTGGATGTGGTGGTTATGCGCTGTGTAAACAAAATTGGGGTAAATCTAAATACCGCCAGCAAAGAATTACTTTCTTACGTCTCCGGTATTGGGCCAGGTTTAGCACAAAATATCTTAGATTATAGAAAACAAAATAAACGATTTGAAAGTAGGAAGGAATTGCTGAAAGTTACAAGACTTGGTGCTAAAGCTTTTGAACAATCTGCCGGTTTTTTGCGTATTAGAAATGCTGAAAACCCACTCGATAATTCTGCAGTGCATCCCGAAAGCTATTTTGTGGTCGAAAAAATGGCCAAAAACAACAAGTTAAAACCTGAAGAACTTATTGGAAACTCAGAAAAACTGGAAAATATAAAGCCTGATGATTATATTTCGGGAGAATTGGGTTTACCGACTTTAAAAGATATTTTAAAAGAATTAAAAAAGCCGGGTGCAGATCCCCGCCAGCAAAAAAAGCCTTTTAATTTTGATCCTTCAGTAAAAACAATAGGTGACCTAAAACCGGGAATGCAACTGCCCGGTATAGTGAATAATATTACCAATTTTGGCTGTTTTGTAGATATTGGAATCAAAGAAAGCGGACTTATACATATCTCTAAACTCGCCAATGAATTTATTAGTGATGTAAATGCTGTGGTAAAATTAAATCAGGAGCTGGAAGTTACTGTCATTTCAATAGATGAAGAAAATAAGCGAGTTCAACTTTCTTTGATTGACTAACAAAGAAGCTATTGGAAAAGTTTTTAAATCTACATTTAGAATTAAGTCATTATAAAATCTGAACCCACTTCGGCCTGATAAAATTAAATTATTCCAATAGCTAGTCAACTTTTAAAATCTTCAATCCCTTTTTCTAAAGTTTGCACCATCAAATTCCTCTCTTTCGTAAAATGAATCATCGGCGTGACGATCTTTATTGATTTGCGCCTCGTAATTATCGTCTATTATTTGTTCATCATCCCCGTGCCCAGAGATAGTTTTATCGGCATATTCTTCTTCTTTTCGGCGTTTAATATGCTCATCATCTGTAGTAATGCGAGATGGCCGATTATAAGAGCTTAAAACGTTTTCTTCATATTTCCTGTCAAGGTCTGCACCTCTTTCAATTCGCTTGGTTTCAGCAAATGTTTGGTGGGTTATTCTGGAAGTGAAAATATATTTTTCATCTTCTTCAAGTTCTATAAGCCCTATAGGAACAATTACGTGGTTTTGCCCATCTTTATTTACAAATTCTTTTATTTCAGGATCTGCGGGTTTCCCGTAGGGATCATGGCGTGAATCTATAATTGTTTGGTCAACTTCTACATCTACATAAACCACGCGATCCAGGTTTTTATTGATCAATAAATTATCAACTTTTCCCACTACACGCTTGTCTGCATCTCTTACTGTCCAACCCCTAATATCGGGATAACCACTTGCAACTTTATAATCTTTTAATTCACTTAAATAATGTAAATTTTTATTTTTTATATTCTGCTTACTCATAATGCTCTGTTTTTAATTATGAAATTAATTCTCCTTTTTTACAAAAGGCCATCTCAGCTTTTTCGTTAGAAACGCTGGCTGAAGTATCGTTTAATTCTTCAATATTATCTGTGTCATCTATAGTATCATTATCTTCCTCATAAGCGAATACATAAAATAATATTCCAAGAATCAATATGATGATTAATATAACCCAGGGCCAGATAGGTTTCTTCTTTTCAATTTTAATTTCTGCCATAATAATTTAGTTTGGTTAGACTATCTAAAAGTAGCTATTAAAGCTACTTGTTTTTATTAAGGTTCCCCCAAACAATTGTTAATTAGGTCCTAAGCAAAAGGGCATCCCAGTGGAATGCCCTTTTTTAGAATTGTATTTGAAGGAAAAAAACTAAAACTTAGATACCTTTTTCCTTATATAGCTAAGCTGAAAATGGATTATTCTAGAAGAAGATCTTTGAGTCTTTTCCAGGCTTTATCGTGCGCTTCTTTATTCGCATTTTCTGCATCTGCTTGATGACCGCTGCGCATAAATGCGTGGCCGGCTCCTTTATAAATTTCATATTCGTAAGATTTGTTTGCCTCTTTCATCATCTTTTCGCTTGCTTCAATCGTAGAATTCACACGATTATCATCACCACCATAATATCCATAAACAGGAGCCGAAATATTAGCAATTGCTGAAGCATCTTCAGGACCGGTTCCATAGAATACGTGGGCTGAAGAAATATCCTTGTTGTTAGTGACGTACCTGAAGGTTTGAGAACCACCCCAACAAAAACCAACTACCGCCACTTCGCCGGTAGAAGCTGAATCTTCTTTTATATATTGAAAAGCTGCATCCAAATCTTTAGTTACCTGGTCTGCGTCTAACGCATAAATGGCATCTCTTGCCGCATCAGGATTTTCGAAATCGGTGGTGCGGCGCTTTCCCTGGGTATTTGAAATCAAATCGGGGGCGATTACCAGGTAACCTGCTGCAGCCAGTTTATCAGCAAATAATCTTGCCCAATCATTTAAACCACGATTTTCGTGAATTACGATAACCGATTTTGTAGCTCCGCTGGTTTCCGGATAAGCTATAAAAGCTTGAAATTCTCGTTCACCATGCGATAAAGTCACCCATTCATGGTGTCTTGGCGATTCTGAAAGTTCTTCGGCTTCTGTTTTTTGAGTAGCTGTAGTATCGACTTCAACTTTTGCCTGTTCTTTATTTGCTTCCTTTTTATCATTTTTATTTCCACAGGAAATAAGGCAGCAACAGAAGAAAATGATAAAGCTTAAGCGTTTTATATATTTCATATTTTAAAAGTTTAAGTTTAAAAATATCCCGAATTCCTATCTAAAAACACCCGATGGAAAAACTACAACACTTTCATGGCCATCTTTTCCAACTGCTGAAACTCCAAAAAAGTAATTATCAATAACAATTCCTTCCAGGGTGAATTCATTTACATTACCTACAAACCTTGAATGTTGCCATTGGGCTTCTGTAGTTTCTCTCCAGTGAATTTTATATCCGGCGATATCACCTTCAACATTATCCCACTTTAGTTTAGTGGATGGTTCTACAATTCCACCAATTTCCACATTTTTTGGTGCTGGCGGCGCCCAGGCAAGACTCGCCATATTTATGGCGTTTACCGCAGTTAATTTTTTAGCATAATCAAAATTTACACCTTCTACTACATCTCCATACTCAATCCCATATTCAGTTCTTATGTCCTGATGTTGGCGGTTATAATTTTCGTGAGCTTCCATAATCCTAATTCCAGGAAAACCAAGGTCATTGAACGGGCGATGATGCCCACCGCGACCAAATCTATCTAAACGATAGATCATCATAGGGTTCATTTCTGGCATATAGGTTTCTGTGGTTTTATGAACGTAACGAGCAAGCTGACGGGATATTCCATCTACTTCGCCACCATAAAATCTACGCATTGTTCGTTCTCTTTCAGATTCATTTGGGGGAACTGGTTCAGAGAAGATCCTAAAGCTGCGGTTATCTATTACGCCATCAACTCCTTCAATATTCCCAATCATATCGTTGTTCAGGATTCCAATAATTTCCCATTCTTTTTCTTCGGCATATTCAGCAAGTCCTTTTCCACCGAACAAACCCTGTTCTTCACCAGAAAGGCCAACATAAATCACACTACTTTCAAATTCATATTTAGATAAAACTCTTGCAGCTTCTATGGCTCCCGCCATGCCGCTGGCATTATCGTTAGCTCCCGGAGCATCGGTTTCAAAATCCATAGTGTTACTGGCGCGGGAATCTATATCGCCACTCATAATTATGTATCTATTTGGATATTTTGTTCCTTTTTGAACGGCCACAACATTTACCACCCAGGCATCGTGTGGAATACGTTCACCATCATCGGTAGTTACAAAGTCTTTTTGGTAAAAAACATCCAGGCAGTTACTGCATTCGGAGGATATGCTATCAAATTCAGATTTTATCCATCTCCGGGCGGCACCTATCCCGCGAGTATCAGAGACTGTGTCACTAAAAGTGTTTCGGGTACCAAAACCGGCAAGTTTTCTAATATCGGCTTCTATTCTATCGGCTGATACATTATCAATGATTTCATAGATACGCTGATCTGTTTGCGCATTTGTTTGTTGAAAAATTAGTCCTGAAAAAAGGAGTAGGGCAAGGGTAGATATATTCTTAATCATTCAAAGTTTGGTTTAGACTTCTAAAATACCCAAAGTTTCTGTGATATCACAAATAATTAAGAATTTGATAAAAATCTAAACAAAAAAATCCCGACATTTTATGTCGGGATTTTATATAAAATTCTTTAGAAAAAAGAATTTAGCTGGCTTTCATATTATGAATTTCAGCTTTTGCTTCGTGCGCTTTTTGGTCAGCTTTTGAACTAGAAAGGCTAGCTTTAGTTTTATTCTTTAAAGCATCAACTTTGTGACTCAAAGAGTCAGAAAATTCGTTGAATTTTCCTTTTGTTCCTTCTATAGCTTCATTGCTTGAGTCTGAAATCGCCTTTCTAGTATCTGCTCCTTTTTTAGGGGCAAATAATAGTCCTAATGCCGCTCCTGCAGCTGCTCCTGATATTAATCCTAATAACATTTTTCCTGATTTCATCGATCTAAGTTTTAAGTTTTGGTTCGTATTTATTGTTCGATGTAAAATTAGATTATAATCAAGCGTCAGCCATATTTTTGAAGTTAAGTTATGCATAAACTTTTTGAGAAAATGTCAAGGATTTTAACAATTTAAAAGCCTATGAATTTTCAGCAAATCTGTTTAATATGTCTCTAACTTTAGAAGTGTCTTCTACATAGTAGCGTGCGCTGGTTTTTTTCATTCCAACTTTCACGGTAATAGACTCTTCAGGAAGATCTTCAAACATATATTCATCGGTCCAATCATCACCAATGGCAAAAATAAAATCGTAATCCCTGCCCACTAATTTTTTGTTAGAAGCTTTTCCTTTATTTACGCCGCTACTTTTTATTTCCAGCACCTTATTTCCTTCCAGAACACTAAGACCACGGTTAGAAATTAATTCCTTTAAAACATTAGAAAGCTCATTGGCTCTAATTTCTCCCAGTTCAGGATCGGCTTTTCTATAATGCCAGGCCAGAGAATAATTTTTGTCTTCTATAAAGGTACCCGGTGTGCGATCTACAAAAGTTTCAATTACCGGTCTTACCGCACTCATCCAATCGTTATTTACATTTTCTGAAAGTTCCCATTCACTGTTCTTTTTTCGCATCCACACCCCGTGTTCAGAAATAAGTTCTACAGGAATTTTTTGCCACCAGGAACCCAGGGTATCCTTATCTCTACCGCTTATAAGAACTACATCGGTGTTCACTGATTGATTTAATGTATGCACCAAATCTATTAATTCCTGGTCTGGTTTTGCTTTTTCAGGTTTGTCGGTAAAGTTCACCAGCGTTCCGTCATAATCCAGGAATAAGATTCTATTCTTCGCGTTTTTAAATTTTTCCAGAATTTCATCTGAAACTTTAGAAGAAACTCTTGTAGATTTAAATGCTTCCCGATCCTGGCTGGTGTTTTTCAGGGCTTGCATAAAATCGCTGGCCCATTTTTCTACGCTATAGCGCTTTAATCTCTTTTGAAGGGTTTTATTGCGTTGTTTTTGTTCTTCTTCCGGCATTTCTATAGCCTGAATTAAGGTTTCAGAAATTTGCTCAAAATTATTCGGATTTATAATTAAAGCTTCATTCATTTCGTGTGCGGCACCTGCCATCTCACTCAAAATAAGCACCCCGGTTTGATTTATCCTGGTGGCTATAAACTCTTTTGCAACCAGGTTCATTCCATCCCTAATTGGGGTTAGCAGGGCTATATCACAACTCGTGTAAAGATCAATTAGGTTTTCAAAGGGCATGGAGCGGTAAAAATACCAGATTGGCGTCCAGCTTACTGTAGAGAATTTTCCGTTTATTCGTCCTACTAATTCGTCTATTTCACGTTTTAAACGTTGATATTGTGGAACATTAGACCTGGATGGAACAGCAAGCATTACCAGTCTAACTTTTTCAATATATTCAGGGTGCCTGTCAAGGAAATATTCAAAAGCACGAATTCGGTTAGCGATTCCTTTAGTGTAATCTAAACGATCAATGCTTAATATAAGTTTAGCTTCTGGCGTTTCATTGGAGTGGTGATCTAATCTTCGCTGTAATTCAGTGCGTTGTTCTTCGGTATTTTTAAAATGATTAAGCGCGGCATCTTCAAATTTGTTGTAATCTATTCCCATTGGGAAAGAATCTACTTTTACAATTCTCTCCGGAAGCGTAATTTCATTAAAATTCACCTGGTGACGTAAAATACGACTTACCGAACTTAAAAAGTGTCTTTCGTAATCGTAGGTATGAAAACCAATTAAATCGGCACCGAGCACACCTTCTAAAACTTCGTCCCGCCAGGGTAGTGTTCTAAAAACCTCGTAGGAGGGAAAAGGAATATGATTAAAAAAGCCAATAATTGCTTCGGGTTGTTTTTCCCTAATCATATTTGGCACTAAAAGCAATTGATAATCGTGTACCCAAATATGATCTCCATCTTCATAATGTTTCAGCACTTCATCTGCATATTTTCTATTGACACTTTTATAGGTTTCCCAGTGATCTTTATCGGCTTCAGTATATTCCATAAAATAGTGGAAAAGCGGCCAGATAGTGCGATTACTAAAACCATAATAAAAACCATCAATTTCTTCTTCGCTGAGATTTACAGCAACACAATCTTCTTTTAGAGCTTTATCTTTAACATCTTCTAAAAGATTTTCGGGGATTTCCTCTTCTGTAAGTCCGCTCCACCCAATCCAAATGCTATCCCCATCCTTATGGAATGATTTTAAGCCGGTTGCGAGTCCTCCTACACTTGGCGTGACTTCCAGGTTATTTTCTTCTAAACTAATTTGTAATGGTAATCGGTTGGAAATTATTATTGTTTTACTCATAATTATATGTGAATGCTGTTGTTGCGAAATTGATTTTTCTTAAATTTCCGAAAATCATTTTACACTACAAGCCTTTTTAAAGAATTTTAAGAGTATATGGAGAATTTAGATTACGGAATAATAGGAAATTGTAAAAGTGCTGCATTAATATCAAAAACTGGATCATTGGATTGGTGCTGTTTGCCAAATTTTGCTTCCTCAGCAGTTTTTGCTAAAATTCTGGATGAAGAACGCGGTGGAAGTTTTGAATTTATTGTAGACGATTCTTATAAAATCACACAAGAATATCTTTGGGAAACCAATATTTTAAATACCGAATTTAATGATGGTGAAAATTCCTTCCAGGTAATAGATTTTATGCCTCGCTACCCGCGAGAAGACGGTTCTTACTACGCCCCGCCGGATGTAATTAGATTTATACGTTTAATTAGTGGAAAGCCAAAGTTTAGAATAAAATATGATCCTCGTTTAGATTTTTCACGAGAGCAAACCCATAGCGATCATAAAGGTAATTACATTAAAAGCTTTACCAAAGAAGGAAAATACGATTCCCTTTTCTTTTACTCCAGTTTAGATCTTAATGATATTCTAGAGCAGAATGAAATTGAATTAACCGGAAACGCATACTGCCTGGTAGGTTATCATGAAAAGCTAATTACCCAATCTTTAGATCGTTCTTATTTAAAATTTCAGCGCACCAAGACTTATTGGATGAATTGGAGCGCGAAAACTACCCGTTATACGCATTACGAGAATGAAATTATGCGAAGTGCTTTGGTTTTAAAATGCCTTAGTTATAAAAAATCTGGTGCGGTTTTAGCCGCAGCAACCACCTCTTTGCCTGAAACTATTGGGGAAGAACGAAATTGGGATTATCGTTTTTGCTGGATTCGCGATGCTTCTATGGTGATAAAAGTAATGGCGGGACTCGGCCACATAAAATCGGCTAAGGATTTTCTTCAATTTATTATAGATATTATTCCCGATAAGGATGAGAAGATCCAGATCATGTACGGTATCAATGGTGAAAAAGAACTTACGGAGCATATTTTAGATCATTTATCTGGGTATAAGGGTTCTCACCCTGTACGAACAGGAAACGCCGCTTATATTCAGAAGCAAAATGATATCTACGGAATTTTGATGGAGGTTATTTATCAGCAATTCAACCAGTTTGAAACCTCGCTGGAGAATTCTGAAGAACTTTGGACCGTAGTACGAGGTATTGTGAGTATTGTAGAAGAAAATTGGCAGAAACCAGATAAAGGTATTTGGGAATTGCGTACCGAAGATCGACATTTTGTGTTTTCCAAATTACTATGTTGGGTAGCGATAGACCGTGCGATAAAGATTGGCGAAGTTTTACGAATGGGTGTTAACGATACACATTGGAAATCTTTACGTGCTGAAATTTACAATGATATTTATAAAAACGGTTGGAACGAAGAAGTTCAGGCTTACACGCAATCTTACGGATCTAAAGATCTGGACGCTTCCACGTTGTTGATGGAGCAATATGGATTTATAGATGCTAAAGATCCTCGTTTTGTGAGCACCGTGCAGGCAACTGAAAGAGAATTGTGCAAAGATGGTTTAATGTATCGTTATAAGAATAAAGACGATTTTGGCGAGCCAACTTCCTCTTTTACTATTTGTACTTTTTGGCTAATAGATAGTTTATTCAAAATAGGAGAGAAGAAGAAAGCAAAACAAATGTTCGACCAATTGCTTTCGTATAGTAATCATTTAGGTTTATTCAGTGAAGATATTGACTTTGAAACCAAAAGATTGTTGGGTAATTTCCCTCAGGCATATTCTCATTTGGCGTTAATAGAAACTGCAGCTAATTTTAGTATTGGTACCACATCAGAAGAAACCTGGCTTAGCGATTTTTAGATGTTTTTTCAGATTCTTGTTTATTAATAACTACGCGACTTTTAGGGAGGCTCTCCGGGTAATTCTCTTTGAGAAAATCTATGAGTTTCTCCCTAATAAATACGCGTAGATCAAAAGCCGTGGGAGAGTCTTTAGCACTCACCAAAATCCTTATTTCCATAGATCTATCTGTAGCATCGGTAACCTGAACTACTTTGGCTTGTTTATCCCAAAGTGGCGTAATTTCAAGTAATCTGTCCAGTTCTTCCCTAATTTTATCTACAGGTACGGTATAATCAGTATAAAGAAATACGGTGCCTAAAAGATCTGCGGAATTCTTGGTCCAGTTTTGAAAGGGAGTTTCAATGAAATAGGTTGAAGGGACTACCAGCCGTCTTTTATCCCATACTTTTATCACTACATAAGTAAGGGTAATTTCTTCAATCCAGCCCCATTCGCCTTCCACAATTACGGCATCCTGGAGTCTAATAGGTTGTGTAAAAGCAATTTGGATTCCGGCCAGTAGGGTTCCAATAGCTTTTTGGGCCGAAAAGCCTATAATAATTCCAGCAATTCCTGCTGAAGTTAAAACACTCACCCCTATAGAGCGGATACTTTCAAAACTCATTAATGCAATTCCAAGGGCTAGAATTACTAAAATAAAGATGATGATATTTTCTAAAATATTAAACTGAGTGTAAATTTTCCGGGCTTTTAAATTATCTGAAGTATTTACATCATACCTTTTAAGCATTCTATTCTTTAAAATTTTAAGAGTAAGAATAATTAACCAGGTGGCACTAAATATTATTCCCAGGGTACTTATGGGTTGAAGAATGTCATAAGTATACTCATATATAAAGATCTTACTAAGCAGGGCTACTTTTAATATTAATGCTGCAATGAAAATTAGAAGCGGAACCCAAACCCTTTGTGCGAAATTAGCAGGTAAAATATTTTTTGGGTCTTTACCTATTTTTTTCAGGATATAAAAAGCGATAAGGAAGCAAAAAAGAAGGCTAATTAAACCTATAAGCATATACCTGAATAATAAAGGGTCTGATGTCATAAACAGTCTATTTATCTTTCTTTTTACGATTATCGGAGTTAAAATGTGGTTCTTTTAATTCCACACGTGAGCGTGTAAAGTAAATTCCTTCTTCCAATTCATTGATATAGGCTACCATTTGCTCTCTTAATTTACAATGAAGGTCCCAGGCAATAACCCCGGTACTGGCACTGCAAATTGCTCTTACTTTTAGTGATTTTTCAGTCATTTCAGTTACCTGCATAATAGGAGGGTGCTCTTCGTCCCACTCTTCAGAGTTTTCAAGCAATTCTTTAAATTTGGCTCTAAGTTTATCCACATCTACACGGTAATCTACATAAAGTTCAATTTCATTTAAAGAATGCGGGCTAGTAATGGAAAGATTTTCAAAAGTATCAGAAATCACCGTTTTTAAGGGAACAATTAATCTTCGAAGATCCCAGGTTCTTACAATCATATAGGTAAACCTAATATCTTCAACATAACCCCAGCGATCGTCAATAATAACGGTATCACCAATTCTGGCCGGTTTGGTAAGCGCTATTTGTACTCCTGCTATAATATTGCCCAGGGTACTTTGTGCTGCAATACCCAAAATTATCGTGGCCAATCCTGCTGAAGCCAGCATAGAAACACCAAGTTTCTCCATAGATCTAAACTGGGAAAGAATAATAGACGTACCTACAATTACCACGGTAAAGGTTAGAATTCTTCTGGCTACAGATAAATATGTAAATAATTGTCGGGATTCGTGGCTGTTTTCAGAAGTTACATCACCAATTTTATTTTCAGCAACATAACGCATGGCAAAATCTAAGATCCGCATAAAAAACCAGGTGGCAGATGCGATTACAATAGCAAGTAAAATTGCATAAATAGTACTTGAAAAAGCGCCGGAATAAGAAATAAGCTCGTTAAGACTAATATAGAAAAACAAAACCCCAGAGGCTAAAGCAGCGGGAATTCCTAACCGTTTAGATAAAGCTACAATAATTGGTTTGTCAAATGATTGAGCAATCCTCCTTACTAAAAGAATTACTACTTTCCCTAGAATATAGGAAACTATAAGCAGTAAAAATGTTAGCACCGGTTTCCATAAGGGCACGGTACCAATTTTTGCCTGGGACCAGGTGGGCATATGTCGGTCTAAGAATGTTGGTCCATATAGCTGATAAAGCTCTTCGGTATTTTCTACCGTATTTGCCGAAATTAACCAGAAAGCTCCATAATCTTTATATTTAACACGCTGCAGCCTGAAAATAATATCCCGGTTTTCTATTTGAGTCTCCCCGAAAACCACACTACGTCGTGGCTGGCCTGCTACTGCCTGGTTTGTCGTGGTTCTTATATCTACCTGCCCATCGGGACGGTCTGGTAAGGCATCCCAATTAATAGCAACCCTTTGGTCCATCACAAAATATAGCTTCTGTGCAATATCTATAGCCTCCTTTTCAGTTAAGGTGTTGGGCATTAGGTTAAGATTCAAGGCATAAGCGGCTTCTTTAAAATTTTTATTTCTACTACTAATAACAAAATGTTCCAGCGTAGACTGAGGCGTTTGTAAGTTGAATTTATTGGGTGCCAATCCCAGAGGATTGTTTAACCGGGTTAGCTCATAATAAGCTTTGTTATACTCTTTTAAACTATTTGGGAGGTAATTGGACTCATTAGAATTATCTATTTTTTCTTCTGAAGGAAGCGTATTTTCAGTGCTTAATGAATCTTGCTGAAAAGCAAAAATCGAAATGGGTAGCAAAAATATGCTGAAACTAAGAAATAACAATCTCATTTGGTTGTTCATACCTAATTATTGAAGCCTGTTTTAAATTTATTGATTGGAATAATTTTAAAATTAAGGAATAAAAAAAGACCACCTTAAATTGATGGTCTTTTTTGAAAATGTTTTTAACATTTTTAGAAACAATATTTATTTTCTGAAGTCAATTTTTCAGCAATAGTATTTCTTAACTCTACCACATTTGGCATTCTGTCATATTTGGTGAAACGCTTAAGTCCCATTAACATCATACGTTGCTCATCCCCTTCAGCAAAAGAAGCAATTCCCTCTTTGGCTTTCTGGGTTACGGTATCTACAGCGTGATATAGATATAATTTAGCCATTGCGATTTGCTCTTTTTGAGCATCTTCACCAAAACGTTTTACATTCTTTTCAGCTCTTAGAATTCCAGATTCAGCCATATAAGCTTCAATCAAAATATCTGAAGCAGCAAGAAGCAATTGTTGGTGCTCTTCCAGATCCTGACCAAATTTTTGAACTGCGCTACCGGCTACCATCAAGAAAACTTTTTTCAATTTTTTGATCATATCCTTTTCTTCAGCGAATAATTCATTAAAATCTGGCTTGTCCATAGAAGGGATTCCGGTAAGTTCTTCGCCAACAGCTTGCGCCGGACCTAAAAGATCTACGTGACCTTTCATCGCTTTCTTAATAAGCATTCCAACGGCTAACATTCTGTTGATCTCATTGGTACCTTCATAAATTCTGGCAATTCTGGCATCTCTCCAGGCAGATTCCATAGGAGTGTCGGCAGAGAATCCCATTCCACCTAAAACCTGAATACCTTCATCACTACAATTCTGAACATCCTCAGAGCAGGCAACTTTCAAAATAGAACATTCTATCGCGTATTCTTCAAAAGTCTTTAATTCGGCATTAGAATGCGATTCTCCAGCTTCCAAACGAAGATTAATTCGATCATCTATATTTTTTGCAGCTCGGTAACACGCCGCTTCTCCAACATAAGCTGAAGTAGCCATTTCAGCAAGTTTAGATTTTATAGCACCAAACTTTGCAATTGGTGTTTTAAACTGAACCCTGTCATTAGCATATTTTACGGCCACATCGGTTACTCGTCTTTGTGCTTCTAAAGATGCTGCAGCCAGTTTAATTCGGCCCACGTTTAACGCATTCATCGCGATCTTAAATCCGTTTCCTCTTTCTGAAAGCATATTTTCAGCAGAAACTACAGTGTCATTAAAAAATACCTGGCGGGTAGAGGAGGCGTGGATTCCCAGCTTTTTCTCTTCTTCCCCAAAAGTAATTCCGTTCGGATTCTCTTTATCATATTCTACAATAAATCCAGTGATATTTTTATCATCCTGAATACGGGCAAAAACGATAAAAACACTTGCAAATCCCGCATTGGAGATCCACATTTTTTGTCCGTTTATTTTATAACTTTTTCCGTCTTCGGTAAGCTCAGCTTTTGTTTTTCCTGAATTCGCATCACTTCCAGCTCCTGGTTCAGTAAGGCAATAAGCGCCGAACCATTCTCCCGTTGCTAACTTCGGAATATACTTTTTGCGTTGCTCCTCATTTCCATAAAGTAAAATTGGCAAAGTACCAATTCCAGTATGTGCTCCAAAAGCAGTTGCAATAGAGCCCGTCGCTCCCGAAATGTAATCACAAACCAGCATGGTGGAAACGAAGCCCATTCCCAGCCCTTCATATTCTTCCGGAATTGCTACACCAAGAAAACCAAGTTCCCCGGCTTTTCTCATTACCTCTTCGGTAAGCGCATAATTTTTCTTTTCAAATTCTTCTTTTTTCGGCCAGATCTCTCTGTCTACAAATTCTTTAACCGAATCACGCATCATTTTTTGCTCCTCAGTAAAATCTTCAGGAGTAAATATATCTTCTGCCTTGGTTTCCTTTACCAGGAATTGCCCACCGCGAAGAAGTTCTTTTTTATTTTCTGTTGTTTCCATGCTATTATTCTAAATTTTGAATTATAAATTTTAAATGATTTATTTTTTATAATTCAGTGTTATTAATGTTTTTTTGAGCTGTAATGATGATTTTAGTTATGATGTTTATTATATGTGTGATTTCATTTAAATGATTTGAAACTTCAATTTTTGTTAGTTCTGAATCTTCTAAAAGTCGCAGCCAGTATTTCGTCTCTCTGGCTTCTTTGGAAGCGATTGACATTTTACTTATAAAATCTCTTTTTGATTGTGCAGCAGTTGCTTCTTCTACGTTAGCACCAATACTTGTTGCAGATTTTAATAATTGCCTGGAAATTATAAACTCTCTTTCCTCTTGAAGTTTTTTGAAAAGCGAGATGATATTAAGAGAAAACTTAAAGGTTTTATCTACTATGATATTCTCACTTTTCAATTTTATTCATTTAAAATTCAACATTCATCATTTAAAATACTTCATAGATTCCCGCAGCTCCCTGTCCGGTTCCTACACACATGGTAACCATGGCGTATTTATCTTTTAGATTGCGTTTACGCATTTCATCAAAGATTTGCACCGAAAGTTTTGCTCCTGTACAACCCAGTGGGTGCCCCATAGAAATAGCGCCGCCATTAGGATTCAAAGTTTCAGGATTTAATCCCAGTTCCCTGATTACCGCTAAAGATTGAGAGGCGAAAGCTTCATTTAATTCTATAAGCTGCATATCATCCTGTTTTAATCCTGCTTGTTTTAAAGCTTTTGGAATAGCATGAACCGGCCCAATTCCCATAATTCTAGGATCTACACCTACTGGTGCATAACTCACCATTCTGGCTATTGGTTCAAGATTTAATTCTTTTACCATTTCTTCGCTCATAACCATTACAAAAGCGGCACCATCACTGGTTTGTGAAGAATTACCAGCGGTAACGCTTCCACCTTCAGCAAAAACAGGGCGTAGTTTGCCCAGGGCTTCTTTAGAAGTATCGGCACGTGGACCTTCATCTTTGGTTACGGTATAATTTTTGGTTTGCTTTTTTCCATCTTTTCCTACAAATGTTTCTTCAATATCAATAGGAGCTATCTGGTCCTGGAAACGGTTTTCTTCCTGTGCTTTTAAAGCTTTTTGATGTGAATTAAAGGCAAATTCATCCTGATCTTCACGGGAAACTTTGTATTTCTCGGCTACTGCTTCCGCAGTAAGTCCCATTCCCCAATAATAATCTTCGTTACCTTCTTTGGCAGTTTTGTAATTAGGAACCGGTTTATAACCGCCCATTGGGATGTAACTCATACTTTCGGCACCGCCGGCGATAATACAATCGGCCATTCCGCTTTGTATTTTAGCCGAAGCGATCGCGATGGTTTCTAATCCTGAAGCGCAATAACGGTTAACCGTCATCCCTGGTACTTTGTCGGTTTTAAGTCCCATTAACGAGATTAAACGACCAACATTTAAGCCCTGTTCGGCTTCGGGCATTGCGTTTCCAACAATTACATCATCGATCCTGGTTTTATCAAAATCGGGTAATTGGTTCATCATATAATCGATGGTTTCAGCCGCGAGATCATCTGGCCGCTTAAACCTGAACACACCACGGGAAGCTTTCCCCACGGCCGTTCTGTATGCTTTTACTATGTATGCTGTCTTATTCATTATTCTAAATTTTGAATTTTAAATTTCGAATGATTATTCATTCAAAATTCAACATTTATAATTCTTAATTTCTTAGTGGTTTACCTTTCTTCAACATATGCTGAAGTCTTTCCAGGGTTTTGCGCTCTCCGGTTAGGGAAAGGAAAGCTTCTCTTTCCAGATCTAACAAGTATTGTTCGCTTACCATTTGTGGTTCAGATAAATCACCACCGGCCATTACATAGGCTAGTTTGTTCGCGATTTTTTTATCGTGGTCACTAATATATTTTCCGGCATTCATTTGGTCGGTTCCTACTAAGAAAGCTCCTAAAGCTTGTTTCCCAAGAACTTTAATATCTTTTCGAGCAATTGGTTTAGTGTATCCATTCTCAGCCATCAGTAGGGCATGTTTCTTAGCGATAGTGAGTTGTCTTTCCTGGTTTACTACTACGATATCTTTTCCTTTCTGAAGAATATTTAAATCGAAAGCTTCGTGGGCTGAGGTAGAAACTTTTGCCATTCCTATGGTTAAGAAATGCTCTCTTAATCGGTTTAATTCCACATCATCTTTTTCAAAAGTATCTGCGGCGCGAACGGTCATTTCTTTAGAACCTCCACCGCCGGGAATTACCCCAACGCCAAATTCAACCAGACCCATATAAGTTTCGGCCGCTGCTACAACTTTATCGGCATGAAGTGAAAGTTCACATCCACCACCCAAAGTCATAGAGTGTGGTGCGGCTACGGTTGGAATAGAAGAGTAGCGCATACGCATCATCGTATCCTGGAAATATTTAATCGCCATATTCAGCTCTTCATATTCCTGCTCTACAGCCATCATAAAGATCATCCCAATGTTTGCTCCAACAGAAAAGTTCTTCCCGTTATTTGCGACAACTAATCCCTGGTAATCTTTTTCGGCCATATCTATGGCTTTATTGATGCCGTCTAAAACATCACCACCAATGGCGTTCATTTTACTTCGGAATTCCACATTCAAAATCCCGTCGCCAAGATCTTCAACCACAACGCCGCTGTTGCTGAAAACTTCTTTTGATTCGCGAATGTTATCTAAAATGATAAACGCATCCTGACCAGGAATTTTCGTGTAATCCTTTTTCTGAATATCGTAATAATAGGTATTACCTTCTTTTACGGTGTAAAATGAGTTTTTACCATTTTCCAACATCTCATTCACCCAGGCCGCCGGTTCTTTACCTTCGGCTTTCATCATCTCAACACCTTTCTTTACGCCAAGGGCATCCCACATTTGAAATGGGCCGTGCTCCCAACCAAATCCGGCTTTTACACCATCATCAATTTTATAAAGTTCGTCTGAAATTTCTGGAATTCTATTAGAAACATAAGCGAATAAAGCTGCAAAGTTTTTACGGTAAAATTCACCGGCTTTTCCTTTATCACCTACTAAAACCTCATAGCGGTCTTCAAGCTTATCTATAGTTTTGGTTTGTTCCAGCACATCGAATTTCGCGCTTTTTCTATCGCGATATTCCATTTTATCCAAGTCTAAAGACTTGATCTCACTCGAACCATCCTCTTTTTTAATTTTCTTATAAAATCCGGTATTATTAGTTTTACTTCCTAACCATTCGTTATCCATCATAGTCTTGATAAAATCTGGTAAGGCAAAAAGATCGTTAGCTTCATCGTTTGGAACACCTTTATGAAGCCCGTTGGCTACGTGTACCAAAGTATCTAAACCAACTACATCTACCGTACGGAAAGTAGCCGATTTTTGACGGCCAATTACCGGCCCGGTAAGTTTGTCTACCTCCTCTATGGTCATATCCATATCTTTAACCATATGGAAAAGGCTCATAATACTAAAAATACCAATTCTATTTCCAATAAAAGCAGGAGTGTCTTTAGCTAATACCGATTTCTTCCCAAGGTATTTTTCCCCGTATTCGTTTAGGAAATCCAGAACTTCCGGTTTTGTATCTGGTCCCGGGATAATTTCAAATAATTTCAGGTAACGCGGCGGATTAAAGAAATGCGTTCCGCAGAAATGCTGCTGAAAATCTTCGCTTCTTCCTTCATTCATTTGCTGAATAGGAATTCCCGAAGTATTGGAAGTTATAAGTGTTCCTTTTTTACGATGTTTTTCCAGTTTTTCAAACACCTGCTGCTTAATATCAAGGCGTTCTACTACTACCTCAATAATCCAATCGGCTTCAGAAACTTTAGAAATATCATCTTCCATATTTCCGGTTTCTATACGATTGGCAAAATCTTTATGGTAAATAGGAGAGGGCTTAGATTTTAAAGAAGCTTGTAAAGATTCATTTACCAGGCGGTCTCTTACTTCCTTATCTTCTAAAGTGAGCCCTTTTTTCTTTTCTTTCTCATTGAGTTCCCGCGGGACGATATCCAGCAAGAGAACTTCTACGCCAATATTGGCGAAGTGGCAGGCAATACCGCTTCCCATAATTCCGGAGCCGATTACCGCTACTTTATTAATTCTTCTCTTCATAATTTTTATCTGGTTTTACTATAAGGTTTTCGGTTATTAATAAATTTTTATTTTAAAATCTGTCATTGCGAGGTACGAAGCAATCTGCAAAGTATTAGTAGTCGACTTTGAGATTACTTCTCCCGATTCTTAATCGGGTTCGTAATGATGTTTAATTCATTTATTCTATTTTTATCTCTTCTTTATAAATTTTCTTTTCAGAAATAAGTGATAAAATGGTGTTGGCTACTTCGATAAAAGTTTTTAAATCTTCTTCTGATACATTTTCTTTCACAGCTTCATCAAATCGCAATACCACTTTTTTTGAATACTCCCGCATTTCCCGACCAAAATCGGTTAAATATATAAGGACGCTTCGGCCATCTTTTGGGTTTTTCTTCCGAAGAATTAATCCTTTATCTTCCATAGTTTTAAGAATTCGTGATAAGCTCGTGGCTTCCATTCCCATTTTGGGGCCAAGGGAGGTAGAAGGAGTTCCATTTTCTGGGTCTATACTTAACAGGGCAAAACCGGTAGACATTGTGCTTCCTGCTTTCCCGGCTTCTTCATTATACATTTTTGAAACCGCCATCCAGGTGGCCCGCAATACATAATCTATTGTTTTTTCCTTCATTTTTAATTGTTGACTCTCAAAGTTAAGAAAAATATATTATGCACGCATAATAAAATTGGATAAATACTTAGGCTTGCATATTTATTACTTAAATTTATGAGAAATGCATAAAAAAACCCTTCTCTGGGAAGGGTTTTAACTTTAATATTAAATTTATCTAATTACATAGGTTTGTAGATCTTATCATATAATTTCTTATACCTGTCTTTTATATTTCTACGTTTAAGTTTCATAGTAGGAGTGAGGTGCCCTTCCTCAATTCCCCAAACTTCACCCGTAAGTTCTATTACTTTTATACGTTCCCATTTTCCAAACTTTTCGTTGTAAAAATCAACTTCTTCCTGTATACGGTTTTTAACCTGCTCATTATTGGCAATTTCTTTTTCAGATGCGTCACCGATATCGATGTTTTTACGCTTAGCCCATTCCTGGATAAATTCAAAGTTTGGCTGGATTAAAGCGGCCGGCATTTTTTCGCCATCACCAATTACCATAATTTGTTCGATGAAACGCGATTGTTTCATCGTGTTTTCAATAATTTGCGGAGCGACATATTTTCCTCCTGATGTTTTAAACATCTCTTTTTTACGATCGGTAATCTTTAAGAAACCATCTTTATCTAATTCCCCAATATCGCCGGTATGGAAAAAGTGATCTCCATTTAAAACTTCTTTTGTTTTTTCAGGTTCCTTATAATAACCAAGCATCACGTTTGGTCCTTTTGCCAGAATTTCCCCGTCTTCAGCAATTTTAACGGTCACTCTGTCTATAGGTCTACCCACTGTACCAATTCTGAAACCTTTATCTCTTTGGTCGTTAACAGCGATTACGGGGGAAGTTTCAGTTAATCCATAACCTTCCATTACCGGAATATCAGCTGCAGCAAATACACGAGCTAATCGCGGTTGAAGCGCAGCAGATCCAGAAACGATTAATTCAATATTACCACCTAATCCTTCTTTCCATTTAGAAAATATAAGTTTTCTGGCTAAGGAAAGGCGCTTTTCATACCACCATCCATTTGCTCCGTATGGTTCGTATTCCAGGCCAAGTTCTACAGCCCAGAAAAATAGTTTTTGTTTGATACCGCCAACAGTAGAACCTTTAGCGATTATTTTATCATAAACCTTTTCCAAAAGGCGCGGTACCGCAGTAATTACGTGTGGTTTTACTTCTTTAAGGTTGTCGCTAATTTTCTCTATAGATTCGGCGAAATGAATGGAAACTGAATAATACTGATATAAATAAAGGATCATTCTTTCAAAAACGTGACAAACCGGTAAAAAGCTAAGTGCTACATAGGTACCTCGTTCAAAAGGAACTCGCTCTGCGCTATCTAGTACATTACTTACAAGATTATTATGCGAAAGCATAACTCCTTTTGGTCTCCCAGTGGTTCCCGATGTATATATTAAGGTAGCTACATCATCTGGTTTAACAGCTTTCTTTAATTGCTCAACTTCATCCTGATTACTTTTATCTTTTCCAAGTTTAAGAACCTCAGTCCAGTTTTTTGAATTCTCTATTTCATCGAAACTATAAACTTCTTTAAGTTTGGTTTCATGCTTTATAGCATTTAGCTTATCCAACACTTCCTTATCAGAGACAAAACAAAAAATGGCCTCACTGTGATCTAAAACATATTGATAATCTTCTTCAGAGATGGTAGGATAAATTGGTACTGTTTGAGCACCGGTTTGCAAAACTCCTATATCCATAATATTCCATTCAGTTCTATTACTGGTAGAAATTATGGCGATTTTATCATTTGGTTTTATTCCAAGTCTTAATAATCCGCGGCTTATGGCATTTGCCTTATCTATATATTCCTGAGTAGAAATGGCTTTCCAGGTTCCATTATATTTAGTGACTAGCGCTTTTTCTAAAGCGTGTTTTTCCAATTGGTAATATGGAAAGTCAAATAGTCTTGTTGGTTTATCCATTAGGGTGTCTAATTATTATATACTTTGCAAAATAGCAAATTTATAGCCTATTTCAAATTGAAATATTAAAATAAGCATAGATATATTAGCAAGACTATAAATTGTTTAATGATAACAATTATGAGTTTTTATAAGAGAAATGTTATTAATAATGATTTATTTAATTGATTATCATTGTATTAATTCACAAATGAAAAACGCCCGACAATAAATATTATCGGGCGTTTTTAAATTAAAATGTTGAAAATTTATTTTTTCTCCAGCCACTTTCTGGCATTTACAAAAGCTTCAATCCAGGGGCTTACTTTATCTTCCTTCCTATCTTTTGGATAATATGCCCAGTTCCAGGGGAAAGTAGAGCGTTCTAGATGTGGCATCATTACCAAATGTCTTCCAGAATCATCGGTTAACATCGCGGTGTTGTGATTTGAGCCATTTGGATTAGCCGGGTATTTATCATAGCCATATTCTCCAACAATATTATAATGCTCCTTTTTATACGGGAAGCTGAATTTCCCTTCTCCATGTGCAGCCCAAATACCGAGTTTGCTACCGGCAAGTGAGCCAAGCATTACAGAATTGTTTTCCATAATTTCTATAGAAGTAAAGTTACACTCAAACTTATGCGAAGCATTATGAAGCATTTTAGGTTTCTTTTCGTGATCGGGATTTATTAATCCTAATTCTACAAAAAGCTGACAACCATTACATACGCCTAGCGATAAAGTATCTTCTTTTTTAAAGAAATTATCCAGCGCGGTTTTGGCTTTTTCATTATATAAAAATGCCCCGGCCCAACCTTTGGCACTTCCCAGAACATCAGAATTTGAAAAGCCACCAACAGCGGCGATAAATTTGATGTCTTCCAGAGTTTCACGACCAGTTATTAAATCGGTCATATGCACATCTTTCACATCGAAACCTGCTAAGTGCATAGCCCTTGCCATTTCACGTTCAGAATTAGAGCCTTTTTCCCTAATAATTGCTGCTTTGATACGTTTCTTGTCACTTCGAGAGGAGTCGAGAAGTCCTGTAAAATTCTCCGGAAATCTAAATTCCAGCGGCTGATTCTTATAATTATTAAATCGCTCGGTAGCTTTGTCTACACCACTTTGTTTTTGATCTAAAAGGAAAGAAGTTTTATACCAAACATCGCGTAATTCCGGAATATTAAAACCCAGGTCTTCTGAACCGTTTTTAATTTTCAGTTCTTTTCCTTCAGTAACTTTTCCTATTTTAAAGAATTCAATCTTATTATCGCTAAGTACCTTTTCGGCTGTATCGTCTTTTGCCTGGAAAACAATTCCGCAGTTTTCATTAAAAAGGAGCTTAACGCTGTCTTTTTCATTTAAAGCTGAAAGATCTAGATCAGCGCCAAGATTATTGTCAGCAAAACACATTTCAAGAAGTGTGGTGATTAATCCGCCGGAAGCCACATCGTGCCCGGCAAGAATTAGATCTTGCTTAATTAAGCCCTGAATGTTATAAAAAGCATCGGCAAATTTCTTGTCATCTTTTATCGTTGGTACTTCTTTTCCAACCTTATTAAGTATTTGCGCAAAAGAAGATCCTCCAAGTTTAAAATTGTCCTGTGATAAATTGATGTAATAAATATCGCCGCCATTTTTTTGTAAAACAGGTTCTACTACTTTCGTAATATCATCACAATGCCCGGCTGCAGATATGATCACCGTTCCCGGAGAAAGAACCTCGCCGTCTTTATAGCGCTGCTTCATGGAAAGCGAATCTTTTCCGGTAGGAACGTTTATTCCAAGGGAGATCGCAAAATCTGAAACCCCTTGCACAGCCTCATAAAGCCTGGCATCTTCGCCTTCGTTATTACAAGGCCACATCCAGTTTGCCGAAAGCGAAACAGATTTTAATCCTTTTTCCAACGGCGCCCAAATGATATTGGAAAGTGCCTCACCAATAGAATTTTTAGAACCCGCAACAGGATCTACCAACGCCGAAACAGGGGAGTGGCCAATTGAGGTCGCCACGCCTTCTTTTCCATTATAATCCAGGGCCATCACCCCGCAATTGTTTAGCGGAAGCTGCAATGGTCCTGCGGTTTGCTGTTTAGCTACACGCCCGGTTACACAGCGGTCTACTTTGTTGGTCAACCAATCTTTACAGGCAACGGCTTCCAATTGAAGTACCTGCGTTAAATAATCTTTTATATTTTCTGATGAATAAACTACATCGTCATAATTTCTTGATACACTTTTATCGGTCATCACCGTCTTTGGCGAACTTCCAAACATATCTGAAAGTGCCAGATCCATCGGTTTTTGTTTGGATTCTGAACCTTCAAAAGTAAACCTGTAATCTCCGGTAACATCACCAACCTGGTAAATAGGCGAGCGTTCACGTTCTGAAACCCTGCGTAAAATTTCATAGCTTTTACCACCAATAACCAATCCCATTCTTTCCTGGGATTCGTTTCCTATAATTTCTTTTGCTGAAAGGGTAGGATCGCCAACCGGTAATTTATCCAAATCAATTTTTCCTCCGGTTTCTTCTACGAGTTCGCTAAGGCAGTTTAAATGTCCGCCGGCACCGTGATCGTGGATAGAAACTATTGGATTTTCTTCGCTTTCTACCATTCCACGCACCGCGTTAGAAGCTCGTTTTTGCATTTCTGGGTTGGCTCTTTGGATAGCGTTTAGTTCAATTCCGCTACCTAATTCTCCGGTATCTGCGGAAGAAACCGCTGCGCCTCCCATACCAATTCGGTAATTTTCACCACCAAGAATCACGATCTTATCTCCTTTCTTAGGAATATCTTTTTGGGCCTGGTTGGCTTTTCCATAGCCAATTCCGCCGGCAAGCATAATTACTTTATCGTAACCTAGATTTCGTTGATGCTCTGAATGCTCAAAAGTCAATACAGAACCTGAAATTAAAGGTTGCCCGAACTTATTTCCAAAATCTGAAGCTCCATTAGAAGCTTTGATCAAAATATCCATTGGGGTTTGATAAAGCCAATCGCGTTCTTTCATCCCATTTTCCCATTTTCGGTCTTTATCAAGTCGGGAATAAGAGGTCATATAAACTGCCGTTCCGGCTAATGGCAAAGAACCTTTTCCACCGGCAAGCCGGTCGCGAATTTCTCCGCCACTTCCGGTTGCAGCGCCGTTAAAAGGTTCTACTGTTGTTGGGAAATTATGGGTTTCGGCTTTTATGGAAATAACCGAATCAAAATCTTTGTTTTCGTAAAATTCAGGAACGTCTGGTAGTTTTGGCGCAAATTGTTGCACTCGTGGTCCATTAATAAAGGCCACATTGTCTTTATATGCTGAAACGATCTCGTTCGGATTTTCTTCCGAAGTTTTCCTGATCATTTTAAACAATGAGCTAGGTTTTTCTTCTCCATCAATCACAAAAGTACCGTTGAAAATTTTGTGCCGGCAATGTTCAGAATTTACCTGGGAGAAACCAAAGACTTCAGAATCAGTAAGTTTTCGGCCTAATTTATCGGCTAATCCCTGTAAATAAGCAACTTCTTCTACATTGAGGGCGAGACCTTCCTGTTGATTATAAGCTGCGATATCATCAATTTCAATGATCGGTTCGGGATTAATATGAATATCAAAAATATCCTGATCTAAACCTTCATATTTCTGCGAAAGCATAGGATCAAAATCGTGATAATTCTTATCAATTCGCAAGAATTCCTCAATTCTAATAATTCCGTGGATGCCCATATTCTCGGTAATTTCTACCGCGTTGGTGCTCCAGGGCGTGATCATTGCGGCACGGGGCCCAACAAAAAAATCTGCCAGAGCAGATTTGTTGATTTGTTGTGTATTGCCAAAAAGCCAGTTTAATTTTGTGATGTCTTGAGCCGTAAGATTGGTATGCGTTTCTACCGCAAAAACCTTGGTGGCCTGGTCTCCAAAGAAAAGGATCATTCTATGTTGTTTTGTGTTGTTCGAGAAAGCACAAATTTAGGTTTTTTAAAGGAAATATTTTAAGAAGTTAATGCAGAAAATATTAAAAGGGGTTTTGCCTCGAATTAACGAATCGTATTTCTTAATTTATAGCTGTTTTGCGCAATGAATGTCATTGCGAAGGAGACTTTTTAGGCGACTGAGCAATCTGTAAAGCGTAAAAAACGGAATTTCTATTAAGTTAGGTGCGTACGTTAATAGATTGCCGCACTCGCTCCTCGTTCGCAATGAAATTATTCTTTCATTTTTAAAAGGTTTAGTTTTACTACGAAATCACAACTATTTTCTAACCTGTTTTGATACTTGTTTCCATTGTTTTTTGAGAGGAAGGCCAGTATAAATGTGGACTTACTTCCTCCAAGGTTCTCAAAATCTTCTGGGTTAGAAAAATTAAAATTAAATCTATAAGGTCAAAAAAAGACCTTGCAGGAAAAATGCACCAATAAAATATTCGTGTATTCGTGGCAAGTTTTTCAAGAAAATATCCTGATTTCCTTCTGATAACCAAAAACCTGTTAGAAAAAGGACAAAATAATTTTAATAACTACCCAGACCATCTACAGTATTCATTTCAAAGAATTCCCAATCTTCTGGATTATACTCAAGAGAAGGTTCTGTTATAGATTTTTTTCTTCTTAAAGTTTGGTCTAATGCAAAATCTTCAGGATTGTCCATTTCTCCAATTACATCGATTAATTCCCCGTTTTTAAAAAGTCCAACTGGATCATTACCGTTAAAATCCAGTGGTGCCCCAAATTTTAATTGATTGGATTTTAAAGTGATTTCAGAAATGGCGGATTCATGGGCAATAACGAAAGTTGAATTATGAGCGATATCACCTTGAAGTATAACCTCTCCCATCCAATCGCCTGCGCCATTCGATTGTTTTTTAATAGAATAGGCTTCAGCTTCCAGATCAACATCTTCTCCAGTAAGATTTACAATTTCCAATGCTTTATTGAAGGAAGTGCCCTCAATATATTCTGAAAAGAAGATTTCAGTAGAAAAATTATTTTCTGGCGGAAGTTCTTCGGGAATTGAAGCATCATCTTCTGCACAGGAATAAATAAGTAAAGAAAGGAATATTAAGTAATATTTTTTCATCAGGAATCAATTTCAGGGAAAATAAAAGGATTTCACCTGAAATTGATTCAATCAAAAAATTTGGGTATAAACCCTTAAGCCTTTTTCTCTAAAAGTGCCATATAGAAACCGTCAAACCCGGTTTCAGAAGAAAGTATCTTTTGTTCTTTAATCAATTTGAAATTTTTTCCTTCTTCGGTATTCTTTAAGAAATTTTCTACTTGCTTCTCGTTTTCAGAAGGTAAAACCGAACAGGTTGCGTAAACCATTTTTCCGCCTGGTTTTACAATGCGCGAATAAGTTTCAATTATTTCGGCCTGGGTTTTTATAAGCCTGTCTATAAATTCAGGTTGCAATTTCCATTTAGCATCTGGATTTCGGCTTAGAACTCCAAGACCGCTACAAGGGGAGTCTATTAAAACGCGATCTGCAGTTCCATAAAGTTTCTTAATTACTTTTGTGCTATCAATTGCACGCGGATCTATATTATGAGCACCGGCACGTTTTGCACGGCGTTTAAGTTCTTTAAGTTTATTTCCGTAGATATCAGTAGCGATAATCTGGCCTTTGTTTTCCATTAAAGCAGCCAGGTGAAGCGTTTTCCCGCCGGCACCGGCACAAGTATCAACCACGCGCATTCCGGGTTCTACTTCAAGAAATTCAGCTACCAGTTGGGAAGATGCGTCCTGAACTTCAAAAAAGCCGTTTTTAAAAGCCTGGGTTCTAAAAACGTTTCCACGTTCTTCCAGTTTTAAAGCGCTTTTATATCCTTTTAAAGGTTCAGAAATTATTTCTTCATCCTTAAGAGCACTGCGTAATTTGTCTTTGGTAGTTTTAAGTGTGTTGGCTCTCAAGATTACCGGCGCTTGCAAGTTTAGCGCTGCAATCTCTTTTTCCCAAACTTTTTCACCAAGTTCTTTTACTCCAAGTTCATCCATCCAATCTGGAATAGATTCGCGGTATTTTCTAATCTTACTTAGACTATCAAATTTTCCTTTAATCCTGCGGGTAGGAGTGCCTTCAAATTGTGGCCAGTCTGGTAGCACAATTCCTCGCAAGGTTGCCCAAACGGTAAATAATCGAAACAAATTTTCACGATCAAATGGCTCTTTAACTTCAGCAATTTCAGCATAAAGTCTTTTCCAGCGAACAATATCGTAAACGGTTTCAGCAATAAAACTGCGATCTCTTGAGCCCCAACGCTTATCGCGTTTTAAAGTTTGCTCAATAACCTTATCGGCATATTTACCATTATTAAAAATTTCATTTAAGGCATCCATGGTCGCGAAAACCAAATTCCTGTGTAAGCGCATAATTAAATTTTGAATTTGCAAAGGTAAGTTTTTTAGCGGATAATTGAGTTTTAAATACTTGGTTCCAAAAATTATTAGGCAGGAACGAAAATCACCTCTATAATTTCTTTTAATGCTTTGGATGCTTAGTACTAGGTATTTTGCTTCGGAAAAATTTACCTTTGGCAGGATTTAAAAATCGATTAAAATTTAATGTATGAAAAGACTCGTAGTTTTTTGCCTGTTTATAATATTTAGTGGGTGCAAGAATGAAAAGGAAGCTGAAAACGGAAAACACCACAAAACTGAAATCGAATATTCTTCAGTAAAAATAGAACCTATTTTGGAAGATGATTCTTTGAGTATTCGTGCACTTGAATTAATAGGAAATAATATCGCCTTTGCTGCCAATAATGGGACTTTTGGAATGTATAATAATACTGACAAAACCTGGCGAACTAACGTTCAGAAATTCGACACAATAATACCGGAATATAGAGCGGTAGCGTCTACAGATACAGATTTTTTTATGCTAAGTGTGGGAAGTCCTGCTTTATTATACAAAACAGGTGATTCCGGGGCAATGGAATTGGTTTATAAAGAAGAACACGAAAAAGCTTTTTACGACGCGATGGCTTTTTGGAATAACCGGGAAGGAATTGCTATGGGGGATCCTACCAATAATTGTATTTCTATAATAATAACCCGTGATGAAGGAAAAACCTGGCAGAAATTAAGTTGCGATATTCTTCCTGAAGTTATTGATGGGGAAGCTGCTTTTGCCGCGAGCAATTCTAATATTGCTATTGAAGGAGATAAAACCTGGATTCTTACCGGCGGAATGAAATCCCGAATTTATTTTTCTCCCGATAAAGGTGAAACCTGGGAAGTTTTTGATACTCCTTTAATTGAAGGAAAGCCAACTACCGGCGGATATTCCATGGATTTTTATGATGAAAACCTTGGAATTATTCTAGGAGGTGATTACACTAATCCAGATGGAAATACCGGGAATAAGGCGATTACTAAAGATGGAGGGAAAGCCTGGGAATTGATAGCAGAAGGGAAGGAGCCGGGCTATAAAAGTAGTGTGCGATTTATCCCAAACAGTGGTGGAGAAAAAATAATTGCAACCGGATTTAGCGGGATTTCGGTCTCTAAAGATTCGGGAAATACCTGGAAACAAATTTCTGAGGAAGGTTTTTATACGCTGAGGTTTAAAAATGATTCGGTTGCTTATGCTGCTGGAAAAGGCCGAATTGCAAAACTAACTTTTAAATAAAAAGAATCCCGGAAAGCTTAAACCAACCGGGATACTAACTACTAACTAACCAAAAAACTAAACTTTACTCGGTAATCGAGATTTAAATGCTTTGAGGGCATTTTATTCTTCTTCCTCCTGTTCACGCTCTTTTCGAGCCCGATATTCTTTAATTAATTTCTTGTGAAATCTATCTTCAAGTTGGTGAAGTTTAATAATTTCCTGCGCGGTCATTATTTCCTTCAAATCATTGAAAAGCGCCTGTTTTAAAAGGTAATCCTGCTTTTCAATAGCAACATATTCTTCCAGCATCTCCTTGGCTTCATCCTCATTTATGCATTCCAAATTTGGAATATCTCTATGCTCACGTTTTCTTAATTCGTGCAGGCTGGATTCGTATTCATTATAAATGGGCCAGAATTGTTGCGCTTTTTTCTTATCTAAATTTAATTCCTGAGTAAAAAAAGCGGTTTTTAATTCCTTGATCTTTTTGCGATGCGAATCATCGCGTTCCTGTGATTGCAATTGCCACAAACCAGAAAAAATAAGTAATATAAGTATTAGGTATTTCATATTAATCCTCGTCTAAAATATAAAGGGGTTCATCCATATTCTCATCAAGATAATTCATCATTGCTTCTGAATCTACGTTATTTAAATCGGCATCATCAATAACATAGCCTTTTTGAAAAATATAATTTGAAATTTCTCCGGTAGAGAAATTTATGTTATTATCGTCTATATAGCTTTCCATAACCGAAAGCTCCAGCGTCTCCCAACTGGTTTGAGATTCTGGGTTAAAATAATTCGTGCTGGCAAAAGCAATAATTAGTGCTGCTATACTTGCTGCATAAAGTAAAACCTCTTTGGTAAATAAGGTTCTAACTTTTGTTTCCTTTCTAATTACTCTTTCAAACAGCTTATCTTCCAGCTCATCAAAATATCCATCAGGTGTAGTGAAACCAGCAGATTTCTTTTCTCCAAACGTGTCTGAAAGCTTCACCGCATCCAATAGTTCATCTTCTAAGCCCTCAAAATAATTTGCTGGGGTTTTAAAACCTGACTTTGGATTATATGATAAATTCTTTTTCTTCATTTGCTTATTTGACTATAAAAAGCACAAAAGGTTTAATTGGTTTTTAAGTAATCCTCTATTTTCTTGGCAGCGTGGTGGTAGGACGCTTTTAACGCTCCTTCACTGGTTTCTAGAATTTCTGACATTTCCCGGTATTTTAATTCCTGAAAGTATTTCATATTAAATACCTGTTGTTGTTTTGTGGGAAGACTGGCAATTGCTTTTTGCAATTTTAATTGAATTTCATCTCCCTCAAAATAAACATCACTTTCTAAGTTAGAAATAAGTTGTTGCTGAAGATCTTCTGAAGTGATTTGATTGCGTTTAGCCCTTTTGTTTAAAAAACTAATAGATTCGTTAGTGGCTATGCGATACATCCAGGAAAACAACTTACTTTCTCCTTTAAAGTTATTAATATTTTTAAAAATTTTAATAAAAGTATTTTGAAGCACATCATGAGCATCCTCATGGTCTTTTACCATGTTACGTATGTGCCAATATAAACGCTCTTTGTATAAAGATAACAGTTCTTTAAAAGCTTCTGAAGAAGTTTTTTTATCCTGTAAACGTTTAATAAGTAGATCTTCGGACGTTTTCAAAGGGATGCGAGTCTTAATTTTTAGTTGAATCCCGGCTAACGGAAGCCAAAGGTAGTTAAAACTTTATTCTTCTTAAAGTCAGTCTCTAAAAGAATTCAGAAGGATTTTGAGTGATACTAAAAAGTGCATTTCATCGATTAAATGCATAAAAAGTAGATAAAAAGCACTTTTTGTTTGGTTCATTGGAATTACTATCTTACATTTACAGTATTAAAAATGATTTAGTCTTTTTTTGCCCCAAACGAAAACGAATTAAATCTTTTATTCTTATTTGCCCCAAAATGAGAATAATTTTAAAAAAGGATGGAGTTTTCTTCATCCTTTTTTTATGCATTATTTTTGACCTGAAGTTATCTATTCAAAAGACTGCATTTCTACCAATTTTTGATAGGTACCTTTTTTACCCAACAATTCTAAATGTTTTCCCTGCTCCACGATCTCTCCTCGGTGCATTACAATAATCTTATCGGCATTCTGGATGGTAGAAAGTCTATGGGCGATCACTATAGAAGTCCTGTTCTTCATCATGTTTTCCAGGGCGTTCTGTACCAGCTTTTCGCTTTCGGTATCCAGGGCAGAAGTTGCTTCGTCGAGAATCATAATGGGCGGATTTTTTAGTACCGCACGCGCGATAGAAAGTCGCTGTTTTTGCCCGCCGCTCAATTTATTACCGCTATCGCCTATATTGGTTTCCAGGCCAAGAGGAAGGTCTTTTACAAACTCCCAGGCATTGGCTACTTTTAATGCTTCAATAATTTCTTCATCGCTAGCATTATCTTTTCCCAGTGCGATATTGTTTTTAACCGTATCGTTAAAAAGTATAGAGTCCTGGGTTACCAGTCCCATTAAATTTCTGAGAGATTTTTTAGTAATTCCTGTAATATTATGGCCATCTAATTTTATACTGCCTTCATTTACATCATAAAAACGGGTGATTAGGTTGGCAATGGTAGATTTACCACTTCCGGACTGGCCCACAAGCGCGATCATTTTTCCTTTTTCCACTTGCATTGAAAAATTCTTCAGTACATTCTCTTTTTCATACCTAAAGTTGATGTTTTCTACTTCAATAGTCTCATCAAATGAGTCCTTTTTTATAGCATTTTTATCATCCTGAATAGTAGATTCTGTTTCCAGGATTTCTAAAATACGCTCAGCACTGGCATTTCCTTTTTGAATAGAGTAGGTAGCTTTTGAAATGGCTTTTGCCGGAGTTAAAATATTATAAGTTAGAACCAGAAAGCCAATAAAAGTAGAGGCGTCCATGGTGTTATCAATAAGCACCATTCTTCCACCAAACCATAAAATTATAGTAATTACCACAACCCCTAAAAATTCACTCATTGGAGAAGCCAGGTTCTGGCGATGCAAAAGCGTGTTTAAAATTTGATTTAAACGGCCTGTACTGCTATAAAATTTTCTTTTGAATTTATCTTCAGCATTAAAGCCTTTAATAATTTTTAAGCTTGAAAGCGATTCTTCAACTATAGTTAGAAAATTAGCGTTCTCCTGTTGCGCTTGGGTAGATTGCGATTTCAGTTTCTTTCCTATAGAAGAGATCAATAAGCCTGAGAGTGGCAAAAATACCAGGACAAAAAGCGTTAATTTTGGACTAAGCGCTATCATTGCTAACAAAGTGAAAATCAAGGTAAGCGGTTCTTTAACAAAAAGCTCCAGCATGCTTAAGAATGAAGTCTGGATTTCCTGTACATCACTTGTGATCCTTGAGATAAAGTCTCCTTTTCGTTTTTCAGAAAAAAAAGAAATCGGCAAATCTACAATCTTATCATATATACGGTTTCTTATATCTTTTAGCATCCCGTTTCTAAGACTGGCTATAAAATAAAGTGCCAAATAATTAAAAAAGTTCTTTAAAAAGAAAAGCACAATTACCGTGATACAAATAGTTACCAGGGCCGCGATTTGACCGTGTTCTTCTACCTGCTGATTTAGAAAAAAGTTAGAATAGTCGTTAGCGAAATCTTTTAACCCGCTAAATTCTCCATTCCATACTGGCTTAGTGCTAATAGGCTTTTCTTCCTGAAAAAGCACCCTAAGCATTGGTATAAAAGAGATAAACGCCAGGGTACTAAAAAGGGCGTAAAAAATATTACTAATAATATTGAGAATTGCAAACCGCTTATATGGTTTTGCAAACAGAAGAATCTTCTTTAAATACGTCATAAATTTGAGCTTTTAGCCCAGTTGTAATTCATTTTTAATACGCTTTACCTTTTCAGCAAGTTTAGTGTTTTCAGCATCAAAATTTTCAATCTTATCTAATTGAGAATTTACACTGATGTAAAACTTGATCTTTGGCTCTGTACCACTTGGTCTTGCAGCGATCTTTGTTCCATTTTCAGTATAATAGATAAGTACGTTGGATTTTGGAATTTTGATTTCTTCTTCAATTTGCTCCTGAAGGTTTTTCGCTTTAGAAGTATGATAGTCTTCTACAAGAACCACCTTTTCACCATCAATCTCTTTCCATGGGTTTTCTCTTAAATCAATGAGCATTTGCTTGATTTCAGCCTCGCCTTCAATACCTTTTTTTACTAAAGAAATTAATTCTTCGCGGTAAAGACCGTATTCTGTATAAAGTTTTAAAAGTTGCTCGTAGAAAGAGCTTCCTTTTTCTTTCATTTTTGCAGCGATCTCACAAGCGAGTAGGGTAGCGGTTGCAGCATCTTTATCGCGTACAAAATCACCAACCATATACCCGAAACTTTCTTCACCACCACCTACAAAATCTAATGAAGGGTTGTCTTTTATTAATTTAGCGATCCATTTAAATCCTGTTAAGACTTCGTGGTATTGAGCGCCAAAATCTTCGGTAATGTTTTTGAGCATTGGCGTAGAGACAATAGTAGACGCCACAAAAGAATTATCAGATAGTTTCCCCTGTTTTTTATGTTGGTCCAGTAAAAACCAGGTCATTACCAACATGGTTTGATTTCCGTTAAGGAGAATCATTTTTCCATTTAGATCGCGCATGGCAACTCCTAAACGGTCACCATCTGGATCGGTACCAATTACAATATCTGCGTTTTTTTCTTCTGCAAGATCCAGGGCCATTTTTAAGGCTTCCGGCTCTTCAGGATTTGGAGATTTAACTGTCGGAAAATTTCCATTAGGCTCTTTTTGCTCTTCAACCAGGAAAACATTTTTATAACCTGCCTTTTCTAAAATCTGCGGATTGGTTTTACAAGCCGTTCCGTGTAAAGAGGTGAAAACGATTTTTAAATTGTCTTTGGCTGAATTTGGAGTATCAAAACTTCCATTTTTAACTGAAGCTTCCTGAAAAGCTTCATCTACTTTCTTGTCTATACTGTGAATTAGCGCTGGCTGGGCTTTAAAATTAATTTCGTCATATTCCAAATTATTAATTATGTCTACCAGTTTTGTGTCTTGCGGCGGAACTAATTGGCCGCCATCCTGCCAATATACTTTGTAACCGTTATATTCCGGAGGATTATGGCTTGCGGTAAGAACAATCCCGGCGTGACAATCTAAATGCTTCACTGCGAAAGAAAGTTCCGGAGTTGGCCTTAATTCTGAAAATAGATAAACCTCAATTTCGTTAGCTGAAAATACTTCGGCCACCATTTGCGCCAATTCTTTAGAGTTATTTCTACAATCGTAGGCGATGGCAACTTTTATTTTTTCATCTTTAAATTCATCTTTCAGCAAATTAGAAAGTCCCTGGGTGTTTTTTCCGAGGGTATATTTATTGATCCTATTGGTGCCAACACCCATAATTCCGCGCATTCCACCAGTACCAAAAGCGGCATTCTTATAGAAAGATTCTTCTAATTCTGCCGAATTGGAATCTATTAATTTGTTGACTTTATTTTTGGTGTCTTCGTCGAATATATCGGTTAGCCAGGCTTGAGCCTTTGCTAAAATTTCTGGTTTAATTTTAGTCATCGGAATAAGTTTATAAAACAAAAATAAGGATTAATGCCTTAATGGCATTATAAAATTGAGGTGGTTTTATTGATAAGATAACGTTCTTTTTCGCGTTTGGAGCGCAAAATGAGCTCTCCCAGAAAACCGGCAAGAAACAATTGCGTGCCAATTATCATTACCGCCAGGGCAATATAGAACCAGGGATTTGAGGTGACCAAAACATTAGGTAAACCGTGATAAAGTTTATAAAGTTTTGAGATCCCAATCCATCCGGCAGAAATAAAACCGAAAATAAACATCAAAACCCCTAAAGCTCCAAAAAGATGCATAGGCCTGCGGCCGAATTTGGAAAGAAACCAAATGCTTATAAGATCCAGGAAGCCGTTAATAAATCTTTCGGCGCCAAATTTTGTTTTACCGTATTTTCGAGCCTGGTGCTGAACTTCTTTCTCGGTAATTTTAGTAAAACCCGAATTTTTGGCTAAAACAGGAATGTAGCGATGCATTTCGCCGTAAACATCTATGTTTTTTACTACTGCTTTGCGGTAAGCTTTAAGCCCGCAATTGAAGTCGTGAAGTTTTACTCCTGAAGTTTTTCTTGCTGCTGCATTAAAAATTTTTGAAGGAATATTTTTGGAAACTACCGAATCGTAGCGTTTCTTTTTCCATCCCGAAACCAGGTCGTAGCCTTCTTCGGTAATCATGCTGTAGAGTTCGGGGATTTCTTCAGGATTGTCCTGTAGATCGGCATCCATGGTGATGATCACCTCGCCCTGCGCTCTAAGAAAACCGGCGTGAAGCGCCTGGGATTTTCCGTAATTTCTGTTAAATTTTATTCCTTTAACCGCCTTATCGTTTTCCTGAAGGGCTTCAATAATTCGCCAGGAATCGTCAGTACTGCCATCGTCAATAAAAATGATCTCGTATGAAAAGGAATTGGACCGCAATACTTTTGCGATCCAATTATACAATTCAGTTAAAGATTGCTCTTCGTTTAAAAGAGGAATAACGACGGAAATCTGCATGTATTAAGCGTTTGGATTTTTTTCTCTAAAAATTAAAGCTACGATTAAGCCAATAGCAGAGAAAAATGCTAGTTGAAAAACATAAGCCTTCAATTGATTTAAAAAGGAAAATTGATTTGAAGATTGTATATCTGCAATAGCTTTGTCAATATCTGCCTGTGGGACATTAAAATTTTCCATCATATTTCGTGTCGTTTCAGCTGTCATTTCGGTAACTGTTAGAGCAGCATCAGGGTCTACTACATTAAAAATTAGAATACTTACCAAAACAGCTATTAATAAACCAATAGCTGGTACTATAAAATAAGCGGTAAATGCTTTTTTGAAAGAGAAATAATCATTGGTTTTAATTTTTTTAGCTGCCAGTACTGCAAAAATTGCGAGCACTAAAACAATTAAAAAATTACTTACTCCCAGCCACCATTTTGTAAATAATTCAAGACTGAAAGCATAAGCTATTACAGTAACAATACTTAAAGCTAGACCGGCGTATACCCCATAAGGTACTGCTACAGATTTTAAAGTTTTTTCCATAATTTTGAGATTGTTTAGTTACAACCGGTTAGTAAGCAAATATAATAAAACGTTACATTGCATAAGAATTAAAAATAATTTTGTCTATCCCTTGTTTTTATAATTGAATTACTTAAATTTGCACCTCGAAAATTAAAAGAACTAAAGCGATGAAGCAGGGAATCCATCCGGAAAATTATAGATTAGTAGCATTTAAAGATATGTCTAACGAAGATGTATTCATTACTAAATCTACCGCGAACACTAAAGAAACTATTGAAGTTGAAGGTACAGAATATCCACTTATCAAGTTGGAAATCTCCAGAACTTCTCACCCATATTACACCGGGCAAACCAAATTGGTTGATAGCGCCGGGCGTATTGACAAGTTTAAGAACAAGTACAAGAAATTTAAGAAATAAGTTTTTTGTTATATATAATTTCAGAAAGTCGTCTCTTTTAAGACGACTTTTTTTGTGCGTAAATTTTTAAAAATCTGCTTAAAGGTATTGCATTGATTCTACTAAACAGACTGAAAATATCTGGAATAGGTGAACTTAAAGTACTCTAAACTTGCTCCAAGGCAGTTTATTTGTATTTTTGAGCTCTAAATTTGTGCGGATGAATTATATATTATTTGACGGTTCTGCCAGGAACCGCTTACTTCCCTTTACCTTTACGCGGCCTGTTGCCGATATTCGAGTTGGAATTCTAACAATTCGGGAGAAATGGGAACTGCTTTTAAAATCTACTACCTCTACAATTACCGAAGATTATTTAGCCGAAAAATGGCCGATGGTGGAATTGGAAGAAAATGTGATGATCAATGCTTCCTTTTTACCAAATGCTGAATTTTTAGAGCAGGTGAAAAATCTGAAACCTAATCAGGCGCTCTTTTATCAGGAAGATATTGTGGCTTTTCACGCTTATGAAGGTGAGGAAGTAGCTTTAGATGATTATGAGCAAATTGAATTGGCTGAAGGTGTAATTCAAATAAATAATTCCTGGGATATTTTCTCAAAAAATGGAGAAGCTATAGAAGCCGATTTTGAGTTGCTTACCAAAGACAGAAAATCCCAGCCTATTCACGAATCTAATTATGTGAAAAATCCGGAAAGAATTTTCCTGGAAGAAGGAGCTGAAGTCGAAAACTGTTCGCTTAACGCTTCCACCGGCCCAATCTATATAGGAAAAGACGCAAAAGTTCTTGAAGGCAGTCTTATAAAAGGCGCTTTGGCGGTTTGCGAAGGTGCTTTGGTAAAGATGGGTGCTAAAATTTATGGTCCAACTACTTTAGGCCCCGGAAGCCGCGGTGGTGGTGAAATAAATAATGCCGTGCTTTTTGCCAATTCTAATAAAGGACACGACGGGTATTTGGGAAATTCAGTTTTAGGGGAGTGGTGTAATCTTGGTGCCGATACCAATAATTCTAATCTAAAAAATAATTATGCTGAAGTGCGTATTTGGGATTATGAAACCGAAGGTTTTGCTAAAACCGGATTGCAATTTTGCGGCTTAATGATGGGTGACCATAGTAAATGCGGAATAAATACGATGTTTAATACCGGGACGGTAGTTGGTGTAAGTGCCAATATTTTTGGTGCCGGATTTCCACGAAATTTTGTGCCTAGCTTCAGTTGGGGTGGCAGCGCCGGTGTGACGGTTTACAAAACCGAAAAAGCTTTTGAAGTTGCTGAAATCGTTATGAAACGCCGAAATATTCAATTTTCAGAAGAAGATAAAAAAATCCTGGAGCACGTTTTTGAGGAAACGAGTAAGTGGAGAAGAGGTTAGTTTTTAACATCACTTTCCAAAAGATTATTTGAAATATCCAGTTTCCGTCAAGCTGAACTTGTTTCAGCTTCTAACACCTTGCAATTTGAAACAACTTATACCCTGAAAATAAATTCAGGGTGACATTCTGAAGATTTTTCAAATAACCTTTTATTATTTTTAAGTAAAAAGCTGTTCCAGTTTTTACTTAAGAATCCTTCCTAAAAAATGTTGCTTCATAGGTATTACTATTTCCTACATTATCGGTTACAATAATTTTTAACTCATTTTCGGTTTCAGTGACTACTCCATCGCTGAAATCGTGAGTTAAAGAATTGTTTTTATATTCATATTCCATAAGGATAAACTTTCCATTTACCGTTGCACGATAACTTTTAATCCCTGAAAGATCATCGCTTATTTTAACCTGTAAAGTGTTGTTACTAGAGATCCATTGGCCATCGTTAAAATTTGTAGGCCATATTTTAGGCGGCGTAACATCTGAAGCTAAGGTATATTCCCCAAAAGTTCTTGTACCTGTTGTAAAACGATTTGCTTTTTTATAAGTCGTGGAATAGTTTGGCCTGTTGCCGTAGCCCAATCTTGCAATGAAAAGTTTTTCTTTTTCTTCTGGCGAATAAGCGCTTACATCAAAGCCTATAGTAATATTTGTATGGAGTGGGGTGTGGTCGTTATGAACTTTAACTTTGTCCTCGCTAAACTCAATATCAAGGTAAGTGTCTTTGTAAAGACTTCCTTTTGGAATATAAATGTCCATTCCGTTGGCTTCAGCAGCGAATGGCTGATTTACCTGTGCGAAATAATCGGTTTTTTCATCTTTTTTAGGTGGAATATCGTTGCGCTGTATCCCCTGGATAGGAACTCTTATTATTCGCTGGTTTCCGGCAAAGTCGCTCACTTTAATCGTATAATTATAATTAAGACTATCCTGAATATTTAATTCTCCTTTATTCAAAACATTCTCATAAAGACTCAGCGGATTGCCGTCTTCAACAAAAAGTTTTTGAACACGTTTTTTGTTCTTGCTGTAATATTCATAATCTATAAGCTGATTTAAATGCCGCGTTTCAGCAAATGAGAATTGTTTAAAGGGTAAGGTTAATATGCGGTCACCATTTAATTCGGCCTCAATTTGATAGACTCCATTACGGTTAGGTGCACCGTCTTGCTGATCTACTGAGCTTATTCCGAAACCAATATTTCCGCAGGCATTAATTTCACTTGCAATATAACTACCATCTTCTAGCGGGGTAAGATTTATTTTCTGTCTTTCACGGGAGTTATTGATATGTGCTTCGGCATCTAAAGGGTAAGCATATAATCCATCTATAATTGGTGCGCGGGAATCCTTAATTTTTATTCCGAAAAGTTTTGGGTTCATAGGTCGTTGACTGCCATCGCGAATTTCAAAATGCAGGTGAGGGCCACCGCTGCCACCGGTATTTCCACTAAATGCTATAAGCTCATTTGCTTCCACCGGTAATTCTCCTGCTTCTGGAAAAAGTTCTATTTCATAAGTTTCGTTGGCATATTGTCGCTTTTTTACGTAAGCTTCAATTTCGGGAGAAAATTCTTTTAAATGGGCGTAAACTGTAGTGTAGCCGTTAGGGTGCTGCACATAAAGCGCTTTTCCGTAGCCGTAATGCTGAATATTAATTCGGCTAACATATCCTTTTGCAGAGGCGACTACATTTAATCCCTGTCTTTGCTGGGTTTTAATGTCTAAACCACTGTGAAAATGATTGGAACGCAGCTCACCGAATGTGCCCGATAATACCAGGGGTACATCTAATGGATTTTGGAAATAATCTTGCGGAACCTGAGGCTGTGCAAGCATTAAGCTGGTAAAAAAGAAAAGAAAAGCACTTAAAATAGATTTCATATAAATTTTTTATTTGAGGCCTAAGCAGGCGGTAAAGTTAATTAAAGTTTAACCAAAAATTAAAGCCTTAGTGCTTAGAAACTTAGCAATAGTCTTGCCTATTTTTAAAAATAGACGAAAAAACAATTGGCATATTAGAGCGCGAATGTTAACTTTGTGGGGATAAGCATTACATTTGGCTTTTATGAGTGAATTGACAGAAATCGTTGATAGCCTTGAAAATAGGATTAGCAAACTGCTTCATAAATACGAAAATTTAAAGCAGATTCATAGTTCTTTAGAGGAAGAAATGAACACTGTTAAGGAAGAAAATCAAAGATTAACCCAAAAGATTGAAGGGTCTAATCAAGAAGTTCAAAATCTTAAAGCCGCCAATGCAATGCTGGGCAGTACCGAATTTAAAACAGAAACTAAGCTTAAATTAAATAGCTTAATAAGAGAAATTGATCAATGCATTGTTCAATTATCTGAATAATAAATATGGCCGATAAACTTAAAATAAAACTTTCTATTGCAGATCGTGTGTATCCTTTAACCATAAATCCACAACAGGAAGAAGGTTTGCGCAAGGCAGCGAAGAAAATTGAGGCTATGATCAAGCAATTTGAGCAAAGTTATGCCGTAAGGGATAAGCAGGATGTATTAGCAATGTGTGCTTTACAATTTGCAGCCCAAACCGAGCAAAAAGATATAGATAGATCTACCGATACGCTTAAAGCAGAAGATAAACTTAAATCGCTTAACGATTTGCTTCAAAAGCATTTGGTATCATAAACGTTCTTTAAATAAATAAAGGTTACTGCCTGTATTAGTGATATTTTGATAAACTCAACAGAGATTCTTTAAAGAGGGTGAGTCTAAGTTGTAAAAGCGCGCCGCTCCCGATTTTTCGGGATGAGCGGATTCTTGATCAGCTTGTTAGCCCTAAACTTGTTTTTAAGGAGTTTAATCCAAAAACCTATCTAATACAGGCTTTTTTTATACATAAATTTTAAATATGGAGATATTATTAAATATAGTTATTGGGGTTATTGGCGCAGTAATAGGATTTGCTATTGCCAAACAATTAGAGCGAAAGAGAGCTTCGCAAACTATTAAAAATGCCAAGAAAACGGCAGCCAATATTCTTAAAGAAGCAAAATCTGAAGGAGAAAGTATCAAGAAAGATAAAATCCTTCAGGCTAAAGAGAAATTTATCGAGTTAAAATCGGAGCACGAAAAGGTGATCCTTAACCGGGATAAAAAGATGAATGATGCTGAAAAACGCATCAGGGATAAGGAATCACAGGTTTCTGGAGAACTTTCCAAGAATAAAAAACTGAATAAAGAATTTGAAGAAAAACTTGCTGATTATAATCATCGGGTAGAATATCTTGAAAAGAAACAGGAAGAAATTGATAAACTTCATAATAGCCAAATTCAGCAATTAGAGGTAATTTCAGGCCTTTCTGCAGATGAAGCAAAAGCTCAACTTTCTGAGGCGCTTAAAGACAGTGCGAGGACAGATGCTATGGCGTTGATTCAGGATACTATAGAGGAAGCTAAGTTAACTGCACAGCAGGAAGCGAAGAAAATTATTATTACTACCATTCAGCGAATAGGAACTGAGGAAGCTGTAGAAAATTGCGTTTCGGTATTTAACCTGGAAAGCGACGATGTAAAAGGTAGAATTATTGGTCGAGAAGGTAGGAATATTCGAGCTTTAGAAGCCGCTACCGGCGTAGAAATTATTGTAGATGATACTCCCGAAGCCATTATTCTTTCTTGTTTCGATTCGGTTAGAAGGGAAGTTGCTCGTTTATCGCTACATAAATTAGTGACCGATGGAAGAATTCACCCGGCCAGAATTGAAGAAGTAGTTAAGAAAACCCGTAAGCAAATTGACGAGGAAATTATTGATATAGGTAAGCGTACTGTTATTGATTTAGGAATTCACGGTTTAAACCCTGAATTAATCAAACTGGTAGGCCGAATGAAATATCGTTCTTCTTACGGTCAAAACCTGCTACAACACTCTAGGGAAGTGGCAAAACTATGTGGTGTAATGGCCTCAGAGCTTGGTATAAACCCTAAACTGGCTAAACGTGCGGGATTACTCCACGATATTGGTAAAGTACCAGAAACAGAAACAGAAGTCCCTCACGCGATCCTTGGGATGCAGTGGGCAGAGAAGCATGGTGAAAAACCTGAGGTTTGTAACGCCATTGGAGCTCACCACGACGAGATTGAGATGAATTCTTTATTATCACCAATTGTTCAGGTTTGTGATGCGATTAGCGGAGCAAGACCTGGAGCAAGAAGACAGGTGTTGGATTCTTATATTCAACGTTTAAAAGATCTTGAAGATATTGCTTTCGGATTTGGAGGTGTGAAAAAAGCTTATGCCATCCAGGCAGGACGTGAACTACGAGTAATTGTGGAAAGTGAGAAGGTAAATGATGAAAAGGCGAATAACCTTTCTTTTGAAATTTCTCAAAAGATCCAAACAGATATGACTTATCCAGGTCAGGTTAAAGTAACCGTAATTCGGGAAACAAGAGCGGTAAATATTGCTAAGTAACCTCATAAGTCCAATAGAAGTAATTTAACAAAAAATGCCTTAGAAATCTTCTAAGGCATTTTTAATTGATGTATTTTTTATATTAAAAAACTTGTTATTTTAAACTTGTTTTAGAATCTATGTTATTAGTCCCTAAAACAAATTAAGGCTGCCTTCGCGAAAATTCTTAGCACCCTTTTTGTTTTCAGTTATTAAGTTTTATAGTCGTCATCATCATAAATGTTCTCGTAAGAATTTCCTTTGGTGACAAAAAACTCTCCGGTAACGTATCTAAAATGTTCGTCTAATTCAGCGATTTGTTGAAGGTCTGATTCTTCTAAATTTACACCTGTACTTTGAAGATTTTCTATAATACGTTCTTCATTAGTAGATTTTGGAATTACTGCTGTTCCGCGCATTTCGCTCCATTTTATAAGAACCTGGCCTGCACTGGCCCCGTGTTTTTTTGCAATCTTTTTTATAACGGGATTTTCTAATAAAGAAGGTTCATTTTTTGCTTTCATTCCATCAGGACGGTCGCCGCTTCCCAGTGGTGAAAATCCTGTTACATGAATGTTATGAGTGCTACAAAATTCCAGTAGGTCATTTTGTTGCAAATAAGGATGAAGTTCTACCTGATTCATTTCTGGATGTTCAGCAGTTTCTTCCATTAACTCTTCAAGCTTCATACTGCTAAAATTGGAAACACCAATATGCTTTACCAGCCCTTGTTTTTTCGCTTCTACCATCATATTCCAGGTCTCAATTATTGGAACTTCTTCAAGAGATAAATATTCTTCATCATTTTCAGGGAAACTCACATTAGGTTTAAAAGCTACCGGCCAGTGAATAAGATAAAGGTCTAAATAATCCAGCTGTAGATCTTTTAATGTCTTTTTTAATGCAGGAATAACGTCTTCTTTTTTATGGGCATTGTTCCATAATTTAGAGGTAATCCAAACTTCGTCACGTTTTATTTTTCCTTCAGCAAAAACTTCAGAAAAAGCCTCACCTACTGCATCTTCATTTCCATAAGTAGCAGCGCAATCAATATGCTTGTAACCATTATTTAAGGCGATTTTAACCGCTTTCTTTACTTCTTCTTTTCCAGATTTCCAGGTACCTAATCCTATAGCCGGCATTTCATCGCCGTTCTTAAATTTTAATGTTTTCATATACGTCTTGTTTTTTTAAGGAAACACGGTTTCCGTAGCAATTTTTCTAAAAAAATGTTCAGCTTGAAATTACTAATAAATAAGGGCTTTTAGAACAATTTATCCAGGTTTAACCCAAATTTAATAGCATTATCGTCGTGGATGAAATTGCTCCATTACTTCCCTTAGATGTTTGCGGTCTACGTGCATATATACTTCAGTAGTGGTAATGCTTTCGTGACCTAACATTTGCTGAATAGCTCTTAAATCGGCGCCATTTTCTAACAAATGTGTAGCGAAAGAATGCCGAAAGGTGTGCGGACTTATTTTTTTCTTAATTCCTGCCTTTTCGGCCAGGCGCTTAATAATAGTGAAGATCATTGCGCGCGTTAGCTGGTTTCCCCTTCGATTTAGAAATAAAGTGTCAGAATATTCTTTATTGATCTTTTGATGAATTCTTACTTCATCTTTATAGATATTGATGAATTTTTGGGTGTAATCTGAAATGGGTACAAAACGCTGTTTATTGCCTTTTCCGGTTACTTTAATAAAACCTTCCCGGAAAAACAGATCAGAAATTTTTAGTTCAGTAAGCTCACTTACACGTAATCCACAACCATATAAAGTTTCAAGAATCGCACGGTTACGTTCGCCTTCAGCTTTGCTCAGGTCAACACTTGCTATAAGAAGGTCTATTTCTTCGGTAGAAATGGTGTCGGGCAGTTTCCTGCCAATTTTGGGAGATTCTATAAGATCTAAAGGATTGTTTTTTCGGTAATCCTCAAAAACCAGGTAATTAAAAAATCCTCTTAAACCAGAAATTATTCTCGATTGCGAACGTGCGTTTACTTCTTTTGCGATTTCATAGATAAATTGTTGAACAGTTTCTTCGGAAATTTGAATAGGAGAGACTTTGTGTTTTTTAACTTCTAAAAAGTTAATAAGTTTTAGAATGTCCAGTCTATAATTAGTGATGGAGTTTTCTGAAAGTCCGCGTTCTAAGCGAAGATAGTTGCAGTAATCCTGTAATGCAGAAGCCCATTTCATGCGTTAAAGATATAAACAATTAGTCGTTAATCTTAGTAATACTTTAGGTTTAGGTAACATTTTATTAAGAAGTGTGTTCCTACATTTGCCCCTGTAACACAAAAATAAGAAGTAATGAAAAAGTCGATTTTAATTGCAGTAATAGCCGTATTAGGTTTTACATCTGCAGCAAGCGCACAGGAATTTGTTTATTTTGGAGCTAAAGGTGGGGTGAGCTTCACGAATATGACTTCAGATGGATTTGAAGATGAAAAAAGTAGAACAGGATTTCATCTTGGTTTACTTTCTGAAATTCCTTTAAGTGAACGTTTTTCACTTCAACCAGAGGTGCTTTATGCTACTCAGGGACTTGAAGCTGATAGATCTTTTGCCGGTCAATCAGTAAATGGAGAATATCAACTAGATTATATCCAGGTGCCGGTTTTGGCTAAAATTTATTTGATAGAAGGATTATCTATTGAAGTAGGACCATCGTTTAATTTTCTTGTCGAAGAAGAGTATGACCTAGACAGTAGTTTTGGTGATGCTGAATTTGATACTGAAGCTGGTAGTACTTTTGAATTTGGGGGAGCCATTGGTGCCTCTTATAAATTCAACAATGGATTTTTCGTATCTGCGAGATATACTCAAGGATTTACCGATGTATTTGATAGCGACAACTGGGATGATGATGCTATAAAAAATAATGGAATCCAGGCAGGCGTTGGATTTATGTTTTAAACATCCCATTAATATCTATGAAAATAAAAAGCGGAAGTATATCTTCCGCTTTTTTTATACCTGAAATCCTGTAATTCAGTGTTATACGCTTGTTTGTTTGCAGTTCATTATATCTTTATGTAAGTAACCAAAAATGTATAATTATGAAACGATTAGTACTTATTATGTGTTTTTCATTAATTGGAGTGACTGCTGCTCAAGCCCAAAGCGGACTACGAATTGGTGCCAATATAGGTCTCCCAGTAGGGGATATTGAGGAAGTTAGTAATTTCCAGGCTGGTGCAGATCTTGCTTATATGATAGGGGTAGCCGATATGCTTTATGTTGGTCCTAAAATTGGATATACTCGTTTTTTTATGGATGAAGATGGTTTTGAGGTAGACGATCCTGCTTTTCTGCCTATTTCTGCTTCAGGAAGAATAAGTTTGGCAAGAGGCTTTTTCTTTGGAACTGATCTTGGTTATGCTGTAGGTTTAAACGATGGCAACGATGGAGGTTTTTATTATAGACCGCAGGTTGGATATAATTTCGGGAAAATTGGACTTTTAGGATCTTATACCGGAATTAGCGTAGATGGTGGCAGCTTCGGTTCAGTGAATGTAGGAATAGAATTTGGATTATAATCCTAATTAACCAACCAAAAGAATCCTTCAGAAGTATTGAAGTAGTTAAATGCTATTCCTTTTTCTGAAGGGTTTTTTATGGGGTAGCTTTAGCTAATTTTTTATATTTACGAGGATAACCAGCTAAGCAAGAAAAATGAAAATTATGATCATTAACGGTCCTAACCTAAATTTGTTAGGAACAAGAGAACCCGATACTTACGGTAATAAAAGTTTTGAAACCTACTTCTCTGAACTTCAGTTTCAATTTAAAAACACCGAGCTTTCTTATTTTCAAAGTAACATAGAAGGTGAACTTATTAATAAACTTCACGAAGCAGATAAGGAATTTGACGGGGTTGTGCTTAATGCCGCGGCTTATACCCATACCTCAATTGGTTTATCAGATGCCGTAAAAGGTATAAAAACCCCGGTAGTAGAAGTGCATATCTCAAATACACATGCCCGCGAAAAATTTAGGCATAAATCGTATATCGCACCTAATGCTAAAGGCGTAATCCTTGGGTTTGGACTTATGGGATATGATCTGGCAATTCAGAGTTTTTTAAATAAAAAATAATGAAAACAGCAAGATGCTGGAAACAAAATTGGAAACGTACAGGAAGTTGATTATAAACCTTTGATGTACTCATACTACAAAGTTAAATTCAAAACATGAAAAAAGCCTATCTAAACTGGAGTAGTGGTAAAGACGCAGCTTTGGCCTTGTATAAGCTTCAACAGGCTAATGAGTATTCGGTAGAGAAATTAGTTACTACTGTAAACACTGAATTTAATAGAATTTCTATGCACGGGGTACGTATCGAATTACTTCAAAAACAAGCGGAATATTTAGATTTACCGCTGCATCAAATTAAATTAAACGGCGAAGTTTCCATGAAAGATTATAACGAGATAATGGAGATGGAAACCAATAAATTTTTAAAACAGGGTTTTACGCATAGTATTTTTGGAGATATCTTTTTAGAAGATTTGAAGAGTTATCGCGAAAAACAACTACAGGAAATAGGTTTAAAAGCTGTTTTTCCGCTTTGGAATCAAAATACGAAGGAATTATTAAAGGAATTTATTGAAAGCGGATTCAAAGCGATTGTGGTTTGTGTAAATACCGATAAACTTGATAAATCTTTTTGCGGAAGAATTATAGATAAAGATTTCTTGAATGATCTCCCGGAAGAGGTAGATTCCTGTGGCGAGAATGGAGAATTTCACACTTTTGTTTTTGACGGGCCAATTTTTAAGAAACCAATCGACTTTAAAAAAGGAGAGCTGGTAGAAAAATCTTATAAACCTGCAGAAAATTCAGACGATAATTGCTTTACTGATGGTCAAAAATCCTGGGATACCAGTTTTATGTATTGTGATTTGTTATTAAAGTAATTTTCAAAACTCTGGTTTTCGTGTAGTTTTTTATAACTTGTAGGAAGAAAATGTTTTGAAATTTATAATGAATAAACGAAAATGAGAAGAGTAACTATAATTGGAATTTCGGTATTATTGATAGGGGTATTATTATTTCTAATTTTTGTAGAAGAAATTTCAGGTGTTTCTCGCGCCCTAATTATAGGAGTAATTATTGGTTGTGTATATGCTTTAGGGTTGCAATTAAGAAAGAATAATTTATATTAAATCTTACTTATGAGAACCTAAAAAGCCTGGTTTAATTAACAGTCCTGGTTATCTAAAACTTCTTAGAACAAGCTCAAAACAAAAAATCCCCGAAGCAGAATTGTTTCGGGGATTTTAATTTTATGTTTTTTTGCTTTTTAAATATGAATAACTTCATCATAAGCAGCAGCAACGGCCTCCATAACAGCTTCACTCATCGTTGGGTGAGGATGTACAGTTTTTAATACTTCGTGGCCTGTGGTTTCAAGTTTACGACCTAGAACCGCTTCAGCGATCATATCGGTAACGCCGGCACCAATCATATGGCAACCTAGCCATTCCCCGTATTTTGCATCAAAGATTACTTTTACAAATCCATCAGATTTTCCTGCGGCTTTCGCCTTTCCTGAAGCTGAAAATGGGAATTTCCCAACTTTCAATTCATATCCTGCATCCTTGGCTTGCTTTTCGGTCATTCCAACCGATGCTATTTCAGGAGTTGCATAAGTACAACCCGGTATATTTCCGTAATCTAATGGCTCAACGTCCATTCCTTTTATCTTTTCAACACAAAGGATACCTTCCGCAGAAGCAACGTGAGCCAGGGCAGGACCGTGAACTACATCTCCAATTGCGTAAATCCCGTCTACATTGGTTTTATAAAAATCGTCAACAACAATTTTATCTTTATCGGTCTTAATTTTAAGATCTTCAAGGCCTATGTTTTCAATATTGGTTTTAATTCCAACTGCTGAAAGTACGATATCTGCCTCAATGGTTTCTTCACCTTTTTTGGTCTTCACCTTGGCTTTTACTTTCTTTCCTGAAGTATCTACACTTTCTACTGAAGCATTGGTCATTACCTTAATTCCGGCTTTTTTAATGCTTCTTTCGAATTGCTTAGAGATTTCTTCGTCTTCTAAAGGCACTACGTTTGGTAAATATTCTACCACGGTCACTTCAGTTCCCATCGCGTTATAGAAATGAGCAAATTCAACCCCAATAGCACCAGAACCAACCACGATCATAGATTTTGGTTGTTTGTCTAAGGTCATTGCCTCACGGTAACCAATCACTTTTTTACCATCCTGTTTAAGGTTTGGTAATTCGCGAGAACGTGCACCGGTAGCCACAATAATATTGTCTGCCTGGTATTCTTTTGTTTTATCGTCTTTATCGGTAACCGCAACCTTCTTACCGGACTTTAATTTTCCGAAGCCTTCAATTACGTCAATTTTATTCTTTTTCATTAGGAACTGAACTCCTTTGCTCATCCCCGCGGCCACATCTCGACTACGTTTAATGACTTTTGAAAAATCTTTGTCGGCTTTTTCAAGAGTTAATCCGTAATCTTCTGCATGTTTCAGGTAATCAAAAACCTCTGCACTTTTTAGAAGAGCTTTTGTTGGAATACACCCCCAGTTTAAACAAACGCCTCCAAGGCTTTCCTTTTCCACAATAGCAACCTTAAACCCTAATTGCGATGCTCTAATGGCAGTTACGTAACCTCCGGGGCCACTACCTAAAACAATAATATCGTATTTACTCATATTCGGAATTTTTTATTATGCTTAATAAATCAAATCTCGCTTAGCGAGTGAAGTTGCGAATTTAAGGAATAATAGCTTAAACTGAAAAGTTTTCGTTAGGAGTATGACAGCTATATTGAAGGCAAAGATTTTGAATCAATTTACATTATGCTGAATTTTATGAAAACAAAAAAAGACCTCACAGTCTTTTGAAACCTGTGAGGTATAATAAAATTTAATAGAGACGATATATTATTTAAGCGCTTTTGCTTTTTTTACATCACTTTCTTTTAAATCAAGTGCATTCATCACAGCGTTAAAGTTTGAAACTTCGATGCCTGTAGTTTCCGCGAAATCTGAAGGCACTACTACAAATCTGAAAGTTTGATTATCTGTAAAAAAAGGATCTAGCTCACTTAAATCAAAATTACCATCAATTATTAATTCAACATCTGCTGCAGTATGGTTGTAAACATATTGGATGGTTCCTTCTTCAACGAAAAAGTTTTGAGGAATTAAACTCCAAGTGTCAATATCGTTACCCTGATTATCTTCTAAAATTTCAAGTCGATAAACAAGAACAGCATCAGCTTGAGGATTGATAGTAGCTACATCATCAGGAATTGTATAAAATGTGGAATAGGTGTTATTATCCTCGAAGTATTCAAAAGTAAATGTATCTTCTAATGTATATCCCAGTCCATCCAGTCCGTCAAGACCATCTTGACCAGGAGGTCCTTGTGGGCCTTGATCTCCTTCACAGGCGGCGAATAAAAAAGTAGTCATAAATAGAATTGAAAATAATTTTTTCATAATCGTAGGTGTTAGGTTGTTATTTATTAAAATTTATACTGGCCGAATTCACACAATAGCGTTGGCCGGTTTCTGTAGGTCCATCATCAAAAACGTGGCCAAGATGGCCGCCGCAATTAGAACATAGAATTTCAGTTCGTATCATACCAAAGGTTTTATCCTGAATATATTCTACCTTTCCTTCTATGGCTTTATCAAAACTTGGCCAGCCACAGCCACTATCAAATTTGGCTTCGCTATCAAAGAGTTTCTCTCCACAACCGGCACAAAAATATTCTCCATCTTCAAAATGCATATTATATTTTCCGGTGTGTGGTGCTTCAGTCCCTTTCTTTCTTAAAACCCGAAATTGCTCTTCAGAAAGTTTTTCTTTCCATTCGGTTTCAGGTTTTTCTATACTGTATTTTTTCATAATTAATCTTTTGTCATTTCCGCGAAGGCGGAAATCTTATTTTCCTTCGGGTTCAAAATCCATAGCAACGCCATTTATACAATGTCTTTTACCAGTAGTTTCCCTGGGGCCGTCATCAAAAACATGACCTAAATGTCCCCCGCATTTTGCACAGTGAACTTCGCCTCGTTCATAACCAAGTTTGTTGTCACTTCCATAAGCAACCCCGCCTTCAATAGCGCGGTCAAAACTTGGCCAGCCCGTACCGCTCATAAATTTGTGTTCAGTTTCGTATAATTCATTTCCGCAGGCAGCACAGACAAACGTTCCTGGTTCTTTAATATCATTCAGGGGGCTCGAAAACGAAGGTTCGGTAGCGGCTTTTCTTAATACCTGATATTCAGCATCGCTTAATTGTGCTTTCCATTCTTCATCAGATTTGGATACTTCAAACTTCTCCTGATCCTTCTGTTGTTTTTCCTGATCTTTTTGGGCATTGCCCTGGCAGCTAATTATAAATACTGCGAGTAAAATTGGTATTATCTTTTTCATAGCTTTAAGAATTCAATCGAACATTTTATATAATATAAAATGCAATTAATTAACACCCACAAAGGGCTTTTTTATTTTAAAAGTACAAAGATTATACCGCGATGAACGTTGTGATTTTGTTAATTACTTCAGGGTCGCCTAAGATGCGACGATGTCCTAAACCTTTGGTAATGTAGAGTTCGCTGTTTTCCAGTGCTTCATGGATATCGTATGCCGAAGAAATTTCAACATCTACATCATTTTCATCGTGGATAACAAGACTGGGGATATTCACCTCCCTGGCTGAAACCGCCCCGGAATAGCTATCCAAATCAATATCAAATTTCTTATCGAAATGAGCTTTCATCTTATCGGCCACCTTTCTATTCATTTTTAAGTTTCGGGCAAATTCGCGAGTAATATGGGTAATACTATTAGCAGTGCCTATAATAACAAGTTTCTTTGCCTTTAGTCCTTCTTTTACCACTCGCAGGGTTGCCATCCCACCTAACGAATGCCCAATTACGGCTTCAAATGGTCCATATTTTTCATCTAAAAGTTGTACAGCATCAATAAAATCAAGCATCATGCTTTTTTTTCCTGGCGCTTTTCCATGGGCAGGAGCGTCAAAACTTACTGTACTGTATCCTTTCTCTTTTAGTGCTTCAGCAATTTTAGCTAATTGCGTTCCCCGACCACTCCAACCGTGAACCAACAAAATTTTCTTTTCGCTTTTGCCAAATTCATAAATTACTATTTCCCTGTCGGTTTTTGGAATTTTAATGCGAAACTGTTTGGAGAGCTCATCCATATTTTTCTCACGCTCCGGAAGCTTATACTTAAAAGGGGTAAGGAAGAGTTGCGCGGCGAACCTACTTGCCACAAAAGGGGAAAGCTTGGAAAGTACTTTTCCGGTATAGCGTATATAGTTAGGTACAAGAAGTCGTTGTACCGGGATTTGATCTTTTTGCTGTTGATTCATTTTCTGTGAGGTAAAAAGTGGCAATTTAAGAATTAAAGAAATGCTAAACAGGTATATTTAAATAGTAATGGCTAAAAAAGAGTTCTGCAATATTAATGTTCCCGTGTTATGCTTTGTAGGAAAATCTTAGCATAAACTCATTAATGGAAAATTTTTTATGGTATCATTTTTGAAAACTTATTAATTGTTAAATGATGCTTAAAGCAAGGAGCAGGGTTTGACGGCTTTTGTAATTTTAACAAAACTAAACCAATAATCATGAAACTTAAAAAAACAATTAGTGTGATTGCCGTTTTACTACTTATTGTGAGTTGTAAAACCAATCCTTTTACAGGGGAAAGGAATTTGAATTTCGTTTCAAATGACCAGTTATTTCCTTCGTCTTTTCAGCAATACGACCAGTTTTTATCTCAAAATGAAGTAGTAACCGGTACTGCTGAAGCACAGATGATTCAGCGTACAGGGAATAAAATTGAAACTGCAGCTGAAAGATATTTAAATGCCAACGGTTACCAGGGTTTTTTAGAGGATTTTAGATGGGAGTATAACCTTGTAAAAGATGAAGCAATAAACGCCTTTGCTATGCCCGGTGGAAAAATAGTTTTCTTTACAGGTATTTTACCCGTAGCTGAAAGCGAAACAGGGGTGGCAGTAGTTATGGCTCACGAAATAGCTCACGCATTGGCAGATCATGGCGCGCAAAGAATGAGTGCTGCACAGTTGCAACAACTTGGGGCCGTTGCAGGTTCTGTGGCAGTAAGTGGTAGAAGCCAGGAAACTCAACAAATTTTTGCCCAGGCTTATGGATTAGGTACACAGGTGGGGGTAATGTTACCATTTAGCCGAAGCCACGAAACAGAGGCCGATAGAATTGGCTTAACTTTAATGGCTATTGCCGGTTATGATCCAGATGAAGCTTCTAAACTATGGGAAAGAATGGCTGCTGCCAGTAATGGCCAGGCACCACCAGAGTTTTTAAGTACTCACCCTTCAAATCAAACAAGGATCAATAACTTGCAGCAATGGGCTCCTGAAGCGAAAGCAGAAGCTAAGAAATATGGAGTTACCAGTTTTCAATAAAAACGCTTAACTTTTAAATTATATCGAAAAGCTGTCTTTTAAGGCAGCTTTTCCTATTTTAGGGCTCTGGAATAATACCCCTAATCAATGAGTAAACTTCCCAAAGGGCATAAAAAACTTTTACATGCCTGGGCTTTTTATGACTGGGCCAATTCGGTTTATAGTCTGGTAATTGCCTCAGCGATTTTCCCGATTTTTTATGGAGCCTTAACTATTGTAAAAGATGAGGATGGGAAAATTATAGATGATACCGTAGAATTTTTAGGCTTCAGGTTAAATAACGATTCTTTGATAAGTTATGTCACTGCATCAGCTTTTTTGGTAGTTTCAGTTTTGAGTCCTTTTTTATCTGGAATCGCAGATTATGTTGGCAATAAAAAGAATTTCCTGAAATTCTTCTGTTACCTGGGTGCAATTTCTTGTATCGGACTTTTTTGGTTCAACCTTGAATATTTATGGTTTGGTTTATTATGTTATTTCCTGGCCTTAGTTGGGTTTTGGGCGAGTTTGGTTTTTTATAATTCCTATCTTCCAGATATTGCTTTTCAAGATCAGCAGGATAAAGTTAGCGCACAGGGATTTTCACTGGGTTATATTGGGAGTGTAATTCTTCTGGTTGTTTGTCTGGTAATGATCTTAAATTATGAAATGTTTGGTTTTGAAAGTGAAGCTTTTCCTACCCGCTTATCATTTGTTTTAACCGGAGTTTGGTGGATTGGTTTTAGCCAATATACCTATGCTTATTTACCGAAAGGAAATAAAAAAGCCGCTTTTACCAGGAATGTTCTTTTCAACGGATTTAGGGAACTTCGTGGAATATGGATCACGCTAAAGCACAATATTCAATTAAAACGTTACCTGGGAGCTTTTTTTGTTTATAGTATGGCGGTGCAAACCATAATGTTGGTAGCTACTTACTTTGGTATAGAAGAATTAGAATGGGGGGACCAGGATGCTACTACCGGTTTAATAATAAGTATTTTATTAATTCAACTTGTAGCAATTGCAGGAGCAACATTAACATCAAGACTGGCCGTAAAATTTGGGAATATCAAAATCTTGATTTTTATAAACTTAATTTGGATCGCGATATGTGGGTATGCTTATTTTATCGTTAGTCCGCAGCAGTTTTATGTTGCGGCGGCTTCAGTAGGATTGGTGATGGGGGGTATACAATCACTATCCCGTTCTACCTATTCTAAAATGCTTCCTAAAAATGCGATAGACACTGCGAGTTACTTTAGTTTCTACGATGTAGCCGAAAAAATAGGAATTGTAATAGGAATGTTTCTTTATGGTATTGTTGCTCAAATAACCGGAAGCGTAAGAAATTCAATCTTATTTTTGGTAATCTTTTTTATTGCAGGGGTAATTTTATTGATGCGGGTACCCATAAAAAATCCCATCTCTAGAGACAGGATTTAATATTTTTTCCTTTTCACTATTATTTCTTCGGAATTTTAATTGGAAGAAATTGAACCTGATCCCGAAGTTTTGAAATCCTGGTTTTCTGGATTTCCTTTATATTTTATATCTCCTGAACCCATAACCTGGGCTTTCAACTTTTTACTAGCTGAAATTTGAATATCTCCAGAGCCCATTACTGTAGCCTCTACATTTTCAGCTCTTAGGTCATAGGCTTTAAAATCGCCAGAACCGGTTACTTTACAGTCAAAATTCCTGGCTTTTCCTCTTAATTCAGTATCACCAGACCCTGTAACAGCACCTTCCAGATTCTCTACTTCAAGGTTTAATTTTATATCACCAGACCCGGTAACTTTAGTACTGAAATTCCTGGCTTTTATTGGATCTGAATTCCAAAGATCACCTGAACCGGTTACCTGAACGCCTTCCAGCTCTTTGAATGGAACAGTAACTTTTATTCCATTATTTCTTGAAGGTTTAAGATTGTAACCTTTTTCTACTGATATTTTTAAAGTCTTGCCATTAATTTCTGTGGTAATGTATTCCTGCAGGTTACTTTCGGCTTCAATAATAAGATTGCCTTCGGTGCCGGCAACAAGTTCCACATCCATAGACCCAACCAGCGATATTTCGTCATAATCCCCCGTATTTCTATTCTCTGAAGTCATTTCTCCATTTCCCTTTACAGTTTCATTACTGCCCCACCACTGGGCTTGTGCAGGAACTGAAGCGATAAATAATGCAGCGATAATTAGTGTTAGTTTTTTCATGATTAAAGTTTATTGATTGATAATTTATTGTTTATTAAAAGTTACATTTCCGTAACTGGTATTGATATTAATAGTGTTTGAGCTATTTTGATTAAGATGATAACCCTCAAAAAACTTACTGGTATTTTGGTCGTGGCGTTTCTTTATTTCTAATTCATCTATGCCTTTGGCATTTCCATAGGATGTTTTTATTGAAAAATTAAAGTCATGTTCCCGGTCATAGCCAATTTTCACTCCTGCATAATCGGTAGTAATATTCACATTTCGGGTTCCTTTAATAATTTTATCTATAGTGGCTGAACCGTAGTCCAGGTTAAGTTCCAGGGATTCAAAAACACGACCTATTTTAGTACTTAAATAATCAGCATTTCCTACAATTTTTTTAGCTTTTTCTATGTTTATGCTACCATAATCTGTGTTGAATTCTATTTCGGTAACTTTTTTAATTTTCGAATCAGAATAGTCTGCATTTAAATAGATTTTTTCTGCTTCTTCAATTTCAAAACTACTATAGTCAGCATTTATTTCAGCATTCTTCACATAACCAATATGGCTGTTTCTAGTGTAATCAAAATTAAGCAGGTTAGAATTTCCGCGTAATTCTCCAATATCAATTTTACCGTAATCGCAACTTATTTTCGCATTGCCCAGAAGGCGGTCTATATAAACTCCGCCATAATCATTTTCAATATCTACACTATGTTTTTCTGGTGCTTTAATTACATAGTTGATTTGCATATTCACATTATTGGAACTTCCAAATAGGGAGCTCCACCAGGATTTTTCTTCTTTATTAAAATGGGTTTTTGCAATTACTCCAGAAGAAGTTTGATTGAATTCAATATGAATTTCGTCCAGTTTTTGTTGTACTTTTTCCTCATCGTCACCATTGGTTTTAATATTCACCTCTATCACAACTTTATTTTGATCCCAGGTTGAGATATCTACATTTCCATAACTGTTATCAATAGTTAGCATATCTGTAGCGCTTACATTGTAAGATTTTGTGACTTTTTTCTCTTTGGTATGTTTACCATCCAGATCGCCATGGCAATAACTTAGGGCGGGGGTAAGTAGGGTGACAATAAGTATTTTAAATATAGTTTTCATCGCTTTGATTTTTTAGGGTTTTAATATTTTCTATATGAGCAAGCACTTCGTTTAAGAGATCTATTCGTTGCTGAAAATTAGAGATCATCGCATAAATAACTCTTTTATCCTGCCCACTATTTTTAAGATCTTCTTTCAATTTATCATATTCACTTTCCAGTTTTTCTAGCTGGGAGAGTGCATCATCAACAATTGCCTGGGTTTCTGGGGTTTCTTCAGCCTTTAGGGATGCTAGTTCAGTTTTTATTAATTGCGTATAAAATTGTTGGGTTTCTTTCATTTCAGGGGAAACGCTGGCTAAATCCCCATAGTTTTCCCGTGAATTCTCGTTAAATAAACCGGCAAAAACCATAAATGCTATCGCGAGAATGGCAGCTACCGAAAGCATTGGTGCCAATAAACTTCTTTTATAACCACTAAAACCATTATTTTTCTTTTGCCTATTCTGATTTTCCAATTTTTCTAAAAACCTGGCTTTGTGTCCCGCAATGGGCTCTTTATTATCAAAGTCCAGCTCTTTAAAAAGCTCGTCTATATTATCGTTTTTCATAATTTTTGCAAATTTTTTCTTAGACTTTCTTTACCTCTTGAAATTGTAGTTCTACAATTGGCGTAAGACATATTCAGGATTTCACTAATCTCTTCGTAATCGTAACCTTCAATTAGGTGGAGGTTTAGGGCAACCCGGTAATTTTCCTTGAGTGAATTGAGCGCCTTTAAAACTTTGTTTATTTTTTCGTTTTTAGAATCTTCTTCGAGAATAATTCCTTCGCTTTCGTCAACTTCATTTTTTAGTTCATCATTATAGGCAACTTCGTTTAATTTTATTTTTTTATTAAAGGCATTAATACTTAGGTTTACCACAATTCTTTTTAGCCACGCGCCAAAAGTTGCAGTTCCCTGAAAACTATCTATTTTAGAAAAAGCTTTCAAAAAGGCTTCCTGCATAATGTCTTCAGCTTCAGCGGTATCGTTCACAATGCGTAGGGAAGTGTTGAACATTGCTTTATAGTAGCGTTCGTAAACTTCCATTTGTGCACGCTGATCGCCTTTTCGGCAACGCGCAACAAGATCATTAATATGTGTGATGGTTGGTGTCAATAAAAAACTATCTTGTTTCTATAACTAAAGATAGCTTTGATTTGGGTTTGTTACACTTTTCAGAAAAAAAATCTGAAAAAGATGGTGGCACAGGAATTGACTACTTCTAAATGAAATTGCACAAAAAGCTGCCTAGATTACTGGGCTTAAGGCTTTATTGAAAAAGAAAAGATTAAGAACCTCAAGCTGTTTGTGACAGTTTGACTTAAAATAAATTATGACGAAAACTAAATTGACGAGTTTTGACAGTTTGTCATTGCAGGATATAGACCAGGATGCCGATTTAATCCCTTTAATGACCCCTGAAGATGAAGAAGAAATAAACCGGGAGGAATTGCCCGAAACTTTGCCTATACTTCCTTTGAGAAATACGGTATTATTTCCTGGAGTAGTAATTCCTATTACTGCTGGAAGAGATACTTCTATTAAATTGATAAATGAAGCGAACAATGATTCTAAGATAATTGGTGTTGTTGCTCAAAAAGATGAGGAGGTAGAAAACCCTTCAGCCAACGATATTTATTCCACCGGAGTTGTTGCGCGTATTCTTAGGGTTCTAAAAATGCCAGACGGAAATACTACAGTAATTATTCAGGGGAAAAAACGATTTGAAATAGATGAGATTGTTAAGGAAGAACCTTACTTAACGGCGAGTATTAAGGAAGTTTCGGAATCCAGACCAGAATTGGATAATAAAGAATTTCCCGCGATTATAGATTCTATAAAAGAACTTGCGTTACAAATTATAAAGGGAAGTCCTAATATTCCCAGTGAAGCTTCTTTTGCTATTAAGAATATAGAAAGCTCTTCTTTTCTTATCAATTTTGTTTCTTCTAATATGAACCTGGCGGTAGAAGACAAGCAGAAATTGTTGGAAACTAACGATCTTAAAGATCGCGCCCTGGCTACTTTGCGCCATATGAATATGGAGTTTCAGAAACTGGAACTTAAAAACGATATTCAGAGTAAGGTGCAGAGTGATATGAGCCAGCAGCAGCGTGAATATTTTCTTCATCAGCAAATGAAAACCATCCAGGAAGAACTTGGCGGTGTTTCTCATGAAGATGAATTAGAAGAAATGAAATTGCGCGCCAAGAAGAAAAAGTGGGGCGAAAAAGTACAGAAACATTTTGATAAGGAAATTTCCAAAATGCAGCGGATGAACCCTCAGGTTGCTGAATATTCTATTCAGCGAAATTACCTGGATTTATTTCTGGATCTTCCCTGGAATGAATTTAGTAAGGATAAATTCGATTTAAAAAGAGCGATGAAAATTTTAGATCGTGACCACTATGGTTTAGACGATGTAAAACGCCGAATTATAGAATATCTAGCAGTATTGAAACTGCGTAATGATATGAAGTCTCCAATTCTTTGTCTTTATGGACCCCCTGGGGTTGGTAAGACTTCGCTGGGTAAATCTATGGCAGAAGCTTTAGGGCGTGAATACGTAAGAGTTTCTCTTGGGGGATTGCGCGATGAAGCAGAAATACGTGGGCACAGGAAAACTTATATCGGTGCAATGCCCGGTAGAATAATTCAATCGCTTAAAAAAGCAGGGACTAGTAACCCGGTTTTTGTTTTAGATGAAATTGATAAATTGAGTATGGGGCATGCCGGTGATCCTTCTTCAGCATTGTTGGAAGTTTTGGATCCCGAGCAAAATAGTGAGTTCCACGATAACTTTTTAGAAATGGGCTTTGACCTTTCTAAAGTGATGTTTGTAGCTACGGCAAATACTTTAAGTACCATTCAGCCGGCACTTAGGGATCGTATGGAAATTATAAACGTTACCGGTTATACCATAGAAGAGAAAGTAGAGATTGCGAAGCAGCACTTGCTTCCTAAGCAATTAAAAGAACACGGCCTTACAAAAGAGCATATAAAAATAGCCAAACCTCAATTGGAAAAAATTGTTGAAGGTTATACAAGAGAATCTGGAGTTCGCGGATTGGAAAAACAAATTGCAAAAATGGTGCGTCACGCGGCCAAAAACATTGCAATGGAAGAAGAATATAATATCAAAGTGACTAATGAAGATATTATTGAAGTATTAGGAAGTCCTAAATTAGAGCGTGATAAATACGAAAATAATGAAGTTGCCGGTGTGGTGACAGGTTTAGCCTGGACCCAGGTTGGAGGAGATATTCTATTTATTGAATCGATACTTTCTAAAGGAAAAGGTAATCTGAATATTACCGGGAATCTTGGAAAAGTAATGAAAGAATCGGCTACTATTGCGATGGAATATATGAAATCTAACGCCGAAGAACTTGGTTTAGATCCTTCCATATTTGAAAAATACAATGTTCATATTCACGTGCCGGAAGGTGCAACTCCAAAGGATGGTCCTAGTGCGGGTATTACAATGCTTACTTCTTTAGTTTCTTTATTTACGCAACGCAAAGTAAAGAAAAGCATCGCGATGACTGGAGAAATTACCTTAAGAGGTAAAGTGCTTCCAGTTGGCGGAATCAAAGAAAAAATTCTTGCCGCTAAACGTGCTCGTATCAAAGAGATTATTCTTTGTAAAGAGAATGAGCGTGATATAAAAGAAATAAAATCAGATTATGTAAAAGGACTTACCTTTCATTATGTAAATGAAATGAGTGAGGTTATAGATATTGCGATCACCAAGCAAAAGGTGAAAAACGCCAAGACGCTTTAATCAATATAGAAGCTGTCTGGAAAGTCCAGTTGTCGTCAACCTGAACTGGTTTCAGGTTCTAACATGAGATTAATTCTCATTTTCTTAGATTCTGAAATAATCCTGAAGCTTCGGGACAGAATGACGTCCAACAAAAGGCTTTTTAGACAGCTTTTTTTAATTTACAGCCAAAGTTTCAGGGAAAGTAAAGCTTTGCCTAATTTTGCCATCCATACAGAAAATTAATTATGAGTAAGAAAATAACGATTGCTATAGACGGGTATTCTTCCACCGGAAAAAGTACAGTGGCTAAACAACTTGCAGCCGAGCTAGGCTATGTTTATGTAGATACCGGTGCGATGTATCGTGCAGTGACTTTATACCTAATGCGTAAAATGTTGGTTAGTGATACACATTTTGACGAGGAGGCCATCTTAAGACATTTACCATTTATTAATATCAGTTTTGTTTTTAATGAAGAGGTAGGTTATGGAGAAGTTCATTTAAATAATGAGAATGTTGAAAAGGAAATCAGGTTGATGGAAGTTTCCCAACAGGTAAGTAAAGTTGCTGCAATTCCAGAAGTAAGAAAAATGTTGGTTAAAATTCAGCAGGAAATTGGCAAAAATAAAGCAGTAGTGATGGATGGCCGTGATATTGGAACCGTTGTTTTTCCTGACGCCGATTTGAAGTTATTTATGACCGCTTCTACCGAAAAACGTGCAGAACGCAGGTATGACGAATTGAAGGGCCGTGGAGATGAGGTTAAATATGAAGATGTACTTGCTAACGTTAAAGAACGTGATTACCTGGATACCACCCGCGAAGACTCTCCTTTAGTAAAAGCTGAAGATGCTATAGAGATTGATAATTCAGATATGAATCTGGACGAACAGTTTGAAAAAGTATTAAAACTGGCCAAAGATAAAATTGAAGATTAAGCATTCTGTTTTAAAACTAATTAGGGTTTGAGAAAAGAAAAATAAGTTGTATTTTTGCAGCCCTTTTTGGCGAAGAATCGGAAATTCAAAAGGGGCTGGAAATCAAAACCATAACTACTTCTGTGTTTTATTTGCTTAATTTTTCCGAAGAATACAGGATACAAATTTTTTATCAGCAATGGCTGAAGACAAAAAAAACCAGGACGTTCAGGACGAAAATCTTGAAGTTCAACCGGTAGCTGGAATGGCTACTTCATCGCAACCTGCTCCTTCTGAGCAACAGGAAAACCCTGAGAAATTTCTTGAAGAATTTAACTGGCACAATTATGAAGAGGGAATTGACCCTATTGATGATGAGAAGTTAGAAGAATTTGAGAAATTAGTTGCAGAGAATTTCGTAGACACTTTAAATGACGAAGTTGTAACAGGAAAAGTAATTAATATTACAGATCGTGATGCAATTATAGACATTAACGCAAAAAGTGAAGGCGTTATTTCCCTTAACGAATTTCGTTACAATCCAGATCTTAAAGTTGGAGACGACGTTGAGGTTTTGATCGACGTTCGTGAAGATTCAACAGGACAATTAATCCTTTCTCACCGTAAAGCTCGTGTAATTCAGGCCTGGGATCGTGTGAACAAAGCTCACGACGAAAGTCTTATCGTAAACGGTTTTGTTAAGTGCAGAACTAAAGGTGGTATGATCGTAGATGTATTTGGAATTGAGGCATTCTTGCCAGGTTCTCAAATAGACGTGAAGCCTATCCGTGATTACGATGCTTATGTTGGAAAAACAATGGAATTCAAAGTTGTGAAAATCAACCACGAATTCAAAAACGTTGTGGTTTCTCACAAAGCGCTTATTGAAGCCGATATCGAAGAACAGAAGAAAGAAATTATCGGTCAGCTTGAAAAAGGTCAGGTACTTGAAGGTACTGTTAAAAACATCACTTCTTACGGAGTATTTGTTGACCTTGGAGGAGTTGACGGACTTGTTCACATTACCGACCTTAGCTGGTCTCGTATCAACCATCCAAATGAGATCGTTGAACTTGATCAAAAACTAAACGTGGTAATTCTTGACTTTGATGAAGCTAAAACAAGAATCCAACTTGGTCTTAAGCAATTAAGCAAACACCCATGGGAAGCTCTTGACGAAAACCTTAAGGTTGGAGACAAGGTAAAAGGTAAAGTAGTTGTAATCGCAGATTACGGTGCATTTATTGAAGTTGCCGATGGTGTTGAAGGTCTTATCCACGTTTCTGAAATGTCATGGAGCACGCACTTGCGTTCAGCCCAGGATTTCGTAAATGTTGGAGATGAGGTTGAAGCTCAAATCTTAACTTTAGATCGTGAAGACCGTAAAATGTCTCTTGGAATTAAGCAATTAACTCCAGACCCATGGACAGATATTACTACTAAATATCCTGTTGGTTCTAAACATAAAGGAATTGTACGTAACTTCACTAACTTTGGGGTATTCGTAGAATTAGAAGAAGGAATTGACGGACTTATCTATATCTCTGATCTTTCCTGGACTAAGAAAATCAAGCACCCATCAGAATTTACTAACGTAGGTGATGAGCTTGAGGTTGTAGTTCTTGAATTAGACGTTGATGGTCGTAAGTTGAGCCTTGGTCACAAGCAGGTTGAGGACAACCCTTGGGATAAATACGAAACTGAGTTCGCTGTTGGTACTAAACATACCGCAGAGATTGCAGAGATCGTAGACAAAGGTGCTACCATAGACTTTAACGAAGATATCACTGCATTTGTTCCAACCAGACATCTTGAAAAAGAAGACGGAAACAAATTAACTAAAGGTGAATCTGCAGAGTTTCAGATCATTGAATTCAATAAAGAATTCAAAAGAGTGGTAGCTTCACATATGGCTATTCACAAAGAAGAAGAGCAGCAAATCGTTAAGCAAGCCGCTAAAAAAGCAGCTTCGCAAAACAATGACAAAACCACTATTGGTGATGTTAATGCAGATCTTCAAGCTTTAAAAGATAAAATGGAAGGGAAGTAATTTTATTCCCACGAAATTGGGAATCCCTAATTTATCATAAATAAAAACCTCCTTAGTTTGCGCTAAGGAGGTTTTTTTATACTGAATATTTCTTATTATCCATTCCAATTTCCAAACTCACCGTTTTGATAATCCTGAAATGCCTGCTGAATTTCCTCCTGGCTATTCATTACAAAAGGTCCCTGCGCAACTATTGGTTCGTTAAAAGGCGCAGCGTGGCCTAAAAGCAAAATACTTTCTTCCAGGGCTTCAATTTCTATTTTGTCTCCTTCATTATTGAATTCAACTAAATTATGAATTTTGGCTTCTTCCCCGTTTACCTTCACCTTACCTTTTACTACATAGAAGAAAATATTTCTTTCTGAAGTGATTTCAACGGAATATTTACCGCCTTCAGCAAAATTTACAGTAGCCATCTGTATATCATTCAATGGATCAAAAGCACCTTTTTTATCCTCCCAATTTCCTGAAACTACAGCTAATTTTACTTTCCCTTCATCTAAACTTAACTGCGGAATATTTTCTTTTTGTAAACCTGTATAATTGGGTTCAGTCATTTTATGTTTTGCCGGCAAGTTTACCCAAAGCTGAAGAATTTCCAGCTCACCGCCTTTTTTCTTGAACTCATCTGAAGAAACTTCAGCGTGAATAAGGCCTTTTCCTGCAGTCATCCATTGCACGCCACCGGCTTTAATCACACTTTCAAACCCGCTACTGTCTTTATGCGTTAAATCGCCCTTTAAAATAAAAGTAACCGTTTCAAATCCGCGGTGGGGGTGAGGGCCAAACGGGAGCCCGTTATTATTCTCAGCATATTCCTGGTAGCCGTGATGATTGAGAAATAAAAACGGATCTATATGATCTATTGAATTAGTTGGTAGGGCGCGGTAGGTTATAAGATCGGCGATGGGTGAATTTACCGCGGTATGTATTTTTTTAATGCTTCGCATAATATTAATTGCTTCTAGTTAAATATGTGTTTGTTGGCTAGATTTAGTTCATCTTCAGAAATTGAATGCGGTCTGTTTTTATAAACTTTTACTTCAACATTTGCATTCATATCCCTTAAAATTTCAGCAGAATCTTCTACACGCTTTACTGGCACGTGAGCATCTGGATCTCCGGTACCTATAAAAATCGGAGTTCCATTAAAATCTCCCGAATAATTTTCGGTATAAAGTTTATCGCCAATTAGACCTCCGGTAAATGCTGCCACCCCGCCAAATCTTTGAGCATTTCTGGCAACAAATTCCAGCGTTAGGCAAGCTCCCTGGGAGAATCCTGCAAAGTAAATATTTTCTGATGCAATTCCTGTTTCTTTAATATCGGCTAATAATTCATCTAAAATTGCTATGGCTGAAGAATATTCCGGTTCATTTTGGGAAACCGCAGCCATAAATGAATTTGGGTACCAGGTGAAATCGGTGGCTTGTGGCGCAAGAATGGCAAAATCTGTGGTGTTTAAATGATTGCCCAGCGAGAGGAATTCTTTAGCATTTCCACCCCGACCGTGAATTAAAACCAAAACTTTCTCGGCTTCCCGAAGCTCTTTTCCTGAGGTATATATCTCTTTTCTATGCATATCTATAATTTTAATTTAAGATACTAAATACCAATAAAAAAGTCCCGAAAAACGGGACTTTTAAAACAATTTTTAGATTTGACTCACTTTTTGAGAATTGATAGTGCTAATCTAATTAGTTATCGTCATTATCAATTTTTACTTTTTTCTTCACTTCGCCGTCATCTTCCTTGATCTTGATTTTCTTATCGTCAGTTTTTACTTTAACCTTGTTATCCTTCACTTTAACTTTTGCATCTTCTTCTTCGGCCAATTGTTCAATTTCCGATTTTTCTTCTTCTTGTTCTCTACAGGATACAAAACTTAGGCTTAACGCCAGGATTAGCAATATTGATTTTAAGGCAATTTTCATAGTAAAAGGTGTTTTGATTAGTAGATTAAATGTAGCGAAAAATATTAATCCTTTTTCGCGAGTACCGCTTTTTCTGAAAATTCTTCCAAATTGACTTTTGGATTTCCATAAAGTTCTATTTCACTTCTATTTTTAGCAGTTAGTGTGAGTGTTTCCAGTACTTCAAGCTCGTTTTTAGATTTACCTTCAGCTGTTACGACTGCGGTTCGCGCAGTTAATCTTCTACCATCAAATTTGGTAGAATGTTCTGAGCGTAGTTGTAAATCGTCTACTTCTCCTTCGATTCTAGCTTTGGCTTTCTCATAAATATCAACCTTGAATTTTGGTGCGTTTACCAGGGCTTTAATCTCACTAGATTCGTTCAATTGAAAATATGCATCTTCTGCAGTAAGGTTTAATTCTACATCAGACTTTCCACCATTAAAAAGGTCAAATTTAGTGGCAGTTATAGTGAGATAAACTTCAGCGTCGTCCGCTGTTGTAATTTTGAGATTTTCTGTATACAGTTCCTCGGCTGATGCGAGTTCAATATTTTCTGAAACCGTTATGTTTTGAAGGTTCTCAGGAAAGGTAATTGTAATTTCCTGAGATTTACTTTTTCCTATTTTTTTAGTCGGTTTTAAGTATAAAACCTGGTCTACCACTTCACCTCTTATAATACGGTGCAAATTATCATCGGCTTCAACCTCGATCATTCCGGTAGATCCTTTTTTGAGGGTTACTTCAAAATCACCAGCTATGTCTATACTATGGAAATCTAATAAGCGTGTTTTTTCAGTAGTTACATTTCGGCTTCCTTTTACTTTTTTTGCGCCACAGCTAAAAGCCATTAGGATGCTTAGTAAGAGTATTATTTTTTTCATATAAAATGAGTGTTTATCACAAATATACTAAAAAGCCCCCATTTTGGAGGCTTTAAGAGTTGGTTAGCATTCGTAGGTAGCTACCACACATTTTTTGGCTAATACTTTATGACATTCTATGTATTCTTTAACCAGGTCATCGTTTTCAACCACTGGCTCTCCTAACGGAAAGACTACCAGCAGTAATTGTAAGATAATTTGTATCATAACTCCTCATTTTCATTCCTCTCATCTTTATAATTATTTTCTACCGGTTTTTTATCTACCGTTACACCTCGCCGATTAATTTGAATATTCACTTCTTCATCACCGGAATTAATTCTCGCATTAAAATCCCCATCTTCATTCCATTCATCTTCACTCTCACTATCCCATTCCTCAATTGGGCAATCTTCACAAATGGCTCCATCTTCAGTAATCTTTAAGAATTTTTCTTCGTCACCATCTATTAAAATATCTCCCCAATAATCAGTATTTCGATGAAAACTATTGGTATTTTCATCAGCAAATAAGGTAGTTCCCTCGGGTAGATATAGAGTAAGTTTCACCTTTTGGTCACGGTACTTATACTTTGTGGCTGATATGAAAAAACTATTCAGTAATAATTCATTTCCGCTGAAACTGGTGCCGTAATCTATATTTTGAGCACGTTCTTTTGCTTCTTTGTAATCTTTACCTTCCGCCGACTTTACTATTTCCAGTTTAGCAAGGGAATCTTTGGTTGGTTTCACAATTAAACGAACATTAGAACTATAGAGAACCTTTTGATCATTATCGTCATATTTAATTTTAAAATCGGTACTTCTGTAAATACTTGATGAAAAACTGGAATTTCCCTGCATTCCCAAGTATAACGTATCATTTGCTGTTATGGGGAGCGTTTCTAAATTAACCTGCTCACCATCAAAAGCGCGATGGGTGGCTTGCTGAATTCCTATTACCGCCGCACCGATGAGTGCCAACAACCAAAGTCCCAGTAAAACCAGTTTTGCCGGAGTTCCAATAGACCTTAAACGACCTACCAGGATTTTTAATCCTAGTATGAATAGGAAGAAAAAGGGGATACCCACTAATAAGAAACTCAAGAGCCATAATAACCATAGTGGTGCTCCACTAACGGCCATATCTACATAACTACTCCAGGGTGCATCTATAAGTCCAAATGTACCTACGGTAAACATTCCAATGAATAGACCTATGAGTGCAGAACCAGCAACAAGAACTAGTAGAATTCCAATTAATTTTACAAAAACCTTTAAGATAAATGTGATGACATCACCTATCGCTGTAGCTGCAGAGGTTGCACCGGTTTTAGCTTGGTTACCGTATTTCTGGTAATCTACATCCTTCACCTTCCCGGTAACATTATCAAAACCCTCACGAATCTTTTTTTCAATATTACTAATGGTTACCTCCTCACCACGCATTGCGAGTTTATCGGCCGTAGTTTTAGCTTCTGGTACAAAGATCCAAAGGGCAATGTAAATAAGAATAAACGCACCACTGGAAAAAACGGTAAGTAATATCCAAAGTATACGTACCCAAATAAAATCTATCCCTAAATAATGTCCCAGTCCAGAAGAAACACCTCCTACATAAGAATGTTCGGTATCCCTAAATAATTGTTTTCCTGATGAAGACTTTGTGGTTTTTGTATATTCTGGTTCATCTTCAAAGATCTCTTCATCTACCATATAATCTTCGGGTTGCCCCATGATAGCGATTACTTCTTCAACTTCTTTCAAGCCGATAACCTGGCGGTCGTCTTTTTTCTTCTCATTGAACAATTCAGCAATACGAGCTTCAATATCTGCTATAATTTCATCTTTACCCTGGGTATTAGTGAAAGAGCGTTTTATGGCATCAAGATAGTGCTGCAATTTGGCATATGCGTCTTCGTCTATATGAAAGAATACACCGGCAAGGTTTATATTTACTGTCTTATTCATGATTCCTGTTTTTTTGATTGGTTACAACATTTACAGCGGTTTGGAGTTCGTTCCATGTACCGGTAAGTTCTTTTAGAAAGAGTTTGCCGGTATCGGTAAGGCCATAATATTTTCTTGGTGGTCCGCTGCTAGATTCTTCCCAGCGATAACTGAGTAATCCTGCATTCTTTAACCTGGTTAATAAAGGATAAATAGTGCCTTCAACCACCAGTAATTTGGCGTCTTTAAGGGTGTCCAGTATTTCTGCTACATACGCATCTTCGTCTTTTAATACCGAAAGAATACAGTACTCCAGAACACCTTTACGCATTTGAGCCTTGGTGTTTTCTATCTTCATAGCGTTTGATTTTGAGGGTTGTTAAACTGTTCATTTTTTGATTGTTGATGGTTAATATGATGATGATCTGAATTTTTTCCAATAAAATTAATACTTAAAGGAAAAGAGTAATTTTCTCCATTACTGGCTTTTATACTCGCGCTTATTACTGCAAAAAGTTCAAGAATAAATAAGGCAGAGAGTAGAATGGCAAATACAGTAATAGTGATGACTATAGAAATAGCCTGTCCCATTTCGTCTATATAAAATTGATCGGGTCCTATTACAAAAGGAAACTGCGCATCTAAACGTATTGCCTGGAAAAGAATAATAGCAATTCCTGTAGCCACTATCAAAACGGTATATAAAAAGAGACTAATCTGGAAATTAATTGCTCTTCTGCCGTGATCATCTATAAATGGTTTTTCCTTTTTAGTAAGCCATAATATTAGCGGAAAAATAAAATTCCCAAATGGAATAATAAACTTGCTAAAGACCGATAAATGTAAGATCGTGGCCAGTGTTTTTTCTTCTTTTACTATATTTGAGTTCATAACCTAATAATTTATATTACAAATATATATCTAAAAGAAGGTATTTTGCAAAGCATAGTACTAAAATTTAACATATTTTTATGAAATAATTTCTGAAGTCATATTAATTAAATTGAATACATTTAATAAAAACAAACCCTTTATAATGACATTAAATAAAAGCAAACTCAATAAATTTCTAATGCTAAAACTACCTAGCGCCTGGCTTTGCGGCGTTCGGGTAAACGAATTTGAAGAAAATACCTGTAAGGTTACTGTAAAGCATACCTGGATTAATCAGAATCCTTTTAAAAGTATGTATTTTGCCGTGCAGGCTATGGCAGCAGAATTAAGTACCGGAGCTTTAGTGATGGGGAAAATTCAGAAATGTAATAGAAAGATTTCTATGTTAGTGGCTCAAAACCGTGCTAAATTCACCAAAAAAGCTACAGGAAAGATCAGCTTTTATTGTTACGATGGTCATTTAATAGATGAAGCTATAAAAGAAACTCTTACAACCGGAGAAGGACAAACCTTTTGGATGAAATCTACCGGAATAAACGAAACCGGCGAGCAGGTAGCCGTTTTTGAATTTGAATGGACCATAAGAGCAAAACAAAAATTATGAATGCACATGAAATAGATTACCAGATATTTGGGGAAGAGATGCAATATGTAGAATTGGAACTAGACCCTAAGGAAGCCGTAATTGCTGAAGCAGGCAATTTTATGATGATGGATGACGGGATTAGAATGGACACAATTTTTGGCGATGGTTCTAAAGAAAATGAAGGTTTTCTGGGTAGAGTTTTGGGAGCCGGAAAACGTTTACTTACCGGGGAAAGCCTTTTTATGACAATTTTCAGCAATGAAATTCAGGGGAAAAAGCGTATTAGTTTTGCTTCACCTTATCCCGGTAAAATTATTCCTATAGATCTTACCCGTTATGGCAACAAATTTATTTGCCAGAAAGATGCTTTTTTGTGTGCGGCGAAGGGGGTTTCAGTTGGGATGGAATTTAGTAGAAAACTAGGCCGCGGATTTTTTGGTGGTGAAGGCTTTATTATGCAAAAGCTGGAAGGTGATGGGATGGCTTTTGTTCACGCCGGCGGTACTATGGCTAGAAAAGAATTATCTCCCGGAGAAAAATTGAAAATTGATACAGGTTGTATTATTGGGTTTACCCAGGATATAAATTATGATATTGAATTTGTAGGTGGAATAAAAAATACCATTTTTGGTGGTGAAGGATTATTTTTCGCAACACTTACCGGCCCGGGAACCGTGTACGTGCAATCCCTACCTTTTAGCCGATTGGCGAACCGAATTTGGCAGGCGGCACCTCAGGGTGGAGGCAAAGATAAAGGGGAAGGAAGCATCCTTGGCGGTTTGGGAGATGTGATTAGTGGAGATCGCAGATTTTAGATGTGTTAAACAGTTGTGAATTATAAATGGATCGAGAATATTTTAGTATATTTAGGAGGTTTTAAAAAACACTATAGCCTATTATAAATCTCTACTCTTTTTATAAACTAACTTCTAATTTAAATCCTTCAAATTATGGCGCGAGCGATGTTTGAATACACCAAAACTGTTCTTGATAAAGTCAGTTTTGATCCAAGCCTGTTTTGCAGAGAAGTGAAAAAAGCACTTCAGCGACTTTTACCTCATGAGATAGAGGAACTTCGTATCTGGATAATAGCCTTAACACGCCAAAATCCGGAACTTAACCAATGTTTAATTCTTTTAAATACATAAAAAAAAGCGGCTTTCGGGCCGCTTTTTTTATTGAATCTCACTGATTCTCATTATTCCTGAAACTCTTTTTTCTTGTTTAAAGGGCTTATAATATTTACATTATGAAAAGCAATAGCTCCTTTAACTACACCAGCTATGGTACTTCTTATTGCTTCAATAATTTGCATTTTTAATTCGCTGCGGTTGTAGATAAGACTAACCTCTCTCGCGGGTACAGGATCTTTAAACATTCTTAAATTTTTCTTTTCAGAATCTTTGATATCCAGTGTGTGTAAATAGGGTAGAAGCGTCATTCCAAGACCTTCATTGGCCAATTTTATTAAAGTTTCAAAACTTCCGCTTTCCAGTTGAAAATGGTCTTCATCATAACTTCTGGAAGATTTACAGAGGTTTATAATTCCATCCTTAAAACAATGCCCGTCTTCTAAGAGCAGCATGTCATCAATATCAAGATCATTAACTTCAATCTTTTCATTATTATGGAGTCGGTGCATATTTGGAATATAACCTACAAAAGGCTCATAGTAAAGAACACTTTCTTTAATTCCCTGTAATTCTAAAGGAGTAGCAGCAATCGCAGCGTCTAAATGTCCTTCTCGCAAACGTTCAATAATAGCTTCGGTATTTAACTCTTCTATCTTGAGCTTTACTTTAGGATATTTTTTGATAAAATTATTAATAAACATCGGTAATAAAGTAGGCATAACCGTTGGAATTACACCTAATTTAAAAACGCCGCCTACAAAACCTTTTTGTTGATCTACAATATCTTTAATTCGGTCACTTTCATTTACAATATTCCTGGCTTGTTGCACGATCTTTTGTCCCGTTTCAGTAAGCTGAATAGGTTTTTTTGTTCTGTCAAAGATCTGTACGTCCAGTTCTTCTTCCAGTTTTTGTATTTGCATACTTAGCGTAGGCTGGGTTACAAAAACCTTTTGCGCTGCTTTAGTGAAATTTTTATGTTCGGCAACGGCCAACACATAATGCAGTTGAGTAATAGTCATAAAATTGAAGCCTTATTGTTACTACAAATGTATTAGTTTTTTCTATTCTAATTTAAATTTAATATGATTTTATCTATTTAAAATTGACTGGAATTTACTTCGGAAAATTAATTTCATGCTTACTTTTAAGTGCATTCTTTTCTAGTCTAAAAAGTAACTTGCAATGTAATATGCTTGTTCAACTAACGAATAAACTTTGATGAGGAATGAAGTGCTGAAAATTCAGGAATTTAGAGTATCCCACGGGCTTTAATTTCCAGGTACTTATTAATGGTATTAATACTTAAATCTTTGGGTTTAGTGAGTAATGTATTAATGCCGTGTTTTCGCAATTCAGCTGCCATTAGTTTTTTATCGTGCACAAAGCTTTCTGCAATTACCTGGTGAGCCATATCTGTTGTATTATCTGGATTACTTTCTACAATTTTATCCATCTCGGTATTTTCAAAGAAAATCACGACTAAAACATGTTTTTTATTAATTGCTTTTAAATAAGGAAGCTGCCTTTTTAAAGCTGAAATATGCTCAAAATTGGTGTATAACAATAGTAAGCTCCGCTGTGTAATTTTTTTACGCAAATTGCTGTAAAGCATACTAAAATCTGAATCTGGGAATTGCGTGTTGATATTATACAGGCGTTCCATTATTAGTTGCAACTGGCTCAATTTTGCGTTTGCCTTTAGGATACTTTCAATTTTCGATGAAAAAGAAATTAAACCAACTTTATCCTTTTTCTTTAGTGCGATATTAGAAAAAGCCAGGCTACTGTTAATTGCATAATCAAGTAAACTCAAGCTATTAAAAGGCATTTTCATCACTCGGCCGGTATCTATTATAGAATAAATTGGCTGTGCTTTTTCATCCTGAAACTGATTCACCATGAGATCACCTTGTTTGGCGGTGGCTTTCCAGTTTATGGTTCGCACATCGTCTCCCGGCACGTACTCCTTAATTTGCTCAAATTCCATAGTATGTCCAATTCGGCGTATTTTTTTTAAGCCAGATTGGGATAAACGGTTATCTATAGCTAAAAAATCCAGTTTTTTCATTTGGATAAAAGAGGGATATACTTTTAGCATTTGCTTGTTCCCAAAAACTGACCTTCTTTTTACCAATCCAATTTTAGTAAACGTGTAAATATTCAGTTTTCCGAAGAAATATTCACCGCGCTTCACCGGTCTTAAAAAATAGCTGAACTTTTCAGTAGCACCGGCTGGAATTTTTAGCTTCTTTAAAAAATCCCGCTTCTGAAATTGTATGGGAATTTCATCTATAATTTCAGCATTAACAGAAAATCCGTAATTATTTTCCAGAATTATTTCTACTTCGTTTTCATCGGAATTCGAGAATTTCTGCGGAAGTATTCTTTCGGCATTTATCTTGTTTTTCTTATAAAGACTCACCAAATCGGCAAGAAATAAAAATAAAAGCAGGAGGCTTAAGATCCAGGTTATTCCGAAAAGAAAGTCAATAAAATAAGAAAATAGAAAAAGCACAGCGATGCCGGATATCGCATAAAAAAACCGTTGGTTTAAATATAAGGATTTAAAGAAGTTGAGCACTAACGTGGAATTTCTACAGATTGCGAGATCATTTCTATTACTTCTTTGGTAGTAATTCCTTCCATTTCACGATCGGGACTAATAATTAATCGGTGAGCTAAAACAGGATTAAGGGCTTTTTTAATATCTTCCGGAATTACAAAATCTCTGCCGTTAATAGCGGCAAAAGCTTTTGATGCATTCATTACCGCGATAGATGCCCGGGGAGAAGCACCAAGATAAATATGAGAATGATTTCTTGTTTTACCCACAATACTGGCAATATAATGCATCAGTTTTTCTTCGACGATAATTTCCTGGATCTGGTTTTTTAGTTCGTTTAGATTTTCAGGATTTAAAACCGCTTCAATTTGTGAAATTGGGAGCGAGCCTTTGCGTTCGTGGTGGGTTTTTAGAATATCTACTTCGTCTTCTAGACCGGGGTAATCTACCTGAATTTTAAATAAAAACCGGTCTAATTGTGCTTCGGGCAAAGCGTAAGTTCCTTCCTGCTCAATAGGGTTTTGAGTGGCGAGAACCATGAATGGAGCATCAAGATCATGTTGAACACCGTCTATGGTGATTTGCCGTTCTTCCATCACTTCAAACAATGCAGCCTGGGTTTTAGCCGGGGCACGGTTAATTTCGTCTATTAAAATAATATTGGAAAAAATAGGACCTGGTTTAAATTCAAATTCGCCTTTTTGCGCATTTAAGACCGAAGTTCCTAAAACATCACTCGGCATAAGATCTGGTGTAAATTGAATTCGGCTAAAGTTAGTATCTAAACTTTTTGCGAATAATTTAGCGGTTAAAGTTTTGGCAACTCCGGGAACACCTTCAATTAGAACGTGACCGTTAGAAAGCAAACCGGCAATTAATAATTCTACAAAATCGTTTTGACCAACAATGACTTTAGACAGCTGATTTTTTAATCTCGAAACGGCTTCTTTTAGGTCGTCTAAGGGAATTCTACTATCAAAATTAAGCGATTCGGTTTCTTTATTTTCGTGGTTTTCCATTCGAATTTGATTTATAATTGTTTATAGCCTCAGAAAGTTTAAAAAATTCGCTTTTTCCAGCCGTGGTATTGTTAGAGAATTCTTCCATTTTATTAAAAAGTTCCTTTCCTGAAGCCACACTGTTTCCAGATTTAGCTGCAAGTAAGGTATGGAATTCTTCGTCTATGGTTTTAGTTGAAATTTTATAATTAGTCCTGATATATTCTAAAAATAAATTGATTTTTTTCGTGATCAATTCCTGGTATTCCTTTTCTTCCAGATAAAGATCACCTACAGTTTTAGCATATTCGTAGCTCTGATTTTTTAAAGGATTTACAACCGGAATTGCCCGTTGTTTTCTTTTCCCTTCAAAAATAATAAATAAGATACTGCCTGCCAGTAGAAAATAATAGGCCCATTTCAATCGGTTATCGCTTAACAGAATATATAGGGGAGAAGAGTAGAAACTTTTCCCTGCTTTATAATAATTATCTAAAAACACCGGGTTTTCGTTATTTATATATGCCAGAATTTTTTCAGCATATTCATAATTATTATCGCTAAGGAGAAAGTAATTTCCAAAAGCTTCCGGGGTGGTGTGTAGGTAGATTTTTCCGTCTCCAATTTTAGAACTTATAAAATTTGGTTGTTTGATTTTGTCATTCCCCTGAATATTTATTTGTCCCAGGATTTCAATTTCGGCACTATCTTTTGAATGAAAATAAAGCGGTGGAAATTCATTTTTAAATTTAAATCCAGATTTACTTTTTAAACCCAAATTTTCAAAATTTAATTGCGGTTTAGAGCTTAGATCATTTTCAGGAATAAAAACCCTGGTTTCTAGCCGAAGTGTGTCTAATAATCCTGCACTAATACCCCTGGCAGAAATAAAAAGTTGATTTCCATCAGCAACCCATTCCAGTATTTTATCCAGTTCATCTGGATCAAAACCTACTGAATTATTCAGGAAAAAATATGTGCCATTGCCCAGGCTGTCAGCTAGTTTTTCAAAAGGCGGAATATTAATTTCTTCGAATTCATAGTTTTCAGTATTTTTCCAGCTTTCATAAAAAACGAAACTTCCCAGTGGGATTTTATCGTCACTCATATAACTTGGCGTCCAGTTTACGGGTTCCGGTTCTGTAGCCTCGAGGTAGGTTAGGAAAATAACCAGTAGCAGAAAAAAACCGAAAAACAGTTTTGATGTTTTACCCATTATTTGCCGGTTTTAAACTGTTTTCCATTTGCGAAAATTCCTGGTTTACTTTTTCAAAACGCGATTTAGAAAGGTCAAAATCCCCATACCAGATAAAATCGTAAAGACGCGTGATTTTGGTGAATTGGCTTTTTAATTCAGTTTCTCTTATTTCATTGATATAATCTTCGTTGGTTTTTTGAAATCGATATGAAATATGCTCTTTTTGATCTAGCAAACGAAGGCTTTTTAAATACAGATAACGAACCGCCAAACGGTAATTTTCCTGCTGAATAGCTTTTTGAATCAAAGACGAAATATCAGCCGATTTAACAAGATCTTCTTCCTTTTGAAAGTTTACTTTTCCAGTAAGAGGTTCAGCCATCACAGCATTCCCAGGATTTAAGCGAATAAAAAGCCAGGTGATTAAACCAAGTACTAAAATTAATAAAACATAAGGTAGGGTAGCGAGTACTGCGCTCCAAAATGCGTTGGTTTGGTAATCGCCAAAAAGCCATTGTAAAAAAGCATTCCATTTTAGGTTGATCCATTTTTTTAAACGTGTCCACCAGGAATCCTCTTCAATTTTATCTAAATAATCAAATGCTTTATCAGTTTTATAAGCTTCAATTTTTTCAGGATCAAAATTAGCTTTCTCCAGATTTTCTTTTGCAGAATTCTGAACTACTTCCGTAGAATCACTCATAGCTTGTTCCTGCGGAATTAAGTTTCCGAAGAAAATAAAACAAAAAAGAAGAAAGACTTTAATCATTAATCGTTTTTACCAAGATTTTCAATGCTTTCGTAGGCGCCGGTAAAGTATTTTATTTCATTAAGATTATAATAAACAAAAGCCACCCCAATTGGCGTAATGGCGTAAAGAAGATATTGAATTGCAGACGCAATTATGGTTAAGGTGAGATAAACCCAGTCAAATACTTCGGCAACATTTGTTGAAGAAGCCGAATTTTCTTCCATAATTGTAAACATTTTTACGAAAGTATAAATTAGCACCGGCAGTTGAAAAATAAGGCTGATGACATACACGATTAACCAAATAAGAAACAGGCTAATAAAACTCATCCACCAGTTATCTTTTACCAGGTGAAAACCTTCAGAAATACTGCCGCCAATACTTTCGCTTTTAAAAACAAGCACCGCGGCCGCTATACTAAGCGGAACACTTAAATATATTCCAGGAATGATGAAGATTATAAGTCCCGCAAAAATTAAGATCCAGGTAATCGCACCAAGACCAAACATTTTTCCTAAATCTTTTTTCACGCCCTGTTTAACTTCCTGATGACTGGCTTCTCCACTATTGCTAACATAAGATTTTATAAAATGAAATGCAGCCACGTTCATCACCGAAAAATATAAGAGTAATCCAACCATTAATAAACCAAAACCGATAAAAAACCCGCCATCCTGATTGAACATTAAAGAATTGCCAACCGTGGTATACGAATAATAAGATACGGCAGCGATTAAAAGCAGAAACGCCGGCCAGGCAATCTTTATGACACTTGTAAAATAGGCTTTATAATTTTCACGAATAAATTTAAACGTATAGCTTATAATATCGCCCAGCTCCCGCTGTTGCTTAAAATCAATGTAATCCTGCTTCATGGAGTTGTTGTTTTTTATGTAAAAATATGGGGTAAAAAATATAGTAAAATAGAATTAATGCCAGGGAGCTGCTAATAATTACAATCGCCAGCCAGTCTGGCATTTGGGTTTGCCGAGTAACAAAACCTTCCAGGAATCCAGCGACTATAAAAAATGGAATGGTACTAATCACTATTTTAAGTCCGTTTTTAACTCCCTTTACAAAGGAGGTTAGACGAGTGTAAGTTCCCGGGAAAAGTATGCTTTTTCCCACGACCAGTCCTGCGCAACCGGCAATAATAATCACAGAAATTTCAATAGTACCGTGAATCCAGATTGTTCTGGCCGATTCCCAAAGTATGCCTTGATCATAAAAGAAATATTGAAAAGACCCGAGCATTACGGCGTTTTGCATTAAGATAAACACCGTACCAATTCCTGCGAGGATTCCCATACTAAAGGCCATTAGCGAGACCCGAATATTATTTATTGTAATTCCCAGGAACATATCGGTTTCACTCATTTTTTTATAAACCGCCATGGGATCGCCTTCAGCAATATTCTGCAAAGTCATATTCACATAAGCATCGCCTAAAATACTTCTCACGAAAGTATGATCTGAAGCTGCTGAAAAAGCGCCCGCAGCTGAAAAAAGAGCGAAAATTAAAAAGCTAAGTAGTAATTGTTTCTGAAAATTATAGAAGAATAAAGGAAATTCTTTAGTGAAAAACGTGATAAAACGATTTTGAGATTCCTTTTTATTTTTATAAAGTTTTTGGTGTGCTGAAGCCGCTAACTGATTTAAATAGGTAGTAGTATTACTTTTTGGATAAAATGTTGTTGAATAGCTTAAATGATCGCTTATTTCAATATAAATATTAGAAAGCCGCTCTGGCCGCAGCTTATTTTTATTTTGAAGCAGGCTTTCAAACTTCAGCCATTTATCCTTATTTTGCTTCACAAAAGCAGCCTCTCGCATGGTTTTTCTATTATGACTCAAAGAAACAGATTAAATGGATAATTTTCAAATTGAAACCGCTCAAAATATAAGTATTAATCAGAATGTTGCCAGTGTGGGTGATCGCATCCTCGCTTTTATTGTAGATATCTTTATTATTGGGTTGTATGTGGTTATAAGTTCCCTGGCTCTTGCCGGTACAGGATTAGATGCGGCAGGGCAGTGGGTGTACTACCTTGTTATGGGTTTACCTTCATTATTATATTATTTATTATGGGAAAGCTTATATAATGGCCAAACTCCCGGTAAGGCAGTATTACAGATTAGAGTGGTGAAATTAGATGGCAGCCGGCCTGCTTTTGCTGATTATTTAATCAGGTGGTTGCTACGATTTATAGACATTTCTATTAGTAGCGGCGCTATTGCTGTTGTGACTATTTTGCTAAACGGCAAAGGCCAGCGTTTAGGCGATCTTGCTGCAAAAACCACTGTAATTTCTGAAAAACCCAGAACCAATTTAAACCGAAGTTTGGCCGTAGATATACCAGAAGGTTATCAGCCAAAATATCCCCAGGTAAGTATTTTAAAAGATGCCGATGTACAGGATATTAAAAACCTTTATCAAACGGCAAAAAGAAATCATAATCACCGACTTATTTTATCTTTATCAGAAAAACTATCACAATTACTGGAGACCACGCCCGAAGAAAAACCAACCGAATTTATTGAGCAGGTGATAACCGATTATAATTATTACACCCAACGCGCCTAATTAATTATTTCCACGTTCATCTCTACATTGTCTATAGGCCATTCTGACTGGCCTGTTTCAACCTGGGCAATTTTTTCTGCGATCTCCATTCCTTTGGTGACACGTCCAAAAACTGTGTGATCGTTGTTTAAGTGCGGGGTTCCATTTTCTTTGATAACAATAAAAAACTCAAAAGGTGAAGAAGCTTTACTCACATTTTGCTCACTATATTTTGCTGCTGAAAAAGCTCCGTAAGAATGTTTATGGCCTGCGTCAAATTCACTTGGGATTAGGTAATTGCCGATATTTGAGCGTTTTCTTGGAGTAGCAGTATTATCTGAATTCCCACCCTGTATCACAAAGCCAGGCGCTACTCTATGAAAAAAAGTGCTGTTAAAATAACCTTCTTTAACTAACATTATAAAATTTGCCCGGTGTAGTGGTGTATCCCTGTATAATTCTACCTCAATATTTCCAAAACTGGTAATAATTCTCACCCGGGTTTCAGGGTTTTCTTTTCCATATTGGGTTAAAAAAGGAATAAGTTCTTCCTGGGCAATAGGAAATTCTTCGTTGCTTTTAATAGAATCACTTTGGTAAGATGATTCGTCAGCTTTACTATATTTTGCTCTTAGGGAGTCTATTTTGGAAGTTTTTTGAGTAACTTCTTCTTTAGCTGAAGCCTTTTCCGAAGTATTTTTACTGGAAGTTTCCTTATCTTCACAACTTGCAAAAAAAAGAATTAAGGAAAAATAAAATATAGAAAGCGAGATTTTCATGGATTTTCAGGATTTTAAAGACAGGATACCAAAATTAAAAAAAATTGTCCTTCCGGGGGAAGAGGCGCATCATAAATTAGTGCCGGGTAATCGTAGGGAAGAGATGAGAGATCTTGATATTAATAGTCTTAATTCTAATGAAGCCGGTGTTATGGCTGTTTTTTATCCAAATGATTTCGGAAAAACTTATTTAGTTCTAATTCTGAGGAAAACTTATAAAGGGGTGCATTCTAATCAAATAGGCTTTCCCGGTGGCCGTGTAGAGCCTGAAGACGATAACCTGCAGCAAACCGCATTGCGGGAAACCGAAGAAGAAGTTGGAATTCCCAGAAATAATATTGAAGTGATTCGGGAATTAACACGATTGTATATTCCGCCCAGTAATTTTTGGGTGCAACCTTATTTAGGTTTGCTGGAAAAAACCCCAACTTTAATTCCGCAGGAAAGCGAAGTAGAGCGTATTTTGGAGGTAGACCTGGATCATTTTCTGGATCATTCTAATTTTGTAAATCAGGAATTAAGCACTAGTTATTCCAGTAAAATGGTTGTACCGGCATTTAAATTAAATGAACAAATTGTTTGGGGTGCTACAGGTATGATGTTGAGTGAAATACGAGAAATATTTAGAAAAAGCCTTTAAAATTTAAGAATTGCTATATTTGCCCGGCTTAATTTTTACTCGATAATCGAGATTTAAATAGTGCCCGGTTTGTGTCAAAATTGAATTGTTTTTCCTTAGGTTTTGTGAGGTGTTCTCTCCTAATCTAATCGAACTACAAGTATACAGGAAAGTAAGAACTGAAATTTAAACTATGGGATTGTTTAAAAGAAATCCGTTTGGACATATTTTATTTCTGAAAAAGTGGCTTATCCGTATTTTCGGATTGTTGACCCATCGCCGTTATCGGGGTTATAACGAATTGAGTATTGAAGGTTCAGAAATTATTAAAAATCTACCCTATACCAATGTACTCTTTGTTTCCAATCATCAAACTTATTTTGCAGATGTAACCGCTATGTTTCATGTTTTTAATGCAAGCTTAAGCGGTAGGGTAGATTCTATAAAGAATGTTGGATACATTTGGCAGCCTAAACTCAATATTTATTATGTAGCTGCTAAAGAGACCATGGACGCCGGTTTACTTTCCCGAATTATGGCTTATGCGGGAGCCGTTAGTGTAGAGCGAACCTGGCGGGCAAAAGGGCAGGAAGTTGAACGAAAGGTAAATCCTGACGATACTAAAAATATCGGGACCGCTTTAAAAGACGGTTGGGTAATTACTTTCCCCCAGGGAACTACAAAACCTTTTAAGCCAATTAGAAAGGGAACGGCACATATTATTAAACAATATAAACCTATTGTAATTCCTATCGTGATCGACGGTTTTAGACGCTCTTTTGATAAAAAGGGAATTAGGATTAAAAAGCGTGGTATTCTTCAAACAATGCAAATTAAGAAACCACTTGAAATAGATTACGAAAATGAATCTATTGAAGATATTGTAAGTAAACTAGAATACGCCATAGAGCAGCATTCCTCTTTCCAAAAAGTTATTCCTGCGGAAACAGTAAAGGAGATGGAAGAGTTGAATAAAAAAAGGGAATATTAGTAGTATTCCAAACCCCGAAAAACGCAAAATTTGCAAGCCAAGCGCTATTTTTACCTTATTAAAGTTCAGTATTTAGGCTATCGTCTGCACGGCTGGCAAAAGCAGCCAAATGTAAAAACAGTAGAAGAATTAATTACAAAAACGCTACGTTATGTGATGCCTGAACAAAAGTTTAAGATTTTAGGCACCAGTAGAACCGATGCTATGGTTTCTGCTCAGGAATCGGCATTTGAGTTGTTTTTGGATTACGAACCACTTACAGATCTGGATGAATTTTTAAAAGAATTCAACCAGAATTTACCACAGGATATTCGAGCGCTTGCCATTACTGAAGTAGATGCGAAATTCAATATCATTCAGCATCCAAAACTTAAGGAATATGCTTATTTATTTAGTTTTGGAGAGAAAAATCATCCTTTTTGCGCGCCTTTAATGGCTAATTTTCAGTTTGACCTTGACATTGAATTGATGAAAAAAGGAGCAAAGCTTTTTGAAGGTAGACACCAGTTTAGAAACTATTGTGTGCGGGTTTCAGAAAACAGCACTTTTGAGCGTGAGATCATAAAGTCTGAATTAGTTGAAAATACCGAAATCACCGCAAACTTTTTTCCTGAAAAATCTTATATTTTTCATATTCATAGCGCCGGTTTCCTAAGGCACCAGGTTCGTTTAATGATGGGCGCTTTGCTGCAACTTGGTAGAGGTGAATTGACACTGGAAAATCTGGAAAACAGCTTAAAACCCGGCGTTGAAATGCAGATGGATTATATAGTGCCGGCCTCGGGCTTACTTTTAAATAAAATTGGGCTGGAAGATTTTTAAACTTCTGCTTCCTATTTTTCTAAAACAGCTAAGGCTAACCTGATCGTTCCGTAATCTATGGCTTCTTCAAAATGTTCAAAATATGGTTTTAAACCTTCTGGATTCTCAAGTTCAGTTTTGGCTTTTTCAATAGCTTTAAAATCGGCTTTAGAAACATATTTCATTGGATCTACGGCTTCATTTTCAGTATATAATTTTGCCAAATGCGAATAAACAGTAGTAATTGCAAGCTCTCGTTTTTTCGCAATTTCTTCCAGGTTTAAACCTTCATTTAATAAATCTAAAGTTGCTTTGTAGGTATTTGCTTTTTTACGTTTTTTAGTGCTACGTTTTTTTTTACTGAAAGCGATGATCTCCTTTATGAACTCATACCCATAATCCTGCATTTTTTGTCTCCCTACACCATTGATCTGAAGAAATTCATCATCGGTCATAGGGCGGGATTTTTCCATTTCTTTTAAGGTAGCATCGTTAAAGATGAGGTAAGCGGGAATTTCTTCTTCACGGGCAATTTTTAAGCGTAGCTGTCTTAGTTTTTCAAAAAGGGAATTATCTGAAGTTTTTTCTGCAACTTCTGTTTCTTCACGGCGTTTCAGTTTTTTGCGATCAGGAACTTCAGCAAGCTGAACTTTTTCACCTTCAAACAAAACATTTTTAGCCAATTCCGTAAGTTGTAAATTATTACCTCTATGAAAAGCGATTTCTACATAACCAAGGTTGATAAGCTGAATAATATACTGCTGCCAGTGGTGCCAGGAAATATCATTGCCAATTCCAAAAGTTTTAATTTTCTGATAGTTTTTGCTAATAACAGCTTCATTTTGTGAACCTCTTAAAACGTCTATTAAAACTGTAATCGGTTCGTTTTCTTTTAGCCTGAAAATACAGGAAAGAACTTTTTGAGCGATCACCGTGCCATCAAAAAATTGGGGTGGATTCTTACAAATATCGCAATTGCCACAATCCTCCTGTTTTAATTCTCCAAAATAACTCAGCAATATTTTTCGGCGGCAACTTAATGCTTCAGAATATTGCTTCATTCGGTCTAGTTTGGCTAACTGAACTTCTTCATTTCCTGAGTTGGAAGCGAATTTTTGCAACTGCACCACATCGGCATAGCTATGAAAAAGCATAGTGTCTGAGGGCAATCCGTCACGACCTGCACGACCAATTTCCTGGTAATAACCTTCCAGGTTTTTGGGCATATTATAATGAATTACCCAGCGGATATTTGATTTATCGATGCCCATCCCAAAAGCGATGGTAGCACAAATAATCTTTGAATTATCATTGATAAAATTATCCTGAATTTCAATACGTTTCTCTGCCGGTAGACCGGCGTGGTATGCTTCTGCTTCAAAACCTTTACGTTGCAGTTTTTCAGCAATTTCTTCGGTGTTTTTTCTACTTAGGCAGTAGATAATTCCGCTTTCCTTTTTTCGTGTTTTTACAAAATTGGTGATTTGCTCAAAGCGCTTAATTCCCGGCCGCACATCAAGACTTAGATTTTTCCTATCAAATGAAGCAATGTGCTTTTCGGCATTTGGAACATTTAATTGCCGGCAAATATCTTCTCGCGTAGCTTTATCGGCTGTAGCGGTTAGCGCGATCATTGGGGTAGTGGGAAAGCGATTTTTTAAATAACCTAATTGCGTATATGCCGGTCTAAAATCGTGCCCCCAGCTGGAGATACAATGCGCTTCATCTACTGCGATCAAACTTATTTTTCCGTCGCTCATAAACCGGTCTACAAACTGCAGACTTTCCGGAGCAACATAAAGCAGTTTTAATTCTTTGGAATCAATTTTTTTGAAAATCTCCTGTTGCTGGCTCTCGGTTTGGCTACTATTTAAAAATGCCGCGGGAACGCCATTAGCGGTAAGTCCGTCTACCTGGTCTTTCATCAAGGCGATAAGCGGTGAAATTACCAGGGTAATTTCCGGAAGCAAAATAGCAGGAAGTTGGTAGCAAATAGATTTTCCGCCACCAGTGGGCATAATTACCAGGTTATCTTTTCCTTCAAAAACAGAATCAATGATCCTTTTTTGAAGCGGTCTAAAACTATCAAAACCAAAATATTCTTTAAGCGTATGTAAAACCCGGGTATTTTCCATAGCTGCAAAGTTAGGGCAAAGTCACAATTCACAAACCCGAATGTGCTTAAAATATGGGAAAACACTTATTTTTAAATTAGTTTATCGGGAATTCTAGTATATTAGAAAAAGTTGTTGTTTTTTAAAGATCAAAAGCTACATAAGCCTCATTGATTACTTTAAATGTAGCATTCTCATCGGTAACATTTTCAAAGGCCTGGTAATCTATCCATACAAAACCGGCATCTCCCCAGCCTTGCCCCCAGGAATTTACTACTTTAAAGGCATTTACTTCGTCATCAAAACCAATCACTAACATCGCGTGACAGGTTACTTCATCATAATCTACACTGTGTTCCCGGTAGGCGCTCAAACCGAAACTATCGGTTTTACCAAACTCAGGAGAAAGAACTGCGCCTATAACAATAGGATTTTGTTGGGTGATGAGGGTTTTCATTTCAGCAATCATATTTTCCCCGCTTAAAGCTTTAAAATCTGATATTCTTGCATCGCTGGCCGCTTCAGTTACCGTTTCGTCTGGTTGGGTGGTACAATTATCGTCCATATAGGGAAACAGCTCTAAGGTAGCAACGCCCTGTTCCTCAATTAAAGCGAGGGTTTCTTGGATGGAAGTCCCACCACAATCATCGCCGGTAAGTTGATTATAAGTGTAAGACGGGCTGAAAATATTTGCTTCGGAATAAGGTAATCCAGATTCAATTTTTTCTTGAAAAGACTTCATATAATAACTTGTAGCCCAGGAAACGCAAGATCCCAGGTTGCCCTGGTTTCTTACCGGCGGAAGATTTTCGGACAGATCAAAGTTAGCTGGGATGCTATCAGGTATGCTGATGTTTTCAAGTAAATTTGCAGAATCTATATTATACTCTCCCGTACCATTGCAATCTAAACCCGTTGAAAAAACTTCTCCATCTTCAGTAACAAATTGATTTTCGTGTTCTTGTGGAATTTCGGGGTTATTGGGATTTCTACCTTCAGAATTTAAGTCGTCCCTATCAGTATAACAGGAAATTACACTTAGACTAATGGCAAGTAATAGAATTTGAAATTTTTTCATGGCTAAGACGAGATATGTAAATTGAAAGTAAAAATGTATCAATCTTCACACCAATTACTATAGTTTTTGATTTTCTTCGGAAAATACTTTTGGAAAAGGCAGAAACTAAGATATTGGATTGTGAATGTTGGATATGCTTTTTTTAAAATTGATAAACATAGACTTCAAAAGAAATTAGCGGCTACAATAGAAAAAACGTACATTTGCAGCCGCAAAAAATCATATACTATGAAAGCCGGAATTGTAGGATTACCAAATGTAGGAAAATCAACGCTTTTTAATTGTCTTTCTAATGCAAAGGCGCAAAGCGCAAATTTCCCTTTTTGTACCATAGAGCCTAATGTAGGAGTGGTTAATGTACCAGATTCCAGATTAGAACGCCTGGAAAGTTTGGTTAATCCTGAGAAAGTACAACCGGCTACCGTAGAGATCGTAGATATTGCAGGATTGGTAAAAGGTGCTAGTAAAGGTGAAGGTCTTGGAAACCAGTTTTTGGGTAATATTCGTGAGACCGATGCTATTCTTCACGTATTGCGTTGTTTTGACAATGATAATATTGTGCACGTAGACGGTTCCATAGATCCTATTCGAGATAAGGAGACTATAGATATGGAACTTCAATTAAAAGACCTTGAAACTGCAGAAAAGAAACTTGAAAAAGTAAAACGAGCAGCTAGAACCGGAAATAAAGAGGCACAAAAAGAAGAAGCAGCTCTTAATAAAGTAAAGCAAGGACTTGAAGCTGGGAAATCTGTTAGGGCTATTGATCTTACCGAAGACCAAAGAAAAGAATTTATAAAACCATTACAGTTTATTACCGATAAACCGGTGATGTATGTTTGTAATGTAGATGAAGGTGCTGCAGTTTCTGGAAATGCACATGTAGAACGTGTAAAAGAAGCAGTAAAGGAAGAAAATGCTGAGGTTTTAGTGCTAGCCGTAGGAACCGAAGCCGATATTACCGAACTTGAGGATTATGAAGAGCGTCAAATGTTTCTTCAGGATATAGGTTTAGAAGAGCCTGGAGCTGCTAAGCTTATTCGTGGGGCGTATAGTTTATTAAATCTTCAAACATATTTTACTGCAGGTGTTAAAGAAGTTCGTGCCTGGACTATTCCTGTAGGCTCCAGTGCTCCACAAGCGGCTGGAGTAATTCATACCGATTTTGAAAAGGGATTTATTCGTGCCGAAGTAATCGCTTACGAAGATTTTGATCAATTGGGAAGTGAGGCCAAAGTAAAAGAAGCCGGAAAAATGCGTGTAGAAGGAAAAGATTATATCGTTAAAGATGGTGATGTAATGCACTTCAGGTTTAACGTGTAAAATCGGATTTTTTAAGAAAAATTTCTGATTTCAAAAATTTTCACATTCAATTTAACGAAAATTAGACTTTTATCTAAATTTTTAGAAATAGTTTATCATTCGTACTGAGCTCAGCTTTTATTTATTTCCTAATTTTAAATTTTACAACCAAAATTAAGAAAAATGAAACTGAGAAAGAATATCACATCTAAAATTGACACTCCACATTTTATTAAGAAAACCGGGCTAATTCTTTTGGCTTCTGGGATTATGTTTTCTTGTAACGATGGAAATAAGAAGGAGAATGATGAAGAAATAGAGTTTGAGCAAACTATGGAGGTAGATGAAGACACTACTTCTAATTATGCTTTTGAAAGTAATGCAGTAGCAGATTACCTTACCTACGTTGATGGTGATGACGAATATGCAGAAATGCAGGAGGAAATTGATCCTGAAATAGCATTGCAGAAATTTGCAGCTGCGGTTTCTGAAAGAAGTAGAGATTTCGGGATGCAAGCTGATGAAAAATTAGAGGTAATTGGCGATAGTTTGAGCGATCCTGCCGATGATATGAATATGCAATTGCAAACTGCAGTTGCTGCTTTAGAGAAACTTCAGGATAATGCTTACGAAGAACTTTCAGGTGAAGTAGATGAACTTAAAGCTGAACTTAAGGAAATAGACATGAAATCTAGTAATGCCAAAGAAAAACTTAGGTCTTTCTTTAATAAAGCTGCCGATGTAATGGAAGAGATGGATGCTCCTAATACTAGTGGTACAATGAGTAGTAATCCAGGATCAGTTGACGAATCAGACTACAGCCAGGAGCCGGATACGGTAGAAGTAGATCAATAGAAAAATCTTTTAAATAAAATTTTATAGGAACCGTCTTTTAAGACGGTTCTTTTTTTGTCTTATATTTTCTTAAATTGAGTTATATAACCCGACATCTTTATGAAAGATAATTTCTCTTCTCAGTCCTCTTTTTATGCTAGATATAGACCTACATATCCGCAGGAATTATATGCTTTTTTGAAAAGAAATTTGGCTGAAACAGAAAAGGCCTGGGATTGCGGGACAGGGAATGGACAGGTAGCAGGGGAACTTTCTAAATTCTTCAGGGAAGTAAAGGCGAGTGATATTAGTAAACAGCAATTAGAAAATGCGGTAAAACATTCAAATATTGATTATTCGCTTCAACCAGCCGAAAAAACGAACTATCCCGATAATAGTTTTGATCTTATCACCGTTGCGCAGGCTTTTCATTGGTTCAAATTTGATGCTTTTTTTAACGAGGCAAAACGCGTCTTAAAACCCAATGGAATTATTGCTATAATTGGTTATTCCTTATTTAAAAGTAATCCTGAAACCAATAAAATAATTGAAGACTTTTACGAAAACCTGATTGGACCATATTGGGATGTGGAACGAAAATACTTAGATGAACATTATCAAACAATACCTTTTCCGTTCAGGGAGATAAAATCCCCGCAATTTAAGCAAGAGTATTTATGGACGTTTGGTCATCTTATTGGTTATTTAAAAACCTGGAGCGCCGTAAAGCACTACGAAAATGCGAAGGGAGAAAATCCTGTAGATTTGGTTAAAAATGATCTACAAAAAGCTTTTGGAAATCAGAATAAAGTGGTTTTTCCTATCTTAACCAGGATAGGTGAAATTTAAGCTATTTTAGTAGCTGAAAATTAACTGGCATAAAAAATGTTTATCTTCGGTTTGTTATCTAATCACATTATATTGGACTAAATATGTTGAAAATTAATAAATTAGGCTTTATTTTTCTGATTTTTTCAGTAATGATTTTTCAGAATGCTTCGTCACAAAGTTTTGCAGAAGATCAATCGGTAACCCAGCAGGTTTTACAGGAACTTAATAGGGAACGTAGCTTATTGAGTCAGAATCTTGATTATAGAATAAAAGAGATAGATTCTAAAATTAGTAACCTGGATGAGAGTATAAAAAACACAAATTCTTCCGCAGAAAAGGTAGAGAAACTTTTGGAGCGTGTGAAATTTCTTGAAGAACGCCAGGAGGAAATCGATAAAAATACTATTAGCGTTTATAAATATAATTACAGCTCTGCGGTTTTGAATTTAGCGTCTATGGAACGTGAAATTAAGCCACTAAATCTTTTTAATGCTTCCCGTGAATTCTATGCTACGTTAGACCAGGTGAGTAATCCTATGCACTATGAAGGTTACCAGGAATGGTTTGGCGAGTTCAAAAACTTTGTGGAGGCAGAAAAGAAAAACGATGCCAGGCTTTCGGCTTTAAGCCATATTATGAATGTAACCGGAGATCTTGCCCAGGGCACGCCATTTACCGGGATGTTTGCCGGAACCGTTTTTGACGGCATTGGTAGTTTTATAAACTCCCTGGGTTGGGGCGATAAAAAGTTAAAACAGCAAAGTACAGAAATGCTGAAACTAACCACAACTGTGGCTCAATTTACCCACGATAAAGATCTTATCGAAACCGAATGGGAATCTATAAATAAAAACCTGGACGAATTAAAAGAACTTCAGGAAAAAGCAATGCAGGAAAATTTGGTGCAAATTCTGGAAATCGATCCAGCTGAGTTCGAACGAAATTTCACAAATGAGACCGATGCTAAAAAACGCACGCAATATATCCTTGATATATCAAAAGTTGCTGAGAATAAGATTGCTGAAGAGAAGGCTAAAAATCCAGAGAATTGGAAGCAGGACTACCATGACCAGATGATTGCCGTTCAAAATTTAAAAATCCGTTTTGGAACCATCACTTTTAGAATCCTTGAAAACCTGAAAAAATACGATTCGTTGATCAAGAAATACGAAAACGATGAATATCTAAAAACCAAAATTGCCGATTTAAAAGCCAAATTGAATATGGTGCGTAATAGCTTTGAATCTACTTTTAATCCTCAGGAATATATTAAGGCCTCTAATGAGATGTATGTTGTAGAATAATAGAATTTAAGCTTTTACTGCGCCGTTTATTATTTATTTAGAATCCCATCAACGGCATCCCAGGCGCCACCATTATAAGCTTCAATATTCTTTTTATTTAGCATTTCTGTAGCTAAACCGCTGCGGTTTCCGCTTCGGCAAACCATAATAAATGGTTTCTCCATTTTGCTAAATTCATCATATCGATTAGAAAGTTCATGCAAGGGTATATTTACCGAGTTGTTTATATGCCCGCTTTGAAACTCGTTAGGTGTTCTTACGTCTACAATAGTTCCTTTATTTTCTTTGATTAATTGCTCTATGTTCATAGCTACTTCACTTTTTTTAGATTTAAATATGTTGAATAATAAGCCACCCATCATAGCACCATAAATTGTGCTGTTAACCGGTTGGGAGGTTATGGCGCAGGTTCCGGAATTGCATCCTATAAAACTATAGTAAACGAAACCGGCAAGTGCACCAATAAAGGCTCCTGCAAGGATAAGCTTATGATTATTCAGAAAACTCATAGTATTAATATTTGCAACAAAATAGGCTGAAAAACATCTGTTTTCAGCCACTTTTGTTACACTTAGATACTAGGTGATAAATGAGTAGTATTACATTTTTAGATCAGGTAGCAGGCGTTCAATTCGTTCCCGGGCCTGTTCGTATTGATCGGGTAACTTTAAATTACTTCCAAGTTCCTCCACGCTTTCGTCCCTTGTAAACCCGGGATTATCGGTGGCGATTTCAAATAAGACTCCGCCGGGCTCCCTAAAGTAGAGCGAGAAGAAATAATCACGGTCTATTTTGTCTGTAATTTGCAGACCTTTCTGAACAATTTTTTCCCGAAAACGCATCTGGGTTTCTTCATCTTTAACTCTAAAAGCGATATGATGGTTTGTTCCTCCAGCGTTAATTCCAGGTTCGGCAGTAGGATCTTCATGAATGTCTATAATAGCTGCATTTTCTACCGCCTTGGTTTTATAACGATAAAATTCACCGGCTTTTTCTTCCAGTTCATATTCAAAAATATCAGTGAGAATACTGGCCGTTGGCCCTACATTATAAAGGGTAAGCGTGACGCTATGAAAACCTTTTAAACCAACTTCTCTCTTAATTTCATCTGTCTCCCAGGCTTCGCGATTGTCTTCGTGTTTAGGAATTATCAGTTTTAAATTAAGTCCGTCTGGATCGCGAAATTGTAAATATTGCTCACCAAATTGCTCTCTAATTTTACCAAATTCAACACCAAATTTTTCAAAACGTTTTTGCCAGAAATCCAGGCTTCCTTCTGGCACAGAATAGCCAATTTCGGTTGCCATTCCCACTCCATTTTTTCCTTTTTTTACCCGTTCCCAGGGGAAAAAAGTAAGAATACTTCCCGGGCTGCCTACTTTATCACCAAAATAAAAATGATAGGTTTGCGGGTCATCAAAATTCACCGTTTTCTTAACCATTCTTAATCCAAGTACTTTAGTGTAAAAATCATAGTTGCGTTGAGCGCTTCCTGCTATTGCCGTTATATGGTGTAAACCAAGTATTTTATCTTCCATAATTTTTTGCTTCAATTAAGTAAAAAGTATTCGAATTTCGGTTAAATTAAGTATAAAAATGCCTATAAATGACTGAATTTTGTCTTGCGTTTGTACAATTTATAAACTTCAATCCAGACTACCGATAAAAACCCTATGAGGATGCTTAATAATAATTGATTTATTGAAATTTCCCCGAATTCAAAGAAAATCCTTAAAGGTTTCCAGTATAGCATGGTGGCACTTAATAATGTGGTAATCCCAATTATTATAGGAATAAGCTTGTTTTTATAAGAAAGGCTAGTAATTACCGAATAAAAGAAAGAACGATTTACGAGAGTTAAAAAAATATTTGCGGTGATTAAACAGCTAAAAACCATGCTGCGGGTAAGATCTTCAGAATAGCCTGAAGAAACTGCAAACTGATACGCACCAAGGGTTCCTGCCGAAATACCAATTCCCTGGATTATACTTAAACTTAATTCTTTTACATTGAAAAAATTTTGGGTTGCAGCTCTTGGTTTTTGTTTTAAAATATTTTCCTCAGCCGGTTCATTCTCATAAATAATAGAGCAGGTTGGCCCCATAATTAATTCAAGAAAAATAATATGTACAGGAGAAAAGATATTTGGGTAAATCCATCCTAAAGCCAGCGGTATAAATACGGTAAGAATTATGGGAATATGAATGGAAATTATATACTGAATTGCCTTTTTTAGGTTGTTGTAAATTCTCCTACCCATTTCTACGGCTTTAAGCATCCCCGAAAGATCATCTTTTATTAAGATTAAAGGCGTAGTATCTCGGCTGACTTCACTACCTCCTTTTCCTACTGCTAAGCTAATACGGGCTATAGCTAAAGATGTTTATGCAGCCGTTTCACAATGTTATAAGTATTTGAATCAGAATAAGTGCCAAAAGCATTTACTAAAACACCTTTAACCTTATGATTAATGGAAGAGATGGCGTATACTATCATTTCATCGCCGGGATCTGTCATTCCTTCAAAACGATAAATTTCGTCAATTTCAAATTCTTCGGGAGAAAGTTCAAATGAACCTTTAGGATCTATAATTTTATCTTTTTCGGGCTCTAATTGAAAATCGGTAGTATAACCGCGCGTAGCCAGACCATTAATTGCCTGGCTAACTGTTTCGTAATCGTGTCTTTCTACCAGCATAGCTATAGTGATATATTACTAGTTAAGGTAAGTGTTTTTTGAATTTAAAACAATGAATATCAGTAATTTATTGCTATGTGCGTTTTGCTAATTCAAGGAGGCTATAATTTTCCTTAGCTTTTGCTGAACTTCAGTAGCGATTTCTTCTAAATCGTTATTTTTAGCTGCCTGCATAGAAGATATTGGATCTACCGCTGAAACCTCAATCTCACCATGATCATTTTCTTCTACTATCACATTGCAGGGTAGAAAAACTCCAATTTTATCTTCACTTTTTAACGCTTTGTGCGCAAATTCTGGATTGCAGGCTCCAAGGATTTTATATTTCTTAAATTCTACATCTATTTTCTTCTTAAGAGTTTCTTTTACGTCAATCTCGGTAAGTACACCAAATCCTTCCTCTTTTAAAGCTGCAGTAACCTGGTCTATGGCTTTGTTAAAATCCTTTTCCTTTAAAGTAGTGTAGAAATAATAGCTCATCATCTTATATTTAGTCGGTTAATTTTCAGTATTAATTTACGAAGAAAAAATAAGTGGAGCGTAGATTTCTAAGAAGAAATACTTAAAGAAAAGATTTATAATATGAGTGCTATTCAACTTCAGAAAAAAATAAAAAAGCTTACTTTTGTTTTAGAACTTCTACTTTTTGAAACTAAACTATGGGTCAAAGAATATTACTGAATGCTGTTGAAATAAATATTATTCTGCATCGTCTTGCCTGCCAGTTAGTTGAAAATCACACCGATTTTAAAAACACTGTAATTATTGGCATCCAGCCCAGGGGAGTTTTTCTTGCTGAACGGATTATTAAAATATTAAAGGAAGAATATCAAATTAAAGACCTTGATTATGGGCATTTAGATATTACCTTTTACCGCGACGATTTTAGAAGAGGAGAGAAACCGCTTGAAGCCAACAAGACTAAAATTGATTTTATAGTAGAAGATAAAAAAGTTGTTTTTATTGACGACGTGCTATACACAGGCCGAAGCATTAGAGCTGCTTTAACCGCGGTTCAATCTTTTGGCAGACCTGCCGAAATTGAATTATTGAGTTTTATAGACAGGCGATTTAGCCGGCATTTACCTATTCAGCCAGATTATAACGGGAGGCAGGTAGATGCAATAAATGAAGAAAAAGTAATAGTAAACTGGAAAGAAAACGATGGCGAAGACGTGGTTTATCTTGTTTCTAAATAACTAAATTTATGAGCGAATTAAGTGTAGATCACTTACTGGGCATTAAATATCTAAACAAAGAAGATATTGAGCTTATTTTTAAAACTGCCGATCATTTTAAGGAAGTGATTAACCGGCCCATTAAAAAAGTCCCTTCGCTTAGAGATATTACCATTGCCAATTTATTTTTCGAAAATTCTACCAGAACCAGACTTTCCTTTGAACTTGCCGAAAAACGATTAAGTGCCGATGTTGTAAATTTCTCGGCAGCATCTTCCTCGGTTAAAAAAGGAGAAACCCTTATTGATACCGTAAACAACATCTTATCTATGAAAGTAGATATGGTTGTTATGAGGCATCCTAACCCCGGGGCGGGAATCTTTCTTTCACGCCATGTAAAAGCAAGTATAATCAATGCGGGAGATGGCGCTCACGAGCATCCTACCCAGGCGCTTTTAGATACGTATTCCATACGTGAGCGCTTAGGGGAAGTTAAAGGCAAAAAAGTGGTTATTGTAGGCGATATTTTACATAGTAGGGTAGCGCTTTCTAATATCTTTGCACTAAAGCTTCAGGGAGCTGAGGTAAAGGTTTGCGGGCCTAAAACACTTTTACCAAAACATATTGAGTCTTTGGGCGTAAAAGTTGAAACCGATCTTAAAAAAGCCCTGGAATGGTGTGATGTTGCTAATATGCTTAGAGTTCAGAACGAGCGAATGGATATTAGTTATTTTCCAAGTACCAGGGAATATGCTCAGCAATTTCAACTGAATAAAAAAATGCTGGAAAGCCTGAATAAGGAAATAGTAATTATGCACCCAGGGCCAATAAACCGTGGCGTTGAAATTACCAGTGATGTTGCCGATGCGGAAAATGCGATTATTCTTGACCAGGTCCAAAATGGTGTTGCCGTAAGAATGGCAGTGATCTATTTGCTGGCTTCAAAGATTAATCGTTAATAAATCATATTTCCATACTTTTATATTTTAAAGAATCAAGCTATGAAGATTTCAGAAAAAGAGAATTATATTTTAATTGAGCCTTTAGAAGCACCTGTTTTAGATTTTGTTTCGGTGCTCACTCAAAAGCACGAGGGGTTCGAAGATAAAAATGTAGCGGTAAGTCTTTTAGCTTATCATCAACTTCAAAAAGAAGAAGTACTTGGTTTTTTAGAAATTTCCAAAGTTCACCAATTGAATAATAAATCTTTTGTATTGGTTAGCAACGCAATTGGAATAGACGAATTGCCCGAAGATCTCATTGTGGTTCCTTCTTTGAAGGAAGCTGAAGATCTTATTCAAATGGACGAAATTCAAAGAGATTTGGGTATATAAAATCTTTTTCATGAAGCTCAATATTCTTGGTTGCTATGCCGCTACTCCCCGTAGTTTCACCAATCCTACCTCCCAGGTACTGGAAATGAAAAATCAATTGTTTCTAATTGATTGTGGGGAAGGAACGCAGGTGCAGTTAAGACGAAATAAGATTAAGTTCTCTAAAATAAAACACATATTTATTTCCCACCTTCACGGGGATCATTGTTACGGCCTGGTTGGTCTAATTTCTACGTTTAGACTGTTAAATCGTGAATCTGAATTACACGTTTATGGGCCTAGGGGAATTAAAGAAATTATCACTTTACAATTAAAACTGTCTAATTCCTGGACTAATTATCCACTATATTTTCACGAGTTAACGAGTAAAGAACCTCAGCTTATTTATGAAGATGAAAAGGTAACTGTAGAAACTATTCCTCTAATTCATAGAATCTATACGAACGGTTTTCTGTTTAAAGAGAAGCCCGGAGATCGTAAATTACTTATCAATAGAGCCGTAGAATATAATATTGATGTTTCTCTTTACAAAAGTTTAAAAAAAGGAAAAGACGTGGTTTCTGAAACCGGAGAACTAATTCCTAATCAACTAGTAACTGACGAACCTGCTCCTTCAAAAAGCTATGCATATTGCAGTGATACTGTTTTCAATCAAAAAATGATTCCGCAGATAAGCGGTACAACCGTTTTATATCACGAATCTACTTTCCTAGAAGATAAAGCCGGTCTTGCCTTCCCAACAAAACACAGTACGGCCAAAGAAGCCGCCCTAATTGCCAAAGAGGCCGGAGTAAAAAAGCTTATTCTAGGTCATTATTCTACCCGATATACCAACATTAATTTGTTTAGAGAAGAAGCCGCTACCATATTCCCTGAGGTTGATTTAGCCGATGATGGGAAGGTTTTTGTCTTTGAATAACACTTTTCATAGTTTCCTACCTACATCTTTAACGTAAATTGTTCTATCCCACTCAAATCCAGTAGGGCTAATCTTACTTTTTATGTTAAAAAACAAATAAAATCGATGAAATGCACATCTCAATATGCATTTAGTCGATAAAAAGTGTACTTTTAACTTCCCTGTCTAACATGATTAACTATGAGAAAAAGTACACTACGGTTATTTATGCTTGTTTTACTCGCTGTTTCAACGGTTTCTTGTGCTAAAGAAAGCCTAGTAGAAGAAGTAAATTCCTACAATCATACATTTGAAGAAAAAGTTAATTATAATTATTCTGAAATTGAAAGGGATATTCTCGCTTTAGTAAATGAACATAGAAAAAGTTTAGATCTTGAAGCCCTTGAACCAATTGCTGAAATTTCAGTTGAAGCAGAATCTCATAATTTTTACATGCTTGAAGTAGGGGAAGTGAGCCACGATAATTTTGGTGCGCGTTATGAAAATTTAGTGAAAACTGTAGGAGCAAAAGCCGTTAGTGAAAATGTAGGTTATGGATACCGTACTGCTGATGCCGTGGTTAAGGCATGGTTAAATAGTGCAGGACATAAAAAAAATATAGAAGGGAATCATTCTCATTTTGGAGTTTCAGTTGTAGACGATGAAAATGGAAGAAATTATTTCACCAATATCTTTATTAGAAGGTAATATTTGTTTTTCATAGATTGATTAAGTTAAACGAAAAAAGGTTCAGCATTTGCTGAACCTTTTTTTATTCAAGTCAATATTATCTTATTCCATTTTTAAAACGCTAAACATAGAACGTCGGTTAAGTTGATGTTCTTCTTTAGAACATCTATCACATTCTATTGCCGGTTGGCGCTCACCATAACCTTCTTCTTTAATTCTATCTTCGCTTATTCCATTTTCTACTAAATAGTCGCGTGTAGCTTTTGCCCTGCGTTTTGCCAAAGCTTCGTTGTATATTTCACTACCTCTTTTGTCCGTATGCGATCCAATTTCCAGTACCAGATCGGGATATTTCTCTTGCATTAATGTGACAAGCTTATCCAATTCTTTTGCGGCATCTGGACGAATATTACTTTTATCGAAGTCGAAATAAATATTTTTAATTTCTGCAAGGTAATCAACATCGGCAACCGGTTGTAATGCGATATTATATTCCATTTCCTCAGAATCTTCCATATCCTGGGTGCTTAGGGTATCATTAAAATTTTTGTATTCTATTTGTTTTGCTTCCAGAGGAATCTGCACATTTCTATTTACAGTAGTTTGGTAATTTCCATCTTCATCAGTTTCCAAAAATGCGATTTGCTCGTTATTTTCATCAAAAAGCCTAATTGTTGCTTGAGCGATAGGATCTCCATTTACTGCATCTGTAACTGTTCCTTTTAATATAAGAGGCAGTAATTGATTAAACCCGTAAATATTATCTGATCCCTCTCTGTTTGAAGCTATAAACCCTGCATTACTGCCAGATTCCCTGAAATAGCTAAAATCATCAAGATTGCTATTTATAGTTTCTCCCAGGTTTTGAACTTCAGAAGTCTCATCTTTTAAATTAATTTTATAAATATCGGCTAAACCATAACCACCGTGGCCGGTGGAAGAGAAGTAAAGCGCTCCTTCTTCATCTATAAAAGGAAAACTTTCATCTTCAGCGGTATTAATTAAATCTCCCAGGTTTTCTGGATTTCCAAAGCTATTATTGCCATTTATAGAAACTTTATAAAGATCGGTGCCGCCTTCACCGCCCGGCATATTTGAGGTGAAATAAAGGCTGCTTCCATCTTCAGAAACCGAGGGATGGCCCACAGAATATTCATTATTGTTTATAGGTAATTCCTGAATATTCTCCCAGCTATTCCCAGATCTTTGCGCTGAATAGATCTTTAAATGATTGGTAGCTTCCTTATCTCTTTTTCCCTCTTTATTCTGAAAATAGTTATTTCTGGTAAAGTAAAGAGTTTCTCCATCTGGACTAATACTTACAGGCCCATCATGCAATTTAGTATTGATTTCTCCGGAAATAGGGGAGGCCTCACCGCTGGAATTTAATTTATAGATATCTAAAAATGGCTCTTCATTCCAGGAATATTCTTTATCTGAATTCTCTGAATTTCTTGCTGAAACGAAATAGGTTTCACCATTTTGCTTAAAAGCTCCAAAATCACTGAATTCTGAATTAAAATCACTTTTTTCTAGGGTATAGGTAGTTTGAATTTCAGCAGGCTTACTTTCCAGTATATTGTTCATTCTACCTGATTTTTTACCCTTACTATCCAAATACTTTTGTAGCCATTCCCGCGATTCATCATATCTTTTTACGCCTCGTAATGCTTTTGCGTATTCATAATAATATTCCGCAGAAACTTCAGAAGAGTCTTTAAGTATATCTTCATAATAGAAAACCGCATTTTCGGGGCTTCTTAATTTCATATAAGTCTCGGCCAGCTTTAATCTGTTGTCCCTGGTGCTATAATCGTTTTCAATAAGATCTTTATAAATCTCTACCGCTTCCATATAAGCCAGGTTATTATAAAGTTTATCTGCCTTTTTTTGTTTGCCGTATTGTGCCTGTAGCGACATGCTAAACACGAAGAAAAATAGGCTTAAATAGTATAGTTTTTTCATAATTAGCAACGTTTATTTTAGAAGAATCGGGGAGATTTATAACGGGTTTTCTGGAACCTAAACTCATAAATAAGTAAGATCTCATGAGATCCAGAGGTGTATGGTCTAATATCTGAAATTGAATATTCATAGGCATAACCAGCTCTAAAACCATCAAAAAGTTCAATATCCAGAAATGCGCCCAGAGCGTCATCTATCCGCCAGTTGGCTCCCAGGTAAAATTGCTCATTGAAGATCATTGTTCCGGAGAAATCTACAGAAAGCGGGGCACCACTAGTCATTTTTAGCAAAGAAGTAGGTCTGAATTTCAGGTTTTCATTTAAATCAAAAACATATCCACCGGTAAGATAATAATGAATCTGTTCCATAGCTAAAAACTCACTATACTCGTGATTGTTGTTGTTGATTAGCTTAGGAGCAGATGCTCCCACATACCATTTTTGGGAAGAAAGATAGAAACCAATCCCAAAATTGGGAGTCCATTTATTAAACCGATCTTCAAAGAATGGATCATTCAAAACCTGCTGATCGGTAAATAATTCCTGATCCAGGTTATAGTAACTCATTCCTGCCTTTAAACCCATTGCCAGAGAGATATCATTGCTAAAATCTAAGCGATAAGCAAAATCTCCGTAAGCATAGGTGTAATTCTCATAACCGGTTTTATCGTTAATAACCGAAAGTCCAAGACCCACTTTGTCGTTAGTAAGTGGAGAATGAACAGATAGCGTTTGGGTATTTGGTGCTCCGCTAACTCCGGCCCATTGATTACGATTTAAGGCGGTTATAGAGAACCCGTCCCTGCTCCCGGCATAAGCGGGATTTATAGATATGGTATTATACATATACTGGGTAAACTGCGGTAATTGCTGCGCTGAACCAGATATGGAAAACATAAGACAGAATAGGAGTAGGTATAAGTATTTCATAGTTTTCTGTTTTTATTTTGTTCCTAAATAGATGTAACCTTGTAATGGGTCAAAGCCGCTATTTCTAATTTCCAGAATATAGAAGTATGTTCCTGATGGCAATTGATTAGAACTTGTTGCCGAATTTGTAGAATAGCCATCCCAATCGTTTTGATAGTTCGTGGCCTCATAAATTTTATTACCCCATCGGTTAAAGATCATCAGGTCGTAAGTGAATCCACATTCACTGGCAAAATCTATGGTGAAATAATCGTTTTTGTTGTCACTTGGGCCGCCATTTCTTGGAGTTACGGCCTTTGAAATACTAGATCGAATATCTTCCAGGCTACAAGGTAATACTACACAATCATCGTTTATAGAAACAGTAACCTCTGTGGTAGAACTACAGCTGCCATTGTTAAGTTGATATTCAAAAGTATAGGTGCCTATGGCCAACATTGCCGGGTCAATAAAGTCCCTGATTAATGCTCCTGTTTCTTCGGTATCTACCCAAACACCTGAAGTGTCATATTCGCCTTCAAGCAGTTCAAAAAGATCAAAAGTAGAGTCGTCTATACAAAGACTAATTGTGCTGGTTTCAATCTCACTGGCTATCGGTTCTTCCAATGTTACTATGGTAGCTTCGGAAATTTGATCAAACTCATCTTTGGCGGTTACCTGATAGATTCCCGGTTCAAGCTCTGTAAATTCCTCAACAGCTAAATAGTTTTCTCCATCAATACTATAGATAAGTCCGTCTTCAGTATTAATAAGGATTACCCCGGTTGGTGTAACACAATCTGGCTGAATTAAATCAACTTCTGGGACAGTTGGTGCAGGCGGAGTTTCTTCCGGATCTTCTTCTACACTAACTGTAAAGGAACAGCTCGCGGTATTTCCTGAAGCATCAGTAACTTCATAAGTCACGATAGTTTCTCCTAAAGGGAATTCTTCTCCAGACGCATAACCTTCGATTAGCTCTATATTCGTTTCTGAACAATTATCTGTAGCTGAAATAGTAGCATAATTCACTACTACAGTCTCGGTTCCAAATTCAACGTTTAATTTAATATCTTCCGGACAGGCAATCACCGGAACTTCATTATCTATGACAGTAACTACAAAGCTGGAATTAACCGAATTACCATTCACATCAATTGCGGTATAGGTTACGGTTGTTTGTCCTAATGGAAATTCAGATCCAGGAGCCAAACCTTCTGTAATTGCTATACTTTCTAATCCACAATCATCAGTTGCAGAAGGAAGCTCGTAGTCTACAATGGCACCGCATAAATCAGGATCGGTATTTACCGTGATATCATTCTTATCTTCAATAACCGGAGCTTCATCATCAACTACACTTATTTCAAAGCTGCAGCTTGCTGTATTTCCAGCTTCATCAGAAGTGGTAAAGGTTATAGTGGTAGTTCCCACTGGAAATACTTCTCCCGAAGAAAGACCCGCGGTTTGTTCCACAGTTACATTACCCGAATTATCGAAACCTTCGGGGATTTCAAATTCTACAATAGCACCGCAAATTCCGCTATCAGTACTACTTATAATATCTGATGGGCATTCTAAAGTTGGATTTTCAGTATCTTCAACGATGATATCAAAGCTACACTGGGTAGTATTTCCAGAAGCATCGGTAGCCGTAAAAGTTACAGTGTTCGTGCCAATTGGAAACTGAGAACCAGAAGTAGCTCCACCGGTTTGTTCTACATTCACTTCACAATTATCGCTGGCTAACGGATTCTCAAAATTCACTGTTGCGAAATCAACACCGGATTCAGTACTAAAAATCATATTTTCAGGACATTCAATTACCGGTGACTGGTTGTCAGTTACCATTACGGTTTGAATCACCGGTTCCGCCTGATTTCCATTTTCATCCGTTACGGTCCAGGTAATAGTTGTTATTCCTACCGGATATTCCGCCTCTAAAGCCTGACTATCATCACGGGTTCCGTTTACCATTCCAACAGAGCAGTTGTCGTTAGCTTGTGGAGCAGTAATTTCTATCATTGCACCACAAGTATCAGCGTCAGTAGTTGTATTTATAGTTTCCACATCAGCAATTACCGGCGCCTGATTATCTTCAACATTAACGGTTTGAGTAACGGGCTCAGCTTCATTTCCATTTTCATCGGTTGCTGTCCAGGTAAGAGTTGTAGTTCCTACCGGATACTCAGCATCTAAAGGCTGGTTATCATCCCGGGTTCCAATTACATTTCCTACGGAACAGTTATCATTAGCTTGCGGAGCAGCGATTTCTATCATTGCGCCACAGGTATCAACATCAGCAGTTGTATTGATAGTTTCCACATCAGCAATTACCGGCGCCTGGTTATCTGCTACATTAACAGTTTGAGTAACGGACTCAGCTTCATTTCCATTTTCATCGGTTGCTGTCCAGATAATAGTTGTTGTTCCTACCGGATACTCAGCATCTAAAGGCTGGTTATCATCCCGGGTTCCGCTTACTATTCCAACGGAACAGTTATCGTTAACTTGCGGAGCAGCAATTTCTATCATCGCGCCACAGGTATCAACATCAGCAGTTGTATTGATAGTTTCCACATCAGCAATTACCGGCGCCTGGTTGTCGATTACTGTGATGGTTTGTGTACAAATAACTTCATTTCCAGCTAGATCGCTTACAGTCCAGGTTACGATTGTTTCTCCAGGTTCAAATACTTCCGGAGCATCGTTGGTTATACTTAATTCTGAATTACAATTATCTTCAGCAACAAGATCGCCAAGTTCAAGATTAGAAGCAGAACACATTCCTTCGTCAGCAGCTACGCTTGTTAAATCAGTAGGACATGAGATGATTACCGGTGCCTCTTCATCTAGATCTGCTTCAACAATTACTTCCGAAGTGGTTTCGCAATCATTATTCTGCGCTACCAGGTAATAGGTTCCGGATGCCAAATTTGAAATGATTCCATTTTCGTGAGAATATTCATTTTCCTCGCTATCCTTTAATATATAAGATAAACCTTCACTAAGCTCAAACTCTATGATACCATTATTTTCTTCACAGGTTGTATTAGTAACCGCAGTAATGACTGGAGCTTCAGGACTTCCTTCGTTTTCTTCGATCAAAATCGCTTCAGAAATTGCTTCACAGTCTCCATTGCTTGCCTGGATAAAATAAGTTCCAGCTGATAAATTGGTGAATTCCCCGTTTTCAATAGTATTGTTTAGAGCGTCTTCATTTGAATCTAAAAGTGTATAAGTAATTCCGTCAACAGTAGTTACTGAAATTGTTCCGGTAATATCTTCGCAAGTTGGTTGCTGAGAAACAATGGCCTCTGGTTGCTCTGGACTTCCTTGAATTTCTTCAATCACAATTGCTTGAGAAATCGCTTCGCAATCTCCATTACTGGCTTGTACAAAATAAGATCCAGCGGCTATATCACTAAATTCTCCATTTTCAATAGTATTGCTTAGAGCGTTTTCATTTGAATCTAAAAGAGTATAAGTAATTCCCTCTACAGTAGTTACTGAAATTGTTCCGGTAGTATCTTCGCAAGTTGGTTGCTGAGAAACAGTGGCTTCTGGTTGCTCTGGACTTCCTTGATTTTCTTCAATCACAATTGCTTCAGAAATCGCTTCGCAATCTCCATTAATAGCCTGGATAAAATAAGTTCCTGCAGCTAAATCACTGAATACCCCGTTTTCGATTGCATTATTGAAAGCATTTTCATTTTCATCTAGTAGGGTATAAGTAATCCCCTCAACAGTAGTTACCGAAATTGCTCCGTTAGTATCTTCACAAGTCGGTTGCTGAGAAATAGTTGCTTCTGGTAGCTCAGGACTTCCTTCGTTTCCTTCGATGATAATTGCTTCTGAAATCGCTTCACAATCTCCATTGCTGGCTTGTACAAAATAAGATCCAGCGGCTATATCACTAAATTCTCCATTTTCAATAGTATTGCTTAGAGCGTTTTCATTTGAATCTAAAAGAGTATAAGTAATTCCCTCTACAGTAGTTACTGAAATTGTTCCGGTAGTATCTTCGCAAGTTGGTTGCTGAGAAACAGTGGCTTCTGGTTGCTCTGGACTTCCTTGATTTTCTTCAATCACAATTGCTTCAGAAATCGCTTCGCAATCTCCATTAATAGCCTGGATAAAATAAGTTCCTGCAGCTAAATCACTGAATACCCCGTTTTCGATTGCATTATTGAAAGCATTTTCATTTTCATCTAGTAGGGTATAAGTAATCCCCTCAACAGTAGTTACCGAAATTGCTCCGTTAGTATCTTCACAAGTCGGTTGCTGAGAAATAGTTGCTTCTGGTAGCTCAGGACTTCCTTCGTTTCCTTCGATGATAATTGCTTCTGAAATCGCTTCACAATCTCCATTGCTGGTTTGTACAAAATAAGATCCAGCGGCTATATCACTAAATTCTCCATTTTCAATAGTATTGCTTAGAGCGTTTTCATTTGAATCTAAAAGAGTATAAGTAATTCCCTCTACAGTAGTTACTGAAATTGTTCCGGTGGTATCTTCGCAAGTTGGTTGTTGAGAAACAAAGGCTTCTGGTTGCACCGGACTTCCTTCGTTTTCTTCAATCACAATTGCTTCAGAAGTTGCTTCACAATCTCCATTACTAGCCTGAACGAAATAAGTTCCAGCTGCTAAACCACTGAAATCTCCGTTTTCAATTGCATTATTTAAAGCGTTTTCATTTTCATCAAGAAGGGTGTAAGTAATTCCCTCAACATTTGTTACCGAAATCGTTCCGGTAGTATCTTCGCAAGTCGGTTGCTGAGAAACAACGGCTTCTGGTTGGGCCGGACTTCCTTCGTTTTCTTCAATGATAATTGCTTCAGAAGTTGCTTCACAATCTCCATTGCTTGCCTGAACGAAATAAGTTCCAGCTAAAAGATTACTGAAACCTCCGTTTTCGATAGCATTGTTTAATGTATTTTCATTTGAATCAAGCAAAGTATAAGTAATTCCCTCTACAGTAGTTACCGAAATGGTTCCGGTAGTATCTTGGCAAGTCGGCTGTTGAGAAACAGTGGCTTCTGGTAGCTCAGGACTACCTTCATTTTCTTCGATAATTACATTCTTAGAGGGCTGGGAGATACACTCATCTTCATTTTGAGCATATATCACGTAATTTCCAGGTGAAAGTTCTTCAAAAATGTTTGATTCCTGGAAAATTTCTCCATCAAGACTGTATAAATATCCCTCAGTAGCATTAACCGTAATCTTCCCTGTTTCAACATTACAGGTGGGTTGAGCTACTTCTATGATTTCAGGAGTTTCAGGCAGGGCTGGTGCAGGTAGAACTTCAAAACTATTGGTTGTATAAACGCATTCATTTAAAGCAACTGATAAGGTATAAACCCCTGGTGATAGTGAACTAGTTGCATTATTTAATTCAAGATTTCCTGTAGCTGAATTCAATTCATAAATATAATCAGTATTAAAATTGGTGATTGTCAATACTCCATTTTCATTCTCGCAGGTAGGATCTTTTTTAGTATAAACAGGCTCCAGTTGTGTTTTAACATTTTCTAACGTAAGCGATTGTTGAACATCTATATTTCCACATTCATAAGTAATTCTGAAGATTCGCTGATAAACTGCCGGTGACTGTTGTTGTAAAATATCTTTATAGCTTATATTTTCAATCTCTTCAGTAAAAGAAATGCTTCCACCTAAATCTGTAAAAACTTGCTGAGTAATAGTTGTAAAGTTATTAGACAAGCCCGGAATGGAGTAGTCTATAAAGTCTTTATCACAAGTTTGAATTGTTTGATTTTGAGGTGCTGTAATTTCTGGTTCTCCTATTACGGAAACCTTAATTGGAGCCTTGTTAGGGCTTATACAACTTGCCGATTCTCCTTCAGCAACATAATAGATGAATTCACCAGACTGCGAAGTGGATGGAATAATCTGAACTTTGGGTGAAGTATCGTCTTCGCTGATGTAGTAATATAAATTGAAATCGGGATTAGTGGCTACAGCTGTTAATATATTTGCCTCATCGTCAATGCAATAAGTGATTGATTCAGTTTCCGGTACCGAAGCTATAGTTGTAATTTCTATAGTAAAAGGTATTGCGCAATTCTCGGTTCCCGGGATTACCGCATAATATTCAGTAGCACCCGAATTATTTGGAATGGGATTATTGGGAGTATATTCGGTACTGTTACTTGTTACCGGAGATTCGTTAAAGAATCTTGTTCCATTAGGAAATCCTGAATTGATCTCAGCAATACCTATTGGATCTTCTCTATTACAATACACAAATTTTCTTGCTTCATCTGAATTTTGGCAATTTTCAGCTCGAAAATTGGTAGCGTCTATGGCTACTTCAAAAGGAGTAGTAATAGGTTCACCCTGGCAGGTTCCTTCGGTTTCATAACCCTGGATAAGACCTTTATTTTGAAAAGTAGTACCTGTTATAGCTCCGCGACCACTAATATTTCCATTAAATCTTATAAGATCAAAACCCGGGCAGATATTGGAAAGAATAGTACAATTTTTAGTTACCCCAAATTTTATGGTTAGATCGGCTAAAATATCATTTGTACTGTTGGCCAGCGGTAATTCATCTATTTCCCACACTATTGATCCGGTTGCACCTAAAGTAGGATCAAAATATACTTCGGTATTTTGAGGAATGGGAGAGAAATAAAAATTGGGTGATAGACTATTAGGAAGGTAATCAGCGTTATATGGAACAGGAATCACCACTTTTACGTCTTCTACATTTTCTGTCCCTTTATTTTTTAATTCTACCTTATAGCTTAATTCGTCACCGGGTACTGCATTATATGGAGGATTACCTGCCATATTTCCATTAATTGCGCTCAAAGTTGAAACCCCTTCAATTTCAGGGATGTAAGCATCTACCGACATGGCTATGGAAAAAATGGAGTAAGTATCTTGCGTAGAACCATATCTAAAGGTAGTATTGGTTTGATTATTACCAATAACGGAATTCTCAGGATTGGGAATATTGAACATACTTATATCTATCCCTGTATTATTAGATAAATTAGGTGTTCTTCCAGTTCCATTATTTTCAATAGAGGAATTGAAGAAATTATTTGAGGTATTTTGATCGTGGGAAAGACTTAACCAGGAATTGCTATTATTTTTCTTAATTTGAAAATAGTCTCCTGAAATAGCTATATCACCTTCCCCAGCCATAATTCCCATTTTCATATTAACAGGTCCGGATTGTGCTGTGTTAAATCCTGAAACTGGTAACTGATAGTTTGCCACAACATTTCCTTCTACGTGTGCATAACCATCAAAAACAGTAATATCCCGCCAGTTCATCTGGGAATTTTCGTAAATCACAATCATTCCCCAGCCACCGTAGTATCCGGTAGCACCACCATTACCTTCACTCAGTTCCATATCGGCAACCCAATATTCACCAGTACCGTTATTCCTTACCAATTCGGTAACTTCCACATAGGCAGCATACATATTTGATGGCCCCGGGAATAGAATATCATTTTGGTTTGCAGTAAAATTTTGATAATTACTATTATTTGGTCCCTTTAATTTAATTTTCCTTTTATCGTTTATATTCCCAGAACTATTAGTTCGTCCAGACCAGTAAAGTCCCGCATATACTATATTTGAACATTCGGGGTTAGCCTCATTTTCGTTAGAAAACTGCAGAATCGCTGAAGAGGAGTTTTTAGTAGAATCATCTTCATCTGCATCAACAAACCTCATAAAGTTGTTGCTATTATTAGTATTATCATCATAGAACCAAAGGCTAAGATTAGTATTCCCAATCATAGTGAAATCTCCCTTTAAATTATAGATCTTCTTGCTAGTAGAGTATTGAGAAGTTCGTTGCTGAAATTCTTTGATTACCTGGGCGTTTGTATCCAGGGATATAAAAAATAGCGTGAATATAACAAGGCTAAAATTTAAAGTGATAAAATTAGCTTTAAAGTAGTTTTTTTCCATAATCCTGAGTTTATAGGTGGATAGTCTTATTGTTCTAAAGTTGTCCTGTATAACACTTTTACGCTAGAAGTGTTCTTTAATATCTTCTCAATATTTCTTGTATTACATTCAAAGTCACATTCTATCAAAACATATTTTAAGGATGAGATTTTTATAGCACTCAGATCCAGTAAGCCAGGTGTAGTGCTCAAAGAATGTTTAATATTGAGTAATATTACATTTTGCATTTCTTCGATATTGGAAGCTAATTGAGATAAGTTGTCAGACTTTACGATAACCAGTTTAGGGTTACCTTCTCCCAGTTTTTTACTCTCGGTGCCATTTATAATTATTAATGGATTTAAATCGAAAATAAGACTCTTAAGTATTTCAATTTCTTCCTCACTATAGCTCTGTTGATTTCTATTGCTGTTCGAATTTTGTTTAATTAATTCGTCGAAATTGGTTATAGTGTAAGAATCCTGAGCACTCACAGTAAATGTGTTTGCTATTAGAAAGGTTAGGATTATTCCATAGAAGCTAATTACTTTCATAACTAATAGTTTAAAATCCAGTTATTGCTGGATAGTTTTTTCTAAATTTTAATTAATAAACAAGCACTAATCCATAGGGAAGGATCAATGTGGAATTGTTTTTATAAAACAGATCCGTTTGGGGAGACTTAAATTTTTTAAAAATTTTATAGGAAAGTTTGGGGGATGACCTATTTTTAAATGTTAAGCTTGGTATAAAATTACTGTGAAAATCTCTTAAATATGGGGATTGCAATTTTTTTTAGATGTAAACGTGTCTTTTTTCGTTCAAAAGCAAAATATGAGGTAAAATTAAGGGAAAACAGGGGGTGGAAATTTCAAAAAATTATTACCGAAACATAAATAAACGCGATTCTTTGCATAAAAAAACCACCTGTACAGGTGGTTTTAAAATTTAAAAATTTAGAACTTTTATTTTAGTTCATACATCAAAATTCTATGTTCTTCTCCTTCTATTAAAGGGTGTTCTTGAAGATCTATTTCGTAGATATAACCTTCTTCAATTGTGGTAAAAATATCATATTCATCCTGTACTCTATATCCTAATTGCTCTCTAGCATAATTTAACCAGGTTTGATAGGTAGGGACATCCATTTTATTTTTATGTGATATAACGGTTAGAAAGTCATTGTCTACCTCTATACTATAACGTTCTCCGTTTCCATTTTTGGTTGTTTCAAAAGGGATCCAATCCCCTTCATCCATTTTATAGATCTTTAATTCATTTAGATTATGTGGATTAAAGTCTACCGCAAAGACCTCGTGATTTCTTTGATAACTATCGGGATTAGTCATTCCGGCGGTACAACTACCCAAACTAACGGAAATAATGACTATTAAAATTTTTTTCAAAAAATTTCTTTTGATCGGCAAGTTATTTTTTAGAAAATTCATTAGTCCTGACTTGTTTATACTGTTTTAAAAAAAGCTACTATTTAAGTGTTTCAAACAAATTTAGGACACAACTCTCTTACAATGAATTATATTTCAAACTTTTAGCCGTATTACTTTTAAAATGGATTAAATGTAAAAAATGAATTTACCTAATGTTTTTCATCGATATATTTTGGTAAATAAAGGAGATGAATAGCAGTTCATCTATAGATTATTTACAGATCAAGCATTTTCATCTGTAATCTTATTTAAATATTTTCCGGCTTCTGCCTAAATCTTGTAAATTGCAGCAAAGCAAAATATAATGCAGAAAAGTCTTAAAGATTATAGACAGAGTTACGGAAAAAGCGAGCTTTTAGAAGAAAATATTCCTCCGGTTCCTTTAACCTTATTTACCGCATGGTTTGAGGAAGCAGAAGCGCATCCGGAAATAGCAGAAGTAAATGCCATGAGTTTAGCCACCTGCAGAATTGAAGGTTTTCCCAAGAATCGTATTGTTCTCCTGAAATCCTTTGGGATAGATGGGTTTAGTTTTTACACTAATTATAATTCAGAAAAAGCCAGGGATATAGAGGAAAATCCAAGAGTTTGTCTTTCATTTTTCTGGCCTGCTTTAGAGCGCCAGGTAATTATAAAAGGAATTGCAATGAAGACCTCAGAAGAAGATTCATCTTCTTATTTTGCATCCCGGCCACGTGGGAGCCAACTGGGTGCCTGGGCCTCTAACCAAAGTAATATTGTAGGATCACGAGAAGAATTAGAGGATGAAATAAAGAAATTAGAAGAAAAATATAAGGGTAAAGAAGTTGAACGACCTTTACATTGGGGAGGTTACATTGTAAGCCCCCGAAGTTTTGAATTTTGGCAGGGTAGAAACAATCGACTACACGATAGGATTATTTACGAATTCATAGAAAAAGATATGTGGGAGCGAAACCGATTGGCGCCTTAAAATGAACCAACATAATGTTGGCTTTAAAAAAAGTATAGGAATATAATAATCCCTTTAAAGGGTTAAATTGGTAAAGAAATGAAAAGACTAATTCTCGTTAGACACGGTAAATCTTCATGGGAAAATAATTTACCCGATGAAAAGAGACCACTTAAGAAACGTGCTTATCACGACGCTGAAGTAGTATTGAAAACTTTCAAAGAATTTCAAAGCGGAAATTTAACCTTATGGAGTAGTCCAGCAGTTAGGGCAAATACTACGGCTCAACTTTTTAAGGAAGAATTAGAAATTCCAGAAGACAGGTTCACAATTAAAAAAGAACTTTATACTTTTGATGAAAATCAATTATTAGCCATTATTAATAGTTGTCCAGCTAACATTGAAAAATTAATGGTTTTTGGTCACAATCCTGCTATGACAGGTTTAGTGAATCAGCTGGGAGATAAAGCCCTTGATAATTTGCCTACCACAGGACTTTGCGTAATAGATTTCGAATCTGATAGCTGGAAAAATATTAAAAACGGTAAAACCTTACTTCAATTATTCCCTAAAAACCTACGCTAATTTATGCCGCAGAAAAAATATTTAAACAGAGAACTTAGTTGGTTACAATTTAATGCACGGGTATTACAGGAAGCCGAAGATGAAACGGTACCACTTATAGAAAGATTAAGATTTCTGGGAATTTTCTCTAATAATTTAGACGAGTTTTTTAAAGTTAGATATGCAACTGTTAAAAGAATTGATCTAGCCGGTAAAGCAGGAAAAAGTGTTCTTGGCGGCATAAAGGCCAGTAAACTTCTTGAAGAAATCACTAAAATTGTAATAAACCACCAGGCCGAAAGTTTAAAGGTTTTACATGATATTCAGCATCAGTTAAAAGATCATAATATTCATATTATAAACGAGCAACAAGTCTCTGATTCTCAGGAAAAATTTATCAAAAACTTTTTCCTTTCCAAAGTAAGCCCCGCGTTAGTAACGATTATTCTCAATGACCTTCCTGAAATCCCCAGCTTAAAAGATAGTGCCGCCTATCTGGCAGTTAAAATGGTGATGAAAGATGAAATTCCACAAAAGGGAATTTCAAAAGTGTTAGATAAAACCGAAAAAGACCGTAAATATGTTCTCATAGAAATTCCACGAAGTATTGAACGTTTTGTAGTGCTACCCGAAGAGAATGGAAATCAGTATATTATTTTACTAGACGATTTGATACGCTATAACCTTGGGACTATCTTCAATATTTTTGAATACGAAAGTATTTCGGCTCATATGATAAAGATTACAAGGGATGCCGAATTAGACATTGATAGTGATCTTAGTAAAAGCTTTATTGAAAAAATTTCCAGCAGCGTTAAAGATCGGATAAAAGGAGAACCTGTGCGGTTTGTTTACGATATGAATATCGCCGAAGACACTCTCTCATATTTGATGAATAAAATGGGAATAGAATCTACCGATAGTATTATCCCCGGTGGGCGTTATCATAATAGAAGGGATTATATGAACTTTCCCAGCCTGGGACGTGAAGATTTACTCTACAAGCCTATTGATCCGTTACCAATCCCAGGGCTAATTTTGCAAACCAGCCTATTTGGTAGTATTGCAAAGAAAGATTTTCTATTATACGCGCCATATCAAAGTTTTGCCTATACGGTTAAGTTTTTGCGAGAAGCTGCATTAGATCCTAAGGTGAGAACCATAAAAATTACCATATATAGATTAGCGAAAATATCTCACATCGCCAGTTCTTTAATTAATGCGGTGAAAAATGGTAAAAAAGTAATTGTTCAAATTGAACTAAGGGCCCGTTTTGATGAAGTCGCCAATATTCGTTATGCTGAGCAAATGCAGGCCGAAGGAGTGCAACTTATTTTTGGTGTCCCCGGACTTAAAGTGCATTGTAAAGCTTGTGTAATAGAGCGGGAAGAGGAAGGAAAAATGAAGCGTTACGGATTTATTAGTACGGGAAATTTCAATGAATCTACTTCGCGTATTTATACCGATTATACCTTATTTACTGCTCATACCGAAATTTTGAAAGAAGTGAATAAGGTTTTCGACTTCTTCGAGATCAATTATAAAGTTAATAAATACAAGCATTTAATTGTTTCGCCACACTATAGTAGAAATGCTTTTGTGGGCTTGATTCAAAAAGAAATAGAAAATGCTAAAGAGGGTAAACCTTCAGGAATAGCCTTAAAGCTCAACAGTCTTTCAGATTATCCTATGATTGATAAACTTTACCAGGCAAGCCAGGCAGGAGTAGAAATTAAACTTATTGTTCGGGGAGTTTGCTGCCTTATTCCCGGGGTAGAAGGACTTAGTGATAATATTGAAGTGATTAGTATTGTAGATAAATTTTTGGAACATCCGCGTGTTTTCATCTTTAAAAACGCTGGAAATTCAAAAGTATATATCTCCTCAGCCGATTGGATGACCAGAAACCTGGACCTACGTGTTGAAATTTCCTGCCCAATTTATGATGAGGCTATTAAACAGGAAATAATAGAAACTTTTGATATTAGCTGGCACGATAATGTAAAGGCAAGGATGATCACCGAAAAACAGGATAACGCTTATAGAAACAGCAAGTCTAAAAAGCTGCGTTCTCAATTTGAATTATATGATTATTATTTAAATAAATTGTCTGACAGCGAGGCAGAAAAATACCATAAAAAATAACCAAGTATAAAACTTCAATATTTATTAATCTCACTTATTGAGTCGATATAAAATTAAAACTCGTGATTACACAAAAAAACTACGCAGCAATAGATATAGGTTCCAATGCCGTTAGACTTCTTGTTTCTACCATTACAGAACAAAAAGGAAGAGAAGAAACAGATTTTAGAAAAACATCGCTGGTAAGGGTTCCTATTAGACTGGGAGAAGATGTTTTTGAAACCAATGTGATTTCAGAAAAAAATATTGAGCGTATGGTAGATACCATGCAGGCTTTTAATCTTTTAATGAAATCTCACGGAATCGTTAAATATAAAGCCTGTGCTACTTCGGCAATGCGAGAAGCCAAAAATGGAGCGGAAGTAGTTGAGAGAATAAAGTCCAGAACCGGCATGGAAATAGAAATTATAGATGGCAACCACGAAGCCGCTATAATCGCTGCCACAGATTTACACGAACTTATTAAAAATGATTGCAACTACCTGTATGTTGATGTAGGTGGTGGTAGTACAGAATATACCTTATACAGCGGCGGGAAAACTGTTGCTTCAAGATCTTTTAAAGTTGGAACTGTTCGCTTGCTAAATGATCTAGTTGAAGATGGCGCCTGGGATGAAATGGAGAAATGGGTTAGGGAAACTACAAAGCCTTATAAGGATATCGATTTAATTGGATCTGGTGGGAATATCAATAATATCTTTAAAACCAGTGGTAAAAAAGAAGGAAAACCTTTAAGCCTGGCTTATATTAAAAAGTATAATGATTTACTGAATTCTTTGAGCTACGAGGAACGCGTTATGGACCTTCAGCTTAAGAGTGACCGGGCAGATGTAATTATTCCGGCTTCAAAAATTTACTTGAATTCTATGAAGTGGGCGAGAGCCGATAAGATTTTCGTTCCTAAAATTGGACTTGCCGACGGAATTATAAAATCACTTTATAACGGAAAAAATAAGTAGACTTTTTTAAATTTTCTAAACCAGCCCAGATTCCTAAAAACGGATATTCTGGGCTTTTAGATTTAAAAAAGATTAACCGTGAATGGATTTATCTTTGCTTAGATCTTTCATTATATCAGCTTCAAAATCCAGCAAATCCTGCCATTTTTTATCAACCTCTTCCCGGTCACCATATTTTCTGGCAAATTTTAGGAACATCGTGTAATGGTTGGCTTCACTAATCATTAACCTATGATAAAAATCGGCGAGTTCCTCATCTTTTAATTCTTCTGAAAGTAACCTAAAACGTTCGCAGCTCCTGGCTTCAATTAATCCTGCGATTAAGAGCCGGTGAACTAATTGCGTGGTTCTACTACCACCTTTTGGAAAGAAACCAAGTAATTTTATTACATATTCATCTTTTCTATCTCTTCCTAAAACATAGCCACGCTTTAAAAGCTGCTCGTGAACCATTTTAAAATGTCCCATTTCTTCCCTGGATAAAGCGATCATTTCATCTACCAACTCGGTATATTCGGGGAAAGAAACAATTAAGGAAATTGCTGTAGAAGCCGCTTTCTGTTCACAATAGGCGTGATCTATAAGAATTTCTTCGATGTTTTTTTCAGCAATATTAGCCCAACGTGGGTCGGTGGGAAGTTTTAGTCCTAGCATATCTATACGTCTAAATCAAATGTACTTCTTAGTTTATCTATTAGAGGATTTTTCTCCTTTAGTTTGTTGTATTTCTCAATAGGAGTGAAGGCATATTTCTTGGCCGACTGCTCATTAACATTAATCACTAACCTAATTTCTGTATTCTGAAGTTTTTGCTTCAGGTAAGACATCAATTTATTCTGTTCTCGCTCCAGGTTAATTTTCATCGTTTCGTTAGGTAATTCTATAACAATACGATTTTTGTCCTGTAGTTTGGGTAAATCGGTTTCAAGAATGGAAGCGAGAATTTTAGATCCCTGCTTCTTTATGCGTTTCACATAATCATTCCAGGTGGCCTGCAATTGTGTTTCGGTAAATTCACCGTTTAATACCACCTCTTTTGAAGGTAAAGCCTCTTGTAGCCGGGCTTCTATTTCCCGTTTTTTCTGAATACTTTTTAGAGATAGTCCAGAAACCTTTTCCTTTTTTATTTCGTGATCGGTAACCGGTTTTGGTTCTGGAGCTGGAGGAACCGGAGCAGGTTCTTTTTCTTCTTCTTTCGCTTCGGGAACAATAGTTTTATCTGAATGATAATCATCTTCCTTATCATCTGCGCAATGACTATCTGGAATTTTATTTTCTCCTGAAGGCAACTGATTTTCCTTTGGAGGTTCTGCTGAAGTCTCTCCATGTTCATTTTCGCGAACCATAACTTTTTCTTCTGAAGAAAGCGTGTTAGGTTGCTTTTCAAAAACCGAAGCCGGAATTATTGCTTGTTCAAACTTTTTTTTTTCTCCATCAAAAGTGATAGAGGCAAGCTGCATTAATGAAAGTTCTACCAACAAACGTTGGTTTTGACTTGTTTTATACTTCAGGTCACATTCATTTGCCAGATCTATAGCTTTAATTAAAAACTGATGATCGGTTTTTGAAGCTTGTTCAAAATAGCGAGCTTTTGTTTGTTCCCCAACTTCCAGTAACTGAATAGTTTTTTGATCTTTACATACCAAAAGATCTCTAAAGTGAGAAGCTAAACCGCTAATAAAATGATGCCCATCAAATCCATTAGAAAGAATATCATTATAACTAAGTAGTAATTGCGGGATATTATTCGATAAAATAAGATCGGTTACTTTAATATAAGTATCATAATCCAGCACGTTAAGATTTTCGGTAACCGCTTGTCTTGTTAGTTCTTTTCCACTAAAACTAACCACACGATCATAGATAGAAAGCGCATCTCGCATCGCCCCGTCAGCCTTTTGCGCAATAATGTTCAGCGCGTCTTCATCAGCACTTACTCCTTCTTGCTCGGCGATATATCCTAGATAATTTTTAGCGTCACTTACCGTAATTCTTTTAAAATCGAAGATCTGGCAACGAGAAAGTATGGTCGGGATTATTTTATGCTTTTCAGTAGTAGCCAAAATAAAAATAGCGTGCTGAGGCGGCTCTTCCAATGTCTTTAGAAATGCATTAAAAGCCGACTGAGAGAGCATGTGTACCTCATCTATAATATATACTTTATACTTCCCAACCTGTGGTGGAATTCTCACCTGGTCTATTAAATTTCTGATATCGTCTACCGAGTTGTTAGAAGCGGCATCGAGTTCAAAAATATTAAATGCAAAATCTTCATCTGGGCTTTGCGTACCATCGTGGTTAATCATTTTGGCCAGGATACGTGCGCAGGTTGTTTTTCCTACTCCACGAGGCCCTGTAAATAAGAGAGCCTGTGCCAGGTGATTGTGTTCAATGGCATTCTTTAAAGTATTGGTAATGGCTTGTTGGCCAACCACATCTTTAAAAGTTTGTGGGCGGTACTTACGAGCTGATACTATAAAATGTTCCATTGAATTTTGTTGAGCTACAAATATAAAAATAGCCACCTTAAGTTCTAAGGCTATCACTTATATTTTTAAACAATTAAAGCCAAGAAATCAACAATTTTTTAATTGCTATGCCTTGTAAAAAACTACCTTTGTAGAAGCAGGCCGCCTTATCGCCAACGAATTTATTCGGTGGAGGAAATTCCGGACACCAAAGAGCGGCATAGTGGGTAACGCCCACCGGTTCCATTTGGGATCAGGACTAGTGCAACAGAAAGGATGTACAGGTAATGCTGTAGTGAAATCAGGTAAACTCTATGCGGTGCAATGCCATGTAAACCGGTGTTTGCAAGCTGCTCGCTTGCTATCGGAGGGTAGGCAGCTAAAAGTTTTTGGCAACAAAAACCTGAGATAAATGATAAGGGGAATTCCGGTTTTACCGGGAGGAACAGAATCCGGATTACAGGCCTGCTTTTTTATAAAAATGTTTTTGCCCAGGCTCGGGCTTCTTCCAGATTCGAGAAAATATCAAAAGGAACCGGGGAGAATTGTTTTTCAAAATTAGCCACTTTTAAAGCTTCAAAACGTTCGCTAACAATTGCTATTCCCAATAACGACTTCACGTCTTTCAATTCAAAATAAATGGTGGGATTCACGTTGTAGTTGTTCTTCCTGTTAGATATGTAAACAAAATCTGCACCTTCATAAACCTCATTGCAAATTCTTAGAATTTGTTCTACGTGTTGTATTTCAAAAACCACATCGTCTTTCACTTCAGAAATTACCATTCCTTCATAAAATTCCAGGGAAATATCAATAAGTTCAATTTTCTTAATCCACTCCGTCATAAAAATCAAATTTGTAAGCCAGGATTAGCTTGATTCTTCAATAGAAGAATTTATTCTGCATTCTCAAAAAAACTAAATACCGAACCTCCATAGCGTCGTCCTTCTCTAAAGTTAGGAAAATCTGAGAGATCAGTATGTTTAGAATGCTCAATAATTAATTGACCATTGTGATTAAGTAGATTTTTTTCAAAAACAAGTTCGGGGATTTTAAGGAATTTCTCTTTATCGAAATCATAAGGAGGATCGGCAAAAATTATATCAGCCTTTACAAAAGCTTTTTCAAGAAACTTAAAAACATCACTTTTAATTGTATTTATGTTTAAATCTAATTCGTTGGAAGTCTTCTTAATAAATTTCACGCAATCAAAATTGGCATCTACTGCGGTAACTTCTTCACTACCACGCGAAGCAAATTCGTAGGCGATATTACCGGTTCCTGAAAATAGATCAAGCACACTAAGATGCGAAAACTGAAAATTATTATTCAGGATATTGAAGAGGGCTTCCTTAGCCATATCGGTAGTAGGGCGTACCGGTAGCTTTTTTGGAGCAATTAATCTTTTTCCTTTATGTGTTCCCGAAATAATTCTCATGTAAATGATTTTAATAAAACATAATCTTCCAATTCATTTAAAGCAGAAAGTTCATTTTCCTTATTAAAGCTGAAATTGGTCTCCAAGAGCTCTATATGCTTAATATATTTAAAAGCAATTTTAAAAAGGGGAGAAGCCTTGGTAATAGCTCCCAGTAATATTAACCTGAATCGCTCGGGATTCAAATTAAGTTGTTCAGCAGTGAAGAGAATATAATATAAAAAATCTTCCTTTTCAATAAAACTAAAAGAATTACAAAGTAATAGTTTTCCATTGTCTATCACTACCAGTTCAAACTGCTTATTTTTAATATGGGCATATATTTGTGGCCTGTCGGTTTTTGGTAGTGCCAATAAATTTTCTACTAAAACAGTATTGAGATGCTGATATTCAAATTCCCCAAATTTTTCAAAGAAGAAATTAATTATGTTGGTATATGGAATATAAACATTAATAATTCCTGTATTTCCAATTTCCTCGTGAGCAATAAAATCGGTTTTAAGGATTTTGGTATTGAATTTTAAGTAATCAGAAGCATTTTCTTCTTTAAAAAATTCTCCCGGAACAAGACTATAAAGGGCATTATCAAATATTAATTTTACCTGGGTGGCTTCAGCAATGCTATTTTCTTCAGCATAAATTTTGTGAATTTCATCCAGTAATTTAACCGGATCAAGCTGTTGGGGAAAGCGGATTTTTTTGAATTGAACCAATTCTTTTTCAGCTGAATTTAGGGTACAAAAAGAAAGTCCATCCAGGGAAACCTGAATGGACAGTTCTAAATTTATTTGTTTTTTGCTATTATTCGTCGCCATACTGAGTTGGCCAGTTTCCTTTTGTGTTAACTTCTTCAAGCGAGCCAACGTTGATATAACGTCCGTTTATATCATCTACAGATTGCACTTGGTTTTGTTGTAAAATAAGCTCTCTATCTAATCCTTGAAGTACTACACTTTTTGCAACTCTTGCTCTAAATACCGGAATATCAGATTGTCCTTTTTTAATAGTTCCTGCGTCAAGCTCAAACTTAGCATCTACACCTTCTATCGGTATATTAATCATATTAGAATAACGCTCTTTATCACCTTTAAACAATGAATCTCGTACTGGTACAAAGCTAAGTGTGTCAACAATTACTTTTTCAATATATTCATCAACTCCGTATTGTTTTTTATATTCTTCGTCTAAAACTGTGGTATCACGACGTTGTGTAACTGCAAATTCAGCAGTATCTAAAAATCTCACCAACTTATCAAAATCATCTTCGAAAGAACCTACAATTTCTTTATGTGCCAGTTCAGCATTACGAATGTCCTTTAAGTTTTCAACTACTTTGGCATAACGCTTTTCTTTAACTTTAGTAAACTGAATTGGTTCGTAAACAGCATTAAAAGTAAGGTAGGCTAAACCAATGATAACCACCCAAAGAAGTAATTGAATTGCAAGTCTCATGCTTTTTAAATTTTGTTTTAAAATTACTAGTGTTTCACGACAAATCTACAATTTTTTTTTATTCGTAAAAGTTTCTTTCCTAAAAATCCCTTCCTATCTTTGATTTTTTATAAATATCTATGGAAAATCTCGATGCTTCCGGGTTTTATAAACTTCTTTTAAGCGATCTGGGTTTTACGGCTAAAGCAGGACAGGATCTTGCTTTGCAACAACTTTCTCGTTTTGTTTTAAACAATAATAAGGAAGAACTTTTTATGCTTAAAGGTTTTGCCGGGACTGGTAAAACCACCATAATTAGTACCCTGGTTAAAAATCTTTGGAAAATTAAAAAATCTGGGGTGCTACTGGCACCCACTGGAAGGGCTGCTAAAGTAATTTCTAATTATTCTAAAAAGGAAGCTTTTACCATTCACAAAAAAATTTATTTTCCAAAGAAAAGTGGTGGGAGCGGGGTTCAATTTGTCCTTCAACCAAATAAGCATAAAAACAGCATTTTTATTGTAGATGAAGCTTCAATGATCTCTGATACGCCAACAAATTCCAAATTAATGGAAAATGGAAGTTTGTTAGACGATCTTATTCAATATGTCTATTCAGGTCAAAATTGTCAGCTTATTTTAATAGGAGATACTGCACAGCTTCCACCTGTAAAAATGGAAATTAGCCCGGCACTGGAAGCTGAGAAACTTCAGTTTTCTTATAATAAGGACGTACTTCATATTGAACTGGATGAAGTTGTTAGACAAGCCGAAGAAAGTGATATTTTATTAAATGCCACGAAAATAAGACAAAGCTTGCAAGACGGTTTTTACGATAGTTTTCAGTTTGAAATCACCTCAAAAGCAGATGTTATAAGGTTGCAGGACGGTTATGAAATTATGAATGCTATTGAGGAATGTTATAATGAGTTGGGTAATGAAGAAACCAGTTTTATAGTAAGATCAAATAAAAGGGCAAATTTGTATAACCAACAAATTCGGTCTAGAATTTTGTTCCAGGAAGAGGAAATTTCAGCTGGAGATTATCTTATGGTGGTGAAGAATAATTATTTTTGGGTTAAACCCAGTTCTGAAGCCGGTTTTATAGCCAATGGGGATATTGTAAAAGTTTTGGAAATTTTCGGGATTAAAGAGCTTTACGGCTTTCGCTTTGCCGAAGTACAGGTGCAAATGGTAGATTATCCTAAAATGCGACCTTTTGAAACCGTGGTGATGTTAGATACGCTAACCAGCAATACGCCCTCACTTTCCTATGAAGAATCTAACCAACTTTACCAGGAAGTGATGAAAGATTATGAAGATGAAACTTCTAAATACAAGAAGTTCATGAAGGTGAAGAACAATAAATTCTTTAATGCCTTACAGATTAAATTTTCTTATGCGATGACCTGTCATAAATCACAGGGTGGGCAGTGGAATACGGTTTTTATTGAGCAGCCTTACCTGCCTGAAGGTGTTGGGAAAGAGTATTTAAGATGGCTTTACACCGCTGTAACACGGGCAACAAACAAACTATATTTAATAGGTTTTAAAGACGATTTTTTCGTAAATAAATAGTTTTTATATCTGCTTCAATTCAAATTTTAAAACCTAAATTTAACTTCTAAAATCAAAATTTATAATGGATAAACCCCTTAAAATAATTGCTATGATTCCCGCCCGTTACGAGGCGACCAGATTTCCAGGAAAACTTTTAAAAGATCTAAATGGAAAAACAGTAATCACCAGAACCTACGAAGCTGCAAAAAGCACAGATTTATTTGATGAGGTATATGTGGTAACCGATAGTGATAAAATTTATGCTGAAATAAATAAAAACGGCGGCAATGCAATAAAAAGCAAGAAAGAACATGAATGCGGAAGCGACCGTATTGCTGAAGCGGTGCAGGATATGGATGTAGATATCGTTGTAAATGTACAGGGAGATGAACCATTTATAGATAAGGACAGTTTGGCTAAATTGCTACTTGTTTTTCGGGAAGATGATGCTTCTGCTATAGACCTTGCTTCTTTAAAAACTGCACTTTCTGAAAGTGATGATATTACTAATGCAAACAATGTAAAGGTAATTACCAATAAGAATGATTTCGCAATGTATTTTTCAAGATTTCCAATCCCTTACCCAAGAAATACTGATGCTGCCGTGACTTATTTTAAACATATAGGGATCTATGCCTTTAGAAAACAAGCGATTATAGATTTCTATAATTTACCCATGTTATCTTTAGAATCTGCCGAAAAGATTGAAGCTATTAGATTCCTGGAATATGGAAAAAATATTAAAATGGTAGAAACACAAATGCAGACCATTGGGATTGACACCGAGGAAGATCTTGAAAAAGCCAGAAAAATATTTAAAGATTAGCTTACTGCTTCTTTGTAAACTTTAAGAGCCCGTTCGCGGGCTTCTTTATGATCTACCATCTTTTCAGGATAATCATCGGTTTCAAATTCTTCCACCCATTTTTTGATGTATTTTTTATCCTTATCAAATTTATCAATCTGCGTAGTTGGGTTAAAAATTCTAAAATAAGGGGCAGCATCAACGCCACTTCCGGCAACCCATTGCCAGTTGCCCACATTAGATGACATCTCGTAGTCCAGTAGTTTTTCAGCAAAATAAGCTTCACCCCAGCGCCAATCTATAAGTAAATGTTTGCAAAGAAAACTCCCTACCAGCATCCTCACGCGATTATGCATAAATCCAGATTCATTTAATTGTCGCATTCCGGCATCTACCAGTGGATAACCTGTTTTTCCGGTTTTCCATTTCTCAAATTCCTCTTCATTATTGCGCCATTCAATACGGTCATATTTCTTTTTAAAAGATTCAGTGACAGTATCGGGGTTGTGATATAACACCTGCATAAAAAATTCTCGCCAGATTAATTCATCAAGAAAAGTCTTGTTGTTTTCGGAATTAGCTTTTTTTACCATTTTTCTAATACCAACAGTTCCAAACCGTAAGTGAGCTCCTAATCTTGAGGTGCTATCCCTGGCTGGTATATTCCTCGTGTTTTCGTATTGCTGAATTAACGTTGGGGTCACATCATAATCGGGTACTTTAATTTCTGAATTTTTAAAACCAATATCACTTAAACTTAAATTTGGTAAGCGGGTATTTTGAATAAGATTATCCAGGTATTGACTGGTATAATGAATTTTGAGGTCCAGGGATTTGAAATGCTCTTTCCAAACCCTCATATATGGGGTGTAAACCACATAAGGATCGCCATCTTTCTTTACCACTTCATTTTTTTCAAAGATAACCTGATCCTTAAAAGTGTGAAATTCAATATTATTTTTAGAAAGTAACTCGGCTATTTCTTTATCTCTTTGGGTTGCGTAAGGTTCATAATCATGATTGGTGAATACTTCAGCCATTTGATAATCTTTAATTAATTGCTGAAAAATTTCTTCTGGTTGGCCGTGATACATCGCGATAGTGCTGCTATAATCATCTTGCAGTTCTTTTCGCATTTCCTGAAGTTGCTCGTGTATAAAAGTTACACGAGCATCATTTTTAGGTAATTTATCAAGTATTTCTGTATCAAAAATAAAAATTGGTAAAACCGGTTTATCAGATTTTAAAGCTTCGAGAAAACCTACATTATCATCTAATCTCAAATCACGCCTAAACCAGAAAATATTCACTTCTTTACTCATTTACGAAATATTTAAAGTTGAAAGTCCACCATCTACCCCAATAATTTGTCCAGTTATCCAACTATTTTCATCGCTTAATAAAAAGGTAGCTGCGTTGGCGATATCCTTTGCGTTTCCAACCCTTTTAAGAGGATGTCTTTCACTCATCTTCTCTTTCTTAGAATCGTTAGACAATAATTTTTCAGCCAATGGAGTATCGGTTAATGATGGTGCGATCACGTTTACCCGCAATGTTGGAGCATATTCTGCTGCCAGCGATTTAGCAAAACCTTCAATCGCACCCTTTGCCGCAGCAACGCTGGTATGGAAGGGCATTCCGACTTTAACCGCCACGGTGCTAAAAAATACCAAACTTGCATTTTCAGCTTTCTTTAATTTTGACATTAGAGACTTAACTACTTTTACCAAACTTAAAAAATTTAAGTTCATTTCTTCCTCAAAATCTTTATGCTTTAGCATCTTAAAAGGTTTGAGGTTGATGCTTCCAGGGCAATATACCAGGCCGTGTATTTCTTCCGGCAACTCAAGGTCTTCTATATTATCTTTTAAAACATCAAATTCTAAATGTTTTATATCGTCGTTTAGTTCGCCTTTGTTTCTTGAAGCGACAATCACATTATTTTCTTTTATTAATTGATTGGCAATTTCAAGTCCGATTCCGGTAGAACCGCCAATAAGTACAATATTCTTTTTCATAATTTATTTTTTATGGTTTAAGCTAAAATATCTTGTTTCAGTGTTGCATCTTTAGTTTTGGTTTCATCATATTCACCAAAAAGTTCTATAAGTTTCTCCTGCCTGTAATCAAAAATTTCTTTCAGTTTAGGAGCTACGAGAAAGGGATGCACCATTTGTCCTAAAATCCCGAAGGGCAATTTATAATCTATAATATCCTCCATCTCCACGCCGCCTGGAATTTCTTTCAAAAAATGCTTGTGGTGCCAAAGTGCATAAGGCCCAAAACGTTGCTCGTCAACAAAGTATTCTCTATCTTTTACGTGGGTTATTTCCGTAACCCATTTGGTTTTAATTCCTGCAATAGGAGTTACTATATATTGAATAATTTGTCCTGCAAACATTGGGCGATCGGCTCCAGAGATAATATTAAACCCCATATAATCTGGTGTAATAGTCTTTAGATTTCCAGGGCTGGATAGAAATTCCCAGGCCTTTTCCAGGCTTATAGGAAGTTTTTGCACCGTCTTTTTAGTATAGATTTTCATTCTGAGTTATTTACTCACAAGGTGAGATTAATTGTTTTCTAAGCTTAGCCGAATTTTTTATCTCTCGAGCTTTCGCTAACTAAGTGTAAAATTAAAGGAAGTTTTGTTTAGAGTAAAATAATTATAGTTAAACAAAATATAAATGAAGAAGCTTGAATTTTAAATTTATAATCAATTTCTAGGTATATTTGAAAAACTAAAAACAAACTACAAAATGAAAAAATTACTTCTATTTTTATGTACCGCAGGGATTATGAGTGCAACTCAAGCCCAGGTAAAGGCTCCACAACCGAGTCCTTTAACTAAGATTGAACAAAAAGTTGGGCTTACCGATTTCACTCTTGAATATTCCCGTCCCGGAATGAGAGATCGTGAGATTTTTGGCAATCTAGTGCCCTATGGAGAAGTATGGCGTACCGGTGCCAACGAGAATACCAAAATTACTTTTAGTGACGATGTTACTATTCAAGGAGAAGAATTAAAGGCCGGAACCTACGCAATTTATACCATTCCGAAGGAAGACGAGTGGGAAGTAATGTTCTATAACGATGCTTCTAATTGGGGAAATCCTGCTGAATGGGACGAAGAGAAAGTAGCCCTAAAAGCAACTGCAGAAGTATTGGAGCTTCCGTTTGAAATGGAAACTTTCACCATTATGATAGACGAACTTAAGAATGATTCTGCTGTGCTTAATTTTGTTTGGGCAAATACAGTTGCGAGTCTTGAATTCGAAGTACCTACCGAAGAAAAAGCAATGGCCAGTATTGAAAAAACTATGAATGGCCCAGGGGCAGGTGATTATTTTGCTGCAGCAACTTATTATCACGATGCCAATAAAGATTTAGAACAGGCTTACGAATGGGTAAAAAAATCCCTTGAAATGGGGAACCCGAATGCATTCTGGATCTTAAGAAGAAAATCGCTTATCGCAGCCGATCTTGGTAAAAAAGAAGAAGCAATTGCAGCTGCCAAAAAATCTTTAGCTGAAGCTGAAAAAGCCGGAAACCAGGATTACGTTAAAATGAACAAAGATTCCCTTAAAGAATGGGGAGCTATGTAAGTTGAGTTTTCAGAATAAGAAAAAGGCTGTCTTGTAAACGTCCTGTTTTCGTCAAGCTGAACTTGTTTCAGCTTCTAGCATGTTTTTAAAATTCAACATTTTAGACCCTGAAATAAATTCAGGGTGACGTTCTTCAGACTTTTCAGACAGCCTTTTCATTTTAAATCATTTTAAGGCTTAAGCCTCACAACTCGCACAATTCACCATATTGGCTATAAATTCTTTAGAAACACTTTGACTTCTTTGGTAGTATAGCGTTTTAACTCCCAGTTGCCAGGCTTCTATCATTAGCTTATTTACTTCCCGAACCGGAAGATCTGAAGGAATATTCAAATTCAAACTTTGGGACTGGTCTATATATTTTTGTCTCACCGAGGCCTGTTGAATAATCTCTAACTGACTTATCTCCTTAAAGGTTTTAAAAACCATTCGCTCTTCATCACTTAATTCTTTTAAATGCTGTACGCTTCCGTGGTTTAGCATAATGCTTCGCCAGGTTTCTTCGGTATCCAATCCTTTTTCCTGAAGTAATTCCTTTAAATATTTATTCTTCCGCATAAAATTCCCTTTTGCCAATCCCGCTTTGTAATAATTACTGCTAAAAGGTTCAATCCCAGGTGATGCCTGTCCTAAAATGGCAGAAGAGGAGGTAGTAGGCGCTACGGCCATTAAAGTAGTATTTCTTAATCCGTAGCCTTTTAAAACCTCGGGTTCGCCATAAATATTCGCTAATTCCTTACTTGCTTTGGTAGCTTTCTCATTAATTTCTTTAAATATGGAATTCGTTAAGCCTTTTGCTTTTAAACCTTCAAAAGGAATCCTGTTCTTCTGAAGATAAGAATGCCAACCCATAACGCCCAATCCCAGAGCCCTGTGTCTTTTTGCAAATTTATTGGCAGGAGTGAGGTAATAATTATCCTCGGTTTTCGCGATAAATTCCTGTAAAACAGCATCAAGAAAATAGATAGCCAGTTTTACTGCCTCGGTATCTTTCCATTCGTCATAAAGCTCTAAATTCATTGAAGAGAGACAGCAAATAAAAGACTCTTCCTCGGTTGAAGGCAGTGCGATTTCTGAACATAAATTGCTGGAATTTACAACGTAGTTTTTGTCCTTATAAACCTGCGGCTTGAACCGGTTGATATTGTCTTTAAAGAAAATATAGGGCAAACCTTTTTGCTGTCTGCTTTCTAAAACTTTAGCCCATATTTCTCGTTTTTCCCGATCTCCATCTATCATTTCCTGCATCCAGTAATCGGGCACACTAACGCCATAAAATAAATTCTGAATAGGATTTCCAATATTTTTTATCTCGAGAAATTCTTTAATATCGGGGTGGTCAATATCCAGATAAGCAGCAAAAGCTCCGCGGCGAACGCCGCCCTGAGAAATGGTATCCATCGCAGTGTCAAAAAGCTTCATAAAACTGGTTGCTCCGCTACTTTTGCCGTTATCGGTAACAGCACTGCCACGACCTCGTAATTCTCCAAAATAACCTGAAGTACCGCCACCAATCTTGGTTTGCATGATTACCTCGCCCAGTTTGTGAGTAATTCCTTCAATATTATCGGGTACGTAGACATTGAAACAGGAAATTGGTAATCCGCGTTCGGTACCCATATTGGCCCAAATTGGCGAACTTAAACTCATCCAGCCGCGTTCTATCATTTCTATAAAAGCTTCAGCCAGTTCTGGTTTGTAGAGTCTTTTTGCAGCTGCATTTGCAACTCGTTCTATGGCAGATTTTGTAGTTTCTCCTTTTAATAGATAACCACGGTTAAGTATTTGCTGGCTTTCTTCATTGAGCCACCAAAGGCGTTCCTGTTGCATTTCTTTAATTATTGTTTCGGGCATTTTGCTGGATTTTAGATTGAATTATTGCTGCGGAAAATTGTTTAAAAAAGATCATCGGCCGTGATGCTTTTATCGTGTTTGGTGTAATCTACCGGACGCTTGGCAAAAAAGTCGTCTAAACTATTGGCGAAAACTTCTTCTTCAAACCATAACATGGCTTTGTAATCATACTCTGAAACAAAGTAGATCTTTTCCAAACCAATTTTTTCAAGGCTATCGTCTACCCGATACTTCATAAAATTCAGCAGGTCTTCTTTTTTGCATTGTTCCAGAGCGCCATCAACAAAGATCCAATCAAGGATTTCAGATTCTACTTTCATAGAATGGGCAATGATCTCTCTAATTTGAGTTTTGGTTTCCTCGTTGAAGAATTCTGGAAATTCTTTCTTAATCTGGTTTACAATATAAATCCCGGCATTGGCATGAATTTGTTCGTCTACCGATGTCCATGCAATTATATTGCTCACATTTTTCATCACACCTTTAAATCGGCTAAACGAAAGAATAATAGCAAACTGACTAAAGAGGGATACGTTTTCAATTAAAATTGAAAATAAAATAAGGGAAAACACGTATTTTTTTTCATCTGAAGATTTTGTATTTGCTAAAGCTTCAGAAAGATAAGCCACCCTTTTTTTGATAACAGGAGTTTCTATTAATTGCTCGAACTCGTTGTTATAACCTAAAACTTCAAGCAGGCGGGAATAAGCTTCCGAATGCCTGAATTCACATTCAGCAAAAGTGCTTCCGAGGCCGTTAAATTCCGGCTTAGGAAGGTGCTCATATAAATCGCCCCAGAAGGATTTAACGGCTACTTCAATTTGTGCGATGGCAAGCAAACTCTTTTTAATTACCTGTTTTTCATTTTCACTAAGATGAGAATGAAAATCCTGTACATCTGCAGTAAAGTCTACTTCAGAATGCACCCAGAATGATCTGTTAATAGCTTCGGTAAACTGAAGGATCTCGGGATATTCGAAAGGTTTGTAATTTACCCGTTTTTGAAAAATACTCATATCACTTTTGTTTTAGTTTTAAAATCAAAAGCATAAAAGCAAATAGGTGTCTTTGGAAAAGAGAAGAGCGGGAAGACCGCAAAAATATTATCCTGGACATTTACTTTTTATGCGAAAGCAAAAGTCAGCCCGGTTGGGAAGGTGATCTGGCTTGTAGATAACTCTACTTTACAGTTGCGCAACAGCTCATGATTCTCACATGATTCCCCTTGTTTATTACAAAAAAGCAATACCGCCGGTATGATTTTACAAGAGTAAAGTTAAAGGGAATAAGTCGCGATTTTATAAAAGCAGCACTGAGTTATAAACATAGTTTTTCACAAAGTAAAAATTAGTTTAAAGAAGTTTTTTGTAAATGTTTGGCCGTGGGCATAGTCTTTGTCTGGTTATAGGAGCTAATAAATAATTATATAAAAATGAGACTGGTCTACCTACAAAACATCGATGATGCTTATGTGGCGAAAGCCGAAATTTCTGTAAAGGCCTTTGGGCTTTCTGTGAGGAGGAAAACTAAAATTTTTACTCGAAAAACTTCAGAAAATATCTGGAGGGAAGAAAAATCGAATAAAATTGCTTCAAAAAGGGAAACCGCTTTTTTAAATAAATGGTTAAAAGACCATCAAAAGTTCATAGAGCATTAATAATACTATTCTTTAATAATAATACTTTCAGGAAAACTAATTATTGAAAATTTTACTGCTATTCCGTAGGATTTATCCAATCTATTAAACTTCTCATAAAACTTCAAAATGCCCGATAATTACGGAATTTTTGGTATTTGGTTTCCTTAGGTTTTTATAAATTGCGGGAGAGATATTTTATATTTTTCAATATTAACCCACGCAACCATCAATATATTTATTTAAGTTATGAGTAATTATCATATTAAGAATTTAGAGGAGTATTTTCAAGTTTATAGAAAATCGGTAAGAGAACCAGAAAATTTCTGGGAAGAAGTAGCCGAAGAACATTTTACCTGGCGCAAAAAATGGGACAATGTGTTGAGTTGGGATTTTAATAAGCCTGAAGTAAAATGGTTTGAAAATGCTAAATTAAATATCACCGAAAATTGCATAGATAGATTTCTATTTAATCGATCTGATAAAACTGCAATTATTTGGGAGCCAAACGATCATGAAGAAGAGGCGCAACATATATCCTATGGTGAACTTCATAAGAAAGTAAATAAATTTGCGAATGTTTTAAAATCTAAAGGAATTGAGAAAGGTGATAGAGTTTGTATTTACCTGCCTATGATTCCTGAGCTTGCTGTGGCAATGCTTGCTTGTGCCAGGATTGGTGCTATACACTCTGTAGTCTTTGCAGGATTTTCTTCGAAAGCTCTTGCTACCAGAACTAATGATGCAGATTGTAAAATGCTAATCACTTCTGACGGATCTTACCGCGGAAATAAAACCATAGATCTAAAAAGTATTGTAGATAAAGCGCTGGAAGAATGCCCTGGTGTGGAGAACGTTCTAGTGGCAAAACGTCTTGACTCTGATATTCAAATGAAAGAAGGGCGTGACGAATGGTTACAACCTCTACTGGATGAAGCTTCAGATGAATGTGAAGCCGAAACCATGGATGCTGAAGATCCTTTATTTATATTATATACTTCGGGTTCTACCGGCAAACCAAAAGGGATGTTACACACCACGGCGGGTTATATGGTGTATACAGCTTATACTTTTAAGAATATTTTTCAGTATAAAGAGGGAGATGTTTATTGGTGTACAGCTGATATTGGCTGGATTACCGGTCACTCTTATATTTTATACGGGCCATTAGCAAACGGGGCAACTACTGTGATGTTTGAGGGTGTTCCTTCCTATCCTGATGCCGGAAGATTCTGGGATGTAGTAGAGAAACATAAGGTTAATCAGTTTTATACTGCGCCAACGGCAATTAGATCTTTAGCTAAAAGAAATATAGAGTTTGTAGAAAGTCATGATCTTTCTTCTTTGAAAGTGCTTGGAACTGTTGGAGAACCTATTAACGAGGAAGCCTGGCACTGGTATAACGATAATGTAGGAAAAAATAAAAGTCCGATTGTAGATACCTGGTGGCAAACCGAAACTGGCGGAATTATGATCTCACCAATTCCGTATGTAACTCCGGTGAAACCTACATATGCAACATTACCATTCCCCGGGATTCAACCTGCATTAATGGATGCTGATGGTAATGAACTAAAAGGGAACCAGGTAGACGGGAGATTATGTATTAAATATCCGTGGCCCGCTATTGCCAGAACGGTTTGGCGAGATCATGAACGTTATAAAAACACTTATTTCTCTACTTTTAAAAATATGTATTTTACCGGCGACGGTGCGTTAAGAGATGAAGTTGGTTATTACCGAATTACCGGTAGGGTAGACGATGTAATCATCGTATCTGGTCACAATTTAGGAACCGCCCCAATCGAAGATGCTATAGATGAACACCCAGCAGTAGCAGAATCTGCAGTAGTGGGATTCCCACATGAAGTTAAAGGAAATGCGCTATATGCATTTGTAATTTTAAAAGAAGCCGGGGAGTCCAGGAATCACGATAATCTTAGGAAAGAGATTAATCAACAGATAAAGGATAAGGTTGGACCGATAGCAAAACCAGAGAAAATTCAGTTTGTTAGCGGACTTCCAAAAACGCGAAGTGGAAAAATTATGAGAAGGATTTTACGTAAGATTGCTTCAAAACAAACCGAAGATCTAGGTGATACTTCAACTTTACTAAATCCTGAAGTTGTGCAAGAAATTATGAATGATGCTTTATAAAATTTTAAGTATAATTCTCTAACAAAACCTAAACCTCACAGCGTTTCAAAAACTGTGAGGTTTTTTATTTTCAAAAGGTAGTTTAATACTTAAACAAGCTTTTTAAATTTAATTTTCTGTCGGTATTTGGTTTGCCAATAATTTTGAGGAAAGCAATAGCGGTAATAAAAGCATCTCCGGCTGCAGTGTGCCTATCCCGGATATCAATCGTGTAAGTTTCTGCAATTTCATCAAGAGAATAACTTTTTTCCCGATTGATTAAATTTGAGATTATTCTGGTACCACGGTATAAATTTACAGTGTCTAAAACTTTGTTTTTTAGTTTTGGTAATCCCATTCTAAATAAAGCCTCATTGATCATCCCAATATCAAAACCAGCATGATGCGCCACTAAAACCGAATTCCCTATATATTTTAAAAAAGCTTTTACCGCTTCTTCTTCCGATAAGGTTTCTATTCGCTCATTCTGGATAATTCCGTGAATTTTCACGGTTTTAGGATTAAAAGTTTCCTGGGAAATATACTCTTCAAATCCATCGGCAATATCAATAGATCTATTATTTACCGCTACGGCACCAATGCAGAGCATTCGGTCTTTTTTTAGATCAAATCCAGTGGTTTCGGTATCTAAAACTACAAATCTTGTTTCGGCTATTTCTACGGGAAGCTTTTCCTGGAATTTAGCTTCATAATTCAGCCAGAATTTCGGAAAATTCTCTGATTTCCTTTTGAATAATTTTAGCATTAAATATAAGGAGTTACTTCAAAACGATATTTTATTAATTCCTGCACCTGCCTAATACTTTTAAAGCAGCGCTTAAGTTTTATTTTTTCTTCTTTTCCAAGATTTTCAAGATCTATAAACCTACCGCTATTTCGATTTTCCAAACCATGTTGTGTCCTAAATTTAATTAAAACCTTAGAAGCGTAGGCACAAGCTAAAAATAGTTCTTTGTTATTTGGCTCCAATTGCGCCAGTTTTTCAAAGCGCTCTGCCGTGTTGCTAATATTCTTTACCTGGTGATATAAAATAAGCAACCTTGCGGCATCGGTAATAGGAGTAATTCCTCGTTTTTTTATGTCGAAATAATCCTTATTCTCTCCATCTTCTTCTACCAGAAATTGCCTAAAAAAACCAAGCGGGGAAGGATTTCTTAAAGCAGTCGCACCCATCACCGCATAGAATTTTCTATTATCGTTTGTAAGACTAAAAATATGATCAGCCAGTTCGTTAGATAACTTCACATTACCGTAAGAAATATCAAAATCGAAAAAAATGGAACATAGTAGAATTTCATCATTGCCGGGGTCTATGATCCAGTTTGTAAACTGCGTTTTCCATTCGCTTAGACTCAAACAGTATTTTGGATTTTTCGCCATCATTTCAGCAGGGCAATATTCGTAACCTATAATATTGAGTCGTTTGTTTACCTTTCTGGCCAATTCCAAAAAATAGGCCCGGGTTTCTTCCAGTTTTTCTTCAGCACAATCTTCAAAAATAAGCGCGTTGTCCTGGTCTGTTTGTAAAAGTTGCTCTTTTCGTCCCTGGCTTCCAAGGGAAATCCACGTGAAATCACAGGGTGGGGGAGTAGGCAGTTTTTTAATGCAACGTTCAATGATTCTTTTTATAGTTGCATCATTTAATTCAAAAATAATTCTGGAAATATGATTCAGCGGAATATTAGAATCAATAAATCCGCGAAGTAATAAAGTGATTTTATGCCGAATTTTCTTCAATTCGTTCGTACTACTGCTACGTTGAATCGCTTTCATAAGCACAGAAGGATTATGCCCTTCAGAAACCATAATGTCGTGTTCAGAAAGTATGCCTACAACCTTGGTGTTGGGAGTGCCGTCTTCGGTAATGCAAATATGATTTATATGATGTTTCATCATAGTAAGTTGCGCCTGGGCAATGCTTAAACCCTGTGGATAGCAGATTACCGGGAAAGCCATAATTTTGGAAATAGGAGTTTCAATTCCATAAACGCCAGTAGCTACCATATCTCTAAAATCCTCATCGGTCACAATACCTTTTGGAATATTGTTTTCTACAATTAAAACCGAACCTACTTTCTTTTTGCTCATTAATTGCGCAGCAACTTTTATAGTGGTCTCAGGGGAAATCATAACCACTTTCCTGGTAACCGGCGCTGGCTGAAGCTCAAATAAATTGTTATTAGGTTTAAATTGGTTTTCTTCGGGTTCTTTATCAGAAATTAATTTCCCTTTATGTGCCTGTGAATATGGATTTCTGGTGTTTGAAGCAAAACTTTGTATCAAGAAGTTACCTACTTCCCGATTTTCTTCAGAAAGGGGCTTGAATTTTTTAATCGGGATTGCGTATAGAATAGTCTCTTCATCGGCAATAGCATTGATGAGATAATTCTCCTTTGCGAAAAGTGGTCTAAGTCCAAAAATATCACCTTCGTCGCATTTATCAATAGTTTCCCGCTTTTCATTATTATTGCGCTCTAAGGAAATCGCTCCTTTATTTACTACATAAAAGCGTTTATGGCCAATATCACCTTCTTTAAATAAAAGTTTTCCTTTTTCAAGATATTTTACTTTAACCTGTTTAGATATATATATTAAATCTTCTTTTTCTAACAGGTTAAAAGGGGGATAATTTTTTAGAAAATCGGCTATTCGGGAAGCAATGGTGTTCTTCATAGCGCTAATTTAACTAAAATTGAGCAGAGCAGAATAGGCGATATTTTAAATATTCACCTCGTAATCTTTAATCATTTTCAGGATAATTTTTTCGGTTTCAGATAGGGAAATATAATCGGGCTTATCTTCAGATTTGATTTCGTTGAAGTATGGTTCAATTTCTCCGCTTTCATAAGAATTTACCACTTTAGGATGCACATAATAACTGCGACAAACAGCGCGGGTATTTCCTAAACCTGCGGCAGAAGCATCAAAAGCCTCAAGCATATTCTTTTTATTTTGCTTTTCTTCCTCGGTATATCCAAGTTCCCTAAGCGTTTCAAAAAATATTTTGGTTGCGCTCCAGGTTCTAAAATCTTTTGCCGAAAATAGATCACCACTAATTTCGTGAATATAATCGTTGATCATACCACTATCTATAGCGTGCTTTTCACCATTTTCATCATAGAATTTAAAAAGTTCCCAACCCGGAATTTCCTCACATTGATTCACAAGCTTAATAAGTTGTTTGTTTTTAACAGTAACGGAATGTTCTTTTCCCTTCTTACCTATAAATTCGAACTTAATCTGATTTTTATAGGTTTTCAAATGTCTTGATCTAAAAGTTGAAAGCCCGTAAGTTTTATTTTTGTTGGCGTAGTATTGATTTCCAATTCTAATGTGGGTTTCCTCCATAAGTCTTAGGATTAAAGCTAAAACTTTTCTTTGAGTCATGTCCGGGAGATCCAAATCGCTGTCAACCTGTTTTCTAATTTTCGGCAAATTTTCGCCAAAAGCAGCCATCTTAAAAAATTTCGTTTCATTTCTTAATTTACTCCAGGTAGGATGATAAATATATTGTTTGCGATTTTTTTCGTCACGACCAACAACCTGTAAATGCCCATTTTTTAAATGAGTGATCTTTACTTCCTGCCAGGCCGGTGGTATCACTAAACTTTTAATTCTCTCAATTGCTTTCTCATCTTTTAAACGTACTCCTTTATATATATAGGAAAATCCTCTTCCAACTTTCTTCCGGCTTATGGAAAGTTTTTCTTCAGAGACATAGCTGAGGTTTGCTAAATTCACAGCTTCGTACGGATTTGACATTAATGTGTTTATTTCTTCAGGAGAAATTGTCATTTTCTTTTTTTAATAAATATAAAGGGAATAAATACTGGTATCTAATAAAGAATTGTGAAAGTATATTTAAAGAAAATAAAAAACCCTTTTCAGGAATTTCTGAAAAGGGCTATATAAATAGGAAACGAAGTTTCTAGTCGAAATAACTGAAACTTTCGCCGTCTTTAATTTTAAGTACGCTTTCGTAGATAAGTCTTATTACGTTTTCTACATCAGTTCTATGAACCATTTCTACTGTAGTATGCATATATCTAAGAGGAAGTGATATTAAAGCCGAAGGTACGCCACCATTACTGTATGCAAAAGCATCGGTATCTGTTCCTGTAAATCTGGAATTCGCCATTCTTTGAAAAGGAATTTCTTTTTCCTGAGCTGTATCAATAAGCAATTCTCTCAATTTATTTTGAACAGCAGGAGCGTGGGCAATAACAGGTCCGTAACCAATTTTGGTATCGCCTGTTTTCTTCTTTTCAATCATTGGAGTATTGGTATCGTGCGTAACATCGGTCACAATAGCAACATTTGGTTTGATACGATGAGTGATCATTTCAGCGCCTCTTAGGCCAATTTCTTCCTGCACCGAGTTGGTGATGTATAACCCAAATGGAAGTTTCTTTTTATTCTCTTTTAGAAGCTTTGCAACCTGGGCTATCATAAATCCCCCCATACGGTTATCTAGCGCACGGCAAACAAATTTGTTTTCATTCAGAATAAAAAATTCATCTGGGTAAGTGATCACACAACCTACGTGCACACCTAGTTCTTCTACTTCGTCTTTAGTGGTACAGCCAACATCTATACAGATATTATCGATTTTAGGAGATTGTTCACTATCCTTTTCACGAGTATGAATTGCAGGCCATCCAAAAACACCTTTTACAATGCCTTTTTTGGTATGAATATTAACTCTTTTTGAAGCTGCAATTTGATGATCACTTCCGCCATTTCTTACTACATAAATAAAACCGTCATCGGTAATATAGTTCACATACCAGGAAATCTCATCGGCGTGACCTTCAATTACTACTTTATATTCGGCTTCGGGATTTATAACGCCAACAGCAGTTCCATAGCTATCGGTAAAGAATTCATCTACATAAGGTTTTAGATATTCCATCCATAATTTTTGCCCTTCAGCTTCATAACCTGTTGGAGCGGCATTATTAAGATATTTTTCCAGAAAATCTATAGATTCCTTATCCAGTATACTGTCTTTGCTCATAGTTTTGATTTTTCACGAATTTAATAAGAATAAAATGTATGACAACTCATTATTGATTAATTTTGGAATGATTTTAGTACAATAGCCAAGCTAAATATTAGGTTAATGCTTAGAACACTTTTTATAATAGGACTCTTTAGTTTTTCAGGACTTTTCGCCCAGGATAGTATTCATGCTGAAGATACCTTGCAAAAAAAGTATATGATTATCGCTGGTGATACCGTCCCCAGGGAAAGTATAGATCTCAACGAAGTAGTGATTTTAAAGAAGCTTCATTTCAATAGTTTAGCCGAAAGAAAGCAATACCTTATATTAAGGAGAAAAACAAGGAAAGTTTATCCGTATGCTAAATTAGCCTCAGAAAGACTAATAGCGCTTAATGCGAGGCTGGAAGAAATAGATTCCAGGTCAGCTCAAAGAAAATATACCAAAATCGTTCAGGATTATATAGAAGAAGAGTTTTCTGCAGAATTAAAAAAGCTTACTCATACTGAAGGACAAATTTTGGTGAAACTGGTGCATCGCCAAACAGGGACTACTGCTTTTAACCTAATAAAAAATTTAAAAAGTGGTTGGCGGGCATTTTGGTATAATACCACAGCCAGTTTATTCGAAATTTCTCTTAAAGAAGAATTTGATCCTAAAAATAATCACGAAGACTTTTTAATTGAAGATATCCTACAACGCTCTTTCGTAAACGAAATACTAGAGCCACAAGCTACAGCACTTGATTTTGAATATGTAGAACTTACCAATAAATGGAGTAAAAGACAGGGCCGTTTAAATTAACTTTTGTCTTCCCAATATTTCTTTAAAATTTTTTATCTTACAAGTTCCTTTTATTGAGAAGCTTAGGTTTTTATTTTAAGTTTTCTTTAAAAAATTGTTATTTGAAGCTTGCGGGGGAATAAAACAGCAGTATATTTGCACCCGCTTTGAGACACAACAAGGGTTGGGGATGAAGCGGAGAAGTTCATTACATATTGGGATACGGTGTTTTTTAAGGTTGAAAAAAGCTTTAAAAAAATAAAAGTAAAAAAACTTATTTTTTTACTTGCCAGAATCAAAAGAGGGTGTATATTTGCAGCCGCAAAAACAGCGAAGGTTTTTGATTAAAACGGCAGTTGTTTTTAAAGTTCTTTTGAGAATGGAAAGCTTTAAAAAAAAAGTCAAAAATTTTTCTAAAAAAGATTTGGCTGATAAAGAAAAAGTAGTGTATATTTGCAGCCGCTTTCGGCGCAAACGAGTTCCCAAAAATACTGAAAAGAAATCCCGGGTGGGTTAATATAGAGTTAAGGTTCGAGTCCTTTAATTTCGACAAGAATATCCCGAGTAATATCGGGGAAGTTCATTGATTTATTGAATTGACAGCGCGTAAGTTTTTCTTCGGAAAGACATACAAATAATTTAGAATTAAGACTAGAGAAGTCATCTTTGAGTACAGACGATTTGATTGTTGTAATTATATTTAAGAAACAACGATGAAGAGTTTGATCCTGGCTCAGGATGAACGCTAGCGGCAGGCCTAACACATGCAAGTCGAGGGGTAACAGGGAAGAGCTTGCTCTTTCGCTGACGACCGGCGCACGGGTGCGTAACGCGTATACAACCTACCTTTTAGCGGGGAATAGCCCAGGGAAACTTGGATTAATGCCCCATAGTATGAAAATATCTCCTGATATTTTCATTAAACATTTATGGCTATTAGATGGGTATGCGTCCTATTAGTTAGTTGGTAAGGTAACGGCTTACCAAGGCAGCGATAGGTAGGGGTCCTGAGAGGGAGATCCCCCACACTGGTACTGAGACACGGACCAGACTCCTACGGGAGGCAGCAGTGAGGAATATTGGACAATGGGCGAGAGCCTGATCCAGCCATGCCGCGTGCAGGAAGACTGCCCTATGGGTTGTAAACTGCTTTTACAGAGGAAGAACCACCCCCTCGTGAGGGGGTTTGACGGTACTCTGCGAATAAGGATCGGCTAACTCCGTGCCAGCAGCCGCGGTAATACGGAGGATCCAAGCGTTATCCGGAATCATTGGGTTTAAAGGGTCCGTAGGCGGGCAGTTAAGTCAGTGGTGAAAGTCTTCCGCTCAACGGGAGAACTGCCATTGATACTGATTGTCTTGAGTTATTATGAAGTGGTTAGAATGAGTAGTGTAGCGGTGAAATGCATAGATATTACTCAGAATACCGATTGCGAAGGCAGATCACTAATAATATACTGACGCTGATGGACGAAAGCGTAGGTAGCGAACAGGATTAGATACCCTGGTAGTCTACGCCGTAAACGATGGTTACTAGCTGTTCGGATCGATTGAGATCTGAGTGGTTAAGCGAAAGTGATAAGTAACCCACCTGGGGAGTACGTTCGCAAGAATGAAACTCAAAGGAATTGACGGGGGCCCGCACAAGCGGTGGAGCATGTGGTTTAATTCGATGATACGCGAGGAACCTTACCAGGGCTTAAATGTAGTCTGACAGGGGTGGAAACACCCTTTTCTTCGGACAGATTACAAGGTGCTGCATGGTTGTCGTCAGCTCGTGCCGTGAGGTGTCAGGTTAAGTCCTATAACGAGCGCAACCCCTGTGGTTAGTTGCCAGCGAGTAATGTCGGGAACTCTAGCCAGACTGCCGGTGCAAACCGCGAGGAAGGTGGGGATGACGTCAAATCATCACGGCCCTTACGTCCTGGGCCACACACGTGCTACAATGGTAGGGACAGAGAGCAGCCACTTCGCGAGAAGGAGCGAATCTACAAACCCTATCACAGTTCGGATCGCAGTCTGCAACTCGACTGCGTGAAGCTGGAATCGCTAGTAATCGCATATCAGCCATGATGCGGTGAATACGTTCCCGGGCCTTGTACACACCGCCCGTCAAGCCATGGAAGCCGGGGGTACCTGAAGTCGGTCACCGCAAGGAGCCGCCTAGGGTAAAACTGGTAACTGGGGCTAAGTCGTAACAAGGTAGCCGTACCGGAAGGTGCGGCTGGAACACCTCCTTTCTAGAGCAATGCCTTTTAAGGCAAAGCGCAATAATCAAAAGGGAAGTTCTTAAAGACCTTTTTTGGTCTTGATTCTATAGCTGTCGATTTAATATTTAAAAAATTGTATAGTGTATACTGTATAATGTAGATTGAAAAGTGTTCGAAAGGACATTATACAATATACAAGCTACATTATACATTAAACAAAGGACAGTCTCATAGCTCAGCTGGTTAGAGCGCTACACTGATAATGTAGAGGTCGGCAGTTCGAGTCTGCCTGAGACTACGACGCGCTAAGGCGCAGTTCAAAGTTAAAGGTTCATAGTTCAAAGTAATTTGAATTTGAGACAACAACGTTCATTACAAATTGAAAGGAAATTTTAGAAGTTGGGAATCCCAGGTTGACATATAGGTCATCAATTAACTGATAACTGTTAACTGATACCTGACAACTGAAAAATGGGGGATTAGCTCAGCTGGCTAGAGCGCCTGCCTTGCACGCAGGAGGTCATCGGTTCGACTCCGATATTCTCCACGATTCCTTAAGATCTAAGGGAGATAGGTAATTTAAACAATCAGGAAATGCGTAAAGCATATTCGTTTGGTTATCATTGAAATTAGATTGTTAGAGAGGAAAAAAGTTCATTGACATATTGAGAAACAAAGAATACGAGAAAACTACAGTTATAGAAGTTAAATTTTATAACGAGGTAAATTAAATTAATAGAATACATTGTGATTAAGGTCACGAGAAATTCGAGCATAAGCAAGAAGCATACAAGCTAGATAAGGGCGTATGGGGAATGCCTAGGCTCTCAGAGGCGAAGAAGGACGTGATAAGCTGCGAAAAGCTGCGGGGATTGGCACATACAAGTTGATCCGCAGATATCCGAATGGGGCAACCCACTATACTGAAGGTATAGTATCCTTTAAGGAGGCAAACCCGGAGAACTGAAACATCTAAGTACCCGGAGGAAGAGAAAACAATAGTGATTGCGCTAGTAGCGGCGAGCGAACGCGCATTAGCCCAAACCATAAGGTTTACGGACCTTATGGGGTTGTAGGACCACAACATTTGTTGCAAACAGAATTAGAACAGGTTGGAAAGCCTGGCCATAGACGGTGACAGCCCGGTATAGGTAAAGAATGCAGTGATAGTGGTATCCTGAGTAGTGCGGGGCACGAGAAACCCTGTATGAATCCGGCGGGACCATCCGCCAAGGCTAAATACTCCTGAGAGACCGATAGTGAACCAGTACCGTGAGGGAAAGGTGAAAAGAACCCTGAACAAGGGAGTGAAATAGATCCTGAAACCATACGCTTACAAGCGGTCGGAGCCCTTCGGGGTGACGGCGTGCCTTTTGCATAATGAGCCTACGAGTTACCGTTTCCAGCAAGGTTAAGCAGTTCAGCTGTGGAGCCGTAGCGAAAGCGAGTCTTAATAGGGCGTTTTAAGTTGGTAATGGTAGACGCGAAACCGTGTGATCTACCCTTGGGCAGGTTGAAGCTGTGGTAACACATAGTGGAGGACCGAACCCGTTGACGTTGAAAAGTCTTGGGATGACCTGAGGGTAGGGGTGAAAGGCCAATCAAACTCGGAAATAGCTCGTACTCCCCGAAATGCATTTAGGTGCAGCGATATGATAGTTTTATAGAGGTAGAGCTACTGATTGGATGCGGGGGCTTCACCGCCTACCAATTCCTGACAAACTCCGAATGCTATAAAATGTTTTATATCAGTGAGGGCATGGGTGCTAAGGTCCGTGTCCGAGAGGGAAAGAACCCAGACCATCAGCTAAGGTCCCAAAATATATGTTAAGTTGAAGAAACGCGGTTGGACTGCCCAGACAGCTAGGATGTTGGCTTGGAAGCAGCCATTCATTTAAAGAGTGCGTAACAGCTCACTAGTCGAGCGGTCCGGCATGGATAATAATCGGGCATAAACATATTACCGAAGCTATGGACTTTATATTTAGATATAGAGTGGTAGGGGAGCATTGTAACAGAGATGAAGGTGTACTGCGAGGTATGCTGGATTGGTTACAAAAGAAAATGTAGGCATAAGTAACGATAATGCGGGCGAGAAACCCGCACACCGAAAGACTAAGGATTCCTCAGCTATGCTAATCAGCTGAGGGTTAGTCGGGACCTAAGGCGAACCCGAAAGGGGTAGTCGATGGACAACAGATTAATATTTCTGTACTTGCCCCACGTTAAAGCGGACGGAGGCGAAAAGTTAGTGCGTGCTGACGGAATAGCACGTTGAAGGGAGTGGTAACACCCCGATAGTACACAAAAGCTTCGGCCGGCGTGATAATCTAGCGAATCGACTTCCAAGAAAAGCGAGTGGTGGCAACCCGTACCGTAAACCGACACAGGTAGTTGGGATGAGAATTCTAAGGTGCTCGAGAGATTCATGGCTAAGGAACTAGGCAAAATGGGCCCGTAACTTCGGGAGAAGGGTCGCCCCGCTTCGGCGGGGCCGCAGTGAAGAGGTCCAGGCGACTGTTTATCAAAAACACAGGGCTCTGCTAAATCGAAAGATGATGTATAGGGCCTGACACCTGCCCGGTGCTGGAAGGTTAAGAGGAGATGTTAGCTTCGGCGAAGCATTGAATTGAAGCCCCAGTAAACGGCGGCCGTAACTATAACGGTCCTAAGGTAGCGAAATTCCTTGTCGGGTAAGTTCCGACCTGCACGAATGGTGCAACGATCTGGACACTGTCTCAGCCATGAGCTCGGTGAAATTGTAGTATCGGTGAAGATGCCGATTACCCGCTACGGGACGAAAAGACCCCGTGCACCTTTACTATAGCTTAGTATTGACTTTGGACAAGTGATGTGTAGGATAGGTGGGAGACTTTGAAGCGCCGTCGCCAGGCGGTGTGGAGTCATTGTTGAAATACCACCCTTTACTTGTTCGAAGCCTAACCTCATTATTGAGGGACAGTGCTTGGTGGGTAGTTTGACTGGGGTGGTCGCCTCCAAAAGAGTAACGGAGGCTTCTAAAGGTTCCCTCAGCACGCTTGGTAACCGTGCGTAGAGTGCAATGGCAAAAGGGAGCTTGACTGAGAGACATACAGGTCGATCAGGTACGAAAGTAGAGCATAGTGATCCGGTGACACCGCATGGAAGGGTCATCGCTCAAAGGATAAAAGGTACGCCGGGGATAACAGGCTGATCTCCCCCAAGAGCTCACATCGACGGGGGGGTTTGGCACCTCGATGTCGGCTCGTCACATCCTGGGGCTGGAGAAGGTCCCAAGGGTTGGGCTGTTCGCCCATTAAAGTGGCACGCGAGCTGGGTTCAGAACGTCGTGAGACAGTTCGGTCTCTATCTGTAGTGGGCGTTAGAAATTTGAGTGGACCTGATCCTAGTACGAGAGGACCGGATTGGACCAACCTCTGGTGCACCAGTTGTTCCGCCAGGAGCATTGCTGGGTAGCTACGTTGGGAAGGGATAAGCGCTGAAAGCATATAAGCGCGAAACCCACCACAAGATGAGATTTCTTTAAAGGACCGTGGGAGACGACCACGTTGATAGGCCACAGGTGTAAAGGCAGCAATGTCATAGCCGAGTGGTACTAATAATCCGTAAAGCTTGATGCGATTCCCACGCCTGCAAAGGTGTGGGGACTTGAATGCTTTATCTTGAAGTTCTTCTATATTCTTTGTTTCTTAAATATGTCAACTTATTAGGAGTTGGATAGGACGTTTAAAGACGTGTTATGCCAAACTCAAAGACTTAAGGTGGTTATGGCAACGGGGCTCACCTCTTCCCATTCCGAACAGAGAAGTTAAGCCCGTTAGCGCAGATGGTACTGCTATTTGTGGGAGAGTATGTCACCGCCTTTTTTTTAAGACCCTTACATTAACTTGTAAGGGTCTTTTTTTGCCCGAAAATCAAGGATACTCTGTTCTACTTATCTTCAATTTTGGTTTTCATTGTAAATTTCAATATAATATATCGATAGATAAGGCTTTCTGGTCTTTAGTTAAAAGATGATTGATATCAGGTTTACTATCTTTTAGGAAAAACTTAAATAGGGTTTTCTTTTATTAACTTTATTTTTGCCCAACAATTTATACACTATGAATAAAGGAATTTATATCGCCACGCTGGAGTCCCACAGTGGTAAGTCTATGATCTCATTGGGCCTAATGAGAACCCTACTTGGTAAAATGGTAAAAGTAGGATATTTCAGGCCAATTATTAATGATGTTCCGTCAGGGGAGAGAGATAATCATATAGATACTGTTTTAAGTTATTTCGATCTTAAAATTCCTTACGAAGAAACTTTTGCTTTTACTCGAAGTGAAGTAATTCAGAAGAGAAACGAAGGGAAATCGGGAGAAATTATAGACACAATAATTACCAAATATAAAAAGCTGGAGGAAGAATTCGATTTTATATTAGTCGAAGGCAGTGATTTTTCTGGTGAGGGCAGTGTTTTTGAATTTGACGTGAATGTGGTAATCGCCAAAAACCTTGGTATTCCGGTTATAATTGTGGTTAGTGGTCAATATAAAAGCTGGGAAGAATTATTGGGTAACCAGCAAATGGCTTATCGTGCCTTTAAAGATAAGGAAGTTCAGGTTCTTGCTATGGTTAGCAATAAAATTCAGGAAGAGAACCTGGAACCTGCCAAAAAAAATATGCGTGAATTTTTGCCTGAAGAAGTTGCAGTTTTTGCGATACCATTAATTGATACCTTAAATAACCCTACATTAAAGGAAATTGTAAAAGCTCTTGATGGCGAAGTTTTGTTTGGTCATGATTTTTTAGATAATCAAACCGGAAACTTTGGAGTAGGAGCAATGCAGTTACGCAATTATCTAACCACTTTAAAAAATGAAAGCCTTGTGATTACACCAGGCGATAGAGCAGATATAATTCTAGGGGCCCTTCAAGCTAATATTTCGAGCAATTATCCTAGAATTTCAGGAATTATTCTAACCGGTGGCCTAAGGCCAGAAGAATCAATTTTAAAGTTAATTGAAGGTTTATCTGATATCGTTCCTATGATCTCTGTTCAGGAAGGAACTTTTGCCGTCACCAATAAAGTAGGTGCCATAAAATCTAATATTTACGCAGATAGTATTCAGAAGATACAAACAACGATTAGCATTTTTGAGCGCTATGTATCTTTTGATCCCCTGGTAGAAAAATTGACGAACTATAAACCACACGGAATAACTCCAAGAATGTTTCAGTATAGTTTGGTTAAGCGTGCAAGGCAAAGCAAAAAACATATTGTATTGCCAGAAGGAACTGATGAGCGTATTCTTACCGCAGCTAAACGACTTATAGATATGGATCTGGTTGAACTAACTCTACTTGGAAACCTGGACACCATTCAGAAAACAGTGGCTAAGATTGCCCTGGATCTTGACTTTTCAAAAGTAAATATTATAGACCCCATAAGCTCACCCAATTTCCAGGATTATGCTGAAACTTTTTATGAGTTGAGAAAGCATAAAGGAGTGAATATGGATATGGCGAAAGACAGAATGAGTGATGTTTCTTACTATGGAACAATGATGATTTATAAAGGACATGCAGACGGAATGGTTTCAGGAGCAGCTCATACTACTCAGCATACTATTTTACCGGCATTACAATTTATTAAGACCAAACCTAATGTTTCGGTAGTTTCTTCTATATTTTTTATGTGTCTGGAAGATAGAGTTTCTGTCTTTGGGGATTGCGCGATTAATCCGAATCCCAGTGCGGAAGAATTAGCCGAAATCACAATTTCTTCTGCCGAAAGTGCTTCTGCTTTTGGTATCGAGCCAAAAATTGCGATGCTGTCTTATTCATCTGGAACTTCAGGAAAAGGAGAGGATGTGGATAGAGTGCGAGAGGCTACTGAAATTGTGAAAAAACGCAAGCCAGATCTTAAAATAGAAGGTCCTATTCAGTATGATGCAGCAGTAGATATTAGTGTTGGAAAAAGTAAATTACCCGAATCTGAAGTAGCCGGGCAGGCCAATGTTCTAATTTTCCCCGATCTAAATACCGGAAACAATACTTATAAAGCCGTGCAAAGGGAAACCGGGGCTCTTGCAATAGGTCCAATGCTTCAGGGTTTAAATAAACCGGTAAATGACCTAAGCCGGGGATGTACCGTGGCCGATGTTTATAATACCGTAATTTTAACCGCCATACAGGCACAAGGAATTTAATTGGAAATGGAAAATATCTTAATTATAAATTCAGGAAGTTCATCTTTAAAATTTCAATTGATACAAATGCCTGCAGAAGTTGTATTAGCTTCAGGAATGGTAGAACGAATTGGACTTGAAGGAGCTAAACTTCATTTTAAAACAGAGAAAGATTCAATTTCTGAAGAACTTTCGGCGAAAGATCACGCTGTTGCGCTAAAAGCTATTACCGATCTTTTAATGAGCCCTGAAAAAGGTGTGATTAAAAATACTGAAGAAATAGCCGCTATAGGTCACAGAGTAGTTCATGGAGGTGATAATTTTTCTAAAACAATAAAAGTAAATCCCGATGTAAAAGCTGTGATAAAAGATTTTTTCTCCCTTGCGCCTTTGCATAATCCTGCTAATTTAGAGGGAATTGAGGTTGCTGAAGAACTTTTTCCGAAGGCAAAACAGGTTGCTGTTTTTGATACAGCTTTTCATAGAACTATTCCCAGAAAAGCTGCGCAATACGCTATTCCTAATGATTTTTTCGAAAAAGAACATATTCAGCTATATGGATTTCACGGTACCAGCCATAAATACGTATCCGAAAAGGCCATTGATTATTTAAAGAAAGAAAAATCTAAAATAATAAGTATTCATTTGGGAAATGGCTGTAGTATTACTGCTGTAAAAGATGGAAAAAGTGTAGATCATTCTTTAGGTTTTGCTCCGGTTAACGGACTTATTATGGGAACAAGGAGTGGTGACATAGACCAATCGGTTATTTTTTATCTTATAGATGAACTAGGTTATTCGTCCCAGGAAGTAAGTGATATTTTACATAAGAATAGTGGAATGTATGGACTTACCGGTTATAGTGATCTTCGAGATATTGAAGAGCAGGCAGCAAATGGGAACAAACAGTGCCAGTTAGCACTAGAAATGAATGCATACCGAATTAAAAAATATATTGGCGCTTATACGGCAGCTATGAATGGCGTAGATGCTATAGTTTTTACTGCGGGAATTGGGGAAAACAGTGATGTTATTCGAAGTTTGGTTTGTAAGGATATGGATTTCTTAGGTATTAAGCTGAATGAAGATAAAAACAAACAACGTTCAAAGGAATTGAGAACTATTCATAGTGAAGATTCTAAAGTAGGAATTTTAGTAATTCCCACGAATGAAGAATTAGAGATCGCCAAGCAAACTATGCAGTTGATTTCTTGACACTATCACGGGTCTGTAAATTAAACTCTGTCTGATATTTCAATTCCTCTGAGGCTAGCCTCAGAGGAATTGGCGTTTATGTCCAGTGGTATCCGGTATCCAAATTTAATATAAAATTGCTGGATCGTTAGGCTCCAATTATGCAAAGGAGCGGTCCATTTCTTCTCAATGTTTCTGGTAGCCAGGTAGACCAGTTTGAGTAGTGACATATCATTAGTGAAAGCACCCTTGGTCTTGGTAACTTTCCTGATTTGGCGATGTAAGCCCTCTACGGCATTGGTGGTATAAATAATCTTTCTAATGGGTTCTGTATATTCAAAATACTGGGAGAGCTGTTCCCAGTTACGCTGCCAGCTCTCAATGACTACAGGATATTTACTACCCCATTTCTCTTCCAGGTTCAATAGTTCATCTTCGGCTACATCTTTAGTGACGGCTCTATATACTTTCTTCAGATCTTTCATAAATTCCTTTTGATCCTTTGAAGCCACGTATTTAAGTGAGTTACGGATTTGATGTACAATACAAAGCTGCACCTGGGCCTTTGGATAAACGCTTAAGATGGCCTGGGTAAAGCCTTTGAGGTTATCCGTACAGGCAATCAGGATATCCTGTAATCCCCGGTTATGAAGATCGGTTAAAACCTGTAGCCAGAAATTAGCACCTTCACTCTCAGAAATGTACATCCCCAGGATTTCCTTTTTTCCTTCTTTTGTAATCCCCCAGGATATTATAGAGTGCTTTATGGGTGATCTTCCCATCTACTTTAACTTTATAATGCATGGCATCAAGCCAGACAATACAGTAGAGAGGCTCTAAAGGACGACTTTGCCAGGCTTTGATATCAGGAATGATCTGATCAGTGATCTGGCTTAAAACCGTATGGGAAATATCGGTATCGTACATTTCCTTGATATGCCCGGAGATGTCACGGTAACTCATCCCAAGTCCATAAAGACCGATGATTTTTTCTGAAAGATTATCGGCCAGGATCGTCTGTCTCTTTTTAACCAGTTCCGGCTGGAAGCTGCTTTGACGGTCTTCAGGGGTTTCAATATCAAAGGAGCCAAAGCCACTTTTGAGTTTTTTATTTCCCTTGCCATTACGCTTATTCCCTTTGGAGCGTTCATCGCTATTTAGATGGGAGTCCATCTCTGCCTCAAGGGCTTTTTCGATAACGTTCTTTAGCATCGGTGCAAAAGCACCATCTGCACCAAAAAGGCTCTTGCCAGACATAAACTGGTCAAGTACTTTCTTCTCGAATTCTTGATGTTCTTTTGTTGTCATAATTCTGTATGAATGAAATTAATAAATAATTCAATTCAGACAGAGTTTATTTTACACCCTCACTATCACTAAAAGTTTGTAAAGTTTAAATAACAGGGGTTGGACTTTTTATAGTCTGACCCTTTTTTCATAGTTCGTAAGGAACTAATTTAAAATAATGCCCCAATTCCTGATAGACATTGACCACTTCTTAGTGGCTTCTCTTGTAGCCCAATGTAAATGCTTTTTTATCCTTCCATACATACCTGTAGGCGTTTCTTATTTAATTTATTATGCATATTTGTGTTTGGGATTCGGAGAAGTTTACGGTCACATTTAAGGGAATTAGCGTGTAGGGAAGAGCTAGCTTGTCGGTTTCAACAGGTTTAATTTAGACTTTTAAAATATAGAATTTAAGCTAAACCTAAGCTATTTCCTTTAACCTATCTTCTTTCCGAAATTTCTCTTGTGGACTTTTTTTTGCGCAGCGATTTTAAGTCCGCGAAGTGATTTTTATTTCCTTGTTCACCTTTACTTTAAACTTCGGGATCTTTTATTTTTTCTTCTAAAGTTCAATTTTGGTTCTTTTAAATGCGCAAAGATTGGTTTTTGTTCTTAGTTCTGGCTGTTTTTTTGGCCTTGTTTACAACGGTTTGCGGTTATCGCAAGTTGCGGGAGTGGGGACGCGGACTTGTCGGATTAACCATTTTGTTTCTTGGTTTCTAAAATCACACTTTTTCGAACAGACCCGGAATTTGAGATGAACCGCTGTGTGTGCCCAGCATGGGCATCTTTTCTTTCACCGAAAGGTAAAAGATTAATCTAAAGGGTGCAAGTCCCTTATGGGCGGGGGTGACGCCTTGAACCATTAGTAAGCCGCAAGGTTGCCAACTGCGAAGTTGGGACTGAAGGAAGCGGGACTACAAACCCTGGTACTGACGAACAGGAACCGGATATGAGGCTACAAGGTTGGATGAGCAAGCACATCATTGTGATGTCCTAAACATTTCTTTCGAAATGAATACCGAAATAGTAGATCCGGCAGGAATCAGGGGAAAGAAGATGTTCTTACCTGGGGAGATCTCCATAGCCACGGAATGGCTTGATGGAGAAGTCAGCCGAAGTCATAGTAGCCGGCCACCTGATAAGCCGGTGAAGGACTGAACGATAATGGTCTTTAATGAACCTTGGAGTTATTTTATGTTACGGGATAGCCTTCCGGTAAAATAATAGCCTTCGATCAAGCGAGACAACAAATTTGTTTTAGTATTAATGATTAAAGAATTAACAAGTAAAAAGAACCTAAACCAAGCCTTCCGTCAGGTGTACCGAAACAAAGGGGCAGCAGGTATAGATAACGTTCAAATAACAGGACTCCAATCTATTCTAAAAGCTCACGGTAAACAATACGCCCGGCAGATAGAACGAGGGGAATATCAGGTGTCTTCAATACTGGGGGTTGAAATACCAAAAAGCAACGGGAAGAAACGTTTACTCGGTATTCCCACGGTTGTCGACAGGGTATTTCAGCAAGCATTACATCAGGTTTTGCAACCAGTATTTGAGCCAGACTTCCAAAAGTACAGTTATGGGTTCAGACCAAACCGCAATGCCCATCAGGCCGTTGCACAGAGCCTTGAAAATATCAATTCTGGCTACCAAAACATCGTCGATATTGATTTAAAGAGCTTCTTTGATGAAGTGGCCCACGATGTCCTGTTAGACTTGATATTCAAAAAGGTAAAATGCCGGGCTACTTTAAAGTTATTGCGGTCATTTTTGAGAGCTCCGATACAAATTAACGGCAAGTTGCATAAACGCAGGAAAGGAGTCCCACAAGGTTCTCCCTTAAGTCCTTTGCTCTCCAATATTCTGCTCAATGAGCTGGATAAAGAACTGGAAAGGCGTGGACATCGCTACGTGAGATATGCCGATGATTTTAGTATTTACGTTTGAAGTAAACCCGCTGCGAAACGCGTAGGTAATAGTATCTACAAATTTCTGCGGGATAAACTCCAGCTTCCAATCAATAGGAAGAAAAGCGGAATACGTAAGCCTTTAACCTTTCAGGTACTGGGATTTGGTTTTGTGCCAACCTACAAGAAAGGAGAAAAGGCAAAGTATCAACTTGTGGCAGAAGCGTCAAAATGGGATACATTTAAGGCTAAACTTAAATATATTACCAAAAAGACCACTCCTGCAAGCTTTGAAGAACGTATCCACAGAATCAATTTATTGCTAAGGGGCTGGATAAACTACTTCAAACCGGCATCCATTCTAGGAAAGCTTAAAAAGCTGGAAGAATGGTTAAGGAATCGTTTACGATATTGCATTTGGCATCACTGGAAAAAGCCCGAACGAAAACGGAAAAACCTTATTCGGTTGGGAATTAATCCAGACCAGGCTTATGCCTGGAGTCGTACCCGAATGGGCGGCTGGGCAGTGGCTCAAAGTCCCATTCTGCGTACCACCATCACCGTAAAACGCTTAAAAATGAAAGGTTATGTTAGTCTAATCGAATACTACAATAGATGAGTTTCATTGTTGAACCGCCGTATGCGAGACCCGCACGTACGGTGGTGTGAGGGGTGCACTCCGTCATTTGATGACGGAGCCATCCACTCGATTGTGTTGCGTTTTTTATTATCCTATTATGATTTGAATTTCTTCAATTGGTTTGAATTTTTGGAAACTACTTATTAGGAATAAATTCGATTTTTTGATTTTTAAATGATTAGCATTTTTAAATTGCACAGAATAACTTCCCCATTTAGGAATGTCAACAGAACCAATTTTTTTAGCCCTGCTTTTAAATGCGAAAGATTGAATTCTCCAGAATGTCTTTTTTAATTTGATTTTTAAATCCGAATCAATATGTCTAAGTTCTAATGAAAAGTCACCTGTTTTTACTTTCCATCCACCCAAAACTTTAACGCTATAAATACCTGGTTGTAATTCTATTATTTTCCCAGACATAAGGATATTAATTGGTGTTATCATTTAAATATGGCAATTAGAGCAATTAGGATTGAAGCAAGACTAATTACGATGGCTATATTAGAGTTCCTTCTGTTTATATAATCTACTTCAAATGATTTCCCATCTAAATAGTGCCTAATTCCTTTCTCCGTTAATTTGACTTTGGACTTAATTGGATTTCCTTCGGAAAAGTAACTTCTGGAAATTAAAAATTCTTGTGCTTGAACTACCTTCTTTTGAAGATTTTTACCTTTTGAAAATCCTGAATCTAAAAGCTTCTTTATTAAAGTGGAATGTAAGTAATCAGGTTTTGTAATTATTTCACAAAACTCTTTATTTCGAGTTGTATAATGCAACTTTAAATCTTTTGAATTGGAAATTGAATCTGCTAATGCTTTTGTAGCTGGATCTTTTAAATGAACCGGATCATCAAAAGTTAGTGAATTTCCACCTCCTTCCATTTTCTGCACCATCTCATTATTACAGAAGTCGTAAACGTGATCAATTAATATATCCTTGATTCTTTCTTTTTTCTTCTTAAACATCAAAGCTCTCGTTTAAAAAATGCAATACAACGTGTTATATCCGGCACAATATACTTTTTTAATCAGAAATATTTCGGGATAAACGCACGTTTTCAACCTTTTTATCAGAATTTGATAAGGCTTTTAAGCTAACATCTAACGGACTCTTAATCTTCATTAATTCTTTTTGAGTTACATGGGTATAGATCATGGTTGTTTCTGGTTTTGAATGCCCCAGCAAACTTTGTATATGCCTTAAATCTATTCCGTTTTCTAACATATGCGTAGCATAAGAATGTCGCAAGGTATGCGGTGTTACTTTCTTTTTGATATTTGCCAGCTTGCAGGCGTGACGTAAAGCGGCCCTAATGCTGGAAGAATTGTAAGGTCCGCCCTGTGGACTTTCTATAAAATAAGTTGTTGGCTGGTAGGTGCTTAGGTAATTTAGAAGTAGCGGTATAAAACTTTCTGCCATAATCACTACGCGGTCTTTTCGGCCTTTTCCTGCGCGTATGGTAATTTGTTTGCGATCTATATCCATATCTTTTTGGTTCAAACTAATGGCTTCTCCAACCCTAAGACCAGAGGAATACAACAAAGCAAAAATTGCCCGGTGTTTCAAATTTCTAGTAGCTCTTAGAAGATCTATCACTTCTTCTTTAGATAATACCACCGGTAAATATTTATATTTTTTGGGACTCGCAATTTTGTTAGCTTCTAATTCTGGAAAGCGATGCAAAGCAGCAAAATTCTTTAAAGCGCTTACACATTGGCGATGTGTGCTAATGGCGTAATTCTTTCCGGCGATTTCCTGTTCAATAAAAATCTCAATGCTGCGGTTGTTAATACTATCTAACCTGTCTTTTTGAAATTCAATAAATCGCTGAACAAAAGTTGTATAGGTTTTTAAGGTGCTTTTACTAAAGCGTTGCCCAATTAAATAATTCTGAAATTCTTTCAGGATTTCCAGCTGCTGCGTTTTTAATTTGGAATGCTCTTCCTTAGAAGTTTCTACATTCTCTGTTTTTAGATCTTTTAAAGCCGAATAATCTATAATACAGCCAATCTTTTTCAACACAGTATAAATGCGCTTTTTGTTGCTGACTGAATATGGCAAATAAAAACACGAATAGGTGCGTGACCAGCGCATCCCTTCCATACTTTTAATGAATTCATTTAGTTCAAAATCGAATTTATAAGTAATGCCAATTTGTAATTCGTCACGATGCTGAAACGGAAAAAGTCTAACAGTTCTCATAATCCTATTTTAAACAAATAAGATAAAAGACTGCTTAGGTGAAAACCCTAAAAAATACCGTAAAATTTATCTAAAAAGATCTTTATATTCTACAAAGAAAGCTTCCATTTTTTCCATAGCGTCATTGAGGAATTTCATTGCTTCTGGCCATTGGTTTCTATTATGAATGCTCACGTTATCCAGTTGAACATGGACGCGTGAAATTATTTTTTCTTCCGGAAGTTCATATTCTTCCTCAAAAATAGCTTCAGATAGATATTCTGAAATGAGGATATTTTTTAGGGAAAGTAGTTTTTCAAAATAATAGGCCCGAATCAGCGGGGCTTCATCTAAAACATCTATAGAAACCTGCGCAATCTTTTGGTTAAAAGTGAATTTTAGTTGAATTTCTTTTATTCCCGTATCGTAAAGCATCCATTTTCTGCGGAAAACAATACCAAAACTCGTCCAGAATTGCTGCCTTAATTTTTTGCTTTCAGCTTTGCTAAACATATTAAATAAAATAAGCCAGTAAAATTCCGCCTACAATTACTGCAAGTTTAGAAATGTTGAATTTATGGTTTTTAGAAGCTTCGAATAGAATAGTAGTAGAAACATGGAGAAAAATACCAATCACCAATGCATTAATATATATTGAAATCTCCTGAAGTAGATTAAATTGTGATTTAAAAAAACTTCCTAAGGGCGTCATTAAAGCGAAAATGGTGAGAAACACCCCAACCTTTAGTTTACTTAAATTAGAATGAAGCAGAAAAACTGAGAGAATAGTGGCTACCGGAATTTTATGAATTACAACTCCGTGTAGAATATGATCGCCTTCATCCATAGGGAAACCTTCCAGGAATGCGTGAATACTCAAACTAATTAGTAATAACATAGGAAACTTTTTCATTCCCTCCTGCTGGTGCAAGTGTCCATGCTCAACTCCTTTTGAAACAAATTCAAGCATAATTTGTAGCAATAATCCCAGCATAATAAAAATACCTACCTCGTTGGTGCCGTTTAGATAAACTTCAGGTAATAATTCAAATATTGTTACTGCCAGCAGGTAGGCGCCACTAAAACTTAATAATAATTTAAAACCGGTAGAGGAGGAGGGTTTTAAGAAAATAGCGATAAGATATCCGGCAAATACAGAAAGGAGGGGTAAAATATAGATCATTAATTAAGGTCGAATAATTAGTACTTCCCGGTTAAAACCTCAGGGCTTTTTCCGATGTATTTTGGTATTAAATTAAAAGTATTTTTTATAGAAATTTTAAATTCATTAGTTATAAAAAAACTAAGTCGTAAAAGCATCAGGATAATTTCAGCATCCACGGCCGGCAATATCGTTATTCAGCAAAATTACCCTATTTTTGTGGACTGTAAAAAACCGATATGGAAAATAATTTTAAAATGATTGCCAAGACCATGTATGGTTTTGAGCCAATTTTGGCTAAAGAATTAATGGCACTTGGCGCTATGGATGTAAAAGAAGGAACCAGAAATGTAAGTTTTGTGGGCGATACCGGTTTTATGTATAAAGCCAATCTTTGCTTGAGAACTGCCATTAAGATCCTGAAACCGTACCAAAGTTTTAAAATATTTTCTGAAGAAGATCTTTACAAACAAATCTACAATTTGCCCTGGGAGAATTTTATGAGTGTGGACGATACCCTGGCTATTGATGCCACGGTGCATTCTGAAACATTCACGCATTCCCAATATATTTCCCTTAAAACCAAGGACGCGATTGTGGACCGTTTTCGGGATAAATTTGATAAGAGACCGAACGTAGATCTCGATTTTCCTACATTGAGAATTAATATTCATATAGAAAAGAATTTCTGTAATGTATCTTTTGATTCTTCGGGACAGTCATTACATAAACGAGGCTACAAAAGCGCTACTAATATTGCGCCTATAAACGAAGTTTTGGCAGCGGGAATGTTATTGCTTTCCGGCTGGGACGGGCAGTGTGACTTTATGGATCCTATGTGCGGTAGTGGTACTATTTTAATTGAAGCCGCAATGATTGCCTGTAATATTCCGCCGAATTTAAATAGAAAGGAATTCGCATTTGAACGTTGGAAAGATTGGGATGAAGATTTATTTGAAAAGATAGAATCCTCTGTACTGAAAAAAATGCGGGAATTTCATTTTAAGATCAAAGGTTACGACACCTCACCATCTGCAGTGCATAAAGCCATAGATAATATTGAAAATGCTAATCTTTCTGAATTTATTAAAGTGGAAAGACAGGATTTCTTCGCTTCGGAAAAAGAAGAAGAACGTCATTTACATATGTTATTTAATCCGCCTTATGGCGAGCGATTAGAAATAGATATGCCGAAATTCTATAAAGAGATAGGAGATACACTGAAACAATCTTACCCGGGGACTGATGCCTGGTTTATAACTTCTAACCTTGAAGCAATAAAACACGTAGGCTTAAGACCTTCCCGAAAAATAAAACTTTACAACGGTGCCCTGGAATCTAAATTATTAAAATACCAGATCTACCAGGGATCTAAAAAGGCGAAGTTCCAGGATTAAAATTTTGATTTTTATTCCCGCAGTTTTAGATCCGAAAAAATTTCAAATTGCGGGAAAACTACTTTCCTATTTCTTATAAAAAGGGATTAGGTAACTAATGGTGTATCCATATCCCACACCAATAGCATTATCGTCGTAGGTACGGTTAAATCCGGGAGTGGCCAGGTTATCGAAATTATCGGGGGTAGTTTGGAATAATCTTCGTTTAAGTTGAATGTTGACCGATAGGTATAAATTATTTACTAATTCAACTTTTAATCCTGCAACCAATTCTAACCAATTTGCCGTTAGGCCTGAGTATTCTATTGTTTCAGTTGAAATATCGGGTTCAAAAAAAGGATTGGTGGTATAGATTTGATATTCTTCAAGATCCTGGGTAAACGTTGAAAAGCCATAACGCGCACCTACAAAAATGAGGTTTTGCATTCCAGACCAGTTTTCATAGGCATTATAATCCAGACCAATTTTCACATAGCTCCCGCGGGCGGTAATGCGAATATTATCTTCGGCATAGCCAATGCTTTCATTTCCTAATTCTGCAGCAGCGTAGTAATTTTTATAAACCCTATAGTCTCCCAAAACTTCAAAACCCGAATAATCATCCTGAAAAACTGTTCTTGCCAGTTTACTAAGATCTGTACCTACCCGAAGTCCAAATTTCTCGCGTTTTGCTAAACTATCCTGAACAGCAGATTCCTGGCCTAATGCAGTGCTGGTTAAAAATATGAAGAGCGTACTAAAAATATATGCTAATATGTGCTTGTCTTTCATCTTCAATATCGGGTTCTTCAATAATATACGAGTCTATCCATTCGCCGTCTTCCCCACCTTCTATGGTTAATTTTAGACTGTTGTAAATCACTTTATAGGCGCAGGCACGGTTAACGTAAATTTCTTCAGTTCCGTAGGTAAATGTTAAGGTATCTGTATCTGGTGTGAATTCCTGGTCTTCAGCATCACTTTGTGAATCAAAAATGGTAAAAGTATATGTTGTAGTATTTTGGTTGGTCCTTAAAGGAATGGCAATACTATCTAAATTTATTCTTTGGAATAATGTTTTAGTCGAACCAGCCACCGTAGATCTAATACTTAAATTGGTAGGTGTTCTGGGATTTTCACGCTCATCGGCATCAAAAAATCGCAAAACCAACATAGGAGTGGTTTGGGTTGATTCAGGGCAGATATCGTCACGTTGGCAACCTAAAATCAACATTAAGATCGCAAAAACCGGTACCAGTTTTCTAAAATTCCTCTTCATATCATTAAAAACCTGTTAGTTCCCATTTTGAGTTCAGCATAATTCTGGTTTACCTATCTTTTTTCTAAACAAACAACGTTTTCTACGTGATGCGTTTGCGGGAACATATCTACCGGTTGTACTTTGGTAACTTTGTAATGTTCATCCAGCAATGATAAATCGCGGGCTTGTGTGGCCGAGTTGCAACTCACGTAAACAATACGCTGCGGCAATATACCAATTATTTGAGCAATCACATCTTTGTGCATTCCGTCGCGGGGAGGATCGGTAATAATGATATCTGGAGTGCCGTGAGTAATTATGAAACTTTCAGAAAAAACTTTCTTCATATCACCCACAAAGAATTCAGCATTTTCAATCTGGTTGCGTTCAGCGTTCTCTTTGGCGTCTATAATGGCTTCAGGAACAACTTCAACTCCAATTACTTTTTTCGCTTTTTTAGCAACAAATTGAGCAATTGTTCCTGTTCCTGTATAAAGATCGTAAACAATCTCGTCACCTTTTAGATCTGCGAAATCACGGGTAATTTTATATAATTCGTAAGCCTGTGCAGAATTTGTTTGATAAAAAGACTTTGCATTTATTTTAAACTGAAGTCCTTCCATTTCTTCAAAGATATGGTCACGGCCTTTATAGCAAATTACATCCTGGTCATAAATAGTATCGTTTCCTTTCTCATTAATCACATACTGAAGTGAAGTGATCTCGGGAAACGTTTCTGCAACTGCGTCTAAGAGTAACTCCCGTTTTTCCTTGTTTTCGTGAAAAAACTGGATTAAAACCATGATCTCACCGGTAGAAGAGGTTCGAAGCATGAGTGTTCTTAATAAACCTTCCTGTTTACGGGCGTTGAAGAAGCTAAGGTCATTATCTGTAGCGTATTCTTTTACAAAATTTCTTATAGCGTTACTGGGATCTTCCTGCAGGTGACATTTTTTAATATCGAGGATTTTATCCCACATTCCGGGAATATGAAATCCAAGGGCATTTTTGTCGTCAAAATCTTTCCCGCTGTTTATTTCTTCAGGAGTAAGCCAGCGGCTATCGCTAAATGAAAATTCCATTTTATTGCGGTAGAAATATATTTCTTTACTACCTAAAATTGGAGTCACTTCTGGGAGCTCAACTTTTCCTACGCGAATAAGATTATTTAAAACCTCGTTTTGTTTGTATTCCAACTGATATTCGTAACCCATATTTTGCCATTTGCAACCGCCACAGGTTCCAAAATGCTGGCAAACAGGCTCTACACGTTTCTCTGAAAGTTGATGAAAATTTACCGCCGTTCCCTGGTAATAAGATTTTCTTTGTTTTGTGGTCTTAATATCGGCAATATCACCGGGCACTACATTGTCTATAAATATTACACGACCGTCTGGAGATTTACCAATACCTTTTCCTTTTCCGCCGGCATCAGTAACTTCTACGGCTTCGAATACCTTGTTTTTATTCCTTCTTCCCATAGCGCAAAAATAGGATAATTGTGAAGATTTATTCCCTGTGTTGCTTAAAATTTCGGCAAACATTTAGTAATTTGCGAAAACTAAAATATTGGATGATTTCTCTCCCTTGCGGCCAAGACTTTTCAATATAGAAAGGGCGTAAAAGAAGGAATTTTGAAAGTTAACAGTTAAAAAATTAAATCAATGCCATTAGCAGAAATTAAATCCTCAGAAGAAGCTATTAACCTGGAAGATAAGCATGGAGCTCATAATTACCATCCACTTCCCGCTGTATTAAGCAAAGGGGAAGGAGTTCATGTTTGGGACGTAGAAGGAAAGAAATATTACGACTTCCTTTCTGCTTATTCCGCGGTAAATCAGGGACATTGTCATCCTAAAATTGTAAATGCTATGTATGAGCAAGCCTCAAAACTAGCACTTACTTCCAGAGCCTTCCATAATGATGTACTTGGTGCTTATGAAAAATATGCCACCGATTATTTTAAATTCGATAAACTTCTCCCAATGAATACCGGGGCAGAAGCTGTGGAAACTGCCATAAAGATCGCTAGAAAATGGGCTTACGAAAAAAAGGGAGTTAGAGAAACCGATGCACAAATTATCGTATGTGAAAATAATTTCCACGGAAGAACTACCACAATAATCTCCTTCTCTAATGATGAAGGAGCTCGCAAAAATTTTGGTCCTTATACGCCAGGATTTATAAAAGTGGCTTATGACGATCCTGATGCTTTAGAAAAAGCAATTACAGATAACGATAATATAGCTGGATTTTTAGTTGAGCCTATCCAGGGTGAAGCAGGAGTTTACACTCCCGCTAACGATTATATGAAGAAAGCTAAAGAGATTTGCAATAAGCATAACGTACTTTTTATGGCTGACGAGATCCAGACAGGTATCGCCAGAACCGGAGCTTTATTAGCCGTTTGTGGAAATTGTACTTGCGAAGGTCACTGTGAGCGCCAGGAAACTTATACAAGACCAGATATTTTAATCTTAGGAAAAGCGCTTTCAGGAGGAAATTATCCTGTATCTGCTGTGCTTGCTGATGATGAAGTAATGAATGTAATTCAGCCTGGACAACACGGTTCAACTTTTGGAGGAAATCCCGTAGCAGCCGCAACTGCGGTAGCTGCATTAGATGTGGTAAAAGATGAGAATCTTGCCCAGAATGCAAGAAAGATGGGGAATTTGTTTAGAAGGCTTATGAACGATTATATCAAGGATTCTAATATTGTAGAGTTGGTAAGAGGTCGCGGATTATTAAATGCGATTGTGATTAACGATTCAGAAGAAAGCTCTACTGCCTGGGATATTTGCATGGCATTAAAAGAAAACGGACTTTTAGCAAAACCAACCCACGGTAATATTATTCGTTTTGCTCCACCTTTGGTAATTAATGAAGAGCAACTTAGAGACTGTGTAGATATTATTACTTCTACTCTTAAGGAATTTGAGAAGTAATTTTTCTTCAAAATTTTAAAGAAAAAGCCAGCTATTTCTAGCTGGCTTTTTTGTTGTGAAAAAACAGGCTACTTGAAACTTCTAATTTCGTCAAGCTGAACTTATTTCAGACTTTATCCCGAGCTTCGAGACAGGATGATGTTTGAAAGAACTTTTCGCATAGCCTTTTTCTATTTTTTCAAAATCAACATTTATTGATTTTGTTCAATTTCCCTTAAAATTTCTTCCTGCATCTCGTAGATTCCTTCTACGCCTCCATATACAATAAACATTACAATGGAGCTTATTAAACTAATAGCGCTTAATACCAGACCAATAATAGCAAGGATTTTTCCGGTTTTTACATTTTGATATCCGGTGTATAATTCAGGTTCGGTATTATAGATTTCTGTAGCGCGTTTGGCCATAACTAATGCTATAATTCCGAAGATGATTCCGAGGACTCCATAGCAGCAGCATCCTATAATAGATAGAATTCCGAAAACTAAAATTAAGGTTGAATTGGGTAGTTGTTGTCTTTCCATAAAGATTGGTTTATTGGGTTAGTTGTATAAAATGATTCATTTTTATTAAATAGCTAATAAGCATTACTGCACCACTAAAGATTATGAGTGCAATTTTAATTTGAAAATCATATCGAAATTTGATAAAAAGATTCAAAATAAGAAATACCAGAAGGAATAAAATTGGATAAATAGCAGGAAACATAAAAAATGCCTGGGTAAATTCGGCTTTCAAAACCAGTAATAGTGCTCGTTGCCCACCACAGCCAAAACAGTCTACCCCAAAAAGGCTTTTGTTAAGACAGGGCAACATAAATTCTTCCATAACTAATTTTTAATGCTAATCTTCCTGGTGAATTCCAGGTTTTCAGAAGAAAGTAATTTCACGATATAGATTGCATCTCGTAAACCGGAGGTAGGTAGGCTATGAGTTTTACTCCCTATTGGCATTGTTTTATTATAAATCATTTGTCCCTTGAGATCATATAATAAAATTTGTTTAATATCGTTTTTCAACATTTGTATTTCCAATTGAGATTTTGAATTGTTTTGAACAATTAGCGCATCATCAAGTAAAGGTTCCTCTTCTTCGGGTAACTCCGAATCAAGATTGTCTTCTTTTTCCTGCATAAAACTAATAAAAAATCGATTACTATAAATTCCTTTTTCTAAGTCCATAGAAAAATCATTTAGTTTTAATGTATTGTAGGTTTCTAATTCGGCATCAAAAAGAAAAACGTTCTCTATTTCAAAATCTCTGATATCCTCTAATTTGAAATTTAATTTTGAAGTTTCGGTAACTTCAATAAGTAGCGGGATTTTATCATTTTTTCTAAAAGGCCTAACCTGAATATTGTAAAAAGCTTCTTCAATATTCCAGCCTGCATCATTTTCAAGCAATCCGTATATTTTTGCGTCCATTGCCCAATCAACATCTTTAGACGAATCTTCTCTAAACGCTAATAACAGCGGGCGGGTATAAAGCTCGTTGAAAGCCACGTTGAGTTTTAGTAATGGAATTTCACTCTTTTGCTGATTTTTAAATTCTGAAGTTAGGGAATTCTCTTTTTGAAACCTGCGTTGTGAATTTTTAAAATGAATATAGCCATCACTGCTTCCCGTTACCATAAAAGCCTGTGCTATGGGACTGTATTCCCGGGCTATTTCCTTTCCATTCTCCCCTGAATTTCCGGTTTCTTCGCCCGCGCCATTATAGGTTTTAAAAACAGCTGGAGCATAAGCATTGGCACCCGGGGAATATGAACCATAACCGCCTTCGTAATCTTTTAGATAGTGGGAATTTCCATTATCGCTAGAATCCCAGAAATAGGCTATTCCTGTGCCAGTCGTATTTTCTAGTAGAAAACTTCTTAAATGTAGTGCAGAAGGGTAAGGATTGCCAACCAAAACACTTTTTTCTTTTTTAATAAGTACTTTTATCTCTCCGTCATTTGGCAAACCTCTAAAATCGTAACGCTGGTTGCTTCCGGGATTATTTGCAACTCCGTTTATAAGCGTGTTATTGGTACCATTAACACCTTTCATGGAAAAACCTTCTCCTGGCTTTACATCAAAATTTTCACCTACAAAATGCCAGTCATTATATTCGTTTCCCGAATATTTATAGATCCAGCGTTTTGAAATTTCCAGAGGATTAGCACTTCCTTCTAAACTTGCAGTGATTTGTGCAGGTTGACTTTTGGTCTTGTTTTGAGGTTCGAATATAACCGCTCCAAACTTATTTTGACTAATATTATCCTTAATGGGAAGGGCCCAGTAATTATAATCGAAAGCATTGGAAGTACCTTCCTGGAAAACCGAGATCCAACCATTTCCAGAATTTCTATTGGTATTTTTATCGCCCTGTATTAATTGCGATTCTTTACGTAAGTAAATGCTTGCTTCAGTTTCAGGAAAATTATTCTTTTTTAGATTGATGTCATCTTCAACATATAAAAAACGATCACTAAGATAAATATAGGAATCTGCGTTTAAAGAAGGTGAAATATGCAATTGGGCATTTCCGTAGTAAAAAGAGAAAATAAAAGCTAAGAAGTAAATTTGCCTCATAATTCCTGTAACTTTGCTGAAAATACAAGAACCGCTATTTTTAAAACATTCCAAATAAGGGATAACAGGTAATAAAATGAATAATTCTCAGATAATAAATACGATTTTAATTGTTGTTGGCGGCGGGCTTTTAATTTATGCGATTGCCGCTGAAAATGCTCATGCTTATTTCAAAATAATTGGCTTAATAACCATAATGCTTGGCCTTTACCGCGCTACCAATTTTTGGGTGGCTACTAAAGATGATCACAAGGATGACGAAAATATAGAATAATGGAGCTGAAAAAAGGAGATAAAGTTGCTGTCCTGGATGATGTACTGGAGGGTACGGTAACAAAAGCTGAAGGCGGTATTGTATATATTGAAACTACCGATGGTTTTGAAATGCAGTTTACCGAAGATGAGCTGGTTAAAATTGAAACTCCTATTGATGTTTTACCGGAAGATTTTGATTTTGATGAGGTTTTAAAAGAAAAGAAGTTACCTCCAAAACCAAAATCGCAGCGAATAAAACCGAAAGAAAGAAATCTTCCTCCCATGGAAGTAGATCTTCATATAGAAAAATTAACGAGATCTTCCCGCGGATTAAGCAATTATGATATGCTTAATTTACAAATGGAGACCGCAAAAAGGCAACTGGAATTTGCAATGAGCAAACGTATTCAAAAAGTTGTTTTTATTCACGGAGTAGGCGAAGGTGTACTTAAAGCTGAACTCGACTTTTTCCTGGGCCGCTATGACAATCTAAAATTTTATGACGCCGATTACCAAAAATATGGTCTTGGTGCTACTGAAGTCTATATCTTTCAGAGTACCTAATCTTCTGTATTAGTTTCATCCTCATCTTCTTCATTTTCGTTTTCTTCATCCTCAATTTCTTGTTGTTGGTTGGTTAACTGGGGGAATGGAACCGGGTCAGACACATATCTTCCCCAATTATAGGAATCATAGCGAATGTTTAATTCCCTCCCGTCACTAGGCGCTAAATCTAAATCCCGGAATTGAATAGAAGAACGGTATGCTCTATTAATACCGTGATCTAATTGAAGGTTGTGTTCAAAGGAAGGGGTTTGAAGTTCTTCTACTAAATAATTTGGTGTTCCATCTTCAGAAGTGGACAATGAATTTGGATCAATATTTCCTTCTTCTACATCAGACTGTCTTACCTCATGCCGGGTTAAAACACCATCACCATCATCATCTGGATCTAAATAATCAGGGATTCCATCTTCATCTGTATCAAGAAAACCTTCTTCTGTTGTAGGTTCGCCAGGATTGGCACCTGTTTCAGCTCTTGTAGGTATATTATCATTATCATCATCCTTATCTAAATAATCAGGAATTCCATCGCCATCAGTGTCTAAATGATTACCACCGTTGGGATCAAAACCTTCTTCACCATTTTCTAAACCATCACCATCGGCGTCATTTTCAAAAGCAAGGTCATTATAGGTCGTGCTTATTATTACAATGCCTCCTTGAGATACATATTCTTCTAAAACCCTGGGGGAACCCGGTGGCACACCCTGGCAAAAATATTCCCTTCCGGTTATTTCATCATCATAGATTCTATAAATCAATTTATTTCCTGTTTCTGAAAGCTCAATCTCTAGATCTTCATCTGTAATGCCACGGGTTAAAATTCTTTGAGTTAATGTGTCATTTAATCTACTATCCTCTAATTCTAAAGACATAGATTCAAAAACATCACCATTATTTACAGCCCACAGCACTTTTCTGTTGCCAATTTCGCAAAGCTGAAGGGTGCTATCTTCAAAATCAAAACTGGTCACAGTAATATCGCCATCGTCACAGGAATAAAGGCCAAAAGAAATTAATAGTGCAGCAAGGATCTTTTTCATAGGTGTGAGAATATATTCAAAACTGAAACAAAAATAGCGGAATTCAGGATTTTTAGGGTAGGTTCTTTTAAATAATTTTATTTCGTTTAATTTTGCAGCGATGAAAAATGTATACCTCGATTCTGCCGCAACCACGCAAATGCGTGACGAAGTTATAACCCGAATGACCTCTGTAATGAAGGAGGTTTATGGAAATCCTTCTTCAACCCATTCTTTTGGGAGATCTGCTAAGTCTTTAATAGAGCAGGCACGTAAGACTGTTGCCGGTTATTTAAATGTAAAAGCTTCAGAAATTGTTTTCACCTCTGGTGGAACCGAAGCCGATAATCTAGCTTTAAATTCTGCCGTTCGTGATCTTGGTGTAAAAAGAATTATTACTTCCAAAATAGAGCACCACGCGGTTTTATATACCGTAGAGCAGCTTGAGGATTGTTTTGATGTTGAGGTGGTATATGTTGATCTTGATTCCTGCGGAAATGTAAAAGAGGATCATTTAGAAGAATTACTGAAAACTTCTGCTAAAAAAACACTCGTTAGCCTGATGCACGTGAATAACGAAATTGGGAATAAACTGGATATTAAAAAGGTAGGGAAACTTTGTAAAGAATATAATGCTCTTTTTCATTCAGACTGTGTGCAATCGGTGGGACATTATGATCTTGATTTTAGTGAAATTCCGGTAGATTTTACTGCAGTTAGCGCACATAAATTCCACGGCCCAAAAGGAGTAGGATTTGCGTTTATTAGAAAAAATAGCGGATTAAAGCCACTTATTTTTGGAGGAGAGCAGGAGCGTGGCCATCGTGCCGGTACCGAAGGAGTTCATAATATTGTAGGATTGGAAGAGGCTTTAAAACTATCTTTAGATAATTTAGCCGAAGAAAAAGCGTATATCGCCGATTTGAAGGCGCATTTTATTTCAAAATTAAAAGCTGAAATTCCCGGAGTGAAATTTAACGGAGATTGTTCCGATTTGGAAAAAAGCACCTACACCCTCGTAAATGTATGTTTGCCGGTGCCTGCAGATAAAGCTTTAATGCTTTTATTTCAGTTAGATTTAAAAGGAATTGCCTGTTCTAAAGGTAGCGCCTGCCAAAGCGGTAGTGATAAAGCTTCTCACGTTTTAAATGCATTTTTAGAAGAGGAAGATCTTAAAAAACCATCGGTGCGTTTCTCATTTTCCCGATTTAATACGAAGGAAGAGCTGGATTACGTGGTGAATACACTTAAGGAATTTATTGAATCCTGAAGTTTTTCCCGAAGCTGACCTGAGTCATATTTTTTAGTTCTAAATGGCTGTTTCTTTGTAAATAAAAATCCCCAATTGGGCTTAAAAATACAGAGTTATGGCAGATAAACACGAATACCAGGTAGACCTAACCTGGAAAGAAGACCGAAAAGGAGTAGTAAGTTCTCCAGAATTAACCGATACTATTGAAACAGCAACTCCGCCGGATTTTCCAAAAGGAATACCCAACATTTGGTCTCCTGAACATTTTCTGGTTGCCGCGGTAGAAAGCTGTTTAATGACGACTTTTCTGGCTATTGCTGAAAATTCTAAACTGGACTTTATCAGTTTTAAATCCAAAGCAATTGGAAAACTGAATAAAGTTGAAGGCAAATTGCAAATGACGGAAATTATACTGAAACCAGTTTTGGAAATTTCCGACGAAAATAATATTGATAGAGCAAAACGCATCATAGAAAAGAGCGAAAAAGCCTGTTTGATTTCCAACTCTATAAAAAGTAAAATTATACTGGAAGCTGAGGTTGTAATTACTTCGGTAGAAGTTTAGTGTTTTTACCTTCGTTGCGAGCGAGGCACGAGCGCGGCAATCTTTAGTTTAATGTTATTGTTCTAAACGTCATTCTGAACTGGTTTCAGAGCTTGCCGCGATTTTTCATCGGGGATCTAGCCTGTTTGAACCTGAACTTGAGCTGAAAATTCAAGCACAGCTTGCCACGTCGGCTATCGCCTCCTCGCAATGACGTGGTGTTTTTTTCGTTATTGCGATCCCATGATAATCTGAAGAAGCAATCTTTTGTTTTGAAGCGATTCTATCAAAAAAACAGAATTATTCAAGTACAGAATGCAACGTCGGCTATCGCCTCCTCGCAATAACGACTTAACCAAAAACCGATAACCGATAACTGACAACTGACAACTGACAACTGAGAACTGAGAACTGAGAACTGAGAACCGAGAACCGAGAACCGAAATCAAAACAATGTTTTCCTAAAACAATAATTGTTGGTATCTTTGCAGCCCTAAAAATCGTTTAACTTCTACAGAAACAGGCAGGTGTATGAATACTAAGAAGGTCGCATTTTATACCTTGGGTTGTAAACTCAATTTTTCAGAAACTTCTACCATTGCAAGATCTTTTAAAGATGAAGGTTTTAAACGTGTGGAATTCTCTGAAGAAGCTGATATCTATGTGATAAACACCTGTTCGGTTACTGAAAATGCAGACAAACGCTTTAAAACCATTGTAAAACAAGCGCAAAAAGTGAACGAAGATGCATTTGTGATTGCGGTAGGCTGTTATGCTCAACTAAAACCAGAAGAACTTGCCGATGTAGATGGTGTGGATTTAGTTTTAGGTGCCACTGAGAAATTTAAGATCACCGATTACCTTAACGACCTATCTAAAAACGAAATGGGCGAAGTTCACTCCTGCGAAATCAACGAAGCCGACTTTTATGTAGGTGCTTATTCGATTGGAGACAGGACTCGTGCATTTTTAAAAGTCCAGGATGGCTGTGATTATAAATGTACTTATTGTACTATTCCGTTAGCGCGTGGAATTTCCCGAAGCGATAAATTGGATAATGTGTTGAATAATGCCGCTGAAATTTCAGAAAAAGGGATTAAGGAAATCGTGCTTACCGGAGTAAACATTGGCGATTATGGAAAAGGAGAATTCGGGAATAAAAAACACGAACATACTTTTCTTGATTTAGTGAAAGCATTAGATGAGGTAGACGGAATTGAACGTTTAAGGATTTCTTCTATTGAACCAAATTTGCTAAAAAACGAAACCATAGATTTTGTTGCTCAAAGTAGTACGTTTGTACCTCATTTTCATATCCCATTGCAAAGTGGAAGTGACGACTTACTTAAATTGATGAAGCGTCGCTATATGACTTCACTTTATACCAATAGGGTAGAGCAAATTAAACAGGTAATGCCAAATGCCTGTATTGGGGTTGATGTAATTGTTGGTTTTCCCGGTGAAACCGAAGAGCATTTTCTGCAAACCTATAATTACCTGAACGAGCTTGATATTTCTTACCTGCACGTTTTCACCTATTCTGAACGGGATAATACACCTGCTGCAGAGATGGACGGTGTGGTACCTACTAAAGTAAGAAAGAAACGAAGCAAAATGCTACGTGGTCTTTCAGCTAAAAAGAGAAGGGCGTTTTACGAAAGTCAGTTAGGCAATACCTGTACCGTGCTTTTTGAAGGTGAAAATAAAGAAGGTTATATCCACGGGTTTACGGAAAACTATGTAAAAGTAAAAGCACCCTGGGATCCGGGACTGGTAAACACCCTTCATCAAATAGAATTAACTTCCATAGATGAAGACGGTATGCTTAGGTTTGAATTTGCTTCAGAAAAAATAGCGGTTTAAATATTGATTCCTACTGGTAAGAGATCTTTATATTTCCTCCTATTTTTCCGCATGAATTTCACGACGTCAGGACTGGTGGGCATTACCCGGGTATTTCGCTCTTTTATTTCTTCTAAAACAGCTTCAATAAAAATATCCATATAGCCTTCTTCTTTTAAGGCTTCAGGCATAAAAACTTTTGTTAGAAAAATTTTTCGTTCCTGTTGTGCATATTCTATTGTGGCCAGTTGCTCGTTAATCGTAGTTTCAAATTGTCTTAAGAACTCGTTATCGGTAATTAAAATTTCTTCGGCATTCATCATTTCTCTTTTTCAGTTAAAAGCCTTTAAGGCGAAACATTAAATCGTTCAATACGATTGTAATTAGGTGATAATTTATTCTTTGGTGGATTATTGTAAAGGTAAGTAATTAAAGCCCGGAAAGCTGAATTATTAACAGTAATCAAAAAATAAACAGGCTTTAAAAAATTCTCCATTATTTTTAATCTTTCGGTTGTGAAAGCCAAATAAATAGCAGTAATTTTGATAAGTAATCCAGCTGTCTAAGGTTTAAATTATAAAAAATAAAGCTGGAATTTCATCAACAAATCGACACTTGTGTCTGTACATTTCAAACTCACTTAATTATTAAAATTACGGCTTTAAGCCAATTTTGAGTGTTATATACTTGTTAAAAATGAATGAAGAAAATCAGCTAATTCATGTTTATTTTATGCCGGGAATGGCTGCGAATTCTTCTATTTTTGAGTTCATAAAACTTCCGGAAGAACGTTTTAAAATGCATTTTTTAGAGTGGATGATTCCAAAAGCGAATGAAAGCTTAAAAAGCTACGCAGCTAGAATGAATAAGTACATAAAACATGATAATGCAGTTTTAATTGGTGTTTCATTTGGCGGGATTATTGTGCAGGAAATGGCAAAGAACCTTAATTTAAAAAGGTTAATTATAATTTCTAGCGTGAAGTGTAGAGGAGAATTGCCAAGGCGCATGCGTTACGCTGCAAGTACAGGTTTGTTTAAATTAATTCCCACGAGTCTGCTGGATTATGTAGATCACTTTGAGAAGATAGCAGTAGGCGATTTTATTAAAAAAAGAGCAAAACTTTACAGGCAATACCTTTCAGTTAGAAATCAGCGTTATTTAAATTGGGCTATAGAAAATATGGTTTTGTGGAATTGCGCGAAGGCCCAGCAAGGAATAATTCATATTCACGGTGATAAAGATGAAATTTTTCCTATAAAGTATATTCCCGAATGTATTACGGTAAAAAACGGTACGCATATAATGATTTTAAATAGATACCGTTGGTTTAATAAGTATCTTCCTGAAATTATTCTTTCCGGGAAAATGCAGGAAAAAATAAAGGAATAATTTAACATCGATTCATTGTGCATGATTCTTATGCCAATTACAGATGAAGAATAAAAAATGAAATAAAAAATATGAAAATCTTAAAATCGGCCCTTATAATAATTGGTTTTTTTGCTATTGTATTTATAAGTATACAGGCAACACAACAATCACCTGATGCAGGTGTTGAGCAATCTGCGGAATCTTCTAATAAAGATCGCCCGGTTAAAGACTATAACATTTATGCGTTACCGATGCCTGAAAATATAAATTTTGCAGGTGAAGAAGTTCCAATTGAAGATCCGGATATTTATGAAAGAATGGATAGGGAATTACTGGTGAATACCTATTGGCAGTCTAATGCTTTGCTTTTAATAAAGCGCGCCCATAAATATTTCCCAATAATTGAACCTATCTTAGAACAAGAAGGCGTACCTAACGATTTTAAATATCTAGCGGTTATAGAAAGCGGATTAACACAGGCCGTTTCTCCTGCAGGGGCAAAAGGTTTTTGGCAAATTATGGAAGGCACGGGAAAAGATTATGGTTTGGAAATAAATGATAATGTAGATGAACGTTATCATATTGAAAAATCAACACGAGTAGCAGCCGATTATCTTAAAAAATCCAAAGCAAAATTTGGCAGCTGGACGATGGCCGCCGCTGCTTACAATGCAGGAAATAGAGGTGTAGAAAGACAACTGGAACGTCAAAAAGTAAATGATTATTATGAATTATTACTTGGAGAAGAAACCGGGAGATATATGTTTAGGATTCTGGCAATCAAAGAGATTTTGAATAATCCAGAAGAATACGGGTTTAATTTTGAAGAAAAACATCTTTACAAACCAATTCCAACCAAAGTTGTTAAAGTAGATACGGTAGTAAAGGATTTTGCCGATTTTGCGAAGCAGTTTAATATCAATTATAAGATCTTGAAAATTCATAACCCATGGCTTAGAGAAGCACATCTAATTAACGCTTCCAGAAGGGAATATGAAATTAAGATTCCTGAAGAGAATATTTATACCGCTGTTAAATAAATGAACTTCTTCCTGGATAATATTTGGTGGATATTACTATCTGCCAATTTCCTTGTCGTTTTTATAACGGCAGGTTATGAATTGATGCATTATAGGGAACCCGTAAAAAGTATTTCTCTAATTTTTGCACTTTTCGTTTTACCGGTTATCGGTCTTTTGGTCTATTATTTTTTTGCCCAGGAATTCAGGAAAAGCAAATTATTTAATCGAAAAAAATTATACGACCAAAAGATTATCCAGCATTGGGAAGATAAACTTATGCTCAATGAGCAGGACCTTATAGATAAAAAAAAGGATGAGATAGCGCAAAAGATTAAACTGGTTAGTTTACTTCAAAATAACCAGAAGAAACCGGTCACTTTTAAAAACAAAGTTAAAGTCCTTATAAATGGTGAAAATAAATTTGAGGCTTTATTTGAAGATATTAAAAGAGCTAAACACCATATCCATATTGAGTACTACATCATTAATAGCGGCAGAATAGGAAACCGACTCATTTTATTGCTTTGTGAAAAGGCTGAAGAAGGGGTGAAAGTGCGGGTAAGTTATGATTATGTAGCTAGCAGACTTTCCTCTAAAGCGGTAAAAAAAATGAAATCCTGTGGTATTGAGGTTTATCCATTTATGCCGGTTTGGTTCCCAAACTTAACTCGAAAACTAAATTACCGGAACCATAGAAAAATGGCCATTATTGATGGGAATATTGGATTTATTGGCGGAATTAATATTTGCGATGAATATGTGAATTTTGAAGAAAATCCTAAAGAAAAACTGTTCTGGAGGGATACTCATTTACGAATTATGGGCCACGCTGTAAAATCCTTACAGGCCCAATTTCTATTGAATTTCAATTTTATTAGTGGAAAAGAACTTAAAATTGAGGAGAATTTCTTTCCTAAAATAGATATTCCTGAAAGAACTGCGGTGCAAATTGCTGCCAGCGGGCCCGATACCGATTGGCAAAATATTATGGAAGCTATTCTAACAGCCATAAATACTGCTGATAAATACATTTATATCACCACGCCATATTTTATTCCAAATAATCAAATTCTAACCGCATTATGTATGGCGAGTAGGATAGGAGTAGAGGTGAAAATAATTATTCCCGAAAAAGGAGATTCGGTAATTGCACGTTATGCTACCAATTCATATATCGAGAAATTGCTGGAATCTGGAGTACAGGTTTTTCATTATCATAAAGGAATGGTTCACGCCAAGACTATGGTAGTAGATGGTGTATTAACCAGTATTGGTTCCTGTAACCTCGATAATCGTAGTTTTGATATCAACTTTGAAATCAATGCTTTTTTATATGACAGTGAAGTTGCAAATGAAATGACTGCCGTTTACCGGGAGGACCTAAAAGAAACTACTGAATTAAACCTTAATGAATGGGTGCAAAGACCAGCTTTAGAAAAACTAAGAGAAGCGCTTGCAAGATTATGGGCACCTTTACTCTAAATTATTTATTTAGAAAAATAGATATGCTTCACGACTAATTTATTTTGGAGGAACCGCACTTAATTTTATAGATTCCGGTTCCAATGGATTTCCAATAAGATTATTGGTGATAGAAGAATTCATCGATTCATAATTAAGTTTAAAAGATTCTTCTTTAGAAATATTGAAAGGATGAAATACACTTCTTTGAATATCCATAATCTGTTTGTTACCAGAAATTAAATAACAGGTAGGCAATCCCAGGGAGTGTTTTAGATTTTTAACCACATAAGAATGATTGTTCTTCGTTTCATCTACATATAATACATTAATATGTGAATCAAATTGTTTGGAAAGTTCTTTCACTGTCTCTCGCTTATCCCAAAATAAAATCACAAAATCTATTTTATCCTGATATTTTTTGGCGAGCTCATTTAATGCTGGTATTTCGCCCTTGCCAGGAATACACCACGAGGCATAGGTTAATAGATAAACCGGTTTTTTAAAATCGTATAAGGCAATTTCTTTACGTTTAATAGTAAGAAATTTAAAATTATCTATGTAAGTGCTTTTAAGTTTTGTGTCTATGAGGGTATCAAATAGTTTTTCAGCTTTTTCGAACTTCCGGTATTTGTAAGCAGCTTCGGCTTTAGAATTATATTTAGAAAGATGCATATTGAGTGCCTCAGAGAAGTAAAGCTTATCGCTTTTCTCTGTTTGGGCTTGAAGATTCAAACCGAAAACTATGAAAAATAAGAGGAGTAAAATTCTCTTCATGCACTTTGTTCAAATAGAGTTAGAACAAAGATACTTCCGATAAAACAATCGTTAAAACATTATCGGTAAAGGACCAATATTTCGGCTAAAAGCTTTTGATTTACCAACGAAAACAGAAATTAACGAAAATTATCTTAAAGTTTAGATCTTCTTCATTTGCTGCTTCATCATCTTGATCTGGTCTTTTAGCATCCCGTGTTTATCTAGCTTTTTAGCCTCGGCAAGTAGGTTGGTCGCTTCTCTTTTTCGACGCTTAGTCATCGCAATTCCCGCCAGGTTAAGTTTAGCCATAGCCAGATCCTGATCCATTGCAAGCCCCAATTTAATAGCGCGTTTAAAGAATTTTTCTGCCTGTGTAATATTGGTTTGAGAAACCATTAACCCGTGTAGATACCAGTAATAGCCTTGCTGTTTTTGTGTAAGTGCTGCTTCCGGATTTTTAATTCGGTCTAACCATTTTTTTGCTCCTGGAAAATCCTGCTTTCTAAGTCTTAAAAAGGCAAGCAATATCATTTCATTTTTAAAATACAGGAATATAAAGATTAAGGAAAGTAGAATGAACATAATACCATTACCAATGTTTCCTTCTATAAACTGCCAGATGGCAAGACCAAGAACAGCTCCTGCTAAAACTAATTTGATATTCTTATTAAACATAAATGCTTCTATTTTGGAAGCGGCAAAGGTATGAAAAACAATTAAAAATAATTTAAATTAGCTCTTGTAATAGTTAAAAAGCTTTGTATATTTGCACGCAGTTTTACAGAGAGCTATAAAAACGATTATTCAGAAGATTTAAAGATATTTAAAATGAAAAGAACGTTTCAACCATCTAAGAGAAAAAGAAAGAACAAGCACGGTTTTCGAGAAAGAATGGCTAGTGCAAACGGAAGAAAGGTCCTCGCCAGAAGAAGGGCTAAAGGAAGAAAGAAAATATCGGTATCTTCTGAAAACAGACATAAGCACTAATGAGAATTAGGTTTTAAAATATTTAAAGGTGTTACTTTCTTAGTAACGCCTTTTTTTATATCCAATCGCTTCCTTACTTTTATGTTTAATATGCTACAATCCTCATAAAAATGCCAAAAAACAACAACCTTAAAAGTATCCTTATTATTGGTTCTGGCCCTATTATTATTGGCCAGGCCTGCGAATTTGATTATGCTGGAACCCAGTCTTTGCGATCTTTACGTGAAGATGGAATAGGAACCATCCTGCTTAATTCAAATCCGGCGACCATAATGACAGATCCGTCAATGGCAGATCACGTATACCTGAAACCTTTAACCACAAAGTCTATTGTAGAAATTCTTAAAGCACATCCCAATATAGATGCCGTTTTACCAACAATGGGTGGACAAACAGCGCTAAACCTCTGTATTGAAGCCGATGAAAAGGGAATTTGGGAAGATTTTGGAATCAAATTGATTGGAGTTGATATAGACGCGATCAATATTACTGAAGATCGCGAGAAGTTTAAACAACTTATGGGAAGAATAGGGATTCCCGTAGCTCCTGCTAAAACGGTGACATCTTACCTTCAGGGAAAAGAAGTTGCCCAGGAATTTGGTTTTCCTTTAGTAATTCGTGCTTCTTTTACTTTAGGTGGAAGTGGAGCTTCGTTTGTACACGGTCCCGATGAATTTGACGAAAAACTTACCCACGGCCTGGAAGCTTCTCCAATTCACGAGGTGTTAATAGATAAAGCGCTTTTAGGTTGGAAGGAATATGAATTAGAACTGCTAAGAGACAAGAACGATAATGTGGTAATTATTTGTTCCATAGAAAATATGGATCCTATGGGAATTCATACCGGCGATTCGATTACCGTAGCACCGGCTATGACTTTAAGCGATACAACTTACCAGCGTATGCGCGATATGGCCATAAAGATGATGCGCAGCATTGGGGATTTCGCCGGGGGTTGTAATGTACAATTTGCCGTGAGTCCAGACGAAAAAGAAGATATTATTGCTATTGAAATAAACCCAAGGGTTTCAAGATCTTCAGCTTTGGCTTCTAAGGCAACGGGTTATCCTATTGCGAAAATTGCTACTAAACTTGCTATTGGCTATAATTTAGATGAGCTTGAAAACCAGATTACTAAATCTACTTCAGCTTTATTTGAGCCAACTTTAGATTATGTGATCGTAAAAATACCACGATGGAATTTCGATAAATTTGAAGGCGCCGATCGCACTTTAGGTCTCCAAATGAAATCTGTGGGGGAAGTAATGGGAATTGGACGTTCATTCCAGGAGGCGCTTCACAAAGCCACACAATCACTTGAAATTAAAAGAAACGGACTTGGAGCCGACGGAAAGAGCTACACCAAGTATGACGAAATTATAGAAAAACTTACTTACCCAAGCTGGGATCGAGTATTTGTGATCTATGATGCAATTCAGGCGGGAATTCCGCTTAGCCGCATTCACGAGATTACCAAAATAGATATGTGGTTCTTACGTCAATACGAAGAACTTTATGCCTTAGATACAGAGATCTCTAAATTTGATAAAGAAAGCCTTCCAAAAGATCTACTACTTGAAGCTAAACAAAAAGGTTTTGCCGACAGGCAAATTGCGCATATGCTGGATTGTTTAGAGAGCGAGGTTTACAATAAACGTGTAGAACAGGGAATAAACCGAGTATATAAACTGGTAGATACCTGTGCCGCAGAATTTAAAGCGGAAACGCCTTATTATTATTCAACTTTTGAAGCCGAAATTGAAACTCCCGATGGAAAACGTTATGTAGATAACGAAAGCAAAGTGAGTGAGAAGAAGAAAATTGTAGTACTTGGTTCCGGGCCTAACCGAATTGGGCAGGGAATTGAGTTCGACTATAGCTGTGTTCACGGTGTATTGGCTGCTTCAGAATGCGGTTATGAAACCATTATGATTAACTGTAATCCTGAAACAGTTTCAACCGATTTTGATATTGCTGATAAACTTTATTTCGAACCGGTTTTCTGGGAACATATTTATGATATAATTCGCCACGAAAAACCTGAAGGAGTAATCGTTCAGTTAGGAGGGCAAACCGCTTTAAAATTAGCCGAAAAATTAGATCGCTACGGGATTAAAATTATGGGTACTAGCTTTGAAGCTTTAGATCTTGCCGAAGATCGCGGAAGCTTTTCCAAACTACTTCAGGAAAATAATATTCCATATCCTGAATTTGGAACTGCAGAAACTGCAGATGAAGCCCTGGCTTTAGCAGATGAACTTGATTTCCCAATTCTGGTGAGACCTTCTTATGTATTGGGTGGCCAGGGAATGAAGATCGTGATCAACAAAGATGAGCTGGAAGAAACAGTGGTAGATCTTTTAAGAAAAATTCCGAACAATAAATTGTTACTGGATCATTATTTAGATGGCGCTATAGAAGCTGAAGCTGATGCAATTTGTGATGGAGAAGATGTGCACATCATAGGAATTATGGAGCATATTGAACCTTGCGGAATTCACTCTGGGGATTCTAATGCCTTGTTACCTCCTTTTAACCTTGGAGACCTGGTGATGGAGCAAATTAAAGACCACACCCGTAAGATCGCTTTAGCGCTTAATACAGTTGGGTTAATAAATATCCAGTTCGCTATTAAAGATGATATGGTTTATATCATTGAAGCCAATCCAAGGGCATCCAGAACGGTTCCGTTTATCGCGAAAGCTTATAAAGAACCTTATGTGAATTATGCGACCAAAGTAATGCTGGGTCATAAAAAAGTAAAAGATTTCAATTTTAACCCTCAATTGGAAGGATACGCGATAAAACAACCGGTATTTTCTTTCAACAAATTTCACAAAGTGAACAAGCAACTAGGTCCTGAAATGAAAAGTACAGGAGAAAGCATCTTATTTATTGATAGCTTAAGGGATGATGCCTTTTACGATCTTTACAGTAGGAGGAAGATGTATTTGAGTAAATAAGAATTGAATTTAGAAAAGTGAGGCTGTCTGAAAGGATGAAATAATCGTCAAGCTGAAACAAGTTCAGCTTGACGAAACCAGTTCTTTTTAGTCAACCTAATAAACTAAAAGGCCTGCAAGGTTTTAATACTTGTAGGCTTTTTAATTTGGCATTTAATCTTACAGAATTTATATAAAAATATATGAAGGAATTAGTTCTCATAATCGGGGGATTCTACGGCACACTGGCCGTGGTTTTCGGAGCCTTTGGAGCGCACGCTTTAAAGAAACGTTTTTCTGAAGATCAGCTAAAAAGTTTTGAGACCGGTGTAAAATATCAAATGTACCACGCGATCATGCTGATTATTTCAGGAATCGTATTTCCTTTTATTGGCACTTCTCAGCAACTCATTGCCTGGTTTTTTATAATTGGAATATTCTTATTTTCTTTTAGTATTTATGGGCTTACGCTAAGTGATTCTGCAGGAAAAAAGATCAAGATTCTGGGACCTATTACGCCTCTTGGCGGACTTTTACTTATTCTTGGTTGGATCTTTTTTACGATCAATATTGCCGAAATTGCGCTTTATTTATAGGGTTTCTTCTGAAGTCTTAGCGCATAATACCTTTTTTCTATATTTTTCTGCATAAAAAGCGATTAGTATTAATTGCAGGGAGTGATAGATCATAATGGGGAGCAGTAGAAGGCCGGTATTGGCTGAATTTCCAAAGATTACTTTCACCATTACAGAACCGTGAACCAGGGATTTTTTAGTTCCGCAGAATTGCGCGGTAATCTTATCTTTTAAATTGAAGCCTAATAAATTACAGGCTAATCCCAGCCCGAAATACACAATAAAAAACAACAAAACCACAATTCCGGTTAGTTTTAATAAATCGTCTGTTTTTACGCTACTAAATATATTGGAAGTGAATGAGTTACTAAAGCTGGAGTAAACAATTAGTATAATAGTGGCTTTGTCTAATAAACTCAATTTTTTACTATGTTTTCTTGCAAAATCTCCCAGAAATTTTTGCAGAATTAACCCGAGAATTAACGGCATAACTATTTGCCAGCAAAGTTTTATAAGCACATCAAGAAATTCGAAATCGGCACTTCCACTTAGAAAAAAACTAAGCCAAATTGGCGTAGCAAAAATCCCAATAAGTCCCGAAAGACTGGCATTAAAAATCGCGGTTGGTAAATTGCCATTTGCCAGTGAAACCATCACAATTGAAGAGGAAACAGTAGAAGGAAGCGTAGCAAAGAAAAATAGTGCAATCCATAGATCTGAAGTGGTACCCGTATCAAAAAGCGGGAGGCACAATAGGGCCAATAACGGAAAAACCACAAAAGTGGTTAACTGGATAATGATATGGGCTTTATAATTTAAAAAGCCTAATTTAAATTCTGCCGGCGATAATTTCAATCCGTAGAAAAAGAAAATAAAACCAATTCCAACGTCGGTGATGGTTTTTAGTGGTAGAATATCATTTCCCTGCGGCAAGAAATAAGCGATGATAATCGCTAAAAAAATCGCTGCTATAAATCCGTTAAACTTCAAAGGATAGTTTATTTTTCGATTTTTGCCTTATATTTTTCCAGTAAATGCACATATTCTTCCGAAGAAAAATCGGTTTCACTAAACTCCTTTTTACGATTTAGCTTCATTTTATTACGTTTTATACTTTTCGCAAAACGCCTAATATCGTGATCATTGATTAGAATAAGTCCCGGAACCTGAAGTGATTTTCCGTTCTCATCTTTTGCCACCATTGTGAAATAAGAGGAATTACAGTGTTTTATATCTCCGGTTCTAATATTTTCGGCTTCCACGCGAATTCCTATTACCATAGAACTATTGCCCACGTAATTCACAGAAGCTTTCATAGTTACCAGTTCACCAATTTCTATGGGTTTAAGGAAATCTACGGTATCTACACTGGCGGTTACACAATAAGCTCCAGAGTGTTTGGAGGCACAGGCGAAAGCGATGCGATCCATAAGTGAGAGCACATAGCCTCCGTGAATTTTTCCGTTGAAATTTGAATGAGAAGGCAGCATTAATTCTGAAATATCTACCTGTGAGTCTTTTACGTGTTTAAACTGAGTCATAAATTATCTATCTCTAAAATGAGGGGATTCGCCTTTTTGTACTTCGGTTATAAAATATTTGGTATCGCCCCAAAAGAAAAAAGTGGCGTAACGCTCAACATATTTGAGTCTAACGTAATTACCTTCGTTCTCCTGCAGCGCTTCTATAGCTTTCTGGTTATTGTCTAATACTGAAAATTGAAAGATTTGCGCACCACTAATTCCCTGGCTAATTTCCCCTTCCCAGGTTTTAGAAATCACACCTTTTTTACTGAATTTTATAAGTTCCCCGCTTCTTGTACCTTCGCTATAAGGCACGAAGTAGATAAATGCAAACCAGGCTATAAAAAGAAGCAAAATACCTCCTAAAATGCCAAAAAGTGTTTTTTTCATAATTCTAGTTATAAATTTTCTGTACGAATTCTTCAATTTTTGAAGGTTCCAGCCAACGGGTCACAATTACCAGGTTTTCTTTACGGTCTACAATAATAAAATTTCCGCCGAAACCAGCCGCATAAAAAACGTCTTTATCAATATTTTTCCATTGTCTCGGCCCATCGGCATTTAACCACCACATATATCCGTAGTTTGAGTTTGTAGCTGATGGCTGAATAGCTTCTTCAATAAGATCTTCTGAAATTAATTGTTCTCCATTCCAGTTGCCATTATTCATAAACAGTAAACCGAAACGCGCCATATCCTCAGTATTGATAAACATTCCGCCGCCGGAATGCCCGCCACCACTAACCGATTGCATTTTGAAACCATCTATGGTAGTCCAGGAATTCTCATACCCAAACCAACGCCAGCTCGAAGAAGCGTTTATAGGATCCATAATTTCTTCTTTTAAAACCGTGGGAAGTGGTTTTCTAAAAACATTGAGTAAAGAATAGGCGAGCACATTAACCCGAACATCGTTGTACTTAAAATACGTTCCGGGTTCGTTGAGTTTCCGGTTTCTCCAATCGTCTATTGCTGTATCTTGAGAAGGCCTGTCTGCCCAATCATAAGAACCCCAAAGTTCCCCGCTCCAATCTGAATTTTGCTCCAATAAATGTTTCCAGGTGATTTTGGAGTTATGTTCGCCTTCAAAAGTGTTGTCCCAAACGTAACTAATTACCGGGTCCTCAACATTAGTGATCAGGTTTTGATCTAAGGCGAGTAGGGCCGTGGTAGAGAGAAAACTTTTGGTAACGCTAAAAGTCATATCCACACGCTTTGTATCTCCCCATTTTGCAACCAGGTAGCCGTCTTTTAAAATTATTCCCGCCGCGCCACCGCGTCTTTTGGTAGGTCCTAAGATTTCGTGATAAGGTTCTTGTTGAAAACCTTTTAATATTGCCTGGCGTAAATCTTTGGATTCCGAATATTCGTTTGCTTCAGCAAACTGAATAGCTTCGGAGAAATCTAAGTTGAATATTTTTGGATCTTTTTCTTCCCAGGTTCCGGCTTCAGGAAAATAAATATCCTGTGCTGAAATATTCAGCACAAAAAGGTTTATCAATAAAAAGCTGAAAACTGATTTGGTATAGATTTTCATATTATTTTATGGTTTTATTTTCTTGAATGCATAATAATCACCAACCTACAAGGTTTTCAAAATCTTGCAGGAGAGGGGTTAATTTTCATGATTTTCTTCAATTTCTTCCTCATCCATAGCCGATAGCATCTTAGGATCTATTTGTTTACTGGCTTTTGCACCCAGTTTTTTGAGTTTTTCTACGCGGCGCAGCAAATTTCCTTTTCCGGTTAGTTTTTTCATCGCGCCATCATAAGAATTTTGGACCGTTCCCAACTGCCTGCCAATTTTTGTGAGCTCTTCGGTTAAAGCAGTAAAAGAATCATATAAAGCGCCGGCCTGGGTTGCGATGGCAATAGCGTTTTGTTTTTGCTTTTCGTTTTGCCACATACTATCTATGGTCTTGAGCACAGCGAGCAGGGTAGTAGGTGTAACGATAATAATATTTTTGTCAAAAGCTTCAGCATACAGTCCCGGATATTCGTTGGAAGCGACAGCAAACGCAGCTTCAATGGGTATGAAAAGCAAAACGAAGTCGGGACTTTCCATCTCGTATAATTGGTGGTAATTTTTATTACCCAATTCACTTACCCGGTTTCGAATAGCGGTAAGGTGATTTTTTAAATGTTGTTTTCTATCCTGCTCATCTGTTTCATTGCTGTAGCGTTCGTAGGCGTTTAGCGAAACTTTAGAATCTACGATCATTTTTTTATCGCCGGGGAGATTAATTACCACATCGGGTAAAACCCGTTTCCCGTCGGCATTGGTAAAACTTTGTTGAACTGAATATTCACTGCCTTTTTGAAGTCCGCTGCGTTCCAAAACCCGTTCCAGGATCATTTCGCCCCAATTTCCCTGCGTTTTGGTATCACCTTTAAGGGCTTTGGTGAGATTGGTGGCTTCCTTGCTCATTTGCTCGTTAAGCTCTTTTAAACCAATAATTTGTTGTCGCAACATTGCGTGGCGATCTATACTTTCTTTATTTCCTTCTTCGATTCGTTTTTCAAAATGAAGGATTTTTTCCTGCAAGGGGTTTAGAATATTCTGAATATTTTCTTTATTCTGAAGGGTGAATTTCTCAGATTTTTGCTCTAAAATTTTATTGGCGAGGTTTTCAAATTCTTTCTCGAATTTCTCCTGAAGTTGTTCAACTTCGGCTTTTTGTTCTATATTTCTTTGCTCTAAATTTTCAAATTCGGCATTACGACGGGTGAGCTCTGTATTTAAAAAATCTTTTTCTCTTCGAATTTCTTCGCGTTCTTTTTCGAGTTTTTCAGTGTGTACCTGGAACGTGTTTTTGTAATCTACCAATTCAGTTTTGTAATTTTCTAAATTGCTATTTATCTGATTTTTAAACTCATCAACCTGAAGTGATAGTTGATTATTCTTTTCTTCAAGAATGGCTTCTTTATTTTTACTTTTCAATCCTGAAATTAGTTTTCCGAAGTAAAGGCCGAGTAAGAGTGCGACAAAAATTAAGGCGAAGAGTAAATAATCGTTCATTGAGAAAATGGAGTTTTCCCAAAGATACTTATTTGCCGGAATTGTTTAAGAATTTCGGTCTTAGATTAGTATAGAATTAAATATTATTTCTGGGCTTCAAAATACTGGTAGCCGTCTATAATATCGAGATAAACTCCGTCAAAACCAGCATCGATTATTTTGGTGAGATAAGCATTTTCATTTCCGTAAATAACATTTTTCCAGTCTTTATTCCAGTATTTAACTTTAAAGTTTCCTTTCCAGTTAGGATTTTCTTCAACAAGCCATTCCTGATTTTTTAAACTCCAGTTTTCCTGCCAGTAATAACGGTAATCTTCGGCTTCTCCAATAGACATATAGGAGACTACGAGCCGTTCACCTCCATTTTCTTTCTTCTTCAATTTTTTTAGATCTTCTGGAGTAAAGGAACCATCTTGAAAATAAAGATCCAGTATTAAAAGATCATAGTTGGTAAAAGCAAGTTCTGCGATAAGTTCTTCTTTGGTTGGAAAGGCTGAATAATTTAGCAGGTATAGGAAGTTTTTAGCTTGAGAAAGCGCGGTTATATCTAGCTTATTTTCATTTCTAATTTTATAGCCCGGTAATTTATCTAACTCTCTACTTGTGGCAGCGAAAGAAACAAAGTCATTTTCTTTATTTAGGGCATAAGATTTTTCGATTAGTTTTGAGGAAGAACAATAGTCGATGACCAGCACTTCTTTATTATTTTTTTTGGCGACATTAAGGTATTTCTTTAAATATAGATTAGCCGATTTTGGCGTAGGCTTATTTATTTTAGGATACCCAAAGAATAAGTCTTCCTGCGCTACGGCATCTATGGCATCTAAATACTTTAAGGCGGGGATTTCTACTTTATTATTATCTTTAAGCAAAAGCTCCACCCCATTTTGTGGAATAACACTAAAATCTGGATTTTTCTCCTTAGCTCTTGAACTTATTTCCATAACAAAATTTCGCATCTCCTCACGGTAATCTATATTTAAATTAGATTCTTGTGCTGTGTAATTTTGACATGAAACCAAAAAACAATAGATTAACACGCTGCTTATATTTAAAAACTTCATAAAATTTTATATAACATAACGTTGATATGTGATTTTAATTAAATCTAAAAATGAATTTTTTTATTTAGTAACAAAGATAAAGTATTTAAAAAGACGCTTTTTTAGAATTTTAAGATATTAATAATAATATTCGTGATTTTTTGATCTTATTTCACCTTGAATTTACTGAAATAGTATTTGAATCTGATTTAAAGAAATTAAGCCTAACGCTTTAATTTTATGATTTTTAAATTGTGTAGTACTTTATATTTAACATATTTTTGGCAAAAAGAGATTTAAATGGCGAAACCATCGGTAATGCTTATTTTAGAGGGCACTTATCCTTATAATGGTGGGGGTGTGTCTACCTGGGCGCATCACCTGTGCAATAGGGTAGATAACATAAATTTCAAGTTATATTCCATAAATGCTTCATTTGAAGATAAACCCAGGTATGAATTAAGTAAGAATATTAGTGAGGTTATACAAGTACCATTATGGACTCCAGATGAACCTTATGACTATATTAGCTATGGCGAAGAATATTATAAAACGGTAGCGAAAAAAGAATTTACAACTGATAAGGTAGTAGGTGAAAAATTTGTACCGCTATTTCAGGATTTATTGGAGTTTATTTATAGTGATGACCGGGAGATTAAAGAGCTGGATGATATATTCTACAAGCTATGGTTATATTTTGAAGATTACGACTATAAAGAAACCATAAGAAATAGTCAGGTTTGGATTACTTATAGAGATACTCTTGCGAAATTTATAATTGGTGAGCGTAACCCAGATGCCTCTTTAATAGATATTACCATAGGCTTACGGTGGATTTACCGTTTCTTAATACCTTTAGCTATTGTAAATATTCCAAAAGTAGATGTTACTCATTTAACGCTTAGTGGTTTTCCTGTTATTCCTGCACTTATTGCAAATTATAGGTATGGAAGTAAAATTATGCTTACAGAACACGGTGTTTTCATTAGGGAAAGACTATTGGCTATCAGCAATTCAGAATATCCATATTTCCTAAAAAGTTTATTAATACGATTTTCTGAAGGCATAGCCCGTTTAGCATATTATAAAGCCGATGTCATTATCTCGGTAACAACCTTTAATCAAAAATGGGAAAGATGGTATGGTGCTAATCCTGCCAAGTTTAAAATAATTTATAACGGTATTGATCCTAATGTTTTTAAACCCGGCCCTAAACCGGCACATCTTATAAATATTCCCACGGTTGTGGCTGTGGCCCGGGTGTTCGAGTTAAAAGATATTTTAACCATGATAAGGTCTTGCGCGGTTGTAAAGGAAACAATTCCTAACGTACAATTTCTCGTATATGGTGATGATCAAGCCGTGCCTGAATACACTAAAGAATGTCTTGAACTTATTCAGGAACTTAAGCTCTTGGAGAACTTTAAATTTATGGGCCCCAGAAGCGATCCTCAAAATATTTTTCTTGAAGGCGATCTTTCTATTTTAACTTCTATTTCTGAAGGTTTCCCTTATACAGTTATTGAATCTATGGGCTGTGGAATTCCAGTCGTTTCTACTGATGTTGGTGGTGTTAAAGAAGCATTAGATGAAAGTTGCGGTTTTACCTGCAAACCCAAAGATGCAGAAGGAATTGGAGCTGCGGTGACTAAACTTTTATTAGATAGAGATTTACGAAAATCTATGGGAATAAATGCAAGGGAGAAAGTATTACAAAACTTTACCTTAAATACTTTCGTAAATGAATATGAAGAAGCTTATAACGACTTGATGAAGGACAAAAAAGCAAAGTCTAAAATGGCTAAAGTTGAAGATTTCTCTTAAGAATGAATAAAGATCAAATAAAAGCTATTGCAAAACTTGTAGTTGCAGTTAAAGAACGTAACGGTAAACCGGTAAATGTTTATGTAGTAGCAGCTACTATAGAATCCTTTGGGATTAGGGAGGCAGATGTAAAAGTAGATTACGGTTTTGAAAGTATTATGCATCTTTCTAAATACATTTACAAAGCTTATGATGCGGTCACTCTCGCTAATCTTAAAAATAACAACCAACGTATTGCTGAGGCAAAAACTTACAAAAGGCTGGCACTAACCGAATATATTACCACCAAAAATACCAAACGCTTTTTGGTAGATTATAGTTCAGGTCTTATTCATCTATTCCCGGTTTTTCTGCAGGTTTTCGCAATTATTCTTTTTGGATTTTCTCTTTGGACCTATTCAAAATTTAATAATCTGCAATCTACAGCAGTGGTACTTGGTGTAATATTTGGATTTGTGATAAGTGGTGGTTTTATTCAGGTGATAGGAAAACAGGTGTCTTATTACTGGTATAATGAAGATTATCATATGGCAGGGCATTCCACCAGGCGAATAATTCAAAATGGAACATTAGCTATTGTTGGCTTTTTTGCACTTTCCCTGCTTCTTAATTTCATTTTTCCGCTCTATAGTTCATTATTTGTTCTAATAAGCTTTTCTTATGCCCTTTTAATTGGTTTTTTACTACTTGTTTTAGCACCATTATACGCTCTTAAGCAAAGATGGATGCTTTCAGTGAGTGTTTTTATAGGAACTGTTGTAGCACTCTTATTACATTTTTATACAGATTTGCATCCTTACTTTGTGCATTGGATTGGTATATTTATCGCTTCGGCTATATCTGTAGGTTATATTTATATGTTTTTTAGATATAAACTAAAGCAAAATGTGGTTGTAAAAAAGAAGCCTAAAGTGATGCTTTCTTTGTATAGAAATTTTAATTACTTCGTTTATGGGACCTTTATTTTTCTATTTGTTTTCTTAGATAGAATAGTAGCCTGGTCTTCTACACTAAACAGGGAGATTCCTTATGTAGTTTACTATGAGAAAAACTATGAAATTGGTATGGATCTCGCAATCTTAATTTTCTTTCTACTAGGTGGGGTAATGGAGTATGCTATACATTCCTACATTAGACATATGGATTTTCATCAATTGGAAGTAAAATATTCTGAATATTATACCTTTAATAATAAGATGAAAAGGATGTATTTTAAACATCTACGGTTATTTAGCGTTAGCGCTATTGGAATTGCTATATTTTTATACCTTATTATTACACAGCCCTGGGGATATTCGAGAGGGTTTGAGGAAATTCTTAGTCCTTTGAGTATTAAAGTTTGCATTTTGGGTAGTATAGGCTATTTATTTCTTAGTTTGGGAATGTTGAATGTTCTTTATCTTTATACCCTGGGGCAGCATAGAAAGCCTTTGGTAGCTATAGTTATAGCCTTTTTGGTTAATTTGTTTATTGGTATCCTTGCAAGTAGGTGGTTTGCTTATGAATACAGTGTGCTGGGAATGCTGGTGGGTTCTTTTGTATTTGCCATGTTAACTACCAGGGTAACCTATAGGTTCTTTAAAAATATAGACTATTACTATTATGCATCTTACTAAAATTTTTATGATAGCAGCCACAATTGGTTTATCGTGTTTACAGGCAGTTGGTCAAAAACTTACTCAAGATAAACAGGTACTTTTTACCTATGGTGATTTTTACCCGGGAGAGGTTTCAGATTATGAGATTCTGGTAATTGAAAGCGCCCATTTTGATAGTGAGGACATCGCTGTTTTAAAGGAAAATAATAATATCGTTTTAGGATATGTGAGCCTTGGAGAAGTTAATGAAGCTGCAGCTCATTTTCCAGATTTAAAAGATTTTACCTTTGGAAAGAATGAAATATGGAACAGCCATATTTTAGATATTGAAAATGAAGAAACAAAAGAGACCCTTCTTAGAATTTTCAATTATAATATGAATAAAGGATTGGATGGGATGTTTCTGGATAATATTGATAATTATACTGAATTTGGCCCCACACCTAACAAGAAAAACGCTCTTTTAGACTTTTTAGAAGTTATAGAAATTGCGTTTCCTGATATTTATTTGATGCAAAACGCAGGAATTTCTATTCTAAAAGATACACATCCATATATTGAGGCGGTGGCAAAAGAAAGCATCGCCACCGATTATAATTTTAATAACAAAAAATATCAACTAAGAGATGAAAAAGTTTTTACCAATTTATTATCTGAACTTGATAAAGCTTACAGCGATTTTAAAATACCGGTTGTTTTAATTGAATATGCAGATACCCCAAAATTAAAAGAAGAGATAAAAAAAAGATTGGCAGAGACCTCGTGGCCATATTTTGTCGGGAAAATTGAATTGCAAAAGATACCTGATAAAAACTAATCAATACTATGTTTTTAGAGCCCTACCTACTTTCTGGTCCTTTAAGGATAATCCTTTTATTTGCCTTAACCCTAATTGTTCATAGAGTAATTTCTACAAGGGTATCGGCACTTACGGCCTTAAATTTTTTAATTCCTACTATAACTCTTGGCCTTTCTGCGGTTTTAATAGGAAGCTTTGTACTGGTTTTAACCTATACCTTCGATCTATTTGTTCTAATAAGCATTGCATTAATGCTTATTATTCTAACCTTTATGAGGTTAGATTTTAGTAAACCTTTAAAAGAGCAAATACAAAGAATTTATAGCCGTACTATTTTATATAGTACAATAAAGCTTGAAAAAAGAGAACGATTTTTAGACAAGGACAATATTATTAAGCCTAAGTATAAAAATAAGGAGCAGGGTTTATCCCAATATCATAAGAACTGGCAATTAGTTATAGGATTTTTACTACCGGTAATCACTTATATTTCTAGAAATTCTCTTTTTCAAAATGACATTTTTACACTTTCCTCCAGTTGGTTTAATAAACTGGAACTTATAAATGGTATTTCTATTGGGAAATGGTTTTTTCAGCCGGGGGAGATGATGGGAGATTATTTACTTATCAATCTTTATGCGAAAATAACCAATATTACCTATGCCCAGGCTCTACAATCTTTTGGGATATTAGAATCTGCCTTGCTTTCTTTAATAATTTACTGGGTGGTTTTTAAGATTACCAGAAAGCATTCTTCAGGGATCGTTTCAGGGCTAAGTTTCGCGCTACTTTATGCTTTTCTACCTATAAATATAGAGTTGCTGGCAGAACATAAATCGGTTTTTACAGCTTTGGTTATTGCCTTACCAACAATGTTTATCGCTATTTATCCGCAAAGCTTTCGATTTAGCCGAAATTTGAAATTTACCTGGATGGTAATTCTGTTTAGCGCTATATTTTTAATAGATCTTTTTGTAGGGCTAGTTTTAGTACTACCATTTTTACTGATCTTGACCTCGTTTAAAATCCGAAAGAATTTTAAACAAAGTTTACAGTTATTAGGGGCTTATTTAACAGCAGTTATTTTAATAGGAATTATTTATGGAATTGCCGCCTATATAAAAGCTGAAGATTTTACAGCATTTATACTTTCTAATCTTTATTCTTTTGAAAGTTATACCTATAATCCTTACTTAGTACTTCCGTTTAACCAGCTTATGCATTACTATCAGGTAACAGGCATAGTTTTCTTAATTATTTGTATATATAAGTACATTAGAAACCCTCGAAAATGGCTTGCAAGTATCGTTTTTCTTAGCTTCATAAATATAATTTTCGTTGTTTACCAACTTAACGAAATGATTGTAGATTTAGATATTCTAAGTCAGGTGCTTTGTATATTCCTTCCGGTTTTCTTCGGAATTGTACTAAATATAATTATTGATTTTCTTTCGTTTATAAACCTTGCAAGCAGGAAAGCAATTGCTATTGAAGTAGGAATGGGCGCGATAGTCATGGCAGCCCTGGTATTTTATACATTTCCTGAGACAGCAAATTTAAATTTCGAAACAAATAAAACCAGAAATTTAATATTTGAAGCATATTCTAAAATTCAATCAAGGCACCTACCTTACTCCTACGCAGTAGTAAATGCTTCACCATATTCCAGTTTTAGTAAAAACAGCCATTATTACTATGATTATAATTATTTCAACAATAGTTATATAGAAAGGGATAGGCAGTACAATAGGTATAAAAACGATGTACAATACCTAAACAGTAATCCTAATGTAATTTTACCCCAGGCCTTATTTGTGTTTATTTATAATAATCCTGGAAAGTTGGAATCTAGAAAAGAACAACAGGAAATAGCCCTGGAGCGCATTAAACTTTTAAGAGCTAAAGGAAGGGAGATAGGGCCTTATTATAAAAATAAGGATTTAACTGTTTACCGCATCGTGAATAAAACAGGTTCCAGTAACGTAAATGAATTACTATATTGATGAAAATAAAATTACCAGAAAAACTTATAAAAGCTTGCTATCTGGCCTTATGTTTTTTCACAATACTGGCTTGTGAGAAGGATGAGAAGGAACAACAGGCATTAGAAAATAACCCAAAGGTAATATATGATGAAAACAGCAAAGAGCCCTGGGTTCTTTATATTACTGAACCAGGAAATGAAATGATATCCGGGAATAAAAATCATATAAAGAAGGCACTTAACTATGCTAAAATTCCCTTTGGGGCCATTAATTTAAATGATTTTAACGCTAATCAAAAAATATCTACTTCTGTAAAAGTAATAGTAGTTTACGATATGGCTCCTTTAAATAAATCCTCAATGCATTTCCTCCTAAATTTCGTTGCCAGTGGAGGGCATATATTTATACCTACGGTTGGCACCAATAAGAATTTTGGATTTTTTGCAGGAGTAAAAGAAGATGCCAATTATGAAATAGATACTATAGCCCAGGGCTTTAAGTTTAAAACAAATTTTTTACCGGCCTTAAAAGGAAAACCTTATAAAAACAAAACCAAACATTATGGATTGGCAACGGCAAATTTTAAAGATGAAATTGAAGTTTTAGCAACTTCAATTTCTGAAGAAGATTATCCATTAATTATAAAGAATAATTTAGGAAATGGTTCTGTAATTACGTTTAATACCGAACAATACTCACAAAAGCAGGAGCGTGGTTTATTCTTTTCTGCTATTCTGCAAGGTTTAGAAAGTGTACCTTATCCCATAGCAAATGCTTCCAGTATTATGTTAGACGATTTTCCGGCTCCACTCTATAATTTGAAGTTAGAACCCGTGGCTTCAGAATTAGATTTAAGTCAGGCCCGATTTTATACTGATGTTTGGTGGAATGATATGCGAGAACTGGCCGAGAAGTACAACATCCAATATTCTGCATATGTTTGTTTTGATTATGCAAACCACACTACGCCACCTTTTAACTTTAGTGAGTGGGAGCAATCTATTTTACAAGGTTCTAATGAAAGTAATGCGGCAGACCAACTTATGAAGAGTTTTAAAAACTCTAATCACGAAATTGCACTGCATGGATATAATCACGCTTCACTCACCCTGGAAGAGTGGCCTAATAAACAATACATGGGATTAAGCCTGGAGGCCGTTAAAAAGCGTTGGGCTGCTAAAAATTATGGTGATTTGCCGGTTTCTTACGTGCCTCCATCTAATATAATAGATAGTACAGGTTTTGTGGCCCTGCAGGAAAACATTCCTAATATTGTATATAATGCCAGTATCTACCTTGGTGATTTTGAAGAAGGAGGAGACAGGGAATATGATCCTGAACCACATAATTATCACTTTTTTAATTACCCGAGAATTACCAGTGGTTTTGCAATGACGCCTACAAGGGAGTTTAATCAACAGTCCATTTATCTCTATACCGGGATATGGTCACATTTTGTACACCCCGATGATATTTACCAAATTCCGGGGGAAGAACCACTTTTAAGCGCAGGCAATTATAATTTAAGGAATGAGAATAATTACGGTTGGAAAATTTCTCCAGATGGTTCTCCAGGATTATTGCCAAGGTTTGATAAATATCTTAAAAAAGTAAAAACTACCTTTCCATTTATCCGGTTTTTAAAAGTTAGTGAAGCAGCTAAAATCACCAGGAACTGGAGGGATATTTCATATAATTTTTCTGAAACTGAAAATAATATTATAGTTACTGCTAAAACCAAAAAATTAAATGATGCTGAGAATTACTGGTTTGCATATATTTCAGAAAACCATATTGATGATATTGAAGAATATTTTAAGGATAATAATTTAGACTTTACTAAAACTCCATATTTAGATGGTTTTTTAATTAATATTAAAGCGCGAAAAAGACAACTTAGCCTGCCCCGATACAAAGAAAATTTCAGTAAAAATGTTGGCAGTTCAATATTAGAGAATTATGACTCTTATTTGTTGGTCAAACCGGCAGAAGATCTTGAAGATATTGATGAAGAAATAAATGAATTAAAATCTAAAATTACTCAAAACAATAAATTTGAGCGTGAAGATTGGTTGAAATTATTTCAGTATTTAGGTTGGAAAAACCGGCAAAATCAAATCTGGCCTTTACTTGAAAAAAAATATAATGAAAATAAGAATTCGGTCTACGTGCATCTTTCTTTAGAATTCACCTCCCAAAGCGATTATCCAGATTTGGAAACCAGGAAGCGATGGATGCTTAGACAAATAGAATTGCAGCCGGAAAACATACAACTTAGGAAAAATTTTATTGGCTACTTTGGAAATAATACCGGAATTCAGCTAAGCAAAGAGGAATTATTGAATTTAATAGAGGAGACCAAACTGGACGAGGAGCGTTTTAGCTATTTTTTATTACTCAATGAAAAACATCCAGATGCGGCTTTCAATTTAGTAAAAGATATAGAACCCTGCCGGGAAGATTACAGGCTTGCGGCTTCTACTATTTCCTGGGTTTTTGCCGATGCTAAAGATTTTGAGCAAGCTATTTTATGGTCTAAATGCGCTGAAGAAATTACTGAAGACATTGTAGATGATTGGCGGGTACAAACTGGAGAATATGCATTTTTAAAGGAAAAGAATTTTCCGCTTTATATAGAATATCTGCTTGCTGATAATGATAAAAAAGCGGCTCAGAAATTATTGGAAATCGAGCCCTGTAGAGAAGAATTTAAACATTTGGCGCCTACTATCGCCTATGCTTATGGCGGGCAGGGAAGTTATAGAAAGGCATTGGAATGGTCTTCCTGTAGTCCAGATTTTCCACTTGTAGAACGCATGCAATGGTTCTATGCATTAGAAAATTTTGTTGAAGTAGAGCGATTGTATGCAGGGTATTCTGAAAAAAATAACCCTAAAGAAAAAGAAGCTATTCAGGTTTTTATGGCAGAATATTATTTGGGCCGTAGCGAAATGATTAAAGCCTGGGAATTTGCTTCAAAATTGTCAGACTCAAGTAATAAAGATCGTTTACAAAGGCAGTTGAATAACAGCGTTATTTATCTTGGTAACGAACAAAAAAGGCTACTTTTAAACGAGTATCCTTCACTTTTTTATCCTGAAGTTGCTTCTATAATCAAGCAGAACCTAAGAATAACTGAGGGAGATTTTGTGCAAATTGGGAGTAATATTATTAGCGACAGGTTTGATCCTACCTCTTTTGGTTTAGAAGCAGTATATGGCACTAGAGATAAGAAATACAATCAGCATCAATTTGGGCTAAGCCGTTATAACGCGTATCCTATTCCATTCCAGGGGGAGGATTTAGAGAATAATGAAGATATGCAGTTATATGGCCTGGTTTATAGATTTAAAACCAGGGAAAGAATAGAGAAATTTAATTTTGGCTTTGGATCCCGTCTCGAGTTCAACGAAGCTGGAAAAGCATATCTTCATTTAGAAGCATCGGCATCTATTGCTAAAGATAGTCTGTATAGTTCCTTTCAGTTTTTTAGAAAACCAGCTTTAACCGGTCCAGCATATGTTCTTGATATATACCAAACGCAATTAAATGTTTACGAAGAACTTCAATTTAAAGAGAAATTCCAGGCGGTTCTTTATGTAGAAGGTAATCATTATAATGACGAAGATGTGATGGATATCCAGGCGCTTACAAGTTTGGCGATGGATTTTAAGCTGAATAGAAGAGCTAAATTTATGCCTTATACCGAATTCTCCGGGCTGCTGGGTAATTCTAACCGGCCCAATGGATTTCCTTACTGGACTTTAGATGAAAGATTTTACGGTGGTTTAGGTGTTGCTTATCAATATGAAAATGAAAAGAACCTTTGGAAGCTTAACCTGGATGCAGGATATTTTTTAGATACTTTTTCAGATGAATTTCAGCGCTATCGCGGAAATATGCTGTGGCCTATCTCAAAATACTTACATTTTAATACCCAGGTAGAATTCTTTACCCTTAAAAATTTCTATTCCAATAGTTTTAGTTTTGGGCTGAAATATTTTCTGGATGGAAATAACTAAGGATTAATCTTAAATGAAGCTGAAGCTTTATCAAAAACTATTAAACCTTCAGGAAAAACAGTAGAAAATGCACCTGATTTCAAAAGTTCATTGGGAGAGCCCGTTGTTACTTTCTGATTCTGCATTAAAATAATCTTATCGCAAAGCTGAATGGCAAGGTTGATCTCATGCGATGCAAAAACAATGGCTTTATTGGTTTTTCGGGTAAGTTTTTTAAGCAATTTTAGAACATAAGCCTTGTGATACAAATCCAGGTGAGTAGTGGGTTCATCTAAGATAACCAGCGGCGTATTCTGCGCAATTGCTCGTGCAATTAATACTTTTTGTAATTGCCCATCGCTTAATTCGTAACATTTTTTATTTTGAAGTTCTTCAATACCTACATTTTGCAGTGATTTTTTGATCTGTCTTAAATCGTTTTTACTTAGGCGGCCAATCCAATTGGTATAAGGTTGGCGGCCAAGGGCAACGAGTTCAAATACACTTAAATTTTTAGAAATAGGTTGTTCTGTTAAAACAAGGCTAATTAATGAAGCGAGTTCTAAAGAATCTATCTGCTGAATTTGCTCATTTTTCACTAAAACTTTTCCATTTAGTGCGTCCTGAACTCCGCTTAGGGTTCTTAAAAATGTAGATTTTCCAACTCCGTTTACGCCAATTACAGCAACCAGTTCGCCCTCTTTTACTTCAATATTAATGGTTTTAGCAATAAGAATTTTTTCGGTTTTAGTGCTGTAACCAATATCTAGATTTTCGGTTTTCAGGATGCTATGTGGTTCGTTTGAGCTCAACTTCAGAATAAAAATTTACGTTTACGCACCAAAAGCCAAATGACTACGGGTGCACCAATTAACGAAGTTATGGCATTTATGGGTAAAGTGTATTCCTGCCCGGGTATTTGTGCCGCAATATCGCAAATAAGCATCAATGCAGCACCGCCTAAAATAACAGCAGGCACCAGAATACTATGGTTGTTAACGGGAATTACCTGCCTAATTAAATGCGGAACCGCTAAACCAATAAAGGCTATTGGCCCTGCAAAAGCAGTTATACTGCCGGCCAGTAAACTTGTGGCTATTATTATAATAATCCTGTTTTTCTGAATACTTACGCCAAGACTTTTTGCATATTGTTCGCCTAGAAGTAAGGTGTTTAGGTTTTTTATACAGGAAATTGCCAATATAATTCCAACTAACCAGAACATTGAAAGAATCCCCACTTCGTTCCAGGCCAGGTCTCCAAGGCTTCCAAAAGACCAAAATACGTATTGCTGAAGTTGCGCCGCCGGACTAAAATATGAGAGTACGCTCACTACCGCAGCAGTTAAACTCGCGAACATTAAACCAATAATAAGAATTGCCATAGTATCCCTAAGCCTTAGTGATGCCAGCATTACGGCAATGAGAACCAATAAACTCCCCAAACTGGAAGCGATCACCAAACTCCATTTTGATAATAGCATTCCAGCAAAACCGCCACCAAAAACCGAAGCTCCCATAATTACAATAGCTACGCCCAAACTGGCACCGCTACTCAAACCCAAAACATAAGGCCCAGCCAGCGGATTGCGAAATAAAGTTTGCATTAGGAGTCCGCTAATGGCAAGACCTGATCCGGTTATTATTGCGGTGATTGCTTTTGGCAAACGATATTCTACAATGATATAACGCCAGGTCTCTTTGGAAACTTCCAGGTTGAAGATGGAAGCAACAACATCTTTAAATGGAATGCTGACAGACCCTAAACTAATATTTAAAAAGCCAAGAAAGATCACTCCCAGAAATAGGAGTAGAAGGATTATAAAATATTTTCGGGATTGCAGCAAGGCCGGTGATTTATTTCTGTGTAAATATCTGAAATAAAATGAGGAGATAAAATTAAAGAAGAACGATAATGGAATTTTAGTTGATCTCCATTAAGATAATAAGGTTTTATATTTTTTTAAATCTTTAACCCTAATCCTAAATTCAACTGAAACCTCACAACAGATTGTCACGTCCCGCTATCGCAGTTCTCGCAATGACGCGAACACCAAACATACATTATTCCTCTAAAGCCTTAAAAAACCTGTTTTCATATTCAGGAAGCAAGTTGGGGTGAAAAATAGAAACAAGGTCTTTAAGTACTAAATCTGGGCGCTGTGGACCAAGCTCAAAATAAAGTACACCGCCGGTTTCGCCTTTTGTGAGACTTACACTATAAACTTTTTTGTTCTCCACTGCTTCAAATTGCTGGTAATGCGCAGATTCTTCCAAAAGTTGGGAGTAAGTAGTGTATTGTCCAGCACTTATCCAAAAATCGGCATCCTGAGCTTTATCCAGCACATTTTCAAAAGATAGCGCCATACTGCCGTTTCCTTCTGTATCTGCATAGATATAGTTCGCATTCGCGTCTCTTATAAATTGTGCCTGCCAGGAATTGCCATAAGGTAAATACCATTGATCTTTATACATCGCACCGCTTAAGACTTTCGGTGTTTCTTTAGCCGATTTGGCTAATTCTTTCGCTTCAGTATAATCGGTTTCTATTTGATTAAAAATGTTTTCGGCTTCCTCCAATTTGTCATAAAACGCACCGAAGAATTTGATCCATTCCGCTTTTCCTAATGGAGTTTTCTCTGTCCAGTCGCCGTTGTACATCACGGGAATTCCGGTTTTTTGGATGGTTTCAAAGGTTTTATTGTTTCCGTCTATTGCAAAACCAATCACTATATCTGGTTCAAGGTCGATAAGAACTTCGGTATTGATATTTTCATTTTTTCCTAATTCTTTAATTTCTCCTGAATTGATCAATTTCCTGGTTTTTTCCGAAGAAATATAATCGAGTCCGGGAAAGCCTATTAAACTGTTTTCTTCTTTTAAAGCTTCCAAGGCAGGAATATGGGTAGTAGAGGTCACCACCATCTTTTTTACCGGAATTTGTACTTTTTGATCGTACTCTAAATCAGAAGGAATTTGAGCATTTTCTTTTGCCAGGAGATAAGTAAATCCTTCTTTGGCGTCTGGCCAGGGCGTCTCAATTTCCAGAATATAAAAATCTTTGAATTCCCTGATAGTAAAATTATTAGCGTGTTTTAATTCAACTGAATTTTCGGGCTGTACAGAAACGGTATTTTGTTCTTTTTTGTCGTTTTTGCAAGCGCTAAGTACTAGAAGTAAAACTAAAAAATTAAGGGTTTTTATAATCTTTGTTTTCATCTTTTTGTTTTAATGAAATTCAATTAATATGACTTTATCCTAATTTTAAACACCCGAATAAACTGCGGGGCAAGCTCTGAAACAAGTTCAAAATGACGAACATTTTTATATAGAATATTTATTAAAGGAAATTTCAAAAGTAATATTAATTGGAATTTTATAGCTGCAACTGAGATAAATGTTTAATTTCGCATTGAAATTTTTGGTTCGGATGTGAGTTTTTTCACGCCGATTAAAAGGGAATCAGGAGAAGTTATAAGTACGAGATTAGAAATTAGAAGTTTTTTTACTTCATATTTCAAACCTCTACCATCTAACTTTATTAAGCCTGAGCTGTTCCCGCAACTGTAAGCTAAGTTCCAATTTTAGATTGGGATGCTTGTTGTTATCACTTCAAAAACCACTGTGCCTATAGCTATCGGCATGGGAAGGTAAACAACAAGACGCGAGCCAGGAGACCTGCCAGAATATAACCAATAAATTCTTAGACTTTCGGGATAAAAGTCAGGGGCAGATGAAAAAAACGCATTTTTATATCCTAATTTTTGGCTTGCTTTTGAGCGTGCCTACCATTGCTCAAACCGACACGGTTAACGTGCTCGACGAGGTATTTTTGACAGATGTAAAGCTGAAAGATTTCTCTACAGGACAGCAGGTGACTGTGCTTAACGATTCAATTTTAAAGAAAAATGGGGCGCTGCTTACTTCAGCCTTAAATTTCAATACGAATATCTATTTTAAAGAAAATGGCCTGGGGATGGTTTCTTCGCCATCTTTTCGAGGAACTACGGCCTCACAGACTGCAGTTTTGTGGAATGGAATAAATATCAATTCCCAGTTTAACGGTCAAACCGATTTCAATACGCTAAACGCCGGCGGATTTGACAATATTAGTGTTCGTGGTGGGGGTGGAAGCGTTGTATATGGTACCGGCGCGATTGGTGGTACAATTCACTTAAATACCAATCTCGATTTTAGCGGAAAAACAAAGCAGGATTTTTTCTTACAATACGGAAGTTTTAATACGCTGGACGCGCAATATAAAATTAAAACTTCAGGAAAAAAGTGGAGTTTAAGTGTTGCGCTGGCTCGAAATTCATCAGATAATGATTATGAATGGCCGGTGGAAGGCCGGTTTAATGAAAACGGAGAATTTTACAATAATAATCTAAATATTGGCGTGGCTTACCTTTTAAATGAAAAAAATACGCTGAAATTTTTTAGCGAGATCTTTGATGGAGAAAGGCATTTTTCGCTGATTCGCCCTTCAGAAAACCGGACTAAATACCGCGATTTTAACACTCGAAATTTACTGGAATGGGTGAGTGAATTTGGTGATTTTATTTCAGTTGCCAGGTTGGCGCACTTGGATGAAAGTTATCGATATTACGAGAATATAGCTTCCGAAAATTATTCTTTTGGAGAAGCACAAACCTTTATTGGGAAATACGATTTAAAATATTCAGTATCAAATACACTACAGTTTAATTCTATTTTGACCAATACTTATACCGATGGTGCGGGTTCTGGAATTGAGCAAAATACTCGGAATATTTTTTCTACTGCACTTTTAATGAAACATAGGCCGTTTGAGAAATTTCAATATGAATTAGGAATAAGGAAAGAAGCTACCGATAATTATAAGAGTCCGTTGTTGTTCTCAGCCGGGACAAATTATGATTTTTCAGATTTCTATAGTTTAAAGTTAAATGCTTCCAGGAATTTTAGAATTCCTACTTACAATGATCTTTATTGGGCGGGGGCCGGAAATCTTGATTTACGCCCTGAGACTTCTAACCAGGTAGAAATAGGAAATCATTTTCATCATCGGGATTTTAAATTTAACCTAACCGGGTACTATATTCAAATAGATGATATGATACGCTGGTTACCTTCAGAAAATGGCGTTTGGCGCCCCAGGAATGAAGAAAAAGTAGAAACCTATGGTTTAGAAATACTTACCAGCTGGCAAAAAGAAATATTTAAATGGCATGAAATTAGTGCATCAAATACTTATGCCTATACCGTTTCAGAAAATATGAATAACGGCTACCAGCTTATCTATGTGCCGTTTCATAAAGCTACTGGAGCGCTTACCTATTCGTATAAAGATTTAAGCCTGGATTATCAACTCTTATATAATGGCGAAGTTTTTACCCGATCTGATAATAATTCCCGCTATAATATGGATGCTTATTTAGTTTCAAATCTTGGAATTGCCTACGATTTTGGAAATAATAATACCTATAAAGTTGGCGCGCGAGTGCATAATATTTTTGATGAAGCATACCAAAGTGTAGAAGACCGGTGGATGCCCGGCAGAAATTTTAATATATACCTAAACCTTAATTTTTAACCAATGAGAAGAATCAGTAAACTTTTAAGCCTGGCCATTTTAAGTGGCTTGTTTTTAAATTCGTGTAGTAATGATGATGATATTGTAGATCCTGTTGAACCACAACCTGAGGGTACTTATACCGACGGCTTTTTTGTGCTTAATGAAGGAAGCTCTGGCGGAGGTAATGTTAGTTTTGTAAATAATGATCTTCAAAATATTGAACAGGAAATTTTTCAAACAGTTAATAATGGAGAAGATGTTGGACTTTATACGCAATCTATTTTCTTTAATGATGAACATGCTTTTATAATCTCTAATGGCTCTAACCTTATAAGTGTAGTAGATCGCTATACTTTTGAGCTGATTGGAAAAATAGAAAATAACCTGAATATACCAATGTACGGGGCAGTTGAAAATGGAAAAGCTTATGTAACCAATTTAGCTTCTTTTGATACGGATACTGATGATTTTGTGGCGGTAATTAATTTAGAAACTCTAGAAGTGGAAGAAACTATCGTAATGAACGCAACCGCAGAATATATCATGGAGAAAGATGGATTGCTATATGTAAAAAATGCTTCTTACGGAACAGGAAACCAAATAAGCGTTATAAATCCTACCACAAATTCTATTGAAAATACTTATGAAACTAACACCGGATTATCTGATTTTGATGTTCAAGATGGTTTCATTTATGCTTTAAGTACTTCTAAATTGGAGAAAATAGATATAGCTTCTGCTGAAATTGTGAGTTATATAGAATTTGCTGAAGGTAATGCCGGTAAAATGGATATTGAAGACGAAATCATCTATTATACGATAGGATCTGCAGTTTATAGAATAGAAGTAAATGATTTAGAAGCAGCAGAAGATCCTATTTTAGATTATAATGTTGATTCAAGTTATGCAGTTTATGGTTTTGAAGTAGAGGAAGGAAATATTTATATGGCTGAAGCTCACCCTTCCTTTACGGCAAATGGAACTATTAGAGTTTATACTTTGAATGGTGATTTATCAGCAGAATTTGATTCGGGAGGAATTGGCCCAAACGGATTCTACTTTAATGATTAAATAAATGTTTTTCTGTTAAATTGAATTTGCAAAAAAAAGCCCCGTTTCAGGTAAGAAACGGGGCTTTTTCTTTATAAGCTTTTCAAAAATTACTTCTTCATTTCAGAAGCTTTCTTCCTGATTTCTTCAGGAATTTCTTCTATATACATTCTTTGGTAATTAACATCGGTATCTCCACGCTCTCCAATTTTAGTAAATCGTGAATCGTAAGAAACCGCCGGGATAGCCATTCTATTCCCTGTAATATCGGCTAACGCCGCTGCAAGTAGTGTTTCGTCAGGCTCGCCTAAAGGCATTAAATTAAAAATATCTTCTTCCGCTTCAATATCAGGAGTTAAACCTTCTTCAGAATAAGCATCACCATTAGCATTTTGAGCTTCGTAAACCAATGGCTGAATTACATATTTATGGTTTGGGTTCCGGTTTTGTCTGTTAAAATTAGGAGCAGGAGAATCATACAGCGCTACTGCAGCCTGAAACTTACCAACAGTATTTCCCCCAACTTGTACTACATCTATATAAGGAGCAAGACCATTTATTACCAACTCGCTGGCCGAGGCGGTAGAACCTGTGCCAATGATATAAACCTTACTAAGGTTCAGGCTATTGATCATTTCACCTGTTCTGATTTCATCATTAAATCGGTCTACCAATAGATCTTCAGAAAATTGGGACTGTAAAAAATTGTTCCAGGTTTGTTGAGAAAATATTTCTCCTTCAAACTGCCCGGTAATCATACTGGAAAGATCTACCGCACTTTCTACAGAACCACCTCCGTTATATCTAAGGTCTAATACCAATTCGTCTATACCTTCAGCCTTTAATTCTCCAAAAGAAGCATTTAGTTCATCGTCAAAATCCGCTGTAAACCTATTATACATGATGTATCCAATATTTACACCATCTACTTCTATAACCTTAGATAAAAGAACAGGATTTTCGGTGATTTCTATTCTATTTAGCGCTATGATTTTATCGGTATTTCTAATAATATTATCATTAATTTCAGCTACTGTTATTTCATACCCACTTCTTCTTAAAAGAGATTGATAATTATCCAGCGTCATTGCTTCCCTATCAATTTCAGTGAAAAGCATTCCTCTTTCAACGCCTTCATTATCGGCTGGACTTCCGGGTATTACATAACGAACATAAGCGATAACGCCATTATCTCCATATCTTACCAGACCGTAATCCATGCCCGTTGTAGTACTTATCCCACTTTGATTATTTTCTAGAACCGTATAATCATCTAAAATAAAACTGAACCTGTCTTTTGGCGCAGGTACTTTAAGTCCGTTATTAAAAAGATCTTCAGGAGAATTAAAGCTGGCTAACCATTCTTCTTTATCAGCTTCAGAGTCAAAATAATTTTCATTAAATTCTGGTACATCAGCTTCATAGACATACCATATACCCATTGCATTATATAGGTAATTTTCAATTTCCAAATTTGGTGTTTCGCTTGGCTTCTCTCCTCCTGGGGCAACGGGAAATCTTTCATCATCTTCATCTGTAGAGCAGGAGGTGAATATTCCGGTGGTTAAGAATAGAAGTAAAATTAATTTATTAATCTTCATAAGTGTTAAGTTTGTTTTAGATTGCTAAAAATACCCACAATAATTTAAATTCAAAATCCTATTGTAACAAATATTACCGCTAATCGTTTAATAGATAAGAAGGTTATTAAGCCAAGTAAATATGAGACAACAAGCCTTCCTGGAAAAAATAAACCCGGTACGCGATAAAATGTACCGGTTGGCACTGCGACTGCTGGTTTCTAAAGAAGCAGCCGAAGATGCTACCCAGGAAGTGATCCTAAAATTATGGGACAGGAAATATAGTGTCAAGGATTATACCAACATTGAGGCTTTTGCAATGACGAGTACTAAAAACTACTGTTTAGATGAGCTAAAAGCCAAAAAGAATAATAATTTAAGACTTGTTCATCAAAATTATGAAAATAAATCACTTTCGCTTCAAAGGGAACTGGAGTTAAAGGATGAATTACACCATATAGAAATAATTGTAAATGAATTACCAGAGCAACAAAAAATTGTTTTTCAGCTTAGGGATATTGAGCAACTGGAATTTGACGAAATTATTGAAATTACAAAAATGAAACCCACTGCAGTTAGGGTCGCATTATCCAGGGCCCGAAAAAAAATAAGAGAAAAATTAACAAACGAACATAACTATGGACTTACGAGCGGTTAAAGTATTATTGGAACGATATGATGCCGGTAAAACAACATTAGCGCAAGAAGAAGCACTTCGAGATTATTTTAATCATAATGAAGTGCCTCAAGAATTAATGAGTTACCGGTTAATTTTTGGATATGCTGAAAAATCCAGGAGGCAAAAAATGGAAAGGGAAGTACAGCTACCTGGTGATAAAAAGAATGGGAAATATCTTTGGACGGCTATTGCTGCCAGCGTAGTTTTATTATTAGGTCTATTTTTATTTCAGAATGAACCCATAGCTATGCAAGATTCTAATCTTGGCACTATTCAGGATAAAGAAGAAGCATTACAAAAAAGTATGGAAACCTTAAGAATGGTTTCTGAATTAATGAACGAGGGAAAAGAGGACCTGGTTTATTTAAAAGAATTTAATAATACTAAGAATAAATTTTTTAAAAACTGAATAACAATGAAAAAGATAATAATAGTATTTATAATTGGTCTGTTACCAGTAATAACGCAGGCCCAGTCTTTTGCCAAGTATGAGAATATGAGAGATGTTGATGCGATGGTGATGACCAGCAAAATGTTTAAAATGCTTGCCAAAGTTGATTTAAGTGATGATAATCCTGAAGCAAAGGAGTATCTGGAACTTATTGAAAATCTTGATGAAATTAAGATGTTTACAAGTACTAAGGCTTCAGTGAGGAGCGAGATGCAAAAAGATGTTGAAACTTATTTAAATTCAAACTCATTAGATCAACTCATGCGCGTAAAAGAAGAGGGTAAAAACATTAGATTTTATTCAAAAAGCGGAAAAAGTGATAACTATGTGAGTGAGCTTTTTATGTTTATGGAAGGTGAAAAGGAAGGCGAGCCAATTTCAGTCATTCTAAGTATTACCGGGCAAATAGACCTTTCGCATCTTTCTCGTTTAACTTCTGATCTTAAAATACCTGGGGCGGAAGAGCTTAAAAATGTAGAAAAGAAATCTTAGATCAACTTTAAAAAACAAATATGAAAACAATAAAAATTTTAAGTTTAGCGCTTGGAACTCTAGCATTTATATCTTGCGCAAATGAACCAAGTTTGCAGGAGTACTATGTAGAGAATCAGCAGGATAATAAATTTATCGCTTTAGATGTGCCTACAAGTATGTTTACTAATTCTGAGAATCTTGATGAGAAACAGAGGGAAACCTTAGAGAGTGTAAAAAAGATTAATGTCCTGGCATTGCCGGTAAAAGAAAGTAAAGAAGAATATGAATCTGAAAAAGAAAAATTGTCCAGTATTTTAAAGGATGAAAAATACCAGCTTCTAATGAAATATGGATCTAATGATCGTAAAGCAGAGATTTATTTTACCGGTGATGAAGATGCAATTGATGAAATAATTGTTTATGGTTATGACGAAACAAAAGGAGTAGGGGTAGCAAGAGTTTTAGGTGAGGATATGAATCCGCAGAAATTAATGGAATTAATGAAATCTTTGGAAAAAGGCGATCTTGATGTTGAAGGTCTGAAAGGAATTACAGGGATGTTTAAAACCGAAATTGAAGAATAGTTTTTAGTTGTATCTATAAGTGAGGTTGTTTGGAAGATCTTGCGTTACCCTGAACTTGTTTCAGGGGCTACCAGGTTAGAATATGAATAATCCCGAAGCTTCTTGCAGATAAACAAATACTTCCAAACAACCTCTTTTTAAAGGACTATCTCATAAACTGTGTAAATAGAAAAATAACAGGGGTCGCGACCCCTGTTATTTTTTTGTCTAATTTTAAATTTTACACAGTATGAAAAAAGAGGATTTATTTAACGATGAATTTTTAAAGCAGTTCAAAAGTGGAGATGAGCTCAATGGCTTTTTAAAACAACTGCAGAAACGTGGCATTGAAAAAATGCTGGAAGGCGAATTGGATGGTCATTTAGGCTATGACAAGAGCCAAAAGTCCGATAATCCCAATACCCGCAATGGTTTTGGCCAGAAAAAGGTACGCACTTCTTTCGGGGAATCCCAGATCCAGGTCCCCCGAGACCGAAATGCTTCCTTTAATCCGATGATTGTTCCCAAACGGGGCAATATGGTTGATGGTATTGAAAATGTTATCGTATCGCTCTATGCCAAAGGAATGAGCAATAGCGATATCGAAGAACAAATCAGAGAAGTTTATAATTTTGAAGTTTCCACTTCTACCATCTCCAGGATTACCGAGAAGGTCACCGAGGATATCGTGGCCTGGCAGAACCGTCCTTTAGAACCCGTATATCTTATTGTTTGGATGGATGGGATCGTCTTTAAAGTCCGTGAGAACTCCAAGGTGATCAACAAGACAATATACATAGCAGTAGGACTTCGCAGAGATGGGAAGAAAGAAGTATTGGGACTTTGGCTGGGTAAAAATGAATCTGCAGCCTTTTGGATGAGTGTCCTTACCGATATAAAATCTAGGGGAACCGAAGATATCCTTATCACGGCTACTGATAACTTAAACGGGTTTACCGATACCATCAGGAACGTGTTCCCTGAATCCAAAACCCAAATCTGCGTAGTGCATCAAATACGCAACGCCTGCAGGTATGTGGTATGGAAGGACAAAAAAGCCTTTACAGCAGATATGAAGCATATCTACAATGCACCTAACCAGCAAGCTGCTAAAGCTGCCCTGAATGATTTTGCAGAGCTATGGGAAAGTAAATATTCTTATGCTATTAAGAGCTGGAGGGACAACTGGGAAGACCTTACGGTATTCTTTGAGTTCCCCCTGGAAATAAGAAAGATCATTTATACAACGAACCTTATCGAGAACCTCAATGGAAAAATCAGGAAGTACACCAAAAATAAACTGTCTTTCCCTACAGATGAGGCAGTGATGAAATCCGTATATTTGGCTACAAGGGAAGCCACTAAAAAATGGTCAATGCCTATCAGGAACTGGGGCATTATCTTAAATCAGTTCCTTACGATCTATGAAAAAAGGGTCAGACTTTAAAAAAGTCCAACCCCTGTTATTTTAACTTTACACACTTTGCGGGATAGTGTCCTTTTTAAATTAAATCCCCGTATAATTCTGCGGGGTTATTTTTTTAAGTTCTTCTTTAACTTCTTCTGAAATCTCTAAAGTTTCAATGAAATCGGCAATACTCTTTTTATTTATTTTTTCATTGGTTCGGGTAAGACCTTTTAGTGTTTCATAAGGGTTTTTGAACCCTTCACGTCTTAAAATTGTTTGAATTGCTTCGGCAACCACCGCCCAGTTTGCTTCAAGATCGGCATTTAGTTTTTCTTCATTCAGCAGTAATTTATTCAAACCTTTTAAGGTGCTTTTAAATGCGATACTGGTATGGCCCATAGGCACACCTATATTCCTTAAAACCGTACTGTCGGTAAGATCACGTTGTAATCTACTAAGTGGTAATTTAGCCGATAAATGTTCGAAAATAGCATTGGCAATTCCTAAATTACCTTCGCTGTTTTCAAAATCTATAGGATTTACTTTATGTGGCATTGCAGAAGAACCTATTTCTCCTTTTTTAATTTTCTGCTTAAAATAATCCATAGAAACATAGGTCCAGATATCACGATCCAGATCTATTAAAATAGTGTTTATTCGCTTTAAACCATCAAATAAAGCAGCCATATGGTCATAATGCTCAATTTGGGTCGTTGGGAAAGAATGATGTAAGCCCAGTTTCTTCTGAACAAAATTAGTCCCGAATTCCTTCCAATCTATATTTGGGTAAGCCACTTTATGTGCGTTAAAATTTCCTGTGGCACCACCAAATTTAGCAGCATGAGGTACTTTATTTAAAAGATCTAATTGCGACTCTAAACGAGTTATAAAAACTTCTATTTCTTTACCCAGCCTGGTAGGAGAAGCCGGTTGGCCATGCGTTCTTGCAAGTAAAGGAACGTTAGCCCAATCCTGGGAAAGCTGAGTTAATTTTGCAGTAATTTGCTCTATTTCTGGAATATATTCTTCTTCAATAGCATCCCTTAGGCTTAAGGGGACAGCAGTATTATTAATATCCTGAGAAGTAAGTCCAAAATGTATGAATTCTTTATACTCCTCTAAACCTAATTCATCAAACTTGTTTTTTAGTAAATATTCTACAGCCTTGACATCGTGATTGGTGGTTTTTTCAATCTCTTTAACTGCCTGGGCATCTATAGTGGTGAAATTTTCATAGATCGCACGTAAATCACCAAAGACCGAAGAATTTATATTTTTGAGTTGAGGTAGAGGTAACTCACAAAGTGCAATAAAATATTCTACTTCAACTTTTACACGATATCTTATTAAAGCCTCTTCACTAAAATAGGCTGAAAGTTGTTGGGTTTTGGAATGATATCTTCCATCTATAGGTGAAATGGCGGTTAGCGGTGTCATATTCTTGCTTTAAAAATTAAAAGGCGTAAATATACTGCTTCCCGTTAATCTTTAAAACCGCAATGGCATTTCTTTTCACTTATAAACTTTCCGGTTTTTATGCTGAATTTATTAATTCATCAACCAACTTAGGGACTCCTTTTGATGCGGTTTTAGTAATTATACTAAGATTTCCTTTTTCTAAAATATTAGGCTTTGGATCTATAAAATAGATAGGAATTCCTCGAGGTGAAAAATCTAAGAGACCTGCGGCAGGATAAACCTGCATTGATGTTCCTATAATAATAAGTATTTCAGCTTCTGCCACGATCTCCATAGCTTTTTCAAACATAGGTACAGCTTCTCCAAACCAAACCACGTGTGGCCTTAATTGATGATTAAATTCACAAAAGTCACCTAGGTTAATATCCTGTTTCCAATCCATGACAAGATTTTCATTAAAAGTACTCCTGGCTTTTAAAAGCTCACCGTGAAGATGAGTAACCTTATCGCTGCCAGCGCGTTCGTGAAGATCGTCTATATTTTGTGTAATGATTTCTACATCAAATTTTTCGGCAAGCTTTACCAGGGCAAAATGCGCCGCATTTGGTGCAACTGTTAGTAGTTGGCGTCGTCTTTGATTATAAAATTCTAAAACCCGATTTTGATCTTTTTCCCAGCCAATTGGCGAAGCAATCTCCATAACATCGTGGCCTTCCCAAAGCCCATCGGCATCCCTAAATGTTTTTATTCCACTCTCTGCACTTATACCAGCGCCGGTGAGAACTACTACTTTTTTTTTCTTCATTATTAATTGTTATCTCATCTCAATTTGTAATGTAACGTTAATTTAATAAAAATTGAAATGTTAAAATTAAATACGTTGATTTCTGAATTTCAGAAGTTTAAGTTTAAAACCCTGTTAAAGTGTTGATAAAGGCTAAAATAAAACGCAACCTTTTTCTGTTCTATGCATCTCGAAAGAGAATAAAACAATAACCCAAAAATTAAAATTTACATGAAAAAATTAGCATTTGCTTTAATGATGGTCGCAGGATTCACAAGTTGTGATAGCGACGACGATGGAGTAGAAACACCGGAATTTCAAGGAGAGACAAAAGAATACACCTTAAATGAAATTGGTGATTCTGGCGTTAGCGGAACCGTAACTTTTATGGAAAATGAAGATGGTTCTACTACCGTAGAGTTTGATCTTGATGGTACTCCAGAAGATGGAATGCACCCAGCACACATTCACATGGGAACTGCAGCTGAAACTGGTGAAATCGCTGTTTCTTTTGAGCCTATAGATGGTGCAACTGGAACAAGTACTACTGAAGTTTCAACTTTGGATGATGGTACAAGCGTATCTTATGAAGAATTGTTGGATTTTGATGGTTATATCAATGTTCATTTAAGTGCTGAAGAGTTAGCTACTGTTGTAGCTCAAACCGATATTGGCCAAAATGAATTAACCGGAGAATCTACTTCTTATGATCTTGCAAGCGTAGATGTTGACGGAATTATGGGAACAGCTATGTTTGAGGAACGTAACAATGGAGAAACTTTGGTTACCATTATGTTAGATGGAACTCCTGAAGGGGGAGAGCATCCTGCGCATATTCACGTAGGATCTGTTGCAGACGCTCCTGGTGCTATCGCGATCTCTTTAAATTCAGTAGATGGTGATACTGGAATGAGTATGACCAATGTTGCTGCCTTTGATGGTGAAGATGGAGAAATGATCGATTATGATGGTCTTTTAGATTATAATGGCTACCTAAACGTGCACCTTAGTGCAGAAGATTTAGACACTCTTGTAGCTCAGGGAAATGTTGGAGCTAACGCTTCAGAAGAATAGTTTTTGTAAAATATTTCTTTTAATTAAAAGCCCGACTTTGAGTCGGGCTTTTTTATTTTTCCCTTTTTGTCCAATTAATAAATTTAGGTCATTTTTCCCTATTAATTGCGATTATTGCTTTTGGCTCGGCTTAATATTAAATAAATACTCTTTATAGAGACCATTGCATATTTATTTAGCTAGTTTACTGTAGATCAGTATTTTTAAAATTTTAGTATTCTCATTTACCTCTAATAAATTCAATTTATAGAATCTTTCAAATAAATAATTATTTCAGGATTAACATATTTTATGCGTCATTTTAGTAATTCTTAACATCCGTCATAGGATTATGCTTCGTAACTATAAATAGATTAGATAAATGAAAGTGTAAAAAAATTGCACTTTTTTAATTTAAACCTACTAAAAACTAAAAATTTTTAAATTATGAAAAAATTCTTACTTGCTATTTTTATAGCATTACCTTTTATGTTTATGAGTTGCAGCAGCGATGATGATGCTGTAGATCCAGATGGTGGCGGAGATGAATTTGAAGGAGAGACAAAATCCTTTGATTTATTTTCTGTTGCTGATCCTTCAATATCAGGTACTGCCACTTTTATGGAAAATGAAGATAACAGTACTACTGTTGAAATTGAATTGGATGGAACACCAGATGGCGGGATGCACCCGGCACACATTCATTATAACACTGCCGCTGAAGGTGGTGATATTGCACTTTCTTTTGAGCCTGTAGATGGATCTACCGGAATGAGTACTACCACTTTTTCTACCTTAGACGATGGTACAGGTATAACTTATGAGGAAGCCATTAATTTTGATGGATATATTAATGTGCATTTGAGCGCTGATGATCTAGGTACTTTAGTAGCACAGGGAGATATCGGTGAAAATGAGCTTACCGGAGAATCTAAAAACTATATGCTTGAAGAAAAAGATGTAGAAGGAATTTCTGGAAATGTAATGTTTCAGGAAAGAGTAAATGGAGAAGCCCTGGCAACAATTATGTTAGACGGTACTCCGGAGGATGGTGAGCATCCTGCACATATCCATATGGGATCTGTAGCTGAAGCTCCAGGAGATATTGCATTTAGTTTTAATCCTGTAAATGGAGCAACTGGAATGAGTAAAACCAACGTTGCAGCTTTAGATGATGGTACAGCATTTATGTATAACGATGTATTAAGCTACGATGGTTATGTAAATGTACACCTAAGTGCAGATGAACTTGGGACAATAGTTGCCCAAAATGATATAGGAGGAAACGAACTTACTGGTGAAAGCAAATCTTACGATCTTGATGAAAGAGATGTAGAAGGGATTAGCGGAACCGTAATGTTTGAAGAACGTATGAGTGGTGCTGCATTAGCAACCATTAATATAGAAAATACTCCAGAAGATGGAATGCACCCAGCGCACATACATATGGGTTCTTTTACTGAAGGTCCTGGCGATATAGCTTTTACCTTTAACCCTGTTAATGGAGCAACCGGAATGAGTATGACTCAGGTTGAAATGTTAGACGATGATACCGCATTTGGTTACGAAGAAGTATTAAATTATGATGGTTATGTTAACGTTCACCTAAGCGCAGATGAACTTGGTGTTGTAGTAGCACAAGGAGATATCGGGGCTAATGAATTAACCGGTGAGAGCAAAACTTACGAGTTAGGAGAAAAAGATGTTGAAGGGATTAGTGGTTCTGTAATTTTTGAAGAAAGAATGAGTGGAGAGGCGCTTGCAACTATTATGTTAGATGGTACACCAGAAGACGGAATGCACCCAGCTCACATTCATATGGGAACTGCAGCTGAAGGTCCTGGCGATATAGCTTTTACTTTCAATCCAGTTAATGGAGCCACCGGGATGAGCATGACTCACGTAGGAATGCTTGACGATGATACTGAATTTGGTTACGAAGATGTGCTAAATTATGATGGTTATGTAAACGTTCACTTAAGTGCAGACCAACTAGGTGTTATTGTAGCTCAGGGCGATATTGGTCAAAATGAGTTAACCGGAGAATCAGCTTCTTATGATCTTGCAAGTGTAGATGTTGCCGGAATTATGGGAACAGCCATGTTTGAAGAACGTGTAAATGGTGAAACTCTAGTAACTATTATGTTAGATGGAACACCTGATGGTGGAGAACACCCTGCACATATTCACGTAGGATCTATTGCAGATGCTCCTGGTGATATTGCGATCTCTTTAAATTCAGTAGATGGTGATACCGGAATGAGTATGACCAATGTTTCTGCCTTTGATGGTGAAGATGGCGATATGATAGATTATAATGGTCTTTTAGAGTATAATGGTTACCTAAACGTGCACCTTAGTGCAGAAGATTTAGACACTCTCGTAGCTCAGGGAAATGTAGGTTCTAATTCTTAGAATTTAATTCCCAATTACATTATTAATTGAAAACCCGGTCTCGAAAAGGCCGGGTTTTTATTTTTAATCAGGAAAAATTTCCAAATATTTCTTCTGAAAACGCCCGACTTCCTGTCGGGTTTTTTAATTTTAGCCCATGCAAAAAATAGATATTATTACTCATCTTGAGACTTTTCTAAAACCACGCCGCATTGCTTTATTCGATAAAGTAATCGCTGAACGTACAAATCATTTCACCGTGGCCACACAAGATGTATATCAGTTGCATAACACCAGTGCGGTGATAAGGAGTTGTGAAGTTTTTGGAATTCAAAATATACACGTGGTTGAAGAGCGCAAACCAAAACGAATAGACCGGGAGATTGCTATGGGTGCTCAAAAATGGGTAGATGTAAATCGATACTCAACTTCAAAGGAGTGTATAGAAACATTACGCAATAAAGGTTACCAGATTGTGGCAACCACTCCTTACGGTGAAAGTACAAATCTTGAAGATTTCGATATTAAAAAACCTTCCGTTATTTTCTTCGGAACCGAAAAGGACGGTTTAAGCGATGAAATATTGGAGGAAGCAGATTGCAGATTGAAAATCCCTATGTTTGGTTTTACTGAAAGTCTTAATATTTCAGTTTCAGCAGCTATTATTTTGCAATCTATTACTTCAAACTTAAGAAGCAGTGAAATTCCCTGGTATCTTTCTGAAAATGAGAAACTAGATCTGAAATATGAATGGCTGAAAAAGTGTATTAAAAATTCAGATTCAATAATATCACAATACAATTTAGAAAATCCTTAAATTAGTGGAATAATTTGCTCGAATGACCCTCTTTTTCTACCTGCTTATAGCTTTTATTACTTTCATTGCTTTTTTACACGCCTGGGCGAAGAAGCGATATGATATAAGTCGAACCATGGTGATTAATTCTCCCCGTGATGTTGTATTTAGTAATGTAAGGCAATTGAAAAAACATCCGTTGTGGGTGCCCTGGTTTTCAAAATATCCGGGTGCAATCTTAAAATTTAAGGGAGATGATGGGCAACCTGGTGCAGCTATATACTGGAAATCTAAAAATAATGAAATAGGGGAGGGAACGCAGAAGATTATAAAAGTGAAACATCCAAGAGTTTTTGAAACCAGGGTGTTATTTGTAAAGCCAATTAAGGTGAGTTTATTAACTTATTTTGCTGTGAAGGAGCTGGAACCTGGTAAATCTAAAGTAGTATGGGGAATTAGGGGAAGTTTACCTTGTCCATTATCTGTAATTAGCCTTTTCTACAGTCCAGATAAATTAATGGGTCAAGATCTTGAGAAAGGGCTTACTAAATTAAAAACCAGGATGGAGAAATCAATAAAGATCTAATCCCGTTGTAAAACTCGATATTCTTCATAACATCCACTTAACGCATCCAGTATTTGAAGATCGTTAGCCGATCTTAAAAAATCTTTCGAGTAATTGCAACGTTGCAAAATTTCGTCAATCTCTACTTTATTTACAGGAAGTAGTGCTATAAGCGTTTCTCTGTCAAATTTATTTCTAAGAAGTGTTCTTATTTCATCATCTTCCTTCATCTTCCTTAACTTTCGCATTTGTTGTGGCTTTTTACCAAAAATGTTATTCATTAGGTCTGCAGGATTGAAAATGGCTCCCAGGGTACGGGAAACAGCACTGGCAGAATTGTCCTCGCCTTCATAACCAGAATTTAATCCAGAAATGCTGTAACGTGTATTTTCATAAATAGGAATATTTCTAGCGTCAATCTCTAAATAGCCAGTAAGTGTAACCGGTTTTAAAACTACTTCTTCTAAAGCAATTCCCAACTCGGTCATTTTTACCTTTACATTTCCAAATTTAAGCCAGTCGTTTGTTACTCTCACTTTTATGGGTCTAAAGCCTAGATAAGAGAAATAAAGAGTATCATTAACAGTGGCCTGTAACTCAAAAGTTCCATCTTCCTGGCTAACGGCACCTTTAACCTGGTTGAGGTTAACGATATGAACCTTTTCAATAGGTTTGTCATCGGCGGCGTTCATAACGGTTCCCGATACCACATCCTGTGAAAATGCCTGAATAGTAAAAAAAAGTAGTAAAAGGGTAAAAAGGGATTTCTTCATAACAATTGGCGCCTAAATTATAAAATACATATAAAAAACAATGCCATAATTTAAAATTTAGACGCCAGAAGTGAATTTAATTTTTGCTGCGTCTTCTTTTAATAGAGCTTTCAATATTTTTGCTACGGTTTCCAGATTTTTTTCCTTTACCCGATCCACCTTTAAAATCGTCTGAACGTCTACGTCCACCTCCTTTAAAGTCAGGTTTGCCGCCGCCTTTGTTGAATTTGCCGCCTTTTCGGCCACCGCCACCGCCACCACGTTTTCCACGTCCGCCGGTATCTGTAGTTTCTTCAACATTAATATATCTACCCTGATGTTTAAAGTCTTTAAAAGTACTTAAAACAGTTTCAGTGTTTTTTGCATCGGTATTAAAAAAAGAGAAGCTGTCTTTGACATCAACTTTATAAACATCGTCCCGTCCAAGATCTAAAGTGGCTTTAAGGAAGTCCTTTAAGCTCATCCAGTCAAAATCATCTTTAGCACCTACATTTATAAAGTAACGTGTAGAATCTCCAGATCCACCTCCATCTGCAGGAGCAGAAGGTGAACTTAAGCCTTCAGAATTTTTATAATAGTTGAAGAATCTTGTGAATTCTACAGAAAAGAACTTTTTAATAAGCTCTTCCTTAGTGAAATCTTCTAAAACCTCGTTAATTCCAGGGAGGTAAGCATCTATATCGTGATTTATTTTCGTTTCCTTAATGTCATTTGCAAGGTGAAACAATTGTACACGGCAAATTTCCATTCCGTCTGGAATATCTTTTTGCTCAAATTTTTGCTGAATAATACGTTCAATACTTTTGATTTTACGCATTTCACTTTTGGTAACAATTACCATGGAAACTCCGCTCTTTCCTGCACGACCGGTACGGCCACTACGGTGAGTGTAAGTTTCAATTTCATCAGGAAGTTGGTAGTTGATTACGTGGGTAATATCATCTACATCAATTCCACGAGCGGCAACATCAGTAGCAACCAGCATCTGGATTTGTTTATTCCTAAAGCTCTTCATAACCAAATCACGTTGATTCTGGCTAAGGTCACCGTGCAAAGCTGCGGCGCTATAACCATCTTCAATAAGTTTTTCAGCAACTTTTTGAGTATCTCTTTTTGTTCGACAAAAAATCACCGAAAAGATATCTGGATTAGCATCTGCCAATCTTTTTAAAGCTTCGTAACGTTGTCTTGAATTTACCAGGTAAAACTCATGGGAAACATTAGATGTTCCCTGGTTTTTAGAACCTACGGTAATTTCAATAGGGGTACGCATAAATTTCTTGGCAATAGTTGCAACTTCTTTTGGCATTGTTGCAGAAAATAACCAGGTATGCTTTTCTTTTGGGGTATGAGAAAGAATGGCCTTAATGTCTTCAAAGAAGCCCATATTAAGCATCTCATCGGCTTCATCTAAAACACAATATTCTATTTTAGAAATATTTACCAGGTTACGATTAATCATATCCTGCATGCGTCCCGGGGTAGCTACAATAATTTGTGCGCCACGTTCAATTTGTCTGGCCTGGTCTGTAATGCTGGCACCACCATAGATGGCAACAGGATTTAAGCCTTTTTCAAATTTAGAGTAATTCTTTAATTCATTGGTAATTTGCAGGCATAGTTCACGGGTTGGTGAAAGAATTAATGCCTGGGTATGTTTTTTACTTACGTCTATTTTTTGGATAAGCGGGAATCCAAAAGCAGCTGTCTTTCCTGTACCGGTTTGGGCTAATGCCACCATATCGGTATCTTCATTTAGTAAAACAGGAATCGCTTTTTCCTGTATTTCACTCGGGTCTGTAAAACCCATTTCTTCGACTGCTTTAAGAATTGAAGGGTTTAAACCTAATTGTTCAAATTTGTTCATATAAAAAATTAAATAAGCGGCAAAGGTACGGCTTAGATAGCAATATATGCCTATCTACTTCTTTTATTTTGAAAGATAGGCTATTAGCGCTCTAAAAGCTTTTCCGCGGTGACTTATTTCAGATTTTTCAGTTAAGCTCATTTCGGCAAAAGTAGTTTCAAAATCAAGTGGTTTAAATACCGGATCGTAACCAAAGCCCTTATCTCCAAGTCTCCCCTTTATAATTTCACCTTTGCAAATTCCGGTGAAAAGATTTTGATTGTCGTTTAAATTTAATGCAATAGCAGTTTTAAACTGTGCATTACGATTTTTCTTATCCTTTAATTCCTCCAGTAGTTTAGCAACATTTTGTTTGTCGTCTTTCTCTTCTCCAGCATAGCGGGCAGAGTGAACTCCCGGTTCTCCATTTAATGCCTCAACTTCAAGCCCTGTATCGTCTGCAAAACAATTGTAGCCATAACGATGCCTAACATGTTCTGCCTTTAAAATAGCATTTCCTTCTATAGTATCAGCAGTTTCAGGAATATCTTCATTACACCCAATATCATCTAAGGATAAAAGTGTAATATAATGTGGCAAAAGTGCCTTAATCTCAATGAGTTTATTTTTATTGTGCGTAGCGAATACGAGTTCCATAGATAGGGTTTTAGCGGTGGTGGTAGGGTTCATTTCTTAAGATGGTAAAAGCACGGTATAATTGTTCGGTAAAAAATAATCGCACCATTTGGTGTGAGAAAGTCATTTGTGAAAGTGCAACTTTAGCATCAGCTCTTTGATAAACCGATTCAGAAAAGCCATATGGTCCGCCAATCACAAAAATTAGCTGTTTTAGACCGCTGTTCAATCTTTTCTGAATATATGCTGAAAATTTTTCCGAAGAGAACTCTCTTCCGTTTTCATCTAAAAGGACTAAGAAGTCTGAATTTTGAACCCTGGCCAGGATTAATTCACCTTCTTTTTCTTTCTGTTGATTTTCATCCAGGTTCTTTGTTTTTTTAAGATCTGGAATAATTTCAATTTCAAATTTATTGTAAAACTGCAGGCGGTTTTTATAAACTTCAATAAGCTGTTTTAGCTCCCTGTTGTCGGTCTTTCCTATGCACAGTAATTTTATAGTCATTCGGTATATTTAGCGTAGACTTTGCTACATTTACAAAAATAAGTATTGCAAATGATCTCAAAAGCACAATTTGAAAAAGAAATAAATTTAATTATAGATAATGCCATTCGGGAAGATGTGGGAGAAGGTGATCATAGTTCCCTAGCCTGTATTCCTGCTGATGCTACGGGGGAAGCCAAGCTACTGGTGAAGGATAAAGGAATTCTGGCCGGAGTAGATTTTGCTTTAAAAGTCTTTGAAAAGGTTGATCCAAAATTGAATGTTGAAGTTCTTATAAACGACGGTAATGCTATAGATCGTGGCGATATTGTTTTCTATGTTGATGGAAGTTCACAATCTATATTAAAGGCCGAAAGGTTAGTGTTGAATGCCATGCAAAGAATGAGTGCCATTGCAACTAAAACCAACATATTTGTTCAAAAATTAGAAGGAACAAAAACAAAAATTTTGGATACCCGAAAAACTACCCCGGGGATAAGAGCTTTAGAAAAATGGGCTGTAAAAATTGGGGGTGGCGAAAATCACAGGTTTGCTTTATATGATATGATCATGCTTAAAGACAATCATATAGATTTCGCCGGTGGAATTACCAAGGCGATCAACAAAACTAAAGATTACCTTAAAAGCAATCAACTTGATCTTAAAATAATTGTAGAGGCAAGAAATTTAAAGGAAATTGAAGAAATTCTAAAAAGCGAAGGGGTTTACCGCATTTTGATTGATAATTTTAATTATGAAGATACGCGACAGGCGGTAAGCTTGATTAATGGAAAATGCCTCACAGAATCCAGTGGAGGGATTACACTGGAAACGGCCCTAAAATATGCGGAGTGTGGGGTAGATTATATTTCTAGTGGTGCCTTAACGCATTCGGTTTATAATTTAGATCTCAGTCTAAAAGCAATCTAATATATGGCTCCAAAGAAAGCCTTTCTGTCTAAATTAGAGCAATTTTCCAATTGGTGGGAGACTAAAACCAAAGGAATAATATTGCCCGGTTTTGATGGATTGTCGCTTTACGATCTTTGGGAAATTTATTCAGGTGGGATTATAAAAGGAACTTTCTCTACCCGTGCAAGCGCTATCGCGTTTAGCTTTTTTATGGCGCTTTTTCCTTTTTTGCTATTTATGCTTAACCTAATTCCGTATGTAAACTTTATAGATGATTTTCAGTTGCAATTTCTTGTATTTATGGATTCACTTTTACCTCCAAATACATCAGATTTTTTCAATGACATATTTCTGGATATTGCAAATACTCCTCGTGGGGGTTTACTTTCTATTGCTTTCATAGTTTCCATTTTTTTGATGACCAATGGGATAAACGCCATATTCACCGGTTTTGAATTCTCTTACCATACCAATGCAAACAGGTCTATAATAAGACAGTATCTGGTAGCGGTAGGAGTTTCACTAATTATGTCTTTGCTTTTATTGCTTACGGTAATTCTAGCCGTCTATTTAACCTACGCGGTAACCGATTTTAATGAGTTGGGACTGCGTTTTATGGATGTTAACCCATCTGTAGTGAAGTATTTTGTATTTATATTACTCATTTATACAGCGGTTGCTACTTTATATTATTTTGGTACCAAGGAAGCGCGCCAGGCTCGTTTCTTTTCAGTAGGAGCTTCATTTACAACATTGCTAATTGTGACCTTTACCTATTTATTTGGTTTATATATTGAAAATTTTTCTACTTATAATGAGCTTTATGGCTCGATTGGTGCATTATTAATATTAATGGTGTATATCTGGCTGAATTCTAATATATTGCTCTTAGGATTCGAATTAAATGCATCTTTAATAAAAATGAAGAAAAAAATTAAATAACTTAACACCCTAAAACCACATTAAAAATGAAAAAACTATTAGTACTTTTTGTTGCCGTTCTTGGCTTAAACCTGACTTCAGCACAAACCGAAATTGGTGGTGCAACCTTACCAAATACTGTAGAATACGGTTCTGAAAAATTAACGCTTAATGGCGCCGGAGTAAGAGAGAAATTCTGGATGGATATGTATGCCGGTGGACTCTACCTTAAAAATAAATCAAATAAGGCTTCAGAAATCATGAATAAAGATGAAGCTATGGCAATAAAATTGCACATTGTTTCAAAAATGATTACCAGTAAGCGAATGATTGATGCGGTAACCGAAGGTTTTGAAAATTCAACCGGTGGAAATACTGCTCCAATTTCTTCTGAAATCAAAAAATTTATAAGTTTTTTTGAGGATGAGATCAATAAAGAAGACGTTTTTGATATCGTTTACCTACCAGGAAAAGGTTCGGTAATCTATAAGAATGGAAATGAAAGCGGAGTTATTAAAGGAATGGAGTTTAAAAAAGCTTTATTTGGAATATGGCTTTCCAACAACCCGGCAGATGAAGACCTTAAAGAAGGTATGCTGGGTAAACAATAGATATAAAGATAATGAAAACCAAATTCAACTTACTTAACCTATTATTTTTCGGATTAATCCTGATTTCTTCAGGGCTACAGGCGCAAGGAGTGTTTGGCAAATGGAAAGTGGTGAATGAAGCCGGCCGGGTAAATTCTATAATAGAAATTTATGAAGAGGATGATATAGTTCATGGTAAAGTAATACGCATTACCAAGGAGGAACATCGCGATCGTAAATGCACCGAATGTCCCGGAGAACTCAAAAACAAACCTATTGAAGGTCTAAATGTGATTCGCGATTTTGTTAAAGAAGGCGATGAATATGTAGATGGAACTTTAATAGATCCAAAATCTGGGAAAGAGTATAAAGGTAAAATTTGGGTTGACGAAAGCAATCCAGATAAATTAAATGTGAGAGGATATATCGCTTTTTTCTATAAAACAAAGGTTTGGGAAAGAGTAGAATAAAAACTTTCTAAAATTTAGAATACTAAAAGCCATTCTTTTTTAAGGATGGTTTTTATTTTTGATTAAACTTTCTGTTTCCTTATGGCTTATTTTATAGATGTTATTTTACCGCTCCCTTTACAGAAACGCTTCACTTATTCAATAACTAAAGCAGAAGCAGAATTTTTAGAGGAAGGTATGCGTGTTGCTGTTCCATTTGGGAAGACTAAAGTATATACCGGTATTACGGCTAAAATTCACGAAAATGCGCCACAGGTTTATGAAGCGAAGCCCATAAATCAGATTTTAGATAAAAACCCCTTAGTAACAAAACATCAACTTAAATTTTGGTCGTGGATTGCTTCTTATTATATGTGTGTTGAAGGGGATGTTTTAAAAGCCGCTCTTCCTGGAGCTTTTTTATTGGAAAGTGAAAGCATTGTACAACTTATTAAAGATGCTGAGATTGATGAAAATGAGCTGAAAGATGAAGAATACTTGGTGATTGAAGCTTTGCAACGGCAGTCTTCGGTAAAGATACAGGAAGTAATGAAAATCCTGGATAAAAAAACCGTCCTACCAGTTATTAATGCTTTGGTTGAGAAAGGTTTAGTGGTTTTAAACCAGGAAATTTACGAGCAATATAAACCTAAAAAAATACGCTTTGTAAAATTGAATCCGGTTTATGATCAAGAAGCTAAAATGCACCAGCTTTTAGATGAACTGGAAAAAGCACCAAAGCAGAAAGAAGCTTTACTAAGTTTTTTTAGTATAAAAGCGCAGCATAAGAAACCTTTAAAAGTAAAGGAGCTAAGCGATAAATCGGGGGTTTCTGCAGCGATCATTAAAAGCCTTGTGAAAAAGGAAATTCTACTTGAGTATTATGAAAAAACCGATAGGGTAAGTTTCCAGGGAGAATCTTCAGCAACAGGCATTCAATTAAGTGAACTTCAGCAAAAAGCTTTTTCAGAAATAGAAAACGGATTAAAAGAACAGGAGGTTTGTTTATTTCACGGAATAACTTCCTCGGGAAAGACTGAAATCTACATCAAACTCATTGAAGAAGTTATCGCTAAAGGCCAGCAGGCACTTTATGTTTTACCGGAAATCGCTTTAACTACCCAATTAATTGAACGTTTACGAGCTTATTTTGGTGATAAGGTTTTGGTTTACCATAGCAAATATTCGGTAAATGAAAGGGTAGAAGTGTACAGGCATATCTTGGAAGATTCAGATAAAGCAAGAATTGTAATTGGTGCACGCTCCTCAATATTTTTACCTTTTGCTAATTTGGGATTAGTGGTTGTAGATGAAGAACATGAAACTTCTTTCAAACAATTTGATCCTGCACCTCGATATCACGCCAGGGATGCTGCGATTGTGTTGGCGAATTTTTTCAAAGCTAAAACCATTTTAGGTTCTGCGACACCTTCTTTAGAGTCATATTTTAACGCAAAGCATCATAAATATTCTTTTGTAGAATTAAACCGCAGATATGGCGATGTGTTAGAACCTGCTATTGAAATTGTAGATATAAAAACTAAATACAAGAAGAAAGAAATGAAAGGGCATTTTTCTGATAGAATGCTCGCTGAGATTAAGGAGACTCTGGATGGTGGAGAACAGGTAATCTTATTTCAAAATCGCAGGGGTTTTTCCCCGGTTTTAGAATGCAACACTTGTGGGCATTCGCCACAATGTCCCAATTGTGATGTGAGTTTAACGTATCATAGCCATAATAATCAATTAAGATGTCACTATTGCGGTTATCATATAGCAATGCAAAAGAAATGTATGGCCTGTGATAGTTCAGAAATTACCACCAAAGGTTTTGGAACCGAACAAATTGAAACCGAATTAAAAACAATTTTTCCTGATTATAAAACTGCCAGAATGGATCAGGATACTACTCGTGGGAAATATGCTTACGAAAAACTGATTACTGCCTTTGAGCAACAGGAAATAGATATCTTAATAGGGACACAAATGCTTACTAAAGGACTTGACTTTAGAAAAGTAAATCTAGTGGGAATTATGAATGCCGATAATTTGTTGAATTTCCCTGATTTTAGAGCGCATGAGCGTAGTTTTCAACTGATGCTCCAGGTAGCTGGTAGGGCAGGGAGAACTAAAAAGCGCGGGAAAGTATTGATTCAAAGTTATAATCCACATCACCAGATTATTCAGCAGGTTTCTATGGGAGATTATGCGGGAATGTACAAAGATCAATTAGAAGAGCGTTATAACTATAAATATCCGCCATTTCATAGATTGATTAGAATCACTTTAAAATGTCGGGATTTTTCAAAAACTAACGACGCTGCAGATTGGCTGGCTGTAGGGATAAAAAATGTTTTTAAAGAAAATGTACTCGGTCCAGAATTTCCTCCGGTAGCAAGGATAAGGAATGAATATTATAAGAATATTTTGCTCAAAATTCCTCAGCAACAATCTTTGGGAAAAACAAAGGAAGTATTACAACGAATTATGGAAAGTTTTAAATCTATTGGTGCTTTTAGGAGTGTGAAGGTGGTGATTAATGTAGATCCTATATAATATTAAACTGACTTTTCCTGGATGGCATCCTGAACTTGTTTCAGGATCTATTGTGGTACCAAGTTAAAACCTAAAAATAGTTCAGGTTGACGATAGTAAAATAATAGTATATAGGGTAATTAGAATTTACTGAATTGCGCTTAAAGCTTCAACCAGGTTGTTCTTTTTATGACGGCTTAGTGGAAGTTTTTGCTTGTCGATTTCGATATTCTTAGAATTGTAGCGTTCAATTTTATCGAGATTTACGATATAAGATTTATGGGTTCTAAGAAATTTATCGTTTGGTAATTGCTCTTCAAAAGATTTCATAGTGGCAAGAACCACAAAATTCTCTTTTTCAGTTACAAATTTCACATAATCTCCCAGAGCCTGAATATATTTAAGCTTATTGAGAAAAACCTTGCGATTTTTAAGATTGCTTTTTACAAAAATATAGTCATCATCTTCCGGGGGTACAGCAATTTGGTGTTTTAATTTATAAAGATTTATCGCTTTATTCACTGCATTATTAAAACGCTCTTTTGTAACCGGTTTGTGAATATAATCTACTGCATCATAATCAAAAGCCTTAAACGCGTATTGAGTTTTCCCCGTTACAAAAATAATTTGCGGTTTATTAGGAAGATCGTCAAGAAGTTCGAAACCTGTTAAAACGGGCATTTCGATATCTAGAAAAATCAAATCGATTTCATTATCGAGAAGGCCATTTTTTGTTTCAATAGCATTATTATACTCTGCAACAAGCTTCAGGTTAGCATGGTCTCTAATTAGCTTAACGATAGATAATCGTTGTAAGCTAGAATCGTCAACAACAATACATTTGAGTAAAATTTCTTCCACGGTAGTTAGGTTAAGTAATAACAATATTAAACATAAAATCTCATTATTACAAGATAAACTTTGCATTCGTCGGATAAAGATGAAGATTATCCTTCGCTAATTAAGTAAGATTTGTCTTTTTTACTATTAATATGGAAATAAGCAGTTTTCATTATGAATACTAATAAGTGAAGGGTTGAAGTTAGTTTACTATGAAGCTTTGAAAATAGAAATAAATGAGCTACTTTTGCAGCCAATTTAATTTAAAGTAAATTTTTATGAACAATTATGAAACTGTTTTCATCTTGAATCCCGTTTTATCTGATGAGCAGATAAAGGAGACAGTTCAGAAATACGAAGAATTTCTTGTTTCTAAAGGGGCCGAGATGGTATCGAAAGAAGATTGGGGGCTTAGAAAATTAGCCTACCCAGTTCAACACAAAAAGAGCGGGTTTTACCACCTGTTTCAATTCAAAGCTCCAGGAGAGGCTATAGAGCCGTTGGAACTTGCTTTTAGAAGAGACGAGCGTATGATGCGTTATTTAACTGTAAAGTTAGACAAACACGCTATCGACTGGGCTGAGAAAAGAAGAAATAGAAGACAACAAGAAAAAGCGTAATTATGGCTACATCTATTGAACAACAAGCAAAAGGAAAAAAAGACGGAGAGATCAGGTATCTTACTCCTCTTAATATAGAGACCAGTAAAACGAAAAAGTATTGTCGTTTTAAAAGATCTGGAATTAAATATGTAGATTATAAAGATCCAGATTGGTTAATGAGTTTCGTAAACGAGCAGGGAAAATTATTGCCTCGTCGCTTAACAGGAACTTCTTTAAAGTACCAAAGAAAAGTGGCTGTTGCTGTGAAAAGAGCACGTCACCTTGCGTTAATGCCATATGTTGGTGATTTACTAAAATAAAAAGAGGCAATTATGGAATTGATACTTAAACAAGACGTAGATAATTTAGGTTTTAAAGATGATGTTGTAAACGTGAAAAACGGTTACGGTAGAAATTATCTTATTCCTCAGGGATATGCACAACTTGCAACTCCTTCGGCTAAAAAAGTTTTAGCTGAAACCCTGAAGCAAAGAGCCTATAAAGAACAGAAACATATCGACGAAGCTAAGAAGCAGGCAGAAAAACTTAATAACGTAGAGATTAAGTTAACTGCTAAAGCTGGTGCCGGAGACAAATTATTTGGATCTATCACCAACGCAGATTTATCTGATGCTTTCGCTAAGGAAGGAATTGAAATCGATAAGAAATTTATAAATATCGCTGGTGGGAACATCAAGAGATTGGGACAGTACGAAGCAACTTTGCGTTTTCACCGTGAAGTAGTGACTACCTACAATTTTGACGTTGTTGCTGAAGCATAATTTATTTCAATATTAAAGTGAAAGCCCGCTCCAGTAGTGGGCTTTTCTTATTTTAATGAGACCCTAATTTACAAGTAGCATTCAGAGTTATTGTTTTCGTCAAGCTGAACTGGTTTCAGCTTCTAACATGTTAACATTCCAAAGACTTAGATCCCCGAATAAAAATCTGGGCAGGCTCTGAAATAAATTCAGGATGACGATTTTAAATATTGCAATTCGAAAGTTATTTTAATCTTTACCAAAATGAAATATTCCAGATTAACCAAAGAACAGTTTGAAGAAATGAAGCAGGAATTTATTAATTTCCTGGCTTCACAATCTATTACTGCAGATGAATGGGAGAAAATAAAAAAAGAGCAACCAAAAGCAGCAGAGCAGGAGCTGGACGTATTTAGTGATCTTATTTGGGAAGGCGTTCTAAATAAAGTAGAATACCTGGAACATTTTTCTGCTAACCAAATTTACCTGTTTCATATTACCGAAGTCACTATTCATCTTATCGCAATTAAAATTGAGCATGAAGGAATAGACCTTACCACTAGAAAGGGCTATAGCTGGTTGCAAACCAATTTACTGGACGAATCAGTGAATATTTATACTTCTTCCAAAGCTTTAAGTGACGACAGAAATAAAGATATTTTCGCACTTATTAAACAAGGAGCAAACATTACCAAAGGAGATCTTTATCGCTATTTTGATAAAATGGTAGAGAGTAAATAATTTTGAATAGCAGCGTGAGTATTAGATAAGCTTATATTCTTATTCAATATTTATCTTGAAGGATTAAGTCTAACTAAAAACCTCTAAATTTCACTATTCACTTTTACTCATACCTAAGCGATTCAATAGGATCTTGTTTTGCTGCTTTGGCTGCGGGATAACTTCCGGCGAGTATAGCTACTAAAATTGTGATAGCGGTGGCCCAAATCATCGCAACCCAGGGAGTGGTGAAATTAAAATCTGCTGCTGCAGAAACGCCCATACCAATTAAAATTCCGAAGATAATACCTACAAGCCCTCCAATTTGACCAATGATAAGGGTTTCCATAAAGAATTGTGCGGCAATAGTTTTTCGTTTGGCGCCCAGGGCTTTTCTAACTCCAATTTCGCGAGTTCTTTCAGTTACGCTTACAAGCATAATATTCATGAGTGCAATAGAAGATCCAAAAATGGTAATTATTGAAATTATCCAGGCAGCAAAATTAAGGTAGCTGGTAATAGAGAAAATCCTGTTAATTAGATCGTCGCTGCGTTCCAGACCAAAATTATTTTCCTCTATTGGATTCAATTTTCTAATATTTCTAAAAGTAAGTATTGCTTCATCTTGTGCACCTTCTAAAAGTTCTTTATCATCAACTTTTACACTTACACTGTAATTTATTTGCGGCTGTGTAAACATAGATCTGGCTACCTGTATAGGCATAAGCACGCGTAAGTCCTGGTTATTTCCAAACGTAGAACCTTTTGATTCTAAAACTCCAATAACTCTGAATTTTCCTCCTCTAATACTAACTATCTTATCTATTGGGTCTGCTCCCTTAAATAAGCCTTCCTCTTTTGCGAAGTCGGCTCCCAGGATTACAACATTATTATTATTTTCAATATCAAAAATGTTAAACTCCCGTCCTGAATCAACATTTAAACCAGAGTTTTCCATAAAGTTCTCGTTTACTCCAAGAACACGAACTTCAGGATCGGTTTTATCGTTAATATATTTTACTTCAGCACCAGAAGTTCCTGTGAAAGAAACCGCAGTTTGTGCCTGTGGATATTGATAATTATCTTCAAATTTCTTTACTTCTCGATAACTTATAATGGGATTTATCTTTTCAACTTCTCCGCCCCCCTGGCGTTGTGAATTGAATTCATAACGTTGAATATTAAAAGTATTGGCGCCCATGGAAGCAAAATCGCTGCTAATTGTATTTTCAAGTGCAGTAACTGCACTTAAAATCCCTACCAAAGCGGTGATTCCAATGGCGATAATTAAAACCGTAAGTATGGTTCTAAGTAACTGACTTTTAATTGAATTAAAAGCGATGCTTATGTTTTCTTTTAACAATCCGAACATAGAAAGTTTTTTCGTGCTATTAAGTTAGACTTCATAAGTGGTATAATGTTACTTAAAATCTGAAATTTGTTTGGGTTAGGGTAAAAATTTAGATATTTGCAGCATTGTTTTGGCCGGTTTTCGGCGAATTTTTAAACCAAAAAAGTACTTATACTTATTAGAATTTATGGCACAAAAACCTTCAATCCCAAAAGGAACCCGAGATTTTAATCCAGCCGAAGTCGCTAAGCGAAATTTTATTTTTGATAAAATTAAAACCGAATTTAAAAAGTTCGGCTTTCAGCCTATAGAGACTCCAAGTTTTGAAAACTCAGATACCCTTATGGGAAAATATGGGGAAGAAGGAGATAGGTTGATTTTTAAAATTTTGAATTCCGGGGATTTTCTTAAAAAGGTGGATCCTGAAGCTTACCAGGCCAAAGACAGTTTAAAGATCACTTCTTCCATTAGTGAAAAAGCCCTGCGCTACGATCTTACGGTGCCTTTTGCCCGTTACGTGGTACAGCACCAAAATGAAATAGATTTCCCATTTAAACGCTACCAAATTCAGCCGGTTTGGAGAGCTGATAGGCCCCAAAAAGGTCGTTTCAGAGAATTCTTTCAGTGTGATGCAGATGTTGTTGGGAGTAAAAGCCTGTGGCAGGAAGTAGAGTTTGTGCAATTATACGATGCCGTTTTTGCAGCCTTGAACTTAGAAGGTGTAACCATTAAAATCAATAACCGAAAAGTATTATCTGGTTTTGCCGAAGTTATTGGCGAAAAAGACAGGCTTATCGATTTTACCGTTGCTTTAGATAAACTGGACAAAATAGGCGAGGAGGGCGTTAAGAAAGAAATGCTTGAAAAAGGTATTTCTGAAAGTGCCATTGAAAAAATCCAACCTATTTTTGGTCTAAAAGGCGGATTTGCCGAAAAGATTAAAGTAATTAAAGAGATACTGGAAACTTCTGATACAGGAAAAGAAGGGATTAAAGAGTTGGAGTTTATTGAAAAAGCTATCAGGGAAATGCCTTTAAAAACTGCAAAACTCGATTTAGATGTAACTCTTGCCCGCGGACTTAATTATTATACCGGGGCCATTTTTGAGGTTTCGGCTCCCGAAAATGTAAAAATGGGATCTATTGGTGGCGGTGGCCGTTATGATGATCTTACCGGGATTTTCGGATTAAAAGATATGAGTGGCGTAGGAATATCTTTTGGACTGGATAGAATTTATCTCGTGTTGGAAGAATTGAATTTGTTTCCTGAAGCTGTTACTCAAAACACAAAAGCGCTATTTATTAATTTTGGGGATGAAGAAGCACTCTATGCGCTGAAAGCCGTAAATAGCCTACGTGCAGAAAATATAACCGTTGAATTATATCCGGACGACGCTAAGATGAAAAAACAAATGAATTACGCCAATAAACGTGAAATTCCATTCGTGATCCTGGCCGGCGCCGAAGAAATGCAAACTGAAAAATTTACCTTAAAAAATATGAAAACCGGCGATCAGCAAAAATTAGATTTTGCTGAGTTAGTAAAGGTTTTAGGTTAAATAGGAGTCTTTTGACTTTAGGAGAAATTTTTCTTAGTTCTTTAATCTTTTTCAAGTTCCTTGGGTGAAATTGCTTCAACCGCTTAAAAAAGCGACTTCGCAATGACGTATAGCTTGTTTCTAACGAAATTGCGAAGCTTTTTAGCTTAAACAATCTTTTCGAAATAAGAAGTTTTTAATTTCTTGTTATTCTTGCTTACTGGCTTTATTCAAAACTTCTATATCTTCTTTTGAAAGGGAAATATCAATAGCTTCTTTAAAAGATTTTAAATGCGAAGATTTAGTGGCGCTGGCAATTGGTGCGCTAACTCCGGGGCTATTGATTAACCAAGCTAAAGCAACCCCTGCTTGTGAAATATTATGCTTTTCTGAAATTTCATCCAGAGATTTTAGAACATTTTTGCCTCGCTCGTTTAAAAACTTATCGGTAAACATTTTTCTTTCTTTCCCGTCAAAATCTTCTTTTTTACGATATTTCCCGGTTAAAAATCCGCTGGCAAGGGAAAAGTAGGGGATTACGCCAAAATTATTTTTATTACAAATTTCTTCAATTTCACCTTCAAATTTATCACGCACCATTAAATTATATTCTGGCTGAAAAACTTTATAAGCCGGTAAATCTTTTTTAGACGCGATATCTAAAGACTTTTGTAATCTTTTAGCAGAAAAATTTGAAGCGCCAATATGTTTGATTTTTCCATTTTCAATAAACTTTTTATAAGCTTCCAGAGCTTCTTCTACCGGAGTTTCCCCGTCATCAAAATGCGTGAAATAAAGGTCTATATAATCGGTTTGTAGCCTAGAAAGAGAATCCTGGACTGTTCCGCTAAGATAATCCCGCGAATTATTTTTTGGCCCACCGGGTTGTAAACTTGAGCCGCCTTTGGTGATTAAAGTAATTTGATCTCTTAGTTTGCGCTCTTTCATCCATTTCCCGATAATTCTTTCTGAAGTACCGTGGGGAACTCCATCTGCCCAACGGGAATAAACGTCAGCTGTATCTATTGTAGTAAAACCAAGCTCAAAAAGCTCATCCAACATTTTAAAGGATTCTTTCTCATTTAAAGTCCATCCAAAAACATTACCACCAAAAATAATTGGTGCCGATTTCAATCCTGATTTTCCTAATTCAATGCTTTTCATATTTCTGCTTTTCCTAAAATTAAGTATCAATTTTAAGAACGGCTAATAATAGCAATGTTTTTAGAACGATTTAACTTTCTAAAACTGGTAATCTAGAAATTATGAGAAAATGAAATTATTAATTTGTAAAAATTAATTGGAGAGAATAAAATATTAAAAGTCGGTGCTGTTTTCTTCCTCTGGTGTGTTGCCTTTTCTTCGCCAAATAACGAAAATTGCGGCAATTGTTCCTAATCCTAAAACTAGAGCAAATATCATAGGAGGGGCATTTAATGCATTTTCCTGGTCAAACACAAAGGAACCAACAAGTACAAAGCTACCCAATAAAACCCCCAGGGTCATTATTATTTTTCCTAACATTTTCATTTACTCTTCATTTTCAAAGGCTACAGATCTAAGATTTTTTAGCCAGAATAATTATCGATTTTTAATTTAAGCAAGTGGAATTATCCAAAGGTGAATCTAAGTTGAATAAATTGTTAAGCTTTGCTTTTGATTTTAAATATGGCAAGATTGATTTTCCTCGAATACCGGTATTTAACTACTCTAAATCAGATCACTTAAAATTTTAGCAATTTTTTAAATTAAGAGATAGGTTTGTAATTCTTATATTTAATTGTTTTGATGGAAAATATAATCATGGATATTCTAACAATTTTTATTTCAGGAGTTATCGCAACTACAGTAATGACCATTTTTAGCTATGTAGTGTCTCATTTTAAATCTAAACAATTTAGAGAACCAGAATTATTGAATGCGCTAATTTCGAGATCTGAAATAATTAAATTGAAAATTTCAAAAAATAATATTTTAGGTTGGATTATTCATTTTATGATAGGTTGGTTTTTTGTTTTCGCTTTTAGCTTTATATGGGAGTTTACTAATTTTTTCGCAGGAATACTTTCAGGGAGTATTTTGGGACTATTAGTGGGAGTTATTGGAATTTTTGGTTGGAAATTGATGTTTAAATTAAATAGAAATCCGCCTAATATTGATTTTAGCCAATTTTATCTGCAACTAATTATCGCTCACATTCTATTTGGAATAAGTGCGGCGCTGGTAATTTCTTATTTTTAGCTGATTTTTTCTAAAATTGAAGTGATCTTTGGAACTGAAAAATCGGGGTCTTCAGCTAATTCATATAAACTTTTTCCAGGTCTTTCAACAAAACAAGTTTGCAAATTTGCACGTTGGGCGCCTAGAATATCCCAGGCGTGAGCCGCGACCATTAAAGCGCTTTCAGGACTAATTTTATATTTATTCAGAATAAACCGATAGCTTTCAAGGTTTGGCTTGTATTTTTTTATCTCTTCCACACTATGAATTCCGTCAAAAAGAAAGTCGATTTCGGCATACTTTAGCTGCGCTTTTAGCACATCGGGTTTGCCATTGCTAAAGGCAATAAGTTTAAAATCGGCGTTCTTTAATTGCTCTAAACCGGGTTTTACATCGGGGTAGGCTTGAAGTTTAGTAATTTCAGAAAGGATATTCTTAATTTCTTCATCAGAAAATTTTTTTTCAAATTTTCCTGAAATCATCTTAAAAGTCGCAGCTGCAATTTCACTGAAATCACTATAGTTTCCGGTTGAAGTTTCTACCAGGGAGTAATGCAATAATTTAGGAAACCATACCTCAAAACCCATTTCATTTTCCAGCGCAGCATTTACTTCCTCCTTAAGTGGAATTAAGTTTAAAAGGGTTTCGTTAACATCAAAAATTATAATCCTGGGCTTCATTTTTCGGTTTTTGAATTGAAAAATATTTTAACTCTTTCAGAATTGAGAGATTTGAAATTACGAATTAAAAACCACTAATTTTTCAAATAAAAAATTCGACCTCAAATTTCTAGAAATTCTTAAGACAATATTGGTATGGCAGAGGCCAGTTGAGATAAATCACTTCCTTGAGATGATATTTTGTTCCAATAGATTTTCAGGTTCATCTTCTTGCTCCATCTGCTTTAATTCCGAAGTGAGCTCCAATTTGCTCCCACATCCAATTCTATCTAAAAATATTGTCATTGTCGTTCATTTGTTTGGATAGAATTTCACAGCTTATTACTTCCTATTCTACTTTCCATACCTTTTGTTCCTCCTGTGAAAGAAACGACCAGGCTACAATGCGACTGCTTTTATTGCCGGTTCCCATAGCGATGGTCTTAAGCTTAGTGGGTTTAATTTTTTCTAATAATTTATAAGTACCCTTAAGGTTAGATTGCTTTGATATCAAAGTTGAAAACCACAAACAGCTTTTAGTAAATTCTTCACTTTCGCGAATCATATTTTTGATGAATTGATATTCTCCACCATCGTAGATAAGTTCATTTTTAGATCCTGAGAAATTTAGTTTAGCTTCAGTTACTTTTTTGCCTGAGAGATTCCTTACTTTTCGTCGACTACCTCTTTGAGCTTCTTCAATGGAGGCATGAAAGGGTGGGTTGCACATGGTAAAATCAATTTTATCCTTTTTATCGATTATACCTCCAAAAATTGCATTTGGATCTTTTTGTAATCTACAATCAACTTTGTCTCTTAGAGATGGATTTGAATCAATAATTTGCTGAGCTGAGGAAATTGATTTGGGATCAATGTCAGAAGCTATAAAGTTCCAATCGTATTCTGTGACGCCAATAATAGGGTAGATACACGTTGCTCCAACTCCCACATCAAGACCGCAAATTTGATTCCCTTTTTGTATTTTACCGGCATTGCTTTCGCTCAGTAGGTCGGCAATATAGTGTAGGTAATCAGCTCTACCCGGGATGGGCGGGCATAAATTCTCATCTGGAAACTGCCAATTGTTTATGCCATAATAATGCTTTAGTAGCGCTTGATTTAGAAGTTTTACGGCGATTGGGCTTGAAAAATCTACTGAATCACCTCCGTATTTATTGGGCTTAATATGGTTTTTTAATTTTGGAATGGCAGCTACCAGGGCCTTCAAGTCATAAGGTTTCCGGTTTCTATTCCGATTATGAAGCCTGGTTTTGAGAGGTTGATTTTTTGATTGCATAGAATACTGGGTTTCTTAGGTATGCATTAGATAATGCTCAAATTTCAAAAGCTTAGGATCCTTAAAAAACTGAATATAAGTATAGGCTAATCTGCCAGGCTTATTTGTGATGAGGTGAATTTTCCGTGTCATAATACAATAAAATTAAGGTTATTTTTAAACTTAATTCTGTACCCATAGAATAAAAAAAAGCCTCCGATTTCTCGAAGGCTTTGTTATTCCTGTAGCGAGACCGAGATTTGAACTCGGGACCTCCGGGTTATGAACATCGACAAGTAGTTATTCAAAATAGATTAAAAACCGTTAAAATATATGATTATCAGTTAATTACGTATTTTTTGCAATCAATTGAATTCTGTTAAAATCAAGTGATTTTGTACTTATTCTGTACTTATTCTGTACTAGTTTTTAAACTAATTATTTATCTTTATAAAGTTCTAAATTAAATAGTTATGGCTAGTATAAAAATAGTTTTAAGGAAGAATATGATTCGAAAAGATGGAAGAATTCCTCTAGCACTGAGAATTAGTGAGAATTATAAAACTAATTACAAGTGGCTTGGACAGTATGTTTTTGAAAAAGATTGGGATAAAAATGCTGGAATGGCTAAGAATAGTCATCCAAACTCGCAACAGCTCAACATTTTTTTAATGAAGAAAATGGTTGAGGCTAATAACCTATTTTTCCACTCTGAAGATCGTGTTACTCCAAAACAGATCAAGCAAAAATTAAAGGGAGCCAGGGGGCAAAAATCATTTTTTGAATTAGCGGCTGAACGTATAATGGAAAAATATGAGAGGGGAATATTCTCAGTTGCAAAAGGTGATTTATCTATACTGTATAATATTGAAGAATTTTTAAACTTTAAAAGGACTAAAAGGAAGTCAGCGATCATTGAGGATATAAAGGAACGCAGATTGAAACGTATCAGTAATGCTCGTCGTAATAAATATGTATGGATGGATGGGGTAGAGCATTTCAAAAAAAGTAAAGCTCTTTCTTTTAGAGATATCGATGAAGTATTCATTAATAAATACAAAACCTTTTGCTATTCTTATTTAGGACAAAAAACCAGAACTATTACTAATCAGCTTATTTTAATTAGAACCCTGTTTAATTTAGCAATTAAGCAAGGAATTATTGATCAAAAATATTATCCTTTTGCCGGAGATAAGGAAAAAATTAGAATTGGTTCTGGTAATAAAGTAGGACTTAGCGTAGAAGAGGTTGAGAAAATTGAACAGTTGAAATTGGAGGAAAATACTTCTATCTGGCATACGCACAACATATGGTTATTTTCTTTTTATTTCGCAGGAATTCGTATTTCCGATGTGGTTAAAATGAAGTGGTCTGATTTTAAGGACGATCGTCTTTATTATGTGATGAACAAAAATGAAAAAGCACTCAGCCTTAAAATTCCTTTGAAAGCGGAAAAAATTTTAAATTATTACAAAAAGGAGAAACACCTTAATAAAGGTTTTGTATTCCCCTTTTTAAGAAATACCAATCCTAAGGATGCTGAACAAATTTATATAAAAACAAAAAGTGCTACGAAGGTTTTTAATAAATGCTTAAAGCTAATTGCCACGGAATGTGGAATCGAAAAAAACTTATCTAATCACATTGCTAGGCATAGCTTTGGTAATATTGCTGGCGATCGAATTCATCCATTAATGTTACAAAAGCTCTATCGTCATAGTGATTTAAAAACTACCTTGAATTATCAAGCTAATTTTATGCACCGGGATGCTGATGAAGCACTTGATGAAGTTATTAATTTTTAAATTTATATGGATTAAAAGTCTGTAATAACATGATTTATGATGGTTAATCAACCGTTGATAAATATCTGACATTTGGTAATACCAAGTTTATAACCAGAAGGTCTCTCGAGTCCAAGTCCCTCTACTGGCATTGACAAGGTTTCAAGAAATTGAAATCTTTTTTTTTGGACTGGGTACAACATTTTTTGAAAGTCCGAATTCCCTGAAATTTAATATTAATTAAAATTATTCAGAATAAAACCTTATGATAACCGGGATAAATATGGTCGCCATAGCCCAGACTTGGTTATTTCGTTTTATCAAATATTGTGGTGAAGTGACTACCGAATGAACTTTATATTTTAATTGATATTATTAAGATTATTCTATTGTGCCTATCGCAGCTTTGAGACCTTTAGAGGGAAATCCCTATTAGTGAATCCCGCTGATACAGACCGTAAAGGAAAGGAGCAATACACCACAAATGACAGGATGGACACTCAGCTCATTAGTCGGAAACTTATAGACGGTCGTCTGGATAGTATTACTATACGTAATATAGAGCGCGAGGAATTGTGAAGTCTTTTCCGTCGTAGTATTGAACTGATTCTTATGAAATTGGGGTGATATTACAATATATATAAATAGCTAAAATCAGAATAGTAAAAGTTTGTACCACAAAAAACGTAGGTGACCAATTAGGATCACATTTTTTAGCAGATGGACGGACTTATTTCACCAATCAGAGTGATGCTGATGGCGCTCTGGAACTGCCTTAAAAAATTAAATGATTATGAGATAATAAAAATTTAAATATATTTTTAAGAAATAAGATTATTGCTTTTCTTAGGATACTTTGTTGTCTTGTCCTATTTTAGTTGTTTTACTATTAAAGCTTTTATAAAAATAAAGTAATCCAATGGCGGTCAATATAATGATGCCGGCAATAATAAAGGGAAAATAAAACCCACCTGTAATAAGCCAAGTCCCTATAACCGGACCTAAAATTTGTCCCACACTATTTGCCGATGTTTGGATAGAAATATTGCTGCCCGCATTTTCTTTTGAAAGTTGGGAAACAGCTGAAAGTAGGTTTGGGGTCACCATAGCACCTCCTGCGGCGAATATGATGATTAATAAATAGACGGCAAATTCATTATTAAAAAATGGGAATGCAATCATTGAAATTCCTGAAATAAACAACCCGGCTGCAATTTGCTGCTTTGCCGTTAATAGTTTTTCCCCATAGGTTGCAAATACTGGCTGTAATACGGCCATTACCACTCCACAAAGCATAAAGCCAATGCCTATTTGATTACTAGAAAATAACAACTCATTTTTTCCGTAAATTGAAAAAACCGTTTCGAAGAGGGTAATTACGAATTGCATTACAAAAGAAAGCAGTAATAGGACAGTAAAGAACCTACTAAAGCTAAAGCTCAATTTTTGTGCTTCTGAAACAAACCGACTTATAGGTGTTGTGTTCCCAAGCCATTTTATGAGTATGCTCAATATAACAAAACCCAAAAGAGCAACCAGGAGAAAGGGGATTGAAAAGCGATCCAAATGTAATATTCCCAAGGAATACTTGAAATGTAGATTGGTTTGGGATAGAAGGCTACCTAAAACAGGGCCAAAAATAACCCCTGAACTTATCGCTACCCCAGACCAGGCCATAACCTTGGTCCTGTGCTTTATAGAAGTGATATCACTAAGATATGCATTACTAACGGGAATTACAGCTGATGTAAAAATACCTCCGAAGATTCTAGCTATATAGAGCATCGTCAATGATGTAGCAAGACCGGTAAGTAATTGCATAATTACAAAGCCGATTAGCCCAACCATGATAATGGGCTTACGTCCGTATTTATCGGATAGCCTGCCCCAGAGTACAACGAAAAGAAGCTGGAAGAGCGGATAAATACTGGTCAAAAAACCAATATGAAAGTTAATCGAATCAGTATCTAGGTTATCTCCTAAAGCTAATCTTTCGGTATAGTAGGGAAGGGTTGGCAATAAAATACCATAACCCAACATCACTACAAATAAACTCAACAGGATTAAAGATATCCTGTTGAGTTTTTCTTTTCTTTCCATCTATTTTTTACCGATTTTTCGCTTTAATAATTGCGCATTAATAGCTACTATAATCGTACTTAAACTCATAAATACCGCACCAACCGCAGGACCTAAAACAAAGCCTGAAGAATATAATACACCGGCTGCTAAAGGAATAGCCACGACATTATATCCTGTAGCCCACACAAGGTTCTGGATCATTTTATTGTAGGTAGCCTTGCCGAAAAGAATCAGGTTAGCAATATCTTGCGGATTGCTGTTTACCAAAATAATATCCGCGGTTTCAGCGGCCACGTCAGTACCTGAACCAACGGCAATACCAACATCAGCTTTTGCAAGTGCAGGCGCATCGTTTACACCATCGCCAGTCATAGCCACAAATTCTCCTTTGTTTTGTAACTTTTCTACAATTTCTACCTTTTGATGTGGCAGCACTTCAGCATAGTAACCATCCAAGCCAAGCTTATCACTTACAGCTTTGGCTGTTTTTTCGTTATCTCCTGTTGCCATCAAAACTTTAATGTTATTCTTTTTAAAGACTTTTATGGCTTCGGCAGATTCTGGTCGTATTTCATCGGCAAGAGCAATGTAACCAGCTAATTTTCCATCAATCAAGACAAAAACAACTGTTTCAGCGGCATCACTGTATGCGTCTTCGGGAATAGTGATTTTTTCATCCCTTAAAAAACCAGGACTAACCACTTTTACTTGCTTACCTTCTACATTGGCCTCAACGCCTTTACCTGTAATTGCATTAAAGTTTTCAGGCTTTGGGATGGTCATATTATCTTCTTTGACTTTTTTAATAATACCTACGGCGATAGGATGTTCCGAACTTTGTTCCAATGCACTCGAAAGCCTTAAAATTTCTTCAGATGAATAAGTTTCGCTAACAGACTCAATTCGAGTAACGCCAAAATCGCCTTTGGTCAATGTTCCCGTTTTATCAAACAATAAAGCTGATATTTTTCGGGATTCTTCAAAAGCTGTCCTATTTCGAATTAATAACCCGTTTTGAGCTGAAACAGCAGTAGAAATAGCAACCACAAGTGGTATAGCAAGACCTAATGCGTGTGGACAAGCAATGACCATAACGGTAACCATTCTTTCTAAAGCATAGACAAATGGAAAGCCTAAAATCAGCCATACCGCTAATGTTCCAAAACCAATACCTAATGCGATATAGGTAAGCCATTTTGCAGCTCTATCCGAGAGGTTTTGCATTTTTGATTTGGTTTTTTGCGCTTCTTCGACCATTTTGATGACCTTGTTGAGATAGCTATCTTTTCCAGTATGCTCAACCTTTACTTTTAAGGTACTGTTACCATTTACCGAACCACCAATAACCTTATCGTTTTCATCTTTTTTTACAGGTTTGGATTCGCCTGTAAGCATAGATTCGTTCAGGTAACTTGAACCGTCTACTATAATCCCATCAGCAGGAACTTTTTCACCTGGTTTAACCAAAATCACATCATCTTTTAACAAATCTTCCAACGGAATATCTTCTATGGTATCATCCTTTACCCTATGCGCTTCTGCGGGCATCATACTTACCAAAAGCTGTAAGGCCTTTGATGCTCCCAAGACGCTTTTCATCTCTATCCAATGTCCTACCAACATAATAGCGATAAGGGTAGCCAGTTCCCAGAAAAAATCAACTCCTTCTAAGCCGAACACGGTTGCCGAACTATAAACGTAAGCCACGGTAATGGCCATAGAAATAAGGGTCATCATCCCTGGCGCACCTTTTTTGATTTCAGACCAGAATCCTTTTAAAAATGGCCAACCACCATAGAAATATACGATTGTGGAAAGTGCAAAAAGGATATATGGATTTCCGGGAAGCAAAAACTCATATCCAAAAAAGTCCTGAATCATCGGCGAGAAGAACAGTATGGGAATAGTAAGTACAAGGGTTACCCAAAACCGTTTTCTAAAATCGGCAATCATCATTTTATGATGGTCGTGCCCGTGTTCTCCGTGCCCTGGATTGTGGCCAGAATGGTCTCCACCTTTGTGGTTCATTTTAGAATGGTCTTCTTTTTTGTGTTTCATCTTCGAATGGTCCATTTTAGAATGGTCCATTTCATCGTGATTGTGGTGTTCGTGATTTTCCATTATTGTCTTGTTTAAGTGTTATCGTAATTTTTTTCTCATAGCTTCCGAAATGTTTTCGGCATAGACGCCATAGGCATCTACTAAAAGACCTTTAAGCTCTTTTTTGGAAGATATTGCATATAAAATGCTGTTATCATCGGTACTGCTCATTCCTTCAAAGCGATATATTTTATCCACTTTAAAATCTTCTGGTCGAATCTCAATTTTCAGGGAAGCACATTCCAGACATTCAGGTTTTAAGTTGAAATCATAAGGGTATTCGTTTGTCTGCAAATCGTTAATAGCTTCTGAAAGGGTGTTATAATTTTTCATTTATTTTTATTTATAAGTCATTGTAAAATAACTGTTGTCTTCTTCGGTAAATTTTTGAAAGGTCAATAGACCTTGTGCATTTAATTTCTCGTTAACAGTATAATTGAGTTGCTTAATGCGAATTCCCAAGGCATAGGCCTTAATGTTAATTTTTGAATTAATATTATTTTCGCTATTATTAAATTTTCGGTCGTAAATTTTTATGGTACTTTTTGAGCCAAAAAAATTCAACAAGCCCGAATCAAAACTCATTTCCAATTCTATATCTTCAAGGTTGTCCAAATCGTAGAGCTCTTTAAATTTTTTAGAGGTGGTATTAATTTCGGTCTCCTTTGATTTTGGGTTTGAAAACGGAAAAGCCATTACCATTACACTTGCCTCATCAGGCTTACAGCGATAGGTTGTGGTGTATTTATCGGTCGATTTTTTGTCTTTATCAAACAATTCCGTAACTACCTCAATTTCATAGTATCCATTTTTCTTTATTGTTTCACTGGCTTTGAAAGTTTGTTTATTTAAAAAAGAACCATTTTCATCAAAGTTTTCCCGAATAACAACTCTGCCTGAAATCTGCCCAATGAGCATTTCAGTTTGTCCAGTCATTGTGATGCTGAATAAAGTGATTAGTACTATAAAGCCTTGTTTTCTCATATATGGTGCATTAATTTTTTTACCTCTTTTGCCATAATATCACTTAAATCTATTCCATTTGAAGAGTGTGGGATGGTATTACAAGTCACTATTTTTTCTACTCCGGAATCCAATAAATCTTGATAGGCGTTTCCTGAAAAAACGGCGTGAATGCCTACACAAATAGGTGGTTTCATTCCTGCTTTTTTAAGATGTTGTACGGTTTCAATCATTGTTCGGGCTGTGGAAATAATATCATCTACCAAAATGGGTGTAGCATCTTTATATATATCCACATCGGGAACAGAGACTTCTACATCACGGTCACCGTGACGCACCTTTTGTAATACCGTAAATGGTGCTCCTGCATTTTTGGCGACTTCTGATACCCATTGTTCACTTTCAGAATCAGGTCCGATAAGTACCGGGTTTTCAATGTTTTCTTTTATCCATTCTGAAATGGCATCGGCAGCGTGAATCACTTTATTTGGAATTTGATATACTTCTCCCAACGAACTAATTCTGTGCAAGTGAGGGTCAACCGTGGTAATGCTATCGGCAAAACCTGATATCAATTTTCCGAAGAAACCAGAAGTCACTCCTTCACCTTCATTAAATACTTTGTCCTGCCGCATATACGCCAAATAGGGTGCTACCAAACAGGTACACATTGCCCCCAATGATTTGGCTGTGTGACTTAAAAAATAAAGCGGCAACAGTTTTTCGTCCGGTTCGTGTAAGGTGCATACCAGTACCACACATTTATCTTTAACATCAGATAATATACGTGTGTACGATTCCCCATCAGGAAAATTACGCAAAGTGGCTTTGCCCACTTCAGCATCCATTTTTGTAGCCATAAGTTCTGTGAGTTCTTCATTTCCGGGAAGACTGAATAATATTGTTTTCATAGTTTTTTAAATTATAGTTATGATGTCGTTATGGTTGTTTTCATATTCCAAGGCATAATTAAGTTCACCTTTGGATTCAGCATATATGGTATAAAGCAGTTGGTTCTCTTCGATTTGTTCTCCCAAATGCACATTTAGAAGAATCCCTGCCGATTTAGATTGTGGTGCTCCAGAAAGCTTGGCCAGTTTTGCAATTTTACGGTTATCAATTCGTTGCAAAACGCCTGACTTTTCAGCTTTAATTTCAATTTTATAAGGTGCTAAAACTGGTTTTGAAAATTGACCTTGCGCCTTACAAATGGCTACGAATTTTTCATATGCTTTTCCAGATTTGAGAATTTTATGTGCGGTTTCCTGTCCCTTTCCTTTTTCTACTTTTCCAGAAAGTTCTAATAGTTCAGTAGCTAAAAGCAATGCTCTTTCTGTTAAGTCTTTAGGTGCATCTTCCTCATTTTTCAAAACTTTTAATATATCTATGGCTTCTAAAGTTGGACCGATACCTCTTCCAACAGGCTGCGTGCCATCCGTAACTACAACTTTTACATTCAACCCAACAGCAGTTCCAACGGTTTCCATATGATTTTTTAGTTTTTCTGCCATTTCGGTACTGCGAACCTTGGCGGTTTCTCCCACGGGAATATCAATGACCACGTGAGTAGAACCAGCTGCTGCCTTTTTAGAGAGTACTGAAGCGATGAGCTGACCTTCGCTATCAATATCCAAGGCTTTTTCAATTTTAATGAGCACATCATCGGCAGGACTTAACTGCGCTGTACCGCCCCAAACAAAACATCCGCCTTCTTTTTCTACTACGGTCTTTATTTCCTCGGAAGAGAGCGTAACATTGGTCAGTACTTCCATTGTATCTGCTGTGCCTGCTGGCGAAGTGATTGCCCGTGAGGATGTTTTTGGCATAGTAAGCCCATACGCGGCAACAATGGCAACTACCAATGGTGTTGTCCTATTGCCAGGCAATCCGCCAATACAATGTTTGTCGACCACGATATCCTTGTTCCAGTTCAGTTGCTTTCCGGAAGCAATCATTGCTTTCGTTAGGTCGGATATTTCATCAATATCCATTCGGTCGCCAGCACAGGCAGTAATAAATGCCGAAAGGTGGATGTTGGAATAATCGCCTTCCACGATATCGGTTATGATGTTGTTATAGGCCTTATAATCCAGTTTTTTGTTATAGATTTTTGCCCTGACGTGGCTTAAGGATTCAATAGGCTCTAAATGGGAAACATATAATGTATCGTTTGGGGAAACATTGAGTTTTTTCGCAGCAGCATCTGATAGTCCGATTTCATTAGGCAACAGAATATCAGAATTCAGGACATTAAGACTTGCTACGATTGATGTATTTGCATTGGATATTCTTATTCGGGTAAGTGCCTCAAACCCTTCTGAAATACAGACGTGGCAATCTTCGCGCATATACACTACATTTTCGTTTTGGGTATAGATTCCGAGATGTTTATATTTTAATATGTTTGAGTGTGTGTCCATATTTTATTGGTTGTTGTGATTTTTCGATTTATTCTATTTCTTCGATGGTGTATAATTGCGGAATTTCTGCATCCCACCCATAGGTTTCCTTGATGCCTTTTTGCAATGCTTCTGCACTCTCTTTTTCACCGTGTACAATGAAAATACGTTCGGGTTTGTTTTTTATCTTATCCATCCAGTCCATAAGTTCTGCGTGGTCTGCGTGTGCCGAAAGCCCTTCAATTTCTGCAACTTCCATATCAAAGGGCACCCATTTTCCATAGACTTTTAGTTCCTTATCGCCTTCCAATAATTTTCTGCCTCGCGTACCTTCAGCTTGATAACCCACAAAAAGCAAGGTGTTGTTGGGGTTTTGTGCCTGTGTTTCAAGGTAGTTTAGCATTCTTCCGCCTGTGAGCATTCCGCTTCCTGCAATCACGATTTTCGGTTTATTATCTGTTCGTAATTCCATTGTTTCCCGATAACTGCTTACGACCGTAAAGTGCGAGCACATTTCGTCACATTCGTTATCTTCCAACCTGTGCCAATCTCTTGTGCGATGAAACAATTCTAATACACTTGCTCCCATTGGGCTATCCATTATCATTTGTATTTTTGGTATTTTCTTCTCTTTCAATAATTTCCAAAAAATCAGCATCATCAATTGGGCACGTTCTACTGAAAAACTTGGAACAAATAGGCTGCCACCTCTGTTGATGGTGTCATTGACCAATTTTTCTATCTGTGGAAGTGCTTCTACTTCATCAGGATGAAATCTTCCTCCGTAGGTGGATTCAATAAATAATACATCTGCCTTTTTTGGCTTTAATGGCGGAAACAGTAATAAATCGTTTGTTCTGCCTATATCGCCAGAAAACACAAAACGTTTCCTGTGTACATCCAACTCAATGTAAGTTGCTCCCAGAATGTGTCCATTATATTGAAATCGAGCCCTTATGCCATCAAACAATGGAATCCATTGTGATTGCGGAATTCCTTTAAAATGAGGGATAGTTTTTTCTACATCATTTAAATCGTAAAGTGGTTCAGCAGGATTATGTTTGGAATAGCCTTCTTTATTGGCACGTTCTGCTTCTTGTTCCTGAATTTTTGCACTATCATTCAAAATGATTTTTGCAATGTCCAAGGTGGGATTGGTACCATAGATGGGCCCTTTGAAACCTTGCTTTACCAATCTCGGCAGATAACCTGTGTGGTCCATATGGCCGTGGGTGAGCAAAACAGCATCAATATCACCTACATTAACAGGTGGGTACTCCCAGTTTTTAAGGCGTAATTCCTTTAACCCTTGGAAGAGGCCACAGTCTATAAGTATCTTTCTATCTCCTGTATCCACCAAATATTTTGAGCCAGTCACGGTGCCTGCCGCTCCCAAAAAGTGGATGTTTATTTTTTTGTTTTTCATCGTTATAGTATTTATTTAGAGTCCACCACAGCAGGAAGGTGTATTTCCTTTATCTTGTTTTGATTTGCTCAATTCCACTATTTCTTTATATAGATTACGAGAATCCTCTTTAATAAAAAGAGCCAATTTCTTTACTGATTTAGGTTCAAAGTGAACCATTTCCAATAATATCTCAAGGGCTTCTTCAAGTAGTTTTGAGTCATCTTCCAATGCCTGGTAAAATGGTTCTAAATCTATGTTGCCCTGTTTTTGCAATTCTTCAGTTTTCATTTGTATTATTTTTAAAAATTAGTAATTATTCATTATTTGAATTAATGGGATCTACATAATTCTCTTGAATCTTCGAGTATCTTATTTTGCCTTAGCTTACTGATACCCATTTGTTCCAAAAAGTCTGGATTTTCGTGTAGCTCCTTGCAGAGTATGATGCCTTGATCCAATAATTTTGTTTTTTCAGCTTTGGTAAGTGTTGTTAAAGCGGTTAAGGGATGTAGCCCCGATTTATCTATTCTGTCCTTGAGACCATTTCCTCTTGGATAATCCCAACTGGTCATAAGCATTCCAACACATTTCCCGTACTGAATGGCATCGGTTGTGAAACGCGTATTGGTGTAAACCCCGCCTTTATGAAGTTTAGCCTCGTGACCTTTTTGGTGTTTCCATTGCTTTTCCACGTCCAAAAACCGTGAATGGATATATAATGGGATTTTTACATTGCAAAACCTGCCTTGGTCACTATGGTATTTACATTCAATCATATAATGTTTATTTCCTTTTTGCGCTATCACATCCACTTCGTGCTGAACGCAATTGCCTTGAACTATGACACCAACCTGTGTTGAAAATCCTTCGTGTGCCAATAGTTTGCCTACTAACTTTTCAAATGGAAAACCGGTTGGACCTAGTTCCATTAAAGCTTTTTTGAGCTTGTACTTTGAGGCACTTACCCTAGATTTTCGTTTTAGCATCTTGAAAGCCAACTGATAGATTTTTTTGGTTGTCATTCCTTCTTCAATCTGCTCTTGTACTTTCCGGGCTATATCCTGAATAATATCCTCATCTGCCCGTGAGCGACGTAGGGAGTTGATGAGTTTGTTTATATCAAAAGCTTCGTACTCGCCGGAATTTTTTTTTATTAAGAGTGGTTTATTCATCGTTATACCTTAATAGTCATTACCGGCAGGTCAAATTTTTGTACAACGCCCTCTGCGACACTTTTGGAAAAAAGGCTTAGGAAACCGGTTTTTCCATGCGTACTCATCACGATAATATCCACCGGGTTGTGTTTTGTAAAATGACTGACCCCTTCGGTCACCGACGGGCCATTGTACACGTGGGTTTTTGCCTGTTCCAGTTCAGGGAAACCTTTTAAAAAATCTTTTATTGGGGCCCGACCATCGTTAATACTATTAAAGTCAGTCTCGGTATTGATACGGAGCAGGTTTAGCTTTGCATCCAGTTTTTGGACCAGTGGGATTACTTCCTTAAAAGCCCTGCTCACATCTTCTTGAAAATCGGAAACAAAAAGGATATTTTGCCAAGGAAAACTTGCTTCGGTTTCCTTGGCCACGATTACGGGTACGTCGGCATTTCTGACGATTTGGTCGGTATAGCTGCCCATAAGTTCTCCCAAAAAGCCTTTTTTTCCACTACTACCTGTCACGATAAAATCATGTTCAAAATGTCCCGAGTGGTGGAGGATGTTTTTCTGACCAGGGTTGTAATCTATAAAAGTCCTGCATTTTAGGCCTTTTTTCTCGGCAGTCCGTTCCAGTTCCCTTAATTCCGTTTTTGCCTCGCCTATTCTTCCCAAAACTTCGGGATATCTTTTTTCTTTGGTTTTATCCAGATCTACCCAGTCCATCGGGGTTTGGATCATATGCAGGAAGTGGATCTCTGCTTTAAAGGTCTGGGCAAGTTTTATTCCTAGTTGTGCAGCCTGCTGGCTGCTTTTGGAAAAATTTGTAGGTACGAGTATGTTTTTCATAATTTATTGTTTTTTAAATTTGTCTTTTATTGTGCAGTATAACCACCGTCGATTACCAATTCAGAACCTGTCATAAATTTAGATTCATCCGAAGCCAGATACACCACTCCATAACCTATATCATCTGGCTCTCCCATATGTCCAACAGGGTGCAAACTTTCCAATTGCTTTTTTCCTTCTTCTAAATTACCTTGGGCTTTAAGGAAATTTTCTACCATTGGTGTCCATATATAAGCTGGATGAATGGAATTGACACGGATGCCATAACCCTGTTTCGCGCAATGAAGTGCAGCAGACTTGGTAAATAAAGTTATACCACCCTTACTTGCGTTATATGCAGCTAAATTGGGGTCGCCAATAAGGCCTTCAATAGAAGAAAAGTTAATGATTGAACCACCTTCCCCGGTCTCTTTCATAGCCTTAATGCCGTATTGGGTGCCTAGGAAACTGCCATCCAAATTGATGCTTAAAAGTTTTTTCCAGTCTCCAAGCGTTATCTCTTCCACGTTTTTACCAACTGCTATTCCAGCAGCGTTAGCCAGAATATGGAGTTTTCCAAATGTTTTGAGCGCAGTATCGATTACCTTTTTCCATTGATTTTCTTTGGATACATCTTGTTTGATGAATATGGCTTTACCGCCATTATCTTTAATTTGTTGAACTACTACATTTCCGTTTTCTTCGTCCAAATCTGTTATCACTATTTTTGCTCCTTCACGTGCTAACAAAATAGCACTTGATTTTCCGAGGCCAGAGGCACCTCCCGTGACAATGGCTATTTTATTTTTTACTCGATCCATAATTAAGATTTAAGTGTTTATAAGAGCTTTCTTAGGTGTGGGTTTTCTTGCACCTATATCGAATTTTTAATTTTTATATTTTTCTTTCTTCCTTTATATTCCTGTTGTTCACACTGTTTTTCATCATTACAATCACACATAAATAACTTACCTTTTTTTAATTGAAAGGGTTCTGTACTTTTCGTTACCCAGTGATCCATAACCAATCGGGCAATAAAATAACAAATGGAAGATTCCGCTCCTTGATTAATATTGATGTGGTTCTTTTCCAGCCCGTCATAACAGGCCCCATTTACCGGGTTATACATAATTTGGTTAAGATGGTTGTTGCCCAGAAACCAACTAAAGGCAATTTGCAATTGTTCTTTGTACTTGCTTTTTTGTGTTACTTTAAAAAACAACTCCAGACTAAAAATGGTGTAGGCTACTTCTATGGGTTGTTCTCCAAAAAAAGTGCGTTGATTGCGTTTGTGAAACCATCCCTTATTAGAAATTACCTGGATTTCACCTTTCATAAAATATTGGGACAACAGGAAATCAAAAGTCACTTCTGCTATTTCTTTATATTTTTTGTTCCCTAAAATTAAATAGGCATACATCATAGCTTCCGGTAAGACACTATTGGCATAGGTGAGGTAATCTTCATACCACTTCCAGTCTTGGTCTGAAGTAAGCTCATAATATCGCATTAATTTATTCACTAATTTCTCCGTCAATATTTCAATACTGGTATTAGAAGTGGTGTGATAGTAGTAAAGTCCTTTTAAAGTAAAACTGATAGCCCTGGGCGAAGTAAAGTTGGCAACGTTTGGCAATGCTTTTTCGAGACACTTTTTAGCCTTTTCAGTAACAGCCTCAGGTAGCAATTGGTTGTTTGATACCACATATCCCAGGCTCCATAAGGCTCGGCCATTAGCATCTTCCAGATTAACTTCTTTGTTCTGTGCAGTTATTTTACCGTTAAAATCCACATAGTTTTGAAACCATCCATTTTCTTGTTGAACAAATTCCATAAACTCCAAATACCGGGTTACCAGCTTTAAGGTATCGGGATTGTTATATCTCTCATAGTACATTGTCATCGCAATCAATGCCCTGGCATTGTCATCTAAAGTATAGCCGGAACAAGGATCGGGTGTATCAAAGTGCGAGAATTGAAGCATTCCGAAATTGGTAGTGAGCTCTTCGATATGCGCGGCTTTTACAGGGGGAAGTTGATAACATAGATCTTTATCTTTATTGGTTATTTCCCAAAACACCCTGCCGTAGCCAATGGCCACATTTTGCCAGCTGGTGGCGCGCAGTTTAGAAAATGCGCTTTTGCCCATCTTTATCCTTTCCTCTTTATTTTCTATTAAATAGAGAATGGCTTTTTGGAATTGTGCGGGATCGTTGAAATCATTCAGCAGTATCCCGTTGGAATCATCTATCAATTCATTTGCGTGGGGAATAGGGGTGGAGACCACAGGACAGCCTGTACTCATTGCATATACAAAGGTCCCGCTTACCGCTTGATGTGGATCTTTGGAAGAAAATAAGTATATGTCCGAAAGGTTCAGGTATTCGAGCACTTTTTCAAGTGCTAGGTATTTATTGATAAACCTTACATGGTCTTTTAGATTCAATTTATCAATAATGGTAACCAATCTTTCCCGGTATTTTTCCCCTTCTCTTTTAAAAACCTCAGGGTGTGTTTTCCCTAAAACCAAAAACAATACATTAGGATGTTTTTGCACAATTTTGGGTAATGCATATAGCACGGTTTCAATACTTTTATTTTCGCTAAGAAGCCCGAAGGAAGATAAGATTATGTTTTGCGTAAAATCATATTTCTTCTTTAGCGTTCCTTTTTCTTTCCATAAAACAATGTGTGTACCGTGGGGAATCACTTCAATTTTTTTGGAAGCAATACCATATTCGTTCATTAATATTTTACGGGAATTATGGGTAAGAACAATTAATCTTTCAGAAAAATCGTTGATAGCCGCTACAATACTTTTTCTCCTGCTGTCCGCGTTGGGCAATACCGTGTGGAAAACCGTTACTATGGGTTTATTTACGGCCAGCATGAACGATAAAATATGCTCCCCATAGTCTCCTCCAAAAAGACCAAACTCGTGCTGAATGCATACCATCCCCACATCTGTACGTTCGTTTATGGCATCGGCGATTTTCCTGTAATCGGTTAGAGTGGGGCTGTGCAATGTATCTGTAACATCATCTTTATCCTTACATCTTTCCGGATCGTTTTCCAAAGCATATACTTCCACAGGCAGTGTACAGCCATAAATATTCTTCACGGCGTTGACAAGGTCTTGTGAAAATGTAGCAATACCACACTCCCTGGGAGGAAAGGAAGAAATGAGTATCATTTTTAGGGTTGTGTCCATAATTTTGATTTTTGTGCAATAGTTTCCTGTTACCTATTTTGTTACTTTAATTTCGTTATTACATTAATCGTTATCAGCTATCTACTATGGTGTGTTTTTCTGTGAAGGATGTTTTTTTAGCTCACCCAATAATTGTTTGAGGCTTAGTTTGGCCACAGCAATATGTTTATCTGCTGCCCCATAATAGATATAGAGATCATCATCAAACAATGAGGTTCCCGTAGGGAATACCACGTGGTTCACCACTCCTTCTAATTCCCATTTTTCTGAAGGGGAAAACAAGGGATAAGGCAACCTCCCGATTACTTTTGTAGGGTCTTCAATATCCAATAGCGCAGCTGCCGCGTGATACGTTTTTCCGATGTTGGTTTCACAAACCCCGTGGTATATTATCAGCCAACCATCTTCTGTTTCTATGGGTGCGCCTCCCGCACCCAGATAATTCACTTCAAAATCGAAGAACGGATCCATAAGGATATGATCGGTGAGGTTCCTTATATGATTTATCCAAAATTCTTTGGTAAGGTCTTCCCATTTTTCAAATTGTACTATTTGTATTCCCGGCCATATACGGTGGAGCATGACGAATTTCCCGTTGATTTTTTTTGGGAAGAGTACAATATCCTTGTCCCGTAAAAATCTATGTTTTTCATCTGCTAAACCTATGCTAGCAAAAAGGTTGTAATAGTGATAGTATTTTGGGTTTAACTTTTCCTGACTACAACATTCAAGATGGTATTTATATTCCTTGTAATTCAATTTTGGAGTAATAATCCCTTTTTTATCGAAATGTCTCATGTCTTTGGAGGTAGCCAAAGCACCCATGGCATTGAACCCGTCATAAGCTGTATAAGTTAAATAATAGGTATCTTCAATTTTAACAATACGAGCATCTTCCACACCATGTTTTTCATAATCAAAATCACGAGTTATTAACGGGCTTGATTTCCTTTCTATGAGATCTAAATGCTCATTGGTTTTGGCATATCCAATGGTAGAGTAATTGCCATCTTCCACCGCACGGTAAAAGATATGCACCTCTTCACCCTCTTGAAATATTCCAGGATTGAGCACGCCGTTATTTTCAAATTCCAATTTAGTGGGACTAAGTAGGATCCCTAATTTTTCTATGGGTACTTCTGTATTAATCTGAATTGTATGTTCCATGTCTCTGTATTATTTTGGGTCTTCCCTGTTGTATTTATCCTCCAGTCTAACAATATCGTTTTCATCAAAATTGCCAAAGGCTATTTCAAGGATGCTTACCGAAGAATCTGATGTTTTTATTTGATGTACGGTTTCTTTTGGAATAAAAAATTCGTCTCCTTTTTGGCCCACTGTTGTTTTGTCGCCTATTACGAAACTTCCCATTCCTTCCAGTACCCTCCAGAATTCTTCCCTGTTGTGGTGAAACTGGAGGCTTAGTTCTTCGTTTGGAATAACCGTGAGTATCTTTACGGTGCTTACCTCATTATGGGTAAAGCGTTCAAAGTTTCCCCAAGGCCTTTCTTCTTTATACTTTTTCATTTTTCTTGTTTTATGAGCTAAATAGTTTCAAAAGATCCTGTAGCTCATCATTTATTTTATGTTGTTTAACCACCTCTTCAAAAGGTGTTAAGTGCAATTGATTGTTTAAAATCCCTACCATTACGTTGTTTTTCCCTTGCAAAAGTGCATCTATTGCTGCCACTCCAAGCCTAATACCAAGCATTCTATCTAAAGCAGATGGGTTTCCACCTCGTTGCACGTGGCCAAGCTTCGTTATGCGTAAATCGACATTGGGATTGACTTCCTTTATTTTTGAAGAAACAAGTTCGGCACCAATTTCGTCACCTTCAGAAACTACGATTAGAAAAGCATCGTCGCTATCGTAATGTTTTACCTTATCCAAAAGGTTAATAAAGTCGGTATCGCTCTCTGGGATGAGTATGGCATCAGCGCCAACCATCAATCCTGAATGAATGCCGATATAGCCAGAATCTCTACCCATTACTTCCACGATAAATACCCGATTGTGAGATTCGGCAGTATCCCTTATTTTATCAATGCTTTCAATGGCTGTGTTAACTGCGGAATCGAAACCAAGGGTGTAATCCGTACCCGAAATATCGTTGTCAATAGTTCCGGGAATCCCTATGAATGGGATATCGCATATCTCTGAAAAAGCAAGTAATCCTTTAAATGTACCATCACCACCAATGGCAATTAAAGCGTCTATTTTGTTTACATTTAGAGTTTGCAAGGCTTTTTTTCGACCTTCCAGTTCGAGAAAACGTTTGCTTCGGGCTGTCTTAAGGATAGTGCCACCCTTTTGGGTCAGTTTTTGTAATTCGTGCGATTTTAATTGAACCAAGTCACCGTCTATCAATCCTTCATATCCTTTTCGAAAGCCGCTTACGTTTATACCATTTACTTCAGCCGTTTTTGTAATGGCGTACAAGGCTGCATTCATCCCTGGACTATCACCTCCAGAGGTAAATACACCTATATGTTTTATAGTACTATCCATAGTTATAAAGCTTCTTTTTTAAGAATTTCAATGTTTTTTATACCATACAACCTATTAAAAACCATACAAGCTGTAAGGTCACCCGTTACGTTTACAGCAGTCCTGAACATTCCCAACAATCTTTCTACACCAATAATAATGATGATGCCTTCGGCTGGGATACCAACACTTCCCAAAACAGAAGCGAGTATCACCACACCACCTCCGGGAATGGCAGGTGTGCCGATTGAAGCAGCAACGATAGTTACAATGACCACAATAATATTGAGTAAACTCATTTCCAGTCCATAGGCTTGGGCTATAAAAAGGGTTGTTATCGTTTGATAAAGTACAGTACCATCCATATTGACGGTTGCGCCAATGGGAATGATAAAATTGCTAATGGTCTTGTCCACCTTTAATTTTTCTTCGGCTGTTTGAAGGGAAAGTGGCATCACGGCCGCAGAGCTTGTGGTTGAAAAGGCCAATAATTGAACGTCCCTTATTTTTTTTAAGAAATGCATAGGGTTTGCTTTTCCAAGAAGCACAATTAGCCCTAAATAGAAAATTACCAAAAGTAATAGACCGAGCAGGACGACGCCAACATAATAGGTGAGACCGGAAAGAGAACTTAAACCAACACTAGAGGTAAGCTGTGCCATAAGTCCGAAAACAGCAATAGGGACTAATAACATAGACCATTTTACCACCGTCATACAGACTTCCTGAATGGCACTTAGAAGCAGCTTTACTGGGCGCAGTAAATCATTTTCAAGAGATAGCACAGCTACACCAATAATGATTGTGAAAATGACAATACTTAACATTTCACCACTTACCATAGATGCCAATGGATTTTCAGGAAGCAGGTTTGAGATGGCATCAGGAATCGTTTCAACTCCGAAGGAAAGCTCGGGTTCATCAGTTGAAACTGCCGTAATTTCATTATGCTCTTTTAGTGCTTGTTGATGAAGAAAACGACCCGGTCTAAAAATTTGGGATAGTATCGTACCAATGCTAACCGAAACTATTGTTGTGCCCAAAAAATATAGTAAAACACCACCACCTAATTTTTTTAAACTGTCCTTATCATTACTTGCGATTCCTGTGATGATGGAAGCCACAATCAACGGAATCATAATCATTTGAACCAGTTTCAGAAATAGTACACCGGGCAATGCCAGCCAATTCCCCGCGATATCTGCTGTTTCTTTAGAAATCCATCCATTTTGTGGACTCAATAGCAGACCAAATCCAACACCTAAAAATAAGGCAATGATTACTTTAAGCCATAGACGGCTTTCTACCAGTTTAAGGAGGTAGTGGTTAAGTGATTTTAATGATTTTATCTCTGTATCAAACATTCTGTTGATTATGCTATACTAATTTTATCGTCCAAATAAACTTCCTGAACAGATTGTAATACTTTCACGCCTTCGCTAAAAGGCTTTTGAAATGCTTTTCTTCCCATTATCAGCCCAGAGCCACCAGCCCTTTTATTGATGACGGCAGTAGTTATAGCATCAACTAAATCGGACTTCCCTTTAGAACCACCGCCAGAATTTATCAGTCCTATTTTACCCATATAACAATTTGCTACCTGTAATCGACAAAGGTCAATGGGATGGTCTGTCGTCAACGTTTTATACATTTCATCATCATATTTTCCAAATCCTATTTCTTTAAACCCGAAATTATTGGTTGGTAATTTTTGTTTGATGATATCCGCTTGAATAGTTACGCCCAAATGATTGGCCTGCCCAGTAACATCGGCAGCCGCGTGGTAATCTTCTTTTTCGGTTTTAAAAGCTTCATTTCGTGTATAGCACCATAAAATGGTAGCCATACCAAGATTATGAGCTTCTTCAAAAGCCTCTGCTATTTCTTTGAGTTGTCTGTTACTTTCCGCTGAACCAAAATAAATCGTAGCTCCTACGGCAATTGCTCCCATATCCCAAGCGGTTTTTACCTTACCAAAGAGTGTTTGGTCATATTTGTTCGGGTAGGTAAGCAGTTCATTGTGGTTAATCTTAACGATAAAAGGGATTTTATGGGCATATTTTCGGGCATTCAAACCCAAAACCCCAAACGTGGAAGCCACCCCATTACAACCGGCCTCAAGGGCGAGTTTTATAATGTTCTCTGGGTCGAAATAATCTGGGTTTTTATAGAATGAAAAGGCCGCGCTATGCTCAATACCTTGGTCAACAGGAAGGATACTTAAATAACCAGTTCCTGCCAGATTTCCGTGATTGTATAATTGGGAAAGGCTACGAAGTACCTGTGAATTTCTGTTGCTATTGCCAAATACTTTTTCTAAACTATTTTTGCTTGGCACTTGCAATTCATCCTTTGTTATTTTTTCACAAACGTGTTCTAAATAGAAGTCTGCTTTTTCTCCTAAAAGTTCTACTATATTCTTGTCTGTTTTCATTTTGATAGTATTTAATGGATTCCTAAACTTTCATTTGTTTTGGCTATGGATTTTGTACCATCTGTTTCAATTCCAGTTAATGCCCTAATAGCATCGATTGTTTCCGGGATTACAATGGCTTGGTTATCGACTACATAGGCATAAAAAAGTTCATCTCCCTGTACTTTGAGCATATCTTCCCACAGCGCAACTTCATACATATCGCCCCAAGGTCTTCCCATATCCAAGAACATTTCCTTAATGGTATTGTTAGAAACCAGACCTTGGTCATATTGAATTAATTTAATACGACTTGAAGTTTTGAAAGCATTTAGCACTTCTTCCTTTGTCGCCTGCTTTTTCAATTTCACATTCCAGTAGTGCATATGGCTCAATGTTTCGGGTACTTTTACCGCTGCGGTGATGACATCCAGTTCTGGGTCAACACTTTTAGCATCTGGACCTTGATGGCTTGGGATATCTTTTTCGGGAACCATCGTATTCATAATACCACCTAAATGACTTTCCCAAGGGTCTGTAGCTCTTCTTAAAAGTGTACCTCTGGCATAATCCAATAAATCGGCTCTTTTTAAAGCGGTCAAGGTTCTTAAAATAGACGTAGTATTACAAGAAACTACTCTTGTCGCATTCAAGTTTAGAGCGGATTTGTAATTATTTTCTGCACTAAAGGAATGCCCTGTGGTTTCGTGTTTTTCGCCACCGTGCAAAATAAATTTTATATTCTGTTCTTTATAAATCGCTACATTTTGAGCAGCAATCTTTTTAGGCGTACAGTCCACTACAAGGTCTGATTTCTTTAAAAGTTCCTGCATATTGCCTTTAACAGAAATCCCTTCAGATTTCATATTATCAGCTGCATCTTGAGTTGCTGCGTATATGTTGTAATTCTTTCTTACGGCATTTTGAATACGCCAATCGCTGATGATATCACATACTCCCGAAAGCTTCATATCGTTTTGTAAGTTGATGGCATCTGCCACCCTTTTTCCAATGACTCCGTAACCTATAACTGCTACATTTTTCATATAAATTGTTTTTAATTAATTATGTTTTTTTGTTTTTGTCACTTGTATTCTTCATTCCCATCGGCATATTACCTTCATCGTCTGTATGTGAAATCATAAAAAGGCGTTCCGCCACAAGTATTAGAACAATCCCAATCGCTGCTACGATAAGCACCAAAGGATCGTTCAGATATTTTATATAAAGAAAAGCTGCCAATACCGCAATGTCCAATACGATGGCTATTAATGGGATGATAGGCTGAAAAACCACTTTGTTTTTAAGGTGACGGAACAGCCCCCAATGGATAGCGATATCCATAATAAGGTAAAAAATAGCCCCAATGGATGCTATCCTTGTCAAATCGAAAAGCACGGTCAGTAAAATGGCGAGGGAAGACGTGAATACTAGTGCTGGATTTTTTAAGCTACCAAGTTTGGTTAAAGAAGGCACCTGTTTCATATTGCTGAGCATTGCCAACAAGCGTGAAGAGGAAAAGATACTGGCAATGACCCCAGAAACCGTGGCAATAATGGCAATGCCAATGGTAATCCAGGAACCCCATTCCCCAAAAACAGGTTTTGCGGCGGCTGCAAGGGCATAATCTTTAGCTTCGATTATTTCAGGAATGCTTAAACCTCCCGCAACAGCTAATGCCAAGGCTACATATATCAGTGTGCAGATAAGTATGGAAAACACGATAGACCTACCAAGATTTTTATGCGGGTTTTTAATATCGGCTCCTTGGTTCGTGATAGTGGTAAAGCCTTTATAAGCAAGGATAGATAACGCCAAAGCGGCCACAAATCCGAAGCCTTGTGGTAATGTCTCAGTATTTTTGGGAATATAGTTTCCCGTAATATCGGCAAAACCTGAAATTGCAAGGCCGGCAATAGCTAAAATTGCTATTCCCACTACCTTTATAATAGCGGTAAATGTCGCGGTGGCACCAATAACCTTATTGCCCAGGATGTTCACTATATAAGCAACAACAATTAGCCCAACACCCAGGGTAGAGGCATAACCTGCATAGGACTCGGGAAATAGTCTCAACGTATATGCTCCAAAAGTGCCCGCCACCAGACTTTCGGAAACTACCATTGATACGTACATCAGCAAAGAATAAAACCCTGTTGTTGTTCCAGGTCCATAGGATTTGTTAAGGAATTTAACCACACCTCCAGACGATGGAAAAGCATTTGAAAACTTGACATAGGAATATGAGCTAAAACCCACCACAACAGCACCTGCAATAAATGCAATGGGAAATAGATCACCCACCAACTCTGCTATTTGCCCCATAAGGACAAATATGCCAGCACCAATCATTACGCCTGTACCAAGAGATATGGAACCTATTAGGGAAAGCTTATTATTTTTATCTGTGGTGTTTTTCATTTCAAAATTATTTTGTTCTGTTTTTAACCGAAGATTTCGGTTTAAAGTTTCTAATAATCAGGCGGTTGCTCTTTTCATAAGTGAAATAACTTACCGCCCAATTAAAACCAACCATCAATCTATTTCTAAATCCACTTATGGACATCAAGTGAACAACGGACCACAGCAACCAGGCGAAATAGCCTGCAAATTTAAATTTGCCCAAATCGGCAACTGCCTTGCGTTTACCTACGGTTGCTAAGGAACCTTTATCTTTATATTTGAAAGGTTTTATGGATTTGTTATTTATGATATTTAATATCGAATCGCCCAGGTATTTACCTTGTTGAATAGCGGTCTGTGCTACTTGTGGATGTCCTTTTGGGGTTTCTTTGGAAATGAGTGCTGCGATATCACCTATGGCAAAAATATTTTCGTAGCCTTCTACTTTTAAATTGGCATTGGTTTTAATACGGTTGCCTCTGACTACGTGTTTTCCATCAATACCATTTGGGAATTGTCCTTTTACGCCAGCCGTCCAGATAAGGTTTTTAGCCAATATGGTCTTATCACTTTTGGTAGTGACTTCCTTTCCATCATAATTGCTTACAGCTTCATTTAATAATACTTTTACATTTAAATCCTCTAAATATTTGAGGGTTTTCGAAGATGCTTTATCAGACATTGTACTTAACAACTCATCAATGGCTTCTATTAAATAAATGTTCATAATGGAAGCAGGATACTCTGGATAATCTTTGGGTAGAATATATTTACAGAATTCAGCCAATGCTCCTGCCATTTCTACGCCTGCTGGACCACCACCTACAATTACAAAATTTGTCAGCGCGTCGCGTTCTTTATCATCACAAGTAATAGCTGCCTGTTCCAAATTTTGCAACATCATATGACGGATGTTGAGGGAATCGCGAATATCCTTCATCCCCAAACTATTTTCGGCCACAGAATCCATCCCAAAGAAATTGGTGGTCGTGCCAGTAGCCAACACTAAATAGTCATAAGAAACACTTCCCTTATTGGTCAATATAGTATTTGAATCAGGTTGAATTTCCTCAACTTCAGCCAAACGAAAGAAAACATTTTTATAGCCATTGATTTGTTTTCTGAATGGAAATACAATACTGTCAGGCTCCAGGGCACTCGTTGCCACTTGATATAATAAAGGTTGAAATTGATGGAAGTTATTTTTATCGAGTAAAACCACTTGAACTTCTTTGTGTTTCAGTTTCTCAACCAATGCCAAACCTGCAAATCCTCCACCAACGATAACCACACGAGGTAATTTAGTATCGGGAAGACATATCTCATCTGTTATCTTACAGGTGGATTCCAACGTAATGCTATGTGTTTGCTTTTCTTTCATTTTTTATTTCTATCTCTTGCAATCAGTACTGAACATTTGGCATTTGTGGTTAAATATTGGGATACTGAGCCCAATACTAAGCGAGAAAAAGCACCGTGACCCTGAGAGCCTACTACAATTAAATCTGCACCCCAATTTTCTGCTTTTTCATAAATAGTACTTTTGGGCAGGCCACTAACAACACTTGTGGTTATGGTAAGTGCCTTGTTTTCGGCCTTGATTTTATCGAAAGCTTCTGAAACGATTTTGTTTCCCAATTTTTGAGCGTTACTTCTAATTTCTTCTATGTAATTTCCTATCCTGCCGCCCATAGTATGCAATCCCAGGCCGGTTGTTTTCGGAACTTCATAAACATTTATAATATGAATTTCACTATTTGAGGATAGGGTCATTTTTATAAGTTCGTGAATGGCTACTTTACTAAAATCTGAACCATCTATGGCCAATAGTATTTTCATTTTTTTCGTCTTTTTAATCTCTGATTTCGGGTTTAATTCCACTAATTCTGTCCGAATTAGATTTACATGTCAAGCCAAAGAATTTAGTAATCGAATCATTTTGGATATTTCATTTCCAACCTCTCTTATAAACTAGTTGTATTGCATAAGCTTAAGCTTTTTGGTTTTTAAATAATCCACTGTTTCTTTTACCGATAGTGGATACGTAGCATTTCCTGTGCGTACATAAAAAGTGGTGTTTCCTTCATCACTCACATAAACCGGTTCGTTGGAAGGTTCGATATCCACCACGCACACATCTTTCTCATCAATACTGTAGAACGAAATATGGTTGCTGAAACAAGCCTCGTGACCCAATTGTGTAGAGATAATCCTGAACACCGCACGTTCATACCCATCCATGTTTTTATGCTTTAGAGTTTTATAATCTTTTTCCAATCCCAGAACATTTCCGTCGTCATCAACACCAATTATAAGTTTTCCACCCTTGGCATTCATAAAGCCCACAATGGTTTTGGCAATGACCAACTCCAGTTCCCGATTGGTTGTTTTACGGTAATAATCATAGCGTATGGAAGATTTGAATTCCACCCGTTCATTTTCACCGGCCTGGATTAATTCTTCAATATCACGAACAAGCAGCCGCTGTTGTGTGCCAATAATTTCATTTTTCTTTTTCAGGTTTATCCAGAATAAACCTGAAACTATCCCCAAGAATCCTCCCAATAAAGTTAAGAGTCCGCCCATGCCCCGCATATTGAAACTGAAAGATTCCAAAAAACGTTCTTCTAAGACTTGCTGAAACAAGGGGAAAGAGAAGGGCGTATCACTGAACTCAAACCAGTAGATTACCATTGTAAAAGGGTGTACCAGGAAATAAAAAATACCTGCCCCAATAAATAAATGAGTCAAAATGATCTTAATATTTTTATAAGTATTACTGTTTATCATTTTTAGCGGTTTATGAATCTTTGATATAATTATGTTCTAAATTCAAGAGGGCCTTATCTAAACTTTCGATTAAACAATCCTATTTAATGCAAAATCATCTGTTTTTTATTTGGGCATTATAAAATGCCGCAATACACGCTCCAATCAACCAGCCTAAAATGAAGCTTTGCACAATACCAAAAAATGCTTCTAATAGTGGCACGTCCATTCTTATAATATTACTGGTGTCCAGACCGTGTAAAAGGCTGTTGAAAAATATAATCGTTCCTTCCTGTCCTGCTGTAGCCATCACGATCATACAGCCCAAATAAATTAAGGATACTGTTAGACCGAGGGCAAAACCGAATTTTTTTACATTTAATCGATACATAATTTATATGTTTTAAGATTGGTTATCTGATTTTAATAATTTTTTGGATTCTTCAAATTCCTCCTTTGAAATTTCGCCCTTGGCAAACCTGTTTTTTAGGATGTCCAATGGCTTTTCTTTTTTTGGTTTTTGGTATGGGATATCAGTTGGGATAAAGAAAATCCAAATGATAAACGCCATCCAAATAATCCACCATATCAGGTGCATACCTCCGAAACTTCCGTCGTGAAAAAACATAATTTTTGATTTTAAGTTACTTTTATAGTTTTTCAATTGTGTAACCCTCAAGGTTGCTGAGTTGTTTTTGTAATTCATCTACTGAAAGCGTTTCCTTCATAGTGATGATTGTAGCTCCTTTTGGTGCCAGAAAAATTTCTGCCTTTTCAATCTTTGGATGTTCTTCCAATGTCTTTTTGACCCTGCTAATGCAGCCGCCGCAACTAATACCATTAATTTGAAATTTTCGTTTCATAACATAAATTTTAGTGATGTTGTCCTTCTTTTTTTTTATCCTTCTTTTTTAAGTTCTCATTGGACAATCCGTGCGTATGGCTCCCGTGCCGCATGGGCATTAACAAGTGTACTGCGAACATTATTATAATAAATGCAAAAAGCCAGGTGCCACCACCAATTCCAATAGATGGTGCTAAAAAGATGAGTAAAAGCGGCAGTCCACAACCGAGGACCATCCATAACCAGTGATTTTTCATTGTTTTTTATTTTAATTAATGTTTATTCCTCGCCTTTTTAAGACCTGAACTGGCTTATGTTGTAATTGGGGGATTATCAACACAAGCCTTAGGGAGTTCGGGCTTTAGGGTTTTTAATATTATAATTAACACGAAAGCTATCTGTTTTTATGCTACTTCATCTGCATAACTTTCGTTGTTATTTATATAATTTCATCATAGAAATTTCGTTTCCATTTTTCTGTGTTTTTATAGTCGCTCATACTCATTCCCACAATCTCTTTAAACTGTCTTGATAAATGGTTAATGCTACTATAATCCAGCATATATGCCACATCTGAAAAAGAATATTGTTTTAATTGAATAAGTTCTTTTACTTTTTCAATTTTCAGTTTTATAAAGTATTTTTCAATGGTGGTGTTTTCATTTTTAGAAAACAGCCTGCTCAGTATTTTATAATCCCTGTTGAGCGTTGAAGACAAATGTTCTGAAGTATTTGTTTTCAAATGAAGTGGTAACTGAGTAAGCAGTTGGATTAGAATCATTTTTACTTTTTCAACCAGCATTTCCCCTTCACTTTGTACTATTTCAAAATCATTGGAATGAAGTACTTTGGTAACTTTATACGTAACCTCCGTGTTGGTGTTTTTTGAAGATTCAACCAATAGTTTACCTAATTCCAAAGAGAGTACGGTTATTCCCATCTCTTCCAGTTCTTGCGTTATTACTTTTAGACAACGGCTACATACCATATTCTTTATCCAGAATTCTTTCTGTAAATCCATAGTATTAATTATTTATTCTTAGAATGGTATTTATTCTAATAGATTATAAATTTCTGTTTTTCAAATAGTTGAAAGTGTGGTATGCTCAGGATAGAGCGCACCAGTTGTTAGCCTTTGCGTAGTACAGGCCAACATATAAGGTAGGTTGTTTGAAAAAGAACCTACTTAGGATGAAATCAAATTAAATATACCTCGTGGAGTACTTGAAAATCTTTCGGTATGAGGGGTGGGTCATAATCCCTAAAAGGGATTATATTTTGTTCCAACCCTTCGAATAGATTTACGTAAGTGTAAAAAAATGTGTGTAGGAAAATCAGTTTATGATTTTCCATCTCAAATGAAGCTTTTTGAAAGTTATCGCCACTTTCTTTAACTATAGATTTATTAGCACAGCAACCTTTTTTTTCGAACGAACATTTTTTTGAAGGATTGGTCTGAGCCTTCACCGCATTATCACAAACCTGAGCTTTATTTAAAACCGCCATATCCACGAGTTTATCACAGCAGAAATGCATATTCACAGTAAAAGACGATGAAGCAAACATTACTGCAAGTACCAATGAAACAGCTATTATTTTATTAAAGCTTTGCATAATACGAATATAAAAAAAATAACAAATGTTAACTATATTTTTAATATAATTTTTAGTAATGTGTTTTTTAACACCTTATTTAACCGAAGATACTGCAAAAAAAGACGACGGTAATATGATATTTATCATATTTTTAGAAATTTGATTCTCTTTTTGTCGAAAATAGTATAGGAAGTAAAAGTTTAACATAACGAAAAGAATTATTAATGTTTTTATATTTCGTTGTTTTATATATATTATATATATTTGCAGTCTTATGAAATCATTTTTCCATAAAATATTATCTGTAGCCTTAGCGAGCTTGGTATTTGTTACCACTATGTCGTTTACTGTAGATATGCATTATTGTGGAGATTCTTTGGTTGATTTTGCTTTATTTCATAATGCTCAAACCTGTGGAATGGAAAATCAATCATCCCAAAAAAGTTGTGAAGCAGGTTTTTCGGAAAAATCTTGCTGTTCAGATGCACAAATAGTGAATGACGGTCAAGATGATTTAAAAACATCTTACACCAATTTAAGCTTTGAGCATCAAGCCTTTGTTGCTACTTTCTTTTATACTTATATTAATCTTTTTGATGGACTGGATAAGAACATTGTTCCATTTAGAGATTATACACCTCCTTATCTTGTAAGGAACGTACAAAAACTACACGAAACTTATTTAATTTGATTTTAAACAGTTTCCGATAATTATCGGAAAGATTTGCTCTATGGTTACTTCCATCTTGGGCTTACTTTGTTGTGTTTAATTTTCTGATATTATCAGAAAGTTATTCAATGTATAACTGTTTAATTATCAATAAAGATGCTAAATAAAGGCATAAAATTTCTTATAGAAAACAAACTAGTAGCAATTATCCTCCTAGTCCTTTTTGTAGGCTGGGGCGTGGTAAATGCCCCTTTTAATTGGGAAACCGGTTTAATTCCGCGCGATCCCGTGGCGGTAGATGCCATCCCCGATATTGGCGAGAATCAACAAATTGTCTTTACCAAATGGGAGGGGAAATCCCCCCAGGATATAGAAGACCAGATTACCTATCCCCTTACTACTTCGCTCCTGGGAATTCCCGGTGTGAAAACCATCCGGAGTTCCTCTATGTTTGGGTTTTCCAGTATTTATATCATTTTTGAAGAGGATATTGAGTTCTACTGGAGCCGTAGCCGGATTTTGGAAAAACTCAATTCCCTGCCGGCAAACCTGCTTCCCGAAGGTGTAAACCCTGCCCTGGGTCCCGATGCTACCGGGCTGGGCCAGGTTTTTTGGTACACCTTAGAAGGACGTGACAAAGATGGCAATGTTACCGGGGGCTGGGATTTGCACGAACTGCGAAGCATTCAGGATTATTATGTGAAATATGGACTTTCCGGTGCCAGCGGGGTTTCCGAAGTTGCATCCATAGGTGGCTATGTGCAGGAATATCAGGTAGATGTGGATCCCGAACTGATGCGTCAATACGATATTTCCCTGGCACAGGTGGTAAAGGCCGTAAAGGAAACCAACCGTGATATTGGTGCACAAACCTTGGAAATAAATCAGGCCGAATATTTGGTACGTGGGCTGGGCTACGTTCAGGAAATAGAAGATATTGAAAATGCCGTGGTAACTTCAGAAGAATTTACCAGTATCAAAATAAGCGACATTGCCAAAGTAAACCTGGGTCCGGAAACCCGCCGTGGTATCCTGGACAAAGAAGGTGCCGAGGTGGTTGGCGGAGTGGTTGTGGCTCGTTATGGCGCAAATCCGCTGGAAGTAATCAATAATGTAAAGGATAAAATAAATGAACTTAGCCCCGGCCTGCCCACCAAGGTGCTGGAAGATGGTCGCGAGTCGCAGGTAACTATTGTTCCATTTTACGATCGTACGCAACTGATTCAGGAAACCCTGGGCACGCTTAATGAAGCCCTTACATTGGAAATCCTGATTACGGTACTCGTAATTATCGTTATGGTTTTTAACCTACGGGCCTCCATCCTCATTTCCGGTTTATTGCCAGTAGCGGTTTTAATGGTCTTTATCTCGATGAAGTTCTTTAATGTCGATGCCAATATCGTGGCCCTTTCCGGTATTGCCATTGCTATTGGGACCATGGTGGATGTGGGCGTGATCTTATCTGAAAATATCATCCGGCATCTCGATCAGGACAAAGAACGGAAATATTTGACCACGAATGAAATCGTGTACAATGCCACTGCCGAGGTTTCCGGGGCAATTATGACGGCCGTGCTTACCACCATTATCAGTTTCCTTCCCGTCTTTACTATGGTGGGGGCAGAGGGGAAACTGTTCCGCCCACTGGCATTTACCAAGACCATGGCACTGGTGGCTTCCCTAGTGGTTGCGCTTTTCCTTATTCCGCCATTTGCCGCATCTTTCTTTAAGAAACGGACCCGGCGTACTTCCGCGGGCTGGGTAATACAGGGGATTCTGATAATTGCAGGGCTTACCGCTATTGTTTTTGGATATTTCATCGGTATTGTCCTAATTGCTTTTGGCGTAACCGGAATACTGCTTCTTAAAAAGAAAATTAGTTCCAAAAGATCAAATGTTATCAATATAGCTATTTCGGCTTTCGCCATAGTGCTACTTTTAGCCGAGTATTGGCGTCCGTTGGGTCTGGAAAAAAGTGTTTTCTGGAATTTTATTGTGGTAGGGATTATATCCTTTGGTTTGCTGGGTGTTTTTGCCCTGTTCCAAAAATTTTATACCCGCATCCTCAATTGGGCCTTGCGCAATAAGTTGTTGTTCTTGTCGGTGCCCACCGTTTTGGTTATTCTCGGTTTTATGATTATGCGCAACATTGGGCAGGAATTTATGCCCTCACTCAATGAAGGCTCCTTCTTGTTGATGCCCACTTCGCTGCCCCATGCAGGTGTAGAGGAGAACAAGCGGGTCTTGCAGCAGCTGGATATGGCCGTGGCCGCTATCCCGGAAATTGAGACGGTAGTGGGCAAGGCAGGTCGTACAGAGTCTGCCCTGGACCCTGCACCTATATCCATGTATGAAAATACAATCCAATACAAACCTGAATATATGCTGAATGAACACGGCGAACGCCAGCGCTACCAGGTAAATGAAGACGGTTTATTTATGTTAAAAAATGGCAAATTGGCAATAAACCCAAGTTTAGAGGTGGACGAAGATGCAGCTGGCAGTTATAATGACAGCGAAATCGTGGAATTCCACCGCGTAAAAAACAAACAGCTCATTCCAGATGATGACGGGGAATATTACCGTAACTGGCGCCCCGAAATAGAGTCGCCAGATGATATCTGGAACGAGATCACCGCCGCCACCAAGCTGCCGGGGGTAACCTCGGCGCCCAAGCTCCAGCCCATCGAGACACGGCTGGTAATGCTTCAAACGGGGATGCGCGCACCTATGGGAATCAAAGTGCAGGGGCAAAACCTTCGACAAATAGAAGATTTTGGACTCCAACTGGAAGACCTGTTAAAGCAAGTGGAAGGTGTAAAAGACGAAGCCGTTTTTGCCGACCGTATTGTTGGAAAACCTTACCTGCTTCTTGATATCAAGCGTGAACGTTTGGCTCGTTATGGTATTAGCATAGAAGAAGTTCAGCAACTTTTGGAGGTTGCTGTGGGAGGAAAACGCCTAAGTCAAACGGTGGAAGGACGCGAACGCTACGGTGTACGCGTGCGCTACCCAAGGGAATTGCGGGACAGCCCGGAAGATATGGGCAATATCTATGTTCCGGTTGAGGGCGGCTCGCCGGTGCCGTTAGATGAGTTGGTAGATATCCGTTACGAGCAGGGGCCGCAGATAATAAAGAGTGAAGATACCTTCCTTATTGGCTATGTGCTTTTCGATAAACTCGATGGTTTTGCCGAAGTGGATGTAGTAGAAAATGCCCAGGCCCTTATTCAGGATAAAATCAATAACGGGGAGCTTAGCGTGCCCAAAGGCCTCAGCTATAAATTCACGGGGACTTACGAAAACCAGATTCGCGCTGAAAAAACGCTGAGTGTTGTGGTGCCACTGGCACTGATGATCATCTTTTTGATCCTGTATTTCCAGTTCAAAAAGGTTTCGACCTCATTGATGATCTTTAGCGGCATCCTGGTGGCATTTTCCGGTGGGTTTATCCTCATTTGGCTCTATGGCCAGGGTTGGTTCCTGAATTTCGACTTTTTTGGCGAAAACCTTCGGCATATGTTTCAGATAAAAACCATAAACCTGAGTGTGGCGGTATGGGTAGGCTTTATCGCCCTCTTTGGTATCGCTACTGATGATGGCGTTGTAATGGGTACCTACCTTACCCAAACTTTTGACCGGAACGAGCCCAAGAGCCGAAAGGAAATCCGTAAATCAGTAGTGGAAGCAGGGTCCAAGCGTGTTCGCCCCGCCTTGATGACCACGGCTACAACAATCCTGGCACTCCTGCCCGTACTGACGTCTTCGGGGCGTGGCAGCGATATTATGATCCCTATGGCCATCCCCGCGGTTGGAGGTATGTCTATAGCACTAATCACATTGTTTGTAGTGCCGGTGTTGTTTAGTTGGAGAAAAGAGGCCGGTTTAAAAACCCTGGAGACGGCGAATAATGACAAGAGAATAGAAAATAGAAATTAGAAGAAAGCTTTTTACTATGAAATCAAAAGATATTTTAATAATAAAATTGAATAGAAGAAGCGGAATGCTGACGGTGCTTGTCTCTCTTTTCTTTTTTCTTACAGGAACAGCCCAGCAGCTACAGCCTTATCTTACCGAGGCTTTGGAAAACAACCCGGACATACAGGCCTTTGAACTGCGCTATGAGACGGCAAAAGAAAAGGTGGAAGAAGTGGGGGTGCTCCCGGAAACCCAGTTCAGCGTAGGCTATTTTGCCAGCGAACCGGAGACCCGAACAGGCCCGCAGCAGTACAAACTATCGGTACAGCAAATGATTCCGTGGTTTGGGACTATTACGGCAAGAGAGAATTATGCATCAAGCCTTGCCGATGCACAATATGTGGAAATCGCCACGGCCCAGAGGCAACTGCTGCTAAATGTGGCCGAAAATTATTACAGGCTTTATGCCATTAGGGCAAAGCAACGCGTATTGGAGGAAAATATAGACCTGCTGGAAGCCTATGAGCAGCTTGCACTTACTTCCCTTGAAGTGAACCAAGCTTCATCGGTAGATGTGCTTCGCCTGCAAATGCGGCAAAACCAGCTACGGGAACGTTTTGAAAACTTCGATGAAGAATTTAAAGCTGAACAAGCTACTTTCAATGCCTTGCTCAATACCAGGCCCGGTGCCGCGGTAGAAGTTTACGATTCTCTGGCGGTGCCACAGGAAGACCCGGTACAGTTGCCAGAAGTTCCACAGGTGCACCCGGAGTTGTTGCGTTTTGACAAGCTGTATGAATCGGTAGGGGAAGCAGAAAAAATGAACCGAAAGGAAGCCCTGCCCGATCTGGGATTTGGCCTGGATTACGTTTCGGTAGGCGAAGCCACTGCGATGGAAGCCCCGGATAGTGGGAAAGATATCCTGATGCCGATGGTCTCTATAACGGTTCCAATTTTCGGTAATAAATACAAATCGGTTACGCGGCAAAATGAACTGAAGCAACGTGAGCTAAATGCACAACGGGAGAACCGGCACAACGAATTGGTGTCGCGCCTGGAAGCCGCGGTGAGCAATAGGGCAGAGGCACGCATAAGCTACCGTACCCAGTTGCTCAACATCGAGCAAGCCAATGATGCCGAAGAAATCCTCAGGCGGAATTACGAAACCGGTACCATAGATTTCAATGATGTGCTGGACGTACAGGAGTTACAGCTAAATTTTGAGCTGAACCTGATAGAAGCGGTAAAAAACTATTACCAAGCCAGTGCGAACATTAATTATTTAAGTGAATAATTCAGAATAAATTAAAACAAAAACGATGAAGAAATATATCATTTACACCGGATTAGTGTTAGCAGGATTGCTCCTTGGCTATCTGTTCTTTGGTGGCAATTCGTCTGAAAAAAATGTCGAAACAGCCACTACAGAAGAACACAATCACGAGGAGGAAAACCAGCTGTGGACCTGCTCTATGCACCCGCAGATTATGCAGCCCGAACCGGGCGATTGCCCCATTTGCGGGATGGACCTTATCCCTGCCGAGAGTGGCGGCGGCGAGGTTGGGCCGCAACAAATAGAAATGTCTGAAACCGCCCTGGCTCTGGCCAATATCCACACCGTGGAGATCGGCGATAGCCTCTTAGGGGATCACGACCTGGTGCTCTCCGGGAAGATCGTGGAGAACGAAGAGGTGAAAAGTGTGCAGGCTTCTTATTTTGGCGGCAGGATAGAAAAACTTTATATAAATTACACCGGGGAGGAAGTACGCCGCGGGCAGGTGTTGGCCACTATTTATTCCCCAGAGCTGGTCTCTGCCCAGCAGGAATTGCTTACCGCTGCGGGGATGAAGGACTCTCAGTCCCGGTTATACGAATCTGTACGCCGAAAATTGAAATTATGGAAACTCAGCGACAAGCAAATTGAAGAAATTGAAGCTTCTGGGGAAGTTAAAGAATATTTCCCTATTTATGCTACGGTTTCAGGTACGGTGACCGAAAAACTGGTGGAAGAAGGTGATTATGTAGAGCAGGGCCAGTCCCTTTATGAGATTGCCAACCTTAGTATTGTATGGGCACAATTTGATGCTTATGAAAACCAGATTGCCCAGCTTGAAGAAGGGCAACAGATTAGCGTGACTGCCAATGCCTTGCCGGGAAAAGAATATGAAGTGCCCATTACTTTTATTGAACCACTGCTTAATACTGCCACCCGTACGGTAACTGTACGTGCAGTCCTGCCCAATAAGGAAGGTCGTCTAAAACCCGGAATGTTCGTGCGTGGAAAAGTGGCACCGGCCAAGAAAAAAAATGCAGATATTGAAGAACCCCAGCTTATTACAGTGCCAAAATCGGCCGTGATGTGGACCGGGGAACGTTCGCTGGTTTACGTACAACCCAATCCAGACAGGCCTGTCTTTGAAATGAGGGAAGTGAGCCTGGGTGCCGCAGCGGGTGGTAATTATGCGGTTACAGATGGCTTGAGTACCGGAGAGCGCATTGTGGTAAACGGTGCCTTTACCGTAGATGCTGCCGCACAACTCCAGGGCAAAAAGTCTATGATGAACAAGGACGGAGGCAAGACATCTACCGGTCACGAGGGCCACGCCGGTATGGACATGGCAGGTAGCGAGGGTAATGCCAATATGGAAACGGCAGGAACCGGCAACGTTGACCATACCGAAATGCAGGAACGCATCGTGGTACCTGAAGAGTTCACCAACCAGCTAAATGGCGTTTTTGATCAATATTTGAAGTTGAAAAACGCCCTGGTGGAAGATGAGGCCAAAACCGCCCAAGCAACTGCAAATAAAGTACTGGAAGCAATGAACAAGATAGATATGAGTCTTTTAGAGGATCGTGAAGCTCACGACCACTGGATGCTGATTTCAAAAGAAGTAATTGGTGCTGCGGAAAAAATAACGGAGAGTGAAGATATTTCTACTCAGCGGGATCATTTTAAACACCTGTCTGCCCATTTGAGCAAAGCGATGCAACTTTTTGGAGTGGGACAGACCGTTTATAAGCAATTTTGCCCTATGGCAGATGACAATGCGGGAGCCTACTGGCTCAGCCGTTCAGAAGAGATCAAAAACCCTTATTACGGTAGCGCAATGTTAACCTGCGGCGAAATCGTGGAAACTATAAACTAAAGCAGGGAAGAACAAATTTTTATAACCTTTAAAACCTATTAAGATGAAAAGAACAATGATGATGCTCCTTCTAACTTTGTTAAGCATGGGAGTTTATGCACAACACGACCACGACAATATGGCTGGTCATGGTGAAGAAATGCAAATGTCGCCTAAGTTCAAAGACAAAGATCTGGGCGCTGCTTATGAACATTACCTATTGGTAAAGGACGCTTTAGTGGCTTCCAATGATGCAAAGGCCGCCAAGCATTCGATGAAACTCGAGAAAACTTTGGCAAAAGTGGAAAATGCTGAGACGGCTCGCAAAGAAGCTTCGCAAATGGCCGGTGCCACTTCTCTGGAAGACCAACGTGACAATTTTAATGCTCTTAGCGATGCAATGTTGAAACTGGTTAAAAATGGGAAGCTTGCCAAAGGTGAAATTTACCTGGAATATTGCCCTATGGCAAACTCTAATAAAGGCGGCTATTGGCTTTCCAATGAAAAGGCGATCAAGAACCCATATATGGGCCAAAAAATGCTGAAATGTGGTAGTGTAAAAGAAACTATCAATTAATAAAGTCCTGCAAGGTATGGATAGACTCTTTTTTATAGGTCTATCCATTTTGCAGGCACAAAATTAGAATGAAATGAAAAATACATTCAAAGTTCTAACAGCGGTATTTCTTCTGGCCGTGGTTTTTGGTGCTTGTAACTCCTCTGGGGAGCAGCAAAAACAAAAAAAGCAAGACAAACTGGCTACAGAAATTAGTACAAGTACCGCCAATAAACAAACCTTTTCTTTAGATTTTCAGATAGGAGACAAGTTGCCTAATGACCTGGTATGTATGGTAAACGATGCCTATATGGCCAAACCGCAAATCCCGGTTCCGGTAAACGGGAAAACCTATTATGGTTGCTGCGAGATGTGCGTGGGCACCTTGAACAACGAAGAATCTGCAAGGATGGCCACCGATCCCCAAACAGGGGAAAGAGTGGATAAAACCGAAGCCTTTATTGTACTGCTTGACGCGAATGGCCGGGTTGGCTATTTTAATTCAGAAGCGAATTACACAGCTTACACAAAAAAGAGCTAAGCATAACAAAACTTATTTCAACTTAAATTTAGAAGATATGAATGAGATCAAAGCCTTTATCAGACCCGAAAGACTTAGTGAAGTGACCATGAATCTGCGGGAAGAAAACTTTTGTTGTTTTACCGTATTTCAAGGCGAGGGGGTTGGAGATTACACTGATTCCAAAACCGCTTCCCCCAGTTTGAATTTTCCATTTATGCACAGCAAAGTCATTAAAATGGAGATAGTGTGCGAAAAAGAGGATGTAGATAAAATTGTAAATATTATAAAAGTAAGTGCCCGTACTGGCAAAAGCGGGGACGGGCTCATCTATGTAAGCGACGTGGAACAGCGTATAAAAATAAGGACTGGGGAAAAGGAAAGCCGGTAAGTGCTTTTTTTGTTTCCGGTCGAACAACCAAGTAAAATACTAAGTTCCGGGCTGTGTTTTATGGCATCCGGAAAATTTAATTAATTGCAGTAACAGAAATATCAACCTTTTAAAAACAAGAAAAATGAAAACAGTAAAAGTAAGTTTGGGAGTGATGGCTATGGCATTTGCCGTAATAAGCACTTCTTGCAAGAACAACGAGAAAAACAGCAATACAACTATTGAAGACGCGGCGACCGAGCGCGCTGTCCCGATGGAAGAAAACAGGATGGAAAGCAGCAATGCTGCCCAAACCGATGCCAGCCTGACCACATACTTGGAGCTTAAAAATGCCTTGGTAAATGACGATCAGGAGGCCGCGGCCAAAGCCGGGGAAAAAATGGTGGGACAGTTAAAGACCTTTAAAACGGAAAACTACGAACAGAACGACCAACAAGAACTGCAAGATATCATAGAAGACGCCACTGAGCATGCCGAACACATTGCGGAAAGCCCCATAGGCCACCAGCGGGAACATTTCGACATTTTGAGCAAGGACATGATAGACTTGATTGACATTGTCGGAACCAGCCAAAAGTTGTACCAAGCTTATTGCCCGATGTACAATAATAACAAAGGTGCACAGTGGTTGAGTGTAACCAAAGAAATCAAAAATCCCTATTATGGAAGTAAAATGATGGATTGCGGAGAGGTGCAAAGAGAAATTAACTAAATGAAGACAATCAAAATCATTGCACTGGTTTTTTTAGTTGTGTTGGTGGGCATCCAGTTTGTGCCCACCAATCGCAACCAAAGTGAAGTGGTGCCAAAATCAGATTTTATGCTGGTGAACAATGTCCCGAAAGACGTACAGGATAAATTAAAGGTTTCCTGTTATGATTGCCATAGCAACAATACAGCATACCCTTGGTACAATAAAATACAACCAGCTGCCTGGTTTTTAGAGGATCATATAAAAGAAGGAAAAGATGAATTGAATTTTAATGAATGGGGTGAATATTCCGACCGAAGAAAAAACAGCAAACTCCGGTCAATCATCAGTCAGATTGAAGATGATGAAATGCCACTGGACTCCTACACTTTTATTCATGGGGATGCGAAACTTTCCAAAGAAGAAAAAACAGAAATGATACAATATATGACCCAGCTTAAAAATAGTTTATAGGGGATTTTTAAAATAAACAATATCATATCCCAAAAAAGGAAAGGAATTTTTTCATTGATTGGTTAGTTAATCTTTTTCTTTTGAGAGTATGATGTTAAAGTCCTGTGAGGGAAGGGTATTCTTAAATTTAATTAGTTTATAAAGCCTCTTCCCTTGACAGGCACAAAAACCAAAAAATGAAATATTGTTAGACTACTGGGAAAAACATGGGCGTGGTAGCTTAAATAAATGCTTAGGGTATGATAAAAAATAAATTTTTAAAAAACATTACCAAAAAATTATCATGGTAGAAGTCTTTGTTAAAAATATGGTCTGTAACCGGTGTATAAAAGTAATTAAAAACGAGTTACTTGAAGCCGGGGTGGAAGTAACAAAAGTAGAACTAGGCCGGGTAGTTTATAAAAGCAAAAATATAGCTCGTGATTCTAAAAAGTTAGAAAAGGTCCTCGATGAAAATGGTTTTGAAATATTGGAGGGATCCGATAAAATTTTAGTCGAGAAGGTAAAACAAAGTCTTATACGGCTTTTGGAAAACCTTCCCCTGCAAAAAACGGGGACTTTATCCAGCTACTTATCCAAAGAAACCGAAACTGATTATTCGCGCTTGAGTCGAATTTTTTCCTATACCGAAAACATAACGGTAGAAAAGTATTTTATAAAGCTGAAAATTGAAAAAGTAAAAGAGCTCATTCAGTCCAAACAATATAATTTTACCCAGATTAGTCAGCTATTGGATTATACTAATGTAAATTATCTTTCCAGGCAATTTAAAGCAGAAACAGGGATGAATTTATCTCAATATAAAAAACTTAATAACAATTTTAGAAATTCTTTAGACCAAATTTTATAGATGTTTAACCAAATTATGACAATAAATCCTTTTTCTTACCATTAATTTTAAAAATCAAATTTAAAACCAGAAAAAAATGAAAAGTAAAATTTTAAATTTTGGTGTTGTTCTCTTACTAGCTATTGCCCTATTTTCCTGTGTAGATAACAAAGGGAAGCAATCGGTTGAAATAAACACCCCTGAAGAGGTTAAAAAAGCCGAAGAGAAAACAGCAGATATTGCCGATCAGGATTTTATAGATGGAATGACGGGAAAAATCTGGCATAATTACCTGGAAATAAAAATAGCATTAACCAATGCTGATGCAGACCAGGTACAGGATGCGTCTCAAAGTATGGTAGCCTCTTTTTCAGAAGAAAGAGCAGAACTGAAAGCTATTGCACAACAATTATCTGAAACCAGCGAGCTGGAAAAACAAAGGGAATTATTCGCATCATTCACAGAAAAAGCAGGGCCTATGTTTGAAAATGCACTTTCTGGCGGTACGATCTATAAAAAGTTCTGTCCTATGGCTTTCAATAACGAGGGCGCATACTGGTATGCCGATATCGAAGAAATAAACAATCCATATTTCGGTGATAAAATGCCCAATTGTGGTTCCGTAAAAAAGACAATTAAAAAGTAAAAACCAACCTAACCAAAACCAAAAAATAATGAATTCAGAAGCAAAAAACCACCATAAAACTGGTGGTAGCAATTACGGTAGATTTTTTCTAATGCTCGGGTTATCTTTTATAGCCATGTACATTACCATGTACCTGAATACCTACGAATTTGATCATGTTTATTTCAGCTTGACCCGTTTTTATATGACCTGTTTGGGGATAGCGGCAATGGCGGTAATTATGTTGTCGTTGATGTTGAAAATGTATAAAAATAAGAAGAAGAATATAGCAATTTACGTGGGTAGCCTGGTGCTGTTTGTCTCTGCTTTAGGTTTAGTACGAGCACAACGACCTATTATTGGCGACGTTTTATATATGAAGGCAATGATTCCTCATCACTCTATAGCGATATTAACCAGTAAAAGGGCAGATATTAAAGATCCTGAAACCAAGAAACTAGCCGAGGAGATCATTGAAGCACAGAAACGCGAAATTGCCCAAATGAAGAAGATTATTTATCGTTTAGAGAACGTAAACAAATAAAATAACAAACTATGATATTGAAAAATTACTTTCTAATCCTACTGATATTTTTAGGTTTTTCGGGTTACAGCCAGGAAGAATTAGAGGCATCCGTAGAAGGAAACGTTGACGATCTGCCTGTGCGGGAATACACGTTGACCTTGCGGGAAGAACAGGTCAACAAGGCTGGCAAGCCGGTTATGGGTATGACCGTAAACGGTCAGATCCCCGGGCCCACATTAGATTTTAATGAAGGGGAATATGCCATAATTTATGTGAAGAATGAAATGAGCGTAGAGTCTTCCATTCACTGGCACGGTATGCTGCTGCCCAATTTTTATGATGGTGTACCCTACCTTTCTACCCCACCTATAGAACCCGGCAAAACCTTAAAATATGAATTTGCAATAAAGCAAAATGGTACCTATTGGTACCATTCCCATACGATGTTGCAGGAACAGAGTGGTGTTTTTGGTCCCATCGTCATACAACCGAAAGAAAAAACATTGGAGTATGATAAAGAGCAGGTTTTGGTATTGTCTGACTGGACCAATGAAAAGCCCAGGGATGTAATGCGGTTTTTAAAACGGGGCACCGAATGGTACAACATAAGAAAAGGAACGGCCACACCGCTCAACCAGGTTATTGCCAGGGGGGCACTGGGCGCACAGTTCGATTTTTGGAGGCAACGTATGGAAAGCGCGGATATTGCTGATATTTATTATCCTGCCTTCTTAATTAATGGCGAGGATAAAATTGAATACCCAGATTTTAAACCAGGTGAAAAAGTGAGGATGCGTATTATTGATGGTTCCGCCTCCACTTCATTTTGGATGGCCTTTGGCGGCCCAGACCCTTTGCTTGTCTCTGCAGATGGTAAAGATGTTGTTCCTGTTAAGAAGAACAAGACTTTTATTGCCGTTGCAGAAACCTACGATTTTATCGTGACCATACCGGAGAATGGCAAACTGGAATTTAAAATAATGGCACAGGATGGCTCCGGTACCGCAACTGCCTACTTAGGTCAAGGCCCTATCGTTGCCGCCCCTGACGTTACCAAACCGGATAAAATCGGGATGATGCAGCAAATGGCTAAAATGAAAATGAAAATGGGCGCACCCGCTTTAAAATTTCGACCAGGTAAAGACGAGCGATACGAGATGAAAGAGAAATGGGGGATGCAAATGGACAATAATTTGCAGATGGAAGGAATGAAGGAAATGGATATGATGAATATGGACAAGTCCAATATGAAAAATATGGAAATGAAGAAGGATAAAATGGACGGAATGCAAATGGATATGAAAAAGGATTCAATGCAGATGGACCGTTCCAATATGGTCGGGATGGATACGGAAAAGGATTCCAAAATGAATGAGGCCTCTGAAATGGAGGATATGAACAAGACGAACCCGACTGCCGGACGGGAAGTAATGGACGAAGCAGATGGCATGCAGGGAATGGCTATGTTTTCGCAATACAACTATGACTACCTGAAGTCGCCAGAGAAGACCAGCTATGATCCCGATGTGCCCGTAACCGAAATCCTACTGAACCTTACCGGGAATATGCAACGCTATATCTGGAGTATGAACGGTGTCCCTTTATCTGAGGCAGATAAAATAAAAATCAAGGGAGACGAGGTGACCAGGATTACCTTCAACAACCTGACTATGATGCACCACCCCATGCACCTTCACGGCCATTTCTTTAGGGTCATCAATGAAAATGGGGAATATTCCCCTCTAAAACACACGGTCAATGTACCGCCAATGCAAAAAGTGACCATTGAATTCTATGGCAATGAATACGGCGATTGGTTTTTCCATTGCCATATTCTTTACCATTTAGTAAGCGGTATGGCACGCATTGTCAGCTATGACACCCCTAGGGATCCAAGGCTAGAAGAATATCCGGTCTCCAAGCTTCTGGATGAGACCGATCAGTATTATTCCTATGGAATGATAGATGCGGCATCGCATATGACCACATTGAACCTGATATCGTCTAATATCCGAAATCAGTTTAGTTTCCGGGGGGAATATGGTTGGAACAAAAATATGGAGGTAGAAGCTGCTTATGATAGATACCTTTATGATTATTTGACTGTTTTTGGCGGTATAAATGTCGAAAACGGAATGGAGGATAGCCTCGATGAGATAACAACAACAGCAATAGCAGGTGTACGATATCTCACTCCTTACTTATTTACGTTGGATGTGCGAATGGACAGCAAATTGCGCCCGCAAATTAGCCTGAGCCGTGCGATCAGTATTTTTCCGCGAACAATATTGTTCGGAGTGTACGAGTACCAGGCAGATTTTGGGTGGGTAGATGAACTGCCTCAAGGAGATAATTTCAAAAAAGAGGTTACCTGGAGTACAGGTATTGAATATTTTTTATCCAAGAATTTTTCCTTGATGGGAAGCTATGACAACCGTTTTGGCGCTGGAGGCGGATTATCATTACGATTCTAAACAATATGGGAAATTATAAAGAAAACAGTCTAAGCCTGGTGGGTGCAATATCCATGGGAACCAATGTTATGATTGGTGCAGGGATCTTTGCGCTTCTTGGTCAAGTGGCAGAACTTTCTGGTGAGTATTTTCCAATAGCTTTTATTGTGGGTGGAATTATATCAGGATTTAGTGCTTATTCTTATACCAAAATGTCCAATGCGTATCCATCTGCAGGAGGTATCGCCATGTATTTGGAGAAAGCTTATGGAAAAGGTATTGTAACTGCTTTTGCAGCTTTGCTGATGACGTTCTCTATGATTATTAATGAAAGTCTGGTGGCCAGAACCTTTGGTAGTTATACGTTGCAATTGTTCGATGCGCCAAAAGACAGTTATCTCATTCCTGTTTTAGGGGTGGGCCTACTCATTTTAGCCTTTGTAATTAATATTTCGGGCAATAAGGTAATAGGGAAATCCTCCCTTGCCATGGCGGTCCTCAAAACCGGTGGATTATTGATCTTTGCCGGAGGGGCTATCTATGCCTCGGGTTTTGTAGTGTCAGATTTGGTGCCTTCAGGAGGTACCGGCGGGGAAAGGGGGGTAATGGAGTACCTTGGAGCACTGGCTTTATCTATCCTTGCCTATAAGGGTTTTACTACTATAACCAATAGTGGTGGTGAAATTGTGAATCCACACAAAAACGTGAGCAGGACCATAGTTATATCTTTATTGATCTGCGGGGTGACCTATTTACTGGTTTCCTGGGGGGTTATTTCCAATCTAAATATTCCTGAAATCATTGAGGCCAAAGATTATAGTCTAGCTGAAGCTTCCAGGCCATTATTTGGTCAATTTGGTTTATGGTTTACCGTGGCTATTGCTATTATCGCCACTATTTCTGGAGTAATTGCCAGTGTTTTTGCAGTTTCAAGAATGACTGCTATGTTAACCGACATGAAGTTGATACCTCACAGTCACTTTGGTATGAAAGGGAGTATACAAAAGCATATGCTGGTGTATATTATAGTAATTGCCATTGTGCTTACTATCTTTTTCGACCTTTCCAGGATAGCCTCCCTTGGCGCAATATATTATTTGGTGATGGATATTATTATTCATTGGGGAGTGCTTACCAAAATGAGAAAGGACATAGAAGCCAAAGCTGGGATCGTAATAAGCGCAATAATTCTGGATGTGGTAGTTTTGGGTTCCTTCGTTTATATTAAAATAGAACGTGATCCCACCCTAATTTGGATAGCATTTGGTTCTATGTTGCTCATATTTTTAGGTGAAAAATGGTTTCTAAATCGAAAACCTCCAGAAAAAGGGGCGGTAGATTAGCTGTTAAGCGGCCTGCGACTTTTAAGTTGTCGAAGTATCTAAAATTTAAGCGGGGCTGTAACTTTCCTTGTGCTGAAATTGTTACGGATGCCATTCAAAATAATATAATGATGAAAAAAAACGTAAACAGAAGGAATTTTATACAAACTGCAAGCCTGGCAGCAGCAGGTTTCTATGTAATGCCTTTTTTTGCCTCCTGTAAATCGGATACCTCCACCCGGCATCCTGAGACCGTAAATAAAATGGACAAGGATTTTATTGCCGATTTAGATCTACAACTTACCGCATTACCTTCCCAGACCAGCATCTATCCAAACAGTAGTACCAAAACATATTCCTATAAAGCATCTATCATAAAAGGTAGCGAAGATAATTTACAAAATATAGAGGGTAGCTATTTAGGACCTGTTATTCGGGTAAAGAAAGGGGATAAGGTTAGGGTGAGGTATGAAAACCAGATTCCGGCCGAATCTATTGTGCACTGGCATGGCCTGCACGTGTCTCACGAGAATGATGGCCACCCAGAGCATGTAATAAGTGAAGGAGAAACCTATTATTATGAATTTGAAGTGATGAACAGGGCTGGAACGTATTGGTTCCACCCACATCCGCATAAACATACAGGGGAACAGGTATATAAGGGACTGGCAGGATTGTTTATCGTATCTGATAAAGAAGAAGGAAAATTAAATCTACCCCAGGGTGAATATGATATTCCCGTGGTGATCCAGGACAGGACTTTTAATGATAATAAACAGCTCCAATACCTGGGCGATGGAGAGATGGATCGAATGCAGGGTTTTTTAGGTGAGCAAATATTGATCAATGGTAAAATTGATAATACCCTGAACCTGGGCGCAAACGGGAAATATCGTTTAAGGCTCTTAAACGGTTCCAATTCCAGGGCTTATAAGTTGGCGTGGGACAATGGTGAACCTATCACAGTATTTGGTGTGGACGGGGGGCTATTGGAAGCGCCAAAAAAATTGCCCTATCTAATTTTAGGGCCAGCGCAGCGGGTAGATGTATGGTTGGATTTATCTCAACAGTCAGAAAATAGTCGTATTAAACTGGTCCATTTACCTATCCCACTGGACATGATGGGTGGTGGCATGATGAATGGCGGGATGATGGGAAATAGCAGTAGCAATCACTTGCCTTATGACACTCAGTTTGATATTCTGGAAATAAATGTGGGGGCTTTCGCAGAAAACAATGCTCAATTACCTGGTGAGCTCAGTTCTTTCAATACATTGGCGGCCACAGATGCCATCAATAAAGACAATCCCAGGACTTTCACCTTCGCTATGGGCGGAATGATGGAATGGACCATTAACGGTCGCACCTATAATGGCACCGAAGTAGCCGAAGAAGAGACCGTGAAATTAGATACTACCGAAATTTGGCGTATCAATAATGGAAACCAGTTTTCTTCAGATCCTGATGATGACAGCGGAATGATGGGCGGCGGAATGCATGGCAACGGCGGAATGATGGGCGGTCAGGGAGGCATGGGAAATATGATGCAAATGCCACATCCTGTTCATATCCACCAATTACAATTCAACATCTTAAACCGAAACGCTGATAAGGTAGATGATAAGCTTTGGGAAGCAACCAAAGACGGTTTTATCAACGAAGGCTGGCAGGACAGCGTTTATCTTTTACCAGGAATGCAAATGGATTTGATCATGCGATTTGAAGACTATAAAGGATTGTTTCTATACCATTGCCATAATCTGGAGCATGAGGATATGGGCATGATGAGAAACTTTAAAATAGTGTAGAAAGGACAGGATAAGGGAATTATAAAAAATAAAACTGAACGATGAAAATTTTATTAACTCTAAAACAAAGTAAAATGAAAACAATTGTAAAAACCTTAATGATTATAGTAGCAGTAGGAACATTGGTAAGCTGTAAATCAACATTTAACGCTTCTGAAGCAATGGATGTTCCAGACAATCGAAACGCTGTTTACCAGGAAATTATTTCGAACCCAAACCAATTCAATGAATTTATTGATCTGGCACAACAAGACGAAGGGGCAAGAAAACTCATGATGCAAAGCCATATGCAAATGATGGAATCTGGCAAGATGAAAGCCATGATGCAAAAGAACCCGGGGATGAAAGAAAAGATGAAATCCCACATGGAGAAAATGATGGATGATCCTGAAATGAAAGAAAAAATGCATAAGATGATGCAGGAGAGACTGGACAGGAATCCAGAAATGAAGAAAAAGATGAAAGAGAAAATGATGAAAGATCCGGCTATGAAAGAAGCAATGATGGAAGAGATGCATTCCAAGATGAAATCTAATCCCGAAATGGCCGAGAAGATGATGGATAAAATGATCCAGTTTTTGCATGAGAATCCTGAGCTTATGGAAAAGATGAAAGCCAAAATGAAGGCACATCAGGAAAAGATGTAAATTTTAAATGCAGTCAAAAAAATTGTAAAACGCATTAAATAAAAAATCATGGACTATTATTTTAACAAAAGCCTTAAAGGAAATTTCGAAGAGGTAATCGTTAAAGTTACCGAGGAATTGGAAAAAGAAGGTTTTGGGGTATTAACAGAGATCAACGTTACTGAAACTTTGAAGAAAAAGCTGGATGTGGATTTTAGAAACTATCGCATTCTTGGAGCCTGTAACGCGCCTTACGCTTATAAAGCTCTAAAAACGGAAGACAAGATTGGGGCTATGCTGCCCTGCAATGTGATTGTACAGGAAAAAGAGGCAGGAGAGATAGAAGTAGCGGTGGTAAATCCCATTGCTTCCATGCAGGCGGTGGAAGATGATGCGCTAGGCAAAGTGGCTAAAGAGATCAAGGTAAAACTTCAAAAAGTTATTTCGAACCTTTAATTAAATAATTGAACAATGAAAAAATTCAGAATTTTACTGTTAGTCTTATTTGTGGGAACTTTTAACCTTACCATGATTTCCTGTAGGGAAACCACCGAAGATGACCACGGCGATATGGAAATGGAACAGGGAGGGATGGAAGGTGACGATATGGAAATGGACCATAATGAGTCTATGGATCATGATTAGAATCTGGGATTAAAGTTTAAAGGAAATGGAGGGATCGTTGTTTATGATAATTAGTTGAAGTCTTAATTTCCCTCCTTTTTCTTTTTTCATTGTAGAATTCCAAACCATATAGCGATATGGCAGATATTTAAGATACCCGGTATGGATTTTAAATTTATTTTTCGAGTTATCAATTTAAGTTCCATTTTAAATCACCAGAATAATGCGGGTACTTCTAAATAATTTAAGATGTTTGGGCCTAATGAATTTACCATTAAGACATATTTACATTATACTCTGCCACCAATCCACGAATATTTTCTACAATTTATTGGTGGATTCGTGGCTCCTTTGCGCATTTTTGGGCAGATTAAGAATATTCTATGCTTCCGGTAATTAACTTTATAACTCCATTTATTTTTATGAAAAATTTTGTCTTTATATTCTTTTTAATGATGTTGCCATTATTACTCCCGGCGCAAGACGATCATAATCATTCTCCATTAGGTCAGGAACAGGGATTAGACCCCGATACTATAACCACAAATATAGCTACAGAAAATACCAGGCAGGATCCGGCTTTAGGATCAGAAGATAGTTTCAGGGAAGTTAAGGCGGCGCTTGATGATTTTCCAAATCTTCATCCTTTGGTGGTTCATTTTCCCATTGTTTTGCTTTTACTGGGGGCATTTTTGCAGCTAATTCAGATTTTTACTCTGAAAAGGAATCTGGATTGGATAATCCTTTTAACCGTAGGCGGAGGGTTTATCGGTGCCTATATAGCCGGGGTGTATGCCCATCCCCATACCCAGGATTTAACTGAAATGGCCAAAAAAGTATTAGAACAGCATGATAAATTTGCCGAATGGACCATTTATTCCAGCGCAGTTGCTGCTACCTTAAAATTGATCAGCTTATTTTTATTGAAGAAGAACCGGGTTTTTGAAATTTTTGTATTCCTAATTCTTGCTTTTTCAGCATATTCTGTTGCAGAAGCAGGACATTATGGTTCCCAGCTGGTATATATAGAAGGAGTGGGCCCGCAGGGCGAATATCTTGAAACTGAAAAAACAGATGGAAATAGCAAAGGCGAAGGACACTCGCATTAAATTGGATTTATGAGAATTTTTTTTTTAATAGGTTCTTCAGTATCCGCGGTAGGACTTATATTAATTATATTGTGGCGGCCGCATCTATGGTGGATAGCGATTTTATTGCTTCCTATTTATATATTGGGCTTTAAAGATTATTTTCAAAAAGCAGACAATATTCAGCGTAATTATCCTTTATTTGGTAGGCTTACCAATTTATTAGAAGAACAACGTCACGTTTTGCAAGAAGCTTTGTTTCTCAACCGCGCCGAAGGTATGCCCTTCAATTGGATCCAAAAGGAAATTGTATATAAGCGGGCCGCAAATGCAAACATGAATCAGCCATTTGGCACCCAGTTATCTTATGAGAGTACTGGCCGTGAATGGTTTTTGCATTCTACATTTCCCTCAAAGGAATTTCGCGATAATTTTCGTATTAATATTGGAGGTCCAAATTGTACTAAGCCCTACAGTTCAAGTATTTTGAATTTAGGGGCAATGAGTTATGGCTCTATTAGTAAAAATGCTACCCTGGCTTTTAATGGAGGGGCTAAAATAGCGGGATTTGCACAAAACACTGGTGAAGGGGGGCTTACACCTTATCATCAAAAATACGGGGCAGATCTAATCTTTCAATTTGGCACCGGATATTTTGGATGCCGAAATGCTGAAGGGAATTTTGATGCTGAAAAGTTCACTGAAATAGCCCAGAATGATCTCGTAAAAATGATCGAGATTAAAATCTCACAAGGAGCTAAGCCAGGTTTTGGTGCTATACTTCCTGCCAGTAAAAATACCAGGGAGATTTCAGAATATAGGGATATTGAAGCACATACAGAGATTCATTCCCCGGCGCACCACAGTGCTTTCAGTAACCCTAACGAGTTGCTTAAATTTATCAAAGAATTACGTGATCTTTCCTCTGCAAAACCTATAGGGATTAAACTCTGTATTGGTTTAAAACTCGAATTTGATGAGATGATTGAAATATTTTCGAAAAATAAAGAAAATAATTTTCCAGATTTTATTGCGGTAGATGGAGCAGAAGGTGGTTCTGGGGCTGCAAGCATGGATGGATTACATTGGGGCGGAACACCTTTAATTGAGGCGCTCCACTTTGTGGATATAACTTTAAAAAAATATAATCTGCGCAAACATATTAAGGTTATAGCTGCGGGAAAAATAATTTCTTCTTTCGATATTTATAAAGCATTAGCCGTTGGGGCCGATGCTTGTTACAGTGCCAGGGGTATGATGTTTGCCCTGGGGTGTGTCCAATCTTTAAAATGCAATTTAAATACCTGCCCTACCGGAATAACCACTATGGATTCAAAGCGGGTAAAGGCTTTGGTAGTTGAGGATAAGAAACACAAAGTGGCTAATTATCATAAAAACACCATTCAGGGTTTAAAGGAATTGTTACTATCAATGGGTATCTCAGATAGAAATGGAATAAACAAAACCAGTATTGTAAGAAAAATTAGTGAGTCGGATAGTAAATCCTATAGTGAACTTTATAAGTGATCTTTAATGACTAAAAGTAAATTTGTAATGGATTACGTAGGTAAACGTAAACATAATTGCAAACGTAAAAAGAATAATCTAATATATGGAAGTTAATTAGAAATGGTGAAGAGAAAAACAGCGATGAAAATTCGTAAAGCCCATCGATATCTGGGAATCTTTATAGGCATTCAGTTCTTGATGTGGACTATTAGCGGGATGTATTTTAGCTGGACCGATATCGATGAAATTCACGGAGATCACTTTAAAAAATTGCCTCCTGAAACTTCAAATTTTGAAAATCTTGCCGGTATTTCCACGCTCATTCCAGAAATGAAAATTCATAGTATTAGTTTAAAAGAAGTTTCGGGAATGCCTTACTATTTTGTAAACAACGAAAAACTGGTACACGCACAAGATGGCAAAGTTATCGATGAAATTTCAGAAGAAGATGCCAAGAATATTGCGCAACGATATGTAAAAGATGATTTTAAAATAATTTCAGTAGAAAAAATCAACAAAGTCGGGGATCATCATGAATACCGTAGTGGATCTTTTCCGGCTTATGTTATTAATTATGCCCAACCTAAAAACCTAAAAGCCTATGTGGGTGCTACCGATGCAAGTTTTAAAACGGTACGTTATCGCGACTGGCGTTGGTTCGATTTTCTTTGGATGACCCATACCATGGATTACGAAGGAAGGGACGATTTTAATAACCTTGTACTACGTATTTTTTCTCTTATGGGCCTTATAACGGTCTTGAGCGGTTTTTTACTCTGGTATATTTCATCACCATCAATAAGAAAATTTCAAAAAAAATTCAAATAAACCTAATTTTGAACATTAATAGCGATAAAATCGGAAAATGAAAAAAATAATTAGAAGCATAACAGTTTTAAGTCTCATTGCTGGAAGTTTAGCGATATTCTCCTGTAAAAATGACCAAAACACAAAGGATGCCCCAAAGCCTATGCAAAATGAAATGCACCAGCCAAACATTGATGAAAATGCTGAAGCAAAAGGCTATGAGGATGAAGGATTGCAAGCAGAATTTAAGGATGAAAAAACTGCTGATCTCTATGACCTGTATGTAGCTATTAAAGACGCATTTGTAAATACCAATTCCCAAGCCGCTAGTGCAAAAGCAGCAGAACTTGCGGAAACGGCAACCAATAAGAAGGGTATAGTGGCTATTGCAAATGAAATTGCAGAAAGCGGTAATATAAATAAGCAGCGGGAAGCTTTTTCTAAACTTACAGAAGCTATGGAACCTGTTTTAAGGAATGCATTAGCCTCTGGAGAAATCTATAAGCAATACTGCCCCATGGCTTTTGAAGGAAAAGGAGACTATTGGTATTCAAATTCAAAAGATATTTTTAATCCATATTACGGAAATAAAATGTTGAAATGTGGTAGAGTTCAAGAAACAATCAAATAAGCGTAAGAATAACTTGCTTGGTTTTCGCACCTTGTAGGTTGTTCAAAAGTTTTTGGGTCAAAGTAAATAAAGGGTGCATAAATAAACGTGGTGTGCTAGAGGTGCTTATAGTGGTAAAAGAAATTTTTAATAATTTGAATATTCCTTTTTCCGTGGTAAACCTTTGTGAGGCCATTATAGAAAGGAAGCTCTCTGCTGTTGAGAAAGAGCAACTATAAACAGAATTTGAAAAATTAGGGTTCGAGATCATTGAAAGCCGTAATGAAAAATTAATTAGATAAAATCCTTAATTACTAAAAAGGTTTATTCAAAAGACACCGCAAACGATAAATTTTCAACTATGCCTAGCTCGCACCTGCACTTCGATTATAGACATATAACCCACATCTTTACAGATAGGGAGGGACAGAGTATTCAGCAGCTTTACATCTCGGTTCGAATTGAACGCGTAAAAGAACTTTTAAATTACGATGATTGGAGTATCGCGATGATTGCAGATAACCTTGGATATTCCACAGCCGCCTATCTTTCAACTTCATTTAAAAAGGCAACTGGGCTTTCCCCTTCAGGTTATAGGAAGTTACAAGTAAAAGACCGGAAAAGTATAAATATGGTCTAAGTTTCCCTTGGTATGGAAGTTTAACAGGGTTAGCTTGTTCAAGGGGCTACTTAGGTCAAATAAAATAAAGCATAAAATATGAACATTCTTTCAATCTTAGGCATAATTATTTATCTATTAATTGTGTTAGATGTTATTCAAACAACTCTTTCCTTGCAGGGTGGGGGGTGGTTAACCAGCCGGTTTTCCCATTTTTTCTGGAAAGGATTTTTAAATATTTCTGGCAAAGACGGAAGCTCAAAATTTTTAAGTCATGCAGGTTATATCCTGCTTATTGCAATTGTAATAATTTGGGTCTTTGCCCTGTGGAGTAGTATGGTGTTGATTTTATATTCCAATCCTGGATCAATAATTCAAAGTTCCACCAAGACCACCGCAGGATTATGGGAGGTAATATATTATAGCGGTTTTACCCTCTCCACTCTGGGCGTTGGTGATTTTATAGCGGCAGGAAATTATTGGAGGCTACTAACCACTATTTATTCCTTTACAGGTCTTATTCTTCTTACTATGTCGGTAACTTATTTTATTCCCGTTCTTTCAGCAGTTATAGACCAACAAAAATTGGGGATAAAACTTAGTACCTTAGGAAGCACACCGCAAGAAATTGTACTTAATTCCTGGAATAAAAAAGACTTTTCAAGACTGACGAATAAAATTGATGATATATCCGACTCTATTATTAAATACAGCCAGCATCATAGAACATATCCGGTTATTCATTATTTCCACAACCCAAATCAAAGTAACAATGTAGTTTTGCAACTGGCGCGCCTATACGAGGCATTAGTTATCCTTACCCATAAAATAAAAAAGGAAAAACAGCCCCCCTTAGAAGATATTCGGCCTTTGATTGTAGCTTTTGAAAATTATTTTAAAATTATATCTGAAGTTACCCATATCAATATTAAAGAAAAAAATACTGCAAAAATTTCGGTTGCAATTTTGCAGGAACACGGCTTGGTGTCTACCACTATAGAACAAAAAGATATAGAAGAAAAATTTATGAAAAAACGCAGATTTTTCAAGACCTTATTATTGCAGGATGGCTGGAAATGGACACAATTAGAAGAAAAAAAGCCTTAAAATTTTAAGGACTTTGTTAAATACCTTTAAAATTGAAAGATCTTAGCATAATTTTAAAACCCACTTTGGTTTTTAGTTTATAATTTCGACATAAACCATTAAAAATAAATATTATGAGAAATGAAAAATTAATTAATGCACTTGGAAATTGTATTAACCATTGCAATTATTGTGCTGATGCCTGTCTTGATGAAGACAATGTAAAGATGATGAAAGATTGCATTAGAATTGACAGGGTATGTGCTGAAGCCTGTGCTGCTTTAAATCAAATTTTAGCCACGAGTTATAGCGATGTGAATGCCCTGGTTGAATATTGTAAAAAGGTATGTCAGGATTGTGCAGATGAATGCGATAAGCATGATCATCAACACTGCAAGGATTGTGCGCAGGCTTGTAGAGAATGTGTAGAAGCTTGTGAAGCTTATCTGGCTTAATTGTAACTGGGACCCGGTTTAGGCCGGGTTTTTATTTACGATTTAGCAGGCTATGTTAGTTTTTGAACCTATTTGAAAACTACCTCAATGTTTTTGAGGTCGCAACTGGTCAATTGCCAGTTTGATGCTCTTAATCTATAATATTTTGTGCTTTCGCAGTCCTTAAAAACTACTCTTTCCTTTCACTTTCATATATGCGTTTAAAGTAATTTCAGGGCGGTTTTTTGCCTGAGGTTACTTAATAAAATTAGGACGATCATATCTTTTGATTCTTAGCTAATTATAAGAAATAACTCTTAACTGGACAATTTTACCAATCATATAAATATAATATAATGAGTGCAAATAGAAGAGATAGAAGAAAAAATAAAAACCGGAAAAAGACAAAATACAAGAAAGATACTATTTCTAAAAAAGATAAAATTTATGGTATTCTTGCTTTGGTTATTTTATTTTTCGCAGCCTTATTTGCTGCTATTTCTGTTGCTTTTATGGCTTAAAAGTATATATTTAAAACCTAAATTATGATTAATACTCTTTATCGAGTTATCAATTTAAGTTCCATTTTAAATGACCAGAATAATGCGGGTACTTCTAAATAATTTAAGATGTTTGGGCCTAATGAATTTACCTTAAAGACATATTTATATTATATTATGCCACTAATCCACGAATACTTTCTACAATTTATTGGTGGATTCGTGGCTCCTTTGCGCATTTTTGGGCAGACTAAGAATATTCTATGGTCCCGGTAATTAACTTTATAACTCCAACTCTTTATATTAAAAATATGGTGTGTGCACGCTGTATAAGCTCAGTCGCGTTTATCTTAGATAAGTTGAAAATTTCTTACAGTGTCATCAAACTGGGTGAAGTATATTTAGAATAAGAATTAAATGAACAAACAAAAACCTTTTGAAAAAAGAACTTCGGAATTCTGGTTTTAGTCTAAAAACCGATCGAAAAAGTCAACTCATTGAACAAATGAAAAGCCTGGTAGTGGAAAAAATTCACCACTCCAATAAGTTACTCGATATAAAATGGCCAGAATTTATAAGTGAAAAATTACATCTTAACTATAAGTACCTTAGCTCTTTTTTTCTGCTGTAGAAGGCATAGCATTTGAGTTATACATCATCAACCAGAAAATTGAATGTGTTAAAGAATTCATTGATTATTATAAATTGACTTTAAGTGAGATAGTTTTTAAACTAGATTATAGTAGCGTTGCCTATTTAAGCAATCAGTTCAAAAAAGTAATGGGAATAGCACCCACGCAGTTTAAGAAATCTGTGGACAAACACCGAAAGTCATTGGATGAGATTTGATTAAAGGATTTTAAAAACCAAGGATTGTTTAAAAGTTTACAGTTATTTGCATTATTATTCAAGTATTTTGTTAAATCATACGATAAATATATAATTGTTGTTACTTTGAGTAAAAAAAGATGAGCCTAGAAATAACTTCTCCACGGAATGAAGGGGACAAGAAGCAAATATCGTCTTCCAAGGAAACAATATAATAATTCGGACGGCTTTAAGGCAATAAGCAAAATTCTGTCTCTTGCGGAAAGCGGGGTACGACTGAAAATCCTATTCCTGTTGAACATAGAGAATGAATTGTGCCCTTGCGATATAGCTGACATTCTTAAAATGAGTGTTCCCTCCGTATCTCAGAATATCTGTCTTGACACTAATTGCTGGAACAAGCGATATGGAAATTTAGCAAACAAATAACACAACACGTTATAAGGTAACCGACAAAAGAAAAAGTTAATGGAAACTACTATATTAAAATCAGAAATCACCTATCCTGAATCTCAATACCATTGTTACTGAATGGGGCTATAAAAATTTCAAGGGTAGATAGCGATGGAGATGAATTATTACTTTATTTTCTAGAAAGAGGGGATACTTGTGCGGTGACTCTTACCTGCTGTTTAAATAGAAGCAAAAGTGATATAAAAGCGGTTACCGAAAAGGATACGAAATTAATTATGGTTCCTGTAGGAAAAATGGAGGAATGGATTGTAAAATATAAATCCTGGAGAACATTTGTTTTTCAGAGTTATAGTTTAAGACTTAAGGAAATGCTAGACGCTATTGACTCTGTAGCATTCTTTAGGATGGATAAAAGATTACTGCATTACCTCCGGGATAAGGCTAAAATCAATCAAAATGAAACCTTACAAATAACCCATCAGGAGATCGCTTACGACCTTCATACTTCTCGAGTGGTGATTTCAAGATTGCTTAAAACCCTCGAAATGGATGGCAAAATTTCATTACGAAGAAACAGTTTAGTGGTACTAGATTTATAATTATCTTTTCTATGTGTAACATTTGTTACCTTTTAAATCCTAAGCAATTTGTAAGTTTGTTTCAATGAGTACAAAAGCTCTTATATCATTATTTCTGATCCCTCTATTTTTAGGGAAGTTATTGATTGTAGATGCAAGTCTTATCAACCTGCTGTCAAAGGGGACAATTTCTTTTGTAAATCCTTACTGCGAAAAAAAAGCTTTGAGTTCTGATAAGGAGAAGACGTATGAGTTTGTTCAAAATGTAGAGAATCAGAATTTGATGGTTGAGATTAGCAGTTTTTGTACTCCTCAATTCAATTTTAATATTTTTTCCTGGACGCCTAGATTATCGGAGGTGTTCTTCGAGAAAAATACCATTTATTCTTCAAAATTAAGCTATCTGTATCTGGATAGTCATTCACCACCTCCAAAGTTAGTGTAGTTGAGATTTTAGTTTCTTGCAATGGTTAGTTATACCATTTCAGACCAAATTATCAATTACAATAACATACATAATGACGAACAAAATTTTTATAAGTCGTCGTTCCATTCAGTTATTACGAATATTGGTTAGTGGCATTTTTCTGGTGGCAGGCAGCAATCATCTGCTCAACACTGAGAAAACGGTCCGCCGGCTTGAACAGGCCAGCTTCAAAGGTATCGCTTACTTATTTGGCGAACCAGAATGGCTTGTAATTCTCTCCGGAATCGTAATGCTGGCAGCAGGTTTTTTATTCCTTATTGGATATAAGACCCGATGGGCGGCAATCGTATTAATACTTGTATTACTACCCATAACCCTATCGGTACAGGTAGGACAAATAAACACACTGGGGCCTCTTTTTAAAAACATAGCAATACTGGGTGGCCTTCTGTTTTTTATAATAAATGATACTGATAAACTTTTTAAAACGAAATAAAATGAAAACGATATTTTTTAGCAGCATCTTACTGATGCTTACATTATTTGCAGGAACTGAGGTAAATGCACAGCAGGACATGAAACATAACTATGTGGTACTCACCAAAAAAGTTCCACAGTTACAGCCCATACTTATTACGGCTGAAAATTTGAAAAAAGAAGATGGAGAACATTTTGGGAAATTTGAAGTGATCATCTGTGGAAAAGAAATAGGTGATATAACCGACCCTGCCCAAATGGAAGAATTTATAGCCAGAGCTGAAAACCTGGGGGTTGAACTTGTAGCCTGCGGCTTTTCGTTGAATAAGTTCAAGGTGAATAAAGAGGAAGTCCCCAAGGAGATGAAAATTGTGGAGAACGGAATCCTGTACAATTTCCAACTTCAAAAAAAAGGATATAAAAGTTTAAGTCTGTAAGTATGAAAAAATTCAGAAGTAAATTACTGATCACTTTTGGTTTAATAGGAACCTTTATTATTATCATATCCTTTAAAACCGAGAAAACCCACAAAAGCAGTAATCAAACGGTCAAGGACACCTTAAGTATTACGGTGTTACAAACAGCCGATATACATGGGCAATTGGATACTCATCCAGAATTGTTCTGGGAAAATGAAGAAATTGTTTTTAAGAATAGAGGTGGCCTGGCCAATATAAAGACTCTTTTTGAAAGGGAACGTAAAATGAATCCGGGTAAAACACTTATCGTGGATGGGGGAGACCTTATTCAGGGAAGTGGTTATGCGGCTTTATCAGAAGGTAAAGTAATCCCCGATATTATTAAAAATATGGGCTATGATGTAATTATTCCCGGTAACTGGGAGGTGGTCTATGGCAAAGAAGTGATGCTGGATGTAATGAAAAACTATAATACAAAAGTTATCGCACATAACATGCATCACGAGGAAACTGGGGAGGATCTCTTTCCTCCTTATTGGATAAAAGAAATCGAAGGTGTTAGAATTGGTTTTGTAGGACTTAACGATCCCGATGTGCCGGTAAGACAAAATCCCATCTTTAGTCAAGGGATTGAGTTTAGCGGAATGGATGAGGAATTTACCAATACTCTTGAAAAATTAAAAAAGGAGAAAGAGGTAGATGTTCTTTTCCTTATAACTCATATTGGGATTTTTAAGCAGGTAGAACTTGCAAATAATCCATTGGCAGAGCCTGTAGATTATATTCTGGGGAATGACACTCACGAGCGAGTTCAGGAACTCATTCAGGGTAAATATGCTAAGGTTACGGAGCCCGGAGCTTTCGGCTCTTTTGTGGGTAAACTACAGTTAAATTTTGTTGATAACAAGCTCGTCAGTGATTCGTACGAGCTTATAGAAGTAGATCCTGAAAAATTTCCGGCAGATGAAAGGATACAATCTCTGGTGGATCAAGCAAAGGAACCTTACAGGGAACATCTGGAAACCGTAATAGGATACACTACTGAACCACTGTACAGGTACTTAACCGTTGAGAATCCTATGGATAATATGATAACAGATGCAGCCAGGTGGAAAACCGGGGTAGATATAGCCATTTCCAATGGCTTCCGTTTCGGGAATCCCATCGTACCTGAAAACGGAGAGCCAGCTCCAATTACCCGGGCAAATCTTTGGAATCTTCTCCCTGTAAACGAAAAAGTAAAAACAGGGAAAGCTTCTGGTAAACAGATAAAAAACTGGCTGGAAACTGAAATGCATAATGCTTTTTCACAGAATCCTACCGAACGTTTCGGAGGATGGCTGGTAAGATTTTCAGGAATGAAGGTAGAATTTAATAGCCAGAACAATATGGGAGATAGAATTCAAAAGATAACTGTTAATGGAGAACCAGTTCAGGATGAAAAACTTTATACGATTTCGGCCTGTGTGAGACCGGGAGATCCATTGAATAATTTATGCCGAATGCCTAATGTAAAAGATGTTGAAATAATGGATTATACCATTCATGACGTGGTTGAGGAATACCTAAAGGAAAATTCCCCTGTTTCTCCTGGCCTGGAAGGAAGAGCTTACTGTGAATATTTAGGAAAATATTCTTTTTCCACGGTACCAGGTACAGAATATAAATTTAATTAAATAGTATTATGAATAAGACAAAAAATAAAAGAAATAAAAAATGGCTGGAGTATCTCATTTTTGGTGCTATAGCCCTTGTATTATATGCCACCGGTTTACATACTGAGGTTATCGGGTTTGCGCAGAGAGGCTTACTTGAAACAGGATTGATGAATCCTGATGTTACGGAAACAAGAGAAATGGCACAAGCGAGTACATCTGGACCCGAATCTATGGAAGAAATTAGCGAAGATCCGAAAGCAAACATGAATGTTCAACTTCGTGATCCGGAAGGAAATATAGTTTCTTTATCTGAATTTAAAGGAAAAGTGATTTTTATGAATTTTTGGGCTACTTGGTGCCCACCTTGTGTAGCAGAGATGCCGGCCATTGATAAATTACATGAAGAAATGGGAGATGAAGTGGCCTTCGTTATGCTCTCCAGGGATCAGAATTTCGATACCGCGGTGGCATTCAAAGAAAAAAAGGATTACGGGCTGCCAATTTATGAATTGGCAGGACCGTTGCCGGCGATGTATCAATCTTCAGCCTTGCCAACAACCTTTGTAATCGATGCTGAAGGAAATTTGGCACTTACGCATAAAGGAATGGCCGATTATAATACTGATGAATTCAAAAAATTTCTGAATAGTTTAAAATAAATTCAGAAGGTAATTAAGAGGTCATGACGATGTTTAGATTTATAATAGCTTTTATAATGCTGGCTGTGGGTACAAATACCTATGGTCAGCTTATGGAAGCGCCAGAGTGGAATGCAGAGATTTTAGAAGATACTTATATCCCAGGTGACACCGTCACCGCCAGATTCACGGCTAAAATAGCGGAAAACTGGTATATGTATTCCAGTGATTTTAGTAAGAACCTTGGGCCAACTGTCACCGAGTTTCATTTTGAAGACAAACCTGAATTTAAGGTGGTAGGTGAAGTTAATCCCGTCGGAGCGAAAAGGAAGTATGATGAGCTTTATGAAGGAGAATACACGTATTTCACCAATGAAGCCGTTTTTGAACAGAGAATCATGATTAAGAACGTAGATCCGGTCATAAAAGCTGAAGCTTCTTACCAGATATGTTCTGATGTAAATGGGCAATGTATACCATTTACCAGTGAGATTTCTGTGACGAGTTTTAAAGAATCCCCTTCCGAAAAAAATAACGATGGAGAGGTATTTAAAATGGAAGCTTTTCAGAATGAATTTCAATCTAACACCAAATCTGAAGAAGGTTTTTCGTTTTTATTAGTATTCTTTTTTATTTCGTTTGGTGCGGGGCTGGCAGCTTTACTGACTCCTTGTGTTTTTCCTATGATTCCTATGACGGTTACGTATTTTACAAAATCCAACGGGAGTCGCGCCAATGGAATAAACCAGGCTTTGCTTTACGGGTTTTCAATTATCTTAATTTATACCTTGATAGGGACCGTTTTCTCACTATTGTTTGGAGCCGATTTTGCAAATTTTTTAAGTACCCACTGGATTCCTAATCTTTTCTTCTTTTTTATCTTTCTTCTGTTTGCGCTATCTTTTTTCGGCTTGTTTGAGATTCGATTACCCAATTCATTTGTAAATAAAATGGATGCTCATTCTAATAAAGGGGGCATTTTGGGTATTTTCTTTATGGCTTTTACTCTCGTGCTGGTTGGTTTTAGCTGTACGGGCCCAATTGCCGGCACTATTCTTTTGCAGGCTGCAAATGGGGAAACGATTAAGCCCCTTATTGGGATGTTTGGCTTCTCATTAGCATTTGCACTTCCATTTACATTATTTGCCATATTTCCCCATTGGTTAAAATCATTGCCGAAAAGCGGAGGCTGGCTTAATACTGTTAAGGTGATACTTGGTTTTATAGAATTAGCCCTGGCTCTTAAGTTTTTAAGTATTGTAGATCAGGTCTATCATTGGAATTTACTGGACCGAGATATATACTTAGCCCTTTGGATCGTTATTTTTGCATTCCTGGGATTTTATTTGTTGGGTAAAATTCAGTTTCCACATGAAAAGAAAACCGAAAATACCTCGGTATACAGGGTCATTTCAGCCATTTTGGTTTTCACCTTCGTGGTTTACCTGATTCCCGGGTTGTTTGGAGCACCATTAAAACCATTAGCAGGATACCTGCCACCTATGAGCAGCCAGAATTTTGATATACAGGCTTCAGTTCCCGAAATGGGGAATGAAAGTGATAACAGTATCGCAAATTGCGCAACTCCTAAATATGATGAGTTTTTGGAATTACCACATAATATCCAGGGATATTTTGATTATGAACAGGCTTTAGAATGTGCTCAAAAACAAAATAAACCTTTATTTATTGACTTTACAGGACATGGTTGCGTGAACTGTCGTGAAATGGAAGCCACTGTTTGGAGCGATCCCAAAGTACTGAAACGGTTAAAGAATGATTATGTAGTAGTGGCCTTGTATGTAGATGAGAAAACAGAATTACCGGAATCTGAGTGGTATGTATCTGCACATGATCAAAAAGTTAAAAAAACAATTGGTAAACAAAATTTGGATTTTATGATCCAAAAGCTCAATGCCAATGCCCAACCATATTATACACTGGTAGATAATAAAGGATCTTTATTAAGCGCACCAAAAGGTTATGATCTGAATGTTGAAAATTTTGTTGAATTTTTGGACAATGGTATACAGGAATTCCAGGGAAGACAAGGAAATAATATGGCTTCTTCCAGGATAATCCAGAGACAGAATGAATAGAACCTTAAATATTGAACAACTTATTATCCGTAAATATTGGATTCTTTAAAAAGTGAATAACATGAAATTAAATATTTTATTTATAAACGATGTACATGGTTACATCGCTCCACATCCTGAGCTGTTTTATAATGAATCCGGAGAGGTTGTAGAAACTGCTGGAGGCTATGCCTATATTGCCGGCTTTGTTGAGCAGGTGCGTAAAGAAAATCCAAATACATTGGTCTTTGATGGCGGAGATTCCCTACACGGTACAAAACCAGTGGTAGATTCCGGCGGGAAAGCGATGGTTTCCATTTTAAACGCTTTAAAACTTGACGCCCTTGTCGGACATTGGGACTTTGCCTATGGCCCAGATGTCTTAAAAGAAATAGATAGTCAGTTAAATTTTCCTGTCTTGGGCTGTAATGTATTTTCTGAAGATGGCTCAAATTTCATGCAACCCACAGCCTTCTTTGAGAACGAAAATTTCAAAATTGGGGTGATTGGTATTTGCTCAATGATTGTAGATAAAGTAATGCCTACTGAGATGAGTAAAGGCCTGAAGTTTACTTCTGGTTTGGATGAAATACCAGAACATATAAAAAATTTAAAAGCCAAAGGATCTGATATGATTATCCTGCTTTCCCATAATGGATTTCCACAGGATGTGGAACTATTGCAAAAAGTGGAAGGTATAGATATCTGTTTGAGTGCCCATACCCATAACAGAATTTACACACCAATTGAAATAAATGGAGCAAGAATAGTACAGTGCGGATGTCATGGTGCATTTATAGGTAATTTTACCATCGAAGTTGAGGATAAAGAAATTAAATATTTCGATTATGAGTTGGTTAGGGTTGATGCTTCTTTACCAATAAATCCAGAAATGGATAGAATGGTTCAGGATATTTTGAAACCATATACAAAGATGAGGACAGTTGCTATTGGCACTACCAGTAAGATTTTACATAGATACAGCACTACAAATTCTACCATGGATGAATTACTCCTCAGGGCAATTGCCAGTAGTACAGATACTGAAATTGCATTTTCTAATGGCTGGCGTTATGGAGCACCCATTCCAAAAGGAAACATCACTGAGGATCACTTATATAATATTGCCCCAATGAACCCACCTGTTTCAACTGTAGAACTTACAGGGGGAGAAATAAAAGAGATGTTAGAAGAAAATCTGGAACGTAGCTTTTCCTGTAATCCCTTAGGTCAAATGGGAGGATATGTAAAACGCTGTTTAGGGCTACAAGTAAATCTTCGAATTGAAAATCCTAAAGGACATCGTATACAGGAAATATACTATAAAGGAAGACATATTGATTTTGAAAAAACCTATAAGGTCAGCTTTGTTACAACTCAGGGTGTAGCTAGTAAGTATGGTAAGAATCGAAAAAAGTACGATAAAAATGCTGTCGAGGCGATGAAGGACTATCTAAAGGAAAATTCAAATTTTGCACCAGGCAATAAAGAAATCTTCAGATTAGTATAATCAATAGTTACATCAAAACAAACCTCAAACACCTTTGTAATACTAATTTTATTTACATAAGCATTTTTTTTAATTCACTGTAAAACAACTTTTTAAGTTTAAATATTGTGTTTCAATGACCCTTTCTTTTTTCTTTTACAAAAGCTCAACTTTTAATAGAGCAATATCTCTTTTAATTTTTTTGAAGTTTTGCTTATTCTCGAATCTCTTAGCTGCACAAGAAAATAAGGTTCATTTCAGTTCATGGAATAATATTAATATAAATCTAGAACTAGAGAAGAATTTATCGCTAAAAAACGAAATTAAATTTCGTAGAACGAATTTTATAGAAACCTGGCAACAATTTCTCATCCGGCCAGCAATATTATATAGTATTAAGCCGGATATTCAGCTTGGGTTGGGAGTAACCTACAGTAAAAATTATCAATCATTTGAATTAGATGTTCCCATAGATAATTCAGAGAAAAATATATGGCAGCAAATCCTATTTAAGCAGGGATTCGAAAATTTTAGGATTTTTCACCGGTTTAGGTTGGAAGAACGGTTTAAGGAAAATATTATTGAAGATGGGGGAAGTTATCTGGTGAAGGGGTATAATTACAAAAACCGTCTTAGATATCGGTTTACAATTAAAATCCCTGTGGGAAACGAAAAAATATTTGAATATATAGCATTGCGCTTTAAGGAAGAAATTTTGATGAAAACCAATAAAAGTTTTATTCCAAAAACTATAGATGAAAATCGTTTGTTTCTGGGTTATGATATTCAAATATCTGAAAAATTAACGTTCTCCTCCGGGTACTTGTACAGTTATAGTTTTGATAGTCTAAAAGATTCTCAAACTTCTAATAATATTTTAGAGACTACCCTGAAATACACCTTATAAAAGGAAAAATATAAACAATCTTTCTTGGTTAAGATTCTATGAAATTAAGGGATGAGTGCATAACCTTTCAATTGATAATGAGGCAATACAGTTAAAGCGGATAGTGCCATTTCAGTATATGCATTCATATCTTCTTTTTTTATCTTTCTCGAAGCCATCGCCTGGCCACAAACAAAAATTGTCACACCGTTCTCTTTTAAAAGCTTCAATAGTTTCAAATTAGGGTTCTGAGTCTTAAATCGTTTATTATATTCTTCATTGGAAAGGATAGCATAAGTCGCCTCTCCATGTATAACCCCAACAATATCTATCTTTTTATGAACTACATTTCCTGCTTTTAATAAATTGAGAGTTCGCGCGATTTTCCATAGCCCTACATTAACACCTTCTTTCTCCTTTTCATTTTCAATATTAAAAATCATTTTATACGTAAGGGAAGTATCCGGTAATTCGGCAACCTCTTCATAATATTTAACTTGTCCATAACCTTCTATCGCAGGTGTTTGCCATTCTTGAGCATTGAATTGAAAACTGATAGTAAGCGCCCCTAGGAGTATGAATATATTTTTCATCTAAATCTTCATTAACAAGAGTGATTATTTGACCACAGTAACTTCTCCCATGTTTTCAGGATATTCAATTTTTGTCATTTCTCTGAATTCTTCTAAAATAAACTCATTAAGGACAACCTTAGTTTTATGAATATTAGTACCCTTAGCAAATTCAACATAATTATGAATCCCGCTGAGCATACCAGAATGTGTGGACACCTTATATATCTCGCTATCTACAATAGGCTGATTTTTAATTTTAATTTCCGAGACCCGGTCTCCTATTGTTTTAGATAAGTCTATATGATAATGTATACCCGATGACTGTATAAGGCCTCCAACGACCTCCATTTTATTCTCTGGCTTTAAATTAGCTGCAGTTTGTTCTAAAGTTTTTCGAATCTGCGATCCAGTCATTTCCAGAGTAACAATCTTCGCAGGGTGAGGGAGAAGCTTGTAGATGTTTTCACTTGTTATGTCTTCTTTCAAAGAAATACCATATCCAACTCCAGGAAGAAAAGCCACGTCTGTGTTGTACTCTTCTTTCATTATATTAGTTACAACTTTGTCAAAAGGGCTTTCAGATTTGTATTGCCTTCCAATCACCGTATCAGTTCGGGTTATATTTTCTTCCAGCTTCGTTAAATATGGTGCTCGTAGTTTTTGGATTAGTTGTTCTAAATTCTGATCTGCGGTATATTTGTCATGCCATAAATAATGATATTGTGTATTGATACCCGTTAATTTTTTATTTGAAACAAGTAACTCGGTTTCTCCCAATACAGCGGCATCAGATAAAGCCTGAACTAAATAGGTCTGGTTTATTTTTATAGGTGGTTCAATAATATCATGACTGTGAGCTCCAATAATTAAATCTATCCCACTTATTTTTTCAGCAATAATTTTATCTACAGCCATACCTTCGTGAGAAAGTAAAATAACAATATCGGCTTTTGATTTTAATTCGGGGAGATATTTTTCAATGGCTTCCAGGCCGCTGGTGAATTTCAGACCTTGAATATTCTTTGGGTTACCTGTTAAAGGAGTATTTCGATATCCTACTGGAAGTACACCTATTTTCAAACCATCTCTTTTGAACAATATGTAAGGTTCTTTAAAAATAGGCTTACCTGTCTCCTGATCTATAATATTTGCTGCACGCATAGGGAAATTAGCCATTTTTTCTAACTCTCGTGTTCTTTTTAGGCTATAGTCGAAATCATGGTTTCCCAAAGCCATCAGGTCATAATCTAATTCGTTCATCATACGAATCATCGCTTCTCCTTTAGTCAAATTACCTAACTGGTCATCACTGAATGTATCCCCGCCATCAAGCAGAATTACATTTTCCGTCCCTTTTTTCTGTCTAATCGATTTGACGGCTGTTGCCATCCACGCCATTCCTCCAATTTCACCCAATTTTTTAAACCTCATAGGGTTATCAATGGAATCTCCGGTTTGAGCGGTAGCATTATCTAAAGTTGTTTGAAAAGGCATATAGGAGCCATGTATATCATTAGTGTGCAATACTGAAACTCGTTTGTTTATATCCGGCTTTTCAGCATTCATCGTACTTGTATCATTAGTTGTTTTACAACTATTAAAGAAAAGGGGAAATGATATTAATAGGAGAACAGATAACTTAAGATGTGACATTTTATTCATTTGAAATTTCCTTAAAACTATCAAATATAAAACCTCTTTGACTAAACTTATGCAACATTTGTTACGTAGGTTTTTAATGGTATACTATATGTTTGAAAACCATAATATTCTCAAAAGTAATTTAAATTGAGTGATTTAAATATTTCAATATGAAGGATTTTAGATCTTTAATAAAATCCATTGCTTATTTTTTTTGTTCCTTAATTGTACTTATAGTTGTATTGTTCTCGGGCGTATTACTATTTGAATTTAATCCTTCTTTATTTGTTAAAACTGAAATTTCTGCGAAAGACTGGAAACCCAAAGATATAGAAGCAGAATTAGCCTCAGGTTTTATGCCATCGGATGTAAAATATGGCTATCAACTTATTGCAGAATCACCGAAGTACATGGGGCCTATGGCCGAAGATCCTGATATGCGTTATGCAGGAAATAACCTGGCTTGTGTAAATTGCCATTTGAAAGCAGGTACACAGGTGGGATCAGCATCATGGATAGGAGTTACGGATCGTTTTCCACAATTCCGGGGAAGATCAAATAGTGAAGGAACCATTGAAGACAGGATCAACGGCTGCATGCAACGTAGTATGGATGGGGATAAACTCCGTGTTCTATCCAGGGAAATGAAATCGATTGTAGCTTATATGGAATGGCTGGGTGAAGGTTTGCCAAAGGAAAGAGAAAAAGAATTTAAAGGTTTTCCTAAAATTTCCATTCCTGAAGTTGCGGTTGATCTGGAAAAAGGAAAAGCATTATTTTCTAAAGAATGTACCGTTTGCCATGGTGAAAATGGAAAGGGGCAACGTTTTACAGATTCTACCAAGGGGTATAAATATCCACCTCTTTGGGGGGCAGACAGTTATAATAACGGAGCAGGGATGCATCGGGTAATTACCGCCGCCCAATTTATCAAGGGGAATATGCCATTCGGACAGGCAACATGGGATAATCCAAAATTAACCGATGAAGAGGCCTACCATTTGGCTGGGTACATCAATAGTTTTGAGCGCCCTCGAAAAAGTAATCTGGAAAAGGATTATCCAGATTTAAAATTAAAACCAGTTTCAACCCCGTACGGCCCTTGGGCAGACGATTTTTTAGCAGATCAACATAAAAACGGACCCTTTCCAACTATTATTAAATATTACAAATTGGAATACGGTATAACAAAAAGCAAATGACAATAATAATTTCTTCTTCAAAACTAATAGCTTTCTTATACCACAAGTTTTAATTTTCCAGGAAGTTAAAGAAGAAAAAGCCGTAGTATACTCAGTGGTCAATTACGATCTTATCATATGAATATTTCTAATAAAGGCCATTGGTAAACTCTGAAGAAAGGAGAATGATTTCGAGTCCAAGGAATACGTTATCAATTTGAAGCTGATGATAACATCTTTTTCCGGACAGGAATATTTAATGCGGTGGCGCCTAGGTCTACGGGGAATTTTATGTATTGGAGAAAGCATAGGTACGTATGCCGTGGGCAGGGACTGGACCGGAAATCCAGCTAATTCCTCGGATATCCTTGGAGTAAAAGTAAAATGACAAAAAACTCCCCTTACTCAGTTTATTTTTCCACGAGAATGGGGTAGAGATATTTTATTCAGTTTTCAGAAGAGGGAGCGGAGTGAAGGCTCTGCAGATAATCATGCCTTAATTATGTATTCAGTAGATATTTTAAGGGATCATGGATCTACAAGTCAAACAATCCTTAGTATAGGCCATCAGTGGAAGCCATCTGTTCTGGATACTGAAGCAAACATATATGCGGTACCTGATTATACCCAGATAAATCTTGATTTATTTTTCTTAGTTAAGCAATTGAAAAACTTAAAACCGGAACTCTTGTTTGTGACCAAATTTGCAAATGGGGATTTTCCTAACAATCCTAATTTTTACCTGAATAAAACAGATTTATTTCATGTAGATTTTATATTGAACTATAACTTTTAAAATATCTACTGAATACAGAAATTAAACTTTCACAATACTTAAAATTTATTAATTCAGAGTCATAGTTCATAATTTCATTCCCGGCTGTTCAGCCTCGGATAAAATCTCCTTTAAGGTTTCAGTAGTTTTTTTTGCAATTTGGGTTAGTTCCTTAGACGGGGACCAGGTAATACCAGTATCCTCAATGGAAACTTCTATATTTCACTGTTCAACTTCTTTTACAGTTACAGAACAAGGCAGAAAAATACCGGTTTGTGGATCTTTTGAAATTGCACTGGAAGCCGTCTCCGAATTACAAACCGATAGTATAACCTGTGAGGGCATATCTTTTAAGTGGTCTTTTAAATAATCTTTTAGGTTTAATTCAAAAAGAATATCAAATCCCCTTCTTTTTAATGCTCCCTTTACGTTATCTAAAATTTCAGCAAATGGCTGGGAACCATACCGCTGACTTATACAATAAGCGGTATGCTGGCTTTCAGTATAATTCTGGTTTTCAATCCCTTTCTTTTTGGCTGGATTTTTTCTATCCATCTTTGTATAATTGAAAAATTATAGCCTGGCTATTACTTGCTTTAACTTATCTCCAATTTCTGTGGCGACCTGTTCCAAGTTTTTGTTTTTTACCGCCTGCATAGATGCCATTGGATTTACCGCAGCGACTTCAATTTTTCCGTTTTCCATTTCCTGGACAATTACATTACAAGGTAACATGGTGCCAATCTTATCTTCTGCTTTCAATGCTTGGTGGGCATAAGGGGCATTGCAGGCTCCCAGAATACGATACTTTTTAAAATCGATATCCAGTTTTTTCTTAAGGGTTTCGGTGACATTTATTTCTGTTAATACCCCAAAACCTTCTTTTTCCAGTTCATCAGTAACTTTTTTGATTACTTCTTCAAATTCTCCCGTAATTTTCTTGTTAAAATAATACTCCATAGCTCATATTTTTTAATTCATTGTAAAAATAAGAAGATAAAAAACCCTTAACGTAACGATTGTTACATAAATATGTTAAATTTTCAGTGTAACAAAGGTTACATGGAGTGGTATTTAATTCTCATACATTTGAATAATCTATGATAATAAAACAATCTATAGCGATATTACTGATGATAATTTTTTCAGGAAAACTTATCACGGTAGATTCTGATATTTTCAGTTTTATACTGGATACTAATCAGGTAATCCTGCTAAATCCTTTCTGTGAAAGAAAAAATAATAATCTTCAGGAAAACGGTGACCATTTTGGAACCTCTTCTCCAATACAATTATTGAAACTAGCCAGGATCTGTTCAAATAATTATCAGTCTACAGATGAAATTGAAATTCCTGAAATTCAAGATCAGAATCTTAGGGAATTTGTTTATGTTAGGCCATTAGTTATAAGCGTTCATCCCAGAAAATTATATCCGCCTCCCAAAAATTCATTAATCTCATAGGATTTAAAATGGTTTGGAAAAATATATTTTTCAGCCTTAATTATTCCTAAATTTTATTGAATTATATGAAAGCAACTATTTCTGTATCCTACAGATCGGTACAGCTATTTCGCATTTTACTTAGCGGAATATTTTTAGTAGCGAGTTTTAATCATATTTTGAATCTGGAAAAAACGCTAAATCGGATTGATCAGGCGAGGTTTAAAGGCATTGCCTACTTCTTTGGTAATCCTGAATATTTGGTGGTCATATCGGGAATTGTAATGATGATCGCTGGATTTTGCTTGCTTATCGGCTATAAAACCCGATGGGCAGCAGTAGCCCTGGCGGCAGTGATAATTCCAATTACTTTAACCGTCCAGGTAGGACAGATTCACACTTTAGGTCCTCTTTTTAAAAATATAGCCATATTAGGAGGGCTTCTATTTTTTATATTAAACGATATTCAAACATTTAAAAAACAATAATTATGAAAAAGCTAATTTTAGGAGTGTTTCTTTTAACACTCGCATTTTCGAATGCTCTAATTGCACAAACATCCACACAGGACCATCACTCACATAATTATGTGGTGCTTACGAAAAAAATCCCCCAACTTCAGCCAATTATTTTAACTGCTGAGGCGCTGGCGGAAGAAGATGGGGAGAGTTTCGGGGATTTCCAGGCGATTATCTGTGGAAAAACCGTAGAGGAACTTACAGATAAAGAAATGATGAAAAGCTTTATTGAAAAAGCTGAAAAAGCCCACGTAAAAATTGTGGTATGTGGGTTCTCCTTAAAAAAGTTCAAAGTGAATAAAGAAGATATCCCAGAGGTACTTGAAGTGGTGGACAATGGTATTCTGCATGATTTTCAACTACAAAAGAAAGGTTATTTGAGTATAGAACTCTAAATATTCAGTAAGTTAATTAGTTGAAGTATAAACCATAGGAGCTAAGGTTCTTATGGTTTATTTTTCTATCTGAATAGAATTTCAGGAAAATATAGTGTAAACTAAAAAAAGAATAAAAATAATTATTACTTTCGCATTGTCAATAAAATTTCGACTCTATATATTTGAAACTAATTAGAAATATATTGTTCTTTACTGCTGCCATCATCATGGTAGGTCACGATATTGTGCCCCATAATGATCTTGCAGAAAATAAAGAAAATGCTATTTCGCAGGAATCAATAATAGCTTCTCAACATATAGATCAAAAACATTCAGAATTAGGTCACATTTTTGAGCATTTTCAGCATTCTTCAAATGAAAGAGCTTTTGAATATGTAAAAGGGATCGAAAAAAACCTGAATGTCAAAATTCAACTACTTCAAAATTCTGCTGCAATAATTGATATAGATGATCAATTCATTTGGTATAGCAATTTTGAAAAGCAACGTTTTAGGGATTATCCTTTAATTCCATATTTTTCTACATTATCATCTCATACCCTTCGGGGCCCTCCTATCTCGTAGTTAACACCTTTCACTTTAATAAAACTTTTATATCAAATGGATCAAACCCATTGAATAAAGTTTTGTTACCAGGATTTTCCGTCTAATCCCGGAATAAGCCTCCATTTGAATACCCTTCAATAAATTAATTTTTAACCTCATGTTCTTTTTCTGAGCAGCGGAGGGGCGTATTCATGTTTTCAATTTTAACTCGAGCTTTTAAAATAGTAGTATATAATGTTAGATAAAATTATTCAGTTTTCGATAAATAACAAGCTGGTTATCGGAATACTAACCCTGTTCCTTATAGGCTGGGGAACATATTCGCTTACAAAGTTGCCTATAGATGCCGTACCGGATATTACAGATAACCAGGTAATGGTCATTACTGTTTCTCCTACCCTTGCAGCCCAGGAGGTAGAGCAACTGGTAACTTTTCCTGTTGAACAAACTATGGTAAGTATACCTGAAATAAAAGAAATGCGATCTTTCTCGCGATTTGGTCTTTCAATAGTAACTATAGTATTTGAGGAAGATACTGACCTCTATTGGGCAAGACAGCAGGTTCAGGAAAGATTATCTGCTGCGGCAGACGAGATACCCCAGGGTGTTGGAAAACCTGAGATGGCACCCGTAACCACTGGGTTAGGGGAAATCTATCAATATGTGGTGCATCCAGACGAAGGTTATGAAGACGAATATGATGCAACTGAATTGAGAACAATTCAAGATTGGATTATCAAGCGTCAACTTTTAGGAACCCCTGGTGTAGCAGAGGTTAGTGGTTTTGGGGGGTTCGTTAAACAATATGAAATAGCTATTGATCCCGATAAACTTCAAAGTATGGATATTACTATTGAAGAAATTTTTACCGCTCTTGAAAAAAACAACCAGAATACCGGTGGGGCTTATATCGATAAAGGACCAAATGCATTCTTTATCAGAAGTGAAGGTCTGGTTAATAACCTACAAGAACTTGAGAAAATAGTAATTAAAGAAAGTAGTGGAACCCCAATACTGGTTAGGGATGTGGCCAAAGTACAATTTGGGCACGGGGTGCGATATGGGGCTGCAACACGAAATGGCGAAGGTGAAGTAGTAACCGGTATTGTAATGATGCTTAAAGGGGCAAATTCTTCTGCGGTAATCAATAATGTAAAAGATAAAATTGAACAAATTAAAGAAACCCTGCCCGAAGGAGTCACTATTGAACCCTACCTGGATAGAAAGAAATTAGTAGACCGTGCTATTAGTACGGTAACAACGAACCTTACCGAAGGGGCACTTATAGTAATTTTTGTATTAGTTCTTTTTCTTGGGAATTTAAGGGGAGGATTGGTAGTTGCGTCTGTTATCCCTCTAGCCATGCTGTTCGCTATATCAATGATGAACATTTTTGGGGTATCGGGTAATTTAATGAGTCTTGGAGCAATAGATTTTGGAATTATTGTGGATGGTGCCGTGATCATTGTTGAAGCGGTAATGCATGGTATCAATAAAGCTAAACGCAAATATCCGGGAGTACTAAAACTTTCTCAAGCTCAAATGGATGCAGAAGTATTTGATTCTGCCAGTAAAATTAGAACATCAGCTGCATTTGGAGAAATAATAATATTAATTGTCTATCTGCCAATACTGGCATTAACAGGTGTTGCAGGTAAAATGTTCCATCCTATGGCCCAAACCGTTTCTTTTGCCATCTTAGGAGCTTTTATCCTTTCACTTACTTATGTTCCTATGATGTCTGCCTTGGTTTTAAGTAAAAAAACAGAACATAAAAGAAACTTTTCCGATAAAATGATGGATTTTTTCCAACGAGGATATCAACCAATTATTGAAAAAGCCATCCATACAAAATTATTGGTTGTTGGAATTGCGGTGGGACTATTTGCCCTGGCTTTAATTGCTTTTTTCCGAATGGGAGGGGAGTTTATCCCACAGTTGGATGAAGGGGATTTTGCCGTTGAAACACGGGTTCCTGTGGGGAGTTCTATAGATCAAATGATAGATGTATCTCAAAAAGCACAAACCATATTATTGAGTCAGTATCCAGATGAGGTTACCCAGGTGGTCAATAAAATAGGTTCCGGGGAAATCCCTACAGATCCTATGCCCATTGAGGCTGGTGATATGATGGTGATTTTGAGTCCTAAGGACGAATGGACCAGTGCCGAAGATCGAGAAGGCTTAATAGAAGAAATGCAGGCATCATTATCGGTGATCCCCAATGCTACATTTAGTTTTCAACAGCCTATTCAAATGCGTTTTAATGAATTATTAACTGGTGCAAAGCAGGATGTGGTTATTAAAATATATGGGGAAGATCTTAATACTCTTTCTGATTTAGCAGGAAATGTCGGGAGAAAAATTCAATCTGTAGAAGGTGTTGAAGATCTATACGTGGAGGAAATTACGGGACTTCCTCAAATTCAAATACAGTTGAACAGGGATAAAATAGCACAATATGGACTTAATGTAGAAACGATAAATAATGCCATAGAAACCGGTTTTGCAGGTAAAGCTGCCGGAATGGTATTCGAGGGGGAAAGACGTTTCGATTTGGTGGTACGATTGGAAGAGGCAAGTCGTGGTGATATCAGGGATGTGGAAAATTTATTTATAGGCACTCCCGCAGGACAACAGATCCCTCTCAGCGAATTAGCTAATATTTCGTTTCAACCGGGCCCGGTGCAAATCCAAAGGGACAATGCAAAAAGGAGGGTAACTATTGGATTTAATGTAAGGAATAGGGATGTTCAAAGTATTGTTGACGATATAAAATCTATCATTGGCGATAATATTGATCTTCCTGCTGGTTATTATGTAACCTACGGGGGGCAATTCCAAAATTTAAAAGAAGCCAATCAACGCCTATTAATAGCATTACCAATAGCCCTGCTGCTTATTTTGATTTTATTATATTTTACATTTGGCTCTATAAAGCAAAGTCTGCTGATTTTTACAGCTATACCTTTATCTGCCATCGGTGGTGTTTTTGCCTTACTACTTAGGGGAATGCCTTTTAGCATATCGGCGGGAGTTGGTTTTATCGCTCTGTTTGGTGTAGCCGTACTGAATGGTATTGTACTCATTGCAGAATTTAACAGGCTCGACAAAGAAGGCGTTAGTGATATATATGAGCGGGTCCTTCAGGGTACCAGGGTACGTTTAAGGCCGGTATTAATGACGGCTACAGTTGCTTCTCTTGGTTTCCTTCCTATGGCGCTTTCTAATACATCAGGTGCCGAAGTACAACGGCCATTGGCCACTGTGGTAATAGGTGGGTTAATTACGGCTACGGCCTTAACCCTAATCGTGCTTCCGGTCCTGTATATATATTTTACTGAAGGGAAAGTCAAATTCAATTTCAGAAAAAGAAAAATAGCCACCACTTTACTCGTGATTGGGGGAATATTCTTTCCGGCCATGCAATTGCAAGCACAGGAAATAAACCCGGTTCAGGAACGTGAAATTTCCTTAGAACAAGCTATTGAAATGGCAATTGAAAATAATAACCGCATTAAGATTGCCCAATATGAAATAGATGTTGAAAAAACAGGAAAATATGGAGCGATTACCATCCCTAAAACAGAGTTCTCCTATTCTAACGGCGAATTCAATACCCCGACAATAAAGGATAATTTGTACGGAGTTACACAGCGGATCAATTTCCCCACGGTTTATACCAGTCAGTTCAAGCTGGCTAAAGCCAGAGTCAAAAACAGTAAACAACTCAAGGTTATAGAGGAAAACGAACTGGTTGCAGATGTTAAATCTGCCTATTTGAGATACCTGTATTTAAAAGAAAATGAACGTTTGTTGCAGCGCCAGGATAGTCTGTACAGCAATCTTGACAGATCAAGCTCGATGCGCTACAAAACAGGTGAATCCACAAAACTGGAAAGTGTGACCTCGGCAACGCAATCGATGCAAATAAGGAACAGGCTTCAGCAAAATGAAGCCGATTTAAGGATCGCTAAAAAACAACTACAGGTGGTGCTAAACACCAATGATAATATAAGTGTTACGAATACAGAACTTACTCCTATGGAGTTAGATTTTACTATTGAAAGCCAATCGGTGAAACAAAGCCCTTTATACCTCTATTTTCAACAACAATTGGAGTTAAGGAAACGGGAGACCAACGTGGAAAGAAATAAAGTTTTACCTGACCTAATGTTCGGGTATAACAGCCAAACTTTTATTGGGGATCAATTTATAGATGGCCAGGATATTCAATATGATAGCGGTGATCGATTTTCCTTTTTTCAGGTTGGTGTGGCTATCCCCATATTCCCGGGGGGGCATCGTTCCAGGATAAAGGCGGCTAAAATTGAAGAGAATATTGCACAATCTCAAATAGAACTGAACCAAACCCAGTTAGAGGGAGAACTTCAGAATTTACTACAGGAATATTACAAGTTACAAGGAACTCTCAATTACTATCAAAATGAGGCCCTGCCACAAGCAGAACTGATTATTGATAACTCCGAAAAAAGTTTTCGAAGCGGAAATGTTTCTTATGCCCAATACCTGCAGAACCTCACTTTAGCGAATAGTATTCAGACAGAGTACTTAAACACCCTTTATCAATACAATCAATCCATTATAGTTATTGAAGCCCTGTTGGGACTGTAAAACCTAATGATATCACATTAAAAATATAAAAGATGAAAATTAAATTCAATACAAAAATTTCTCTACTCATTTTATCCATCCTTTTGGTAGTGGCGTGTGGCAATAATGATTCTGAAAAGACCGAAACTTCCGCAGAATCTTCTACGCAAAAAGAAACGCCTGTTGCTAACGGGGCCAAACAGGTCACTTTTACAAAGGATCAATATAACCTCGCCGGAATAGAAACCGGGGAAGTTGTAATGAGAAATCTTAGCAACATCATTAAATTAAATGGGGTTATTGATGTGGAACCTGAAAGCATGGCTTCTGTATCTGCGCCATTAGGGGGGTATATAAAAACTGCCGGGAGATTACCTGGGGAAGAGGTCAAAAAAGGGCAAGTCCTGGCTACGATCGAAAATCCCGAATTTATCCAGATACAACAGGACTATTTGGAAAGTTTGAGCAGGCTACAATTTCTTGAAGAAGAATATAACCGGCAAAAACAGCTAAGGGAAGAGGATATCAATTCGGCAAAAACCTTTCAACAGGTTTCTTCCGACTATAAAATTACACAAGGACGGGTTAAGGCATACGAACAGCAACTTGCCCTTGCGGGTATTAGTAGAAGTAATGTTCAAAATGGTAATATAGCTCGAACTGCAAATTTATACGCCCCTATAACAGGTTTTATAAAAGAGAGCAACGTTAACATAGGTGATTTCGTTTCCCCTGAAGAAGTGTTATTTGAAATTGTAAATACTGATGATGTTCATATTGCACTCAATGCATTTGAAAAAGATCTGGAAAAAATAGAGATTGGCCAAACCGTGAAATTTTCCCTTTCTAATGACAATACTTATGACCGTACTGCAGAGGTGTTCCTGATAGGAAAAGCTACAGGAGAGAATAGGATAACCCCCGTTCATTCCCACATTTCAGAGGACGAAAAAGGTCTTTTACCTGGCATGTATGTAAAAGCCTGGGTAGAAACTGGTACGGAGCAACAAAATGCGGTACCCTCTGAAGCAATTGTCCAATATCAGGGGAAGGACTTTGTTGTTCTACAAACCCGGGAGACGGCGAATGCTTATACTTTTAGGTTAGAGCAGGTTAAAAAAGGCCTTGAGCAGGAAGGATATACGGCCATAAGCTTTGCTGAAAATACTGATATTAACAATCTAAAGCCCGTGGTAAAGAATGCTTATTCCATTTTATCTGCATTAAGAAATTCTGAAGAAGAATAATAAAGGGTGTTTGGAAACTAATTTCAAAATATTAGGATGAAAATAGGCAAGGTGATATTCAAATTAACAGAACCTTTTCAGGCGCTGCAAAATAGGCTGTTCGCGAAAGTATATCTGGCACAGACTATTAGCCTGCTAGGGGATGCTTTTACCTGGGTTGGCCTTGCCTTGCTTGCCTATCAATTTGGAGAAGAAAGGGCTGCTATAATATTGGCTACCGCTCTTACATTGAGGGTCACTGCTTTTATTATCTTTTCGCCATTTGCCGGTGTACTTGCAGATCGTATGGATCGAAAAAAGATTTTGTATACGACGCATTTTATTAGGATGGGTCTGGTTGCCCTACTGCCGTTCATTACGGCCGAATGGCAAATTTATGCAATCGTATTTCTTATGAATGTTTTCAATGCTTTCTTTAGCCCTACTTATAGATCTGTTATCCCTCAGATTGTGGATAAAAGATTATATCGGCAAGCTATTGGATTATCGGCTGCTACGTATCAGTTATTAGGGGTTTTAGGTCCGGGTTTAGCGGGAATACTTGCAGTCTGGATGGGAGCCAGGGAGATATTCCTGGTTGATGCGGGAACATTTATTATCGCAGGGATTTTACTTTTAACACTCCCTAAAACCTTTTTAAATGCACCTAAGGAAGAAGTTCCCAGTAAACACCTAACCACCTGGCAGGATGTTACTAAAGGAGCCAGGCTCTTGTTTCAAAATAAGTATATCCGTTTTGCACTTTTCATAGAACTGGTATCGGCGATGGCAGGAGCATTTATCCTGGTTAATACTATAATACTGGTTAAAGGTGGTTTAGAGTTAACTGATAAGGATTATGGTTTGATTATGGCGGCCTTTGGTATTGGTGCAACAGTGGCTGCTTTTGTTTCAGGAGCTATTGATAAATCTAAATCGAGACAAGTTTCCTTATTATTGGGAGCATTAGTATTGGGACTGTCAATTAGTGCCGCAAACTATCTTAATTTTTCTTTGCTTTTTGTGTTCTGGATCTTTGCAGGGTTGGGACAAAGTCTTGCAGAAATTCCTTCAGAAACCCTTATTGGGGAAAATATATCAGATAGTGAACAGGGAAAAGTATATGGTTCCCATTTCGCTTTTTCCCATCTATGGTGGGCGATTTCTTATCCAATAGCAGGATACCTTGGGACTAATTTCCCAGATAGGGAATTTCTCTATGGTGGAATTATCACTTTGACATTGTTGACGATTGTTTTTCTGTTTCTCAGGCCAAAGGATAGTGTTGGAAAATCAGAACATTTAAAATCGCGGAAAGTAGGTTAGGCATTAACTAAGAGTATGAATATTATGGTAGATCATAAAAACAATAAAACCGTTATTTATCAGTGTAATGGAGTAAACTGCCGAAAGAAAAAAGGCAAGCTTTTACATTATTATATGAAGAAATATAAACTGAAAAACAAAATTGAAGTTGATATAATAGATTGTAACAATAGATGTCAACAAGCCCCTGTTCTCCATCTTCATCCAGACGATATTTGGTTTTCGGAGAAAGATTTAGGAACAGTTACTAAAAGATATATTTTGAATAAAAAATCCAACTAGGCTGTATCTAAGTCAATTATGGGAAGAGTATCTCAAAAATTAAAAAGCAATAAATCTCAAAATAAATAAATTATGAAAAAAGTATTTTTTATCACAACAGTTGTTTTGGCCCTGTTAGTATCGTGTAAAGAAACTAAGAAGGAAGAAACTGGTCCCAATGCGAAAAAGGATAATAATGCAGAAATGGTTAGGATCCAAGATAGTATCCAAATGGCCCGCGAAAAAACAATGGATAGTTTAGAGCAGGTTAAATCACATGGGCATGCCCATTAATAATCGAAGTGCCAATGTACTGCGATGTGCAATGGGACTTAAACAATTTTATTATGAAAATTAAAAAAATATATGCCTTTCTCTTTCTTTTTCTATGCGGAGCATTCGGCTCTCTGGCATATGCTCACGGAGTAGATGAAAACACACAAACGTTTCTATTGGGAAATAGTGGCGTGGCATTTGGCCCATTTTTATACATAGGAGCTAAACATATGATTACCGGCTATGATCACTTACTATTTTTGGTCGGTGTTATTTTCTTTCTGTATAAACCGAAACAAGTACTCTTATATGTTAGTTTCTTTACCATTGGGCATAGCACCACTTTGTTATTAGGTGTTTTAGCCGATATCAATATTAATGCGTACCTAATTGATGCTATTATCGCCTTATCTATCGTCTATAAAGGCTTTGATAATTTAGGCGGCTTTAAGCGCTTCTTTGGTAAACAGCCGAATACCCAGGCGGCGGTTTTGATATTCGGGTTGTTTCACGGTTTTGGTCTTGCAAGTAAGTTACAAGAATTTAAATTCGACCGTGAGGGTCTCTTGACTAATCTAATTGGTTTCAATATTGGAGTAGAAATAGGGCAATTTATTGCTTTAGCAGTAGTATTGATTCTTATCACGGTTTGGAGAAGACATCGCAGCTTTATGAAATTTTCAACAATTACAAATACAGCTTTAATGGCCGCAGGTTTTTTATTGCTCGGCTTTCAATTAACAGGCTACTTTACATCTTAAAAAATATAACTATGTCAGAAATGAAACCTCCATTATTGGAAAAAAATAAAATTATAAAAGCAACTCTTATTTCACTTATCGTAGGAGCATTATTACTAGTGATAGCTGTTTTGCCAGCCGAATATGGAATGGATCCTACAGGTGTGGGGAAACTGATAGGATTTAGCAAACTATACGTTCCAGAAGAATCCGGAACAAATAGTTTGGGAGTAATGGCAACAAACTCAACCACTCCTCTCATTAAATTAGAAAAGGCAGGTTCAGGGCCAAATGTGGAAAGACCTGCTGAGGCCGATAACCCACCTCCAACTACGCAATTAAAATCACGTGAGGATGAAACTAAAGTGGTGGTTCCGGCAGGAAAAGGAATTGAGTTCAAAATAGATATGCTCAAATATGGAAAAATGAAATATGAATGGACTACCGCTAACGGTGAGGTTCTTTATTTTGATTTTCACGGAGAAGTAAAACAGGAAAAAAAAGTTAAAGAGGTTTACTTCGAGAGTTATACTATTTCCAGCTCCAATAATATGGTGGGAACCTTATTGGCCCCATATGACGGAAAACATGGTTGGTTTTTCAGAAACACCGGTAATGAGGATGTCACGGTAACTTTGAGACTTAAAGGTCAGTATTCATTATAATTTTAAGTCCTGCAATGGAAGGTGAATTTCTGCCCTCAACTGAAATAGCCTTCCATTCAGCAGGCACAAATACTTTGTGGCCATTTTAAAAGAAATTGATTTCTGCCTATTTAGAATTTCCTAAAATACTATTGAACCAAAGAAAAACAAGAAGCCATAATAGGAGAAGCCTCTAAAACTACTTTGAATTTTAAAATTACATATTTCGAACATAGTTCAGTTAACATCCATGAAAAGCAGGAACAAAAGAAAAAAAAGTGCTAATTCCGGAACCTCCAAAAGAGCAGGTTTTAGAGCAGGATCTAAGGAGAAAGGGGGCAAATGGAGTATTTCGGATCTTCTTTCGCTAATTTTTATTTTTATAGTCGTTTTAGGGATAATTTTATATATCTACCAGCATTTAACACTGTTGTTTTAAAAGTTTATCGGTTTGATTTAAAGTGTTTTACGATATTTAGGTGTACATAGTTCAACATTTAAGACAGGTCTTTACAGCATAGAGATTTTATTAGTTGAAGTATAAACCATAGGAGCTAAGGTTCTTATGGTTTATTCTATTTTACCTCGAATCTCTGTAATAATTTTCTATTTTTGTAACCTGTGCAAATAAAAAATCATATAAAAGCCTTATTCCTTTTAGGTGTATTTATGCTGATGTCTTTTCATCAGGTCATACCTCATGCACATCATGCACATGATGAGGAGAACGAGGTAGCACATCATCATTCCGGGGAAGATCATCACCACGAAAAGAAACAGAAAGATGAGCAGGGCGGATTCTTGTCTTATTTGCTGGCTATTCATTCCCACACGAGTACTTCTAATGAAATTCCGGTTTTAAAGGAATATTCTGAAAACTTTAGGTTTAAAAAGGCGGAAAGCAAAAAGAATATACTTCAAGTATATTTGGTTACTAATTGGGTTTTAACTGATCAGGATTCAGAAAATTTTATAATTTATCAGCCTCCCAACGAATATTTTAATCCCTATTTATCTTTACTCTCACTTCGGGGACCTCCCGACTTAGTTTGATCAGCTAGTCAGGCCACTACTTAAAATAGCTGGCCGACCTTTTCATATAGATTAAACTAAAATCAAAATTTATGTACAGAAATATAGTTTCCGCTGTATGCGGAATACTAATCTCTATAGCCTCATTTGCCCAGGATACCGGTATGAACGGTATTTTGCAGCAGATAAGCCAGAATAACAGGCAACTTAAGGCATACCAGTCGTATATGGCAAGTCAGAATCTTGGTAATAAAACTGAGAACAACCTACAGGATCCTGAGGTTTCAGCCTTTTATCTTCCATTCGGCGAACATCAAACCGGTGATTATACTGAATATCAGGTTTCTCAGCAATTTGAGTTTCCTACCGTTTATGGTGCCCGAAGCAAGCGAATTGAAAAGCAAAAGGAATTATTGGAATTGGAATATGAAACGCTGCGTCAGGAAATATTACTGAATGCCAAAAAACAGCTTTTGGAATTGCAGACTCTGCAGAAACGAAAAGAGCTGGAGGAAAAAAGAGTAGAGCAGGCCAAACAGGTGTATGATCAAATTCAGCGTTTATTCGATGCAGAACAAATCGGTATCCTGGAATTGAATAAAGCCAAAGTAGCCTGGTTACAGGAGCAGTTTGAACTGGATCAGGTCAACATCATGATCAGGAACACATTGCTAGAACTTCAGAAATTGAATGGGGGAAACACGGTTCAAGTAGATGAAATCTTGTTCATGGAAGATGCTGAGGTTGCCGAAATGGAGGTGCTTTGGAACGAAAAACTTTCCGCAGATGCCGAAATTCAGCAGTTAAAAGCTCGTGAGAACCTTGCCCAGCAGCAGGTAAAACTGGAAAAGAATAAGATTCTTCCAGATCTAAGCATTGGGTATAATCACCAGGGAGTGAATTCCAGCAATTATTCAGGATTCCTGGGCGGACTATCCATCCCGCTCTGGAACAGCAAGAATAAGGTAAAAGCTGCTGAAGCCAATCTGGAATATACCCAGGCCAATACCGGTGCTGAAACTGCTGAACTATATACCAGATTTCAGGAGAATTATCAGCAATATCAATTATTAAAGAGAAAATACCAGGAATACCAGGAGACTTTTCAGGACCTGAATTCCGAAGAACTTTTATTTAAAGCCTACGAACTTGGGGAATTCTCATTTCTGGATTATTACCGGGAAGTGGAGTTCTACCGGCAGGCTTATAATAATATGCTGGAGATGGAAAAAGAACTCCTTCAGCTTAGAGCAACACTTTTAAAACACCAATTATAATTTAAAAGAAATAATATGAATTTCAAGAATTTATTTTTCGCAGCAATACTAGTATTTGGTTTTTCAGCTTGTAGAGATACAGCAAAAGAAGACCACGGCCATGAACATGAAGAAGGAGCTGAGGCCCATGCAAAGGAGGAAGAGGAGCATGGCCATCCCCACAATGAAGATGGCAGTCATATGGAGGAAGACCATATGGAACAGGAAGAATTCAGGGTAGGGGGGGATTCTTTGGAAATAGATGAAGGGTCTGATCATCATAGGCATGACGACGGAACGGAACATGAGGAACATTAAAAATCAATACTAGACATGAAATATATTTATATAGTATGCATCTCGTTTTTGCTTTTTTCCTGCGGAAATAACCCGGAAGAAGACCATGCGCACGATGCTGAAGGGAACCACGTAGGTTCAGAAGTACCTGCGATCAGCAAAACCATCTGGACAGACCAGACGGAGCTTTTCGTTGAATTTCCAGCTTTAGTGACAGGGAAAACCAGCAAATTTGCAGCTCACTTTACTGTTCTAGATAAACACCAGCCGGTTCGAAATGGCTCGGTTACAGTGAGCCTTATTCAGGGAGATAGTGGAATTCGGCATAAGGTGGAATCACCTTCTTCACCTGGAATTTTTTCTCCAGCCTTGCAACCAAAAGATCCGGGAACCTATGACCTCATTTTTGATCTGAAAACTCCTGAATATTCAGACAGGATCGTCATAGAAGACGTTCAGGTGTATGCCTCGACTGAAGAAGCATCAGAAAATGTAACGGAAGCAGAAGATGCTGGCATTAGCTTTTTAAAGGAGCAGGCCTGGAAGATCGATTTTCAAACCGAGCCTGTTACAGATAGTGAAGTTTATGACATTGTTCATACATCCGGAGTCTGGCAAGCCGCGCCGGGAACTTACAAAACCCTTGCGGCAGGAGCCAATGGAATGGTGAATTTTGCTTTAGATAACTTAACAGAAGGTAGCGAAGTTAAAAAAGGCCAGCTTTTGATGACCTTGAGCAGTGAAGGCCTTTCTTCCAATAATATTCAGGCGGAGATAGCCCAGGCCAAAGCCAGATATGATCAGGCGAAAGCTGAATATGAGCGGAAAAAGGAACTTTATGAGGATAAGATCGTTCCCAAGGCGGAATTTGAAAGGGTGGAAAGCGACTTTCGTGTAGCCGAATCAAATTATCGTGCACTGGCCTCCAATTACGGAGCAGGCGGGAAGCAAATCAGGGCTCCATTTGACGGATTTATAAAATCCATCAGCACCTCAAACGGGGATTATGTAGACCAGGGTGCTAACCTTGTTAGCATTGGAACCGACAAGTCACGTTTGCTTAAAACGCAATTAAGTGCTTCTTATAATCCGAGTAAAGAAGCTATCGCGAGTGTTTGGTTCAGAAATGATAAAGGAACCTGGAGTGAAGTGGAAGAAGGATCTATTGTTTCCGTAGGCAAGGAAGTAGAGGATCGTAAGCCTATGATCCCTGTTTATATCCAAGTGAACGATGTAGTTGAAATGCCTGAAGGCAGTTTTACTGAAGTACAGATCGCTCTTGGAGAGGCTGAAACCGGAATTGTGGTGCCTGAAGATGCACTGCTGGAAGATTATGGTAATTTTTCTGTGATTGTACAAACCGGGGGTGAAAGTTTCGAGAGAAGACCTGTGAAGATAGGCAAACGTAACGGAAAGAAAGCACAGGTACTTAGCGGACTTGATGTCGGAGAGGTTGTCGTAACAACAGGAAATTACCAGGTTAAGATGGCTTCAATGTCCGGACAAACACCCGCACACGGTCATGATCATTAATAAAGAAATAGAAATTAGATGTTAAATAAAATATTATCGATTTCGCTTCAAAACCGGCTTCTGGTTCTTCTGTCGGCTGTGGTACTGAGCGTCACCGGGTTTTACCTCGCACGTAATATGAACGTGGATGTATTCCCAGACCTTACCGCGCCTACCGTAACCATACTAACGGAAGCACACGGAATGGAAAGTGAAGAGGTAGAGAAACTAGTGACCTATCAGCTCGAAACAGCGATGAACGGCTCGCCAAATGTAAGAAGGATTCGTTCTTCCTCAGCGGCTGGGATCTCCATCGTTTGGGTTGAATTTGACTGGGGCACCGATATTTACAAGGCAAGACAGATTGTAAGTGAACGTATTCCAATGGTTCGTGAAAACTTACCAACAGGAATAGGAGCGCCTACCATGGCACCCATCTCCTCGATTATGGGGGAAGTAATGCTGTTGGGGGTAACCTCGGATAGTCTAAGCCCAATGGAATTAAGAACCCTTTCTGACTGGCAGATCCGTCCACGGATAAAGGCCATCGGAGGGATTGCAAACGTGGTAGTGATTGGAGGAGATTATAAACAATACCAGGTTTTCGCCGATCCCGGAAAAATGAAATATTACGATGTAAGTCTCGAAGAATTAACCGAGAAGGTTAAAGAGGCGAATACGAATGCTCCCGGTGGTTTTCTGAATCAATACGGAAATCAGTATATAATCAAAGGAAGTGGTAGAGCTTATGCGATAGATGATCTGGAAGAAGCTGTGGTAAAACAGGTGAACGGCCAAAGTATTAAAATAAAGGATATTGCGGAAGTACAGATAGGCGCTGCCGATAAGATCGGTGATGGCTCCCTGAATGCGGAACCTGCGGTTATTTTGACAATTTCCAAGCAGCCCGATGTCAATACGCTGGAACTCACCGAAAGACTGGATGAGGCCATTGCTGAACTGGAAACCAGTTTGCCGGAAAGCGTGGAGATCAAAAGTCAGATCTTCCGACAGGCAGACTTTATTGATGCTTCCATCAGCAATCTGAATATGACTCTGCTGGAAGGTGCCTTTTTCGTGGTCATCGTGTTATTCATATTCCTGATGAATTGGCGTACTACCCTAATTTCGCTACTGGCGATCCCAATTTCGTTACTGGTATCGATTATCGTATTAAAAATGCTGGGCTATACCATCAATACCATGAGTTTGGGAGGGATGGCAATTGCAATTGGAGCACTGGTAGATGATGCTATTATTGATGTTGAGAATGTTTATAAACGCTTGCGTGAAAATATTCAAAAACCGAAAGCTGAAAGGCAGTCGGTGATCACCGTGGTAAGGGATGCGTCGGTGGAAATTAGAAGTTCCATTATCATAGCAACCCTTATCATTATTGTCTCTTTTGTGCCGCTGTTTTTCCTAGGCGGAATGGAAGGCCGATTGCTCAAACCTCTGGGAATTGCTTTTATCACTTCAGTATTGACATCGCTGATTGTAGCGGTAACCGTTACTCCGGTGCTGTGTAGCTATCTTCTGAAAAAGGAGAAAATGCTGAAAAAGCAGTCCGAAGGAACAAAAGTGGAAAGATGGTTACAGAAGGCTTACGCCGATATTCTAAATCGAGCCTTAAAGATCCCTAAGACCGTGATCGCGGTAACAGTGGTTGCTTTTTTACTGAGTATTGCTTTATTTACGCAATTAGGAAGAAGTTTCCTTCCTGAATTCAACGAGGGATCACTCGTGATAAGTGTGGTAGGGCCTCCATCCATGTCGCTAGAAGAAAGTAATAAGACTGGAAATCAGGTAGAGCAATTATTGCTTGAAATGCCCGAAGTGGATGTGGTTACCAGAAGGACCGGTAGAGCTGAACTGGATGAGCATGCCCAGGGAGTAAATGCCGCCGAGATCGATGTACCATTCACCCTGGAAGATAAATCGAAAGAGGAATTCTTTGAGGACGTACGGGAAAAACTAAGTATTGTTCCGGGAGTTAATATTACGCTGGGACAGCCAATTGCCCACCGTATCGATCATATGCTTTCGGGAACCAGGGCCAATATTGCAATTAAGATCTTTGGACCCGATCTTCAGCAGCTATATGAAATTGGTAAAAACGTGGAGGAGAATATTACTCCTATCGATGGGCTTGCGGATGTAGCTGTTGATCAGCAGATTGAAGTACCACAAATCAAGATCACTCCAAAACGCCAGATCCTTTCAGCTTATGGAATGACCGTAGGACAGTTAATGGAGCAGGTGGATATCGCTTTTGCCGGTCACGAAGTTGGTGAGATTTATGAAGGTCAGAAGTATTTTGACCTGGTGGTGCGTTATAAGGAGGATGTTAGAAACAGCATTGAAAAAATCAGAACTGCCTTGATAGGATTGCCAAATGGTTCACAGGTTCCATTGGAACAGCTCGCGAACGTTTCCTCGGTAAGCAGTCCCAATACCATTAGCCGGGAAGATGTGCAAAGGAAAATTGTTGTTGCTGCCAATGTGCAGGGTCGGGATTTAAGAAGTGCGGTGGAAGAGATCCAGGTAACCGTGAATTCTTCAGTGACTATTCCCGAAGGTTACAGGGTACAATATGGCGGACAATTTGAAAGTGAATCCAGAGCTTCACAAATGCTGTTGATCACTGCCATTATTGCAATCTTCGTGATTTTCCTCCTGTTGTATTTTGAATTCAACAATGTGAAACTCGCTTTTGTTGTGCTTATCAATTTACCCCTGGCTTTGATTGGTGGAATCTTAATCGTATACTTTACTTCAGGAATTGTAAGTATAGCTTCCACGATAGGTTTTATCAGTTTATTTGGGATCGCGACACGAAACGGAATTCTGCTGGTTTCGAGATATGAAGATCTGCGGAAGGAAGGCCTTAGGGGTTATGAGCTCATTAAATCTGGTGCGCTCGACAGGTTAAATCCAATTCTGATGACCGCGTTTACCACAGGACTGGCACTTATTCCGCTAGCTTTAAAAGGAGGCGAACCGGGAAGTGAGATTCAAAGCCCAATGGCGGTGGTGATACTTGGAGGATTGCTCTCAGCAACGGTACTAAACCTGGTTGTGATACCTTGTGTGTATGAATTAGTTACGAGGGAAGATTAATTCATTTCTAAAATTTTAAAAAAAATTGGCGGGCTCGATGTAGAGTCCGCCATTAATTAATGTTCTTTAAAACTCCCTTTTTCCGGCTAATAAACCTGGGTGATATTTAATTTCCACTTATTAGTTAAATTACCGTCTTCTTCATCCTGAACTATCCCTTTTACTTTTACAATTCCGGGTTTTAACCTGGAACGTAAGTTGGTAGAAGTTGCTTCAGCTATCTTAAAAGTTTCTTTCCCGGTTTGTATTGCATAAGTGCCATCCTGCTCAACGAAGTTGCCCTTTATAACTATTTCGGCATTCTTAGCTGAAAAACCATTCTTTTTTACTTCCTCCTGAATTTGCCTAAGGCTCAAGTTATTGTTATTTGCCAAATCAAGATAAGCTTTACCGTCATTCAGGCTAACCTGCACTTTTTCCAGGCCATCCAATTTTTCAAGACCTCGCTCCAGTCCATAAGCACAGGGGGCACAGTCCATTCCAAACACTTCCTGATCTATTTTCTGAATCTGGGCATTGGAACTAAAACTTCCAAATACCACAACTATAATTAATAATACTATTTTTTTCATCTGTTTATTTTATTAAATTTATTTATACTATAACCAATAACTTAAATTAATGGATACCCGATAGTTTTCTTTGATTGCCTTTGGGGTTAAATCCTGTACCACTGGAAACAGCGCTCCGAAAGAAATACCCCAAGCCCCGTAAAGTCCTAAGAATGAAGGTCCCACTAATACTTTTTTGCTACGTTCGTCTGTAAAATTTTGTTGACCGGTATATTTATTGTCTCCTGGAAACTCGACTAATGATTCAATAAAAACCCGCCAATCGGGTTTAGGATAATCCCCCATAAAAACATCGGGACGATAACCTATCACCATGCTTGCATAGGGTAAATCGCCTAATTGCTGGTTGTCCTTTTCAAAATAATATTGGTAACCGCCACCTAACCAGGCGTACCAGGTACGTGAGGCATATCCCGTAGAAATGGCCCCATGGATAGAGTTCCCTACATTCACCTGTCCGCGAACATCCTCAGTAGGGGCAGATACACCTAAAATTGCTGTGGATTCAAACCTCTTTCCTACCCCAAAAGCATTTGAAAAAAAACGATACCACAAAGCAGCCTCGATATCTCCATTGGAAGGCATCATACTATTTCCACGGGTTCGTGGAGCATTTTCCAGACGCTCAATCACAGTAGGAGTGGTAAGGGTAACCTGTAAATCTTCCGTAATGCCATAGAAAAATGTATACCGAAGCATATAAGAGGCATCGTCTTCGGTCGCTATACTCATTCCGGCAGCGCTCATGTTTATACCGCCTTTCGCCAGAGTGGGCGTCTGCAAACCATAAATAGGGCCATGTCCTTGGGCTTCTACTTGATACAACGTCAATAATCCTATACCCAGGATCAAAAAATATGTCTTCATTTTAATTATATTATAATTCTAAAAATTTTTGAATGGGAAAAAGTAAATAGGCTGCAAAAAGTCCAAAGAGATATAACACAAAGGAAAACCACAAGATCCCTTTGCTCCATTTAGCTGCTGTATCACAGGCCGTTTCATTTCCGTCTTCGTCTATTTCACAACTCTGCTGCCGTTTTCTTCCGTAGAAAAGCCAAAAGTTAAAGCCAATCATTACCCCGGCAATCAAAAAAGTCCAGCTTTTATAGCGGCTCAGGCTAAACAACCAGGGAATATCTGAAGCCAGGCCGGCCACCACAGCTCCCATTCCCAGAGCTACCAATAATGATGGTAACGCGCAACATAAGAGTGTGGAAACGGAGGTGAATAGCGATCCTATACTTACAAAATCTTCTTTTATTTTGGCAAACATCTTTATTTTTTTAAACAAGGGATTAAATGTACACCGGAAGCCCGGGTGGTATCCAAACTTCTAGAGGCTTTTTTTTATAGGTGGTTGTGGATGAGAGATTGGATAGTATTTTTCCCTACTTTATAATCCCATTTATAAAAAAGGAGCAACTTTTTAGCCGCTCCTTTTAAAAAAAATTTCACATTTTTTTTAAGCTGCCATTTCTTTACAGCTTTCGGCACAGGTTCAACATTTTTCTGCGCATTGCTGGCAAACTTCACTGTCAAACTTTGCACATTCATCAGCACAGGCTTTACATAAGTCGGCACAAATTCCGCAAACACGTTTTGAGTAATCAGACTGGCTGGCTAATAGCTGGACGCACGCACTGCATAAAGCAATACAATCCAGACAAAATTTGTGGCATTGTTTCATGTCGGGTTCCCCCAAATGTTGGTCAAGGCAAATTCTCGCCGCAGTAATGCAGGCGTTGCAATCATCGATACATTTTTGCATTTCTGAACTTAATGGTTTCATAATTTAAATGGTTTTAGTTACTTCCAGATTTGCTCGGAAATCAGAAATAAAAGATTAAGAGCCGAACCTCTTTTCAAATATCGACTCATAGCCCGGGGGATAGGCAAGCCGATTAATAAAGATTTAACATTTTAATTTGATTAAAAAAAAAGGCAGCCAAAAATGGCTGCCATAAAAAGTTTCAGGTTTTAATTTCAGTACGATGGTTTTGTTAACTGGCTTTTCCTATTCCTGCTTCGATAAGTTTTTCTTTGCTTATACCATTGTTTGTACAGCACTCAAGCAATTTTCCATCAACCGCCACCGCGGGAATTCTCTTTACACCGTACTCCTGCACTTTGTCTATACAGGTCTTATCCTCACATTGTTCTACCAGGTTATAGGTGGTAATCTCGCAACTATCGCAGGACAACTCTTTCACCATTTTTACAACCGGATCACAAACCGGACAATTTGCCGTAAATATTTCTATTTGTCTTTTCATTTTTTTTTGAATTTAAATTAACAATCAGTTTTATCCTTCTTATTAAAGAACAATCCAAAGATAAGAGCGGAATCGGGGTGGTCTCCAAATAAAAAAACCTGCTTTTTTACGACAGATTTTTATTAGTATTAAAATTAAATGGAAAATTTTTGAATGTTTTACCCTGATCTATTTTCGGAAATGTAAGATTCCAGCCTTCGTTTAAGTTCATCAATCTCCTTCATTTTATCGGTAAGGCTGTTAAGCTCAAGGTCAGGAAATTGTTTACGAATAAATTCAATTCGCTCTTCATTACCGCAGTTGCCGGGACAAGCTTCCACAGTTTCTGAAATTGTGATCGCCAGCGCTTTGCGGTACACTTCATCTAAAAGAAGAAAATGCGCCTTATCAAGTCCTTTTTGCGCCGCTTTGAACTGGATCAGAATCTTTTCTGGATCTTTATTTTCATCCAGCATTTTTATAAGTCCGTTAAGCTGGCCGCTGATGCTCTGCAAGCGAGTTTTTATATCTTTACTTAGATCTCTAGGAATCATACTTTTAATTTTCAGCAAGATACATCTGGAGTGGGGGAGGTCACCAAAAGTATTTTAAATTTTTAGCAGCAATTTGTTCCTTCCTGAATGGGTGGACAGGCAACATTACCATAAGAACAATAAACACAGCAATCACCTTCTTTTGGTTTTAATAAATGCTTGCAATTATCACATTGGTAAAAAAACTGACAGGCTGTTGTGGGCATTTCCTCTTCTTTTGTGTGTCCGCAACCAGGACATGTAATGGTAGAAACTAGTTCTATTTCCATAATCTATTTATTTTTAAAGCATATGAGGGATATCTGATGACAAAGTTGGATACGTAAAGATCATCGTCCTTAACTCATTGATTTTCATTTTGGTCTTTATCGCCATGGCAAATAAATTGATGGTTTCCTCCGTGTTAGGTCCTATTAAATGTGCGCCAAGAATAGTCTGATTCTCTTTATCAATGATAGTTTTGTAGGCATATTCCTTAACATTCAGTCTTTTTGCATTGAACCAGCTTTCCGCATGGTTATAATTGACCTGATATTCTATCTGTTTTGATTTGGCTTCTGCTTCGGTTAATCCTACTGATGCCAGGGTAGGCAAAGTAAAAACTACGGAAGGCATTGGTGGATAATTAACTTTTTTCTTGTTCCCTTTGATGATATTTGATGCCACAACATGCCCTTCCATTACTGCAACAGGGGTAAGGGGTAATCCTCTTGAATCTGCCGAATCTCCCGCTGCATAAATATTGGCGTTAGAGGTACTTTGAAGGTATTCATTTACCGCAATTCCTTTTTTTGAAAAAGATATCCCTGCTTTTTCCAAATCTAAATCAAATATGGCGGGAGGACGACCGGCCGAGTTAAAGACAGAGTCAGTCTTATAAGTGGCCTCTTTTCCATTTGATTTTCCTGTAACTACATAATGATCTTCTTTCTTTTCAATTTTAGAGACTTCAGTTTCCAAAACAAGTTTAATTCCCAGGTTTCGGGTTGCATTCACAAGATGTTGTACAATGTCATGATCAAAGTTTTCTAATGGGTGATCACCACGATGCAATATGGTAACATCGGCACCAGCCCGTGCAGCGATATGAGCAAATTCAAAGGCAATGTAGCCACCTCCAATAAATAAAAGCGATTCAGGTAGTTTTTTCAGGTTAAGGAAATCTGTACTTGAAAGAGCCAAATTTCCACCCTCAAAATCCAGTACCCGGGGTTTTGCTCCGGTTGCGATCACAAATTTATCGGCTTCAATAACTTCATCACCTAACTCTAAGGTGTTATCAGATAAAAATTTAGCTGAAGTATGATAGGTGTCTATGTCTTTATTCTTATATCCTTTTTCAATTTTAGGAGGCATGGCATCCACAAAAGATTGTTTAAATGCCATAATATCTTCCCAATTGACTTTAGGCACTGTATCTATTCCATTTCCTTTAAGCCTTTCTGCAAAATCACGTACTTCCGTTGCGCCTATAATCACCTTTTTGGGATCACAGCCTCTTAGGGCACAGGTTCCACCATAGGGAAGTTCATCGGTAATGCCTACCTTAAGGCCTTTGGAGGCACATTTATTGGCAGCGGTCATACCTGACATACCAGAACCTATTACAAATACATCGTACTTTTTCATAATTTAAATTTTAGATTGGTTAGTTTTTAATTTATATAAATCTCGTTTTCTTTCCTAAAAACCAAAGAAGGTTTAGAATAACTTTATGATATACATACAAATAGAATTAACAACATTTAAACCCGCTAGAATTGGAAAAAAAATCTTCTACTTTTGAAATTTTTCCTAATGGATTTTTTTCTAACCATTTGTTTGCGGCATCCTCTGAACCAAAAAAGAAGGAGTGCCGGCAGAAACTTGATTTGATATCACAACTATCGGCCTTTTCGACCCATGAAATAAAGAGGGGAACAGGCCTGGTCCATTCTAGAAGATTATCTGAAATAGACAATTTTACAGGAATGTCGGTTATAGGATCTATTGATATTATTTCCCATCTATGCATTAGATACCGGGGTAATAAAATACTATCCATTGCACACCAGGCATACAAAGTTTTATTGTCAAAGTTTAGTTGATGTACAGTTTTATTTAAAGAAAGTCCTAAATAACCCACAATTTCACCTTCTTTATTGACCTCTCCGTATTGCTGTATTATTTGATGTGCTTTATCTATAGGGACATCCATCACTTCAGAAAAGCGACCTCGAGGCAGGGGTCTTCCCTTAAGTAATTCCCAATACACTTTATCACTATTGGGAAGGTTCATTTCCTTGAGCATCTTTTCAAAACCATTCACAAATTGATGACCGTCAAATATTATTTCCTGTTTCTTCATATGCTTTTAATAATTACAATTAATAAAATTTTAGAAATCGATAATTTATAATCCCGACTTCATCAATAACCTGAGATGTTTTTTCAAATTGTAAATTTCTTATATAATTAGTTCCGTACTGGGTAAAGAAATCTTCCGTAGCAAGGATATACTCTTTGAGTGCCAAATCATTTTTCAATAATCTATGGGCTATAATTACTTCCTTACCATAGAGTTTGCAAAAATCATTGATCATAACAGATCCCAATTCTCCATAATGGAGAATGAACTTTAAACTAAGCTCTCCTAAAAGCGTACATGCCCCACACGAACAATCTGTTTCAATTATTTGCTTTAATTGATGGTGAAACGCTCGATGCATTAAAAAACATTGTTCTATAATTTCATCTACAGTATAATCTTTTTTGAAACTATAAAACAGTATGGCATCACCTTCTATTTCTGAAACCTGAAGCCCTAATTTGTTGTTTTTAAGTATTGCCTCCAGCAAGAGTGCGATAGTAATCTGACTGTATTGTAGATCTGCCTCGTTAATATATTTAGTAAAGCCAGTAATATCCGGGATTAGCAATAATCCCGGCATGATCCCTTTCTTCAATTGAACACATCGTGAAACTCCCATACTATTAGCTGGCACAACAGCTTAATTTAGAAACATCCTTTCCAAAAGTAATAGCTGCCAGTTTTATCCCTTCTCCTAAGGTTAAATAAGGATAAAAGCTTTCTGCCAAATCTTTTACGGTTATACCAAACTTTATGGCCATACTTAATTGTTGTATCAATTCACCTCCTTCGGGTGCGATTACTCTGGCGCCAATTAATTTATCGGTTTCAGTATTACGTATGAGTTTAATAAACCCTCTGGTATCCTGTGCGGCCAAAGCCCTGGGAACATGGCTAAGGTCTAATTTAGACACTTCGAAGGGAAGGCCGGCTTCTTCGGCTACTATTTCGTCCATACCTGCCCCAGCAACTTGAGGGTCCGTAAATACTACCCAAGGCAATGAAGAATAATCGATACCGGTTTTTGAAAGTGAGAACGCATTGCTTACAGCAGTACTTCCTTCAGTGGCTGCAGTATAAACAAAAGGAGGGGTCTGGGTAACATCCCCGGCAGCAAAAATATTGGATATATTGGTTTCCATCTTTTCGTTCACCAAAACATGTCCCACCGCTGAAAGGTTCATTTTGATCTTATCCAGTCCTAGTTTAGAAGTATTAGGTTTTGTTCCTGTGGCAACCACTATTTTGCCTTTTTCAATAATTTGTGTGGTAGTACCGTCGGGACAGTTACAATGAATAATAGTATCCGCTCCCTGTTTTTCAAATTTAAAGGCTCGAAAATTAGGCAGGATTTCTATTCCTTCCTTCTTCATTTGTGCTTCGAGCACATCTGTTATGTCCTTGGTCTGGCTTCTTAAAGGCCTGTCGGTGAATTCTATGATACGCACTTTTACGCCCAATCTATTGTATGCCATGGCAATTTCTAACCCGATATAGCCCGCACCCATAATGGTCAGGCTTTGCGGTTTTTCTTCTAAATCGAATAAGGATACATTGGTTAGATAGCCAACCTCATTTAATCCTTCAATATTAGGGATGTAGGTGGTAGCTCCGGTCGCAATAAGAATGTTTGTGGCTGTGTAAGTATCTTTCCCATCAACAATAATGGTACCTTTATCCACAAACTCAGCCCATCCTGTTAACATGGCCAGGTTCTTAAAATCTTTTACCACATCCATATATTTCTGTTGCTGCAGGGCCGCTACCAGGTCTTTTTTATCTTTAATAACCTGGCTAAAATCTATATCTACACCTTTAGGCCTGATCCCTTGAAAATTAGAATGGGTTGCGTGATATGCCGTTTCGGCAGCTCTTATTAAGTTTTTTGAAGGAACACAGCCTACATTAACACAAGTGCCGCCAAAATTCAGGCCCGCGTTTACCATAAGGGTTTTAAGTCCTAAACTTTCAGCTTTTATAGCTGCTGAAAATGCAGCTGACCCTCCTCCAACAATGATAAGGTCAAAATTATTTTTATCTGAAGCCTGTTGGCCGTTACTAACCTTATATTGGCCAGACATTTCTATGTTGTCAATAATATCTTGCTGAGATGTGGTGCTGGAATCAAAGATGAATTTTCCTTCGCCTTTAGGATAAGATACATCTAATGCTATAACTCCTTCTAATTGCTTTACTTTTTTTTCGATGCCTGTAGCACAACCGGTACAGGTCATACCCTGAATGGGCAAAGTGATCTCTTTCTGCATATTTATTTTATTTTTTATATTGAGGGTAATTACTACCCAATTTATTTTTGATTATGATTTATCTTTTAAAAATGGAATTAGCCATTTAGTATGGTTAATCCCCAGCCAGTGGTGTACCAACAATCCTAAAATGGTACCGTGGACAATATGGGCCGCAAGCGTGATCAAAAACAATTGAGGCCACATCCATTTAACTCCAAAGAGTCCCACCATCGGTCCCATAGGAGGGCCGGTCATCATACCTAACTCCATGAGCAGTAGCAATGATATGGCCCATAAAACGGTTTTAGTATTGGAGATAAAATTTCCAAATACCAGAGTGAATATCAATCCAAAACTTGCACCGTTCACAAAATGGATCAACTGGCCTAGCCAGTAATACGAATTAAAGTCGGAACTACCCGTTACCATCTTCCCGAACATTTCCGGAGTATCTCCCGGTAACCAGCTAGCTATCACCCCCATCTGACGAAGCCAGTCCAGGCCTATAGTAGCTATTGCCCCTGCTAAAAGACCCACGACAATTCGTTTATATAGATCAGGGAAATTTTTCTTGCTGTAAAAAATAATCCATGTTAAGATGAGCATAGAAGGGATATATACAAATAGCATATATGGCTCACCAAATTCATGGGCTGTTTTAATGACTTTCGGTCCCATTGTGATTCCCTTGAAATATTGGGCATAGCCAAAAGAAAGCACAATTAAGTTTATAGGCACAAATCCTCCTGTAAACAAGGCTAATAAGGATAAAAAAGATTTTTTATTCAACATAGCTTATAGATTTATTTTGTTACTTCTGCAATAATATTACTAACTAACCCATCAAGTTCACCTGCAACAGCTTCAGTTCCTTTATATTGTTTTAAAATTGTAGAAGGCATAAAATAACGATTCACCACTCCATTTTAATTTTGTTTTTTTTGAATATGTAAAAAGGTAAGTTGTTCCTTAATTATATAAGTAACTTCTTAAGTATATGGGTAAATAAAAAATTATAACTCGTTTTGGGTAGTCTCCATTACCTTTTCAACTTTATAGCCTTTATTTTCTATAATTTTTTTTAAGGCCTCGATATTTGTTTTAGTGTTTTCGAACTTAATAATGGCAATATCCCCGGGATATTCAACCGAATGTTTCACAACACCTTCTACTTCTTTAAGCGCATTGTAAATAGCATTAGAACAACCCGCGCAGGTAATTCCGTCAATTTTAAACTTAACTGTGTTTGTTGTTTGCTGGTTGATACTTGCTTCCATTATTGTTTGGCTTTTTGATGTAGGGCAACATTGTTGCGCTTTAACCTGGAACGAGGTTAATGATAAAACTATAACAGTTATTACTAATAGATTTTTCATAATATTTTGTTTGAATTTACTTATGTACCACTTTATATCCGGTAGAATTAATCGCTTTTTCAATATCTTCTTTAGAAGTTTTTGTATTATCAAATTTAACCTCGGTGTTTTTATTTTCATAAGAAGGGATTACATCTAAAATCCCATCCAATTGATTTACTGCGTGTTTTACGCTTTCTTCACAACCAGCACAAGTCATTCCCTCAACATCAAACTTTATAGTTTGAATATCTGACTGGCTCACCACTACAATATCTTTTTTATTATCAGGATAAAAGATTTCAGAATAGTAAGGAAAAGCCAACATTAACACGGAGAAAATAGTAACTATACCCAGAAAAGCTTTGGATTTAAAGAAAGAAGGCTTTTCGTCTTCATCACAGGCACAGTCTATCTCCTCCTGGGTTTTTGGTTTTAATTTTTGATACCAGGCAAAAGCCAGTACTAAGATGGTAATACCAATAAGATATGGTCTGAAGGGTTCCATCCAGGAAAAAGAGGAGGCGATGCCGGCGCTGCCTGAAATCAAGGCCAATATCGGTGTGATACAGCAAAGTGAGGCCGCCGCCGCTGTAAGCAATCCAGCTCCTAAAAGTCCGCTGGATTCATTTTTTTTAGGTGATTTAGAATTCGTTTTCATTATTTAAGCTATTTTATTTTTGTGATTTATTTATTAAACTATTTAAACGGCTATTTTAGATTGTTTTATTCCTTGAAATATATAAGAAAGGATTTTTTCCCCTCCATCGTTTAAAGAATAAAATAGGGTTTGACCTTCCCGTCGTGACGAAATGATACCGGCATCTTTGATTTTCCGGATATGCTGGGAAACTGCCGGCACGCTCATTTCCAAAATATCAGCGATATCACAAGGACAAAGTTCATTTTCCATATCTAACAGGAAAAGGATTTTTAAACGTACCTCATTTCCCGCAAGCGTTAAAATTTTACTCATTGTTTGAAAGCTGGAAGAAGATTTGTCAATAGTGTTCTTACAGCGTAATATTTGCTTATGATCAGCTTCATTTCTGGTACAGGTTATTTCTAAACTCATAAATAGTATTTTTAATTACGAAACAAATGTATCATTAATATATTATTTAAGCAAATTATTAAATAATAGTTAGTATAAATATTCTGCTTCATACATTTAAGAGATTATGACCACTAATTTCAAAGACCTTCTGGTTGTAAATCGGTCAGCACATTACCGCTTCATTCTGCGAAATGCTCCATTTCGGGTAAAGAGCTTCCCTAAGAATATCTTGGGCATCCTTTTTATTTTCCTAATGATGTATCCGCTATATAGTAGTTATCGCTCTTCGTGTAATCTTATACTTAATTAAGTAAAAAAGGACGCCCGCTAAATCGGAATTCCATTCTTGCATTTACTTCGCTTCCAGTTGTTTTTCAATTTCAGTATTTCCATTTCCTTCCCGGCCGTTGCTGTCCCTACCTTTTTTGTAATGCAAAATACCAATATTTAGAAGTTAGTCCAGGTTGCATAAGCCAGTCGCTTACTCCTTTTTATAAACCTTCCCTAATTCTAAATATTGAAAATGTATCAGCATCAAAAAAGGTAATAGCAAACGGCGCTATAGGAAGTAAATCAACAAATAAAAATTATGAAATCATTTCAAAACAACATACCCGGAAGCAAAGTGAAAAAATCAAAAAAGGAAAACGCTCCGGATATAATAAGTAAATCAATGTTTAATCAATCTGCTTAGAAAGCAGGTATCTAAATCTTTTAATTATGAGTAATCTAAGAAACCAAGTACAGTTAATCGGAAATGTGGGGAACACCCCGGAAATCAAAAACTTTGAAAGTGGAAAAAAAGTAAGCACTTTTTCACTGGCTACCAATGAATACTACCACAAGGAAGGGGAAAAAATTCAACAAACCGACTGGCACAATGTAGTGGCCTGGGGAAAGCAGGCTGAGCTTATCGAGAAATATGTCGATAAAGGTAAAGAAGTGGCCATCCGCGGAAAACTAACTTCCAGATCCTATGAAACCGAAACAGGAGAAAAAAGATATGTAACTGAAATTTTAGTAAGTGAAATCCTGTTTTTAGGTAGTAATGAAAGTTCATTTAATTAAAATATCGAAGATCTTTTAATTCTTAATTATCAAAAAAATAAAGAGGGCGCTCCCTTCGAAAGTTGCTCCCTCTTTTAATTAGTAACCCTTTAAATAAGATAATAATGAAATCCAAAGTTAATGAAATAGCGATAAGCTACACCGGAAGTTTAAAAACAAATTTGCTACCCAAAATTTCAAGTTCCAGAAGTGCAGCAGATTTAGCGTTCGCACAATGGAATAAAAACGAGATCGAACTGCAGGAAACTTTTAAAATAATGCTACTTAATAATGCTAATAAAGTAAAAGGTATTTACGAAGTTTCTAAAGGAGGTATTACCGGGACACTGGTCGATGTTCGAATCTTATTCGCAGTTGTATTAAAGTCTTTAACCACGGCACTAATCTTATTGCATAATCACCCCAGCGGAACCCTTAGACCAAGTGAAGCGGATAAAAGCCTGACCAGGAAAATTAAAAATGCGGCATCATTTTTTGATGTGAAAGTCCTGGATCATATTATCCTTATGCCTGATGGTAATTACTACAGTTTTGCAGATGAAGGAATTTTGTAATTTACCTGGCACATTCTAACTAGATTGTAAGCACTTCTAATTTTAGAAGTGTTTTTTTAGGCTCAAATATTTCAATGAATCTTCTAAGCAAAGCAGTTCTATAAAAGGTCATATAAAAATAGCTTGGTTGGTAGTGCTTAACAGTAAGGAGCATTTCAAGCTCAATCAATTAAAAAAGGGAAAATTCGCTGTTACCTGAATTTTCCCTTTCTTTTTAGGTCATTGAAACCTACTCAATAAAGATAAAAAAAAATCTTGAATCTGGACACCCTTTTGAATAAGAATTATTTATTACTCGCTACCTGTTACTAAAAAAATCCTTATATTTATTTCGCTGATCTTCAGCATTCAAATTTATGCAGGGCTATCCATTTTTGACTTTCGCCGATAATCCTGCACATCAAAAAAATATTAATTCGGAAATTTTTTCCGGGAATTGGCAAGTGGCTTTTGACTGTCTATTAAGACAGCCAACAGACCAAATTGTACGGAATTTTTGTCCCGCGTTGCGGGACGAAAAGGAGTAGCAAGAGGGTAACACGCTACGCGATGTTAAGCACTCCTTTTCGTTTTTAAATAACTGTAAATCAGTTATTTATAATTTATTTAAATTCCTGAGTTTAAGCAATTTGCGACAAATGCCCTGCCAACGCCCATTTTTAGGGAAGAATTTGCGACAAATCGGCGAATTATGGACTCATTTATCGGCATCAGGTTCAAAAAGGAAACAGCAAAACGTTTTCAGGAATTTTCAAGAATACACTTCAAATCACACACCGAAGCTCTGGAAACAATGCTCGACTTTTTCTTCTATAACGAAATCTCTCCCCACGAAAAATTAGGCCCAACCGGCAGGACTATCGAAGCTTCTTTTAAGAAACGTATCAATGCGGTTATTGCCATTATGCGTGATATGGAAAAAACGCAAACCAAACCTACCGCGGCGATGATCGCCTCACTTTTCCAAAGCGAAGCACCTCCAAAGAAACCACTCATCCTGGAAAAGAAAATCCTCCGGGAGAAAAAAGATGGTATTCCCAAACAGGAACAAGATGGTAGGGGTGAAAAGAATTTTTCTGATAATAACCTGTAAAATTTTCGGCTATGTATATCACCATTACACCTCAAAAGTTAGGCGGGAATTACTCGCAAAGTTCGGCCGGTTTTGTTAGCTACCTGGAAAAAGAAAATGAAGGGGTAGCGGAAGAAGCAAAGGAACATTTCTTTAATCAATATAAGGATGCCATAAACCCGGAGAAAGTTGTCAAAGAAATTGATAACAATACCGCCAAGCTCAAAAAGAAAGAACCGAAGTTCTATTCCATTACCGTTAGCCCTTCCAAATACGAATTAAAACGGCTGCAAAATAGTAGTAAGGATCTACAAAGGTATACCCGGGAACTGATGAAAGATTATGTGGCCTGTTTTAACCGGGAAATAGACAGAAGGCCGATTAATATTAATGATATTAAATATTACGCTAAAATTGAACATACCCGAAGCTTTAAAGGTATCGACCGCCAGATTCGGGAAAACCAGCCTTATGCGACCAAAATCCTTCAACTCAAAAGTGAAATCCGAAAAATAGAAACCGGTCTGATGCAGGGAAGTATTCAAAAACGGGAAAAGGAAATTGAGAAACTGGAAGCCAGGGCTCCACATCGGCAAGATGGTAAGCGAATCGTACAGGGGATGCCCAAAGCAGGAAACCAAAGCCATATCCATATTATCGTAAGTAGAAAGGATGCCTCTAATTCGGTAAGCTTGTCCCCGGGTAGTAAATACAAAGCTTCAGAAGTTAACTTTAATGGCAAGACCGTTAAACGCGGATTTGACCGGGACCGCTTTTTTGAAAAGGCAGAAAAGACCTTTGATAAAACTTTCGGTTACCAGCGTAACTTTGTGGAAACCTATACGGCACGAAAGGAATTTATCAAAAACCCGAACCACTATTTTACCGCGCTAATGGGATTACCGGCTAACGAAAAAGCACTTGCTTTTAAGCTCATTCGGGAATCAGGTATCCCGATGATGCCCAGCATTCCAACTTCCCAGGCACAACTTGCCCTCAAAATTTTTAACAGGCTCAAAAAAGGGGTAGAGGTAGCCGTTAAATCAAGTTCAATCGGAATTTAATTTTAATTGTTATGGACATAGAAAACCTTTTTAGATTGCTTCTGATCATCGGGCTGGTAAGCATATTGTTCTATATATGTTTTAAGCTTATCAACCGCTTTGCTTTTATTTTGAATTTATTGCTGATGGTGGTCCTTGGTATTTATGGGGGCCAGGATAACCAGTGGATTCCGGCTTTGTTATTCCTGGGGTGTCCGTTGCTCCTAATCAATACCCTGATGTATGTATTTTTACATAAGGATCAGGATAATAAAAAGATCGATAGAAAATACCAGGTCGGTTTTGCGACCACCAAAGGAAAATTTAAACTGGAGAATATTAAACGCGGTGCTTCCGTTATTGGCTCTGCCGGAAGCGGGAAGACCGAAAGCGTGGTGTATGGCTTTTTAAAGCATTTTCAAAAAGAAAATTTTTGTGGGGTGATTCACGACTATAAAGATTTTGAGCTCACTGAAATGGCCTACCCGCTTTTTAAAGACCGGGAAATTCCTTTTAAGGTGATTTCCTTTGATAAAATCATCCATAGGGTGAATCCCATCGCTCTAAGATACCTGGAAAACGAGGAAAGCGTCAATGAAGTCTCCCGGGTACTAGTGGAAAACCTCCTCGAACAACGGGAATCAGGTACCTCGGGGACTACAAAATTTTTTAATGATGCCGCAGAAGGGCTAATCGGAGGATTGATCTGGAAATTAAAAACTGATTATCCGAAGTTTTGTACCCTCCCGCACCTTATCGCTATCTACCAATACCTGGATACCGATAGCCTGATCCAGTTTTTGGAAACCAATACCACCTCCCGAGCGATGGCCGATGCCTTTATTAGCGGTAAAGATTCTGAGCGGCAAACGGCCGGGGTAAAAAGTACCCTGGCCAATGCCCTTAAAAGGATCAGTACCCAACAGATTTTTATGGTCCTTTCTAAAGATGAAGTACCACTTCATATTAATAGTGAGCAAAACCCTTCGGTTATTTCCGTAGTGAACAATCCCAAATACGAAGCTTCCTACTCTCCGGTCATAGCCACCATCATCCATACCATAACTAAGCAAATGAGTGTGCGTAATTCCAAAGCTTCCTTCCTGCTGATGGAAGAGGCACCGACTCTTCGTTTGCTGAATATGCACCGCATTCCGGCCACTTTGAGGAGTTATGATATCGCTACAATTTATGTAATGCAGGATAAGATCCAAAACGATATGATGTATGGGGATAAAGCCAGCAAGGCTATATTAAGTAACCTGTCCTATCAGTTTTTTGGGAAGGTTAATGATCCCGACACCGCGAAATACTACGAGCGCTTTTTTGAAATTGTGAAGAAACCCACCACCAGTGTGAATCGCGGGTACAGTCTTGATTTTGATACTCGGGTAACCACCGGAGAGAAGGAAATCCCAAAAATCCGTGCCGATGTTTTCTTCCGTCTGAAACAGGGAGAGTTTATAACCTACGCCGATGGTAAGGATAAAAAAATACAGTTTAAACTGCAGAAGATTGGGCGAGATCTACCTTCGGCTAAAGAACAAAAACCTTATTCTAAAGCTGATTTGGAATCTAATTTTGAAAGAGTTTATAAGGAGGCCAGGTCTATATTTGAGTAAGCGGAAATAGTTATTAATTATTACTATTCATTTTTACAATATGTCAAGTAAATACTGTAAAAAACTTGACATTTTATATTTTAATTCACTATCTTTGTGGTGCTATGAATATTGCGACATCCATAAAGTCTAAAGTAGATCGTATAAATACCGGAAAGGTATTTACCTATGATAGCTTATCTATTCCCCAAACCGAATTTTCTGCTGCTGCAAAAGCTTTAAGCAGGATGGCTGCCAGGGGTGTGATTAAAAGATATAAAAATGGGATGTATTATAAGCCCAAACAAACTATTTTTGGGGAAATAAAACCAAGTGAGGAAGAATTACTTTATAGTCATCTTTTTGAAAACGGTCAGCCAATGGCATACATAACAGGCACTCGGTTATATAATGAACTTGGCCTTACTACTCAAATCCCTACTACGGTAAGAGTGGCCAGTTGGGATAAGGTGATAAAAACCAAGATAGGAAACCTTGTTGTAAAGCCTGCTAAAAGTTATGCACCTGTATCCAAAGAAAGTATTCCCTTCTTGCAATTACTGGACGTAATGAAGGATTTTAAGAAAATTCCAGATTTGGATAAAAAGAAGGGGGTTAATTTTTTAAAGAAAAAAATCAAAGGGCTTTCCGATACCGATAAAATACAACTAGTTGATCTTGCTAAATCTTATCCTCCCAAAGTAAGGGCATTGTTAGGCGCTCTTCTTGAGGCACTCTCATTTAACGAGGTGAGTGAACCTCTTAAAAACACCCTTAATTATTTAAGTAAGTATGAATTCGGAATACCCGAAAATATATTGCCCACCATTTCAAACTGGAAGATCTCCTGATGAATTTACATAATTATAAAACTGCATTTCAGGGAGCTATTGTAGCTACTGCCCAACACTTTGGGATTTCTGAAATCTATGTAGAAAAGGACTATTGGGTTACTTTAGCACTTAAAGAGATTTTTACTAATAAATCAACCAGGCAACTCGCCGTGTTTAAAGGTGGAACATCCCTATCTAAATGCTTTGGCATAATTGAGCGCTTTTCCGAAGATATCGATTTGGTCGTTATAAAAGAGGAGGGGGAATCCGATAATTCCTTAAAGCGAAAACTCAAAAAAGTCACTGGTGCACTGGAACCTGTTATGACTGTTATTCCCGACCATCCTTTAGAAAATAAACGGGGCAAAATTAGAAAAGTGGTTTATGGTTACGATAAAGTAGGCGTGGCGGGTGCCTTTGGCCAGATCCGGGATCATATTGTAGTGGAAGCTTCAAGTCTGGGCAAATCCCATCCATCGGAAATAGTCAGTGTCCATTCCATGATTGCGGCTTTTATTGCCACGACTAATAATGTAGACCTTATCAATGCGTATCACCTGGAACCTTTTAAGGTTACGGCATTAAGTATAGAACGTACATTTTGTGAAAAAATAATAAGCCTGATCAGGTTTTCCTATACTGAAAATCCTTTAGAAGATTTAAAAGATAAGGTTCGCCATACCTATGATATCCATCAACTGCTGCAACGAGATAGAATTTCATCGTTTTTGCAATCAGATGATTTTGAAAAAATGCTGCTGCAAGTAGGTAAAGATGATGATAAGGCCATTCCCAAGGATAAGGAGTGGTTACTGAAACATCCGTCCCAGTCCCTGTTCTTTAGTCAAACAAAGATGGTTTGGAAATCCTTGAGCAAAACTTATTCTGGTTCGTTTAGTGAGTTGCTAACCGGAGACCTTCCCGAAGAGAGGGAGGTTCTAAAATCCCTGATGAGGATTTCGGTAAGGTTAAAAGAAGTGAAATGGGAAATTTAAATTTTAGAGCTTCTAATTTGATAAGCTTTCCTTATCAATTCGGATTATTAATTAACCGATGCGATACCTTTAGTTTTAAATTTCGTTCCCCGTCTTTTTCATTGAGCTCCAAAATCGCCCTCCTTTCTTTAGACAATGAAAACTTTGGCAGTACATAAACTATTTTTACAGTTTTATTTTTTCGAACCTTGGTCGGCATCTTGTATTTAAAAACCGGATCCTGGTATAAACGCTGCAGGGATTTCTTCTTTCCCTTTTTGCGTGTTTCACTGACCAATTTTAAGAAATTGAGATCGTAATCCAGACCTGATCTATTCTCAATTTTGATCACAAAATAGAGCTGCTCCTTATTAAAAACGATATCCTCAACACTTAATATGATACCGTACTTACGTTTTTTTATCCGGCCAATACGTTGTTTCTTACTAAGCAAGTAGCTGCAGAATTTTCGGTAATAATCTTCCTTATCGCTTAAGTATTTTTGTGAATTACTGGTCTTAATAGAAACCATAGCAACAGGCTTTTCCTTTCCTATACTTTCTGCTTCAGGGATAAAATAGTTCAGCCGGGAAAGCTGTTTTTTATACTTTAGGATATAGGAGAAGACAGAACCATCGACACCGATAACTAATAAGTTACTTTCCTTGCCGGATTTGGCCTGTAGGAGCCCAAAGTGCTGCTGCTTATCCCGGTTATAAGTAAAAACAAAATGTGCTGCTCCAGTAAGCCCCTGGCTAATCGCTTCGGGAAAAAATAGCGCAACATTTTTATGATCATTGGCGTAGATAGTGTCCAGTTTTTCCTGGGTTTGTGCACTGGTGAAAATAAAAACCAGTAGAGCAGCCTTGGTTAAAATATACTTTTTCATAATGATTGTTTTATTGTTTAGCCAATCCCCAGTTTAGTTCAGGTTTATTGGCTTTGAGAATTAATCTGTAATTATTTAGAATGGTCACCTTTACATTGCGGTTATTTCTTCGAAATACTTTGCTTATTCCGCTGACCTGTGGCACGCTTGGAATATTAATATCACCGATTACATCATCCAAAACCTCCGTGGTTACTTCCGCCCGGAAATTATTCTCGATGTAAATACCCTCGCTACCATCTTCAAGGTCAAAGGCTTTTAAGTTAGTTTGATGCTTATGGATATTTTCGATCTCGATCAGGACCCGATTTGGCTGAAAACTCACAAAGCCGAAAACCGGGGTGTTTTTGGGGATAAATTTGTCACCAATTCTGGCAGGTTGTGCAAGTCGCATCCGAAGCCTGGAATTTGCTTTAACCACCTGGGTACCATCAACCATCACCTTAATTTCCTTATCGGTAGTACTTGTAATACGATCATTAGCTTTTTTGGGAGCAGAAGCAAAGAATAATTGATGTTCCAAACCCATTTCTTTGGCTTCAATTTTTCGCGTTTCCTCAATTTCCGTGGTATCTACCTTTGGTACTGTTTTTATTAGGGCTGGGCTATTATTCTCCGGTGGTCTGCTTGGACGGGTTTGCGTAAGATTGGCAATTTGTGCTTGTCGGGCTTTTCCCAATTCATAAATACTATCGATCTTGCGCTCTTTTTCTTTTTCCAAAAGCTTGGTATCGTAATAGCCTAAGGAATCCAAAAACGTTTCATCATAAATACTTGGCGCATTCTTATCCCGAACTTCTTTGAGGTTATCAATAGCCTCCAGTTTAGAATCATAGGTTTGCTGGCTTTCTTCTTCAAGGGCTGGGATTTCCGTTTGCCTGAGGTTTTCCTGTTGCTCTTCATCCTCCCCGGTGATCATTATGGTATAGGTGACAAGAAAAATCACAATGACCACCAGGACGCTAATGAATACGATTTTGTTCTTTTCAATTTTCATCGGTTCTAATTTTAATTTTGTGAGGGTACTTTTCTTAAACTGTTTTCGAAATAATCCGTAATGAGGAGCCCGTGTGGGTTATGGGGGAAGTGACGATCTACGATGAGTAGTTTTCCCGTGGTAACCAGTTCGTAGGTATCCACAATGCTGCCGCGGTTGATCTCGAAAATAACGGTAGTTTTAAAATGAAACGATTCCTCCTTTTCTTCCAGCTGCGAATCGATCGTTAATACCTTTTGGACCAGCGAGTACTGCAATAAGCGGTTGTAAACCCCTTCGGCCTTTTTCTGCCTGTATAGGTTGTCTACCGAACTATTGCCCAGCCATAATGCTTTTTCCAGGTTTTTCTCATAATTGCTGGCATCAATATTATAGAAGTAGGTGTGAAACAGCTCCAAATGAGCCAGGGCTTCTACTCGGAAGTTTTCTTTTTGGGTCACCAGCTTTAAGGGAATGATGCTCCCATCGGTATTGATGGCAAAGGCGCTGTTTAATGCCATATTCCTTGTGGAGATGGCCATCCAAATAGCAAAGACACTACAAAACAGCGAACAAAGTACTACGGCCAGTACTATAAAGCGGTTGAGCCTTAATATCGAATAGATATTTTTATATGGTGTTTTCATTTTTGAACTATTTTTTATGACTAAATAGGTTATATCGAAGCTTATTAAAAGAACCATTTTAGATTCTCTTTATAGGCTTCACGTGGTGAACAGTCTTAGGGTAAAAGAAATGGCCCGTCGGTAGAGTTTGAATTTTAAAAACACGATAAAAACTATCGAACCCATTTCTATAACCGGGGCGAAAAAACCGCTCCCGTAATCTGTACCAAATAGGTTTTCCCAGAAATTGGTGTTGATTTCCGTATAAAGGGCGTTGATAAACACATTAACCAGGAAGAAAGCCGGAACCAGCATATACACTGCGGCATACAACCTGAAAAATCCATAGGCCATCGAACGGAACTTTTCAATTACCGCCAGACTAAGCACCAGCGGAAAAAAGGCTTGCATAATTCCAAGGAGGAAATAACGCTCTGCCAAAAATAGCGGGTAGATGAATAAATCAAGGATCCATAAAAACAGGCTGATTAGAAATGCAAAGGTTTTAAAGCCGTAGAGGGGGGTCACCAGGGCTTCATAAAGTAAAGCCATGGCTTTACGCATCGCCCCCATAGGGGAGACATCTTCCTCGATGGGAATTTCCTGCATTTGCAAGGGGAGAAGGGCAGGGGCGGTATCGCGGTACTGATTTTCAATAGCTACGAGAATACTGTCAAAGAACCCCAGGATTTGGGTTGAGAAAATAACCAGCAGTACCACTGCAAAATTTTTAGCCAGATCCCCGGGTGAAAGCCCCCAGGTATAGCCCTGTCTATCAGCTACGCCTTCATTATACTTTTTAAGGATGTTTACTAAAAAGAAGAGTACCGCCAAAGTTTTCATGCCCACGATGGTGTACTGTGAAAACTCGCTCTCCTGGATGGTTTGGAAAACGCTATCGAGATATTCGACGCCTACAGCCAGTATGATTACCCCGCTAATCATCAAAAGCCTGTTTCCCGGTTATTGATCTTATCCTGCATTTTCCTAAAGGAAATGATCTCGCGGTAGCGTTTAGTCTTTAACCGCACATCGATGACCATTTCTTTGGACTCGAGTTCTTTTTGTTTTAAAACTTGAGCCCGCTCGGCATCACTCATTTTTAAATGATCACTCGATAAAATCTCATCGATAAAGCTTGCGGTCTCCAGGGAGTTTTCAACCACGGCACTGAAGGATTCGGTAACACGGCTTACTTCTTCTGGCTTGATATAGGGGGAGTTCAAAATATCCCGAAGGTCGTCCTGCATCACCGCAATAAGACGCTGATTGTTACGACCGATCTCGCGCACAGCTTTTAAATTCTGTACCACGCTATTGACTTTTTCAATATTTTCCTTCTGTGCTTTTAAGAAGTTAACGGTCTTGACCAGGTTGGCGGTTTGCTTGGCCGATTCCACCAGGGATTTGACCAGGCTGACAAAGTTCGTGTTATCGTACACCGGCATCCCCTGGCAGGCAGCGCCTGCGGGCAAGCATAATGCTAATGCCAGTGTGAGTAACCAGGTTTTGTGATTGTTTTTCATATCGAATTGTTTTAAATATTAAGGAGTGTTTAGGATTGCCTGATGAATTCCTTGATAGCCTTTTCCATATTTTTTGTCTCATTATAAATGGCCATGATGGCCTCGTTTTCGGTTCCGTCGGTGAGATAGGCAGCATAAACTTCGGGTGGTACTTCCAGGCGGAAAATGTTGCTTTCCTTGCCGATCTTAATGAAGATCTCGGTGTACTTGCGCTTGCCGGTCAAATTATTCCTGATCGATTTCAACTGGTTGAGATCGTGGCTGGAGAGGCTTAAGCGCCTAGCTAGTTCTTCATAACCTTTTTCATTGTTCAGGCTGTAGACCACCTGGGTGTTTTCCAGGATGCTTGAGGAAGTAGCGTTATTAGGGAGCTGGTTTATGGATTGTAGGATGATTCCAATGGCCCCGTTTTGTTTACGAATCGCCTGGTAATAGAATTCCACGCTTTCCAGGACATTTTCAAACTTGAGTTGTTTGGCAAATTCATCAAAGAGGATAATTCCTTTTTCGGCCCGGTTTTTCCAGATGGTGCGTTGGATGGCCGATTTTATCAGTTTGAGCATCACCGAGAGGATCTCTTTATTGTCTTTGACTTCATCGAGTTCAAAGACAATCAGCCGCTTATCTTCGATCTTGTAAGTTTGATCTTCGCTAACTTCAAATAAGAAACTGTATAGACCATCGCCGACATACTCCGAGAGCACGTGCAAAAAGTTGGTTACATTGAAGTAGTCGGGATGGATTTTAAGGGGTTCCAGCAGCTCATCTTTTCGCTGCTCGATAAAACGGTAAAAACTATCTAAGGAATGGTTTTTCGTGGTGTTTTTGTAATAGTAACGGAGGATCTTTTTAATGGCTACGGATTGTGCTTTGGTAACTTTATCATTTGCAGCAATGAGTTCTAATAGAAACACCGAAAGATCTTCCAGCCACTCAGGACTTACATCGTCGGGATTGGATATGTAAAAAGGATTGATCCCTAAGTTCTTTCCGCTCTGGTAGCGCAATACAGTGTAATTATCAGGATAGAGTTTAGCGAACTTGGTATAAGAACCCCCAAGATCGATAATCACCAGCCGTACCCCGTTTTCAAAATATTGACGTAGAATGTTATTGGCCAAAAAGGATTTTCCTTCCCCGGTCGGGGCAAAAATGGCAAAATTGCGCGCCTTGATCCGTTTCTTCCCCTTGTCCCATACATCTTTTAGTACTGGAATGTTATGCTCACGGTCATTAAAAATGATGCCGGTAGGGTCCGATTTGTAATTCGTGTTATTGATAAGGAGGCACAAGGCATGTTTCAAATCGGTCACATAAAGATCTTCATCGGAAAAATTGGAAGCGTGGCAGCAGTAGCTGTTCAGTAGGTAATTCTTTCGTTCCTCGCCGCGTGGAGCATAAGGGATGATATCCAGTTCCTTGAACTCAGCCTTAATTTTAGAGGCAATGCCTTCCAAATTACGAGGATCCCGATCCCAAAAAATGACATTAAGATGGCCCCGGATAATCCGCGCGTTCTCATCGCTATTGATCTTCTCCAGGATTTCCTGGATCTTTCCAAGAACAACTTTGTTATGAGAGCCAAAGTTGGAACTTTTGCTAAGCTCTTCTACTTTTTTATCCAGTAGCTTGCGCCACTTGTGTTTATCATCCAGGTAGAGGATATGGTTGACTATATGGTTCTCTCTTAAATGAAGCCCCAGCCCATCAATAAACCCCTGGTGAAATACAAAATCATCGGATGTGAATTTCTCATTGGTTTTGCTCGACTGTACCCTTTCGCCAAAGCACAGCTCGCTATTGATAGCCAGGGCATCAAAATAATTGTCCCCCGTTTGAATATGTTGTTTTTGGAGTAGGAAATCGGTATCGAAACCCTCATTGAAACCATTGAAGTACTCGGAAGTTAGGCTGGTGATTTCTTCTGATGGTATTGCTTTTATAGAAACCTTTCGGCTGTTAGCAATAAAGGAAACACAATCGTTTACCGAGCCGATAAAGCTTTTAACGTTGGCATCCAGTTCCCTGACAATTTCTTTGGAAACTTTTCGAAAAGGGTTTACATATTTGGAGTTGTTTAAAGCTTTGTTCCTGGTCAGGGTGAAAAATATTAAAGAGCGGTGCGCTATATATTCCCGATCTTTAAAATGATCCCGTGTGGCTTTTTCCAAAAAGGTTTTGTTTGGAAGTGACGTCGCAGTGAATGCTTTCTTCTCATAAATATCCTGCTTATGCACTACTGTACCCACCGGCAGGGACTTAAGCGCCTGAAACCAGGTGGCGTGCAGGTCTTCAAAATCTTTTTCCGATAAGGAGTAAATTTCAGGCAGGTCAAGCCGGTAACATAGGACGACGTTACCGATTGCGGCAAAAACAACATTGTCCCGAATATCGGTAATAGGCCAGTGAGAGGCGAGGTTAATCTTTTTCATAATGGATACCTGAGTTTCTTTTATTACTGATCATTTTTGGAAATGCCCCGGTCATCTGTAGAAATTCCAGGAGCCTACTGATACGGTTTAACCCGATATACAAGAATGCATTAAAGAGCAGGGCGCTAATAATCACACCCAGACTGAAGGAGAAAATGATCACCAATAGGGATGCGATTATCGAAAGCATCATTAGCGCGAATAGGGGAAGGGTAAGCCCAAAGATTACCGCACCTTTTCGAATGTTCCTATAAGGTTCATACTTTTTCATAACTGTTCCTTTATTTTTTTAAATGTCGCTTAGCGACTTAAACTACAATGGTGATCAAATAGGTGAAGATTCCCACCACAGCGCCTGCGATAAGAACAAAGACCAACACCCGGGTTATTCCTTTTTTGAGGTCGGAGTTTTCCCCAAAGAAGTGGCCGGCATTAAAAAGGAAGCCGACTAAAAAGATGACTCCAAGGATGATGGGAAATATATTCCTTATAGTATCGGAAATATCGGCTACGGAATCTTCGATCCCACCGATTTGCGCAAAAAGTGACGTGGATAGCAACGAGAAGAATGTTGCCAGAAAGATTGATTTTTTCATAACGAAGGATTTTAAATTTTTGACTCGTTTTCATTATGAGAAAATTAGAAATTTAATGACTTAAATAATTGAAATTCAATAATTTGTGAATAAAATATAATTTGTAGTTAGTTGAATTTCAATACTTTCATTTGGTAGTAAATATTATGGAATTTTGAAAGTGGATTGTTGATAAGTGGAAAGGATGTCCTAACGCCTAGCATCTAAAACGTCAGTTTTTTAAAAGTAAACTTGAAAACCATTAGTAATTGCTTGCATTATTTTTAATTAAGCATAAGGCCTTTCTATCCAATTATTCGAATAAAATATCAAGAGCTTTCATATTATGTAAGTATTTACGTAATTTTGAACATAAATAATTTTAGCTATGAAAACATTACTTTATATAACCGATCTTTACTTTGATGCCAAGGGTAGAAACTACTACGAAGAGGATTTATTTATTACCTCCAGGTTGAAAAAGCATTTTAATATATTAATTGGACATCCTCAACAAGCGATCGCCTTACTTGATAAAGCAGATCTTATCGTCTTTAGAAATACAGGAGCAGTTATTGGATACCAGGAATATTTCGATCGTTTTGTAGAGATTGTTCAGAAAGAAAATATAAATATTTTCAATTCGTTTGATGGGAAGGCTGATATAAAGGGGAAGCAATATCTATTGAATTTAACGGGCACCAACTATCCTGTTATTCCCACTGTAGAGCATATTTCAGAAATTGAGGTTCTGGGTGATACACAGAAATATATTACCAAAATAAAGAACGGAGCGGATTCCATTGGAATGGAAATTTTGACAAAGGAGGAACTTCTAAAGGCAAAACCCACAGGAAAATTGATTCAGCCATTTCTGAATTTTAAATATGAAGTATCCTTCTATTATCTGGATGACAAATTTCAATATGCGCTCTATGCGCCAGAAAAAGATAAGCGCTGGAAACTTAAGGAATATGAAGCGAGCTCTGAAGATTTGGAGTTTGCCCAACAATTTATAGCCTGGAATAATATCGAAACAGGCATTACCCGAGTAGATGCTTGTAGAATGGAAGATGATTCCCTTTTACTGGTAGAACTAGAAGATCTTAATCCATTTCTATCCATTGAGTTATTACCGAAAGCGAAGCAGGATCAATTTTTAGATAACTGGATCAAAGTATTGAAAAACCGCATTTAATATGCTCCTCTCTAATTTATTTTTTAAACACTAAAATTATAAAGATGAAAAACAAAGCACCACTCAGCCCTTCCTTAAGGATTGAAAATACGATTTATATTTCCGGACAGGTGGGTATTGAGCCTGAAACTGGATCACTTGCAGGTAATGACTTTGAAAGCCAGGCAAAGCAAATGATGGAAAACCTAAAAGCACAATTAGAAAAAAATGGAGGAGATATGGAAAACCTGATAAGTGTTATTGCCTATTTAAAAAGCATGAAAGACTACCAGGCCTTTAATGAAATTTATAGCACTTATTTTACGGATAAATTTCCCACCAGAACCTGTATAGCCGTTTTGGACCTGCCCCTGGGTGCCTCCGTTGAAATTTCAGGAATCGCTCATCTATCACAATAATAACTAAGGAATATGGAAACCATCATATTAAAGAAACAAAAAGGCCAAAATAAGCTTAGATATGCTGAATTACCCATTCCTAAAATAGGTGAAGATGAAGTGTTAGTTCAGGTGAAAGCCATCGGAATAAATCCTATAGATTTAAAAACTAAAGATTTTAAAGGAATTTATGAAAGGCTAAAAGATCAGGATCCTATTATCTTGGGATGGGATGTATCAGGGGTGGTGATAAAATCTAATTCAGCAAACTTTATTTCGGGTGATGAAGTATTCGGTTTGATTAATTTCCCGGGTCATGGAAAAGCCTATGCTGAATTTATAGCATGTCCGGCGGATCATCTCGCAAAAAAGCCGAAAAATTGTACACATCTTGAAACGGCAGCCACCAGTCTGGCAGCGCTAACTGCCTACCAGGCGATGCAAAAGTTGGGAGTCCAATCCAAGGATAAGGTGTTAATCCATGCAGCATCAGGTGGGGTAGGTCATTTTGCCGTTCAAATAGCAAAGTACCTTAGTGCTTTTGTGGTTGGTACATCCTCTCAAAAAAATAAGGATTTTGTTATGGGTTTAGGAGCGGATAAGCATATTGATTATCATACCGATCAATTGGAAAAAGAGGTGGAAAGGTTTGATATTGTCTTTGATCCTGTTGGAGGAGAGACTATCGACAGGTCTTTATCCCTAATGAAGAAAGGAGGCAAAATAATGTCGATTCCTTCTGGAAAGAATGAAGAGGTTATTGAAAAGGCACAAAATAATGGTAAGCTCGGTTTGAAATTTACTGTTGCATCCAGTCGGGAAGATATCCAGACCATTGCGAACTATCTTGAAAATGGAATTTTAAAGCCTCATATTTCAAATGTTTATCATTTTACTCAAATGCAAAAAGCTCACGAGCATTTAGCCGAAGGCCATACCGTGGGTAAAATAGTTGTGGAACTTTAAAACAAATAGAATGAATACCGTTGAACAGGCTGGAATACTTGCTATAGCTTCCAAATTACAGTACATTTTGGATGAATTTAGAGATGCTGGAAATTCATTTTATAAAACACATGAAATGAATTTTGAAAGCAAATGGTTCCCCCCAATTTACGTTTTATCGGTAGTCGACCATTTGAGCGTTACAGAGCTAGCAAGGGAAATCGCCTTAAGTCATCCTTCTGCAATCAGCCTGTTTAAAGAAATAGAAAAAAATGGCTTGATTACTTCGGTCAAAGATCCCAGGGATGAACGGAAAAGGAATCTGATGCTCACTACAAAAGGTCGAGAAACAGTTACTGCCCTTAAGCCTTATTGGGAAGTTATTTCCAGAACCTTATCTGAAATCACCTTCAACGCCCATAATCTTTATTTGGCGCTTTCGGAAGTAGAAGGAAGATTGGAAGAAAAGCCTTTGGTAGACCGATTAAACGAAAAAGCAGCTCATATTTTTAAGTTGGCGGAAGAAAAGTCCGTAAGCATCGTAAAATGTGAGGATCATCTGAGACTGGATCTTGCCAGGGCAATTGAAAAGAACAGTTTCCCTGGCCAGAATAATAAATTTCCGTCGCAGAAAGCAATATACTTTCTTGCCAGTGTCAATGGCCTTCCAGCAGGTTATGCACGGGTGCTGGCTACAAGCGAAAAGAAAGTGGAAGTTGAAAAGATAGCAGTCCTGGAACAATATAGGAATACAGGCATATCCTCAAAGATTGTAAAGTACCTGGCACAATACTTTTCTCAAAAAGAATTCCTCGAATTAACCTGTGATATTGAGCAAAAGGGATTATTCGAGCATTTAGGTTTTGTAATAGCCAAAGGTGTCAATATGAAAAAGGCGAATAATCATGTTCGTATGCTGCGAAATACAAACTAATAAATGATATTAAAATGAGTAAGACGAAAACTTTCACTAGTCAGGATATAGACATTATAGAATACAAAGATTCCTATAAAGAAGACTTTAGACAAATAAATTATCAGTGGTTGGAATCATATTTTGAGGTAACCGATTTGGATAAACGTTTCTTTGATGATCCCAGGAAGGAGATTTTAGAGAAGGAAGGCTTTATATATTTAGCACGTTTGGAGGGCGAGATAATTGGTTCTGTTGCATTGGAAAAAGTTACCGATAAGGAGTATACCTTGGCTAAAATGGGTGTTAAACCTGGCTACAGGGGGTTAAAGGTAGGACAGCTATTAATGGAAGTAGCCCTAAGAAAAACGAAAGAGTTGAAATTGGATAGTTTAGTTTTGTTTACCAATCATCAACTTGTCCAAGCACTAAACCTATATTCTAAATACGGATTTCGTTTTACCAGACTTGAAAATCCTTTAGTAGAAAGAGCGACGATAAAAATGGTAAGAAATTGGCCGTCAGATTAGAATATAAAGCTTTTTTTCAAATCCTTTTGTCTTTACTGTTTTTTTCAAAAGCTACTAAATTAAAAAGTTCCCGCATCCTGCTACGTACCCGGTTTCCGTAGCGGTCTTCCAGTTCCTCAGCATTCAAATTGGTAGTGGCATGGGTTTTTAGTTTTTGACGGGTTTCTGTAAAAAGTTCATACCTAGAGAGTAAGACTTCACCCATAACATTTAAGTCTTTTCCATAAAATCTTCCCGGGGGCTCTACACCCAGATCGTCAAAACAAAAATATTTTGAATTACCGTAGTCTTCGATAGTTTTATATCCTAAATGATTAAAGCTAAAGGTTACATTTCGGCAAGGAATCATTTCGTAAGGGCGTTGCGCGGGAACCAGGTGCCTTAATAATTTCATTAAAGAGGTTTTACCGCAACCCACGGGCCCTGAAAGTAAGATTCCCTTATTGATGTCAATATCAAATCGTTTACAAGTAGCTTCATCCCGTATGAAATACGATGTGAGTTTTAATAGAACAGCTTTATCTTTTTTATAAATTTTAAAATGTTTACCGAATAGCAGCTTTCCCTTTGCATTAAGATAAATCAAGATTTTTGGGAAATCATAATGCACACAAGTCCCGTCAAATTTTCCTAGGGAATACTCAACGCCGCCTTCGGTTATTTTAGAGGGGTTGTCCATAATCTTTATTTTTAGTGGTTCGCAGGTTGTCCTTAAAATGAGATGCTGGCTTTTTATTTAATCTATTTTTTTCTTTCATAAGCGATTTTTGTTCAACCCAATATTTTGCAAGAGCTCGCCAATCTCTCACATCAGAACCATCGCTTGTCTGCCACTGCCTGTCTTCATAGTACTCGTAGAACTCTTTGCCATATTCCGGATCAAATTTTTTATTACTAAAAAATTCCAGTACTACCTTCAAACTGTTTGGGTGTTTATTATGTTTTATTGGTTTAGTATTGTTTATAGTAGATACCAAAGCTTGTCCACTGACGGGACGCTGCTGGTCTACTACTTGTTCCTTTATGGGATGGTAGCGTTCTGCAAGTTGTTCTAATTTGGGATCGTAATGGTCTTCTTCAGGTTCATTACTTGTCCCCATTATGGACATCTTTATTTTACTGCCTTTGTAGGGATTGTTGGAAGGAAAATATTTCAGGTAATTCCAGGTATCAAGATCGGTTACACACCTGTGATAGGTGGATTTGGAACCTATCTTTGACGCATTCATCAAATCTCTTCGGTTCACGAAAAAATCCGACGCAAACCTGCTGCTATTCCATTCCTGGAACAATGCCATATACAAGCTGATATGCGTTGGATTTAGACGATCATCAAAATAAAATTTTTCGAAAGCGGCGTTTAAAAGCTTTATATAATTCATTGCTTAATATTCTAAATGATGTACACGATTTTCTTCCATTACTTTTTGGATTTCCTGAGCATCGTAATAAATAATACCGCCTATTTTGGTATAGGGAAGGATACCCTTTATTCGTAAATTCTGAAGTGTTCCTGGACTTATTTGTAAATAATCCATTACCTCTGCAGATTTCAGGTACTTTTTTATTTTACCTGATTTTTGCTGGTTCAGCAGTTGTTTAATGTCTTCGAGTAACTCCATTTTAAAATCCTGAAGATCGTCTGTAGTAATAATTGATGTTGGCATAATAGAACAAATTTTATGGCTTGGAACATTTCATTTGTTTGTTCCTGACCTGGTTTATAATTGCTCTATAAAATTGAAATTGTTTCCAGGAAATAATTCCCTAGGTTTTTCGTAGTACGAAAAAGTTTAACATTTAATAAAAAATGATGAGAATTGATTCAATTTAAGATTCAGGTAGGAGGGAAGAGGTAGAAATTCTTTGTAAAATTAATGGAGAGCTGATTTTCGTAGTTACGACTTACTTCGAAAATTTACTTTTCATCATCCTGGCGCATTTTGGCTTCCAACTTTGCAGCTATTAGGTGAAGATATTTACTCCTAGGATCTTTTCTGGCTCTCATCTCACTATATGTTTTATGGTAATTATCGAGCTTAATATTAAAAAAATCTTCAAAAGCAGCGATAAGCGTTTTAAGATCTACAGTCCCATGGTTGATATCTCCTTTAAGGTATAAACTATAGATTACTTCTACTAAAGAAGTTTTGGATCCGGACCATAGTAGAAGGTTTGGTTGGCGTTCTCGGAAATCTCCGCTACTCCCAGGTTGAATCAGTTCTAACTTCTCCCGAATATAATGTATATAGCGGTAAAGCGCCTGTACCTTTGACCAAAGCATATCGTGACTGGTCGAAAATTCAGGATTTTGATAATAGTTTATAGTAGGGCTAAAGGAAAAATCCATCTTACCACTGCGACTGAAAAATTGTGGATCTAGGTAATTGTGGTTTTGCTCCATATAGTTGACAAAACTGTTATTTTCAGAAAAAAATCTATTGATCTTTTTAATCTCCTTTTCCAAATAACGAACTTTATGAGAGTTACCGACTTTTGGGAGCTTTAATTCACAAGAGCGGACTTCGGTAAAATAAATAAGATAGCTCATAGGAAAGGGTTTTATATTTTTAAAAAACTCAATTTCTGCTTGAGTATCTTCAAAATCGTACTTATCTACTTGCTTTTGTAATTTGGAAAGAATTTTAATACATAAACTAATGCCGTCTTCAGCTTTCTTCAAATCAGATTTACCTGACTGAATTAAGCTTTCAACATTTTCGCTGAATATCGACATTGTTTTCTCGAACATGAGATTTGTATTTAATGAAAACAAATAATGCCTTTGCTGTGCTATTTTCAATACGGCTTTTTAAAAGGGTAAATATTAAAAAATATACTTCAAAGGGGGGTGTTAATCTTTTCGTAACCAATTTAAAGCTTCAAGAATGAAGTTGTCATCCGCTTGGACATAGGCTATTTTAGGTATTAGAGTGGCTCCCAATTTCTTTTTTTCAAAACTAGCGCTAAAGCCAAAATTAATTTTTTCGAATTTTAAAATCCCGGCGGTTTTTATTGCCTGGTATAAAAGCTGGCGATAGATATTGAATTTTTCATTATATTCATAATCCATGCCTACAAAAGCGGGTATGAGAGTTTTACCGGATCGCGTTATAAACATCACGCCAACGATCTTATCCGATGCGTCGTGATTATCTGCTTTAAGATAAAAGGTTAGAAAATCCCACTTCGGACTTTTAGCCATTTTGAAAAATAGCTTTTTGGGAAATTTAAAAGTGTTAATTCCTAAATTGTTACTCCAAACCTCTTCAAATAACTGGTAATATTTGTCAATTTCTGCTGGGGTAGGGGAGCCTACAATCCTGGTGTTAAAGTAATTCTCAAATGCCTTAATGTCCTTTTTAAAATGTTTCCTGGAGCGTTTACTGAGCGTGGAAATATATTGTTCTTCATTTCGCCAATTGAGATTGGCAATTTCACAGGAATCGGGCATGTCTATGGAAATGAAACCTTGCTTGTGAAGAAAAGCGTTCAACGTATTTGTTTTTTCAAAATCCCGTAAAATGATAAGTTTAGCCCCTACGTTAGATTTTATTTCATCAATTTTCTCTAGAAATAATCGCATGGTTTGAATATGTAGAGGATGATCATCGTCTAAAAACAAATGGGCTCCTTCTGAAAAAACGGATCCTAAGGATAGCACCATATCGGTCATATAATAGGGATCCTGTTCACGCATTTCTTCAATGGCTTTCGAGGTTTTTGCATCAGACAGCATATCGTTTTTTAAAAGCGCACTGGTAAGTGGTGCCGCCAAAATGATTTTCCCTATTTTGTCTTTTATGGTAATGTAATGGAAGGCCCAATTATGCTCCTTTAAATTATTATTGGTAAACACTTTCTCTAAAAAATCAAGACCGTCCCAATCAAATGTACCTTTTCCGAAAAAACAGGTATCCCATTCCGATTTATTTATTTGTTGAATGGTTTGGGTATATTCCAGATTTAGCTCTTCCATTTGAGTAGTTACAGGATTATTCTTTTCGGTTGTTTGAATTCCAAATGATTTGTAAATCCTGGTTAAATCAGTATGGGTTTCTTCCATAGCCAGGGGAAAGTAATAGCTCATCGCATCTACCAATGCCTTAATATCCTTCAATTCATTATGCCTGGAAATCGTGATTCTAACTCCCGTATTTTTAACCGGAACTGCCGGAAACAAACCAAGATTAACAAAAAAACCGGCATTCATCATTTTGCTTACAAAATTATATCCTGTAGCCGGTAACCCTGTACCGATATAAAATACCGGGGAGGTATTCTTATGTACCAGCGGTAGATTTGAAGTCTCTAATAATTGATTAAAAAAATCAATTTTAGCAGCTAAACCTGACTGTAGTTCATAGATTTCAGGAGAGAGATGAATCTCTGCAGAAGCGGTTGCAGCAGCAACTGAAGCAGGTTCCAATTGGGCTGAAAATGTAAGGGGTCCTCCGAAATTTTTTATTTTTTTATGCAACTTTTTATCAGGACATACCAGCACTGCACCACTAGCTCCAAAAGTTTTACTTAAAGTGCCGAATAAGAGTAGATTCTGAGGAAGTTCTTTCAATTCAGACATAACATAACCCGAACCGTGCTTTCCTTTCCAGCTCATTCCATGAACATCATCTATGTAAAGATGTAATTGTGGGTACTTTTTGGATAACTCCATTAAGTCTTGTAAAGGAGCAAAATCTCCGTACATAGAATACACCCCATCTGCCATATACCAAATTTTATTGACCTTATTTCTTAAATCTTTGATATAGTGTTCGAGCATATCCATATTGCTATGCCTGATCATCCTTACTGTTACTCCTTTTGATTTTAAAACCTCCGTGGCACTTTGAACACTCCAATGTACCTGGTGATCCAAGATCACCGCATCACCATCCCTTACAGCTGTGGGAATGACTGCTAAATGCCCAAGTGTACTATTTTTAGTAATGAGTATGGGGTGCTGGTACATTTCGAATATTTTTTCTTCCAGCGGAGCATAGAGCGGATGGGAAATATATGTTTTGGATAGAGGAAACTGGGTTCCGTATTTTTCAATAGCATCTATTGCTGCTTTTTTTAATCTTTTATCTTGTTCAAGTCCTAAGTAACCCGTGGTTCCGAAGTGATAAGAAGGTTTCCCGTTAATGGTTATACGCCGCCCGTTTAATTCATTGCCCTCTGCATGGAGATGGATTACCCCAGCATTGGTTGCATTGGTGATTACTTCATCAACCGTATCCAGGAAATTATTGTGTTTAACTTTAGCCATAACTTTTGATATAAAAATTTCCTTTTCAAGCTATGATAAATATCTATTATAATTCTGTGCGTTATAATAAAAAGTCTTTTCAGAACAGTTATTCGGCTTTTCGTTCAAATAGCTTTAAAACTTATGAGAATAACTTTATCAAATAATATATAATTCAAGAAAAATGTTCTGGTAAGACGTATTGAAATTTTGTTTTATATTAGTGATATCCAAATTATTACGGGATGGTTGTGGATGGTACTTATGCAAAAATGTGGATTTCCAATGGGATCCTTTATTTTATCTATAAAGAAATTTATGAGATTAATAGGAGTATGGCCAAACAGATCGTAAGCCAGCGATTACAGCTGCAAAATGAAAATTCATATCCTATATTTTGTGATCTAAGGGCTGTCACCCTTGCTCAAAAACAAGCCAGGGACTATTTGGCTATTGAAGGTGCATATATGACAACGGCTCTCGCACTCCTGGTTAAAGATGAGCACGCCGAGGTAATCACCCAGATGTATATTAAAATAAATAACCCGGCTTATCCTACCCGGGTATTTACTAATAAGGAAAAGGCGCTTTCGTTCTTGCAGGACTATAAAAGTAACCATTAATAAAATAATAATTATGGAAAAGGAAATCAGCAACGAGGAGAAAATGAGGTTCAATTCTTTGTACCAACAAATCATCGAGATTGCCTGTGGTAATTTTATGTTTCGCCAGGAACCGACCGGTCGCCGAGACCCACTAGATACTATTGGCGTATTACTAAATATGATGTCCGAGGAAATTTATAATTCCTGTTTCAAATCCCAGGAGCAGGAGGAACCTCCGGAATATCATTTTTCAATATTCCTGGATAATAGCTATCATATAACTTCCTATACTACCAAAACTCCCAAAATCCTGAATTGGGAGGACAAAAAAATTGATAGGCCAGTTTCAGAAATTCTTTCAAATAATTCTGTAACTATTTTAAAAGAGGAATTGGAGTCTAATGGAGGGAAAACTTATCAGCGATTAATTTCATTAGACTTTCTAACTGAAAATAAAAGCCTATACAGGACTCCCTGCACTATTCAGAAGATGACGGGAATTAATTCAGAATGTTCTTATGTAATTACCGCTTTTCGTTTCGAAAATAGGATTGAGGAGGACGAGAAAGATAGGAATACCACCCGTTCTTCAAAATCAGGAAAGAAGGAAAGTACAGCAACAAAATTACTCCTAAAACAAGTGCGTCTCTATATTCTCCGGAACCTACATACGGAACTACCTTCCCTTAAGGAATTGGGACTTATTCACCGTACGAATAAAACCAAGCTCAAAGAAGAATTTAAGAAAATGTATGGCACTACCATACCTCGGTTCCATATGAAAAAAAGGCTCGAAAAAGGTGCTCTTTTAATTCGAAGTACGGAATTGCCTATTTCCATAATTATGCAGAAATGCGGTTTTAAAGATCACTCACATTTTTCTAAAAATTTCAAGCTTCAATATGGTCAGACGCCTTCGCAATATAGAATGGAAAATGCCTGGTCAATTCAATAACAGAATAGTTTTTCGGCTTTAGCGACCATTTTGTTTGAGTTTATTTGATGAATTTTACTATTGTAAATGATAGTAGCCATAAGCTTATACTACTTTCAAATTTCAGGAATGCACTGGAATATTTACACCATAAAAGAAATGTTACAAATCTTTTTGCGCAGAAAGTAGGAGAAGCCGAAAATCCTTCAAAGAGTAGGTATATATTAAAACTTTATATTATGAAAAAGTTATTTTTAATTCCAGCAATGGCGCTTCTTGTTGTTTTAGGTATGTCCTTTACAAGTTTAGGAAGTGAAACCGATATTCAACCGGAACCGGTTGCGAATGATTATGTGCTGCTCAATGGATCTTGGCAGTCTATACCAGAACAAGCTTGTGATCCGGGAGGAGAAATTTGCCAAGTTCAGTTTGGTGAAAATGGTCCTGTTTATGATGTTTATGATGAAATGGACAGGAATACGCGTAAATCGAGTACCTCTGAAGATCCGACCATTATTAATCCCTAATTGAATACTTTAGGTATAAGGCACATCACCACTAATTGGGATGTGCCTTTTTATATCTTATTTCTATTCAGCTAACTCTTCTGGGTGCAATATTAATTCATATGAATGATCCTCTTTTAAATATTTTATTGCAGTATTTGTAATATCTTCTCTTTTTAAAGAATTTAAATATTCTTCCCAGTCTTTGGAACCATTTATTCGCTCACCATACCTATAATGCTTGTATAAATTGTCCAATTTATTACTAAGCTTTTCTTGATTTATTCTACTATATTGAGCTAAAAGCTTATTTATGGCGTTAGAAAAAATATTTTGATCTATTTTTCCCAGTTTTATATTACTTATAAGTTCTTTGGTTAAGTTCCTAATTTTAGGAAGCTCTTCAGGGACACAATTGAATCTAAACATGATTTCATACCTTCCTAGAGGTCTATTGTAATTACCGCCAGCTCCGTAGTGATAAAGTGAAAGTCCTTCATCTGACCGGAATTTAAATAATAAATCGTTTAGAATCATCCCTAATACCTTTACCTTAACCTCTTCTTTCCAAGTATCCTTTTTCGCACGAGGTTTTACAAACTCCAAACCAAAATAGGAGTTTATATTGGTATACAAATCCGAAATGTTACCCTTTTTAAAAACAGGTCCTTGAGTTAAAGTTTCTGAATGCCTCTGATTGGAACATTCTAATTTTTTATGATTGGGTAAGTTTCCTAAATACTTCTGGAGTAAGGGAAGAATGTCTTTTTTATCAAAATGACCAGTAACAATAAAAGTAAAATTTTCCGCACTGCTAAATAGAGCTCTATAAATCTCGAAAGCGCGATTTAAATTCACTTTTTTAATTCCTTTTATTCTATCTGAGGAATATGGTGGTTGGGTCGAATCTTTTGTGAGCCTATTTATGGCATCAATTAAATCATTCACAGGATTTAAAGAATTATAGGAATTGCTTAAACTTTGGTGTTTCCAATCTTTAAATGCCAATTCATTTATTTGAGGTTGTGAAAAATATAAAAAGATTATTTGTAAGAAATCTTCAAATTCCTCCTTAGTAACTTCACCCTTAATACCAGCTTCTTTAAAAGAAATGTAAGGATAAATACCAGTTTGAATTGAATTAAATTTTTGAAAATAACGTTCAAGATCAAATTTTGAAAACTGCCCTATTCCTGTATTTTTAACTATGGAAGGCGCATATATAGCCGAAAAATAGTCGTTCTTAGGGAAACAGGCTGCCCCGAATGGGGTAAAGCCTTGAAGTGATAATTTGCCTGAGGATGAATTACGTTTTAACGGATTTAATACTATTTTGAGGCCGTTTTCAAGAACATACTCCTGAATATTACTGCTTTTTTCAAAGGTTGATGCGATTTTTCGTGGCTCTAGTTCTTGAATCTCTTTTTCAGTTAGTAATTTGGCAGGAGCTTGAGGAATTTGATATTGATTGGCTGGTGATTTAAACACACTTCTTATTTTTCTTCGAACATGTTTTTCGTTTTCTATAAGGCTAGAATAATCTAGAGGTAAAATAATTCCTATATCTTCGGGTTCATTTGAGAATAATCGCTGGATGCTTTTATCGATCTCTTCTTTGCTGAAATTCGCTATAATATCCCTGGTACAGGCATTTTTATTTTTAGGTAATATATCGTGATATACAAAATGTTTTTTGATTTCTGCAAGCCAATAATCTGTATTTCTTGTTTGAGTTAAGGAAAAATCCTTTAGAAATTGTTCTCTGGTTTTTTCTAATTCTCTTTTTGAAATTCCATATTTCTTAAGTTGTTGAATTATAGAGATAGTCTTTTCAAGGGCTGCTACTTCCTCATGCATTCTGGTTCTGATAATAACCTTTAAAGCGCTTTCCGGTTTTCCCGAATTGGAAGTTTTTGTTTCCATAGTATGGATACTAAATCTTCTTGCGTTGTGGTTGTAAACCTTCGCTTCTTCTCTAAAACGCGTGTTTAGAATCTTAGTAATAAAATGAGCTTCCAGCAGACTTTTATAACCAGATAAAGAATTTCGCTTCTCTAAAGTAGTCTGATCTCTAAAATAGAGGTTTAAATTTATGGGTTTGCCAAAAGATTTCTTAATTGAATTTACTTCTCTTTTGACAATTGAAAATTTATGATCGCTATTAAAGTATAATTCAGTACAATTCTCTTCCTTAAGAACCTTAGTTCTTCTTTTAATGGCTGAGAAGTTTTTTTTGATCAGGGATTCTAACTCCTTTGGATTTTCAATATTTCCCACAATGCTAATAGCCATAAGGTCTGGGCGATACCACTTTCTATGAAATTTTTGTAAATCCTTATAAGGAAAGGTCTTGTTATGAACTATAAAATTCTGATTATCTTTATGCATGCATGGGAATAACTTACCATTTAAAATTTCTTCTGTAGCTAACTCCTCCCTGGATGCAGACATTGCTAAATATTCTTGCAATAAGACCCCTCTTTCTCTGTTAATATTATTTTTTGACAAGTTTAATTCTGTAGCAATATCCCGGAACCATTTTAGTCCAACCAATATTGACCTTGTACTGGGTCGGGGAATTTCAAAATTATAAACAGTTGCTTTTCCTCCGGTTTTACCACTTACATCCCGAGCATTCATTCCCAGTGATACCAGTAGTTTTTCGTTACTCTTTAAACCTTCCGGGAAATTCGTTGTTTCCCGAAAGCCTAAATGTTCAATATGGTGAGCAAAATTATTTTGGTGAGGTTTTTCTTTAAAATTACCAGTCTTCACAATGAAGTTCATTTTAACTTCACCAGATACATTGTTTAATGGTTTTATATAATAAGTTAAGCCATTATCTAAAACACCATGTAAGATACTGGTATCTATTTCCTTAGTTTTTGTAGTACTATCTAGATTATACTGAGAGTAGCCAACTTCAGAAAGGAGTGTTACTAAAACTCCAAAAATAATACATATATTTTTCATTTTAATAACCAGGATTTTGAGAAAGGTTGGGATTCTTCATTCGCTCCTGGGCAGGTATTGGATAAAGTACATCTGTATCTTCCCACGTAGGATTACTATTTCCTAAAACTGTACTGGCTCTTCCAGTTCGTTTTAAATCTAGCCACCGATGACCCCATTCCGAAAATAATTCCCTTCTGCGCTCATCTGCTATTTCCTTTAATAGTTGCTCTTTACTCAATTCCGGAAATATTTCAGATATAGGATCCAGACCAGCTCTAGTTCGAATCTGATCCAAATCTTCTTTAGCCCCTGGGAGGTCATTGAGTTCAGTCCTGGATTCAGATCGAATTAAGAACTGCTCTGCCAGGCGTAATACCATCGAGTTTTCCAGGATTGGAAGTTCGCTGCTATTTCTAATTTTATATTTATAAGGGAAATAGGCATCCCTACTAGCATTATAATCTATCCAATTCAATAATCTTTTGTCTTCTGGCCTAAAATCGGTTAATAAACTTTCCGGAAGTTTAGCAATCGCAAAGAAGGAAAAGAAAGGATCTATTATAAAAAGATTTCCTTCATTGGTATGAGTAACGATTGATCCATTTCCTAACGGGGAAATTTGCCATATAGCTTCTCTACTATTGGCTAGAAAAACCTCGTCAAGATCATCCGGTAATTCATAAAGGCTTTCTTCAGCAATAACTTGCGAACTTAGTTCTTCTGCTTTTTCCCAATCCTTTAAGTATAGATATACCCTGGCCAATAGGGCAGTAGCAGCAAATTTGTTAACCTGGGTCCGATCTGCATTTCGATACTCCACAGTTAATGATTCCCTGGAAATTTCTAAATCATCTATTATTTGCTTATAGATTTCACTTGCGGAGACTCTTGGTGCCAGTTCATTATTCTGGTAATTTGTACTTAAAATCAGAGGCACTTCCTCATAAAGATTTACTAAATAGAAATAGGTGAATGCTCGAATAAATTTTGCTTCTCCATTTAATTGCGAAATAAGATCTGGAGAGAGATTTTCTGCATTCTCTATTCCTTCTATATAGGAATTAGCCATATAAATTATGTTGTAAGCACTTGACCACAAAGCGAGGTTATTTTGGTTGTCTGGGAATAATTCGTTTTCCTCAAACGCCATGCGCTCAGGATTGGTAGTTGTTATATTCTGTATGTTATCCGCCGATAAGCCAGATAGAAACGTGACGCTACGGGTATAACCGCCACTAAAATCTGCAACAAACAGTTCATTATAAATACCTTGCATGGCACTAATAGCAGTTTCATCACTCCCAAAAACCTCGTCTCTAATTAATTTGTTGTTGGGAGAATCTACTTCAACGAAATCTTCACAGGAGATTAATAAAAAACTCAAGATCAAAATCGTTAAAATGCTTATTGGTAATTTCGTTTTCATAAGATTAGTTTTAAAAAATTATTTGTAAGCCTCCAGTAATTGTTTTCAACGTTCTAAAACTAGAGCCAGAAGAAGGAAACTCAGGATCCATTCCTTCATAAGGGGAAAGTGTGATTAGATTTTGTCCGTGAGTAAAAAGTCTCAATTGTTCAATGCCTATTTTATCTAGAAATTCTTCAGATAAATTATAGCCGAGAGAAATAGTTTTTAATCTAAGAAATGAAGCATCCTGGATAGGAAATAAAGAATTTTCTACAAAGTTAAATGCAGTATTTGCCTGTCTTGATTGAGAAATGGTCTGGTAATTACCTTCATTTTCTAAAGCAGGTAAAACCTTAGTCGATACATTCCGAGGCCTACCTGCATTAAAGACAGTAAACCGTCCTTTTTGTTTTACAAATTCCCATAAAAATTGAAATGAGAAATTTTTATAGGAGAAGGAGTTATTTATACCACCAAAAAAGTCTCGATTCAAATCCTGTATTATTGTTCGATCCTGATAATCAAAACTGCCGTCATCATTAACATCCCGTACTGTATAAAATCCAGTCTCAGGATCAAGTCCCGTATATTCATACAAAAGCGATATATTTAAAGGATGGCCAACTTTATAGGTATTGGCAAAAGATGATTGTTCCAGGTCGGGATAGTTTACCAATTCATTACGAGGAAAACTTATGTTAAAAGAAGTTTGCCATTGAAAATTGTCATTCCTGAAGTTTTCACTAGTAGCCTCAATTTCCCAGCCTGTATTTTCTACAGTGGCAGGGAGATTAGCCTGGACTGAGCTAAACCCTGTAATAGCCGGAAGAGGATAGCCGACCAGCTGGTTGTCAGATCGGTTTCTGTACCAACTTACACCTAATCTAAATTTATCTTCAAAAAAGCCAAGCTCTACAGCACCTTCAAGCTTTTTATTCTCCTCCCATGAATAATTGGGGTTTGCCAGTGTGGTAGGGTATAAACCTCCTGGTCCAACAGTAGCCTCGTAGGCATCAAGGTAACCATAATCACCAATCTGGTCATTTCCTGTGGTTCCAAAACTGCCTCGAAATTTACCAAAAGATAAGAACGGGAATGCTTTTTTTATAAATGGTTCATCAGAAAAAATCCATGCAGCTCCGATTGCACCAAAATTTGAAAAACGGTTGTCCGGACCAAATCGTGAAGAACCATCCCGACGCCCCGTTAAATTAATATAGTATTTGCGCTGCCAGTTGATACCTATGCGTGAAAACAAGGCACTGTATCTGTATTCTGTAGTTACACTTTCAGCATTTAGAATTCTTTCGGCAGCTGCTAAATTTCCAATGAGAATTTCAGAGGAATAACCACTTCCCTGAAACCTTATTCGATTACTGTTATTTTCCTGCAGTGTAGCACCTATAATAGATTCTATACTTAGTTTTCCTATGCTCGTATTATAGATAAGCTGCGGTTCTATAATCCAAGATTTCCTTTTGGTATATAGATGTGATGAACTATTGTCAATAGCTTCTGCCGGGTTATAAGAACGTCTCGGTAACTTTATGTTCTCTTTACTATCAAATGAAGTGTAACCTAAATTGGTTTTAAATCGTAAATTGGAAATAAGTTTATAAGATAAACTTAAGTTGGTGATAAGGTTATTTGTGGTAGTTACACTATTGTTGTAATTCCCTTCAAGTGGATTATCCAAACCGGCCAATGACCACTCTTCCCAGTTTAAAGTATTATCATCATTAAAAACTTCAGGTGCGTTGGGGGGCAGCCTTGAAATGGATGAAGTAAGATTTATATTCCCTACTAAATTATTAATATCTACCCCGTAATTAACCGAAAGGTTTAAATTGAATTTATCATCTTTTGACTGGTGATTAAGATTTAAATTACCGGTTACCTTTTGATAATCATAATCTCCTGGATAGACCGTACCCTGGGTAAAATAAGAACCACCTAATCTATAAGAAGTATATTCGTCTCCTCCTGAGAAAGTTAAATTGGCATTAGTGGTCTCCGATGTGCCCCCAAATAAAAAATCCTGCCAATCAGTGTACCGATCCTGGTCCCACAATAATAGATCATAAGCATTATTCTCCGTCGGTTCAACTTCATCATTCTCGAAAGCTCTTCTTCTTATTTCTAGATATTCTTGGGTGTTTAATAAATCCAATCGATTCGGGACAGTCGTTACACCGGTATAAAAATTTGCTTCGATGCCGGTGCCAATTCCTCTTCCTTTTTTGGTGGTGATTAAGATCACCCCGTTAGCCCCACGCGACCCGTATATAGCAGTAGCATCAGCATCCTTTAAAACTTCAATACTTTTTATATTGGAAACATTAAGGTTGTTGAGTGGGTCTAAACCAGCATTCCCTATTATAGTGTTAGTCTCTACGGGGATTGAATTAATAGGGACACCGTCAATAATATACAATGGGAAATTTCCTTCTTCTCGAAGGCTGTTTGTGCCCCTTATTCTAATGGTGGAAGCTGTCCCTGGATTACTGCCTCCGGGAGTAATCTCAACCCCAGCCATTCTCCCTTGCAAGGCTTGTATGGGGCTCACCACCGGCTGTAGTTCTATTTCCTCTGCGGTAACTCTTGAAATATTCCCTGTACGTTCCCTTTCAGTTGTGGTATAATAACCAGCATTAATTTTCACTTCACCAAGGGCAGAAACATCCTCCTCTAATTGAATACTAATTTCTTCGTTGTTATCTACCGGAATTTCTACAGTTTTAAAACCTATATAAGAAAAAACCAAAGTCCCATTGGCAGGGGCAGTAATACTATACTCGCCATCCAGGTTAGTTACTGTTCCTCTACTGGTATTTTTAACCGTTATAGTTACGCCTGGAATGGGAAGGCCGTTCTGATCTTGTACTACACCCACTACTGCTTGCTGCTGCAAGGGAAGGGGAGTAATGGTTGCTGCCTGTGCAGACTTTGATAGGAAGAAGAGTATCCCACCAAGAATAATTAGCGCCACCCATTTGAGGCGCGAGTAATTATTTTTCATAATTTTACGTGTGTTTTTAATGAAACATTGTTTTATTTAAGCTTAGGCCTTCCCCGCTCAGACTCCAATCTTAGGGGAAGGCTTTTTGGCTTAACACCTTTAACTAAGGCTAATTCATTTTTTCTTTACATAACAATTTTTTTCGCTAACTTAATGACCCTTTGCGTTAACACCTATTAACCCAAATCAAATTTTCCCAAAAGCCCACTATTTTATTCCCCCCATTGGGGGCTAGTGGGCTTGTCCCACCCAAAGCTGTTATAAATATTAGGGCACATAACAGCAACCCACGGGATTGTTTATAAGATTTCCTTGTTCCCGCAAACAAGAATTAGTGAATACAGTAATAGCTACTGTCAGCCATTATGGCCTAAAGGAAGTATTTTAATGTAAGCGAGACTTTATTATAAATTGAAGAAGATTACTTTGAAAATTAAGGCGAGTATAAACCAAAAAAAGCGTGGAGACTCAACTTATCAAGTAGAGGTACTGGTATACCTTGCAACGATAAGAGAGCCCACGCCTAGGTCGTGAGCATCCTTGCTTATCATCTCGTTGCTAAAAATTACCAGTTTTCTACTTGAGATTCAAAGCGAATGCTTCTAATATTTTATTTTAAGAAGTTCGCAAATATATTATAATGAAGTAAATATATAAAAATAAATATAGTAAGCCAAATGGTTTACTATATTTTTTCTTACTTTTTCGACATTGCCGTATATGGCTGAACTTACCGAAGAGAATATTATCCTTGCTAATAAAATAGCTACAAGAATTAAACAATTGCGTGAAGAAACAACAGGTCCTGTTCAAATGGATTTTGTTAGAAAGTATAATGTTGAAAAACAAATCATAAATCGTTGGGAAAGTCATATCAAAACCAATCCAAAAACTGGTGCTAAATCTGGTAGAGGTATTACTATTTATTCTATTCAAGAATTCTGTAATATTATCGGGATAAATCTTGTAGAATTTTTCGACAATGATTTATTCCGATAATCAATAATTTTTTAAACTACAATTTTTAATCATTTACAATTACCCGTAATCTCCTTTCCCTTTAATGTCTTATATTTGGGAAAACTGCGTTTATCCCGGCATATTTCTTATTAAAAAAATAAATTATTTGGGATATAACGAGTTGTGCTTAATATTGAAATCGTGCTAAAATTAAACTTTAATCCTACCGAAAAACATCTTGCTGATATTGAAAATTGGTTGATTGAGGAGTGGAATAATTCTGGAAGTGGATTCTACTCAAATTGGAGTATGATACCAAAAGCTTTTAGAGATAAACGATTAAATATTATAACGGAAAATGATTATGCAATCGGATTTGTAGTATTTAGAGCTTCTGACTTAGATGTAGAGATTGATATTGCAGAGATAAAACCATCGGAAAGAAAAAGAGGAATTGCGAAAAAGTTAATAGACGGAACTTTAGATATTTTAAAACAAAATGGAATTTTAGTTGCTAAATTATATTGTCAACCCGAAAATTCAGAGAAATTTTGGAAAAAAGTAGGTTTCAAAAATTTTCCAAAATTTATTGATGATTCACAAATTTATATGTTTAAACCACTTGTAGAAACTTTAAAATCGACTGAAAAGACAGATGGAAATTCGACAATTAAATTATGGAATTGCGGAACACATCAAGCTGACAAAAAAAATGAAAAGTGGATTTGGAATTTGAATTTCAAAGCAGATAATGAAACTTTAATACGACCAATAATTTTCCCTGTTTCAAGAGATTGGCATACGGAATTAACCCTAAATGGAGAAAAATTAAAATCAATTAAAGTTAAATATTTACGAATAGATTTATGCGACTATCCAGGATTTATGATAATTAGAAAAGTAAGTCAATAAAAAATACTAAGCACAATAACTAAGCGTTCGTGTGGCCGGAACGGCCGAACATGAACGCCCTGTTGACTAAACCGGTTCTTTGCCGGTCAGCCATATATGGGGATTAGTCTGTTTTTAGGAGGTAGTATTTGTCGGATAGTAAACCTAGCCTCTATGCAAGATATCGGCTTTTGGCTATTGACCTAAGGTCAAGCTGCTTTTTACTATGGTTTTTCCCTGGTACTTATAGGATTTAATACAATTTTGATCGTTTTGAGCCATAGGTTTCCTGTTACGCCCGGAAGGATCGTTTTTCATACTTATTTATTTGATTGTTTTCTTAGTTTTTCCATCCAGTATCCTGGTGGGCCTCGCGGGGTAAAGGTAGTAAGGGTCACCAATTTTCCTTTCTTGCATACCGGGCACAGGCGGTGTTGAAGTGGTTTACGCTCTGTGAGTTGTACTCGTCCCAGTCTTTTCTGTAGCTGGGTAAGTGTAATTTTTTTATGATAGGAACTCAAGATTCCATAATGCCGTATGCGAACAAATCCTTTGGGAAGTATGTGAAGCGCGAACCGCCTGATGAATTCTGCATCGGATAAACGCAACAAGGATTTTCTTCCCCCGTGGCGGTAGTCCTTTACAGCAAATATAACGCTTTCATTATCCAGGTTTTTAATTCTGTGGTTACTGATGGCGATCTTGTGGGTATAGCGACCGAGGTATTCCACCACCTGGGCTGGACCTAAAAAGGGTTGTTTACAATAAACTACCCAATCATTTTTAAAAAGGCTTTCGTAGAAGTCTTTGGATTGCGGTTCCAGTTCCTTGCGAAGGGAAGCCACAAAACGAGCCCTAAAAACGGTGCTCATAGCCTTAACCGGGAACAGGTATTTACCTTTGCTTTTTGCAGATTTCCATTGACCGCTTTGAGCAATACCACCCCCGGGAACAATACAGTGCAGGTGTGGGTGTAAAGAAAGGTTTTGCCCCCAGGTGTGCAGGATGGCGATCATCCCCGGTTTGGCACCCAGGAATTTATGGTTCGATGAAAAACCCTGAACCACCTGCCAGGCTAATTTGAAGAGTAGGCCATACATTTTTTTAGGTTCGTACAGGCATAGGCGGTTGAGCGCTGATGGCAATGTGAAGACCACGTGGAAGTAAGGCACGTTTAGGAGTTCTTCTTCCCGTGCCCGGATCCATTCCTCCTTTTTATGTCCCTGGCACTTGGGACAATGGCGGTTCCGGCAACTATTATAACTAAGATGGAGCCTATGGCAGGAAGGGTTGTTACAGCGGTCGATATGGCCACCCAGGGCAGCAGTGCGGCATTTACGCAAGGCGTGCAGGGTTCTTGCCTGCCAGCTGTTGTAACAGTATTTGGATAAAGATTCCGTGTTCCTTTCCAGTACCTGGGCCACCTCGTGAGCAGCAGGTTTCACGGCTACTCCTTGTAGAGCCGATCAAGCGGACTGAACGGCTTCTGCCTACCGAGTTGTGCCACGTGAAGGTAGGTGAGCGTGGTTTGGATATCTGCGTGTCCCAGTAAATCTTTGACACTGATAATATCCAATCCCATCTCCAAAAGGTGGGTGGCATAACTGTGCCGAAGGCTATGGGTAGTGATATCTTTCTGGATCCCGCTGTGTTTACGGGCTTCCCGAACGATCCATTGCACCCCCATGGCAGATAACTGGGCTGGATCACCTTTCCTGTCGTTGCCATTAAAACACCAGGTGGTAGGATGGTCTGCAGCGATATATTTTTTTAGGCCACGGATTTGCATCTGGGATAAAGGAACATAGCGGTCTTTTCTGCCTTTGCCCTGGCGGATGTGAAGCATCTTACGATCAAAATCCAGATCTTTGAGTTGCAAGCCACGAAGTTCGAAGCAGCGAAGGCCGCAGCCATAAAGCATTGCCAGTACCAACCGGTGTTTGAGAAGTTTGGGAGTTTTAAGCAGTTGTTTAATCTCGCTACGGCTTAACACCACCGGGAGTTTGTGGGGCCGTTCAATGGAAGGTAGCATGACCCGCATCGCTTTCATCCCGGAGATTCGATAGGCATAGCGAAGACCATAGACCGTATGCTTAAAGAAACTGTCCGATGGTGTTTTGTGCTGGGATTTTAGAAGGTGCAAGTAGTCCAAAACCTGTTCTTCATCGAGGTCCAGGGGACTACATTTAAAATGGAGGGACATATGCGCAAGGCAGCGGGCATAGTTGGTAAGGGTACTTTGGCTTTTGCCGGCGAGTGCTACGGAACGCTTTAATTTACGGTACAGCTGATCAAACTCGGGTACAGAATTACAGGCCCTTTCAATGAGGGTACTACTTTTTTTTCATAACTTTCAATGAATTAATTACACAATACCTAAAGGTAGTGAATAGTGATTTAGCGATCTCTTGAAGCTACCTTTAGGTTTAGTTCAACAATGTATAACCGCAATTACGGCGGATTCGACTACGTCCGAATCCACTCGGAATTGCTAACGCCAGTTCTTAACCGAAAATTATTAACTTTAAATCCGTAACTGACGGTTATACGAGACCGTTAGCTGCAACCAAAAAAAACATCCGCGAATGAATAGAGAAAGAATTACATTATCGTCAACGCATATTGACTTACACGGAATGAGAATGTCCAAAAAAGCTCTTGAAGATGCGGCAAAAATGGTAAATTCTGATAGAAATCCGAGAGTTGGACTTGAACACGATATGTCTTTTCCACCTTTAGGTCGCATAACTGATGCAGAAGTTATAAAAGGAAAGGATGGAGAATATTATTTAGTTGGTTACAGAGAATATTTTGACGAAAGAAAACAAACTACATTAAAAGATGGTTCCCTACTATACATTGAATATTTTAAAAATGGTGGTAAACCTTTTGCAGAGGCAAAACCAGATGTAGTTGATAAAATTCAAATAAATGCTGACCCTTCAAATTTTGAAAATAGAGAAGAAATGGAGGCTTTTGTGGATGACATTGAAAAAGCTTCTGGAATTGAATTTTCTAAACAACATTTATTAAGAAAGTCTCATATTCCAGACCCAGAAATGGTTATAAAATTAACTGGGATTTTGGCTGTAGGAATCGGAATAATTGCCAGTAAAGTAACTGAAAAGACTGGAGAAGCAATTGGAGAAGATGTTGCTAAATTTTATAAACTTGTCCGAGCAAGTGTTATTGGAATGGTTCAAAGAGCAATTCCAAAATTACGACCTATCACATTTATATTTGAAATTCACGAAGAAAGCGTAATAATCGAATTGCTAATTAAATCAAATAATCCTGATTTTGTAGTTGGTGCATTTAATAAAAGTAAAGTTGACTCAATTAAACAAAAAGTCGAAACCTCAAAAAACATTTTTGGAGCAGAGAAAATACAATTTATGTTTAACGAAAAAGAAGAATGGGAATTAACTTATATGCTAACTGACAAAGGGGAAACTATTGGAACGAAAAAATCATTCGACAGAAGAGATGTTGCTTTCCAAGAATTAGTAGATAAAATGATTGAAAGGAATAATAACTCGGAAAATGGCAGCAGCTAATCGAGTAGACGGCTCCGCCGTTAATTGACGGAGTGCGCCTCTCACACCACCATACGTACGGGTCTCGTATACGGCGGTTCGATAATGAAACTTATCGATTATAGTATTCGATTAAACCAACATAACCTTTCATTTTTAAGCGTTTTATGGTAATAGTGGTACGCAAGATAGGACTCTGGGCTACAGCCCAGCCGCCCATTCGGGTGCGACTCCAGGCATAGGCTTGATCTGGATTAATACCCAATCGAATAAGGTTTTTCCGTTTTCGTTCGGGCTTTTTCCAGTGATGCCAGATGCAATACCGTAAACGATTCCTTAGCCATTCTTCCAGCTTCTTAAGCTTTCCCTGAATGGATGCCGGTTTAAAGTAATTGATCCAGCCCCTTAACAATAAGTTGATGCTGTGGATACGTTCTTCAAAGCTTGCAGGAATTGTCTTTTTGGTAATATATTTAAGTTTTGACTTAAATATTTCCCATTTTGACGCTTCTGCCACAAGCTGGTATTTGGCCTTTTCTCCTTTCTTGTAGGTTGGTACAAAACCAAATCCCAATACCTTAAAGGTTAAAGGTTTACGTATGCCACTTTTCTCCCTATTGATTGGAAGCCGGAGTTTGTCCCGGAGAAATTTGTAGATACTATTACCTACGCGTTTCGCAGCGGGTTTACTTCGAACGTAAATACTAAAATCATCGGCATATCTTACATAGCGGTGTCCTCGCTTTTCCAGTTCTTTATCCAGCTCATTGAGCAGAATATTGGAGAGCAAAGGACTTAAGGGAGAACCTTGCGGGACTCCTTTCCTGCGTTTATGCAACTTGTCGTTAATTTGTATCGGAGCTCTTAAAAATGACCGCAATAACTTTAAAGTAGCCCGGCATTTTACCTTTTTGAATATCAAGTCTAACAGTACATCGTGGGCCACTTCATCAAAGAAGCTCTTTAAATCAATATCGACGATGTTTTGGTAGCCAGAATTGATATTTTCAAGGCTCTGTGCAACGGCTTGATGGGCATTGCGGTTTGGTCTGAATCCATAACTATAATTTTGAAAGGCTGGCTCAAATACTGGTTGCAAAACCTGATGTAATGCTTGCTGAAATACCCTGTCGACAACCGTGGGAATACCGAGTAAACGTTTCTTCCCGTTGCTTTTTGGTATTTCAACTCCCAGTATTGGAGCCACCTGATATTCCCCTCGTTCTATCTGCCGGGCGTATTGTTTACCGTGAGCTTTTAGAATAGATTGGAGTCCTGTTATTTGGACGTTATCTATACCTGCTGCTCCTTTGTTGCGATACACCTGACGGAAGGCTTGGTTTAGGTTCTTTTTACTTGTTAATTCTTTAATCATTAATACTAAAACAAATTTGTTGTCTCGCTTGATCGAAGGCTATTATTCTACCGGAAGGCTATCCGTAACATAAAATAACTCCAAGGTTCATTAAAGACCATTATCGTTCAGTCCTTCACCGGCTTATCAGGTGACCGGCTACTATGACTTCGGCTGACTTCTCCATCAAGCCATCCCGTGGCTATGGAGATCTCCCCAGGTAAGAACATCTTCTTTCCCCTGATTCCTGCCGGATCTACTACTTCGGTATTCATTTCGAAAGAAATGTTTAGGACATCACAATGATGTGCTTGCTCATCCAACCTTGTAGCCTCATATCCGGTTCCTGTTCGTCAGCACCAGGGTTTGTAGTCCCGCTTCCTTCAGTCCCAACTTCGCAGTTGGCAACCTTGCGGCTTACTAATGGTTCAAGGCGTCACCCCTGCCCATAAGGGACTTGCACCCTTTAGATTAATCTTTTACCTTTCGGTAAAAGAAAAGATGCCCATGCTGGGCACACACACCGTATATAGCTCATAGCTTGGCAGTTGCTTAATTCAAAGTTAAGGCATATTTGGAAAGTCGCCAAATTTTTAAATTTGACGATTTCCAATAAAAAGATAAATAGTAAAATTTAAAAATCTGGCTTGTACTCAATCTGAAAATAATTTTCTAATTTGCACGCTACAAGCCATATACAAGACAGTTAGCTTTAATGCTCTTAAAGTTTAATCAAAAGTAAATTGTAAATTGGAATATGCTTAAAAAAAGTTTGATCATATTCTTCTTATTTGCATTCAACAACGGAATTGCTCAGTTACCTTTTAGTGATCCTACAAAGGAAAAAAATCAATCAGAACAAAATGGTATCACTAGGATTATTGACAGTTTAGGTTATGCATATTTCGATATAACCGATCAATTAATTACTGAAGAATTAGATAATAATTTTGAATCAAGTAAACTTCAATTGCTTTTATTCGAAATGTATAAAGTTTCCGAAAATATATTTGAATCCGTTTCAGGAAATAAAATAGCACCTAAGTCCTTTACAATAAGTACAACATTCAATGAGCTTAGAGAAAGCACTTTGCTTAAATTAAAAAGATCTAGCCAAAGATCTTTAGAAAACAAGGATATTCTTCTTTACTTAGATTTCAATAATTTCATTCAAAATATAAATTATGCCAGGGGTTTTTATCTTGAAATTATTGATTATCGACGCACATTAGGGAGACCCTATATTTCACGAATTTCTTCTATAAACACTGAATTAAATTCCGTCAAAAATTTTGAAGAAAATCGGGGGGCAGATGGTCTGACTGATAAACAATGGTTAAAAATCATGGCGGGAGGCGGTGGTGCCGGAGCAGCAGACTTACTAAGATCAACAAACAGAATTAATCAAAAAGCCTGGATAAAGGAAAAAAAGCGAAATCGCGCTACTATAGAGGTTGGAGAAATTGAAAACATTGAGAGTTTTTCAAATATTTTGAACGGTGATGTTTATTTATATAATGATTTTGCTCCAGAACAATTATCCTTTCTTTATACACCAGATAATGAAATTGTGGAAGGTTTAACTAGATGGATATTGTATGTTAATTCGGGTAATCACATTAAAATATCTCAAATATTCAGAGTAGGTGCTAACTGGACATTTAAGGATGCAGAAGGTGAACTGTATAGAGAAATAGTAGAGGAAAGTGAGAATAAAATTAGATTAGAGTTCTCAAGTGAATTTTTAAATGATGAAGGATTTTCAAATTTTATGATTGAAAATGTGAAACTAGAAAAAAATGAAATAACATTTTTTAGTAGAATCATTGAAAAAAATAAAATAATTAAAGAATTGACACCCATATTCACAATTACGAATATTAAAGGAAATTTACTAGATAAAATTAAAATGAATATTAATCAAATGAGAAACGGAGTAAATTCATATAATGAATCATTAATGAATTTAAACAGATACTAGAGATAAATTTATCTGCTATCGCACTAAAGCTAACACCGCTTCATCGCAAATATGCGGTATTCGAAAAAAATCGATAACTTAGAACTCCAAATAACAAAACAATAAGCCGACAACTCCGTGTGCTAAATTCCGCACACTTGCGATAAGCGAACCCGTTGGGCATCATTTTGACCCATAGCATCCAAATTAGAATTCTTGTTTGATGAAAGAAAAATTAAAAGAACATATTGAAAATTTAATATCTCTTACTGATGATGAGTTCTCACTTGTTATATCACATTTCTCATTTGAAAAATTTAAAAAAAATGATTTTATTATTCAAGAAGGAGAAAATGTAAAGAATTGTTATTTAGTTGTTACTGGGCTTTTAAAATTAGTTTACGATGACAAAAACGCAAAACAACATATTGTGTCATTTGCAATGGAAGACTGGTGGGAAAGTGATTTTTCAGCTTATTTCTCACAAACTAAAGCTAAAATGTCTTTACAATGCATTGAAGACACTGTAGTATTTTCCTTAAGTTTTAAAAATTATCAAAAATTATCAGCTGAATCACCCAAAATGAAACAATTCTTTCTGGAAAAATCTAACTCAGGACATATTGCTTCACAAAATAGAATTTTATCTTTTTTAACATCAAATGCTAAAGAAAGGTATGAACAACTTCTTAAACAATATCCTTTATTATTTCAACGAGTTCCCAAAATTCTTTTAGCTTCTTATTTAGGTGTTTCGCGTGAGACACTTAGTCGTCTTTCCTCTTAATATTTAAACTTCTTTATAATTGTGATGTATGTCACGCTCGATTAATGCTATTATTCAAATATTTGTAGTGTAAAAACAAAATTACAATTATGAGAAATAAAATATTAGCAATTATATTATTAACTATTGTGTCAACTGTGTCAACATTAGCGCAAAATAAAAAAGAAGAAAAAATGGAAAAACGAATAATTAATCCGTGGAAATGGCAAAATGAAAGAAGTTATGTACAAGCCGTTGAAGTTACAAAGCCAGAAGGCACACTCTATATTTCTGGGCAAACAGCAATAGATGATGATGGGAAATCAAGCACTTCCGATATGAAAGCCCAATTAATTCAATCTATAGAAAATTTGGAAAGAGTTATAAAGGAAGCTGGATATGAATGTAAAAATATTGTGAGATTAAACATTTATACAACTTCATCTGAAGAGCTATTTACTTGTTTTGATGTTTTTCAAAATTGGGTAGCTGAACATAACATAAAACAGGCAAGTACTGTATTGGAAGTAAGAAGTCTTTTTGAAACATTAAAAATAGAATTAGAAGTTACGGTAGTAAAATAGTGTTTGATTAAGGTATTAAAAATTAAAAAAACGAATGCCCAATCGAGTAGACGGCTCCGCCGTTAATTGACGGAGTGCGCCTCTCACACCACCATACGTACGGGTCTCGTATACGGCGGTTCGATAATGAAACTTATCGATTATAGTATTCGATTAAACCAACATAACCTTTCATTTTTAAGCGTTTTATGGTAATAGTGGTACGCAAGATAGGACTCTGGGCTACAGCCCAGCCGCCCATTCGGGTGCGACTCCAGGCATAGGCTTGATCTGGATTAATACCCAATCGAATAAGGTTTTTCCGTTTTCGTTCGGGCTTTTTCCAGTGATGCCAGATGCAATACCGTAAACGATTCCTTAGCCATTCTTCCAGCTTCTTAAGCTTTCCCTGAATGGATGCCGGTTTAAAGTAATTGATCCAGCCCCTTAACAATAAGTTGATGCTGTGGATACGTTCTTCAAAGCTTGCAGGAATTGTCTTTTTGGTAATATATTTAAGTTTTGACTTAAATATTTCCCATTTTGACGCTTCTGCCACAAGCTGGTATTTGGCCTTTTCTCCTTTCTTGTAGGTTGGTACAAAACCAAATCCCAATACCTTAAAGGTTAAAGGTTTACGTATGCCACTTTTCTCCCTATTGATTGGAAGCCGGAGTTTGTCCCGGAGAAATTTGTAGATACTATTACCTACGCGTTTCGCAGCGGGTTTACTTCGAACGTAAATACTAAAATCATCGGCATATCTTACATAGCGGTGTCCTCGCTTTTCCAGTTCTTTATCCAGCTCATTGAGCAGAATATTGGAGAGCAAAGGACTTAAGGGAGAACCTTGCGGGACTCCTTTCCTGCGTTTATGCAACTTGTCGTTAATTTGTATCGGAGCTCTTAAAAATGACCGCAATAACTTTAAAGTAGCCCGGCATTTTACCTTTTTGAATATCAAGTCTAACAGTACATCGTGGGCCACTTCATCAAAGAAGCTCTTTAAATCAATATCGACGATGTTTTGGTAGCCAGAATTGATATTTTCAAGGCTCTGTGCAACGGCTTGATGGGCATTGCGGTTTGGTCTGAATCCATAACTATAATTTTGAAAGGCTGGCTCAAATACTGGTTGCAAAACCTGATGTAATGCTTGCTGAAATACCCTGTCGACAACCGTGGGAATACCGAGTAAACGTTTCTTCCCGTTGCTTTTTGGTATTTCAACTCCCAGTATTGGAGCCACCTGATATTCCCCTCGTTCTATCTGCCGGGCGTATTGTTTACCGTGAGCTTTTAGAATAGATTGGAGTCCTGTTATTTGGACGTTATCTATACCTGCTGCTCCTTTGTTGCGATACACCTGACGGAAGGCTTGGTTTAGGTTCTTTTTACTTGTTAATTCTTTAATCATTAATACTAAAACAAATTTGTTGTCTCGCTTGATCGAAGGCTATTATTCTACCGGAAGGCTATCCGTAACATAAAATAACTCCAAGGTTCATTAAAGACCATTATCGTTCAGTCCTTCACCGGCTTATCAGGTGACCGGCTACTATGACTTCGGCTGACTTCTCCATCAAGCCATCCCGTGGCTATGGAGATCTCCCCAGGTAAGAACATCTTCTTTCCCCTGATTCCTGCCGGATCTACTACTTCGGTATTCATTTCGAAAGAAATGTTTAGGACATCACAATGATGTGCTTGCTCATCCAACCTTGTAGCCTCATATCCGGTTCCTGTTCGTCAGCACCAGGGTTTGTAGTCCCGCTTCCTTCAGTCCCAACTTCGCAGTTGGCAACCTTGCGGCTTACTAATGGTTCAAGGCGTCACCCCTGCCCATAAGGGACTTGCACCCTTTAGATTAATCTTTTACCTTTCGGTAAAAGAAAAGATGCCCATGCTGGGCACACACAATGTATAAAAGCAATAGCGGTTCGGTTGCAAACTTGAACTGCTATTGTGTTTAATTTAGTATATTGTTATCCGAAAAGCAAGAGTGTTTTAATCCGCTACTGCTCTTATACTAGACCGTTATGCGCAAGCTGAAAAAATCCGTGCTTAATATCAAACATAAGTAATTATCAGATTTGGCTTGTGAATAGCATCATCTGACTACATAAGTTTATAATCGTTATTTAACCTTTGTGGCTAACACAATATTAAATAAAATGAAAATAACACTTACAAGTTCACTAGGGAACATCGGAAAAACACTTGCCGAAAATCTTATCAAAAACGGTCACGAAGTAACTATTATAAGCCACTCGTTAGAGCGAAAGGCGGAAATTGAAAATATAAATGGTAAACCACTAATAGGTTCTTTACAAGATACAGAGTTTTTAGTTTCGGCATTTTCTGGAGCAGATGCTGTTTTCTTAATGAACCCACCTGATTACTCACAACCTGATATTAGAGAATATTACAGACAAATAAGTACGAACTTCGCGAAAGCAATTGAAAAAACAAGAGTTTACAGAGTTGTACTTTTAAGTAGTTTCGGAGCTCATCTAAATTACGGGACAGGCTCAATATTAGGTTCTCATTTTTCAGAAGAAATCATTAAACAAGTACCGAAAATAAATTTGACAATTTTAAGACCGACTTATTTTTATTATAATCTCAACAATTATGTTGATATGATAAAATATACAGGTCAAATTTTAGCTAACTATGGTTCTACTAAATTTCCACTTGTTTCACCAAAAGACATTGCAGAGATTGCTACCCAAGAATTGGAAAACAATAAAAGTGAATTGTTTAAATATATAGCAAGTTCAGAACACACAGGACAGGAAATTGCAACTACATTAGGTAAAGCAATTGGGATATCAGATTTGAAGTGGACAATAGTCTCAGATGAAGACGTAAAAAAAGGAATGCAACAAAGTGGAATACCTGCTAATATAGCTAGTCTATTTACTGAAATGTATCACAGTCTTGAAAATGGCAGACTCACTGAAAATTACAACAATAATAAACCATCTAAAATGGGTAGAGAAAGTCTTTCAGATTTTGCAAATGAATTTGCTACATTGTATAATAAATAAACATCATAAATGTTAAGAGAAATTGTTCATATTAATAGTATTAACGAATACCATAAAGTTAATAACCTTTCAAAACCACTACATCCGTTAGTGAGTGTCATTAATTTTGCAGATGTTAAACATAAAGCTGGTACTTCTTTAAATGTTACACACGGTTTTTATTGCATCGCATTAAAACGTTTGTATGATGGTAAAATGAAGTATGGACAACAAGAATATGACTTTGACGAAGGCGTTTTAGCATTTGTTGCACCTAATCAAGTAATGTCTATTGAAGTTGAAAACGCTAGCAAACTAAATCATTCTGGGTGGTTGCTTATCTTCCATCCAGATTTTTTGTGGAACACAGCTTTAGCTAACAAAATTAAAACGTATGACTTTTTTGAATATCAATTAAAAGAAGCGCTTCATCTTTCAGAAAAAGAAGAAAAAATGCTTATTCGAATTATGGAAGATATTCATCAAGAATACAACTCAAATATTGATAATTTTAGTCAAGACGTTATTATTTCTAATTTAGAGCTATTACTAACGTATTCAAGGCGTTTTTATCAACGTCAATTTATCACTCGTAAAAAGTCTAATCATACAATTTTAGAACATTTTGAATTTGTATTAAATGACTTGTTAAGTGACGAAGAGTTGGCATTAAATGGATTACCAACTGTCGAAAAAATAGCTAATAAACTAAATATCTCGCCAAATTATTTAACTAGGCTTTTAAAAACAATCACAGGAAAAAGTACAAAATCATTTATACACGAGAAAATAATACAATTAGCTAAAGAAAAGCTATCAATTACCGAGCTGTCCGTTAATGAAATAGCTTACGAATTGGGTTTTGAACATCCACAATCTTTTGGGAAATTATTCAAGAAAAAAACAGAAATGACACCATTAGAATTTAGAAAAAGCTATAATTGAATTTGGTTAGACAAATTGAACGTAGAAAGCCAGCGCATAACAACGTATATAGCTCATAGCTAATTAGTTGCTTAATCGAAGTTAAGGCGTATTTGGAAAGTCGCCAAATTTTTAAATTTGACGATTTCCAATAAAAAAGATAAATAGTAAAATTTAAAAATCTGGCTTGTGCTCAACCGAAAAATAATCGCTAATTTGCACGCTACGAGCCATATACAAACTCGTTGGCAAACATTTTAAAAGCAACCAATTGGCTATTATTGCATCTACATATAAACACTTATAATTTATGAAACGTATTTTACTAATCTTAATGATAATTCCAACTTTAATAAGTTGTTCAAAAAATGATGATTCCAATTCAGACAATGAAATTGTTGGAAATTGGAAATTAATGCGAGCTGAGTTCTATGGATTCGAGGGAGAAAATTCAATAAATTATTCAGATAAAGATATTATCTACAATTTTAAATCAAATGGAACTCTAAAAGTTACTGGAGAAGAAAATGCTGGTTATCCAAGTGGTGAATATGAATATTTCTTTGGAAAAGATTATTTAGGTGGTAATACAAATGACCCGAAAACTTTATTGGTAAAAATAAACACCTCTAAATGGATATATAACTTTATAGATGGAGAAATGATACTAGGTCAATCTTACGTTGACGGACCAAATTTAGTTTTTAAGAAAGAGTAGGTGATTAAAACGTTTGCCAATCGAGTAGACGGCTCCGCCGTTAATTGACGGAGTGCGCCTCTCACACCACCATACGTACGGGTCTCGTATACGGCGGTTCGATAATGAAACTTATCGATTATAGTATTCGATTAAACCAACATAACCTTTCATTTTTAAGCGTTTTATGGTAATAGTGGTACGCAAGATAGGACTCTGGGCTACAGCCCAGCCGCCCATTCGGGTGCGACTCCAGGCATAGGCTTGATCTGGATTAATACCCAATCGAATAAGGTTTTTCCGTTTTCGTTCGGGCTTTTTCCAGTGATGCCAGATGCAATACCGTAAACGATTCCTTAGCCATTCTTCCAGCTTCTTAAGCTTTCCCTGAATGGATGCCGGTTTAAAGTAATTGATCCAGCCCCTTAACAATAAGTTGATGCTGTGGATACGTTCTTCAAAGCTTGCAGGAATTGTCTTTTTGGTAATATATTTAAGTTTTGACTTAAATATTTCCCATTTTGACGCTTCTGCCACAAGCTGGTATTTGGCCTTTTCTCCTTTCTTGTAGGTTGGTACAAAACCAAATCCCAATACCTTAAAGGTTAAAGGTTTACGTATGCCACTTTTCTCCCTATTGATTGGAAGCCGGAGTTTGTCCCGGAGAAATTTGTAGATACTATTACCTACGCGTTTCGCAGCGGGTTTACTTCGAACGTAAATACTAAAATCATCGGCATATCTTACATAGCGGTGTCCTCGCTTTTCCAGTTCTTTATCCAGCTCATTGAGCAGAATATTGGAGAGCAAAGGACTTAAGGGAGAACCTTGCGGGACTCCTTTCCTGCGTTTATGCAACTTGTCGTTAATTTGTATCGGAGCTCTTAAAAATGACCGCAATAACTTTAAAGTAGCCCGGCATTTTACCTTTTTGAATATCAAGTCTAACAGTACATCGTGGGCCACTTCATCAAAGAAGCTCTTTAAATCAATATCGACGATGTTTTGGTAGCCAGAATTGATATTTTCAAGGCTCTGTGCAACGGCTTGATGGGCATTGCGGTTTGGTCTGAATCCATAACTATAATTTTGAAAGGCTGGCTCAAATACTGGTTGCAAAACCTGATGTAATGCTTGCTGAAATACCCTGTCGACAACCGTGGGAATACCGAGTAAACGTTTCTTCCCGTTGCTTTTTGGTATTTCAACTCCCAGTATTGGAGCCACCTGATATTCCCCTCGTTCTATCTGCCGGGCGTATTGTTTACCGTGAGCTTTTAGAATAGATTGGAGTCCTGTTATTTGGACGTTATCTATACCTGCTGCTCCTTTGTTGCGATACACCTGACGGAAGGCTTGGTTTAGGTTCTTTTTACTTGTTAATTCTTTAATCATTAATACTAAAACAAATTTGTTGTCTCGCTTGATCGAAGGCTATTATTCTACCGGAAGGCTATCCGTAACATAAAATAACTCCAAGGTTCATTAAAGACCATTATCGTTCAGTCCTTCACCGGCTTATCAGGTGACCGGCTACTATGACTTCGGCTGACTTCTCCATCAAGCCATCCCGTGGCTATGGAGATCTCCCCAGGTAAGAACATCTTCTTTCCCCTGATTCCTGCCGGATCTACTACTTCGGTATTCATTTCGAAAGAAATGTTTAGGACATCACAATGATGTGCTTGCTCATCCAACCTTGTAGCCTCATATCCGGTTCCTGTTCGTCAGCACCAGGGTTTGTAGTCCCGCTTCCTTCAGTCCCAACTTCGCAGTTGGCAACCTTGCGGCTTACTAATGGTTCAAGGCGTCACCCCTGCCCATAAGGGACTTGCACCCTTTAGATTAATCTTTTACCTTTCGGTAAAAGAAAAGATGCCCATGCTGGGCACACACATCGGTTCACCGCAAATAACGGGTTATATCGAAAAAGTGTAATTTTAGAAATCAGGAAAGAAAATGGTTAAGCCGACAAGTCCGCATCCCAACTCCCGCAACTTGCGGTAACCGTAACCGTTGGCAACAATTATTTAGAAAGCATCCGATTATTATTATATTGCAGAAGAATTCGAACAAAGATTAATGGAGACAGTTACTATTGATGAAAAACCATATATCACTGGTTTTCATACTCAATACTGCACAGATGAAAAGCTAACACTACCTGAAAGGTGTAAATCAATAAATTCTTGGTTAGGAATTGGATACTACTTTTGGACAGACATAACGTTTGCACATTATTGGGGTGAAGATTTTAAAAAGAAAGAAACTGGCTATTATGACATTTATAAAGCTAATTTAGATACTTCTCAATGTTTGAATTGTACATTTGATGCAGATCACTATTTCTTTTTTAAAGAATGTGTTGAAAACGCAATTCAAAGATTTAAAGATGCTGATAAAACTGTAACTCTTCAAAGGGTTCACGACTTTTTAAGAGATAAGTTTTGGACAAAATTAGGTGTTACCGGTATTATCTATGATGATCTTCCTACTAATCCTAATAGAAGGCCTAATAGAAAGTATTCTGTCGTAGAATATGAAGAAAATAGTAAGCTAAAATTCTTCTATTATCATAAGAGAATCCAAATAGTAATATTTAATAAAAATAATATTCATAATTTTGTCCTACATTTAGACAAACTAAACTAAGATGTTGAACATAGAAGAACTAAGAAAAGGTTTTAATTCAATCCTAGACTCTTTATCAGATAAAGATATTTCGGAGTGGTTAACTTTTGCCGAAGAAAGAGAAAGGGATGAACGTCTTAAAAAAGGTCAAAAGGTTTTTATTAAACTCAATGAGTTTAATGTTGTTAAACAATCAAATGACAAACAAGAACTTATTGACGTAGAAAAACATTCAAATAATATAAACTTTCCCACAGCAGCGTAATAATGCAAATCCGTTTAGGTAGAATACAGTTTACTAATTTAGACTATCAAGTAGATACTTATGATCCAGAGGTAACTCACGAATTAGAAACTTCCTTTGGCATTGGAAGTAGTTTTGCTTCAGATAACAACAAGGCATTTGCAGTTAATTTCGATATTAAATTGAAAAGTGCTGATGATAAGTTTCGCTTAAATCTTAAGGCTACAGCCCACTTTAGTACAGAAGAAGATATAGATGATGATTTTCAAAAATCATCCTTTGTATCAATCAATGCTCCTGCAATTGCTTTCCCGTATGTTCGTACCTATATATCAAACTTAACATTGAATAGTGGCTACGATCCTATTATACTTCCTTCAATAAATTTTGTACAGTTAGCTTCTCAAAAGGATCAAGAAGATCAATCAAATCAACAAGAGAATTCTTTATAACTGTTGCCAATAACTAAGCGTTCGTGTGGCCGGAACGGCCGAACATGAACGCCCTGTTGACTAAACCGGTTCTTTGCCGGTCAGCCATATATGGGGATTAGTCTGTTTTTAGGAGGTAGTATTTGTCGGATAGTAAACCTAGCCTCTATGCAAGATATCGGCTTTTGGCTATTGACCTAAGGTCAAGCTGCTTTTTACTATGGTTTTTCCCTGGTACTTATAGGATTTAATACAATTTTGATCGTTTTGAGCCATAGGTTTCCTGTTACGCCCGGAAGGATCGTTTTTCATACTTATTTATTTGATTGTTTTCTTAGTTTTTCCATCCAGTATCCTGGTGGGCCTCGCGGGGTAAAGGTAGTAAGGGTCACCAATTTTCCTTTCTTGCATACCGGGCACAGGCGGTGTTGAAGTGGTTTACGCTCTGTGAGTTGTACTCGTCCCAGTCTTTTCTGTAGCTGGGTAAGTGTAATTTTTTTATGATAGGAACTCAAGATTCCATAATGCCGTATGCGAACAAATCCTTTGGGAAGTATGTGAAGCGCGAACCGCCTGATGAATTCTGCATCGGATAAACGCAACAAGGATTTTCTTCCCCCGTGGCGGTAGTCCTTTACAGCAAATATAACGCTTTCATTATCCAGGTTTTTAATTCTGTGGTTACTGATGGCGATCTTGTGGGTATAGCGACCGAGGTATTCCACCACCTGGGCTGGACCTAAAAAGGGTTGTTTACAATAAACTACCCAATCATTTTTAAAAAGGCTTTCGTAGAAGTCTTTGGATTGCGGTTCCAGTTCCTTGCGAAGGGAAGCCACAAAACGAGCCCTAAAAACGGTGCTCATAGCCTTAACCGGGAACAGGTATTTACCTTTGCTTTTTGCAGATTTCCATTGACCGCTTTGAGCAATACCACCCCCGGGAACAATACAGTGCAGGTGTGGGTGTAAAGAAAGGTTTTGCCCCCAGGTGTGCAGGATGGCGATCATCCCCGGTTTGGCACCCAGGAATTTATGGTTCGATGAAAAACCCTGAACCACCTGCCAGGCTAATTTGAAGAGTAGGCCATACATTTTTTTAGGTTCGTACAGGCATAGGCGGTTGAGCGCTGATGGCAATGTGAAGACCACGTGGAAGTAAGGCACGTTTAGGAGTTCTTCTTCCCGTGCCCGGATCCATTCCTCCTTTTTATGTCCCTGGCACTTGGGACAATGGCGGTTCCGGCAACTATTATAACTAAGATGGAGCCTATGGCAGGAAGGGTTGTTACAGCGGTCGATATGGCCACCCAGGGCAGCAGTGCGGCATTTACGCAAGGCGTGCAGGGTTCTTGCCTGCCAGCTGTTGTAACAGTATTTGGATAAAGATTCCGTGTTCCTTTCCAGTACCTGGGCCACCTCGTGAGCAGCAGGTTTCACGGCTACTCCTTGTAGAGCCGATCAAGCGGACTGAACGGCTTCTGCCTACCGAGTTGTGCCACGTGAAGGTAGGTGAGCGTGGTTTGGATATCTGCGTGTCCCAGTAAATCTTTGACACTGATAATATCCAATCCCATCTCCAAAAGGTGGGTGGCATAACTGTGCCGAAGGCTATGGGTAGTGATATCTTTCTGGATCCCGCTGTGTTTACGGGCTTCCCGAACGATCCATTGCACCCCCATGGCAGATAACTGGGCTGGATCACCTTTCCTGTCGTTGCCATTAAAACACCAGGTGGTAGGATGGTCTGCAGCGATATATTTTTTTAGGCCACGGATTTGCATCTGGGATAAAGGAACATAGCGGTCTTTTCTGCCTTTGCCCTGGCGGATGTGAAGCATCTTACGATCAAAATCCAGATCTTTGAGTTGCAAGCCACGAAGTTCGAAGCAGCGAAGGCCGCAGCCATAAAGCATTGCCAGTACCAACCGGTGTTTGAGAAGTTTGGGAGTTTTAAGCAGTTGTTTAATCTCGCTACGGCTTAACACCACCGGGAGTTTGTGGGGCCGTTCAATGGAAGGTAGCATGACCCGCATCGCTTTCATCCCGGAGATTCGATAGGCATAGCGAAGACCATAGACCGTATGCTTAAAGAAACTGTCCGATGGTGTTTTGTGCTGGGATTTTAGAAGGTGCAAGTAGTCCAAAACCTGTTCTTCATCGAGGTCCAGGGGACTACATTTAAAATGGAGGGACATATGCGCAAGGCAGCGGGCATAGTTGGTAAGGGTACTTTGGCTTTTGCCGGCGAGTGCTACGGAACGCTTTAATTTACGGTACAGCTGATCAAACTCGGGTACAGAATTACAGGCCCTTTCAATGAGGGTACTACTTTTTTTTCATAACTTTCAATGAATTAATTACACAATACCTAAAGGTAGTGAATAGTGATTTAGCGATCTCTTGAAGCTACCTTTAGGTTTAGTTCAACAAAGAACTAAGCTAACTTCCAAGCATTTTATCCTAATCTTGACGCATAATTTTCATCGTATGGTAAACCTGATGTAGCCACAGCAAATGCCTGTTTTAATAGTTTATTACATACAGCAATAAGCGCAAGCTTCTTACTTTTACCCTTGGCTATTATTCGTTCATAGATATCCCTACAGGCTTTATTGTGTTTGCAGGCTGTAAAACTGCACATAAAGAGTAGATTTCTAAGTTTTGGATTTCCTATTTTACTGATCCTACTCTTACCTCGTACACTAGATCCAGAGGCACGGATGGTTGGCGTAATTCCAGCATAGCAGCATAATTGACTTGCGTCCTCAAAGCTGGTAAAACCATGGGTTAACACTATTAACATTATGGCTGTTTTATTACCCAATCCAGGTATACTTTTTAGAAGCGTCAGTTGTTTTTGCTGATCATCCTTAACAATCTCTGTTAATCTGGACTCCAAAGTTTTTATCTCATTTTGCAATACTTTAAGCGATCGGTTGAGCGAGTGATAAACTACTTTTGAAGGTTTACCAAGTACCTTTTCTCCATGAAGTTTATTCTTTAAAGCGGTACTCTGCTTTGTATAGATAGCTATTAAACGAAGTATTTGCAGAGCCTCGGCCTGACTCTTGTCTCTTGCTGTGTACAAAGGAACTTCATTGGTGCTAGCATATTCACATATCGCTTTGGCATCAGACTTATCAGTCTTAATTTTTGATAATTTCATCTGGATAAAACGCTTCACAGACAAAGGGTTTACTACCGAGACCTTGATCCCCTTCTCATAAAGAAATTGTGCTAACCTATAATGGTAATATCCCGTAGCTTCCATAACCACCAGATCTTCTTTTATTAAAATCTTTAAAAAACTTTTAAAGCCTGAGACATTATTTTTGAATTGAAAATGTTCTCCCGTGGAGTTGACCACATCAAATACTCCTTTACTGATGTCTACTCCATAAATTTGATTATTTTTATTCATAAGAAATTGATTAAGAAAGGACACCTACTTTGGTTTTCATCGACTTAAAAACGAGATCCACGTCTCATAGAACTAAACGAAATTAAAGTAGAAAAGAGAGGGGATTATCAATGTTGACGGAATCTTAAGTTCCTACGGTTCATATAACCTTACTCCTCTCTTTTGTTCTTTCTGGTTAACTATCAAAATTTAGAGAATTTAAACTTAAGTCGGTTCATCGCAAATAACGGGTAGTTATCTGAAAATTGTTATTTTAGAGACCAATTATTAAATCAACTAAGCCGACAAATCCGCGTCCCTACTCCCGTAACTTGCGATAACCGAGACCGTTGGCAACAATTTCTTTAGAACATTTCAAATCCTCATTAAAATAAACTTATTTAAAAGAACTAAATTTGAGAAACGCTTAATCTAATATGGAGTTTGATTTTTCAAAACTTAACGATAGGGAGTTTGAGGCATTATCAGCTTCAATAATTGAGAGAATTCTATCTAAAAGGGTTGAGATTTTTAAGGCAGGAAGAGATGGAGGCGTCGATGGTCGATTTTGGATAGGGAAAGATAAAGAGGGTATTATTCAATGCAAACATTATTTCGAAACGCCTTATAAAAATCTTATTTCTAAATTAAAATCCGAAGAATTTAAAAAGGTCCAAAAACTAAATCCTAGTCGTTACATTTTCGTTACTTCTAAAAATCTATCCAAAGCTAATAAAGAAGAAATACAGCAAATTTTTGATCCTTTCATTCTTAGAGAAGATGATATTTATGGTAGAGAAGATCTAAATAGGTTTTTGTCAAAACGAGAAAATAAGGACATTGTTGAGGAAAATTTCAAACTATGGATTACAAGTTCTTCAATTCTGGACAGCATTTATAATAATGCGATCAAAGGGAGAAGCGAAAGCACTATCCGTGAAATAAAAGAAAGTAACTATAAATATGCGATAACTGAAAATCACCAAAAAGGATTAAAAATTTTAGAGGAAAAAAATGTAATCATTTTAACTGGTGAACCAGGCATCGGCAAAACTACTCTGGCCGATAATTTAGCATTAATCTATATCGCTAAAGGTTATGAATTCTGTGATATTGAAGAAAGTATTAGCGAAGCTGAAAGTTTATTTAGACAAAAAGAAAAAAGAAAGATATTATTTTATTGTGATGATTTTCTGGGAAGTAATCTTTATGATGCCATTAATAACAAAAGGGATTCTCATATTGTAAAATTTATTAATAGAGTTGTTCAAGATAATTCGAAAAAATTCATCTTGACTTCAAGAACTAATATTTTAAATAAGGCATATAGCTTTAGTCATCAATTTCAAAATAATAGGATCCGTGATAATGAATTCTTACTTAGGGTAGAAAATTTGACCTTGATTGATAAAGCGAAAATTTTATATAATCATATATATCATTCACACTTAGCTAAAGAATATATCGATAAGATATATCAAGAAAAGCGTTATAAGGAAATCATTAAGCACAGGAATTTTAATCCTAGAATCATAGATTTTATAACAGATAGTATTAGAGTTGGTAATGTTACTCCTGAAAAATATTGGAATTATATAAAAAAGAGTTTAGAACATCCTGAAGATATTTGGGCTGATTACTTTCAAAATCAAACAGATGATTGTGTACGTGCTTTGACATTTCTAACCGTATATAATAATGGAAAAATTCCAGAAGATGCACTAAGACAATCTTATGACCGGTTTCTCAAAATTCATCCCGTTAATTTGGGGGATCATTCTGATAAAAGTTTTGAAGCAGTTAGAAAACTTGCCACGAGATCTTTGTTGAATAGAAATCAAACTGGAGTGAATAAATATGAATACACGTTATTTAATCCATCTATTGCAGATTTTATTCTTAATTCGTATTCGGAAGAAAATCAATTAATTTCAAATATTTTGATTTCATTAAATGATGAAGCTGCAATAAGTTACTTTAAAAGTATATCCTTATCGGAAAAGGTAAAAAAATCAAACTCCAGAAAGATTCAAGAAAATTTATTTTCTGAATTTTTTCAAGAAAAATTAGAAGAAGAAAACTGGGATTTTTTAATAATATTAGTTTATCTAGATTGTTTTAATATTCAGCTAAATAGCGAAATAAAACATTTCATTCAGTCTATCATAAACTCTGAATACTCAAATGGTAAAAATCTATATGAACTTCTGATAATTTTATCAGAAGTGGAACCAAAAATTGAATTCAATAATTTTGATTTTTTACATGGTTTTGTTGATCGTGATTTAGATGAAGATACCCTTAAGACATTGTTGGATTTTATTGAAGAATTTAACGTCGAAGACTCCTATATATTATCGTTGGTAGAGAATCACTTAGAAGTTTTTTTAGAAGAAATGTCATCAGGATCTAATTTAGATATTGATTTTTCCAAATATATAAATAACAGATATTATCCAGACGGATATAGTGACATTGAAATTGACATATCCGGAGCAGAGTCTGAAGCACATGACAGACTCAGCGATTATTTATCGGACTTTAATCAATCGGTTTTAGAAAGAATTGATATTAATATTGGGAATATTGTATCTAATTTAGATATGGATCATATGGCTAACACCTATTTAGAGAGTTACTCACGTGATTCTTATTACGATGAAGATTATAGAGGAAGCTATAGATCTAGTTACTCTTCAGAAGATGATATAGATTCAATCTTCGAAAGATAAAATAAAAGGATAAGAAACAGTTGCCAACAAAGAACTAAGCTAACTTCCAAGCATTTTATCCTAATCTTGACGCATAATTTTCATCGTATGGTAAACCTGATGTAGCCACAGCAAATGCCTGTTTTAATAGTTTATTACATACAGCAATAAGCGCAAGCTTCTTACTTTTACCCTTGGCTATTATTCGTTCATAGATATCCCTACAGGCTTTATTGTGTTTGCAGGCTGTAAAACTGCACATAAAGAGTAGATTTCTAAGTTTTGGATTTCCTATTTTACTGATCCTACTCTTACCTCGTACACTAGATCCAGAGGCACGGATGGTTGGCGTAATTCCAGCATAGCAGCATAATTGACTTGCGTCCTCAAAGCTGGTAAAACCATGGGTTAACACTATTAACATTATGGCTGTTTTATTACCCAATCCAGGTATACTTTTTAGAAGCGTCAGTTGTTTTTGCTGATCATCCTTAACAATCTCTGTTAATCTGGACTCCAAAGTTTTTATCTCATTTTGCAATACTTTAAGCGATCGGTTGAGCGAGTGATAAACTACTTTTGAAGGTTTACCAAGTACCTTTTCTCCATGAAGTTTATTCTTTAAAGCGGTACTCTGCTTTGTATAGATAGCTATTAAACGAAGTATTTGCAGAGCCTCGGCCTGACTCTTGTCTCTTGCTGTGTACAAAGGAACTTCATTGGTGCTAGCATATTCACATATCGCTTTGGCATCAGACTTATCAGTCTTAATTTTTGATAATTTCATCTGGATAAAACGCTTCACAGACAAAGGGTTTACTACCGAGACCTTGATCCCCTTCTCATAAAGAAATTGTGCTAACCTATAATGGTAATATCCCGTAGCTTCCATAACCACCAGATCTTCTTTTATTAAAATCTTTAAAAAACTTTTAAAGCCTGAGACATTATTTTTGAATTGAAAATGTTCTCCCGTGGAGTTGACCACATCAAATACTCCTTTACTGATGTCTACTCCATAAATTTGATTATTTTTATTCATAAGAAATTGATTAAGAAAGGACACCTACTTTGGTTTTCATCGACTTAAAAACGAGATCCACGTCTCATAGAACTAAACGAAATTAAAGTAGAAAAGAGAGGGGATTATCAATGTTGACGGAATCTTAAGTTCCTACGGTTCATATAACCTTACTCCTCTCTTTTGTTCTTTCTGGTTAACTATCAAAATTTAGAGAATTTAAACTTAAGACGATTCATCGCAAATAGCCGGTACCGTTAGTAAGAAAATAATTAAATTCACCAACAAACCAGGTCTAAGCCGACAACGCCGCGTTCCCTACTCCGCCAACTTGCGGAGACCGTTGCCAGCAATTTTCAGAATGATTTTGACTAAAAGAATACTGACTTTAATTTTTCTAATAATAACAGGCACTTCAATTCTTAGTTGTTCAAATTCAAAGAATAATAAAAGATTAGAATATGAAGATTACGATCCAGAAGAATTTTATGAAGTAATTGGCAGAGTCAAAGAAAATAGATTGAGTTACCATATTCCAAAAACGAATATTCTATTTTACGAATACTTTCTTGGAAAAGAAAAACCATTAGAAGGATACGAAGAAAACATTAAAGCACGCCTTAAAGAAGGTGAAAAATTTATTGCTTTAGTACATAAAAAAGATAGTACAATAAGCTTCTTCGGATATGTGGATCCAAGGTTTAGAAAAGAGTCTTTCGAAAAAGCTAGAAAAAAAGCGAATAAAACATTTACTAAAAACTAATCAAGATAATATGAGAAGAAGTCTAAAATGGATAATTCCAATAATAGTTGTTTTAGCAGTTGTCTTTTACTTGTTTTCATCATCCGGAATGGGAAAAGTTGCAACTGATTTAACCCAGGCATATACAGATCAAGAACTCTACAATAATGCTATTGAGAAGGCTAACTCCGACCAAAGAGTATTAGATGAAATTGGAGAAATTCAGCCTATAGACAAAATGACTATTTTAAACGGAGAAGTCAATTTTTCAAATGATAATCAAACAGTAAATTCAACTATAAAAGTTGAGGGTTCAAAAGGAAATGGAAAATTAGATTTAACAGCAGAAAGAGAAAATCAAAGCTGGCGTTACGAAAAGGTGAAAATTCGAATTGAAGATCCTGAAAAGAAGAAAAAAACTATTGAAATAATAAACCTGCCCTAAAATTGCAGGCAACAAAGAACTAAGCTAACTTCCAAGCATTTTATCCTAATTTTGATACATAGTTTTCATCATATGGCAAACCCGATTTTGCCACTGCAAAAGCCTGCTTAAGGAGTTTGTTGCACACAGCGATAAGGGCGAGCTTCTTACTTTTACCTTTTGCTATTATTCGTTCGTATATTTCTCTACAGGCCTTATTATGTTTACAAGCTGTAAAGCTGCACATAAACAGCAAGTTTCTAAGTTTTGGATTTCCCATTTTACTAATCCTGCTTTTTCCTCTTACACTGGATCCAGATTCTCGGATGATAGGAGTGATTCCTGCATAACAACATAACTGGCGTGCATTCTCAAAATTGGTAAAACCATCGGTTAACACCAATAACATAATGGCTGTTTTATTACCCATTCCCGGAATACTTTTAAGGAGTGTCAGTTGTTTTTGCTGCTCATCCTTAACAATCTCTGTTAGTCTAACTTCCAGAGTTTTTATCTCGTTTTGTACTACTTTAAGTGATCTGTTTAGCGAGTGATAAACGACTTTTGACGGTTTCCCCAGAACCTTTTCTCCATGAAGCTTATTCTTTAGGGCTGTACTCTGCTTAGTGTAGATATCTATCAGACGAAGTAATTGAAGAGCCTCGGCCTGGTTCTTGTCTCTTGCCGTGTACAAAGGAACCTCATTAGCTTTAGCGTATTCACATATCGCTTTGGCATCAGATTTATCGGTTTTAATCTTTGAGAGTTTCATCTGAATAAAACGTTTACTCCTCTTTAATTCTAGAAACTAGAAAAAGAGTCAATCATTAAACTTATTTTTTCAATTACCATACTCCCCTTCAGCATATGATGCTACAATAGTGCTACTGGGAGTTTTCCGATTGTTGGGAAAATCAAAAAAGTAAATTCCATTTGGTAAACCGTTGGAAAAAGTAATTTTAACCCAACCACGGCTATCTCCTCCAAACCCTTTATAAAGATAATTTGCTTTAATTGCTGTAGGTCTTCCCTGGTTATCATTAGATAAAATGTTTAATCCGCTTATACTTCCTCTTTGGTATCTATTGAAAGCCCAGGTTCTTGATTGGTCTGAAACCAGATCGTCTATCAATTTGGTATAATCGTGAGATCCAGTAGGGCCTCCTGTTTTTTTCATAGCTGTATATTTGCTTTCTTCCGCCATAACTATCGGTTTTTCGTTTAAAGCAAAGGCTCTAAGGTTTTCTTCCAGTCTTCTAATTGCAGGACTATCGCAGCTATTTATATTGAGAATATGCGACATATCATAAAGTAATGCTTTGGATTTGTGAATTTTATCAACAGAAAAGCCTATTGCATTACCGGTATTCATTTCTGAAACTAATTCGCCCAGATAATTAATTCCCAGAAATTTTTCAAGCTCTAATTGAGCTTCGTATAAGTCTTTGCGAGCATAGAAGCCAGAGGGTTCTTTTATATAGCGAATACAGTATCTATTTATCTCAGCACCATAACCATTATATTCAACTCTCCATTTATTACACACATCATCCATGATCATTACTTTAGAAGAGGGAAGAGCATCATCGCATCGTTTTCCGTAATTTCTTAGGTAGTTGGCATAGATTTGAATAAAATCTGAATCGTCTCGTTTAATATCAACATTTTCAAAATGACCCCTGAAAATATTATCTAACAATTCGGCATTATATAATCCGTTTGTATTAAGCTCCAAATTTTGTGCAGTAGTAGTAAAGGTAAAAATGACAAACACCGAGCTTAAAATGAAATTTGTTCTTTGGTTTAAACGTTCCATCTTAAAAAGGTTTTTTTTATTAATAGTGTATTAAAAAGATTCTGGTATGAACCTATATGCAATCCTTCATAGTTAAGAAGGGGGTGTTTGTAGGGAATCAATATTAAAGTTATCAATCCTGATTTAACTATTAAATAGGGGAAATCCTTATAATTCTGATTTTAAAAATTCAATTTGCTTGAGAATATAAAAATTGAAATGGGAAAATACCCGGATTTGAAATCTTCAGAAATCTCTACTATTTCTAAGATTAATCCACAAAAACTTCAATATTTTTCCTATTTTTAAGACCTCTTTAACAGAGAACGGGCAGAAGCAACTCCCTACAGTCTTTTGCCTTAATCAATAAACCCCAATTTCTGCATGCAGACGGAACAAGAAGTAAATTCTGGTAATCTATCTATACTCAAGCCTCGCAAAGCTCTCAATAAAGCTTTTTTAAAGGTAAAACCAAACCGCTCACAGATCGAGCAGTTTAAAGCTAATCTTATTCAGTTACTGGATAGAACTAATGATACTGAAAGTGAAGAATTCCATAAGAACCTTGTAACAGATTTTCTTAAGAAAACATATTACGATCCCAATCACTTTATAAATACCAAGGGAAGAAATGACCTGGTTATTCATAACGGCAATAAAGCCAAAAGCAATGTAGGGGTTATTATTGAAGCAAAGAAGCCCACTAACCGGGCAGAGATGCTGACTAAGGATAAGATAAACGTTAAAGCATTCCAGGAGTTGGTGCTTTATTATCTGCGGGAGCGCATTACCCATAAAAATCTGGAAATAAAATATGTGATCGCCACCAACATCAATCAGTGGTTTATCTTTGATGCCAATGTTTTTGAAAAGGCGTTTGCACAGAACAAAAAGCTGGTAGGTCAGTTTACCGATTTTGAAGCCGGAAGACTTAGTGGAACAAATACCGACTTCTTCTATAAGAATATAGCTGAACCTTTTATTGCTGAAATGAAACAGGAACTGGAGTTTACCTGGTTCGATATTAATAATTACGAAAAGCCACTTCGGAATAATAATCCTAAGGATGACAATAAGCTGATTGCCCTTTATAAATTATTGTCGCCGGAACATCTATTAAAGCTTCCTTTTACCAACGACAGTAATAGCCTGGATAAGCGTTTTTATGGCGAGCTACTTCATATTATAGGTCTAACCGAAACCAAGCAGGGCGGTAAAAAAATAATTGAACGCCAGAAAGAAGGGCAGCGAAATACCGGTTCATTTTTGGAAAATGCCATTATTCAGCTGGATAGTATGGATAAGATTGGCCGCTTGGAAAATGCATCTCAGTTTGGAGAAAACCACCAGGAACGGCTTTTTAATGTTGGGCTGGAACTTAGCATAACCTGGCTAAACAGAATCCTTTTCCTAAAGCTTTTAGAAGCGCAACTGGTTACTTATCACAAAGGAGATAGATCCTATGAATTTCTTAGCTTAGACAGAATAAACAATTATGATGATCTAAATAGCTTGTTTTTCCAGGTATTAGCTCGTCAATATTCTGAAAGAAATGATGATGTAAAAGCCCTTTTTGAAAAGGTACCGTATCTCAACTCTTCCCTTTTTGAGCCTACAGATATTGAGCATAGTACGCTTTTTATAAGTAATCTTCGAGACGATAAGACTTTGCCTATTTACAGCGCTACGGTGCTAAAAGATAAAAAAGGAAAGAAAAGAAGCGGTGAACTCAATGCCCTGGAATATTTATTTGAGTTCCTTAACGCTTACGACTTCAGCAGTGAAGGCGGGGAGACCATACAGGAAGATAATAAGACCCTCATTAATGCTTCGGTACTAGGGCTTATTTTTGAAAAGATAAACGGCTATAAAGATGGCTCTTTCTTTACGCCCGGTTTTATTACGATGTATATGTGCCGCGAGACCATTAGGAAAGCTGTGGTACAAAAGTTTAATGAAGCCAAAGACTGGAATTGTAAAGATCTGGATGAAATATATGATCGTATTGAAGACCGGCAGGAAGCCAATGAGCTTATTAATAGCCTGAAAATCTGTGATCCTGCGGTCGGCTCCGGTCATTTTTTAGTTTCGGCGCTTAATGAGATGATCGCCATTAAAAACGATCTGAACATTCTACAGGATCGCTCCGGAAGACGGCTTAAGGAATACCAGGTGGAAGTGGTAAATGATGAACTTATCGTAACTGATGAGGACGGGGAACTTTTTGAATATAATCCTACAGCAAAAGAAAGCCAGCGGATACAGGAGGCGCTTTTCCACGAGAAGCAAAAGATCATTGAAAACTGTCTTTTTGGAGTGGATATTAATCCTAACTCAGTTAAGATCTGTCGACTGCGGTTGTGGATAGAATTATTGAAGAATGCTTACTACAAGAATGAAACGGAACTGGAAACCCTTCCAAATATTGACATCAATATTAAATGCGGAAACTCCCTGATAAGCCGATTTGACCTGGATGCCGACTTAAGCAAGGCGCTTAAGAAAAGTAAATGGAATATTGACAGCTATCGCAGTGCCGTAGATACCTACCGGAACGCTCAAAACAAGGAGCAGAAACGTGAGATGGAAAAGATTATCCAGGATATTAAAAGTGATTTTAGAAGTGAGATTTCAGGAAATGATCCTAAATTTAAGAAGCTTCAGAAAATAAAAAGTGAGATCTTTTTAATGTCGGAACAGCCTAAGATGTTTGAAATTTCTAATAAGGAAAAAGCAGGCTGGAACAAAAAGCTGCAAAAACTCACTAAAGACAGCAAAAAACTTGAAACTGAAATCCAGGAAATAAAAGACAACAAGATCTATGAAAATGCCTTTGAGTGGCGATTTGAATTTCCGGAAGTGTTAGATGAAAATGGGGATTATTTAGGTTTTGATGTGGTGATTGGGAATCCGCCGTACGTGCAGCATAGAGAGTTAGCGCATTTTCGTGCTAATTTTAAAGAGAACTACTCAGTTTATTCTGGGACGGCTGATATTAGCTCATATTTTTTTGAAAGATTTACCAAGGTTTTGAATCTAAATGGAATTATTTGTGTCATAAATTCTAATAAATTTTTTAATACGGAATATGGGAAACCTCTCAGGAATTATCTATCGAACTATTCCTTTGTTTCAATTATAAATTTTGAACAAGTACCAATTTTTGATGAAGCTCTTGTTTCAAGTGCAATTATCACTATTGCTAATAATAATGACTTTGAAAATTTTGAATATGTGAAATATTTTAAAGAGAAAGTTGATACACTTCAAAATCCAGAGGAGATAAATAAGCGTAGTGTTATAATTGAACAATCATTCCTTAAGAATGATAATTGGCTTTTTAATGATCTTAATTCCAGTGCTATAATTAATAAAATACAGGCTAAAGGAAAAACTATAGCCAATATTTCTGGAATACAAATTAAAAGAGGGTTGACTACTGGTTTTGATGATGCTTTTATAATAAATAAAGAGAAATACGATAAACTTAGTGGAGGCACTAATTCCAACAGTATTATCCAAAAGGTTCTAAAGGGACAGGATATAAACAGATATAAAGTAAATTTTCATAATCGTTGGCTTATAAACTCACATAACGGAATTAAAGGGATTGAGGAACCAATTAAACTGGAAAAAGACTTTCCATTAATTTTTGATCATCTGGTGAACATAAATTTAGAAGTAAATGGGAGAGTTGAAAATCGATCTGATCAGGGAAAACATTGGACAAACCTAAGAAGCTGTGCATTCATACAGGATTTTTCAAAACCTAAAATAGTTTGGGGTTTAATTTCTGGTAATTGGGACTTCGCTTTCGATGATGCTGGTTTTTTCCTGACAAGTGCATCCTTTTTTCTAGTCTCAGATTCTATAGACCCAAAATTTATTTTGGCCTTATTAAATTCTAAGCTTTATCAATTTTACTTCATTCACGTTGGAGAATATACAGCTGGAGGAGCTTTTGTATTAAAGAAAAAATCTATTGAAAAATTTATCATTCCAGATTTCCAGTTTGAAGAGCGACAAATATTTATTGATCTAGTTAATAAAATCCTTACAGCTAAGGAACTTGATGAAGATACCAATGAATTAGAAGAGCAAATTAACCGGTTGGTTTATGAACTTTATGGATTAACGGAAGAGGAGATTGGGATTGTGGAGGAGGCCCTCATATAGGAAATGCAGAAAAAGATTTGCAATAATTGAATAATTTAAGTTAGTCCAAAAAATGAATTTCGTAGATATTTCTACTCTAAATATCGATACAGAACTGGATGCGTTAAGACGAGGGACCCAACGTTATAGTCTCTTAATTTATCAACATAAAGGAGTCTTTTTTGCTGATGAAAACCGGATTGGAAATAATGATCAGAAAGATGCTGAAAAAAAGTTTATTAAACTTTTAAAAAAAGCCAAGGTTGAAAATATTTCATTAGTTGTATCGCCTGAATATTCCTGTCCTAAATCTGTCGTAGATTTAATTATTGAAGATGAAAGTCTAAGACCCTCTAATAATAAACTTTGGTCTTTAGGTGGAGAATCTTTAAATAAAGATGATTTAAATCAATTGTCTGAAATAAATAATGATAGTGTTTACATTCATTTTGAAGATGTTCACAATGATTCGGATAAAAATTATGTTGATCCTTTATACTACATATTCCTTGGCCAACATGATGGAACTGAAAAACTTATTGTATTAATTCAATTTAAGAGTTGGCACATGGGAGGTTTATGGTCTAGTCAGTTAGAGCCAGACAACCTTATTCAAGGCAGCGATGTTTACGTAATTAAGAATGATGAAAATTCAGTTAGATTAATATCCTTAATTTGTTCCCAAGCAATGAATTTTAATCCAACCTTGGAACAAAATCTAATCGATAATCATGGTTGGGTGGACTCTCCATTTTTATTTTTAAGTCTTCAGTTTAACCCCAATCCCTCTCACCAAAACTTTATTGATTTCAAAAAATTTGTTTTAACCAGGGAAAAACGAGAATTGATCACTTTAAATTGGGGTATGGAGACTTGTTTCCCAAATGGTAAGAAATTATATGATGAGTACAATGCGCCTAGAAGTGGTATATACTTTAAAACATCGGATGTAGAATTAGATTATAAGCCAAAAAAGATTATAGATAATCACCAAAAAGGTTTATATTTTTTACAGATAAAGCGTAAGAAACGAGTTTACTTTTTAAATAGAAAAATTGAATTATTTAAAATTCATAACAAGTCTGTAGATATTGCCGAAGGAGTTGACGAACAACAACGAAGAGAAGGCCCAACGGCCAGCAATGTTTATGTATTTGATGATTTTCATGAAATAGAAGAAATTGAAAAAGTAGAAGACAATCATATAGATTTTCTAGAGGATAGAGGTATTACTAATAGCTATTTACTAGATCGAGATATTTCAGTCGTTAATAAGGAGAGATTGTTCAATATTTCGAACGGTCAAGTAGAAGGAAACAAAGAAAATAAGTGGGCTGAAGTAATACATCTGAATAGTTTTATTTTAAATGAATCAGATGAATGCAATAACAGATTAACATATTTAGAAGACAGCTATGAATCTAGCGAACGTATAAGGAGTATAAATTGTTCTAATCTCATTGAGTTGGATGTCAACATTATTTCAGATAAAGGGACATATCCTCATAGTATAAGACATTTAGCAGAAAAAGAAATTAAATTGGCATTTGCTGAAAATGCGGACACATATAAGTATAAATATAATGTTGTTAACAAGCACGAGGATATAGAAAAAGCTACTGTATGCTATATAGGAAGTGCCGTATCACAACAATTGGTTAATAAAACATACGATGAATTGCAAAAATTATTTGATCCCGATTCTCCGGGTAAAAATACGATTGTAGTCTTTTTCAAAAATGGGAATGATATTCTAGACAAATCTAACCCAGATGCAGGTAGTATAACCGAACCCCCTAAAGACGATAGTTCAATATTCTAAATTTCTATGAACACAGAACAATTAATTGACCGGACAAAATTAATCTTTACTGATCTTCAGGAGGTAAATGACAATTTGTATAAAGCCAAATTACCTATCAACGATAAAGTTGCAGGGATATACTACTTAAATTTTAATAATAAAATCACTGAAGACGATTTTGAAAAATTACAGTATAAATACCTGGCAGATGAATTCTATAAACAAGAAAAATCTCTACAATGGAATATTTACTTGTTATTTATTAATAGTAATCTTACGGAAGAATTAAAAATAAAGATTTTAAGGGACGATAAATATGGACGTAAATTAGTTTTTACTGATACTGAATTCCTAGATTACTTTGAACTGGAAAAATCCCAACAATCAGATTTACCTGATATTATTTCCACCTGGAAAGAAGAATTGAAATCTGTTGGTTTACAAGAATTGTATAGTTCAAATTCAGTAGAGGGAATTTTAAGAAATTTTAAAGCAGATTCAGCTAAAGAGATCGTAGAAAAGACTGAAAAAAATCTGGAACATGTTCCCATTGTAAAGAAAATAAATTCTTTAAGCTTACAAGATAACTATAGGTCATATCCTTTAAAAAGGCACTTCCATTTTGGAAAAGTCAATTTATTTACTGGCTCGAATGGTGTGGGGAAAACAAGCCTGATGGAGGCAATTGAATTCGTGCTAACAGGTAAAACATTAAGAAATAAAAAGAAAGCTAACGATGGTTCAATTGAGGCTGTTTATAATGACAATATAAAAGATAGCTATAACCACAATAATGCATATTATAAAGAAAGAGGGGCGAAATGGTATGAAAGACGTTTATCTGAGCAAGGCAATAAAACCTATGAGTCTTTTAATCAATTCAACTTTTTTAACACTGATACCGCTTCAGTGTTTGCAAACTCAGATCATAAAAATCAGATAAATGAATCTTTGAAACAGATAATTTTAGGTGAAGAATATACTATTTTAAAGGATCGAATTATTAAAGTAGAAAACAGATTACGTCCTGAATTAAATAAAACTAAGGAAGAAATTCAAAGAAAAAATAATAATTTTCAGAAAAACGAGAACCGTATTGATGAATTAAAATCTGAAAAAAACTTTGAAGCATTAAAAGAGGATATAAAGAGAAATATTCTTAAACTAGGTTATAAAAGCTCAATTACCGAATCCCAATATTCAATTTCTGAATTGTATATTAATGAAATTAGTAATGAAATTACATTTCTACAATCAGAGGATTGGATCACTGACTTTAATAGGTTTACTGAGATCAAACAAAAGGTTCATAATCGTAATTTACTTGTTTCAGAAAGTAAAGAGCAATTTAATCTTAACAATAAACAAATCGCTTTACTTACTGAAAAAAATCAGAGACTAAAATCACTCGAAACCAAGGTTTATCGCCTATTGGAATATTTCGAATTGGAAAGCATCTCAAGAATAGATGGTTTAGAAGAAAATCTTTCAAAAGTTAAACTTGAACTCTCCATAATTGATACTTTGAAAGATCTGAATAACCTTGAATTGGATATTCTTCAATTGAAAAACGAAACAAAATATTTACCAATACTATTGGAAGAAAAACAAGATCTAATAGATAAAAAACAGCAGCTATTAAATCAGGAAAAGATGGAAGTAAAAAAAATAGAAGAGACTTTTTCTACCCTGGAGAATCTAACTAGCCAGATAAAACTTCTAGGTAAGGAAATATTGGCTCATGATGCTCATACGGAAAATTGCCCGCTCTGTGAACAACAAATCTCTAGTGCAGATTTACTCGTAAAACTTGAAAATGAGTTTAAACAAAATTTTGATAAAAGTATTTTAAACGAAAAAAAATCCAAATTAAATGAAACAGTAAAAGAAATAGATCTTCTACAACAAGAACTTCAAAGCCTGAAAAAATATTATTCTACTGTCTCTCAGTATTTAAAAAACTCTGAAGTTTTGACATTCATGGATATAGATAAAAAAGTTAAGGAGGTAGTAGAAAAAGAAAACGTAGTAGCTAAAGAAAAAAATGAATTAGAAAACTTAATATATCAATTAAATAATATTGAGGGAAGTGTTTCTGAATATAATGTTTTAAAGGGGGAATTAGCTAAGGAGTTTTCTGGCCAGGAGATTTCAGGATTGGAATCATTGAAATTACTAAATAATTCCTTGGAAAAAGATAGGGTCGATAACTCGAATAATATTGAAAAATTCCAAAATGATAATGCAAGGATTATTAACTATTTAAACATATCCCTGAATCTAAAAGAGTTTATGGACAATATTGAAAATATCGAGAATATTGTCAAATCAAACCAGTCTAAAATTGATTCGATAGCATCGAGTTTTGAAAATCTAAAAAGTTATTTAAGCGTTCCTAATGACAAGTCAATAGATGCTATAGCTAAGGAGTTGAATTTATTGAATGAGAATTTAAAATCATATAGAGAAATTGAAATTAGTCAAAGAGAAATACAAAAGTTATTAGCTGAGAACGAAAAGATAAAAAATGAATTACCCGAAATTAAAGGGTTAAACAGTAGATTAGTTAAGGCTATTAAATCTTTAAATAAATTATCATCAAATAGTGAGGATGCAATTTTAGAAGGGTACTTTAGGAAAAATCTAAATGAGATTAAAGATATTTATAGGACGATACATACTCCTAAAGAGTTTTCAGATATAAAATACCAAGATAAAAATTTGGTATTATTTAAAGAGAATAAGGAATTTCAAATTTCTGAAATAAGTACCGGTCAAAGAGCTGCATTGGTATTGTCTATTTTTATCAGTTTGAATAGGAAACTGAAAAATGGACCAAATATTTTAATCTTTGATGATCCTGTTACCTTTATTGATGATTTTAACGCATTATCATTTTTAGATTTCCTGCGTTATTTCATAGTTAAAGAAAATAAACAGATTTTCTTTGCCACGGCTAACAAAAAGTTCTCCGCATTATTTAAAAAGAAATTTGATTTTTTGGGAGAGGGAGTATTTAAAGAATTCCAACTGGAAAGATAATGTGGGATCTAAGCTTAGGCTAAAAAAGGTGTTTATTTATTATATCCCAAGTAATCCTAAAAAATCTTCCTACGTGAAATATTTTACCACTGACTTTTAGTATCGAAAATTAATTAAAGACAGAATAAAAAGTGAAATTATATCAACTTAAGAATCAATCCTCCATTTCCAATTTAAAAGAATATCCCTTCAAATTAGAACGGGAAATTCAAAACCTATTTGAATCAAATCTAACCCAGGTAATGGGGCTGCATTTGGTTAAGAGTGAATTTGCTATAAAAGACAAGCGAATAGACACGCTGGCCTTTGACCCGGAATCTAAAGCCTTCATCATTATTGGGTATAAAAGGAATAAAAAACATTAGCGTGGTGGACCAGGGATTTACCTACCTAAGTTTAATGCTGGAAAATAAGGCAGACTTTATTATTGAATACAACGAAACATTAAAAAACAATTTAAAGCGAAATGAAGTGGATTGGACTCAAACCCGGGTTGCTTTTGTTTCCACCAGCTTTACCGAAAATCAAAAAACAGCTACCAACTTTAAGGATATAGCCATTGAGCTATGGGAAGTTAAGCGGTACGAAAATAATCTTATTAGTATTAATGAGGTACGTAAAAGTAATTCAGCAGAGAGTATTAAACCCATTACTCAAAATAATGAGAAGCTTAAGTCGGTCACAGAACAACTAAAAGTCTACATAGAAGAAGATCATTTAAAAGGAAAATCAGATGATATTATTGAGCTCTACGAAACTTTTAAAACCTCCATTCTCAACCTCGCAGACGACATAGAAGTTGAATATCGAAAGGAATATATTGCCTTTAGAAAAAATTCAAATTTTGCAGATATAAATATTCAAAGAAAGGGTTTAAAACTCTGGATCAATTTGAAGAAAGGTAGCCTGGATGATCCTAAAAATCTAATGCGAGACGTTTCCGAAATTGGCCATTTGGGTAACGGGGACTATGAATTGGTTATAAAAAATGACGATAATCTTGAATATATTATGAGCCTGGTGAAACAGGCTTTTAATAATAAATAACACTGAATGCAACACGATTACAACGAAGAATCCTTTAGAAAAGGAGAACAATTTGAAAGGTATGTTGAGGAAACAATTTTTCCAGAAGCACATTATGAGGTAATTTACAAAACCAGCGATAGTACACAAAATAGGAGACGTTTCGTTAAAAAATCATTAGAACCCGATTTTCATTTCAGATGTAGAGTCACGGGGAAAGAATTTTATGTTGAAGCAAAATGGCGAGCAAAACCTTATAAAGATTTATATCAGGTTTTAAGTGATAAGCAATTTGAATCTTTTCCTGCAATCAATTCTCCTGAGCGACCAGTTTTTATTGCTTTTGGCTATGGAGGTCAAGCCTCGAATCCAAATTATGTTAGCCTGATTCCTTTGGATCAAGTGAACAGTTCAAAAATTTCGCCTCGCGAAGTTCACTCTTTTAATATCGAGAAGACTCATTACCCTAATAAGTTTTTTATCCCACAAGAAGTGGAAAAAGAAAAAGAGAGTGAGCCAAAAGAAGGTCAATTACCTGCTGAAGAAAAGAAAAAAACAGAATCAGAAAATAGTTTTCAAAAATATAACTCCAAAATCCTGGCTTTAGCAGCTGTCGGTTTGCTGGCCATCATTATGACCATTTACAGCTTCGCTTTTTCCGACGAGGCTTCTTCAAAAACTCCTGAAGAAAATTTAAAAGAAATTGTAGCTGATTACTACCAATCTATGAATAGTAACCAGGTGGAAAAATTACCAGAATTTCTTAGTCCGCAGGTTACTAGCTGGTATGGGGAACAAAATCCCTCTCGGGAATGGATCTATAGAAATGCTAAAGCCCACCGCGGCAAGTACCCTTTTTCGGCTTCGGATATTGACTGGGATAGTTTTAAGGTTGTACAAGAAAGTAATGGAGATTACCACGTTTCTTATGAAATGATTTATAAATCTAAATCAAAGATTACAGAAGATTATAAAGTTTTTGACTTAAAGCTCATCACCAAATGGGATAGCAATTATAAGCTTAAAAGTATTTCAGAGATTAAGAATTAAAAAATCCTGTAGCTTCCTCTAAACTAAAACTATGAATAAATACCTTTTTTTTCTTTTCATTATAATCATTACAAGTTGTAATCAGAATTCAAAAAAAGAAAGTTTTTCAAAGAATAAGAATAACGAGATCCATCGAATATTTGATAGCGCTGCCTTTCGTTTAATAAATAAATCTTTGATCAATTCTTCTTCTATAGGAGTAGTGTATAAAGGTGAAAAATATACAGGACATTATGGGGAACTGGAGAAGACAAAGGGAAATCCTCCTACTAATAAAACGATTTATGAGATAGGATCTTTAAGTAAAGTAATTACAGGAACTCTTGTAGCAAAGGCGGTATTGGAAGGTAAATTGAATCTGGAAGATGATGTGCAGCAATATTTGGAGGAAGACTATCCCAATTTGAGCTATGAGAATCAGCCAGTGAAAATCAAACATTTACTTACACATTCAAGTGGTCTACCAAATATTCTTCCCCTAAATTTAAACCCACTTATGACCAGCGATTTTTTGAAACAAGATTCCCCTTCAAAGATCGATAGCATTTTAAGTGGTTATGATAAAAAGTTTTTTTACAAAGATTTACATAATCTTGAGATCGATACAATCCCTGGCATCAATTATTCTTATTCAACGGCCGGAACAGAACTAATCGCTGGCATATTGGAGAATGTATATCAAAAAGAATTCGAAACCTTACTGACTGATTTTCTTTCCGCCGAAATAGGAATGGAAGAAAGCATTATTACATTAGGCGAGGATAGGCAGAAAAATCTTGCCGTGGGCTATCACGCAGATCATCCAGAGATTACTTCACCCATGGGAAAGTTACCCTGGGGTGCGGGTGGAGGCATCAAATCTACTGTTCCAGATATGCTTAAGTTCATGGAATTCCAGTTGGATAATAATAAGATAGCCAGGGAATCCCGTAAAGTGCTAAAAGACTATTCCAATGAAGTGGGAGTAGCTTATTTCTGGGAGGTTGATTCTTCAAACCCTAAGCTAGGAAAATACTATTCACACCATGGAGGAGTTCCGAGATCGCAGTGTTTTCTATTTATTATTCCTAAACACGAACTGGGAATTTTTATAATCACCAATCAAAGTGGAAAAGATACAGCTTCAAAAATGAAAAAGGCCGTTGATGAAATAATTGAGGGTGTAAGAAAGCATAATGAACAAAACCTGGATTTGGACAGGCAAAAGAATTAATTCAGTCATAATTTAATCTTGTTTCCATTCCCGAGGCTTTGATAAAAAAGTACTAGTTGACTTTAACCAACTAGTTTAATTAAAGTACTGGGTGAAATTCATGAAGAATGATAAATTTATTTACTGCTTAAAAAAACGGTAACATAAAGCACTTGTAATAAACTCCAATATTTATTTATAAAATGAAATTTCAGATCAAAATCTTCTCCTTGATATTTAAAAATTTTATAGCTCTTGCTTTTTTAGTTTTTTTTTTTTAGCTCCTGTGGCAACACCAAATATCATTACCATTTTGAAAGAGGAAGAATGATAGATTTTACGGAAGGGGAATGGATTCTTAACAGGCCTTACACTAATTATAATGTAGAAAGAATTGGGAATATAGCATATAGAGAATTCAAAAAAATTCTTGACGACTCCTTAATTCCAATAGAGGAATTAAGGAGAAAAATGTTTGTTCCGGCACAATTAACTTTTGATCCTTCAAAGCAATACCTCCAGGACTTACAAACTGCGACGGATAAAGATTATTTGATCAACGTACAATCAAATATGATTAAAGATGAAATGAATTCTTTTCCATCTAAACCGGCAATGGGGAGTACAACCAAAACAAATGAAGCCGCTATTCTGATTAAAATTTACAACCTTAATACCCAGGAACTTATTTCAGAAAGTACAGTAAGGGGAATTGCTAAAGTTACCAGGAGTGCTGATCAAAAAGGACTAACTTACGTAAATAATGCTGAAACCATTTCGATGCAGGGCTTGATAAAATTGATTAGAAAATATAAAAAATATGGTATTCTCGAATAAAAATTTATAAACCTAAGTAATATCCGGTAAGCCGCATTCTTAAATATCTCAGTTAAAATTAATAATGAAAATTCAACTAAAAACGAGGGAAAATAAAGTTCTTTACGAATTGGAGAAATCTGAACTTTTTCCCAGTTACCGTTCTGTACTTGTTGAAGCTATTTCTGTGGGGATTGATTTAACAGGTTTACGTGCTGTAAATGAAGAAATAAACAATGTAGATTGGAAAGGAGCGAGTTCGAGTTCTTTTAGCTTTGAGAATTGTTCAATGAAGAAAAACAAATTTATTGATTGTACATATGATTTTTTAGGTATTACATCTTCCGATTTGGCAGGTTCAATATTCAAAAACTGCAAAATTAAAAGTTTGTATTGCGCCGAAAGTAATTTAAGCCACACCAATATTAGAAATTCTACCTGGCACAGTAGCTTTTTAATAGAATGTGAACTGGCATATGCTTCCTTTTATAATTGTGATCTAACTCATATAGGTTTTCACACCACCGATCTTTTAAAAACTATTTTTAATAAATGCCGACTTGATAATTCCAGTTTTGTGCATCCTCAACCTAATTCCGGCTGGATGAATAATACCACTTTTTTAAGTTGCTCATTTAAAGAGTGTAGTATGGAATATGTAAAGGATATATCAAAACTTTTTTTCTGGGATTCTAATCTTCACGATATTTATTTTGATTTTACAAAAAGAGAGAGGTTTACTGAAATAGAAAATGAAAACAGTAGGGTTTTGTATGCCATAGATTCTGATGTGGTCTGGTGGAAACTGCCTTCCTGGAAAAATAAAGAACAAGGTATTTTTAGAGGCACCTCAAAAGAATTTATCGAGGAAGTTCGAAATGAATTTCCCCGGACAGGTTTAGACCCTTTAAGAATGGATTATGAAATTGAAGAAGAATTGTTTCACGTTTGTAAATACCTTGAAAGCTGGAAAAGTAAAGAGGCTTTTTCAGAATAAACTTTGTGGATTTTTAATTAGAATCTGAATTAGTCCTCCTGGTTTATTTTCCAGGTAAGTTAAAATCCTTTTAAGCAAATTTTACTTTTTAATGTAAAATAAGATAATTGACTCCTAACAATTTTAACCATTCCTAATTTTGATCGGCTCCCTTGGGTCAATTTGCATTTCTTCAACGTGTAACCTTATTTGAATCTCTTCATTGGTGGTAGGGGAGCGGTAATAATAATCTATGTACAAAAAATCCTCCCTTTCTTTAGGAAATACGATTGTTATTTTACGTTTACTTCTGTTTTCACAAATTAGCGTAAGTCTGTCATCTAAAACTTGGGTTTCCTGGATATTTAAAATCTCTATATCCTTTCCTTTTGGAGTTTCTGTTACAATAGTAACAGCATTGGGTTCAAAAACAATTCTACGGTTAATCTGTTCAAATTCTGATCTATATATGTTAGGATAGGTTTCAGTAAAAGGAGAATAATAAACTTCCTGTCCAATAAAAAATGATGGTATAAGTAATATTATCAGACAAAGCGTTTTCATTCATATTAAAGATATGATATTAAATTGATTATGATGGTAGGATTATGTGTTGGTTTAACTTACTCATAAAATTCAACAGATTTTAGTAAATTGATATAAAATTAGAACAATGTGCTACCGAACTAAACTCAATTCAAAATTGAACGACATAGAGCGGACTTTAGAGGCTCGTTTTATTGAGCCAGATGCTTATAAACCACAATTGGAAATCAATGCTTTTACGTTTTCTAAAACACCTGTAATTTCGGATGAAAACCAGGGAGAAATTCAAATGTTTAATTGGGGATTAATTCCATTTTGGGCTAAAGATGATAAGATTAAAAAAATGACTCTTAACGCTAAAATTGAGACTATATCGGAAAAACCTTCCTTTAGAAATTCAGTAAAAAAACGTTGCTTGATTATCGCTGACGGCTATTATGAATGGCAATGGAAAGATCCTAAAGGCAAGAATAAACAGAAGTTTTTAATTACTCCGACAGATCAGGAAATTTTTGCTTTTGCAGGAATTTATTCTACCTGGGTAAATCCACAAACAAACGAAGCTCTTAATACTTATTCCATAGTAACTACGGAAGCAAATGAGTTGATGGCTGAAATTCATAATAATATGAAAAGAATGCCAGTAGTCCTAAAACAGCAGGACCACCAGTCCTGGCTAAATGGTCATGATCATTCTAATTTTGCATTTCCATATGAAGTACCATTAATTGCAACGGAAGTTGCTTAATTTTCTTTAAATCGTTTCATTTTAGATTTGAGTTCCAAGAATTTTTTTTCAAAAGCTTCAGTAGGTAAAAATTTTTCTGATTCCACTTCAAAATATCGCAACCGTCCACTAGCAACTTCCTTACTTACATCTATATCATACATAAGCTTTTTTAACTGTTCGCTAATTTTGTTTCTCCAGGCCGATTTATCCCCGGAATAATTAACGTAACGAATAAATAAATTTTCAGCATCATCCATAATCCAGGTTACAACAAACAGATCTATAAGATTCTTACCTGATCCTATACGTTTGCCGCAAAAGAAATAATCCAATTTGTATTCAGCCATATCACTGTGGATGGTAGTTTTATCAAAAAAATCAGTTCTTGAAAATTCTTTTAAGGGTGATTCGTACATAATTTTAGAATAATAATTTATCTCAAATATAGGAATATATCCAATATCAGGAATTATTCCAATTAAAGAAATAATTAGTAGTAATGTTTTGCAGAACGAGAACCTTAGGATATTCAATGCAATTCCAACATACAATATCAGAAATATGGATTTAATTCACCGATAAAAAACGAGTCCCAAATACAAACAATTGTATTTTAGAATTTTACAATATTTTAAGAGAGGTGCTGATCCCAAGTCATTTTGCTAAGAAATCGAAAGGTCTCCTTTTTAAGAGTATAGGAAATCGTTCAGAAAGTTACGGTTAGGGCTATGAAGTTGAATCTGAGTGAATAAAAATAAATTTTATTTTCAATTACTACTAAATGATATTATTGAAAATTTTTTCAACAATTTTTATGCAAAATTTTTCATTCTGTACTTATTCTGTACTATGTGTAAAAAGAAAAAGCCCCACATCTCTGTGAGGCTTTGATTTTCCTAGTAGCGAGACCGAGATTTGAACTCGGGACCTCCGGGTTATGAATCCGACGCTCTAACCAACTGAGCTACCTCGCCATTATTTGTTGTAAGCTGCCTGTTGGCGTGGCTTAACAAGCATTCTTGCTGGCTGTGAATGCGGGTGCAAATATATAAACATTTTGTATTGGCGCAAACATTATTTTCTAAAATATTTAATTTGTTTTCTTTTTATCTTTCCAATTAATATCTATATTGCCCGAAACTAATTAAATCTAATAAATGGAAGATAAGATCAAGTACGAAATGGAATTTCCCATTCACGCTTCTCCTTCATTGTTATACCAATATATATCAACACCTTCAGGATTAAGTGAATGGTATGCAGATAATGTAAATTCACGAGGCGAATTGTTCACCTTTATATGGGAAGGCAGCGAAGAAAAAGCCAAGTTGGTAAGCAAAAAGAGCGACGAGAGGGTGAAATTTAAATGGTTGGACGATGAAGATACTCCATATTTTTTCGAAATAAGAATTCAGGTAGACGAAATTACCAAAGACGTTTCTATAATGATTACAGATTTTGCCGAAGATGACGATGAAATTGAAGAAGGCAAAATGCTATGGGAAAATATGATCTCAAACCTTAAACAGGTGCTTGGATCGGTTTAATATTCCTAAGATAAACATTACCTTTGCCCCGTTCTAAAACGGGGCTTTTTTATGATAAATCTAAACGGAAATTTAATAGAAGATAATCAGGCATCACTTTCAATAACCAACAGGGGATTTGCTTATGGAGATGCAGTTTTTGAAACCATTCGCGTAATTAGCGGAAAAGTAATGTTCTGGGAAGATCATTATTTTAGACTTATGGCTTCTATGCGTATTATGCGTATGGAAATACCTTCAAATTTCTCTCCTGAATTTTTGGAAGAAGAGATCCTGGATCTGGTTAAAGAAAACGGATTAGATACTACGGCGGCCCGCGTAAAATTTTCAGCATATCGTGAAGAAGGGGGTTATTACCGCCCCACGACCAGGGAAATTGGCTTTATAATTACCACAGAAGAACTTGCCGATGCTTTCTATTTACTCAATGAAGAGCATTATGAGGTAGAACTTTTTAAAGATCATTACATCACCAGCGGTTTATTCTCTACAATTAAATCTAACAATCGCGCAATAAACGTATTAGGAAGTATTTTTGCTTCAGAAAACGGATATGAAAACTGTTTTCTAATCAATGAAAAGAAAAATGTGGTTGAAGCCTTAAATGGAAACTTATTCCTTGTAAAAGGTGATAAAATAAAAACGCCACCACTTACCGATGGTGCATTAAATGGGATAACCCGGAAGAAATTATTGGAAATTATTAAGACTTTACCAGATCTGAATCTGGAAGAAACTTCAATTTCTCCTTTTGAACTTCAAAAAGCCGACGAATTATTTATTACCAATGTGATAACGGGAATTCAGCCTGTAACAAAATACCGAAAGAAAAGCTTTGATAATAAAGTGGCTAAAGACCTGCTTTCAAAATTAAATGTAAAAGCAAGATTAGGGTAATTTAATTGTAGCTGGGATTTTCTGGCGCGTTAGACCATAAAAGGTATTCGCCCCCCAATTGCATAATTTTATCCTTCCAGAAGGAATGGTAGGGACGTTCAATAATGTCTTTAGGATCTTCGTTAGTAGTAACGATCCAGGAATGTGAATTTAATTCTTCATTTAGCTGGTTTGCATCCCAACCTGAATAACCAAGGAAGAATCTTATTTCCTTTTCGCTTATTAACCCCTGGTTAATAAGTTCTGTAACCACATCAAAGTTACCACCCCAGAAAATGCCGTTGGCTATTTCTACGCTTTGCGGAATAAGATTTGGTATCTTATGAATAAAATAGAGATTATCCTGTTCTACAGGTCCTCCATTATAAATTTTAAAATTTGCCGAAAGCTCAGGAACGAGGTCCTTTAAGGTGAAATCTAAAACTTTATTGAGTATAAAACCCACAGAACCCGCTTCAGAATGCTCGGCAAGTAGAACCACAGAGCGGTTAAATGCTACATCCCCAATAATGGAAGGTTCAGATACCAATAGATGGCCTTTGGTTGGTTTTAAAGCGATCATTTTAGCATGTTTTTATCTAAGCTACCATTAATTTGAAAAAAATCAAATTAAATGCTAAAGTATTTTTAATTAAAAAAGCCCCCCATTTGGGAGGCTTTCAATGTTTTACTAATACAAATTATTAGTTTACAGCTTTTTGTAAGTCTGCACCAGCCTTAAATTTAACTACATTTTTAGCAGCAATTTTAATGGTTTTTCCGGTTTGTGGGTTTCTTCCTTCACGTGCAGCTCTTTTTGAAACTGACCATGAACCAAATCCTACTAAAGAAACGCGATCTCCCTTTTTAAGAGATTTTTCTACGTTTTCTAAAAAAGATTCTAAGGCTTTTTTTGCCGCTGCTTTTGAGATTCCAGCGTTTTCAGCCATTGCGTCAATTAAATCTGTTTTGTTCATAATTTGAATTTTTAAATAAATTGTTGGTTAAACATTCTGTTAAATTGCTTTACAAATTTATATGGAATTCTCGGCCGTGCAAGTAATATCAAGGGAAATGCAGATTATTGTTAATAAGTCGGCTATTTTGTTAATAAACAAGTCTTGATTTAGTTGATTTTTCACTGTTTCAGTAACCATAAGGCCTTAGCGGAATTTTGCCCCTTCCGAAAAATTATATCCGTTTAAGAGAGATTTTACATCCATTTTACGCTTTCCGGGTAGCTGTAATTCTTTAATAATTAGATAACCTCCCTGTCCTGCTACCTTCAGCGTTTTATCTTCAATTAAAATTTTTCCATTTTCTAAGGAATGATCGGTAATTTCTTTTGTGCAATGGAAGATTTTTACTTTTTCCTCTTTTTCACCGTTAAACAAAATTGACCAGGCCGCTGGATACGGGTTTAGCCCGCGAATAAGGTTGTAAATTTGATCTAAAGAATCGTTCCAGTTAATCTTTGTATTTTCCTTGTTTAATTTTGGTGCTTCTTTTAATAGATCATTATTGGGTTGCGGAGTGGGGGTGATGTTGCCTTTAGAAATAAGTTCTAGCGTTTCGACTACTAATCCAGATCCTAATTCCATCAATTTATCATGGAGCTCACCAACGGTATCCTTAACAGGTATATCAATCTCTTTTTGAAGGATCATGGCGCCGGTATCTATTTTTTCGTCTAAAAAGAAAGTAGTTACTCCTGTTTTTGTTTCGTTATTAATAATTGCCCAATTTATAGGGGCGGCGCCGCGATACTGCGGAAGCAAAGAAGCGTGCAAATTAAAGGTGCCAAATTCTGGTAGATTCCAAACTACTTTAGGCAGCATTCTAAAGGCAACCACTACCTGCACATTTGGCGCAAGTGCTTCTAATTCTTCAATAAATGCTGTATTCTTTAAATTAGTAGGTTGTAAAACCTTTAAATTTTTGCTCACCGCAAATTTCTTCACCGGACTTTCCTGTAGTTTTCTTCCGCGTCCTGCAGGTTTATCGGGGGCTGTAATAACACCAACCACATTATAATCGGCTTTTAGAATACTTTCCAAACTTGCCACAGCAAAATCTGGCGTGCCCATAAATACTATTCTTAATGATCTCATTATCTATTTATTTTGTAAATATTCCCAGATTTCAGGGAAATTAATTCTTTATCTAATAATAGCCTTAAAACCTCTATAACCTGGTTTTCAGGATAATTTATAGTTTCGGTTAGCTTTCGGGAAGAAGCTTCAGAGATTTTCAAAACCTTTATTATCTCTTTATAAATGGCATTTTTTATTTCCCGGGTTAAGGGCGCAGCTTGTATTTCACAAACTGAACAGATCCCACAGTTTTCCTCTTTTTTTTCACCAAAGTAAGCCAATAGTTGCTTGCTTCTGCAAGTTTCATTGTTTTTTAGGTAAGCTAGAACCGAATCAATTTTCTCTTTTTTAGAGGTGTTATGCTGCTTGATATATGGTGCTAGTGGAAAAATAACTGAATCGTCTTCCCTTGGTACCAGGAAAAGGATGGTCACGTCTTGTTCAGCAAAAATGTATTCCAAAACATGGTCTTGTTGAAGTTCTTCAAGGAATTTTAGCGCCTTTTTCTGGTCTATGTTAGATTTTTTACAAATTGAAGCAAGATCTATATTGGTTTTGTTATCTACAATTCCGCCATAAGTTCTTAGCAGGGACTTTACAAAACTTTCAAATTTCCCATTTTGGTCTAAATAATACTGAAGTTGCTTTCCTGAAATGGTAAAATGGATGCTGGTTTTTTTATGAAATTCCTTTGAAAGTTTTAGCACGCTGCATCGGTCTAATAGCTGAAGTACCTCGTAGGTTTTTAAGAACGGAAGTTCATATTGAGCACAAAATTCTGAAAAGCTAAAATTATGTTCGGTTTGTTCCCCTTCGCCATAAGCGATCCTAAAATAAGTATTGAGTTTCTTATATACCAGTTTTACATCTTCCAGTTGGGGTAAATTTGCCAAAAACTGATTTTTTAAAACCGGAATATCGCTCTTATTTGTTAAGATTGTCGCAATTGCTTTTTCGCCGTTTCTTCCCGCACGCCCTGCTTCCTGAAAATAACTTTCCAAAGATTCCGGAAGGTTTAAATGAATTACCTGTCTTACATCGGGTTTATCTATCCCCATTCCAAAAGCTGTAGTTGCAACCATAATCTGGTGTTTATTTTCCAGCCAGTCGCTAAGTCTTTTGGTTTTTTCTTTAGGTTGTAAGCCCCCGTGAAAGGCATTTGCTTTGTAGCCTTTTTTATTTAATAATTCAGCAATCTCCAGGCTTGCTTTTCGATTTCGAACATAAATTATCGCTGCTTCATTTTTGTTATTAAGTAGTTGGTGAAGGCTGTAATATTTATCTTCTGTTGTTAAAACATTGTAAGCGATATTAGGCCGGTAAAAAGAATCTTTAAAAACCTGGATGTTTTCCAGTTCCAGTTCTTTTACGATGTCTTTGACTACGGCCGGCGTTGCTGTAGCGGTTAGTGCAATAAAAGGTGTTTCTGGTTTTAAATTTTTTAATAATGAAATATTGCGGTAAGCCGGTCTAAAGTCGTGGCCCCATTGTGAGATGCAGTGTGCTTCATCTACTGCGATTAGGTTTACATTCATCAACTTAATACGTTCCTGTACCAGGTCTTGTTGCAGTCTCTCAGGAGAAAGATAGAGGAATTTATAATTTCCGTAGATACAATTGTCAAGCGCGGCATCAAGATCGCGGTAGGCCATTCCTCCGGTTAAAGCCATCGCTTTTATGCCTTTTTGTTGGAGAGCGTTTACCTGGTCTTCCATTAAAGCGACAAGCGGTGAAATTACAATACAAATACCTTCCTGCATTAAAGCAGGAATTTGAAAACAAATAGATTTACCGCCACCGGTAGGCATTAATGCCAGCACGTGTTGTTGCTCCAGGAGCTTATTTATAACCGGCTCCTGTAGAGGCCTGAAGGACTCATGTCCCCAGTATTTTTTTAATATGTGCTGCGCGTCCTGCAAATAACTTTTATCAAATTTGATCTAAAATGAAATTGGTTCTCTCACTAATGGTTGTTTTGGGAACTTCTATTGGGGTGTAGCCGTAAGATTTATAGGTTTCAAAAAGATGCTTTGAGATGAGCCTGGCTTCATTAAAAGATTCGTAACGTTCGTTATCACTTTGGTAAATTTCCTCCCATGGAGGTAAGAAAAAAACCTTATCATAACTGTATTCATTGCAGGCATCAGTAAAATAAGTAGAATATTCGGTATTAAAATAGTCCATATAGGCCAGCACATCTGGAATCCCGCGATCTATAAATATTGTTGAAGCAGAAATCATATCGGCTTCGCGATGCTGAACTTTTCGACCTTCCAGCAGTTTTTCGCTAAAAAGTAAGGGTTTTTCAAGAAATAATTGATCTATTCCCTGTTTTTGCGCTTCTAAAGTCACCTGCCGTGAAATCTCGTGCAGGCATTCATGCCCGTTTTTTTCCAACTGACGAATTATAGAGGATTTGCCTGTACCGGGACCACCGGTAATTACTATTTTTTGTTTTTTCACGCTGCAAATTTCGACATTTGAAATTGATTATAAAAATGTATCCATTCCATGTATCTTTGCATCCTAAATTTAAGTTAGAAAATTATGAGTGAAGCCCGAGATCAGGAAGAGTTTTATAACAAATTAAAGACACAATTACAGGATACATCCCTATGGCCATCTGAATACCTCTATAAATTTATAGTACCTACAAAGTCAAACCAGGTAAAAGTGATTGAAGGTATTTTTGATAATATGGGAGCGGTAATTACCACTAAAAAATCAAAAAAAGGAACTTACGTAAGTACTTCGGTTAATGTAAGAATGCAAAATCCTGACGCAGTGATTGAAAAATATAAAGAAGTGGCTGCTAAAGTAGAAGGCGTAATTTCTCTTTAGGTCTTCTAAACTTTAATATACTTTGGGTTAGCATGAAATTCCTGGTTTTAAAATCTTAAAATTTCAGCTATCCCGATAATATTTAGTATTTTGCAGCGATTAACTTCTACAGTTTAAAGAATCACCTTATAAAATTCAATTTTGACACACGCATTAGAATATAACTCTGAAAGGAGACATTTAATCATTCCAGAATATGGGAGACATCTTCAAAAAATGGTAGAAGAAGCCATTGAGATTGAAGATGATAAAGAACGTAACCAGGTTGCGAAATCTATTATTGCCGTAATGGGTAATATGCAACCGCATCTTCGTGATGTTCCCGATTTTCAACATAAATTATGGGATCAATTATTTATTATTAGCGATTTTAAACTTGATGTGGAATCTCCTTTCCCAAAACCAACCAGGGAAATGCTGGAAGAGCGTCCTGAAATGTTGGGCTACCCGCAGAATTTTCCTAAATATCGTTTTTACGGAAACAATATTAACCGAATGATCAATGAGGTTAAAGATTGGGAAGAAGGACCCTTAAAAGAAGGTTTGGTTTTGACTATTGCTAACCATATGAAAAAGTCTTACCTAAACTGGAATAGGGATACCGTTGAAGATACCATTATCTTTGAACATCTTCGTGAACTAAGCGGCGGAAAGATTAACTTAAAGAATGCCGATGAAGATCTTAGCGATGCTTCAAGTCTTATAAGAAATAAGAAGAAGCACAGCAATAAAAACAATAATCCAAAAAAATCCAACCGCAAAGGTGGAGGTGGCCGTAAACGCTACTAAATAATATTTTACTTTCATGGGAACTTTCCAAATTGAAGGCGGGCAGCAACTTAGTGGTGAAATTCAGCCACAAGGAGCCAAAAACGAAGCCCTGCAAATTCTTTGTGCCGTATTATTAACTCCAGAGGAGGTAGTTATCAATAACATTCCAGATATTTTAGATGTTAATAAGCTTATTCAGCTTTTAGAAAATCTTGGCGTTAAGATCAAGAAGCTTGGAAAAGGAAGCTATTCTTTTAAAAGTGATGATCTTGATCTGGATTACCTAAGCAGCGATCAATTTAAAAAAGACGGTAGCGGCCTAAGAGGGTCTATTATGATCGTAGGACCTTTATTAGCAAGGTTTGGGAAAGGCTTTATTCCAAAGCCGGGAGGCGATAAAATTGGTAGAAGAAGACTGGATACCCATTTTGAAGGTTTTATTAAACTTGGTGCAAAATTTAGATATAATAAAGAAGAACGCTTTTATGGCGTTGAAGCTCCAAACGGACTAAAAGGTGATTTTATGCTTTTGGAAGAAGCATCTGTTACCGGTACTGCCAATATTGTGATGGCAGCTGTTCTTGCTGAAGGAACTACTACAATCTATAATGCCGCTTGTGAACCATATCTGCAACAACTTTGCAATATGTTGAATTCAATGGGTGCGAAAATTAGCGGGGTAGGTTCTAATCTTCTTACCATAGAAGGCGTTAAAGCTTTAAAAGGTTGCGAACACAGAATTTTGCCGGATATGGTAGAAATTGGTTCGTGGATAGGTCTTGCAGCAATGACAAGAAGCGAAATTACCATCAAAAATGTGCGTTGGGATATGCTTGGGATTATTCCTACCACTTTTAGAAAATTAGGAATTACCATTGAGCGAAGAGGCGACGATATTTTTATACCGGCGCATACTCATGGTTATGAAGTGCAAAGCTTTATAGACGGTTCTATAATGAATATTAGCGATGCACCCTGGCCGGGATTCACTCCAGATTTATTGAGTATACTTTTAGTTGTGGCCACACAGGCTCGCGGCAGTGTGCTTATTCATCAAAAAATGTTTGAGAGCAGGTTATTTTTCGTGGATAAACTGATAGATATGGGTGCGAAGATCATTTTATGTGATCCGCATCGTGCTACCGTTATTGGACACGATTTCCAATCGCAGCTAAAAGCTACCACCATGACTTCTCCTGATATTAGGGCAGGGATTTCTTTGCTTATTGCAGCGCTTTCAGCTAAAGGAACTTCTACTATTCACAATATAGAACAAATAGACAGGGGTTACGAAAATATAGATGAACGCCTTAAAGCCCTTGGCGCCAGAATTGAGCGAGTGGCTTAAGTAATCAATTAAAAACATATAAAAGAGGCTCTCTAAAAGACAGGCTTTTGTCAAGCTGAGCTTGTTTCAGCTTCTAACATAATTAGAATCACAAATAACTTAGATCCTGAAATAAATTCAGGATGACGCTACAAATAAGCATAAAAAATCCGGATGATTAATTCATCCGGATTTTTTTATGCTGAAAAACTTTAGAAACTAGACTTCAGTTTCTGCTTTTTTCTTGTATTCTTTATAATGGAAAAGATTATGCTCTTTAATCATTTTCGTGGTTTTTTCAGGGAGCATATCTTCCCAACCTTCTTTTCCTTCGCTAATCATTTGAAGAACTTCCCTGGAGTAAACATCAAGAATTTCAGGATTGTAGTTTTCAATATCTTCAACTCGTCCGTTATACTTAAAGAATTTATACAATTCTTTCATTCTAGGGTGAACTTTTAGGTTGTCACTGGTAGTAATTTCACCGGTTTCAGAATCTTTAAGCGGGTAGAGGTAAACTTTAAGGTCTTTAAAGAAAAGCTTACCAAAAGCTTCCAAAATACCACCGCTTAGATGCCTGTAATATTTCTCATCAAAAACATCAATAAGGTTATTTACACCCATAGTTAAGCCCATTCGCTGTTTTGAATATCTTGAGAAATACTCAACTACACGGTAATACTCCTGGAAATTTGAGATCATTACTGTTTGGCCAAGAGAACATAAAAGTTTTGCCCGGTCCATAAAATCACGTTCATCTATTTCGCCTTCTGCGCGAAGGTTAGAAAGAGTGATTTCAAAAATCACTTCGGTATTTTCTTTTTCGACTTTGCTTTCTTTCAGGAATAGTTCGAGCGAACGCTCATACATATCCATATTAACTTTAGTCACGGGTCTAAAACTTCCGCGAAGCGCAAGAATATTCTTCTTATATAGAATTTTAGCAGGAAGTACGTTGTTTCCATCTGGCGCGAACATCACGGCATCTGTCATTCCGTTCTTCACTAATTGAAGACTCATCAAACGATTATCTACACCTTCAAATCTTGGTCCGCTAAAGTTTATCGTATCAATCTCTATTTGATCTTTGTCTATATGATCGTAGAGGTAACGTAAAAGTTTCTTTGGATTATCGTATTTATAATAGGCTCCATAAATTAAGTTTACACCAAGAATTCCCAAGGTATTTTGTTGGTGGCGGGCATCATTTTCATGAAACCTAACGTGCAAACTAATTTCGTTATAAGCTTCTTCTGGTCTTACCTGGTATTTAATTCCTATCCAACCGTGACCTTTATATTTTTTTGCAAAATCTATGGTAGCTACGGTGTTGGCATAACTAAAGAAAAGTTTATTAGGGTGCTTTTCTCGGGAAATTCTTTGCTCAATTAAGCCGATTTCGTGGGAAAGCATTTTCTTTAGGCGTGCTTCAGTCACATATCTTCTATCATCTTCAACGCCATAAATAGCATCACTAAAATCTTTATCGTAGGCGCTCATTGCTTTTGCAATAGTTCCAGAGGCACCACCAGCTCTAAAGAAATTTCTAACTGTTTCCTGGCCGGCACCAATTTCTGAAAATGTTCCGTAGATATTTTCGTTTAAATTAATGCGAAGTGCTTTGCTTTTTATAGAAGGAACATTTTCAAATTCCTTATCGCCCATTATTGTAATTGGCATAATTTCTCTTTTAAGTGTGATTTCTTTTTTGCGTATATCAAAGGTACTAAAAACGGTAAGGTATAGAAAAAAATTATCTTTACTTTTGCAGTAAAATAAACAATTCTTGGAAGTAATTTTTTTAGGTACAGGAACATCTCAAGGCATACCTATTATAGGAAGTAAGCACCCGGTTTGCCTTAGTGATAACCCTAAAGACAAGCGTTTACGCGTATCGGTTTTAGTAAAATGGGAGGGGTATAATATATTGATTGATTGTGGCCCCGATTTCAGAATGCAAATGCTTGCTAATCCTGTAGAGCAACTGGACGCGATTTTATATACTCACGAGCATAACGACCATACCGCGGGTTTGGACGATATTCGCCCTTTTTTCTTCCGCCAGGGAGATATCCCGGTTTTTGCACATCAACGTGTATTAGAATCTTTAAGAAAACGCTTTGAATATATTTTTACTTCAACTAATAAATATCCCGGGGCTCCCGGTGTAATTGAAAACGAGATAATAAATAAGCCTTTTAATTTTAAAGAACTTAAAATTATTCCAATAGATTATAAACATAACCGCCTGCAGGTATTTGGATTTAGGCTTAAAGATTTCGCCTATCTTACAGATCTTAAATCTATAGAAGAAGAAGAAATTCAGAAATTAGATGGGGTTAAGGTTTTAGTAGTAACGGCTTTAAGAATTGAACCGCATCATTCTCATTTAAATCTTGAAGAAGCTTTAGAATTTATTGATCGGGTAAAACCTGAAAAAGCTTATTTAACACATATTAGTCATTTGCTCGGATTTCACGATAAAGTACAGGAACAATTACCAGAAAACGTGTTTGTAGCCTACGATAACCTAAAAATAACCGTTTAAGATGAGTAAGAATTTATTACTATACCTTTTTATATTTTCCCTGCTTTTTACGATTTTCATTTATGTAAATGATAAAAAGATCCTTGATTCCAGAGATGCCGATATCCAGAGCTTGAAAGCAGAAGTTGAACGACTTGAGCTTGAAAATGATTCTTTAGCTGAAGAAGATAATGGCACTTATTTCTCTTTTCTTGAAAATGAAGAAGCGATCACCTATTTTGAAGAAATGGGAATTGAAGCTAGCTATGTTTCTGAAAATATTGAAAACGAGTTGATGAGTCAGAACAAGGTAGGTTCAGATAATTCTTATGTTCCTTTTGATGGGATGGAAGGAAAAATGCGTATTAATAAGATCAAAATCCTAAACCATAAATGGGTAATTGCCGATTTTACCGATGGTACTTACTGGGGCGAGGTGTTTTTTACTTATTTTATAGATGATAATGGAAAAATCGATCTTACGGCTGAAAAGTCTTTTCTTTATCCGGCTAATTAGATTCGTTTTTTAAGCCATTCCCGTAATTCAAAGAAGTTTTGGGGAGCAACACCGTGACCTACCGGAAATTCGGAATAAGTATTTTCAATATTTAGCTGGTTTAAAATTGGTTTGCTTTTGCGAGCCCATTCTACAGGGATCACCTGGTCTACAGAACCGTGAGAGCAATAAAATGATAATTTAGATAAATCATTCTTTTCAAAACCTGGTTTTAAAATTGCCTCATTTATATAACCACTTAGTGCGATAATATTTTTCACTTTCTCAGGGTAGGAGAGCGCCACTGCGTAACTCAAAATACTTCCCTGGCTAAAACCTAAAAGCGTAACCTTATCGGCATCTAAATCATAAGCTTCAACTGCTTCATCAATAAACCCTGCAATAAGTTCCCTGGATTCTTTAGCCTGCTCGTCGTCGCTAAATTTCCCATTCTCGTTATCAAAATGAATCGCATACCAGGCATTTCCGTAGGGTTGCATGGCATAAGGTGCTTTTACTGAAATTACGAATAACTCGTCCGGTAATTCCTCAGCAAAAGAGAAAAGATCCTTCTCATCGCTTCCATAGCCGTGAAGCATAATAAGCAATGGTGACTTTTCAGTTTGAATTTTTGGTCTTCTTATAAGGTGGTGTAGAGAAAGTTCTTTGGTATTCATTTATTGTATTGTGCTAAACCATTTTTGAAAATATGCACCAAGAATTGGTACTTCTTTTTGTTCGCCCTGTATGGCGGTTACCAGGCCATAAATGCCTAAAACCGCGATAAATATATAAAAGGCCGATGAAATTAACCAACTGTCAAACATACCTACTAAAACTCCCAGAACATAAAATGTTACATGGATGCCAAGTGCCTGCCGAATATGAAACGAAGCAAAAGTATTCTTATGCTCATTATTCATAAAATAGGCTATTATAGTACCAATAATGGTAAGGTAAGCAACAATAGCTGGAGTTTTTCCTTCTTCGGCAACAGTTTTCATAGTAGTTAATTATTATGCAAAGGTATCAAATTAAGTGCGGAATTATAAGCCAAAATCCCCCGCTTTAGTAATTATTCCCAGCGCTTTTCCTTTTAACTTATATCCTTTGAAAATACTGTTTTTTGAGGTGGAAAAAATATGATTTTCAGTGAATTCATAATTTTCATCAGGAATAAATAAACTTAGATCTGCGGGATTTCCTTCTTCTATTTTAGAATCTACCAGGCCAAATCTTTGTTTTCCTTTACTTAAGATTTCAACAGTTTCTTCGGTAGAAAATATTGTGTTTAGAGCTCCAAATGCAGATTCTAACCCAATGCTTCCGTATAACGCGTTATCAAATTCCACTTTTTTATGTTCTGTATCAATTGGAGTATGATCACTAGTAATCATATCTATAACGCCGTCTTTTAAACCTTTAACGAGCGCTTTTATATCTTCTTTGATTCTTAGCGGAGGCAAAACTTTAGCGTTCGTATCAAAATCCTGGAGAAGAGCGTCAGTAAAAATTAAATTATGAATAGCTACACTACAGCTTACATCCAGGCCTTTCTTTTTTGCTTCTCTAATTAGGGCAACCGATTTCTTAGTTGAAATAGTTGGAATATGTAATTTCCCGCCGGTATATTCCAAAAGGTATAAATCGCGGGTGATTTGTAATTCTTCTGCCAGGTTAGGAATTCCCTTTAATCCCAGGGAAGTACTATTTTGCTCCTCGTTCACCATTCCTTTTCCAGCAATGCGATCTTCCTGCGGAAATGATTGTACCAAAGCATTAAAATTTTGTGCATACTGAAGTGCGATTTTCAACAAATTCGGATTTTTAATCGCGCGTTTATAATCTCCAAATGCAATAGCTCCAGCTTGCTTCATATCGTAAAGTTCGGCAAGATCGACGCCTTCGCTTTTAATCGTTAAAGCACCTGTAGGATAAAGTTGAACGGGATGGTGAGCAGCTTTAGACTTTACCGAAGTTATTCCCCCATTATTATCAATTATAGGAAAAGTGTTAGAGTTTAGGGCGATACTGGTAAATCCGCTTTTTCCCGCAGTATCGAGTCCGTTAGTGATGGTTTCCCGTTCTTCAAAACCAGGTTCGCCAAAACTTACGCTACTATCAAACCAACCCCTGGAAACATGAAGATCTTCTCTAGAAATCACTTTTTCGGCTTTTGCGGTGATATCTTTTGCTATCTTTTTAATAATTCCGTTTTCAATTAAAATATCCAGCTTTTTATTATTGTAGGCTGAATGTTTATCAATGATAGTAACCGATTTTAGAAGTAGTTTCATTTGTTTATTGCCATTTTTTTGTTCCGGCTCAAGCCGGTTATTTAAGATATTTTAAAAGAAGCATTTCAGCAGTTAAAAATATAAGAGCAAAAATAACAAAGGATTTCCAAAGCTCGCTATTTTGCCCAGATGCTTTTATTTCATTAAAATAGGCTCCTATATTGGGATGTATTTTTATATTTTCATTTTCTTCCGGAATTTCGTACTCCAACTCACTTTCGCTTCTCGGCGAATTAAAACTTATATAGCCCTGGTTTTTCCCATTATATTCCAGGGAATAATTTCCTGAAACTATATTTAAGCCGGCAGTAGAGATTTCTATATTATCTCCTAATACCCGTTGTTGCGGAATAAAATCTTCATTTTCTGAAATTATATGTATCACCTCGTCTTGTTGTGAATTGAGCGTAATTTTAATCAGATCTTCCTTTCCATTTTCATAGTATAAATTTGGCGTTTTTAAGGCTGAAATACCCATATTATAGAAAACAGGAACTATTAAAGGTGAATTTCTGAAATTTGAATTTTCAGCATTTAAGGCAGCTGAAAATAAATAAACTCCATTTCTCTCCAGCAAAAACCCGGCATTATCCTGAAATGAAATTATGTTGACCCCATTATTTACTGGATAATACGACTGTACTTTTGGATAATCGAAATTTTGGACACGTTCCTCAAAAACTCCTGTAAGTAAAGGATGATCAAATTCGAGTTCGGTGATGAGGCTTTCCCGAGTTTTTAATGCTGAAAATATTGGCGCATTCATTTGGCCAAGCAAGTTATTGTAAGAATTTAGATCAATATTTTCTGAGGGGATAATTACCAAATTCACCGCATTTTTTTGAAGGTTAGTTAAATTAGACTGCAACGCACCGGAAAGCGATTCAACTTCATTAAGAATAACCAGATCTGCAGTATTTAGCTTATTAAAATCCAGCTGATCTAATCGAAAGATTTCAGTATTAAATTCAGGAGGGGTAAGTATTCGACTTAGGAAATTAGCACCTGCATTTTGACTTACAATAATAACTTCAGCGGGTTGAAGTTTATTTAAACTGAAAAATATGGTATTATCATAATCTAAGGAAGAATCTTCAATTCTTATATTCCCATCGGCGATCTCTTCTGCATTAATTTTAAATGTGGTTTGCGCCTCATATTTATCTTTAAAACTCACTGCAGATTTTGCTAATAGCTCTTCTCCATTAAAAACCGAGACACTAACAGGCTCTGAAATTTCTGTTTTACTGCTCAGTAAAACCTGTAAACTAATTTGTTCAGCTTCACGATCGCTTATAAAAACCGAATCTAAACTTATGTTTTGAATGTTTTCTGGGACTGCCGGGATAATATGATAAGTTATTTCATTAGAATCACTTAAGTTTCCCAGGTTAAGGTTTCGCTGAAAATCTGAAATAAAAATAAGCTCTTTTTCTTCGCCGGTATTTTTAAAAAGTTGTTCTGCTTTTAATTTTATCGTATTGAAATTTAAAGAATTTTCTGCAAAATTTAGGTTTTGGAGTTCTGTAGTGAGTTCATTAGAAGTTAAATCCCGAAATTCAGCATTATGAGTGAAAAGAGTTATCTCTTCATTTTCAGGGAAATTTTTAATCAAATCCTGGATGGCGCTTTCTAAAAGTTCACCATTTTTCCCTGTAGCCTGCATGCTAAAAGAATTATCTAAAAAAATCACTTTTTTGCTGGTGGTAGCTTCAGGATTTTCTGCGGGGAAATAAGGTTGGGCAAAAGCAAGAATAAGGGCTGTTAGCATGAGCATTCTCGTGGCAAGAACCAACCATTTCTTTAATTGTGAGCTTTTACGGGTTTGGCGAATAACTTTTTTTAGAAACTTTACATTCGTAAAATCTTCTTTTTGGAATCGGCGAAGTTGAAATAAATGAACAGCCAGCGGTATGAGTAGTAAAAACAGGGCATAAAGTAATTCCGGCTGTTTAAATTCCATAAAGCTTTAAAAAGTTTTTCAAATATATGAAATGGAATTTAAGCTAGGGTCGTTTAATTTTGAATTTAAAAGTACTGCCTTTACCTTTTTCCGAAATAACTTCAATAGAACCCTGCATGTGGTCAATATGCTTTTTGACTGTGGCAAGACCAATACCGCTACCAGGGTTTCCATCTCTATCCTGTGCATCTAAAGTGGTGAAAAGCTGAAAAATTTTTTCAGTATCGTTTTTACTTATGCCATTTCCATTATCGCTCACGGCAAAACAGTAGTAAGTATCTGTAGTATTAAAATTGATATCTACTTTTCTAACTTCCCTGGAATTATACTTTAAGGCATTGCTTATAAGATTCATAAAAACCTGGCTTAATGCAGCTTTATTTATGTTCTTTAATTGGCCTTTCTCTGGATAAGAAATTTTTACATTCTCCTCTAAGCTATATAAATCGGTGATTTTTTTAAGCAAACTTGGCAAATGCACATCTTCAAAATCTTTTTCTAAAATATGATCACTGCGGTAAAAACTTAAAATTCCATCTACATAATTACGAAGAGAATAAGAAGATTCTACCAGGAAATCAAGATACTGCCTACTTTGCTCATCTAGATTTTTTTTGTTTTCATCTTTAAGCAATTCGGTTAAAGAAATGATATTTGCCAATGGCGATTTAATATCGTGCGAAACCAGGCTGGCGAATTTTTCGAGATCTTTATATTTCTGCTTTAATTTACGCTGTACGTGCTGAAGTTTTGTTTTCTGTTTTCGCGATTCAAAAAGATTCATACTTTGATTGGCTAAAGCCATTAAAGCTTTCTTCTGGGCTTCATCCAGTTTTCTAACTTTCGTATCAAAAATGCAAAAAACCGCTATCGCGTGGCCATGGGCGTTAACCAAAGGCACGCCGGCATAAAAATGAAATTCCTGACCATAAATTTCCCTGGAATATTCAAAAAATTCTGGATGATGATCGCTGTTAATGATAAAAATTTCTTCCCCGGCATAAATACTATGCTCGCAAAAAGAGTTTTTTCGTGGAATTTCAGCCTGTTCTGTTCCATAAACAGATTTATACCAAATTTTGTTTTTTCCAATTATACTGATCTTTGCCACAGGAACCTGGCAAATTTTTGCTGCTAAGAAAGTGAGTTGATCATAATCTTTGTCTTCTCCCGATTTAAAAATCGCATATTCAGCGAGTGCTGCCCTGCGTAATTTTTCGTTTGAAGAAACATATTTATCGTGCATACCTTCTTCCAATTTATACTTTAATATAAATATTTTTTTCTAATTTTTATGGAAATGAAGTGCAGATTAAGGTTTGCGCTTTATAGAAAAATTGAAACGAGTGCCTTTTCCCAATTCAGATTTAACCTTTAGGTTACCCCCCAAATTACTCACCAATCTCTTTACGGTAGAAAGGCCAATTCCATTTCCTTTATTACCCGCCCGGTCACTTTTGGCGACTGTAGTAAAAAGTTTAAAAATATCGTCCTCTTTTTCTTTAGGAATACCAATACCATTATCTTTTATACTGAAATAATAAAAATCTGGATTCTGGGAAAATTCAATATCAATAAGAATTTTAGGCTTATCGTTATATTTTAAACTATTGCCTAATAAATTTAAAAATATCTGTTCCAGGGCAGCACGGTTAGAGCTAATAATAGTATTATCTTCAGGTAGGTTGATCACGCAATCTTCGGTAATATTTAAAAGATCTATAATTTCTTCCAGTAGGTGATGCACATCAAACTCTTCGTTATTAGAAGCGGCAATAGTATCGCTTTCGTAATGATCTAAAATACCATTAATGTAACCGCTAAGTCTTAATCCGGCTTGTTTCAGGTTTTTTAGATAACTTAATCCTTCTTCTCCAATTTTTTCTCCAAATTTAGCCTTAAGGATATCGGCAGTAATAATCATATTTGCAAGCGGCATTTTCATATCGTGAGAAACCACACCGGCAAAATTTTTAAGCATGACATTATGCTCGTTAAGTTGCTTTTTAATACTCTCCAGATAATCGTTTTTACGTTTTAACTCTAGAAGAATTTCTACCTGTTTAGCCAGTGATTTTAGTGCATTTTTTTGATCGCTGTCTAATTGATTTGGTTTGGTGTCTATCACGCAAAGTGTGCCTAACACCATATTATTGTAATCCTTTAAAGGCATTCCCGCATAATATATTATGGGGTCTTTCTCAGCAATTACAAATGGATTGTCTTCAAAACGATTGTCTAACCTTGTATCTTTAATTTCCATTAACTCATCAGGCTCTAAAATCGCGTGACTGCAAAAAGAAATATCCCTATCTGAAGTGCATAAATCGGTGCCGTATTTAGATTTAAACCATTGTTCGTGCTCTCCAACCAGGGAAATTAATGAAACCGGTGTTTTACAGATAAAAGAGGCAAGCTGGGTAATATTATCAAATTCCTCTTCGGTAGGAGAGTATAAAATATTTGCTTCCTGAAGCGCTTTTAGTCGTTGTATCTCATTTTCTGGAATTGCAGGACGTAACATAGGAGCAAATTTTAATTAAATCAAATTTAACAAAATTTTCGTAACCTTGTTAAATTTATCCTAATATTTTTCAAATACGCCTAAACCAAATAGAGCGAAGTCATATTTCACAGGATCAGCGGCATCAAGCCTTCTTAGAGCTTTATCTAATTCTGTTAAAGCTTTAGCATCGTTGGCCTTTCGCTTTAAGAGTTTTAATTTCCTGGCTACATTGCCGGAGTGCACATCTAGAGGACAACTTAATTGCGAGGCATCAAGATTCCTCCAAATTCCAAAATCTACGCCGGTATTGTCTTTTCTTACCATCCAACGTAAGTACATATTTATTCTTTTGGCAGCCGAATTCTTTAGAGGATCACTAACGTGTTTTTGCGTGCGAGGTGGATGCGGAATTTCAAAAAATACTTTTTTAAATTCATGAATTGCCGGTTGAAGCGATTTTTCTTCGGCATTTGCAGTAAAAATAGTTTCAATGCCTCCATGATTTTTATAAATATTCTTTAAAGCTGAAATAAAATAAACCAGGTCTATTTCATTAAAAGTTCGGTGAACAAAGCCGCTTAAGGTTTCAAGATCACTTTCTGAATGATTTAAAATGAAATCATACGGACTTTGATCCAGCATTTGCATTAACCGATTTGCATTTTTAAGAATGCTCTTTCGGTTTCCCCAGGCGATTGTGGCGGTGAGAAAACCAGCAATTTCTATATCTTCTTTTTTACTGAATTGATGCGGAATTTGGATAGGATCTGAGTCTATAAATTCAGGTGTATTGTATTGTTCGGCTTTAAAGTCGAGAAAAGATTTGAGTTCGCTCTTTGTCAATTTTACTGAATTTCGTGCTTATCAATTATTTTCCCATCCTGCATGGTGATTTTCCTGTCGGCCATATCGGCGAGTTCCTCATTATGAGTCACAATTACAAAAGTTTGCTGAAATTCGTCTCTTAATTGAAAGAATAAACGGTGCAGGTTTTCGGCAGATTCGGTATCCAAATTTCCTGAAGGTTCATCAGCAAAAATTACTGCAGGATTATTAATTAGTGATCGGGCTACTGCAATACGCTGCTGCTCACCACCACTAAGTTCACCGGGTTTATGATTTGCCCTGTTTTCAAGACCAAGGAAGCCCAGAAGCTCTTTGGCGCGTTTTTCAGCCTTTTCCTTGGGGGTATTGTGAATAAAAGCAGGAATACAGATGTTTTCTAAAGCCGTAAACTCGGGGAGTAGCTGGTGAAACTGAAAAATAAACCCAATATTTTTATTTCTGAATTTGGATAATTCCCGCGAAGAAAGCTTATAAATATCGGTATCGTTTATTTGTAGTGTAGAATCTTTGTTTTTCTCAGGCTTATCTAAAGTCCCTAAAATTTGAAGCAAGGTGGTTTTACCAGCGCCTGAAGCTCCTACAATAGAAACAATTTCGCTTTTTTGAATATGAAGATCGAGACCTTTAAGGACGTGGAGGTCTCCGTAGTATTTATGAATATTTTTAGCTGTAATCATTATCTGGATCAATAATCGAGATTTAAAAGCACCCGGGCTTTTCTCGAAATTAAAATAATATTTCCTTAAAACACCTCGTGCGCTTGCGCTGAGATAATTTTTAAGACTTTTGAAAATTAGCCAAATTAAGGAAAACCCCCAAGTTAAGAATTGAATATGTTTTTAATATGGTTATAGTCCACATAATACACAATACGTAGGCTTAAATTGTGCCTAGCCGGTCTATCAAATAAATTATCCAAACTTTGTTGAAAATCGAGATAACTTAATTCATCCTGATTAAATATGGAATTTCGGTAGAGTAAAATGGCCTCACTGCCGGGCGCAAACTGCCAGCGGTAGCTTAAGTCTAAATTCCAGATATTAAAATTGGCATCAGGATTATAATTTTCTTCTCTATCATAATCTACCGAACTTAAGCTTCCATCAGAATTTAATTTTGAAAATTTTCCTTCTTCAAATTCAGCAACAGACCAAAAATTTCTAAAACTTAAATTTAGCGCCTGTTTTGTGGTAAAATTATAATTCGCCTGAAGCGAGTTTTCAAAGCTTTTCATAGCTCTATTTCCGAAGATAACATTACGGGGCTGCAGTGTTACGAAACTTGGCCGGTTAACTTCATTACTATATTCAAAACCATAGATCACTAAAAACCTATCATTGAATCTAACTCTGGGTTTAAAACTGAAATTAAAACTTTCTCGGGAATTTTCACCAAAAACCTGGTAAGTAGAGCGTATATCTATAGCTAATTTTTTTCGGTAATCTGAAGAAATCCAGGCATTTCCGGTAATATTTGGTTCGTAAGTTACAAAAGTGTTTTCCCGGCGTGGTTCAAAAAAATCTTTAAAAGCTGAATTTACCTCGGCGAAACCTCCAAATGCAAATCGGTCACGAGTCATGGCAAAAATGCTCAAACCCGCACCACTGGCAACATTCATATCAGGCCGATAACGCCGCTGATGATTTCCATATAACTCAATATTATACTGGTTAAAAATCCCGGTAGGTTCAAAGGTTTGATAAGAAGTATTCAGGAAAAAATTGTTATAGTTATTGATGAAACTTATTCCAAGATCATTAATGTCATAAGTTTCATTTGCGAGTTCATGAGACACACCATATCTAAAATTTCCTTTAGTTCGTCTTAAAGAAAATAAAGAAGCAAAGCCGGTTTCATTTTGTCCCTGTAAATTTACATTGCTCATTTTTGCTTCTCCAACTATATTAAAGGAGTTAGATTTATTAAAAACGTCAAATAGAAACCCTGTTACATTTCCATCTCTAAAGTTGCCTTCTCTTGTCACATTGGTATTAATTAAACTAATAGAAGAATTCTTATTAAAACGCTGGTCTAGTACAAGGATGTTATAATTGGCCAGGGGTTCGGTAATTTTCTCCCGGCTTCTTCCGGTAATTGTATCTCTAAAAATTGCCTTGGTTTCTGCGGTAATTGCATTAAAAAAGCCAACACCCAGTCCGCGCTCAGTTCTGCCAGATATTTTTAAAGCATTTAAAAGATCGGTTCTTTCTGGATTTTCCAGGATTTCTTCAGAATCAAGTTTTTCCCGTTGCGCGTCATTAAATCCAATGGGAGCATTTCCCACTCTTCGAGAATAAAAGAGATCGCCTTTGGTAAAAAGTTCAGTTCCTTCAGTAAAAAACGCACGGTTTTCCCCAAAAATCTGTTCGAAAGGGCCTAAGTTAAGTTCTACATTATCAAAATCTGCCTGTCCAAAATCTGGAACTAAGGTCATGTCTAAAGTGAAAGCTTTGCTTATTCCATATTTCACATCCAAACCGGCATTAAAATTACTTTCGGTTTGGCCATTAAATCTATCTGTTTCTGCCGATGTGTAGGGATAAAAACTAAGTCGGGTAGGAGGGTCTATATTTTTAATCCCGGTAAGTAAACCAGTTTGCTGACTCATTTGGCCAATAGCTTTGTTTACATAATTCCAGGTATAGCTTTCATTTCTATGGGAAATTTGCCTTAAAAATTGAATTCCCCATTCCTGTTCCTTTTTTTCCGGAAAACGAAGTGCCGCGTAGGGAATACGAATTTCGGCATACCATCCATTTTCGTCCTGAGAAACTGCAGCTTCCCAAACAATATTAAAACCAAAATCTTCATTATTACCGGTTATTTTTGCATCTGCCCGGGTTCCTGCGGCAGTTACGGCAAACCTAATTTGATTTTCCCCATCGTCATAGGTATTAATATCTATCTGAAAATAATCACTTTGTTCTAAATTATCACGTTGCGTAAACTGCCTTACAATATTCTCTGGTGTCTCGTCTATTAAAAAAGCTGCGATATAAAGTGCCTCGTTATCGTAAGCTAATTTCACCGTAGTTTTATGACTTGAAGGAATTGGATCTCCATCACCGGGATAATACATAACGAACTCGTTGGCTTCAGGAAGGTTTTTCCATATTTCTTCGTCTAAAAATCCATCTATAGTAGGAGCGAATTCAGTTTTTGTTGCTGTATAGTTTTTTCGTGAAAGACTATCTACTTGTGCAATCATCTGATGAGAGAAAATGCAGAATAAGTAAAATAACCAGGTTTTAGGGAGCATTAATTGATGATTTGGATAAAAATAGCCCAAATATATCATAGTTCTCAATGCAGTCAAAGCTTTGATTTAAATTCACGTTAAACTTTATTTATTTTGTTTACTAATACCTTAGATTTGCTAAACAAAATTAATCTATGAATTCAGAAAATTTAGAATTGGCAACTTTAGCAGGAGGTTGTTTTTGGTGTACCGAAGCTGTATTTCAACGTTTAAATGGAGTAGAGCAGGTGCTATCAGGATTTACCGGCGGAAATATAAAAAACCCTGCCTATAGAGAAATAATAACAGGGAGAACTGGTCACGCTGAAGCTATACAAATTAGGTTTAATTCTGAAGTTATAAGCTTTAAAGATCTGTTATATGTGTTTTTTGCAACCCACGATCCAACTACTTTAAATCGCCAGCAAAATGATGTGGGTACGCAATATCGCAGTGCGGTTTTTTATCATTCAGACGCTCAAAAACAAAGTGCCGAAAAAGTGATAGGTGAGTTGGAAGAAAAAGGGATTTTTGACAATAAAATAGTAACCGAGATAAGTGCGGTTAAAGATTTTTATACTGCAGAAAAAGAACATCAGGATTTCTATAACCAGCACCGGCAACAGCCTTATTGCCAGTTTATAATAGATCCAAAAATAAAAAAACTAACTGAAGTTTTTTCAGATAAACTGAAACAAGAAAAAAATGGCTTATAAATTTAAAGAAGAATATAATATTGAAGTTACTGATGGGCTTCAGCAAAATTATAAAGATATCCTTGGCGGTATTGGAGAGGATGTGAGCCGTGAGGGCATAGTGAATACACCGGAACGCGCGGCGAAAGCAATGCAGTTCCTAACGCAAGGCTATAAAATGGATGCTGAAACCATTCTAAACAAAGCCATGTTTAAAGAAAGCTATGATGAAATGGTGGTGGTAAAAGATATCGAGTTGTATTCTCTTTGCGAACACCATATGTTACCATTTTTTGGAAAAGCCCACATTGCATATATTCCCAACGGACATATAGTTGGTTTAAGCAAACTGCCAAGAGTGGTAGATGTTTTCGCACGCAGGTTGCAGGTACAGGAGCGATTAACACATGATATTCTGGAGTGCATTAACAATACTCTTAAACCAAAAGGAGTTGCCGTAGTTATTGAAGCTGTGCATATGTGTATGATGATGAGGGGAGTACAAAAACAAAATAGTGCAACCACAACTTCAGGATTTCGTGGTCAATTTCAAAAAATAGAAACCCGAAATGAATTTCTAAAATTAATTAGCTCAGATCTTAGATAATCGTTTGGCACTTTATTTGCTCTTTTATTACTAAAATCAACTAAGATGAAACTTTTAAAAGATAGATTATTTATAAAAGGCCTCGTGTATGATGCCCTGGGTATGGCTACTATGGCTATTCCCGTTATTGGGCCATTTCTTGATATTATTTGGGCACCATACGCAGCTAAGAAAATGAGTGAAATGTATCCCGGTAAGAAAGGGAAAGTGGCTTCGGTTTTAGTATTTCTAGAAGAGATACTTCCAGGAACCGATATTATTCCAACCTTTACCCTTATGTATTTTTACACTTTCGTTTGGAGTAAGAAAGAACAAGAGCAAGGTCAGGTTATTGAGGTTGAGATTATTGAATAAAAACCGGTATAACTTAAAATATTTGAAACGGGACTTTATTTATAGTCCCGTTTTTTTGTTTCAAATCATTTAGAAACTCTTTAACAGCCAGCTTTCTTTCCTTTTAATTGTTTTATGTAATTTAACTTGAATGTAAAATTTACAAGATGTCAGAGTTTGATACAGATAGGTCAGAATTTTCTAAACCTACCAAAATTCCTTTTTCCGGTTGGAAGAAGATCATATTTATCGTTAAAGACAAAATAGATGAAAACAATTTAGGTATTGTTTCTGCCGGAGTTGCCTTTTACGCTTTTTTAGCGATTTTTCCCGCGGTTATGGCGCTTGTTTCTATTTACGGGTTGGCTGTTAGTCCGGCTCAAATTGAAAGTCAATTAACCCAGCTGGGTTCAATGATTCCAGATGAAGCTTTTGGTATTGTACAGGAGCGCTTAGAAGCGTTTATTTCTACCTCAGGAAATACTCTTGGCTGGGGAATGGCTATAGGTATATTATTTAGTATTTGGAGTGCCAATAAAGGAATGAAATCTCTATTTACCGGTATCGATATTTCCTACGGCACACGAAGTAACCGCGGATTTATCAAACAGAACGCACTTACCTTATTATTCACTTTTGGCTCCATCATCCAGGTGATTTTGAGTATGGGTTTAATCGTTGCCTTTCCTGCTGTGGTAGGAGAATTGGGTTTGCCTCAAGATATAGAAAACTTAATAAGCTGGCTGCGTTGGCCAATTTTAGCCATAATTGTTGGTTTTTTTCTTTGCCTGGTTTATAAATTTGCACCAGAACGCACCAATCCTAAATTAAGATGGGTGATTCCCGGAGCCCTCCTGGCTACCATATTATGGCTTATTGCTTCCTGGTGTTTTTCCTTTTATGTGAGTAATTTTGGAAGTTATGGTGAAGTTTATGGTTCTATAGCAGCAGTGGTTATTATGATGCTATGGCTTTCTATCACTTGTTTTACCGTTCTTTTGGGCGCCCAAGTTAATTCAGCTTCAGAAAGATATGCAAAGAAGATAAATTCCTTTAAATAATTTCAATTAATCATTTTTGCAAGACCGTTAAAACTGTGTTATTTGAAATCTCTTTAACGTAACATAAATAGAAATACTACGATATTTAATTATCTGAAAATTCAGATTATAACCAATAAAAATAGAATTATGGATAATCAAACAGTTGAAAAGGGAATAAAATGGATAAAAAGAGCCGTTATTTTAAAGCTTGGAAAAGCTATCCTTAAAAAACCTGCACAGGCCATAGGAGTCGGTGCCGTTGCTGCAGGAGCCGGCTATGCCGCATATAGTTTTATAAAAAAAAGAAAAAAGAACGATCTTACCCAAATAGATAATATTGAAGATAATAATCACGATGTTGAAGGAGAAAAGAAGATTGTGATCTAACTAATTTCTTGAAGTACTAAATATTTAGACCTCACAGGTTTCAAAAACCTGTGAGGTCTTTTTTTTTAAATCTCTAGTTAAAATAACCATCTCATAGAAACCGAAATATTCCTGCCAATATTAGCAATACCATCAGGTTTTAGTCGAGAAAGGTGGGATATATAATTTTTATTTAAAATGTTGTTTGCACTTACCCCAATTCGCATTTCGGAAGATCTTACTGCAAATTGACCTCCAAATCCAGCGCCTAAAAGTCCGTAGCCGCCGGTGCGCGTTTCAAAAGCACTCACATTATTTTGGTCAAATACATTCTTTAATCTCACAAATGCATATTTGCTGTAGATTTTATTTTCGGGATTATCAAATTCTAATCTAAAAGTATTGGTCAAAGAATTCGCCGGAATTAAAGGTAGATATTCGCCATTATTTCTTTTCCCTGTTACCGTTTCAAAACTGCTTTCTATATGTAGCCAATCTAATGGATGTGGATGAATATGAACGCCAATTTCACCACCATATAGTTCAGCATTGTTTTGAGTATATTCAAAAACAGGATTTTGATCTATTAATTCCCCAGTAGGTTCGAGATAAATATAATTATTTACAGTATTATGAAATCCGTTTACAAAAGCTTCAAAATGTTTATTTCGCCATTCTAAAGATAGATCTACCTGGAAATTTTGTTCATTTTCCAGCGTTTGATCTCCAATTTCATAACGGTTTGTGCCGTGGTGAGAACCGTTAGAAGTTAATTCAGATAAATTTGGTGCTCTAAAACCGGTAGCAAGATTTAACCTGGCACTCAGGTTTTCTGTGATATTGTATTTTGCCCCCAAAGCACCATTAATACTTTTATATGAGTTGTTTACTGCGGCTATTTCTCCTCCTTCGTGCTCGTGACCGTGCTCTTCTTCGGCGTGTTCTTCACCTTCGCGTTCTTCTTCGCCGTGTTCCCCCTCGTGAGGTTCTACAGCTTCACTATCAATTTTGCGGGAGTCAAATCGTAAACCACCCTGGAAATCCCATCTATCAAAATGAACGTGAGTAGTAGCAAATACTCCAAAATCTGTTGTGGTGGCATCTGGAATTAAAATTTCTTCGCCGTAATTAGTATTGGTTTGGTGCATACCCTGAACCCCTAAAATTGTCTCAAACCTTCCTGTTCTTGGCAGGTTATATTTAAGGTTATAATTTAAAGTCTCTAAATGCATTTCTAATGCTGGATGATCTGCACCCTCTCCATCCTCTTCATGATGCTCTTCTTCACCTTCGTGTTCTTCCTCGCCATGTTCCTCTTCATGATGATGCTCTTCAAACTCTTTCCGGTTATTATATTGATACCCCACTTTAAAGTCAAGGCTGGAATTGTTGAGGTATAGCTTATTTTCTAAACTTAAAATATGGTTATCTATCTCCTGGAACGGTAACATTGGCTCTTTATCTGTAGATTGTTCGCCTATTTCTTCCGGAATTCCAATATTAGATTTATTGAAATTATACCTTAAATCGGTTTTGAATTTCGCATCCTGATAACCTATTCCTGCTTTAAAATCGGTTTCATTAAATCGGGTATTGGTCACTCTTTCCCCGTCGCCGGTTTCGTAATCACTATGCGCCGCGTAACTTCCTCGAGCTAGAAATTTTAGTTTTTCGCCAGAAGTTTTAGCCATTACGCTTCCCTGGTAACCCTGGGTATTACTGAAATAATTTACATCAGCTTCAGCATTAGTTGTATTTTCTGAAGCATAGCGTTCAGGATTTAGATAAAGAACGCCGCCAATAGCATCGCTTCCATAGAGTAGGGAAGCAGGGCCTTTTATAACCTCAACACTTTCAATTCCTTTTGAGCTTATTCCCAGCCCATGCTCGTCACCATACTGCTGGTTCTCCAATCGAACTCCCTGGGTGTAAACTAAAACCCGGTTAGAACTCAAACCACGAATTACAGGTTTTCCAATTCCTACCCCGGTAGTTAAACTTTCTACTCCGGCAATTTGAGTAATTCCATCGCTTAAAGTTAGGGCCCCTTTACGGTTTAAATCTGCTACATTTTCACGTTCTACACGCATCACATTCTCACTTTGCAATTGATGAAAAGGAGTAGAGACAATCACTTCTTCCATTTCTATGGCCGATTTCTCTAAAGTGATGTTCAAGGTTGAAGTTTCTGGAAAATCGAGTTCGTTGGAATAAGTAGTAAAACCTACTGATGAAATAAGGACTTTAAATTTTCCATTGGGAATATTTTTAATCGTGAAATTTCCATCCATATCGCTCATATCTCCTTTTCCAAGTTCTGGAAAGTAGACATTGGCGCTAAATACTGGTTCGCCAGTATCAGCATTGGTAATTTGGCCAGAGAAACTGTTCTGGGCCGATATAATTGGGCTCAAAGCTATAAAGAGCAATGAGAAAAGTAAGCTTTTCATAGGAATTCTTTTAAATAATTATACTTCTAACAAACAACGAAATATTAGGCGGCTATAGGTGGACCGCGAAGCTCAAAAGGAAGTTTGTGATAATCATTTAAAAATTGATAAAAATCGAAGAATTGTTTTTTGACTTGTTTTTCTACAAGCGGTTCAAAATTAATAAAGTCCTTTGCAAGGGCTGGACCTTGTTGATAAGAGTGTAATTCACAGTCAAGGCTGGTGGAGTGAAAATGCTTATCGGAATAATTAACACATAATTCATGCCCGTGCCCGCTAAAAATATGCGAGAAACTTATTACCGCTGGAAGCAGAAGTAGAACTCCCAAAAGTAAAGTGAAAATGTGTTTAAAGATCTTCATTCAAATATTTTACTCGATAATCGAGATTTAAATGCTCTTTCCCGAAGATTCGACATTCTTCAAGGAAGTTTGTTCAATAATCGCGCCTGAAAATATTAGGATGCTCTCGTAGGCTTATTTCCAGGTAGTTTACTAAATAAGCGGAATTTAAAGCTGTGAGGTTGTTTACTGAAATAATTTAGCAAAGCCTATTCTACTTAGCATCTTTTTTTCAAATGCCCAGAAAAACTGAAACTGGCCAAAAATCCAACCAAAGCTTACTAATAAAACCTGGTAAATAGGAAAAATGAGGAAGATCCTTGCGCTCCAGTAAACTGCCCAGTGCGAAGAAGCTTCGTAAATTCCCAGAAAATTACATAGTGGGACAGCCAATTTGGCTGAAGTGGATCCCGTAATGGCGAATACGATAAGAATTATAAAAACCTGCCAATTAGAATCAATACCCCAACGTGCTTTTAATTTATTCATGCTGCAAAAATACTAAAAGCGTTGGAGAATTAAAATAATGAGTGTTAAATGCGCGTGGGCACGGAGAATCGCTGATTATAGTGCCTACTGAAAAAGACGAAATAATTGTATAATAAGTAATTTACCTCGTACCCATAATCTATATTAGGTTCGTAATTTATTTGTTGTAAATAAAGATCAGGATTATAAACCTGGGGTTGGGTTACTCGTTGATTGTATTCTGTAACCAACATGCGATTTTTATTTTCTAAGTATTGCTGGGAGTAATAACCTTCTGGTCTCGCAATAGAATTAATAAAAAGGTTGAACCCCGGTTCTATGATAATAATCTCGTATTCCAGGCTATCGTTTGCAATACGAACGGTATCCTCGTTAATTTGAGAATCTCTAAGCCTTCTGTCTTTTGAACTTCCGCAACTGTATATAAATAGCCCCAGTAGTATTATATAAATGAAATTCTTCATCTTAATTTTTCCTCAATATTTGAGAGTTGAATACTCCAGAATTTAACCTGGAATTGTCTCGTTTTCAATATAGAATAAGTTTTTAAAACCTAATTTTGACGCCAGTATTATTTTCCCCCAAGCATACCGCCAAGAAGACTTCCGCCTTTTTTTCCTTTTTTATTACCAAAAACCATTCCTGCAACATCATCTATAACATTTCCATCACCATCGGCATCAAGCAAACTTTCGATTAGAGATTGATCGTGAGAAGCATTAGACCCCAATACAGAACCTAAAAGACTAGATAAACCTGAGGCATCCACATTATCCTTTCTTTTTTGTTGACCTAATAACCCCATTATAACGGGTGCTGCCATTTCGAGAATATTGTTAACTGAAGCTTCATCTATATTTAGAGCTCCAGCTATGGTTTTGCTTACTCCGCTTTGTTTCGCTCCCAAAACGTGATTTAAAATCTTACTGCCTTCGTCAGAAAGTTCCTCAGGATTTTTATCCCCTAGTTTATTTAAAATTTCTCCATTATGTTTATCGCTTTGCAGTGCTTTATCCAAATTTTCTGCACCCTTGGGATCGTTTGCATTTCGCTTCATCGCCCCAAGAATTAGCGGTAAGGCCATTCCCAGCACAGAAGTTACTTTGCTTTTATCTTCAGAAGTTTTAGCACTTGCTTTATCTACCAGTTGCTCTCCGGTTTGTGTGTTTAGTAAATCTAATATAGAAGCCATGGGTAATATTTTTTGAAAAATGAATTTACGGCTTTTAATCATTAACGGGCGTTAAAGCTTTATTATAATCTACTCGTTAATCTAGATTAGATTGAATATTCACTCCTTAACCTTCCGGGTTACCTCGAAAATTAAACATTGCTCAATTGAGCTTACTTTGCGGTAGATTACTTTTTAAAATGCGAAATAATTTGTTTTGAGAGTTCCAAACCTATGCGTTCCTGGGCCTCTAAAGTTGAAGCACCAATATGCGGACTTAGAGAAAGCTTCTCGTTCATCAATAATTTGATAGCCGGTCTTGGCTCGGCTTCAAAAGTATCTAAGCCGGCAAAAGCAACTTTGCCATCTTCAATGGCTTCCAGAAGTGCAACTTCATCTATTACCCCTCCACGGGCGGCATTAATGATTCCCACACCAGGCTTCATTGCAGCTAATTCTTTTTTTCCTATTAGAGATTTAGTTTGCGCAGGCACGTGTAAGGTGATAAAATCTGAATGTTTTATTAGCTCTTCTACCGGTTCGGTTTTTATAGGTATTTCTATACTTTGATGATTATAAAATTCCAGCGTAATTTTCACTTCTCCTTCTTCCTTATCGCTGGCAATTACCTTCATCCCAAGACCCAAAGCAATTTTAGCGACTTCACGGCCTATGCGTCCAAAACCAATAATTCCTAAAGTTTTGCCCCGAAGTTCAGTTCCTGCGGAATAGGATTTTTTCAGTTCTTTAAATCGGGATTCTCCTTCTAAAGGCATGTTTCTATTTGCATCGAATAATTTTCTAACTCCGCTGAAAAGATGTGCAAACACCAATTCGGCAACAGAGCTTGAAGCAGCCTGGGGTGTATTAATTACCTTAATTCCTTTATTTTCGGCATATTCCACTGCAATATTGTCTAAACCAACTCCGCCACGACCAATTAATTTCAGGTCTTTGCAGGCATCAATTATCGCCTTGTCCACTTTAGTTGCACTTCTAACCAGTAAAACCTGAATTCCTTTAGAATTTATAAAATCTGCCAGTTGTTCCTGGGCTACTTTAGTGCTATTTACTTCAAAACCTGCCTGCTCCAATTCTTCTACTCCGGCTTTTGCAAGTCCGTCGTTAGCAAGAATTTTTATTTTTTCAGGTTGGGTTGAGGATGTGGGTTTATTAAAAAAATCTTCAGGCTTCATTTGTTTATAATTTTATCCCTGGGTAGGGAATTTGAGACAGGAGTTTACTTATTCCTGTCTGTTGCTAATTTTTCCGTTCAGCTTTATGCTGAAATTATTTATGCGATCTTAATTAAGATTGTTGCTCCAATTGCTGCATTGCCTTAACCAGAACTTTTACACTTTCCAGGCCAAGTGCATTATACATAGAGGCACGATAACCACCAACGCTTCTGTGACCATTAAGTCCGTTTATGCCGGCTTCTTTCCAAAGTTTGTCAAAAGCATCTTTTTTGCTTTCATCGGTAAGGTTGAAAGTGGCATTCATAGCTGAACGATCTTCAACTTCAGCGAAACCTTCAAAAATCGGATTTCTATCTATTTCATTATAAAGTAAGTCGGCCTTTTCATTGTTTCGTTTTTCCATCGCCTTTATTCCGCCGTTGTTTTTAATCCATCTCAGGGTTAATAATGAAACGAAAACAGCGTAAACTGCTGGAGTGTTAAACATGCTGTCTTTTTCCAAGTGCACTTTATAACTTAGCATGGAAGGTATTTCACGCTCAACTTTTCCTAAGATATCCTCTTTGATTACCACCAGAGTAGTACCTGCAGGCCCCATATTTTTCTGTGCACCCGCATAAATAAGGTCAAATTTTGAAAAATCTAATTCCCGGGAGAAAATATCGCTGCTCATATCGCAAACAAGCGGCGCATCAACTTCAGGGAAATCTTTAATTTGAGTTCCGAAAATCGTGTTATTGCTGGTGCAGTGGAAATAATCTATATCAGAAGGAATTTTATAATTCTTCGGGATATAATTGAAGTTTTTATCTTTAGAAGAAGCTACTTCACTTACCTCTCCAAAAAGTTTAGCTTCTTTGATTGCTTTAGACGACCAGGTTCCTGTATTGAGATAAGCCGCTTTATTATTTAATAAATTATAAGCGGTCATTAAAAATTGCATACTTGCACCTCCTTGCAAAAACAGGGCTTTATAGCCTTTATTTTGAAGTCCTAAAAGCTCAAGAGACAGGTTTCTGGCTTCTTCCATCACCTCTACAAAGGCAGCGCTACGATGCGAAATTTCCATGATAGATAATCCTGAATCCTGGTAATCTAAAATACCCTGGGCGGCCTCTTTAAAGACTTCCTGTGGTAAAATACAGGGGCCGGCACTAAAATTATGTTTTTTCATAGTTGGTTTATAACTGTGGTTAATCTATTATATAAAACTTGTAAATCAATTTCTCGTAATCATAAAAAATAACCCATTCAATGCTTAGGCTACTAGAGGTTCCTTATATAAATTTCTTCTAAAAATTTTAAAGTATCTACACCATCGGCATAGTCCCATAATTCTGGTTGTTGGGTTTTTCCGAAATCAACTTCAGCATCAATTCCTACAACGCATTGCAGGTTTTTTTTATTTTGCTGAAGTGTCTCATTTAATGATTTTTCATCTTCATATTCCTCGTAAAATAACGTAGCGATAGGGGAGCCGAAACTTTCGTCATTTTTCAGAATAAGGAATCCGTTTTCTAATAATTTGAATTCGCTCATTAAATACACCGCTTTGTTATAATCGTAATTATTAGCATATTTAGCTGAATTCATTAAAGTATTCCACGGAAATATCGCTTTGAAAAAATTATCAAAATCATAATCCTTAGGAACGTAAAGTTTTGAAACATTACGGCAACCCAAACCAAAGTACCTAAAAATATCTTCGCCTAAAGCTTTTAATTGTTCGGTATTTTCTTCGCCAGTTAGAATGGCGACAGAGTTTCGGTTTTTTCTTATAATATTCGGTTTTCCTTTAAAATAATATTCAAAATAGCGGGCTGTGTTGTTGCTTCCTGTGGCAATTACGGCATCAAAATCCTTAAGTCTGTCTTCAGTAAATTTAATTCGGTTTTCAAAATCTGGAGCTATATCCATTAAAAACCCTGCAATTACGGGTAATAACTGTTTATCGTTTGTAGATTGCTTTACTAATACTTTATGACCTGAAATTAGAACCGAAAGAAAATCGTGAAAACCTACCAGCGGGATATTTCCTGCCATTATTATAGCGACCGTTTTCGGAGAATTATTTTCTAAGGAATATGCATTTAACCACTTATCTAAATTCTCTTTAGTTAGCGCTTTACTCCATTGCTGAAGCGAAAAAATTACGTTTTCACGCGTAAACCAACCATTATAATGTATTGAATAGTCAATTTTATGATTTAATTCATTAAAAAATACTTCATTTTGGGGCGATTCTTTTATTAAATTATTATTGTTTACCCCAAATTGCCCAAGGAATTTTCCCAGTTGTATAAAATGTGATTTTCTTTCTTCGATTGTCATTTCCTTATTTGGTTATGATAGCCAATGGCTTTAAATTTGTAATGCGAAATTAAAACTTAAGCCGGCAAACTCCTAAAAAAGCATTGGAAATACCCGTTAAGTTTTAACTAAATTAAATTACAAAGAGAAAAGCTATGGCAATTGTTATAACCGATGAATGTATAAACTGCGGAGCCTGCGAGCCCGAGTGCCCAAATACAGCGATTTACGAAGGTGCAGATGATTGGCGTTATGCCGATGGAACCGATTTGGAAGGCAATGTTGTCCTGCCAAATGGAAAAGAAGCCGATGCAAACGAGGCACAAGAACCTATTAGTGATGAAATCTATTATATAGTTCCTGATAAATGCACAGAATGTAAAGGGTTTCACGAAGAACCACAGTGCGCTGCGGTTTGTCCAGTAGATTGTTGCGTACCAGATGATGAGCACGTAGAAACTGAAGAAGAACTACTCGGTAAGCAGAAATTTATGCACGAAGACGAGTAAAATTTATTTTTCTGAATTAAATCTATAAAGATCCTGTTTCTATTGAAACGGGATCTTTTGTTTTACTCGATAATCGAGATTAAAATTTTCTGAAGCTTTCCTTTAAGTTAAAATATTGCTCCTATTAATGACTAGTGAAATTTAATAAGTTTTTGGTTTTCGGCCTCTTTTTTTAGGAGTTAGGCGTTTACGAAACCGCAAATTTTATTTCGTTTCTGTATATAGAAGGAGACTTCCCGGTGAATTTCTTGAATTGCTTATTGAAATGACTAAAATTGTTGAAGCCACTTTCAAAGCAAACATCGGTGATGCTTATTTGCTTTTCGTGCAATAACTTAGCAGCGTGCACCAGTCGGTATTCATTTACAAATTGAACAAAAGTTTTCCCCGTTGTTTTTTTAAAATATCTACAAAAGGCCGGTACCGTCATACTAACTATATTGGCAATTTCTTCTAAGGTGATATTTCTTTTAAATTCATTTTTCACAAAGTTGAAGATCACATTTATGCGGTTATTATCTTCCAGCTCGGTGTCCAGTACAAAACCTTCGGCATTTAATAAGGTAAAATCTTTAGCGTTTTCCAGCATATTAAGAATTTCTAATAATCCAAGTAGGCGTTTATAATTAGTAAGCGAATTAAGCGCTTCAATTTTCTCGCCAATTAGATCTTTGTCTTCCCCGTGAAAAACAATCCCATTTTTGGCTCTTTCCAATAAAACTCTAACATTTCTCATTTCGGGGATCTCCCAGAAATTCTTTCCGAGGAAATCTGAGCTAAACTGAATTACGGTTTCCCGGTCGTTGTCGGTTAAGCTATCGGTAAAACCACAATGCGGCAAGTTAGCACCAATAAGAATTAGGTCTCCGTGCTGGTAGTAGGAGACGTGGCTTCCTATTTGTCTTTTTCCAGAACCACCATTTACATAAACCAGTTCTATTTCTGGGTGGTAATGCCAAAAAGTATGGTTTTTATTCTGATGCTGATAGTTAAAACTTTTAAAGGAAAACGAGCTTCCGAAGCTTGGATCTACTTTTTCAAAAGAGGGTTTGCTCGATTTTATCATATCATCAATAAATTAACTTTTAGGTAATATAGGTTTAATATCATCTGATTATACAAAATTAACTCAAAAGTATGCTATTTATACAATAAACTAATATTAAATAATTGTAAAGGTTAATATTGAACATTTTCTTGTTTATTCACTACTATTCAGAAGCTATAAAGTGACCTATCTTTGTAAATGTAAACAAGGAGTATTAACAATTAAAAAACAGAATTATGAAAAAAATATTGAAAAATTCGTTATTGCTAGTAGCTTTAATCACAGGAATTAATACTTATGCTGCTGACCGCGTGGAAGTTAGTGTAGATGAAACGCAAACTCTTATAGTGGAGTTAGATGAAATAAGAACTATTAGTTTAAAAGATGCATCTGGATTTATCTTATTTAAGGATAGTCCTGCTTTAGATGGTCATTACAGTAAACAAATAGATTTTAGCCGAATTCCAACTGGAACTTATTTTTTGAACACAGAAGATCTTAATGGAGTTTATACCACGGTTATCAAAAAATCTTCTACGGGAATAAACATCGCAGATAAAACCGCAGCAGTTGTTTTTAAACCAATTTATAAAGTAGAGAGCAATATGGTGAAGTTTTTCCTAACTAATCCCTCAAAAAGAAATGCTACTTTGAAGGTTTATGATCCAAGCGGTGAGTTAGTAGGAGAGGTTCAGGAAAAAAAATATACCGTGAATAAAACACTTGACTTTTCAAAAATGCCAAAAGGTGAATACACTTTTAGATTAAGTGTTTCTGGTGAGATTTTTACTGAAAAATTGTCTATTTAATTAAGCTAATTGAATCAATTTAAAACAGGGATTTAGGCTTTAAATCCCTGTTTTTTTATGCCCAATTTTCAGGGAAATTTATTTGAAAATTGAAAATTTTATAAGGGTATGATTTTTTTGCAGAATAAATTTAGAAGTATCTCTTTACTTTTTATAAAACCTAAATCACCCCTGGAAGCTTTAGTTTTTTATACCTTGATACCGGTATTTTTCATAGATTTTAAGTATTTTCAACCTGAAATAATGCTTTGTTTATCATCTATTTAAAAAAAGGCTCCTAATTAAAAACCATAATGATTAATCCCAAGCTGTTAATTGAAATTTTTCAGTCTTTTCCAGATAATTGCCTGTTGTTAGAAACAGATTCTCCAAAATTCACCATAATTGAGGTGAATCGTTCTTTTGAAAAGGCTTCTGGTGTTGGGAAAGAGCAACTTTTAGGAAAAGGAATATTTGAAGCATTTGGAGGTGAGTCTTTAGGAGAGGAGTCTATTGATATACTTTCAGCGTCTTTAGAAAATGCATTAAATTCTGGAGAACCAGATCATATTCCAGAGATTAGGTATGACCTTCCAGATCCGGAGACCGGGGTTTTGATCAAAAAAATTTTTCAGTGCGATAATATTCCAATTAATAATAGTAAAGGTAGAACCAAATTTATTCTACATCGAGTTCGGGATATTACCGATATGGTTGCCCGAGATAAGGAGGGAGTTTCTATAAAAAACCTACAGGAAAATGAGAGGCTGTTAAAGGAAACCCAGGAAGTTGCTCAAATAGGAAGCTGGGAGTTAGATTTAGAAGAGAACAAGCTTCTTTGGTCTTCAATGCTTAAAAAGATACACGGTGTTCCCCAGGATTTTAGTCCTACTTTAGAAACGGCTATAAATTTTTATAAAACCGATAAGGATCGGGCTACTATTAAAAATGCGGTTGAAAGAGCAATTGAATCGGGAGATGGTTTTGATCTTGAGCTTGAAATTATCACTGCTCAAAAAACTGATAAATGGATAAGAGCAACCGGGAAAGCTGAATTTAAAAATGGAAAGTGTTGTAGAGTTTTTGGCGGAACCCAGGATATCACCTCTCGTAAACTAACAGAAATAAGGCTCGAAAATATAAATGATAATGTACCTGGCGTAGTTTTTAGGTACCAGTTAAAGCCCGATGGCCAGGATGCACTAATGTATATAAGTAATGGCTCAAGGGAAGTTTGGGGAATTCCGCCCTGTGAAGCAGCTCGGGATAATAAAAAGGTTTGGAATTTATATCATCAAGAAGATTATAAAACCCATATGGAAACTATTAAGGATTCTGCAAGAAATTTGAGTTTGTGGTCTCACGAATGGCGAATCCTGCATCCTGAAAAAGGAATAAGATGGAACAGAGGATTTGGTTCTCCTCAAAAACTTTCTGATGGTAGTATAGTCTGGGATTCAATAGTTTTAGATGTCACTCAGGAAAAACTTGCATACGAATTACTCGAGTTAAACGAATCCCGGCAACGTAGTTTACTGGATTCGCAAACAAATTATGTAATAAGAACCGATATTGAGGGGAAATATACCTATTACAACAATAAATTTCAGGAAGATTTTGGTTGGATACATGGGGAGACTGGTTTAATTGGTGAAAATTGTATGATGGCGGTAATTGAGAAAGACCGTTCTAAAGTGGAAGAAACTGTTATAAGATGTTTGGAAAATCCAGATACAACTTTTCAATTAGAAATAAGAAAACCAAGACGGGATGGAAATGTGCGAACTACAGTTTGGGACTTCATTGCTTTAACTGATGCTAAAGGCAATCCGGCAGAAATACAATGTATAGGAATCGATATATCTGAGAAAAAAGAAGCTGAGATTGCGCTAATTGAAGCTAAAGTGCAATATGAAGATCTAATTAAAAGTATAGATGGTATTTTTTGGGAGTTAGATATAGAAACCTTCCAATTTACTTTTGTTAGTGATCAGGCTATAAAACTGGTGGGGATACCACCTTCAGAATGGTATGGAGACCCTAAGTTTTGGGAAGACCATATTCATCCCGAAGATAGAAGTTATGCCATTAACTTTTGCATGAGCCAGGTTGATAAAGGAAAGAACCACAGCTTTGAATATAGAATGAAAAAGGGAGATGGTAGTTATGTTTGGATAAGTGACGTGGTTTCTGTTGTAAAAGAGAACGGTAAGCCTAAATGTTTAAGGGGCGTGATGACTGATATCTCCCGAAGAAAAAAAGTTGAAAAAGATCTGGAGCAAAAACAGACTCGTCTAAATAAAATTATGAACGAGTCTTTAGATATTATTTCCGTAATTGATGCCGAAGGTCACTTTGTTGAAATTAATAAAGCTGCAGAAAATATCTTAGGCTACTCAGTTAAAGAATTAATAGGAAAAGCCTTTATGAATTTGGTTTTTCCAGAAGATGTTGAAATAACTGAAAAGGCTGCTATAGATATTATGAATGGGATTCCCATGACTAATTTTGAAAATCGCTATGTTTCAAGGAATGGAGAGATAATTCCTCTTACCTGGTCTGCATATTGGGATAAGAAAGAAAATCTTATGTATGCGATTGCAAGAGATTCAAGGGAAAGAAAGAAGGCGGAAGAACAACTTCAGCTTAGTGAACAGCGTTTTAAAAATTTAGTACAGGAAGGTGGTGATCTCATCGCGGTATTAAATGAAAATGGCGATTATGTCTATACCAGTCCTAATTTTATTTCGGTTTCAGGATATTCTACTAAAGATTTTCAAAACCATAGTGTGTTAGAATTTATTCATCCTAATGATCTGGAAGAAGTTAAACATAAATTTGAAAAGATTCTCACTCAAAAAAGGGTTCAGATTAATGCAGCCAGGTTTAAACATAAAAACGGTAGTTGGCGCTGGCTGGAAACCACGGCAACGAATCTTTTAGATGATCCGGCTGTTAAAGGTATAGTGTTTAATTCACGAGACATTACCGAAAAAAGGCGTTTTCAGGATTTGGAGAGCCTTGAGCGTAGAGTTTTAGAAATGAATTTTCAAAAAGCTACGAGGTTAAAAGAAATATTGAATTTTTATGTAGAAGATCTGGAGCGAATTAATCCCAATGCCTATTTCGTTATTCAAAAACTTGAGAATGAGAAACTTTTTAAATGGGCTTCAGGAGCTATTCCTAATAAGCTTTTGGAAACTTTAGAGGGGAGAAAGCTTAAACAAAAAGACGGTATTTGCTCATTTTTTGATGAGGAAAAACCTATTAATTTAAAAATTGACGAAGCTGAAAATTCAGATTTAAAGTCGGTGGTCCTGCAGAATGAAATTGATACCTGTTGGTCTTATCCCATTATAGATTCTAAAGATCAAACCCTGGGAATTTTTACCGTATTCTATAAACACGATCCATTTCCTGAAGAAAACCAGGAGCAAAGAAGCATCAAAAGATCGGTAGGAATATTACAGCTAATTATAGAATTCCAATTAAATGAACTAGCTCTAAAACGCAGTAACCAGCGATATGAATTTGTGAATAAAGCAACTGAAGATGCAATTTATGATTGGGATGTTGTAAAAGATGAATTGACCTGGGGAGATGGTTTCTATAAAATGATAGACACTGATAGGGAACACGGCAATTTTTCACTTGAAAATTGGGCCGAGGGCATTCATCCCAATGACATTTCTGAAGTTAATAAAAGTTTAGAGCGCAGTTTAAAGGATAAAAGTAAAAGCAAATGGAATGCTGAATACTCCTTCAGAAAATCAAACGGTACTTATCTCGATATTATAGAAAATGGATATATTATTAGAAATGATGAGGGAGAACCGATAAGGATGATTGGGGTTTTAAGGGATTTTTCAGATATTAAAGCTTACGAGAAAGAACTTGAAAATGCTAACGAAAGATATCGTTATGTTACCAAAGCCACTTCTGATGCTATTTGGGATTATGATGTTATAACCGGCCGGGTTTATTGGGGTGCAGGTTTTGAAAGTTTATTTGGTTATCAACTAAATACAATAACACCAGATTTATCGCCATGGTATGAAAATATTCATCCTGATGATTTAAAAAGAACTTTAGACAGTTTTGAACTTGTTATTAATGGCGATCTTACTATCTGGGAAGCAGAGTACAGGTATAGAAATATACAGGGAGAGTATTTAGATGTTTTTGATAGAGGCTTTGTGGTTAGGGATGAGCATAAGAAAGCCATAAGAATGGTTGGCGCAATGCAAGACATTACTCGAAAAAAACAGTATGAGACCTCTCTTAAAAAATTAAATTTAGATTTAAACGAAAGAGCCAAAGAGCTGGCAATTTCTAATGCCGAGTTAGAGCAGTTTGCGTATGTTGCTTCACATGACCTCCAGGAGCCACTTAGAATGGTAACAAGCTTCTTAACGCAATTAGAAAAGAAATATGGAGATGTACTGGATGAAAAGGGGCTCATTTATATTGATTTTGCAGTAGATGGGGCAAAAAGAATGCGACAAATAATTCTTGATCTTTTAGAATTTTCAAGAGTAGGAAGAACAGAAGATAAATTGGAGGACGTAGATTTAAATGAAATCTTAGATGAAATAAAGCACCTTTATCGAAAAAGAATAGCTGATCAAAAGGTAATCATAAAAAACAAGTGCCTACCTGTAATAAAAGCACCAAAAAGCCCAATTAGGCAGGTTTTTCAAAACCTTATTAGCAACGCCATTAAATACGGAAAAGAGCAGGAAAATACTAATATTACAATCAACTTCGAAGAAAATGAAGATTTTTGGAAATTTAGTATTGAAGATAACGGGATAGGGATAGATGCAGAGTATTTTGATCGTATCTTTGTGATTTTTCAACGTTTACACCGTAGAGATGAATATTCGGGCACGGGCATGGGATTAGCGGTTACTAAAAAAATTATAGAAAACCTGGGCGGTAAAATATGGCTGAAATCTGAAGAAGGAAAAGGAAGTATATTTCATTTTACAATTGCCAAAGAGGCTTCGAAATTGTAATAATTATCTTACATTTTATGGTTTATTTTTATTTAAAAGGGCATAAAATTTAAGTTTTTCATTTAAAAATCATTATATTTTAAAAATTCAAATTTTGAAATTCATCTTATACCTATGGAATCTATCCAAATTTTGTTAGTTGAAGATAATGAAGGTGATATCCTGTTAACTTCGGAAGCGCTTGAGGATGGTAAAATCCTTAACAAATTAAGTGTGGTTAGGGACGGGAAAGAGGCAATGCAATTTTTGAATAAAACCGGTAAGTATAAAAAAGCGGTAACTCCAGATCTTATTTTACTTGACGTAAACCTTCCTAAAATGAATGGTCACGAAGTATTAAAGTATGTGAAGCAGCATAAAGAACTAAAAAAGATTCCGGTAATTATGCTTACTACCTCTTCTTCTATGGAAGACATTAATAGTTCTTACCGTAATTATGCAAATTGTTATATCACCAAACCGATAGAAGTTGATGATTTTATGAAAGCTGTTAACCAAATTGAAGAGTTTTGGGTGAAATTGGTAAAACTACCTTCCAAATAATTATTTATCTTGAAAATATAATTAACAGGAAATTTTAATTTTTTGTTAATTAAAATACCAGTGCATTGTTTTAACTTTTTAGGCTATGCCTTATATTAGCGCCACAACTCCATGAACCACTTATGAGCCAGGAAACAAAGTATACCGAAGATAATATACGGTCTTTAGACTGGAAAGAACATATTAGAATGCGTCCCGGAATGTACATCGGTAAGCTGGGGGACGGCTCCAGTGCCGATGATGGGATTTATATTCTCCTAAAAGAAGTGCTGGATAACAGTATTGATGAGTTTGTAATGGGATCTGGCAAAACCATTGAGATCTCTGTGCAAAATCAGCGTGTTATTGTTCGGGATTACGGTCGTGGAATTCCTTTAGGAAAAGTTGTAGACGTGGTTTCAAAAATGAATACGGGCGGGAAATACGATACCCGCGCCTTTAAGAAGTCGGTAGGACTTAATGGAGTTGGTACTAAAGCTGTAAATGCACTTTCATCTTACTTTCGGGTTGAATCTTCAAGAGATGGGAAATCTCACGCGGCCGAATTTGCCCAGGGGGAATTGCAGGAAGAGGAACATCTTGATGAAACTTCCCGCCGTCGCGGAACCAAAGTGACCTTTGTTCCGGATGAGGTTATTTTCAAAAATTTTAAATTCAGAAATGAGTATATAGAAAAAATGCTAAAAAATTATGTGTACCTGAATCCCGGGTTAACCATAATTTTTAACGGTGAAAAATTCTATTCAGAAAATGGACTTAAAGATCTTCTAAAAGATAGTATTCACGAAGATGAGCGTTTATATGAAATTATCCATATGCGCGGCGAAGATATTGAAGTTGCATTAACACATAGTAAAGCCCAGTACAGTGAGGAATATCACTCTTTTGTAAACGGTCAAAACACTTCTCAGGGAGGGACACACCTTGCCGCCTTTAGAGAGGCAATTGTAAAAACTATACGCGAGTTCTACGGAAAAAATTACGACGCTAGCGATATACGGAAATCCATAGTTTCAGCCATTAGTATTAAAGTTATGGAACCGGTTTTTGAAAGCCAGACCAAAACAAAATTGGGTTCCACAGATATGGGTGGGAAGATGCCTACCGTAAGGACTTACATTAACGATTTTCTAAAAACACAGCTGGATAATTACCTGCATAAAAACCAGGAAACTGCGGATAGGCTTCAGCGTAAAATTTTACAGGCCGAAAGAGAACGTAAAGATCTTTCTGGAATTAGAAAACTTGCAAAGGATAGAGCTAAAAAAGCCAGCCTTCATAATAAAAAATTACGCGATTGCCGTATTCATCTTGGAGATAGTAAGAAAGAACGCTATTTAGAAACTACTTTGTTTATTACCGAGGGAGATTCGGCGAGTGGTTCTATTACCAAATCCCGTGATGTAAATACGCAAGCGGTTTTCAGTTTAAAAGGGAAACCTTTAAACAGTTACGGTTTAAGTAAAAAGATTGTTTACGAAAATGAAGAATTCAATTTATTGCAAGCCGCATTAAATATTGAAGAATCTTTAGAAGATCTTAGATACAATAATATTGTAATTGCAACTGATGCTGATGTAGATGGAATGCACATTAGATTATTACTTATTACCTTTTTTCTTCAGTTTTTTCCTGAATTGATCAAGGAAAATCATTTATATATTCTGCAAACGCCTTTATTCAGGGTTCGTAATAAAAAAGAAACTATTTATTGCTACAGTGAAACCGAAAGAAGAAATGCGGTAGAAAAATTAACCGGAAAAGCAGAAATCACACGATTTAAAGGTTTAGGTGAAATCTCTCCAGACGAATTTCAGCATTTTATTGGAGAAAATATTCGATTAGATCCTGTGATGCTGGATAAAGAAAAGTCTATAGACGAAATGCTAAATTTCTATATGGGAAAAAATACACCAGACCGGCAGGAATTTATTATTGATAATCTTAAAGTTGAACTTGATCTTGTTGAAGAGTTAGGCTTATGAGATTCACCAATAAGAATGAAGTAAAAGTGGTGCCCTCAATTTACATTGTTTTAGTGGCAATTTTTGTGACCAATATTTTTGTAAATATTGAGCTAATGAGCAGCGATGAGCCAGTAAGGTTTAGCCATTATGTGCCGAATATTGTGGTGCTTCTACTTAGTTTTTATGTACATAAAATAGGCCAGAGTTTCGAATTTGATAGCGACGGTGAAACTTTAAATCTAAAAAATAATGGTGTTTTTTTCTCAAAATTTATGGAATATCGGGTGCAAAAAGCTGAATTTCCAAAAAGAAAACTGGGGAAATTTAGGGTAAGCGATTACTTTTTATATTCCGCAGTAACAATTTATATAAGTTCACGTAGAAGACGTGGTTTCAAAAAATACACTTTTAACACTACTTTTCTCAGCCGTAAAAAGAAGCGTGGCATGATAGCTTCTATGCAGAAAATAGTGGACAATCAAAAAACTACAGCTTAATGGAAGAAAACCAGGAAGAAGCTAAAGATGAACATTTAGAACAACCAAAAGAAGAGCTTATTAAGGTAACCGGGATGTACAAAGACTGGTTTCTGGATTATGCCTCTTATGTGATTCTCGAACGTGCGGTCCCTGCCATGGAAGATGGTTTTAAACCGGTCCAGCGCCGTATCATGCATTCTATGAAAGACCTGGACGATGGCCGCTACAACAAGGTCGCCAATATCGTTGGGCATACAATGCAGTATCACCCACACGGGGATGCCAGTATTGGAGATGCCATGGTGCAAATAGGCCAAAAAGATATTCTTATAGATACCCAGGGAAACTGGGGGAATATTTTAACCGGAGACCGTTCTGCGGCACCCAGGTATATTGAAGCACGTTTGTCTAAATTTGCGCTGGAAGTTCTTTTTAATCCGAAGTTGACCGAATGGCAACTTTCTTATGATGGCAGAAAAAAAGAGCCGGTGAATCTGCCGGTAAAATTCCCCATGTTACTCGCCCAGGGTGCAGAAGGGATTGCCGTAGGTTTAAGTACTCGCGTACTTCCGCATAATTTTAATGAACTGATAGATGCTTCAATAAAACATTTAAAAGGAAAAAAGTTCACAATATTTCCTGATTTTCCAACCGGTGGTATTGCCGATATCTCCAATTACAATGACGGAAAACGCGGTGGCCGGGTTAGGGTGCGGGCAAAGATTAGCCAGTATGATAAAAATACCCTGGCTATTACTGAAATTCCCTACGGAACCACAACCACTACTTTAATTGATTCAATTTTAAAGGCCAACGATAAGGGAAAAATAAAGGTTAAAAAGATTGAGGATAACACCGCAGCAGAGGTGGAAATCCTTATTCATTTACCAAATAACATTTCCCCGGACAGGACTATAGATGCGCTTTACGCCTTTACCTCCTGCGAGAATTCTATCGCACCCCTGGGGTGTGTGATTATAGACAATAAGCCAATTTTCCTTGGAGTTTCTGAAATATTACGAAGCTCAACCGATCATACGCTTCATTTGCTGAAGCGGGAATTAGAGATTACCCTAGAGGAACTGGAAGAACAGTGGCATTTTTCATCATTAGAGCGAATTTTTATTGAAAAACGAATCTATCGTGAAATTGAAGAGGAGGAAACCTGGGATGGCGTGATCAACGCTATAGATGAAGGTTTAAAACCACATATAAAGCACCTTAAACGCGCCGTAACCCGGGAGGATATCACCAGGCTTACCGAAATTAGGATTAAAAGAATTTCGAAATTCGATTTAGATAAAGCGCAGCAGAAAATTGAAGCCCTGGAAGATGAGATCGCAAAGGTAAAACACCATTTAGATCATTTGGTAGATTATGCTATTGCCTACTTTACTAAACTTAAGAAAGATTACGGTCAGGATAAAGATCGAAAAACAGAACTTCGCATTTTTGATGACATTGAAGCCACCAAGGTGGTTATTAGAAATTCTAAACTCTATGTAAATCGTAAAGAAGGATTTATTGGAACGGCGCTTAAGAAAGATGAATATGTAACCGATTGTAGTGATATAGATGATATCATTTGCTTCACTGCCGACGGGAAAATGATGGTGACCAAGGTAGATACCAAAACCTTTGTCGGAAAAGACATTATTCACGTGGCCATCTTTAAGAAAAAAGACAAGCGTACAATTTATAATATGATCTACCGCGATGGAAAGGGTGGTGCATCATATATTAAACGTTTCTCGGTTACCTCAGTAACAAGAGATAAGGAATATGACTTATCCCAAGGAAAAAAGGATTCAAAGGTGCATTACTTTTCAGCAAATCCTAATGGAGAAGCTGAAGTGGTGACGATTTTCCTGCGACAGGTTGGAAGCATCAAAAAATTAAAATTTGACGTAGACTTTGCCGATATGCTTATTAAAGGCAGAAACGTAAAAGGAAATATTGTTACTAAATACGCCATAAAGCGCGTAGAATTAAAAGAAGAAGGTGTTTCTACTTTAAAGCCAAGGAGAATTTGGTTCGATGAAACCGTAAAAAGATTGAATGTAGATGAACGGGGGGAGCTTCTTGGAGAATTTAAAGGAGAAGATCGGATTTTAATTATTACTCAGGATGGAATTGCAAAAACTATAATTCCTGAACTTACCACACGTTTTGATGAAGAAATGGTAGTGCTGGAAAAATGGATGCCCAATAAACCAATTTCCGCAATTTACTGGGAGCCTGAAAAGGAACGTTTCTATGTAAAACGTTTTCTAATTGAAAATCCGGATAGAGAAGAAAAGTTTATCAGCGAAGCTGAAAACTCTTATTTGGAACTTGTTTCTACCGATTATTATCCGCAGGCGGAAATAGTTTTCTCTAAACAACGTGGAAAAGAACAGCGCCCTAATGAAGAAGTCAATATTGAAGAGTTCATTTCGGTAAAGGGGATTAAGGCTCTTGGAAACCAGCTGACTACCGAAAAAGTAAAACAGATAAACCCGTTGGAACCTTTGCCATACCGGGAGGAGGAAGATGTTCCTGCTGAGGATATAGAAGTGGTGGAGGAAGAATCTGTTTCAGATGAAAAAAACAAGCTGAATATTATTGGAAAAAAGGAGGATTCCGGTGAGTCTTCCCAGAGTCAGACTAAATTATTTGATGAGTAAATGAGTATTTTAAAAGAATTCAAGGAATTTGCCATAAAAGGAAATATGGTAGATATGGCCGTGGGGATCATCATTGGGACGGCTTTTAATTCGGTGGTCAATACTTTGGTTAAGGAAGTGGTAATGCCACCATTAAGTCTAATGACCGACGGTATTGAGTTCGCCAATAAAAAATGGGTGCTTCGGGAAGGTGTTGCAGAGGCAGATGGGGTAGCGCTCGTAGAAGAGGTTGTCGTAGGTTACGGAGCTTTAATTGAATCCTTCCTGGATTTCCTTATAATCGGGATGACGATTTTCCTGGTGATAAAATTTATGAACCGTTTTAGGAATAAGGCTGAAAATCCAGATGATAAACGGGAGGTTACCCCAAAGGATATCGAACTTTTATCTAAGATGAACAATCTGATGGAAGAGCAGAACCAGTTGCTTAAAAATAACTTCTCACGTAGAAAATAATCCTATTTAACGCGGTCTACCTGACCGCGTTGCTTTTTATCCTGGCCGACAATTCCATATTCAAATATATAGCCGTCCTTATGGGTAGTAAGGATCTTGATGTGAATTGGCTTTTCTTCAGCCATACTCTTCGGATTTAAATTTTTAAGAATATACTCGCAGTCATTGATCCATCTAACCGATGAGGTATCAGATTTCCCCTGGAATTCATCAATTTCTATAGAATCATTCCTTTTAAAGGTGGAAGTGGCTAATTCGCCGTTTAAATAGGTTTCATACTCGAAGGTACCAGTTTTAAAATCGCTGCAATCTCTATCCGGTTCGAAACAGCTTGTAAAAATAAAAAGTAGGCTAATAACAGCTAAAAGCTTCTTTATCATGGCAATTTCTTTTGAAATGCAAAATAAACCTATTTTAACCGGACAGTCAATTTTCAAAGGCATCAAAAGTGCCATCTTCATAAAAAATAACAATTTTTTTAATCGGCTTGCTTTTTCCCTGTTGAGGAAAAGGGAATGGTATCTCATTTTTCTGAGAACTGTTTCCTTTTTGTACAGGGGAAGGCGTTGAAATCTCTTTTTTTATTTCAGTTTCTGGAGAAGATTTTTCGGAAGGAGGGAAACTTCCTTTTCCATTTAATAGCCAGTATAATTCTACTTCTGGAAAAGACTTTACAACCTTCATCACAAAATCTAAACTAGGCTTATTTCTACCTGAGAGAATATGAGAAATAGAAGAGCGACCGACTTCGATTTGATCGGCAAACCCAGCGGCCGACAATTCATAAAACTCCAGTATTTTATGTAAGCGTTTAGAGAAATCTTCAGTGTTTACCATTGTAAATTATAATCTGCAAAATTGCTATTTACAAATGTAATCAAACCTTCGGTAGCCTGCAAATTACAGATGTAAATAAGTAGAATTAGGTAAACAATAACTTTATTTAAACATCTTTAAATACCTAAAATATAAAGTTTTATCAATTAATAATAATTCTTTAGGATTAATTCCATGTATCTTGTTCATTGGGTTATATCATTGTTTACACTTGTAATTAACAATGGTAAATTTGCCTGTTTACATTTGTGAAATTAGGAATGTTTACTTTTGTAAACATGGAAGAAACAATGTTATTTAAACAGCTTTTTAAAGGCTATAATTCTTTTAAAGAAAATAGAATTTCTGGAAGGTATATCAGGCAAAGAGATATTCAGATTTTGCTGGATGATCTGGAAGAAGAATTCATCGTGGAAAAGATTGGAGAATCGGTTCTTGGAAGACCTATTCATAGCATTGAATTTGGTACTGGCTCAGTGAAAATTCTGGCCTGGTCCCAAATGCACGGCAATGAATCCACCACCACAAAAGCTCTTTTTGATCTTTTTTGTTATATAGGTAAATATAGGAATGAGGCCTTGGTAAGGTCTATTATGCAGCATTGCAGCTTCTGTATTATTCCCATGCTAAATCCTGACGGGGCCCAGGCCTATACGCGTGTAAATGCTAATGATATTGATCTGAATCGGGACGCTCAGGATCTAAGCCAGCCAGAAAGCAGGATTTTACGGAAGGCTTTTGATGTTTTTAAACCGGATTTTTGCCTGAATCTACATGACCAACGTACTATCTTCAGTGCGGGCGGGACGCCCGAACCTGCCGTTTTATCTTTTCTAACCCCTTCGATGGATAAAGACAGGCAAATTTTCACTTCCCGAATTAAGAGTATGCAGCTTATCGCAAAAATAGTTGAGGATCTTTCAGGCTTACTTCCCGAAAGAATAGGAAGGTATGACGATAGTTTTAATATCAATTGCACGGGTGATGCCTTTCAAAGGACCCAAACGCCCACCATTCTTTTTGAAGCCGGCCATTTTCCAGGGGACTACGAACGGGAAGAAACTAGAAAATATGTTTTTTTAGCTTTGATCTCAGTTTTAAAGGCTATTACTGAAGAGACTTTCGAAAAGCTCAACCATACCAAATACCAGGAAATTCCTGAAAATCAAAAACTATTTAATGATGTCATACTAAGGGAAGCTAAAACGGAAGATGGCGTTGTTGATATCGGTATTCAATATAAGGAAGAGATAAGAGATGGAAATTTTGTTCTATTACCGTTAATAGAAAAAATTGCCCCGAAAATTAGCAAGTTCTCGCATAAGGAAATCTTTTGTGAGAATAAAAAAATCGAAATTAATCAGCAAAACAAGCTTGCCGAAAACGTTATAGTTAATAAAATAGTCTTAAATGAGGTAGAATTGCTCCTTAAATGTGAATAATTCTCAAAAACCTTAGCAATTATTCAAGGATTTTGTACTAATTTTGAATTTCATATAAATAAAGAAATTTAAAAATGGCCAAGTTTAAATTAGACGAAACAGATCACCAAATTCTCGATATGTTAATCGAGAATACAAGGACACCATTTACCGATATCGCTAAGAAACTTTTAATATCGGCAGGTACCGTTCACGTTCGGGTTAAGAAGATGGAAGAAGCTGGAATTATTAAAGGTTCTTCGTTAACGCTTGATTATAAGAAATTAGGTTATGCTTTTATAGCCTATGTGGGCGTTTTCTTAAAGAATACTTCGCAAACCAAATTTGTTTTAGAGCGTATTAACGAAATTCCTTTTGTAACTGTCGCGCACGTAACTACGGGTAAATTTAACGTGTTTTGTAAAATTAGAGCACGTAATACACAACATGCCAAGGAAGTTATCTTTCAATTGGATGACATTGAGGGAGTTTACAGAACTGAAACTATGATTTCTCTTGAGGAGAGCTTAAATGATAAAAAACGTTTAATGCACTCTATTTTTCAGGACATGTAGGCAAGCCTAAACTTATTATAAAAACCCTTTAGGCTAATGTGTTTAAAGGGTTTTTTTATAACTTTAAATCAAATCTTAATCAACTAAAATTTATTATGCACAGAGAACCAAAACTAGAGCGTTTTAATGAAAGCGTACTTTCAAAATATCAGGTATATAATAGTATATTTTTAACGCTGCCTTTTGACGATATTAGTAAAACAGGATCCCTGCTGCCTCTTTTTCAGGAACTATGTGAAGCGGGCTTTAAGGAAAACAAAAACCCTTCAGAAATTATAGAGAATTTCTTCAGTAAATACCACGAAAGTCCTTCTGAACAAGACCAGATCAGTCTTTTATTCCGGTTTATCCAGTACATAGAAAGACAGGTGGTACTTTTTGATGCTATCGAAGATGCCTCTTTTCCAATAGTGAATAATATGGATGGCCGCGGAACCCTTAGAAATGTGAAGGAGGAAGCTGAAGCTAAAGATAAAACACCCCAGTTAAGGGAATACCTCAAACGCTTTAATGTCAGACCAACCTTAACCGCTCACCCAACACAATTCTATCCAGGAGCCGTTTTAGGAATTATCACCGATTTAGATAAGGCCATTCAAAAGAATGATATTAGTCTTATTAAAAAATTACTGGCCCAACTTGGAAAAACACCGTTTTTCAAAAAAGAAAAACCCACACCTTATGATGAGGCTGTTAGCCTAATATGGTATTTTGAGAATGTATTTTACCAAAGTGTAAGTAAAATCTATAATTATATACAGCAGAATATCTTTGATGGGGAAGATATCGGTAATCAGGTTATAAATTTAGGCTTTTGGCCGGGTGGTGACCGTGATGGGAATCCATTTGTGACTACTGAAATTACCCTAAAGGTAGCCCAAAGGCTTCGTAGTACCATTTTGATGAATTATTATCGGGATATTAGAAGGCTTAAAAGAAGGGTGACCTTTAGCGAAGTGGATTCAATTATCGCTGAAATGGAAACAGCGCTGTATCAAAGTGCAATTTCTAGGTCTGGCAAGATTAAAATGACACTTGAAGAATTTAAGTCCAAGCTGCATAAGATCAAAGATATAGTTGAAGCAAAGCACCAGGGCCTTTATGTAGAAGATATTGATGATCTAATCAATAAAGTCAATATTTTTGGTTACCATTTCGCTACTCTTGATATCCGTCAGGATTCAGGAAAACACGATGAGGTCCTTAAAGAGATCATTAAAAAACATCCGGATTTATTCCCAGAGAATTATGCTTCGCTTTCCGATAAGCAACAAATAGAAGCACTCACAAAAGTTCAGGGGAATATAGATCCTGAAAGTTTTGAAGATGGAATCGTTAAATCAACACTTTCCTCCATCTACGCTATGAAGGAAATTCAGGAGAAAAATGGAGAAAATGGAGCAAATAGATATATAATAAGTCACAGTGAAGTACCGCAAAGTATTTTAGAGCCTTTCGCATTTTTAAGGTTATGCGGGTGGAAAAAACCAACGGCGGATATAATTCCTCTTTTTGAAACCGTACCCGATTTAAAAGTTTCACCGGATGTTATGGAGACTTTGTATAAAAATCCTGTCTACCGGGAACATTTAAAAAGCAGAGGGGATAAACAAACCATTATGCTAGGTTTTAGTGATGGTACTAAAGATGGAGGATATCTAATGGCCAACTGGAGTATTTATAAAGCAAAGGAAATGCTGACGGAGGTTTCCAGAAGATATGGCATTAAAGTCATATTCTTTGATGGTAGGGGTGGACCACCAGCTCGTGGTGGTGGAAAGACACATCAGTTTTATGCATCCTTAGGTTCCGGTATTGAAAATGAAGAGATTCAATTAACGGTCCAGGGGCAAACTATTAGTTCCAATTTCGGTACTCAGGACTCCTGTAGATATAACCTGGAGCAGTTGCTTAGTTCCGGGGTTTCTAACGAAATATTTAGTGATGATAAAAATAAGCTGACCGATCAAGATCGTGAGACTATGACCAAACTTGCCGAAATAAGTTACCAAACATATACAAACTTTAAGCAGCACGAAAAGTTTATTCCGTATTTAGAAAAGATGAGTACGCTAAAATATTACGCTAAAACCAATATTGGTAGCCGCCCATCTAAAAGGAATAAATCGGCCGAGCTTAATTTAGACGATCTTAGGGCAATTCCATTTGTGGGAAGTTGGAGCCAGTTAAAACAAAATGTTCCTGGATTTTTTGGTGTGGGAACGGCACTGGAGAAATATGAACAGGCGGGTGAATTTGATAAAGTTAAACAGCTTTACAACAATTCGGTTTTCTTTAAAACCTTGTTGGAGAATTCCATGATGAGCCTTACTAAATCTTTCTTTGCCTTAACCGCATATATGGAACAGGATAAGGAATTTGGCGAATTTTGGAAAATAATTCACGCTGAATATAAGCGTAGCCATGCGATGCTTTTAAAAATAACCGGTTATAGTGAACTTATGGAAAATCAGCCAGCTGGAAGAGCTTCAATTCAGGCACGTGAACGAATAGTTCTACCCCTGTTGACCATTCAGCAGCACGCCCTTAGAAAAGTTCAGGAATTGCAACAACAGGGGAAAAGCGCTGAAGAATTGCTGGAGGTTTATGAAAAGATGGTGACTCGTTCTCTTTATGGTAATATTAATGCAAGTAGAAATTCAGCATAATATGATAGCAAGTATTTTAAATTCTGATGAGTACAATGCTTACTACGACAGATATTTACAAAAAATCCCCGGCAATTTAGAGCTGGGGATTTTACTTCTGGAAAACAAGGAAGAATTCCTTGGTTTACTGGATAAAATAAAACCGGAAGACCTAACATATAGTTACGCGGAAGGTAAATGGACCATAGCGGAAGTAATTCAGCACCTTATCGATGTTGAGCGTATTTTCCAATATAGATCGCTTACTCTGGCCAGAGAGCCCGGAATTAAATTACCGGGTTTTGATCACAATGCTTATGTTCCTTCCAGTTCTGCAAAGAACAGGAATCTTAAAGATTTTAAAAGGGAATTTAAAGCGGTCAGAAGCGCTGGTATTTCACTTTATCAGAGCTTTTCAGAAGAAATGCTTATGAGTAAAGGCTTTGTTAGTGGAAGTTCAACCAGTTGCAGATCTTTAGGTTTTATTACCGCCGGGCATACCAAACACCATATTGAACTTTTTAAAGAGAATTATCACATATCATGAAATTCTTTAAAAGCACATGGTCGCTCTTTAAAGAGGCGTATATAAGCTGGAATAGGAATGAACCCTATGCCCGAAGTGCTACTATAGCTTATTATGCATTGTTTTCTTTACCTTCTTTATTGATAATTGTGGTTACAATTGCCGGATATTTCTTCGAACAGAAAGCTGTTCAGGGAAGGCTTACTTCAGAAATTAGTGATTTTATAGGTCAGGAGCCTGCTGAAGCGATAGAAAAAATGATAGCCAGCGCAGCCTTGGCATCAGAATCTACCTGGGCGATTATTTTTGGTATAGGAATGTTGCTATTTGGTGCTACCGGGGTGTTCTTCCAACTTAAAATGGCTATGAACAATATTTGGAACGTAGCTGCCAAAAAAACCAACTTCGTTAGAATGTTGTTTGATCGGCTTATATCATTTGGGATGGTGATGGTTATAGGTCTTTTATTACTACTCTCCCTGGTTATTTCTGCCTTAATAAGGATTCTAAAAGAGAAAATCGGTGATTATGCTCCCAACGTAACTGAATTTATGGTAGAAGTTGCCAATTCGGGAATTTCATTTCTTGTGATTACTACATTATTTGCCGCTATCTTTAAGTTGCTACCTGATATAAAATTGCGTTGGAGAATAACATATTTGGGAGCCGCCGTTACCACTGTTTTATTCCTTATCGGAGAAGCATTAATTAGTTTTTACTTTGGAAAAAGTGAACCTGCCTCGGTCTACGGAGGAGCTTCATCGGTAGTGCTTATTTTACTTTGGGTATATTATACCTGTCTTATCCTATTTTTTGGCGCCGAATTTACCGTGCAATACGCTCTTTTGAAAAACGAGAGAGTAGTGCCCAACAAATATGGTGAGCCTGCAATTTATCAGGAATTGGAAAAATTGCAGCAGAAACGTACTCAGCTAGAAGAAGAAAAGGAAATTATTGATACCCTTAAAAATAACATGGATTGGGAGCAAAATCGCGGAAAGAATCAAAAGCCCAAGAAAAAGAAATAACTTGAATTTTAATTAGTTTTAAGAGAATTAATAAAGTTTAACTTTAAGTGGGTTTGCTTTTATAAAGTCCCTAACACACTATAGGCTGCGCATATTTTATCTTTGAATAAACCAAAAATGAAGATAAAATTATGGAAAAGAGAATAGCAATTTTAGCCACAAACGGATTTGAAAAAAGTGAATTATTTTCACCGAAAGAGGCTCTGGAAAATGAAGGTTTTAAAGTTGATGTTGTAAGCCTGGAAAAAGGAAAGATTAAAGGTTGGGAAGGAACTGACTGGTCTGGAGAAATTAATGTTGATTATACGGTAAAGGATGTAAGTGCAAAAGATTACAATGCTTTGGTACTTCCTGGAGGTGTTATCAACCCCGATCAACTAAGAAGGGATGAAGATGCGCTGATATTTGTCCGCGATTTCTTTAAACAGAAAAAACCTGTAGGTGCAATTTGCCATGCAGCCTGGACACTTATTAATGCTGAAGTGGTAGAAGGACGAACAATGACGTCTTTTAACTCTATCAGAAAGGACCTTGAAAATGCAGGTGCACTTTGGGTAGATAAAGAAGTAGTTGTTGATGAGGCCTTCGTAACTTCTAGAAATCCAGACGATCTACCGGCTTTTAACGCCAAGATGATCGAGGAGATCAAAGAAGGCAAGCATGACCTACAACACGCATAAGCCTAAGAGATATTAGAATTTAAAAAGCCTGTCCGGAATTTCCCGGACAGGCTTTTTTAAATCTTCAAGTATTCAATTATGCTTTCTGAAGCTCTTGGGCAACGGCATCAACTTCATCCATGACCCTGAGCAAATTTTCTCCCCAAAGTTTAGCTATTTCCTCTTCGGTATAACCGCGTTTTACTAACTCTTTGGTAATATTTAAGGTTTCCGAGGCATCCTGCCAGCCATCGATACCGCCACCACCGTCAAAATCTGAACTGATTCCTACGTGCTCAATTCCAATCAAATTTACCATATAATCTATATGGTCTACAAAATCTGAAACTCCTACGGGTTCAATTTCCTTTTTTAGTGCTTCAATTTCAGGCGCTGCTGCTGTTTTTATTTTTTGAACTTCTGCATAATAGGCATTTCTTTTTTCATTACTCAATAAGCCTAATGCATCCCTATCTAATTCTTCAAAATTCATTTCACTGGCTTTTTTCTCATAAACTTTAGAACTAGCTTCTGCAAAAGCTTTATTTTTCTCAGTATTCACATAAGCGCTAAAGGCAACGGTTTGCACAACCCCGCCATGTTCTTTAAATAACAATAAAAGTTCATCATCTAAATTTCGGCTGTGATTACATAATTCACGAGCCGAAGAGTGGGAAGCGATAAGCGGAGCTTTAGATAACTCAAACATTTGTTTGATTGCCTCTTTTGAAGGATGCGAAACATCTATCATCATTCCTAATCGATTCATTTCTGCGATTACTTCCTTTCCTAAATTGCTAAGTCCGTTGTGTAACCATTCGTCGTCTTCCTCACCGGTGTTGGAGTCGCTCAATTGGCTATGACCCTGGTGAGCAAGCGACATATATCTAGCGCCCAGATCGTAGAATTTTTCAACGTTTTCAATATCTTTTCCGATTGAATAGCCATTTTCAACCCCAATCATCGCGACCTTTTTTCCTTCGGAAGTTAATTTTTGTACCTCTTCAGAGTTTGTAGCGAGACCTATTTCTTCAGGAGCAAAACCTTTTACCAGTTTATGAATGGCATCAAATTTACTCATCGCATTTTCATAGGCGTTTTTAAAACCTTCTTCATTTAATTCATCCTGCCCGGTATAAACAATAAACCACGCAACATCAAGTCCGCCGGCTTCCATTTTTGGAAGGGTAACCTGGTTGTCCAGATCCATAGTGTAATTTCTGTCTTCCGTAAAATTATTAATATTAATATCGGCGTGGGTATCTATGGTAATCACATTTTCGTGAATTTCTTTAGCTTTTTCAAGCAAAGCATCATCGCTACTTTGTTGAGCGAAAGCCAGGTTTCCGGTAAAAACCAGCGCCAGGCTAAGAAGGTTTAATTTCATATTAATTGAATTTGGATTTTAATTAAGCCCTCAAATTACTAATTAAATTTTAAGAAATAAATTGAATGAATTATTTTAATTAAATTCAGAAAAACATATTTAATTTTCTCCTACATTTGGTAGAATTTTCAAAAGTTAAATGAACAAATACATTATAGTAAACCACCCTGAAAAGTGGAAGTTAAAACTGGATCACGTAGAGATTATGTCGGCGCAATCCTATCTAACCAATCCTGAATTTGCGAAGGTCAAAAATGCCAGAATCTTCAATCTTTGTAAAGATTATTCTTATCAATCTAAAGGTTATTACGTTTCACTCTTAGCAGAAGCCCGTGGGCATTTAGCGATTCCTACGGTAAAAAATATTGTAGATCTTAGAGAGCCAAAGCTGGTAAAAATAGTTTCCGAAGAATTTGATGATGTCATACAAACCAGCTTAAAAGGCATCAAATCACAGGAATTTACACTTAGCATCTATTTTGGGCAAAATGTAGCGCAGAAGTATAAAGAGTTAAGTGCCATGTTTCACAGGCATTTTCAAATTCCTTTTTTAAGGGTGAAATTTAATTATTCCACAAAGTGGAACATTAAGAGTATTAAAGCAATTTCTGAAGCTGAAATTCCTGAAGATCATAAAGACAGCATGCACGATTTTGCCACGCAATATTTTGCGAAAAAGCGTTATGATACCCCTCGTGCTAATATTTCAGAATATGATTTGGCAATTTTAGTACAAGCCGATGATCCTGCGCCACCGAGTAATGCTAAGGCATTAAAGAAATTTGTGGAGATCGCTGAAAAGATGAACTTTTATGTAGAAATGGTTTCTCCTAAAGATCTCTCAAGATTATCTGCTTTTGATGCTTTATTTATTCGCCAAAGTACCGAGGTAAATAATGAGGCTTATGCATTTGCCAGAAAAGCCCAGCAGGAAGGTATTGCTATAATTGATTATCCCGATGCGATTTTAAAATGTTGCAATAAGGTTTATATGGCTGAGGCTCTTGAAAATGCGAACATTCCAACACCAAAAACAGTAATTATCCATAAAGAAAATAAGGACAAAGTTTTGGAGATCACCGGGCTTCCGGTAGTTCTAAAATCTCCGGACTCTACTTTTTCTTTTGGAGTTAAGAAAGCAACCACGCCGGCTGAGTATCAGGAGTTAGTAACGATGATGCTTAAAAAATCTGAACTTGTGATTGCCCAGGAATTTTCTCCTTCTGAATATGACTGGAGAATAGGGATTTTAGATAATAAACCTTTCTATGCCTGTAGATATTATATGGCCAAAGGGCATTGGCAAATCTATAACTGGGACGCTAAAGAAAAAGATGATCAGGACGGAAATGCAGATTGTTTACCTATCGAAAAGGTTCCGAAGAAAATATTGGAAGCCGCATTGAAATCGGCCAAACTAATGGGAAAAGGACTTTACGGTATAGATATCAAAGAAGTAGGAGGAAAGCCGCTTGTGATTGAAATAAATGATAATCCAAACATCGATTTTGGTGTTGAAGACGGGTACTATGGCGATCAGGTTTATATCGACATTATTTCGGCATTAAAAGAAAGATTAGAAAAGAAGTAATTATGACATATCATCTTTTTGAAGTTTTTGGAATTGAACTGGAATATATGCTTATCAATGCCTCCAGCTTCAAAGTGAATCCTATCGTAGATCAGCTTTTGATTAGTAAAAATGGTGAAATCACTTCAGATATTGAAAACGGTGAAATTGAATGGAGCAACGAGCTGGTAGCGCATGTAGTAGAACTTAAAACGAATGGCCCAACCGGAGATATAGAAAATTTAGATCTGCTTTTTGCTGAAAATATAAAGGAAGTAAACCTTTTGCTGAAAAGAAAAAATACAAGGCTTTTACCTTCGGCAGCACATCCTTTAATGCATCCAGAAACTGAAACTCAATTATGGAAACACAGTTCGAGTAAGATTTACGCACTTTATAACCGAATTTTTGATTGCAGCGGCCACGGTTGGAGCAATGTGCAAAGTATGCATATTAACCTTCCGTTTTTTGATGATGCAGAATTTGGAAAATTACATGCCGCAGTGCGTTTACTTTTACCTATAATCCCGGCATTAAGTGCCAGTTCTCCTATTTTTGAAGGAAAAGATTCCGGTTTTAAAGATGCCAGGATGCAGGTTTATAAGACCAACCAAAAGGAAATTCCGCAAATGACGGGAAAGGTAATTCCGGAGCAGGTTTTTTCTAAAGACGATTATCACAAAACTATTTTTGAACCGATCAATAAAGCAATAAAACCTCACGATACTGAAAATATCCTGGATCATCACTTTTTGAATTCCCGTGGTGCCATTGCTCGTTTTGATAGGAATGCTATAGAAATTCGCGTTATAGATGTTCAGGAATGTCCTAAAGCAGATTTAGCGATTGCTATTTTTATCATTGAATGTTTAAAGCTGCTCGTTAGTGAAGAATTGATTTCTATAGAGGATCAGAAAAAATGGCACGAAAATGAGCTTTTTGAGATTTTTGATGCGGTAATTAAAGATGCTGAAAATACTAAAATCAGTAATAAGGACTACCTCAAGATTTTCGGACTTTCACAAACGATTGAAGTGAAGGAAATTTGGCGCATTTTATTTTCTAAAGTAAAAAGGAATATTGCAGAAAAACACCAGGAGAGTATCAGGTTTTTATTGAATAATGGGAGCCTTTCTACCCGAATTTTAAAAGCTGTGGGGAATGATTTTTCAGTAGAAAATATCAAAAAAACCTATTTTGAGTTAGCAGATTGCCTGGAAGAAAATAAATTCTTTAATCCGTGAAACTGATTCTAACCTGCGAGCATGCTTTCAATACTATTCCGCAGGAATATCAGGATTTATTTATTAATGCTAAGGAAATTCTGGAATCTCATCGCGGGTATGATCCCGGTGCCTTAGATCTGTTTAATGAGCTGAAAGTCTTAGCCGATTTTTCATTTTTTCAGGAAACGGGGCGTTTGTTGGTAGAAGTAAATAGATCTAAAAGTCATTCTAATCTATTTTCTGAATTCACTAAAAAGCTTTCTGAAACTTCGAAAACCAGGCTTTTAAACGAATACTATTTTCCATATCGAGATTCGGTAGAAAAGCAAATTTCTAGCTTAATAGGAAAAGGGGAGAAGGTGCTACATTTTTCGGTGCACACTTTTACTCCAAATTTAAACGAAGAGATTAGAAATACAGATATTGGATTGCTTTATGATCCATCAAGAATAGCAGAAAAAGAATTCTGTAAAAATTTTAAACGAAATTTAAAAGATCAAGATCCCGATTTAAAAATCAGGTTTAATTATCCTTATTTGGGAAAAGCAGATGGATTTACTACTTATTTACGGAAGAGGTTTCCTGAAAATTATATGGGAGTTGAACTGGAAGTGACCCAGAAATTTGTGAGTAATAACAGAATGAACTCAGCTCTTAAAGAGCAAGTATTTTCAGCTTTAAAAGCTTCATTAAAATAAATTAAGCCACGAATTCATGAACATTAATTAGTGAATTGGTGGCTTAATTTTTTTAGAATAAAAATATCCTCAAAAACTTATTGAATCAATTGAGATTCTAAAGTGATTTCGGTATCCAGTAATTTGGAAATTGGGCAATTCTCTTTAGCATCATTGGCTATTTTTTCAAACTGCTCTTTCTCAATTCCTTTTACTTTTGCTTTTAAAATTAAGTGCGATTTTTTGACGGCACCATCTTCAAAAGTGATTTCAGATTTGGTTTCTAACTCATCAGGCTCAAAACCTTCTTCAGTAAGGTTCGCCGAAAGCTGCATCGTAAAACATCCGGAATGTGCGGCGCCTATTAGTTCTTCAGGATTAGTGCCAATTCCATCCTCAAACCTTGTTTTAAACGAATATTGCGTTTTATCTAAAACACCACTTTGGGTGCTAATTGTTCCTTTACCTTCTTTAAGATTACCTTTCCAAATTGCGGTTCCATTTCTTTTCATAATACTAATTTTTTGATTTATCTCTAAGATAGGAATCATTAAAGGCAAACTAAAATTATTATCAAAACCTTAACCCAACCTAACTCGATAATCGAGATTAAATGCTCCGTCCCAACGAGTAGGGACGCCTCGAAATCAAATTATATTTTTGGGTAATAATGCTTCGAGAGCTTGCTCTGAAGTAGTTTACTTATATCAAGTTTTTCCAATTATAAAACAAAAAAGCCCGAAACTAGGAAGCTTCGGGCCTTTTAATATAAGTTAAAAGAAATTACTTAATCTCTACTACTTCAAGATCAAATACCAGATCTTTACCTGCAAGTGGGTGATTTCCATCTACCACAATAGTTTCTTCTTTTACATCTTTAACTACAAGATTCATTTCCTGACCGTCAGGGCTTTTAGAAACAAGTCCCATTCCTACTTCCGGCTTAATTTCTTCTGGAAGCTGGCTTTTTTGTACTTCTTGCACAAGTTCTTCTCTTGGCTCTCCGTAAGCTTCTTCTTTTGGAATATTTATAGTTTTCTTTTCGTTCACTTTCATATCGATAAGGCCTTTCTCAAAACCAGGAATTAGCTGTCCCTGTCCCATAGTAAATTCTATAGGCTCACCTCTTTCTACGGAGCTGTCAAAAACCTGCCCGTCAGCTAGTTTACCTGTGTAATGTACCTTTACCGTGTCATTTGCTTTTACTTGACTCATAATGTTGTTTTTCAAAAATTATAATGGGCTTTATTAACATATTGCCCGTTAAAGAGTGCAAAGGTACAGTTATAAAATGCGCTTCCAAATAATAGGGGCATTAATACCCAAACCTTTATAAAATCTTAACATTATTTAAATTTAAAAACATTTACATGTAAGATTATGAAAGACAATAGCTTGATATTTAAATTGGAATTCCGGGAATAAGTAAATACATTTATTAACTCAAATTTTAGAAAAGATCAACTAAGCTTAACAAACTAAAAATAAATTCTGAAAAAATGAAGAAAAATGAAGCCTCAAAATCAAATTCCAGAAGAAATTTTTTAAAGACTACCGCTTTAGCCACGGCCGGAATCAGTATTATTCCCAGGCATGTTATGGGTGGTCCCGGGTTTTTAGCACCTAGTGATAAATTGGTGATTGCAGGAATTGGCGTAGGAGGAAAGGGCGAAAGCGATCTCAATAGTTTTTACCAATCAGGAAAAGCTGATATTGGCTTTTTATGTGATGTAGATAAGAAAAGAGCTGCAAACTCGGTAGCGAGATTTCCAAAGGCAAAGTTTTATACCGATTACCGCGCAATGTTAGAAAAGGAAGCTAAAAATATAGATGCAGTTTCTATTTCAACCCCAGATCACGGTCACGCTGTGCAGGCACTTGCTGCTATGGAGCTAGGGAAACCGGTGTATGTGCAAAAACCACTTACTCACGATATTTATGAAGCCAGACAATTAACTGAAGCTGCAGAAAAATACAAAGTGGTTACCCAAATGGGAAACCAGGGAGCTTCTGGTGATGGGGTTAGAAAAATGCGCGAATGGTATGATGCCGATCTTATAGGGAAAGTACATACCGTTTATGTGTGGACAGATCGTCCGGTTTGGCCGCAGGGAATTCCCTGGCCGGAAGGTAAAACAACTGCTGTTCCTGAAAGTTTAGATTGGGATTTATGGTTAAATACCGCTCCTAAAAGAGAATATATTGAAGGTTTGGTTCCGTTTAACTGGCGAGGCTGGTGGGATTATGGAACGGGAGCACTTGGAGATATGGGCTGTCATTTAATAGAAGCACCTTATCGTGTTCTTGGCCTTGGTCATCCAAAAGATGTTCAGTGCAGCGTTGGAAGTGTTTATGTAGATGAATTTAAGAGAGGATACTTTCCTGAGAGTTGCCCACCTTCAAGTCACGCAGTAATGACTTTTCCCAAGACTGATAAAACCAGTGAAGATGTAACCTTGTATTGGATGGACGGTGGAATAAAACCAAAAAGACCGGAAGAACTTGGACCAAATGAAACTTTTGGCGATGGTGGTAACGGAGTATTATTTATTGGCGATAAAGGAAAAATGATGTGTGGCACTTATGGTAGAAACCCACGTTTATTACCAACTTCAAAAACCGATGAAGTGAATGTTGCTGAAAAGTATGACCGGGTTTCAGGAGGAGAAGAAGGGCACTATGCACAATGGGTAGAAGGAGCAATTGCGGGTTACGGAAAAAAAGAATTAAGTTCTCCATTCGAAATTGCTGGACCGCTTACTGAAACTTTGTTGATCGCTAATTTAGCTATTAGAGGTTATGATGTAAGAAATGAGAAAAGACGCGATAATGGTGATACTTATTTCAATTACCCCGGGCGTGATATAAAAATGCTCTGGGATTCAGAAAATATGAGGGTTACCAATTTTGATGAAGCCAATCAGTTTGTGCGCAGAGAATACCGCGATGGCTGGAAATTAAGTTAGAAAAAGAAATTAAAGATTTAAAGATATGAAAGCCGGTGTGATAATATACTTAGTAATTTTTTACTTCGGCTTTTCATCTTGTAATTTTAATAGTAATTCAGATGAATCCAATACTGTTTGGGACACCTTAGAAGTTACCGCATCTGCTTATAATTCCCTTAGCTGGCAAACGGGAGCCGGGGGTGCTAATATAACGGCCTGGGGAGATACTTTAAAACCCGGTTTAAATGCCATTGCAGTTTCCAGGGATTTGATAAAAAGAGGTCTGGACCATAATACCCGCGTCAAAATTGAAGGTTTTGATAGCGTTTTCCTGGTAAAAGATAAAATGCATTATCGCTGGAAAAACAAAATAGATATCTATATGGATAAAGACGTTCAAAAAGCAAAAGATTTTGGACGGAAAAAATTGAAGATCTATGTTGAAGTTCCTAAAGATTCCATCCAAAACCTGGAAGATTAAAAATGAGGTTCGTAAATCAACCTAAGAAATGAGCTAAAGCGTTCCTCATCACGGTTAAGTGAGATCCCTGGTACAATACCTACTTTTAATGAGTCCTTAATTTCTACCCGCATTTGAGGTCTTAATACAGTTTTTAATTCTCCATCTAATAGCAATTGGTTTACTTCCAGACCAATAAAATTTCCAGTTCCAGGAATCATATAATGAAGGTTTGAGTTAATTTCGTAAGCAAAATAGTTCTCATGATTGTTCCAGCCGTTAAAAAACCTGGGGCCAGTATAAATCAAGCCATGCCATTGTGGTGTAAAACGTTTTGCAGCAACTAAAAAAGGATTGAAAAGCACGCCCTGTGTTAAATTATTTAAAGACATCGCATTGAGGTCGGTAAATTCAAACTCTACTATATTTCCCAGTGCCATGGAGGTTTGAAATTTATCTGAAACCCAAAAAGTATATTGAGCGGCAAGCTTTAAACTTTCAATACGATCTCCAGGTCTATTTTGCGGTCTTCGGTTAAAAGAATTTGGGGTGAAAACGGTTACTGGAACTTCAACCTCCAAACCAAGCCTATCTGCTACTGCCCATTCATATTCCACAAGAAATTCGTAAGAATCAAAATCCAGGTTATCTGTGATTCCGGCACCTACGTTCCATTCTTTTTCTCCTTTTCTGGCACCCAGATCACGAATTAAATCGATATACAGCGGTTCAGCATGTTGAAGCTTTAGAGGGAGATCTTCTTCATTTCTTTCCTCTTGCGCATAGCTAAATACTCCCCATAATAAACAGGTTAGGGTGAGGCAAACTTTAAGGTTTGATGTCATTTAATATTTTTTATATTTCTGACAAAAAACGCTTTTCCAGGTTAGAGACTACTAAAAATGAAATTAGAATAAAATTAAAATTAAGGTAAGGGGAATTTTAAGATCACCACGGTACCTTTATCTGTTTTGGTCTCAAGTGCTATGCTGCCTTTATGTATTTTAACGATATCTTTAGTTAGTGCAAGACCAATTCCATGCCCTTTTTTATTCTTACTATTTTCCCCACGATAGAAGGCTGTAAAAATTTTATCTAAATCTGATTTTGATATACCCGGACCAAAATCCTGAATCTTAATCACACTGAATTTTGGAGTATGCTCTAGTGAAATATTAACCATTTCATTGTTGGAATATTTCAACGCATTTTTAATAATATTACTTAGAGCAATATCTATCCATAACCTGTTTCCTAAAATTTCAAACGAGTTTTCTTCTAAATTATCTATTTCCTGATAATCCAAACGTATTCGATTCCCGGGATTTATTTTATTTAGGCGTATACTTATTTGCTGTATAAGTTCATCTACCCTAAATATTTCAAAACCATTATTTGGCTGTTGTGCCTGTACTTCAGAGAGATGTAAAAGGCTACTAAATAACTCATTTAAATGAATTGCTTCATCATAAATTTTGTTCAAAGAAACTGCCGTATTTTCTTTCTTTTCAGAGTGAAGCGCATAGTCTGCTTCCCCGAGAATTATAGTTAAGGGTGTTCGCAACTCATGAGAAGCATTTTCTATAAACTTTTTTTGAGAGTAAAAGGAAGTTTCTAGCCTAATTAGCATAGCATTAAAGGTTGCGGCCAGTCTGGATATTTCATCTTTTCCGTATCCTTCATCCAATCTAAGTTCCAGGTTACTGGCGGTTATTTGCTCTACCCGGGTTATCATGGTGTTGATAGGATTTAAAAGAATAGAAGCAAAGAATAAGGAAATAGCCAGGATGAGTATTAAACTGAATAAAGACGTTAGTAATAAAACATTAATTAGATGGGAAAGTTGATTTTTACCTTCTTCATCTATAGCCGATAATACTGTAATATAATCTCCCTGATTGTCCTGATAGAAAATGCTAACGGCCTGTTTGCCGTTCACTTCAAAAAAAACAGGTTCACCTTCCAGACTTTCTGAGAAAACTTTTTCATTATAATAAAATTGATTTGCAGATTCTTTAAAGACTTCATTGTTCTCAACCTTGAAAAAGGTTTCCTCCTCGTAAGGTAAATTTCTTAGATACTGTCGGGTTACCCGCTCATATTTAGAAGAACTTAATTCATCTTTTTCTAATAAAAATTCGGCAGCGGTATAAGCACGATCTAAGAGTTGTTTATTGAATTGTTCATAGGTGTTATTTGCAACTCTGGTGTAAATAAAAATGCATACAAATCCGATTATCAAAGCGAAAATCAAAGAAAAAATTGCTGCTATTTTATACTTAATCTTCAAATTACCTTACTACATAACCCATTCCAATTACCGTTTGAATAAGTTTTGGTTCTGAATTATCTTTTAACTTTTTACGAAGGTAATTAATATAAACGTCTACTACATTGGTACCTAGATCATATTCAACTCCCCATACTTTTTCTAGGATCTGTTCCCGTGAAAGTACTTTGTTGTTATTAGTAATAAGAAGCTTTAACAATTTATACTCAGTAGCAGTGAGTTTTATTTCTATTTTATCTTTAGAAACCTTTTTAGCTTCATCGTCTATAATAATATTCTGGTATATTATTACTTCTTCTTTTTTTTCTTTTGGAACATCAGCCTTTAATTTACGGCGATTTACTGCATTTACCCTGGCTAAAAGTTCGTCTATTTTAAAGGGCTTTACGATATAATCATCAGCGCCTAGATTTAAGCCTTTTACCACGGTTTCTGTGGTATCCAGAGCTGTTAATAAGATGATTGGAGTTTGATTATTAATCCATTGAAGTTCTTCAAGGATTTCCAGGCCAGATTTCTCGGGCAGCATAATATCCAAAATTACCAGATCATAATTGTGGCTAAGTATTAAATCAAGACCCAATTGGCCATTGGTGGCAATCCCTATGCGGTGGCTTTTCTCAGACAAACATTTATGAAGTAGGGATGCCACGTTTGGCTCATCTTCAACTAACAGAATATTCATTGTTTCAAATATCAGAAATTTATAGTATTCATAAATTAAAATAAGATTAGAATTCTGAATATGTATTTCTTTAATAATTTTAAATTATGTATGTTGTGAAAATCTAATTAAAAATGGCAATGAAACAGCTTTCCTTTTTACTTCTCCTTTTTATTTCTCTAAGTAGTATAAATTTATCTGCGCAGGATTCAATTCCAAACGATAAATTGCTGATAGGCGTTACACCAACCCCACCATTTGTTATAGAAGAAGATGGAGAATTTACCGGTTTAAGCATTGATGCCTGGGAGTTAGTAAATAAAGAAATTGATCTTGAATATGAGTTTAAGCAATATGGTTCACTCGCCGAATTGTTATCTGGTATAGAAAATAACGAAGTAGATTTCAGCATCAATCCCGTTACAGTTACAAATAGCCGTATGCAGAGAATGGAATTTTCACAACCATATTTTATTTCGCATACTGCTGTTGCCAAACGAAGTGAATCTCAAATTTTTAGTTATTTAGGAAACTTATTTAGCTGGAATTTTATTTCGGCTATATTAATCTTGCTGGCAGTAATCTTTATTTTCGGATTCCTGGTGTGGATTTTTGAACGAAAAAAGAATGCCGAAGAATTTGGAAATGGATCCCGCGGCATACTTCAGGGATTTTGGTGGAGTGCGGTGACAATGACCACCGTAGGTTATGGAGATAAATCGCCCAGAACAACCGGTGGGCGTGTAATTGCACTTATCTGGATGTTTATGGCCATTATTATTATTTCCAGTTTAACGGCCGGGATTGCTTCTTCGCTTACGGTACAAACCATGAACGATGAAATAAATTCTGTACAGGATCTTTCTAAATTTGAAGTTGCTAGTGTAAAGAGTAGTAGTGCCCAGGAATTACTGGATCTTTATAATATCAAACATACTGCTGCTAGTAATGGAATGGAGGGGATAAGTATGGTTGAAAATGAAGAAACCAAACTTTTTGTTTACGATGAGCCCATATTACGTTATGAGATTAACCGACGGGGACTTGAAAATGAAATTGAGATTCACCCAAAAACTCTTAAAAAAGATTACTACGGATATAGTTTTCCGAAGAACTCAAAATTATTAGATACCATTAACCCTGTACTTATTGGAGTAATGAAATCTATGGAGTGGAATACTATAATGAGTGAATATGAATAATTAACCAAGGCCCAGATAACCCAGGACTATCCAAAGGATTATAAAAACAACTATAATTCCAATACATCCACAACCTCCTCCAAGTTTTTTAGCGCCCCAGCCAGCTAGAATAGCTCTGATTATATTTTTCATAATGAATTCGTTTATAGGTTAAGTCAAAGCTAATTTAGATGAAAACAGATTTTAAAATTTAGAATTAGCATAAATTTAGTAGCATTTCAGAACAAAGCCTTAAAAAGTAAAAAGTTTCTATTTTGTATCTTTATAAAAACTAACACAAGATAATTATGAAAAAACATACACTTACACTCGTTTTCTTTAGCCTGCTTATTTTTAGCGGTGTTTACGCACAGAGTACCTCGGCTACTTTAATTAAAAAAGTAGAAGGTTTTAGTCATCCTGAATCTGTAGTTTTTAATGAAGCTAAAAAGGAATATTATATTTCAAATATGGCCGATAATGAGGATGGAGATGGCTTTATTTCCAGAGTTTCTGAAGATGGAGAAATTATTGATTTAAAATGGATAGACGGTTTAAAAGATCCAAAAGGCTTACTAATAAACGAGGATAAGGTTTATGTAACCAATAATACCGAAGTTATTGAAATTAGTATTGAGAATTCAAAAATAACAAAACGCATTGAAGTTGAAGGAGCAAAATCTTTAAACGACATAACTATAGATGCTGTAGGTAACATTTTTATTTCAGATTCAGGGAAAAGTGCTATTTATTTAATGCCCGGAGATGCTTCAAATATGATGATTCCTGATGATAAAAAAGGAGAAATTATTGAATATTTAAATAGCACAAGGTTAGAATATGTAAACGGCCTTTACGCACAAAATGACGACCTTTACGCTGCCGCCTGGGGAGAAAATACCGATGGCAATTTCCTGAAAATTGATATGGAAACTCGTGAAATTAAAAAAATATCAAAAGAAGGAATAGGAAATCTTGATGGAGTTCAACCTGTTGGGGAGGATGCTTTTTATATTTCGGACTGGGCTACAGGAAAAATTCATCTTATAACAAAAGACGGTAAAATAACAGAAGTTTTAACTTCAGAGAAAAGCTCTGGGGATATCTTTTTTGATGCAGAAAAAAATCAGCTGGTTTTACCTATGAATCACCAAAACGCTGTTTGGTGGTATCAAGTGCAATAATTTAAGATTTAGTTATCAATTTCATATTTCTGAAATTTTATTTTTGAACTAAAATCAATCAGATGGAATTCCAAAAGGATAAAGAAGACAAAGATTATATTTTAAAGGATAATAAAAAGACCAATTTCGGAATTGGCTTTATACTAACAGTTTTAATTATTCTAATTATTGGAGTAGTTATTTCCGGGTTTTACTTTGAGTTTTGGTAATTGTAAAACCAAACCGAATACTTGAAGATTCTTAAGAATAAATAGTAGTATTAACCAATCTTTCTTAGAAAAGCTGAAAAATTCCCCTCTTTTAAAAGTGGGGAATTTTTTTTACTTTTTAATTTCATTAATCAATAGAAATGCCTGGTTTACATATTCCTTTTCCAGGAAAAATGCAAAATAATTGGAAGTAGAAATCATTTCAAAAATTGGAATTCCTTCGTAGGCAAGGAGTTTAAATAGATAAAAATACAAACCTACAAACTGCGAACTATTTTTAGGAAGGGCGATGGTTATGGAAGAAAGTTCCTCTTTTATAGAGACTCTTCGTTCATTTCTAAAACAATCTTCCACAAGGTTTGTTAAGCTGGAAGAAACCAAAATATTGCTTTCCTGATAATTACTTGAATAATTAAGGTAAACCCCGGTTTGATCTTTAACCGCATCCAGCAACCTGGCTTTATTTGCAATAATGGTATTGGAATTTAAAAAGGTATATTCTGTAATTCCAGATCTCACCACAATATCCCCAAGTTCTCGCAAATGCTGCATATTTATTTTGGTTCTACGGGGCGCATATCGCCTTAAAGCCATTATTATTGAACCTTGTTTTACCGGTTTGCGCATTTCCTTTTCAACCTGTGGCTGTATATCATCTGCCAGCCCACTAAAGTTTACAATATCACGGGCTATGGCATCATCTAGAAAAGGTTGATGTCTAATTATATCGTGCACACAGGTGGTAATTGTCTTCATTGTTAAATATTGTACATTTTGTGCAAATGTATATAAATTGAGAGATATTTTTTGCCGGGGCAAGCTTAAATTTTAATTATGCAAAGCATATTTAAATTAAAAAAATGTCTCACAAAGTGAGTAAAAATTTAGCAATGAAAGTATTAAAATTTGGAGGTACCTCTGTAGGATCGGTGGCGAGCATCAAGAATGTAAAAAACATTTTAGCTGCACGTAGTGGGAAGAAGGTTTTGGTACTATCTGCAATGGCAGGAGTCACTAATAAACTGGTTGAAATCACCGAAAATATTAAGGCTGAAGATTATTCGGCCATAGATTCAATTATTGCTGAATTAAAACACAAGCACGAAACTACCATAGATGAACTTATAGACGAACCGCGTTTAAATTCCCAGGCTAAAGATTTCGTAAATAAAATTCTTGCAGGTTTACAGGAAATTAGCCGGAATAAATATTCAGAAAGCATTTATGCTGAGGTTGTTACTACTGGAGAAACTATGCTTACTTATATTTTCTCTACTTTCTTAACGAATTCAGGAATTCAAAACAATTTTCTCAATGCCAAAGAATTTATGCAAGTTTCCAACCTGGAAAACCCTGATACGGATTTGGTTGGAAAATTATTTCAGCAAAGCATAGAAAACCTGGAGCCATCTGAACTTTATATTACCCAGGGGTTCGTGAGATTGGATGCTAATAATACTATTAGTACGCTAAAAAGGGGAGGAAGCGATTACAGCGCCACGATTTTGGCTGCAGCCGTGCAAGCCGAAGAAGTTCAAATTTGGACAGATATTGATGGATTTCATAATAACGATCCACGGTATGTTGAAAACACGCACGCTATTGCCGAGTTGAGTTTTGAGGAAGCAGCCGAACTTGCTTATTTTGGAGCAAAAATTCTGCATCCGCAAACCATATCCCCGGTAATTAAAAAACAAATTCCATTATTTCTAAAAAACACCTTTACGCCGGAGTTTCCCGGAACTAAAATTTCAGCAGAAATTCATTCCCGCGGACTTAAAGCCATATCTGCAAAAGACGGAATTACTGCGATTAAAATTAAGTCAAACCGAATGTTGATGGCTCACGGTTTTCTTAAAAAGATCTTCGAAGTTTTCGATAAGTATGAAACGGCAATAGATATGATTACCACTTCAGAAATTGCGATTTCATTGACTATAGACGATGATAGAAATTTAGATGTAATCCTGGAAGAATTAAACGCTTATGGCGAAATCACTGTTGAAAAAGAACATAGTATTATCTGTATTGTGGGTGAAGGCCTTATTGAAGATAAAAGTACAAGCCGCTTATTTGAATTATTAAATGATATTCCAGTGAGAATGATTTCTTACGGCGGTAGTGACAACAATATTTCTTTACTGGTAGATACTAAAAACAAGATACAAACCCTGCAGGGTTTAAACCATAAATTGTTTGAGGAACGAGAAGTACCTCAATTTGTTTGATTTCTGTTTGTGAACAGGCAACTGTTCCTTTTGTGTAGTGGAACCGCCGGTAGGCTAACCGGCGGTTTTTTTATTTTTCTCTTTCTCCTCAATGAATTTGGACATAAAATAAGTACTTCTATGTTGATGATGCTGTAGCATTTTCCCAATAAAATTCTTCTTCCTGTAGAAACTTATATTTTGAAGTAGATCTGATAATTTTTCAGAAAGTTCCTGCTGAAACTCTTCTTTATTAAATCTTGAATTAATAATCTCAAATCCGTTTTCAACTGAATTTTTCCACAGATTTTCTTCGGAATATAACTCTACGGCTTTTTGAGCAAAATCTTTAGGCTGATTTTCTATAAATCCGTTCCAGTTAAATTCTCCCGGGACTCCTTCGGCGCCAATGCTTGTGGTTACCGAAGGCGTTCCACATTGCATTGCCTGGATGAGTTTCCCTTTTAAACCGGCGCCAAATTGTATTGGTGCGAGACAAACTTTTGCATTTTGCATCACTTCCCATAAATTCTCAGCTCGTCCTTTTACCAAAAATCCTTCTTTTTCATTATGAAGATTCCATACTTTTTGCGAAGGATAAGCCCCGTAAATATTAAGTTTTGCTTCAGGAAGTTCCTGTTTTATCAAGGGCCAGATTTCTTCTTTTAAATATAAAACCGCATTCCAGTTGGGTTCGTGTAAGAAATTACCAATGCTAATAAAGTCTTTTCGCATTTTAAAGGCTGGGAAACTTAACTTTTCTTCTTCTGAAATTGGTTCTAATAGAAATGGGAGATAATGGAGCAGGTTTTCGTCAATCTTAAATTCATTTTGAAGCAACTTCACTTCAACTTCAGAAATGATAAGGCTTAGGTCACAGCGGTAAATACTTGCAATCTCTCTTTTCGTAATATCGGCATCAAAATAAAGTTCTTCTGCAGGAATATTCTTTTTAAAAGCTTCGGTTCTGGTCTTTCTTAGAAAATGAAGATCTTCAGTATCTAAGATTTTTATCGCTTCAGGACAGGTTTCATCTACTCTCCAGCCAAATTGCTCTTCAGTCATAAACCGATCAAAAAGCACCAGATTTGGTTGGATTTTTTTTAGCAAATCATCAAAGGAAGGATGATTCATTTTAATAACTTCTGTAGCAATATTCATTTTTTCCAGATCTACAGCGAACGCACTTCTTGCGGCCGTAGTTACAAAAGTGATTTTATAATTTTCAGCGAGGAAAAATTGAAGTAATTGCAGCATTCGGCTACCAGCGGCAGAAGAGTTAGGTTCAGGCCAAACACAGCCAATTACAAGTAAATTGGGCATAATTTTTTTTCAAAAATACCTGAAATAACAGCAGATTCCTAATTATAAACTTGCCGAAAGCAGGAGGGAAGCAGTAACCCAAAGGACCAGGGAAACAATTCCGCCAATTATAAAAAAGTGCCTGAAACGATAAATTCCCATCCCATAAATAATGGTATTGGTTTGATAACCCACTGGGGTAAAAAAGCTGAAATTAGAAGCAAATAGTACAGAAAGAATAAAAGGTTTTGGATCCATTTGCATGCTCATAGCAACACTAATGGCGATAGGCGTTATAATAATTGCCGTTGCATTGTTGGAGATAAATCCGCTTAAGATCATGGTGACAAGAAATAAAATTCCAATAACAATAGTATCGGTTTGATTTTGAAAAACGAGTAATAATTGGTCTGAAATCCATTGGTCTGCCCCGGTATTGCTCATCGCTACGCCCAATGGAATCATTCCTGCGAGCAGAAAAATAATTTGCCAGTTTACCTGTGCATAGATCTTCCCCAGGTCTATACATTTGGTGAAAATCATTAAAAAGCAGCCAATAATTGCGCTCTTTAGAATGGGAAAAATTGAAAATGCCGAAAGCCCAATCACAAGTATTAAAATGCCCAGCGAAACATATCGTTTAGTTTTTGTGGTAACTTCTATATTCTTATGTTGTTGGAGAATTGTTATATTTTCAATCTTTTGAAGTTCGTCCAGCGCGCTTTCACTAACTTCCACCAGCAAGCGGTCTCCAACTCTTAATTCAATTTCATCTTTTCCACGATTAAAAATTCGTCGTTTTGGGTTTCTGAAATTTCTACGTTTCCTAATTGCCAGTGGTACCGCGCCGTGAAGATCATACCAGCCCACTGTTTTAATACTTTTACCAATAAGAGGGGAATTTGGAAGCATTAAGATTTCAACTACCTGTACGTTTTCTTCCAGTTCTTCAGAATCTGTAATTGGCGCCGTTAGTTTTTTATTGTCTTCCTCTTTAATTACGGTAAATCCTTCAGCATCTTTTAGTTTTATTAGATTTTCAAGATTGCAGCGCAATAAAAGTTGATCCCCTTCTTTAAGCGTGGTGAATTTTCCCGGATGATCGTTTATAATGTCATTACGCTTTAATCTCAAAACTTCAATATCTTCATTATTATAGAGAAAACTATCACTTATACTTTTTCCAATTACGCTGGAATCTTTTGCAATAATAACCTTGGTTATATATTCATCAAGATTATAATCTTCGCTTATTTCGGTCTTTTTTGCTCTTGGAAGTAAACTTACCAGGGCGCTAACAATTACGATGGTAATTATCATAAATATCACTCCATACCAGGTGAATTCAAAAAAGCTAAATCTTTCTACACCACGCTCTATAGCTACAGCATTTACAATAAGGTTGGTAGAAGTTCCCATAAGGGTACAACTTCCGCCAATTATTCCGGCAAAGGATATAGGGAGGAGCAATTTTGAATTGGGAATATCATATTTAGCAGAAAGCTCTGTGATAATTTTTATAAAAACGATCACTACTGCCGTGGTATTGATAAATGCTGAAATACTCCCTGCAATAAACATAAAAACAGGAACCATAATAAATATGGGGAGCATACGTAAATTCTTGAGACCACTGGCCAGCCAATCTATCACGCCGTTGGTTTCTAATCCAATAGCGATAATCATTAATGCTAAAACTGTAATGGTTGCGGGACTCGAGAATCCTGAAATAGCTTCTTCCGGACTTACAATATTGGTTAACAATAAAGCTGCGAGAATAAAAAAAGCAATTTTATCTACCGGAAATATTTCCAGTGCAAACAAAACAATTACCACAATTATTATAAAAAACAATATCGCTATCTCGATGCTCATTACTTAAATTTATGAAATAAAATTAAGTGAATAAGCGATGTTTAAAAGCTTCTTCTGAAATATTTATGATTTAATAGATCCCGATTATTTTTATCGAGTCATTATAATTACTACTTTGATGTTTAAAACAAAAATATGAGCAGAGGATTTGTAAAAGAAGACGACCAGGAAGAAGCTCCTATAATTCCGCCAAGAGCGGCTTTACCTGCGGGAGAAACCAATTATGTGACTCCACATGCATTACAGGAGTTAAAGAATGAAGAGGAAGAACTTATAGAAGAACGTGCCAATCTCGATAAAGAAAATGATACCGAACGCAGAAGAGCTCAGGCGTTTATAGATGGTAATCTTAAACTGTTAAGAGAGCGAATTAGCACTGCAAGATTGTTAGATCCAAAAGATCAGCCAGAAGATGAAGTTCGTTTTGGAGCGGTGGTAGAATTTACACAGGATAATATAAATCAAAAATTCCAGATTGTAGGGGTAGATGAAGCCGATGTTAAAAATCAAAAAATTGCTTTTGTAGCACCTATTGCCAAAGCGGTTACAGGCAAAAAAGTGGGAGATAAAATTGATTTTAAATTAGGCGAAGAAACGCGGAAACTGGAAATCCTAAAAATCACATACTAATGAGCGTTTATGTTGTGATGGGTGTTTCGGGATCTGGGAAAACTACTATTGGAAAATTGCTGGCTAAGGAGTTGAATTTATCCTTTTATGATGCAGACGATTTTCATCCGCCAGAAAATGTGGAGAAAATGAAAAATGGAACTCCGCTGCAGGATGAAGACCGAAAAGGTTGGTTAACAGTTTTAGCTGAAAATATTAAAAAATGGAATAAAAATACTGGCGCTGTATTGGCCTGTTCTGCTTTAAAGGAGAAATACCGAACGCAACTAACTTCAATTCCAAAGCAGGATTTAAAATGGATCTTCCTGCAAGCAGATTATGAAGTGATTTTAAATCGATTAGAATCAAGAAAAGGCCATTATTTTAAGTCTGAAATGCTTAATTCTCAATTTGAAACCCTGGAAAAACCCAAAAATGCATTACAAATAAATGTAAACACTTCTGAAGAAAATATTTTAAAAACAATCATGACAAATTTGAATGTTCATAAAGCAGAAATGGGACTTATAGGTCTTGGAGTTATGGGTAAAAGCCTGGCCCTAAACCTACTTTCGAAAAATATTGAAGTTTCTGTTTTTAATCGGCATATTCCAGGAGAAGAAGAAAATGTTGCTAAAGATTTTGTTCAGCAAAATGCTGAAAAGTATAGTTTTCAGGGCTTTGATGATTTAAAGGAATTCGTTTCCTCCCTAAAACGTCCCAGGAAAATATTATTAATGGTAAACGCCGGAGCTCCTGTTGATGCTGTTATTGAAAGTTTACTTCCTCATTTGCAAAAAGGCGATATCATTACCGATGGTGGAAATTCCCATTATAAAGATACTTTACGACTCGAACAGGCTTTAAGCGAAAAAGGAATTCATTTTATGGGTTGCGGAATATCGGGTGGGGAAGAAGGCGCCTTAAAGGGTCCTTCGATTATGCCCGGTGGTTCTGCCGAAGCTTATATGCAAACGGGGCCATTTTTGGAAAAAATTGCCGCGAAAGATAAAAACGGAAAGCCTTGCTGCACTCATATAGGCCCCGATGGTGCTGGACATTTCGTAAAGATGCTGCACAATGGTATTGAATATGGCGAAATGCAACTAATTGCAGAGATCTATCACTTCCTGAGATTTTATACCAACTCAAACCCTGAAACAATTGCAGATCTTTTTGAATCCTGGAATAAGGAAATGAAGAGCTATTTGTTAGAAATTTCTATAGATATTCTTCGGAAAAAAGAAAATGAAGGTTTTCTGATCGATGAAATTCTAGACACAGCAAAACAGAAAGGAACCGGCGGTTGGTCTACTAATACAGCTTTAGAACTTGGCGTGCCTTTAGATACAATTACCGCAGCAGTTTTAGCCAGGAATATTTCTGGAATGAAAGATCAGCGTGTGGAAGCTCAAAAGGTTTATGAACAGGATAAAATACAAACAGGCAATATTGACGATGTAAAAAAGGATTTATTTCAGGCATATAGAAGTGGTAGTATCATTAACCACGCTATAGGTTATGATCTGCTTCGGGTGGCTTCTTCAGAATATAACTGGAAGCTCAATTTATCGGAAATTTCCCGGGTTTGGACCAACGGCTGCATTATTCGATCGGGTTTGATGGAAGATTTGGTAGATATTTTTAAGAATTCAGATAATCACTTATTAAAGAATAAGAATATTATTTCAGAGATTAGGCTTAATCAGGTTGCACTGAGTAAAACAGTGGCAGTCGCTTTACAAGCGGGTTATGCGGTGCCGGTTTTATCGGCGGCGACAAATTATCTTTTAAATTTTACATCGGCGCAAAATGCTGCAAATATGCTACAGGCGCAAAGGGATTATTTTGGGGCGCATACTTATGAACGTACCGATAAGCCTCGAGGAGAATTTTTTCATACCCAATGGAAAAACGATAATTAATGGATTTACAATTACTCTTTGCCGTTTTCGCAGGAATTGCCCTTTTACTTTTCCTTATTCTAAAACTCAAAATTCAGGCTTTTTTATCGCTGTTAATTGTTTGTATTGCCCTAGGAATTCTCGCGGGAATGCCTGCAACTGAAATTCTGGATACCATGAAAGATGGCATGGGCAGTACCTTGGGATTTGTGGCAACGGTAGTAGGTTTAGGAGCTTTATTTGGCGGAGTTTTAGAACAATCTGGCGGGGCGCAACGTCTGGCATCTTTTTTATTGAAAAAAACAGGAGACAAAAAAGCACCGTGGGCCATGATGGTAACCGGTTTTGCCGTAGCGATTCCTGTATTTTTTGATGTGGCCTTTATAATTTTAGTTCCGGTAACTTATGCGTTGAGCAAACGTACCGGAAAATCCCTGTTGCTTTATGCTTTGCCGCTGCTTGCTGGCTTAGCGATAACTCATGCCTTTATTCCGCCAACTCCAGGTCCTATTGCAGTGGCCGATATTTTGGGTGCAGATCTAGGTTGGGTAATTGTTTTCGGTTTTTTAGCAGGAATTCCTGCAGCAATAATCAGCGGACCAATTTTCGCGCGATATATCTCTAAAAGAATCCAGATTGAACCTAAGACTTTTACCGAAGAAATAGACTATGATGAAGAAAAAGCGCCCTCACCGGGACTGATTATTTCTATTATTCTAATTCCTATTTTTCTTATTGTAGCCAATACTTTAGTGCAAAGTCCTTTGTTTGATAGTATTTCAATTTCTTCGGAAATTTTATACACCATAGAATTAATTGGTCATCCTTTTTCGGCTTTAATAATTGCCAATCTTGTTGCCTGGTATTTTTTGGGAGTAAGACGGGGAATGCAAAAAGAATTTTTACTGAAAGTGGCTACAAAGTCATTCCAGGCAGCGGGAATAATTATTTTACTAACCGGTGCCGGTGGAGCTTTTAAACAAATACTTATCAATACCGGGGCAGGAGAAATGATTGCCGATTCCCTGAACCATGCGTGGTTTAATCCTTTAATGTTCGGATTTATCGTGGCCGCCCTGGTAAGAGTTTTACAAGGTTCTTCTACGGTTGCGATGATCACTGCCGCAGGGATTACCGCCCCAACTTTAACCAGTGGAGATTATTCTATGGCGCAAACTTCACTTATAGTGATTGCGATTGCCTCGGGAGCTTCAATTTTATCTCACGTTAACGATAGCGGGTTTTGGCTGGTAGGTCAATATTTGGGATTAACCGAGAAACAAACTTTTAGAACCTGGTCTATGATGACAACCATCATCGCAATTGTTGGTTTGCTGGTTTCTTTATTATTATGGTTTTTGATTTGAATCTTCGATAGTAAGTTAGAAGATATTTTGCGAAGAAATCGTTTTTTTTTAATCGGCTTCAATAGTAAATTCTAGCGTATCAACAATATCGCCGTATTCATCTACCTGAATTTCAAACTCGATTGATTTGCTGGATGTATAACCTAATTTCTGCATTTGCACCGGGTCTATCTCAGCAGTATATTCGCCTGGTTTTAATCCTAAATAAGTAAAGTAGCCATCTCCTTCGGTTAAAATTTCTTTTACAAGGTTTCCATTTTTATCTAGAATATTTACTGTAATTCTACCCTGGCCACGAAGACTGTTTCCTTCTTTAAAATAGACCATTCCTGCAACTTCGCCTAAAACCTCTATCGGTACTTCAATTTCCTGAAATTGATTAGGAACCGTGTGCACTTTTATCTTTTCGTTCCTTACTTTCCAGGCAATATTATCCAGGCTGTTTGGATCAACCTCAAGAATAATGTCTATATAAGGCTGAAGTTCGGTAATTCTTAATACCGTTTGATCCTCGTTATAAGAAAGCCTTCCAGAAGTATTTTTTAGTTCCAGGCCGGCTATACTAGGTTCCATAGGATCCCTTTTGCCATTGGAATTGTAGTCAAGAAATGGAATTATGCTTAGCGCAGCTCTGGACATTGCAGTACGGTTATTTGCCATAATATAGCCGGTATTATCGTCTAACAACAAACTACCACGAGCAGATTGTACAAAGGAATTATTTCTGTTTCCAATTCTAGAGGTTACCGAGGTTTGCGCAAAATTGAAGGCATATCTTAGACCAACTTCAAAAATGTGGGCATTTCTAAGCATATTATTTTCATAGGCGACATTTAGAAATCCGTTTTCAAAAATCGGGCGTTCTACTTCCAGGATAATGTTATTGAATTGATTTCGGCTGAAATCATATTGTACCTGGGGAGAAAATAAAAATTTATTCGGAAGTCGGTAATTCTGAGAAAGCGAGGTATAAATTGTGGGCTGTTTTACCCTATCATTATAAATTCCATAAGTAGTTAGGTTAGTGCTAATGCCCATAATTGCCCCTGAAAGTAATAATTGCGCAGTAGTAAATTCGGTAGTTGGCATAATGATCTGGTTCACACTAAACCTGCTGAACATAGAGAAATTCTTAGACCGAATTGGTGCAGAAAAACTCACTTTTCTTTCCTCTAAATAATTAAAATTGATGGCGGTTTGATCTTCATCGTATTTTATATAATTAAGATCTACCTGGATATTTCCTGGGGTGCGATAACTCAATATTCCTTCTCCTTTAACCCCGTGCATATATTCTCCCGTAAAGAGAAAATTTGAAGCAAAACGAATAGAGGAATTTACAAATGGCATAACTTCCTGGTCTAAAACCCCGGTAAAATACTCGGCACCACCCCCAATAGTAATAGAATTGCTGAGTCCGTAGTTAAAATTTAAGCGTGAAAAGCGGTCCAGATCTTCATTTTCTACAATTCCCGCGCTAAGGGTGTATTCCAATTCATTTTTTGGAACAAAATTGTAGGGAATATTTATCACCCGCTGTTCTATACGTTCTTCGCCGTAAGGACCATAAAATCTTAAACTTACAGCTGTATTACCATACATAAGCGGCACCTCAAAAGTGTAAAAACCTGAAGCATCAGCCTGGGTAAATTCAACTAAAATATTATTTACGTATAACTCTACCGTCCAACGGGGTTCGGTATAATCATTAAGCAAATAAGTACCAAAAGATCTTCGATTTTGAAACGGACTGTTACTTACCTGTACACCACTTACAGGGGCAAATAGGGAAGAAGTGGCTCTCGTGAAAATTCTACCGGCGGTAACCTGTTTAAACAATCGGCTTTCATTATTTACATAGCGCCATTGATAAAACTGGTTTCGGGAATCGAAGGGAACCCGAGTGGAGTAATTTAGCATTAAATTGGTTTCGCCTCCAAGAAAAATCGTACCAAGGCCTAAAGATAAGCGGTTGTCATTTTCGAATTCACTTTGTTGTGTGGTGACTACGCCCCAATCTAACGCACCGCCTTTAAAAAAAGGATAACTTCTGGCAAGGCTAGTGTCAGGCTCTACAATACCTCTTACACGATTCAGGTTTTCCCTCACTTTTTTAAGTCGCATTTCCTTTATAACAGGGAGATCTTTCTCAGTTTTCATGGTTACCGAGAGACTTCTAAAGGAAAAATTAGTATTTAGACCGAAGATTTCTCCAAAGAGATTCGATTTTAGATAAAGATTGAGTGGGGTTTGTATGTATTGCTCTTCAGAAAGTGGAAATTCTTCATTTTTATAAATTATCCTGTTTTCAGAAGGATTTATCTGGTATGTAGAATCGGGGTTAATAATAAAACCTGCTATTCCATTTGTAGTTTCTTCGTTTTTTATCTTTAAATAATCGAAAAGTTCTTTTACTGGAATAAAAGCATCCTGACCTTTTATAGCAATTGGGATTTCTATAGTTCCAAGGTCGGGCACATTCATTTCTACGCTTAATTCATCGTATTCTGGAAAATCTTCCTGGGCCATTCCTTGAAGAGAAATGAGCATCACTATAATTACCGGAAATAGCTTTATATTAATCTCCATAGAAAAAAAGCGAAGTAGGGTTTGCATTAAGCCGAGCTTTCTTACTATTGATGAATAAAATTAAGGGTAAAGGTACCAAGATAGTTGCCTGGAAGATTTCCAGAATTATCTGAAGGAATTTGTAATGTTCCGCCAACAAAAACTTCATTAGGGGTTTGTGAATTGGGCGCCTGGGTTACGAAGGTGCGCTGCCCAGTACTAAAACTGTTAATCAGCAGTCGAATTTCCAGACCAGTATCCTGATTTATTAATGGATATGAACCCATATCTTCAATTTGAATAATTGTACCGGGATTTGCGTAAACATCAAATAGTGCTGCAGATACAGGTTGGCCAAAATTCAATTCAAAAATATCACCATCTACGGTTCGTTGGTCATCAAAACTTACCGTAACATTTCCACCACTGTTTCCAGCAGTAAACGAGCCAAAATTAAGGTTTCTGGAGGTTCTAACTTCAACTTCTATTGGGATAGGAGGATTCTCCTGAGCGCTAATTTCTACTGTCGAAAATATAAATAACAATAGCCAAATATATTTTCTGAAAAAACCGAAATTATGCATATTGTTTTTTATTTTTTGATTACTATTTTTTTAGAGTGTTGGGCTTTCCCAAGCTGGAGATTAATAATATAAACCCCATCGCTGGTTATTCCTTCAAAAGTCACTGTATCATTACCGCCACCTGGTTTTACCTGAAGTATTTGCCCTGTCATAGTGCTGGCACGTAAAACTCCTTGCTGACCTTCTTCTAAATTCATTTTTACGATTACCTCGCCATCTCTTACTTCAACATCAAATGGTTCATTAAATGCTATTGCAGGATTTGTAACCTCTTCTTCAGAAAACATTAATTCAAATCGTGAGTTATGGGTTCCTTCTTTAATATTGAATGTGTACTCAGGTCTTCTACTCAGGTTTTGACCAATACTTTTGGTGTGATCTATTAAATAAATATTGAAATTTGGACTTAAATTATCTATTGCTGAGAGGTTTATTTTCATTTCACCGCTTTTTTCAGCTTTAATTCCTAAAGGAATTTTTTTATAACTCCTGGTTTCAGGAAATGGAATCGCATTAATAGAGAGTTCTTTTTTGTCTTCGGTTAAATTGTAAAAACTTGGTACCGCTGGATCGGTATTCATCAATTTATGCGCATCCATTTCTTTTTCAAAATTAGGCGTGGCATAAGATGAGAAATAGATCACCATAGGATCTTTTTTATTAGCTCCCTTAAATCCTGCCTCTAATCGAATTAACGATTTTTGATCGGGCATTTGAGTTCTGAAGAATTCTTGCTCGAAATCGGTAACCCTTACATTATTATTCATTCCAAAACTTCCGTTGACCAAATCCTGAGTTTCCGAATCGCTTACTTTTATAAAAAAGCCCTGCATAGAAGGAATAATGTTAGAAGACCGACCGTCTACCATTAAATTTTCGGTAGAAATATTGTTTACATAGGCAGTATAAGTTCCGGTGTACTGATCGCTATCACTGGCAGTAAAAAAATAAATACCGTCATCAATATTGGTTTTTGTCCATCCCTGGTAAGCATTCCAATCTATTGGAGACGGGTAGGGGTTTCCTACCAGATGGAAGCCGCGGGTATAGTCACGATGATTATTTGATAACTGTTTTGCTGGAATTTCCCCATTATTTACTTCACCTATTAATTCTATGGTTTGGGCAACAGTAAAAGTTCCGAAATTAAGTGCATAACCTTCTGCTATATTCAGAATATTATCAGGATTTGTATAAACTGTCCAACCTGTAGCATCTCGAACCGTATCGTTTATAGCAACATTTCGGTTTTCATCATAACGATAAAAGTTTGGGAATTGGGTTACAGGATCCTGAAAATCCATATAGGGAGCAAAATCCTCAACTACTGAATTTTGAAACGGAGAACTGAAATATTTATAGCCAAAGGCTCTATCTAAATATCGTTGCATATTTACCAGACCGATAACTTCACCTTTACCTGTACCGTCGATAAGTGCGGTTTGATTTTCATTAGAAATTAATGTTAGGTAATCTCCGGTATTGAAATTTCCGTTTTCTACCTTTAAGGTGCCGGTAATTTCAATTATCGCTTCTGAAGTTACTCCCGAAGTATTATCGATTCTCAAATTTCTAATACGATTATTCTGAAAAGCCGCATCAGGAATTATTTGAGCTGAAGCACCCTGGAATGAAATACTTCCGGTTTCAGTATTTAGAATTCCGTTATTGTTAAGATTACCTGCTATTCGTAACCAGTTATCGTTTACTTTAACTGAAGCATTATTTTCAATGACAAGATCTTTAGCAAAGGCGTTAGCTCCGGTGTTTATTTCAGGATAATTTCCGGAAGCTAAATTATCTGGAATCAAGACATCGGTTTCCAGGGTTGGTAAAGTATTGCAACTCCAATTAGCGGTATTGTTCCAGTTAGTGTTTTCGGTCCCTGTCCAGGTGTTTTTTCCCTTTACGGGAATATATAATACAGGGGATTCTTTAGTACAACTACCGGAGTTTACAATTCGTTTTAACCAAATATCCTGGTATAAAATTCCTGGATTATAATGTTGTTGATTATTATTGCCCGGGGCCGGAGCAAAACCGGAAGCAGGCCCATCTGTACTCAATTGCCAGGTATAGGAAATATTATTTCCAGCTATTTCTGTACCGGTTACGGTGCCGGGATCAATTCCTGTACAAAATGCTTCAGAATAGGTCGCGCTAATATAAAGTTGTTTAACGGTACCTACACAGGGATCGGTAAAAACACCGTTAGTCGCCGGAATAGTAGCCGAATTTTCTCCTAATAAATAAGATTCTGTAACAGCCTGACTGGTGTTGGCGTGGCAATTTTCATTAATATTAAAGTTCCCGACGTTATTAACGGGAGTTCCATAGCTGGCAAAATTTACATAAGTAAAAACTGTTCCTTCTGGCGCCTCTAGATTTACATCTCCATTTTCATTTGCTGTTGCTTGAAGTGTATTTGTATTTCCGTTGAAAAGTGAAATATTATTGTCTGTGATTTCAGAATTGACGGTTACCTCAACAACATTAGAAACAGCTTCCGTACAATTTTGAACATTTACTTTTCTACGGTACCATGTAGTCTGATCTGACGTGCCAGGATCATAATTTGATTGATCATTATTGCCAGGGGCGGGACTAAATCCTGAAGTTGCATTCGTAGTACTGGCTTCCCAGGTATAAGAATACTCGTTTCCTAAGTCTGAACCTGTAAGCGAATTAGGGTTAAAGTTGCCACAGGATTCTTGATTTCCGGCAATTGTATTATTTTCTATTTCATCAATAAGGCTAATTGATACTGAGGTGTTGGGCGAATTGTTTTGACATCCATTACCATCGGTAATATTTAATATCTCAATAGTAGTTGATTCCTGAATATTTATTGGGTAATTAAAATCCCTTTCATTTATACTTAAGTTAAATGGTTGTCCATTAATCGAAGCCTGGATATTCCAGGGGCCTGTACCAGTAAAATTTCCATTAATATTTACCTGTCCATTGCAAACAATGGTTGGTACATTTAAATCTACTGTAGGTTCTTCAGGACACTGATTTTCTCCTACGTTGAGAAAAGCTGTATCTGAAACAGAAACACACCCATTTTCGTTTGTAACTAATAATCTATAACGTGACCCATCTATTGGAAAATAGCCAACATTTATAAGCTCTAATCTGTTTGTCCTGGTACCACTATAGTTTTCATTGTTATCTATATTATACCAATTAGAGCTGAATGTTTGCCATTGGTAGGAGAGATTGTTTCCATTTACACCGGCTTCAATTACTGCATTATTGCCAAACTCAGCACTAACATCGCTGGGCTGTTCTGTAATAGGATCTAAATAGACTTTCAAATTCGCAGGATTACTAAATACGCTACAATTTTGATTGGAGATCTTTATTCGGTATAAATTCTGATCAAAACTTACTGGCGCATTTATGATATCTAATCTTTGCTCATTCACATTGCGATAGAATTCATTATTAGAAAGATCGACCCAGGAATTGCCATTATCTTCACTAACCTGCCATTGCCGGTTATCGTTTGAAGTATAGGTTTGAAAGGATGCATCATTTCCTGCACATACCACTTGATTGGTAGGCTGTGTATTTACGCCTCGAGGACTTTGATTAACCCGTAATAAAGCTGAATTGGATATAATAGAATTTCCATTTTGATCAGTAATTACAACTCTAAACCTCTTATTATCCAACCAAATTTCGTTCGCGTTAACCTGCAAGCTTGAAGTTCTAGCATTCTGGAAACTACTATTGGCCTCTATATTAAAAAAATTATCTGAGCTTCCTCCATCATTTCTTTGCCATTGGTAGGTAAGGTTTTGTCCTTCAGCATTTACAATGAAATTAACCTGATTACCCTGGCACGTTGTAATATTTCCAGGTTGTTCAATAATATTGATCGGTTCTTCTATTATAACAGTAGCGGGATTAGAAGTAATGCTAGCCCTATAGGCATTTCCCAGTCGGTTATTACTACTGGTTAGAGTAGCTATTCTATAAATATAGTAAGTACCTTCAGTATTAAATGGGGCTAGATTTCTATTTGGAGTAAAACTTGAATTTGTAGCTCCCGGGATTTCGTTGGTTTCTCCATTTTCCATGTTACTATAAACCCATTGATAACCATTACCAAATCGACTCATCCCGTTTGGAAGATTATTAAATTCGTCTCCCGTGATTGCCTGGCCAGAATTTTGTGAATTAAGTATTTGATTGAGATTGTTAGATAAAATGTTTTCTATAAGAAGTTGTGGTTGTCCCACACTAATACGATTTCCTCCACTATTTTCGTAATAGTCCAGAATTAATTCATTATTACCTGATAAACTTAATAGAATATTATTACTTCTATAAGCGTGATCACTCCAGTCATTATAAATTAGTTCGCCATCTACACTTAACCTACTACCATCATCGGAACCTATATTTAAAGCATATAAACCCTCAAGGTTGCTATTCATTCTATATTTTACAGCAAATGTTTCGGTGTAAACTGAAGGAGCACAACTACCGGTTCCTAACTGAAAATTGTTCGTGTTGCCGCCAAAGCTTTGATCAAAACTTAGATTTTCTGTATATCCTCCTATATAATTATTAAAATTTTGATCAAAAGTTGTGTTTTGGTTTGTTCCGTCGTAAACGTGACCTATCCAGGAGTTGTTGCCAGATTCTGTTTCGGTATAAACTATATTAGAGTTAGTATTAACTTGAAAGTTTTGAGCAGAAATTCCTTCAGTTCTTACTGGAACTCCAGGATTGGTAGAAGTAATTAAAAGTTGATAATCATTTCTTGGTGGTATATCTCTACCTATAGAAATGGTATGACTAATAATTCTTTCTTCAAAAACTCTTTTTGGAGGACCCGGTTTGTTGGTGAAATCAAAGGAATTAACCGGAGTATAATACAGTGTATTTCCTGATTGAAAAGTATAAACAATCTGAACGGTATATATTGTTTCGGTATCAAAGCCAACTGTTCCTCCCTGTCCATTTCGAACAAGAAATTGAAAATTAATATCCCCTCCCTGGCAGACTGAATTTGAGTTAGGCTCTACATTTAATATTTGCTGCGCTTCCCCGTTAAACCCGAAAAACAAAAAAACCACCAGAAATAAACCTGGTTTAAGGCAAGAAGAAATCCCCGGGTATTTTATTTCCATAAACTAGAAATACTTAAAGATCGATTTCTTTGGTAGCCAAAGTTTCTCCTTTATCTTCAGAATATTGGAGCTTAAGTTTTCCCTGGCTCAAATCTACTTGAGAGGCATTTCTAAGCTCAAAGCTGAAACTTCTTTTTGAATTTGGGGTATAGACTGAAACTCCTTTTACCATTCCAATCTCGGTTTCGGTGCCGTTTTTGGCAATATGAGTAGCTTTTAAATTTCCGTAAACCGACATGTTTCCAGAGCGATTAATCACTAAGGATAGCTTTGGATTCTCACCTGCGGTATTTAAGGATAAATCGGTTAGATCAATGTTAGTAGTAGATTCTCCTTCGCGAACAATTATTGGAATACTTATCCCGAATACTGTTTTAATATTAATAGAAATTCCTTCGCTTTCTTCAGTCTCTTCGGCGCCAAGAGCAGTTTGCTCTTCTACAGCGCGAAAATACATATGCGAGCGATATTCACCCTGTTCCAGGTTCCCGGTTCTTGTTAATTGAACACGAATAGTTTGAGCTTCATTAGGAGCCAAAGCAACCCTTCTTGGGAAATATCTTAGGAAATTTTCTGCAAAACGCTGTCCATTTTCAGGTTCATCTACCTGTTCAAAATTCCCTTTTTCAGTCATTTTGTAGTTCACAAAAGAAATTGCATAAACGGCAGTATCGCTACCGGTATTGGCGAGATTTATTTCCTGAGAACGTTCAGAACCGTCAAATACCAAACGTTTGGGCATAATCATAAGATCACCCTGTGCGTAAGTTGAAAGTCCTGAGAAAATAAAAATGAAAAATAGGAGTAGGGGGCTAAGTAGTTTTTTTATCATATCCTTGGGGCTGGATTTTTGTTATTTCGTTGGTTTCAAAGATAATGAATAAGAATTTACCTGTTAAGGAAATCTAAATTTAATTATAAGAAACGGTCACATTAAAACCAGAGGAATTTGTATAAAATCCGGAAGTCTGATTAGCTTCAAGATTTAATGTTCCCCCTATCTTTATAATATCGGTAATATTCCCTTGCTGTGGTTGTACGGTAAAACGATCTATTATTAAAACCTGGTTAGGATTCTCCTGGTTATATAAAGTGAATTGGTCTGGTAAGGTAATAGAATAATTATTATTCCCGTGAGTAACTATGGCTTCTGCCGGATTTACCGTCCCGGGAATAGCATTGGAGACTTGCACCCCGTACGCAACCCTGGAGCCATCTGGCGATAAAATTACCTGACCCGGATTGTAGGCACTAATAATATTGCCAAAATCTAAGTCTACCGTTTTATCAATTTGGATGGGATCTATTACCGTAGCCCTGCTATTTACGGTAGCCGAGGCCGAATTTTGCGCCAAAGCACTAAACCCGATCAAGCTAAAAAATATAATGAAAAGATAATTTCTCATTGAGATTTTTGTAAAAGCAGTTAGACAAATACTGGTCAAAACTAAAAAACGCCGCCACAAGGGGCGGCGTTTTTTTATATTATATAATTGATTTTTACTATTCGTAAGTGACAGTTACCTCAAAAGTTCCAGTGTAGTTTCCAGTTGCTTGATTTGCTGCAACATTTAAAGTAGCTCCTACACCGACAGTCTGCGCACTTCCTGACCCCGTAGTATTTCCTTCAGCATTATGATTAAAATTATCTACTGTAATTTCTTCAGTTCCGTTTGAAAGATCAACAGTTTCTGGTAATGCAATTGAATAACTAAAACCATCAGCTGCGGTTACATCAAATGTTGCCGCTGTCGGGGTGATAGATCCAATCTGCGATAAAGTGGATGTACTAACATCACTATCTGTGTCAACAACTACTGTTCCAGCAGCATTATTAGCAACTTTTCCGAAGTTTAAATCTTGGCTAGATTCAATTGCAATTGGACTAACAATATCTGCGGCTGCATTAGCTGTAGCAGATGCCGTAGATTCGGAAACTTGTGCAAAAGCAGTTGCTGAAATAAGACTTGTAAGTAGGATAAAAGTAATTTTTTTCATTTTGATTATTTTTAGTTTTGATTTGGGTTCAAAAGTTTAACAGTGCAAATATGGGGGTAAACCCCTATACAAATGAAAACTATTCGATAACCAAAATAAAATACTCGTTGAAATGCACGTTTGGATAAATTTATGATAAAACTACAACGATATAGTAGTTTTTATTGAAGAATTTTCAATTGTAGTTCACGGTAACCTGTAAATCACTATTTGTTTTATAGTCCCCTGGCTCCTGGTTTGGATTAACTATTAGGCTGGCACCCACACGAATTGTTTTACCATCTCCGGCAAGCGAACTGCCGTCGTAATTAGTGGTGAAATCCTGGATTAGCATACTTTCTCCACCATTGGTTAAACGATGACTTCCTTTAGGTAGGCTAATTCCAAAAGCAAAACCGGTTTGCCCGGTAACCTCAAAAGTGGCTGCAGAAATATTTCCTCCTTCGGCTAACTCCAGGTCTCCATTTGTAATCCTGGTATTTTCCGGTGTTAAAATTACAGCGCCTCCATTTTTTGCATCTATATTGGCAAACTGCATATTATTAGTAGTGGTGATACCTATTGGCTGAATGATTTTGGCAGAAGCAGTAAAGTTTGCTGTAGCAGATGCCTGGGAAAAAAGCGGATTAATCCCTAAAAATAAAGTGAAAATCAGAAAAAGGAATTTTTTTATCATCGCTCAACTGCTTCTGCATTGTTATCATAGTTTAAATTTACAAAAGTTTTATTCATATAATCGCCAAAAGGCAAATAAATTCGATGAAATACACTATTTAATTTTAGGATTGGATTTTGCATTTATGGTTTTTCGATCTACTATATTGTAAATCAATTTTTTAATGATTTTAGTTAAGTTTGACATAACCTAAACACTATGGTCCTATTTCGAAGCGGATAATTGTTAGTTTTTAAAAGAATAAACTTACTTTGCCTTCATTAAAAGAAACAAACTAATTTTTAAGCCGTATGAAGAATACTTACACTACAATTTTAAATCTTGAAAAAACCGATTTCGGATTATTACTTTTTCGGTTAGCTATTTCTGGATTGATGCTAACCCACGGGATTCCTAAACTAATTACCTTCTTTACCAGTGATGAAATTCAATTTGCTGACCCTATAGGACTTGGAATGGTGTTTTCTCTTGGGTTTGCCGTATTCGCGGAATTTATCTGTTCCATTTTAGTGATCCTAGGTTTAGGTACCAGATTAGCCGTGTTACCTTTAGTAGCTACCATGGCTGTTGCAGCACTAATTGTGCATTGGACGGATGGCTTTGGAAGACAGGAATTACCTTTATTATATATGAGTGGATATCTTCTTTTATATTTTGCGGGTGCAGGCAGATACTCACTAGATTACTTTTTATTAAATAAAAAATAATGTCTAAAGATCGGCGGGAATTTCTAAAGAAAAGTGGACTCATAGGTCTGGGCGGTTTTATCAGTCCGTTTGCGATATTTTCAGAAGAGAAAGCTATAGACTTTCAACAGGAAACCTTTCTGATTAAAAATGCCGAAATCTTGAGCATGGATGAAGAAATTGGCGATTTCACTTCCGGTAGTCTTTTGGTAGAAAGTGGAAAAATTTCTGAGGTAGGAGAAAATATTGATATTCCGCAGGGAATAGAGGTCATTGATGCGGAAGGTGGGATTTTAATTCCGGGCCTTATAGATTGCCATTGGCATTTATGGACTTCCCTATTAAGAAGTATGTCTGGCGATAGTCCTGATGAAGGTTATTTTAAAATGACTGCAAGGTTTGCTAAACTTTATTCCCCGGCAGATATGGAACTGGCAGCAACTTATGCTATTGCCGAAGCGGTTCATTCCGGAATAACCTGTATTAGCGATTACAATCATAATGCGAGAAACTGGGAATTTGTAAAAGCCAGTTTTGATGCTATGGCCAAAATGGGTATTCGCGGCCACGTTAGTTACGGTACTTACCGGGATATGCCGGAAGATGATCCTAAAGATTTTAAAGGAATAAAAAGCTTAAAAAAGCTAATTGAATCAGATTCAAAATACGATAGCATAAGTTTAGGTCTTGGTTCTCGCTATGCTAACTACAAGAATATAAGTGAAGACTGGAAACGTGCCCGCGATTTAGGATTGAGAGTTACCATACACGCAAGTTCCAACGAAGGTCAAAAAGGGCAGATAGCCTCACTTTTTAGAAAAAATCTTTTAGACAGTGATGTAAACATTATCCACGGAAATGCCATAACCCCTGAAGAAATTAAATTTCTGGAAAGTACCGGTGCGAGTTTAACCATGACTCCTTATTCTGAAATGCGTATTGGGTATGGATTGCCTAAAATAAATGAACTTAACGAATCTACTATAAATTGTTGTGTAGGAATAGATACAACAGCTTTGACAGGGAACGCGCATTTATTGGATTCCTTGAAAATGCTGCAAAATTTGGGAAATGCTAATGCTAAAGATGAATTCTACATTAATCCAAAAGAGGTTTTAAAGATGGCTACAATTAATGCGGCCAAAAATCTTGGAATAGAAAAAGAAACAGGCTCTCTTACCCCGGGGAAAAGTGCCGATTTGGTTTTGTTAAAGAAGAATGATATTAATTTTTCTACAGGTAATAAACCGTATCATTTATTAATAGAGTCTGCTTTACCAGAAAATATAGACCTGGTCATGGTTAAGGGGAAAATCCTGAAGTACGATGGAAAATTGACAGGAATAAATTTAGAAAAACTTATAGAAAAAGCCGGAAATAGATTCACTGAAATGAATAAAGAAATAGAATAAAAAACCTCCTAAAAATATTATATCTTATCCGGGAGGCTTATTTAAGTTATTATTTATTAGAGATCAGTTATCTTGCTTTGTGTCAGGATCAGTGATATCATCTAAGTTTTTCTTTTCTTTAGAAGTTCCCTTTTTATTAAACTGATAATTTTCTTCATCAACCAACTTTTCTTTATCATTTTTTGAAGTTTGATTGCTACCTGGAATATCCATATTATCTGCTGTAAAATCTACAGGTTTATCTCTATCCAGTTGCTTATCGTGACCTTTATTCATACTTCGTCCTTTTTTATTTAAGGCTTGTTTGTCTTCAGCAGTAATATCAGGATTATATTTCTTCTTTTTTTCTTCTTTACTCATAATATTATTTTTCTTCAAATTAAAAAATAGCTTAAAAAATAGCGGAAATTTCAGGTTAAAATCTGGTTAAATAAAAAGGCCTGAAAAGATTTTAATCCTTTCAGGCCTTTTAGAATAATTGGAATTTAGTTGGTTATTCTGATTCCAGCATAGCGAAAAATTTATCCAGATTTGGAATAATTACAATTCTGGTTCTTCTGTTTTTTGCACGGTTATCATTATTAGTATTATCTACTAAAGGCTGGTAGCTACTTCTTCCTGCTGCAATAAGTTTCTCTGGTGCAACATCGTACTTATCCTGAAGCAAACGAACGATTGAGGTTGCTCTTCTTACACTTAAATCCCAGTTATCCTGGATGTATGAACCTTCAACCATAGTACGATCGTCAGTATGACCTTCAATCATTACTTCCATTGCTGGCTCAGAGTTAATTACTTCAGCAAGCTTTTTCAATAGTGGCTGTGCATCTCTGGAAACTCTGTAACTTCCAGTTCCAAATAATAATTTATCTGAAACATTAATCATTACTACAGTCTCATCAACAGTAATATTTATGTCCTCGTCTTCAGCTCCTTCAGAAATATTGTTCTTTATATTGTGAGAAATTGCGAGGTTAATAGAATCTTCTAAAGTTTCAGCACCTGCCACTTTATCCTGATCCATTTTTGCAATTGTAGCCCGCATTTTGTCCTTATTATTGTTAGACATTACGGTAAGATCGTTCATTTCCATTTTGCTATCGTTCTCCTGGCGTAAAGAATTGATCTTAGAATTATAGTCTGCTACTCGCTCTTCTATACGAGCATATTTTTCTTCAATTTCTTCTTTCTCTACCTGAGTTTTTTGCAATGTGCTTTGAGTATCATCTAACTCGTCCTCTAATGCCACATATTTTTTCTTAGAAACACATGAGCTTAGCATTGTTGCAGCTAAAACAGTTACGGCGATTGTTCTTTTCATATTTCGGATTTTTAAATTAAGCCTTTGTTATTTATTTTTAAGATTTGGTTGTTGCAAGGCTTTCCTAAACTGGGCGAGAATCGTACCAAGGCATATTATTTCAATTCTGTATTTAAAGTATTTTGTATGTTATGGTATCTTTTAGCAGCTCATACTATGCATTTTAGCACATTTTAAAGCATAGATTTAATTTTTAAAATAATTACTGTGGAATAAATTTTTTGAAATTAAATTTTGTGGAATTTTAGAAAAACTGTGGCAAAAATGCACACTTTATTACTGATTTGTATTCAAAATGAATATAAAACATAAAAAGTTAAATAACTATATATCAGTATTATAAGTATAATTTTTTTGTAATTTTCTATGCTAATTATTAAAAGGGGACTTATGAAAAATTTAAAAGCTTTTTACCTATTGTTTTTTTCTTTGCTATTGGTCTTTAGTTTATCGGCTTGTAGTAATGATGATGATGTAGACGATATTGATGACGTTACCGACGATCTTACCGATGATATAAATGGAGGATCTGACGACGATGGTGACGATGAGGATAATGCAAATGGAAATGGAGACGGTAATGGGACACCAGACCCAGATGCCCTGGCCGTTTTTATCTTAATAGATGAAGAAAGCATTGATAATGGAAATGAACCCAACGATTTTTCTGAGTCTGATGTGAACGATAATATTTCTGAAGTTGGGCAGCGTCAGGTGCTCGAATTTTTTAATACGAATCCTGGAGAAGAAATAACGCTTTACACGGGTCAAACCGGAGATGAAGGTTGGTTTGCCTTAACCGGTATTCTTGCTTCCTGGTATGATGACGGCCCGACAGAAAGCGGTGCAAGGAATTTCCTCCAGGCTGGACCAGGACTTGGACAAAATGAAAGCGATGATCTTTTAGACGAAGTTCCTGATGTAGTACCACTGCGAGCTACCGGTCTTTCAATGTTAACAGGACAAACAATTATTGCCGTAGTTTTTGACAGTGATATTAGTATTAATTACGATCCTATTGAAGGTAATTTACAAGGAGAAAACCTGGGCTTGGTAGCTTTTGAAGTTTTAAGTGTAGCCGAAAGGACTGCTGGATCATCCTCAGACCTTCCTTCGGTGAATATAAGAATTCTGGATCTGGAGGATGTTGAAGCTCTGGAATTACACTTATTTACCAATGCTCCGATTCCGGAATCGTCTTCTGAACCAGAAGATACCGTACCCCCTTCAACTATTCCTAATATTGAATTGAACAGCGCAGATTAAGCTTAATTAACTTAATCTTAGGCTTAAATACTTTAAAATATCTATGGAATGCAATAAATTTGAATTTCTAGCGAATACGGGATTTGGAAAAAGAAAAGAAGACGAAAAAAAATAAATACCGAATATTAAAGATCCTCGCAAAATTCTTTGCGGGGCTCTTTATTTTTATAATATTATTGCTGCTTTTTATAAGAAGTCCCTGGGGACAGGATATTATTAAAAACCAGGTAGTAAAGAATATTTCCAGTAAAACCGATACTGAAATCAGCCTTGACAAACTTTTTATCACCTTCTCAGGAAATATCCAACTTGATGGGCTTTACCTGGAAGATGAACACGGTGATACGCTGGTTTATTCAAAATCGCTGGAGGCCGATATTCCTATTTGGCCAATTATTCAGGGGAACGCAATAAGCGTAGATCAACTGGATTGGGAAGGTTTAAAGGCAAATATTGTAAGAAAAGATTCGGTTGAAGGTTTCAATTACGAATTTTTAATGAAAGCTTTCGCTACAGATTCTACACAACAAGCCCCTCCGGAACAAACTTCTCAAGATACTAGTGCAACACAGGAAATAAATATAGGTAATATCAACTTTAAAGATTTTGACATAAATTTTAAAGATGATGTTATGGGTATAGATACCGAAGTATCCCTCGGTAAGCTTAACCTGGAATTCCAAAAGACCAATCTTGAGGAAATGGACTTTAGGGTTGAAAATGCAAGTATCTCCAATACAAGAATAAAATACATTCAAAACAAAGCTTTCCCTGAGCTGGAAAATGAAGACCCGCCACCAATGCCATATTTGGTAATAGATAATTTTAATCTGGATAATGTACAGGTTACTTATAATTCCAGTCCAGATGGAATTAAAGCAGATATGGATATCAGGGAATTTTTGGCTGAAGTTCCACTTATGGATCTAAAAAACCAGGAAATAGAAGTGAATAAAATTGCTCTTCAAAAATCTGATATTAAGGTTGAGATGAAAACTTTAGAAAAGGATCAGGATACTACAACTACCGAAACTCAACCTTTTTCCTGGCCCGAATGGAAAGTTAATGTGAATAAAATTGACCTTTCTGATAATCAACTAAGTTATTTCGTAGACGGGGCAACTCCTAAAAAAGGAGCGTTTAATCCCAATTCCGTTGTGATTGACTCTCTAGATTTTAAAGCGAATATTTTATTTTTAAAAGACGAAAAGGCCGGTGCTGAAATTGCAGCACTAAACTTTAAGGAAGCTTCCGGGCTTAAGTTGAAAAAGTTGAATTTTAACCTTAATCTTGAAAACACACAACTTGATCTTTCAAATGTGGCTCTGGCACTCAACGAGAATCAATTAGGAGGAGAAGCGAGTTTGAAATATAATTCTATCCAGGAATTAATTGATAATGCTGAATCGGCTCAAGTATCATTAAATTTTCCAACAATCTCGGTAGATGTTAGAGATGCTTTTAGGTTTCAACCAGATCTAAAATCCAATCCTTATATGTTGGAGTTAAGCAAAAATAAGGTTACTGGTAACTTTCAAGCATCCGGAAAACTTTCTGCGATTGCTATTTCCAGGGCTAACTTTAATTGGAAAAACACGTCATTTTCCGCTAACGGAAATATTTACAACGCCACCGATCCCGATAATATTCGATTTAATATTCCCCGATTTAATGCAAAATCAAGAAAATTTGATCTTACCGGCTTTGTAAGCGAAAAAGACCTTGGAATAAGTATTCCGAAGAATATTCAGTTAAGCGGAAATCTTAAGGGTAGTGCTGAAGATATTACCACGAAAGCCTTTTTACAAACTTCTGAAGGTAATATTCGTTTGGAAGGGAATTTTGCCAACCAGGAGGAGATTGTGTTTCAGGGCAATATGACTTCTGAAGAACTTCAACTTGGAAATCTTTTGCAAAATGAAAGCCTGGGCGCTTTAAATCTTGAAATTAAAACTTCAGGTAGGGGAAGCACTGTAAATACGCTAAATGCTAAATTAGACGCTACCATAAATTCTTTTTCCTACAATGATTATGAAATTACCGATCTTAATATAAATGGTGATATAGAAAACGGAACCGGTAATATAAGTTCAAGTTATAAAGATGAGAATATAGATTTAGCGCTAAACTCCCAGGTTGAACTTGATTCAGTTAAGCCAAAAGCAAATCTTAACCTGGATTTAAAAGGGATAAGATTGCAGGAAATGGGGCTGTCTTCCCGGGATATTCGACTTGGTTTTAAATTAAATGCCCGGTTTGAAGGAAATGCTGAAGAATATGAAACTTATGCCGATTTTACCAAGGCGGTGGTGGTATACGATGATGACACTTATCTCCCCGGCGATTTAAATGCACACGCATTTGTAAGAACCGATTCTACTTCTTTGCAAATAAGTAATAAAATATTAGAGCTGGATCTAAAATCTAATGCCGATCCTGTAGATTTCTCCAGGGCGCTTAACCGGCACTATGAATCTTATTTTACAGATGTAGATCCACTGGATACCGTGCAAAAACCGGTAAATCTTAAGCTTCGCGGAACAATAATAGATGCCCCGGTTTTAAATGAAGTGTTTTTATCGAGTCTTGAGCAATTAGACACCATTCATATTGAAGCCGATTTTATAGAGAAAGAGCGAAAACTAAACGCTTTAGTAAGCCTTCCCTATATAAATTATGCGGGTAGTGAGATTGATAGTCTTGAATTCAGCTTAAATTCAGATCCTGAAAATTTTGATTTTAATCTCGGTTTTAAAGCCATAAACTCAGGTCCATTGGCAATCCAGGAAACAGATTTTAATGGGAGTCTATCTGAAGATAAATTATTTTTAGATTTTACATCGACCCAGGGAGAAGAACGTTTGATCCATATTGCTTCAGAAATAAGCAAACCCGGCGATAGTCTTCGTTTTCATATAAATCCGGAAGATCTAATTTTAAATAAAAATGAATGGTCGCTTTCTCCTGAAAACGAAATTATAATTGCTGGAGAAAATATAACAGCAAATAACTTCTCACTTAATCGTAACAATCAGGAAGTAAGGATAAGCAGTGATTTGCCTAATTCTAATGATAATCATGTAGGTCTGGAATTCAGCAATTTTAGACTGGCTTCGTTAGTGAATTATCTTAATCCTGAAGAAAAACTTGCTTCAGGCCAGCTAAATGGATATTTAATTTTAGAAGATCCGCTTCAAAAAATAGGAATTTTGGCTGGTTTAGAAATTAACGATCTACACGCTATGGAAGTTGAACTTGGAAAACTTACTTTAAACTCTACTCCTAAAGACGATTTTCAATATGATGTGGGAATGGCCATTAAAGGCGAAAATGTAGACCTGGATTTGACCGGAGATTTTAAAGCCTTAGATTCTACAACCGCTTTAAATATGGAGATGAATATTAATAGAATTAATATGAAAACCATGGAAGCTTTTTCTGCCGGTGCAATTACTAACGGGGAAGGCAGTTTATCCGGAAATTTAAGTTTAGGAGGGGATACAGCAAACCCCGAATATTCTGGCGAGCTTCAGTTTGATGAGGCTAAATTTAATTTAGCAATGCTAAATGCCCCGTTTACTTTCCCTTCAGAAACTTTAAAATTTGATAATGAAGGTCTCTATTTTAATCAATTTAAGGTAGAAGATGAGAATTCAAATAGCTTTGTTGTAGATGGGGAAGTGCTAACCGAAAGTTATCTAAATCCCGAATTCGATCTTAGCTTTAAGGCAAGAAATTTTCAGGTTTTAAATGCTTCAAAAGAGGATAATGAGTTGTTTTACGGGACAGCCGTTTTTGATGCTGATGCTACTTTAACCGGAGATCTAAATATCCCAAAAATGGATATGGAGATTAGTATAGGCTCCAAAACCGATTTTACTTATGTACTGCCCGAAGAAGAATTGGCGATGCAAGAAAGGGATGGAATTGTGATCTTTACAAATAGAGAAAATCCCGATGATATTTTAACCGGGGGCGAGGAAGAAGAATCTACAAACCTTGCCGGGTACGATATTAGCGCACGAATCAAAATTGAGGAATCGGCCGCATTTAATATCATTATAGACGAGCAAACGGGAGATAACTTCAGGGTGAAAGGAGAAGGAGATCTTGACTTTAAAATGAATCCTAACGGTAGGATGAACCTTTCTGGAGCTTACACTATGAGTAGTGGCCATTATGAAATGAGTTTATATAACCTGGTGAAAAGACGTTTTGAAATCGCAGAAGGAAGCCGTATTACCTGGTCTGGCGATCCTTTTGATGCCAGCCTGGACGTTAGTGCAATTTACCGGGTAGAGACTTCACCGTCTTCACTTATGGCCCAGGATGGTACTAACCAGTTTAGACGGGAACTACCATTTTTAGTTTATCTAAATGTAGATGGGGAACTTATGCAACCCAAATTATCTTTTGGACTACAAATGCCCGATGAAGAACAAGGTGCTGCCGGGGGGCAGGTTTATGGAAGGATTCAGCAATTGAATTCACAGGAAGCTGAATTAAACAAGCAGGTGTTTTCGCTACTGGTACTTAACCGTTTTTATCCCACTTCAGGAAGTGATGGTAGCGCCGGCGGAAACCTGGCAATTGCCAGAGATAATTTAAACCAGGCACTTTCAGACCAACTAAATATGTTTTCTGATAAATTATTGGGAGACACCGGGATTGAACTTAATTTTGGGGTGGACAGCTACACCGATTATCAGGGAAATTCGGCTACAGAGCGAACCCAGGTAGATATTGAAGCGCAAAAGAAATTATTAGACGATAGATTAATTGTTAGTGTGGGTAGTGAAGTAGATGTGCAGGGAGATAGAAGGCCAAATGAAGAAGCAAGCCCGGTGATAGGTAATGTGAGTATTGAATATTTACTTACTGAAAATGGACGTTTCAGGTTAAAAGGTTTTCGAAGAAATGAATTTGAAAATATTATAGACGGCCAGCTTATAGTAAGTGGAATTGCCTTTATTTTCACCCGGGAATTTAATGAATTTCAGGAGCTATGGGATAACTTCTTTTTGAAAGAAGAGGAAACTTCAGCTGAAAATAATGAAGAAGAAAATTAAGGAATGAAAAGCTATTTTAAATATATATTACTCTTAATAGGCTTGGTTTTAGCTCAATCCTGTAATGTAAAAAAGTTTGTGCCAGAAGATGAATTGCTCTATACCGGTGCTAGCATTGAAATAAAAAGTGACACGACCATAAAAAACAAATCAGGTTTAGAAACCGAATTAAATTCGGTATTAAGGCCGCAGCCAAATAGTAAGTTTTTAGGAATGCAGCCGGGACTTTATTTTCATTATAAAGCCCAGCGGGAGAAACCGGGATTTATCAATAAATTTCTTAATAAGCAAATAGGTGAGGAGCCCGTATATGGTAGCGATGTAGATCCAATTCGCACTGAAGATTTACTTAAAAACCGATTAGAAAATAGGGGATTTTTCTATAGTAGTGTTATAGCCTCGGTAAATAGAAAGGAAGAGAAGAAGGAAATGAGCATAGGTTATACAGCAGATGTTCCTACGCCATATTTGCTTGAAAACTATAAACTGGATACAGATTCATTGCAGGTTTATAAAGATATAAAGGTACAAATACCGGAATCACCTATAAATAAAGGAATGCGGTTTGACCTTTCAGCTTTAAAATTAGAAAGAGAGCGAATTGATCAGAATTTAAAAAGACAGGGATATTATAACTTTAATAGTGGTTTCCTGGTTTTTGAGGCCGATACCAATCAATATGATCAGAAAAAATTTGATCTGTTTTTGAGATTAAAAAAAGATGTCCCCCAGGAAAGTATTATTCCATATAGAATTCAGGAGGTAAACGTTTATCCTAATTATGAGGTAGGTACCGATAGTTCTTCAACTAACACCAGGTATGCCGAAAAGAATTTTTACCAGGATGAAGAGTTTTTTAAACCAAAACATTTAGAACCTTACGTGCTTATTAACGAAGGAGATTTATATAATCCACAAATTTCAAGCAATACTTCCCGAAGATTAGGAGGAATTGGAGCCTATAAATTTATTAATATTAGTTACAAAGAAATAGACAGTCTATCTACAGATAGTTTGGGGGTTTTGGAGACAAATATTTATTTATCTCCTCTAAAGAAAAGATCAGTAAGGGCAGAGTTACAGGCTGTCACGAAATCTAATGGTTTTACAGGACCAAGTTTGGCGCTTAGCTATACCAACCGAAATTTATTCCGGGGAGGTGAAATTTTAAACCTAACAGGAGATTTTGGATATGAAGTGCAGGCAGGTGGTGGCACACAAGCTGGTTTAAATAGTATTCAAATTGGAGCAGAAGGGGAGCTAATTTTCCCCAGGGTATTATTTCCAATAGACATAAACGAAGACTGGTTTTCTTATTCTATTCCAAAAACAAGAACCAGTTTAGGAGTTAATTATTTAAAAAGAAGTCAGTTATTCAGTCTGGCCTCAATATCTGCAAGATTTGGATATACCTGGAGGGCTAATCGCTTTATAACTCATGAGTTTAACCCAATTTCTTTAAATTATGTAAACCTGGCAAATACCAGTGCAGAGTTTGATACGATATTAGAAGATAATGCTTTTCTAAGAAGCAGTTTTAACCAGGAATTTATTGCTGGTTTAACCTATTCTTTTACTTATAATGGGATGATAGATCAAAATCTACGGCACCAGTTTTTTGTGAATTCTACCTTAGATATTGCGGGTAATTTAATAGATGCTGTTAGTGGTAATGGAGAAGAAGATCCACAAACATTTTTAGGCTTGGAATATGCGCAATATGCTAAAGCCGATGTAGATTTTAGGTATCACCTAAAAGTAGGCGATGATTCTAAAATTGCCAGTAGAGTATTTGCTGGTTATGGATTGCCTTATGGAAATTCTACCGTATTACCATTCACCAAGCAATATTTTGCGGGAGGGCCTTATAGTGTCAGAGCTTTTAACACGCGCTCTCTTGGCCCGGGAACTTATACACCGGAAGATGATACAGGAGCATTTTTTGACCAAGCGGGTAATGTTCGTTTAGAAGCAAACCTGGAATATCGATTCCCACTTTTCCCATATTTATACGGTGCTGTTTTTGCCGATGCAGGAAATGTTTGGAATACAGGAGAAAACAGTAATTTAGACGGAGGGGAGTTCAGCAATGATTTTATGAATGAATTAGGTATTGGTACAGGCTTTGGCTTGAGAGTAGATATACAGAGTTTTGTAATTCGTGTAGATCTTGCCGCCCCGGTGCATGATCCTTCATTACAAGAAGGGCAGCGTTGGGAGTTTGATTATGCAAATCCTGTGCTTAATTTTGCTATTGGATATCCGTTTTAATCCGTCCCGAGGATTTGATTTTCTGTCCCGATGATTAGGGATGACTCGAATGAAAAAATTTTCTGATTCATACCTCGTGGGTTTGCTCCGGGGTTCTTGATTTATTATTGAAATATGCACGCTGAAATTCTAAACCACGTTACTTCAAAAATCGATCTTTCTAAAGATGAACAGTTGGAATTTACGGGAATTCTTACTGAGAAAAGGATTTCAAAAAAACAATATTTAATTGAACCTGGGCAGCCTGTAGACTGTGAATATTACGTGGTTAAAGGCTGTTTAGAGGCTTTCTATTTAGATGAAGATGGCAATAAACACATAATCCAATTTGCTGTAGAAGATTGGTGGATAAGCGATTTTGAAGCTTTCTTTGGAAATAATCCCGCGCAATTATATGTTGAGGCCATAGAAGATTCCGTCCTGTTGGGAATTCATCGTGATACCCTGGAAACTTTATATAAACGAATTCCTAAATTTGAACGTTTTTTCAGAATAAAAACTACCAATGCTTTTGTAGCTCTTAGAAGTAGAATTCTTTCTTCACTTCAAAAAAGTAATAAGGAACGTTATCTTGAATTTTGTTATACCTATCCCGAAATTGAAAAACGTGTCGCTAATTACCATATCGCAAATTACCTTGGAATAAAACCAGAAAGCTTAAGTAGGCTTAGAAAAGAGCTTCTAGCTTAACAATATTTAACAGGCTTTACTAACATACATCAAGTAATTTCTCTTTCTGTTCTTCTAATTTTACTCTGAAAAAATTGCTAAGAGAAAGATTAATAATATTAAGCTATTATATTTATGAGCAAAGAACAAAATTTATTAAAGTCATATAATTTAAACGGATTAGAACTTCCAAATAGAGTGGTGATGGCACCAATGACAAGAAGTCGCGCCGATAATCCTGAAAACAAACCTACTGAAGGACTTCACGATGTTTATTACACCCAAAGAGCTTCTGCCGGACTTATCATTACAGAAGGTTCCCAGGTTTCTAAAGAAGCTGTAGGCTACGTAAATACTCCGGGAATTTTCACTAAGGAACAGGTTGAAGGGTGGAGAATGGTCAATAAAAAAGTACACGAAGCCAATGGCCGAATGTTCATTCAGCTTTGGCACGTAGGAAGAATGTCTCATCCAGATTTTCATAACGGTGATTTACCTTTATCTGCTTCAGCAATAAATCCTGAAGCACAATCTTATACTCCTGATGGTTTTAAAGACACGGTGACACCAAAGGAAATGAGTATTGAAGATATAAAGAGAACTATTCAGGATTTTAAAAATGGCGCAAAGAATGCTATGGAAGCCGATTTTGATGGGATTGAAATTCACTCTTCAAATGGTTATTTATTTCACCAGTTTTTTAATGGAACTTCTAATAAAAGAAGTGATGAATATGGCGGAAGTATAGAAAATCGTGCTAAAATTCTTTTTGAAACTATAGACGCGATAAAAGAAGTAATGCCAGAAAATAAAATAGGGTTAAGGTTGAATCCTTCACTTCACGGTATTTTTGGAATGACGATGGATGAAGAAACCATCCCAACATTCGATTATATAATTAAGAAGTTAAATGAATATGATCTTGCATATTTACATTTATCTGAGCCATTTAACGATGTTTCCGAGGTGCCGCATGCAGTCGCTGAAATCGCAAAAAGATACCGCCCAATGTATAATGGGACACTAATGATTAATGCAGGTTTCGATAAAGAATCTGGAAATAAAGTTATTGAAGAAGGCAATGCCGATTTAGTTGCTTTTGGGAAACCGTATATTTCAAATCCAGATTTAGTAGAACGTTTTGCTGAAGATATTCCACTTTCAGACTGGGATTCAGATACTTTCTATGTTCCTGGCAAGAAAGGTTATATAGATTATGAAGCTAAAGCAAGAAAGCAGGAAGCTTAAAAGATTCTGTTTAATTGCAATGTTTGAGAGGTTGTTTGGAGTTAATATTTTCTTGTCACGTGTCATGCTGAACTCGTTCCAGCATCTAATTTGTTTATGATTTTAAACATGTTAGACCCTGAAACCAGTTCAGGGTGACGAGAAAAAAAACTTTCCAAACAACCTCTTTTTTATTCCTTAAAGCGAAATCACATTTTTACCAATAGATTTCCCCGATTCCTGGAAACTGTGAACTTCTTTAAATGTTTCAGCTTTAAGTCCGCTGAAAGTTTTATTTAGGGTGGTTTCAATAGTTTTTTCCTCTAAAAGTTTCGAAATTCTCTCAAGGATCTCGTGCTGTTTGTGCAAATCTGGGGTTTGAAATTTTGCACGGGTAAACATTAATTCCCAGTGAAAAGCCGCACTTTTATTTTTTAGTTTATTTAGATCTACCGGATTTTTTGTTTCCACAATGGAACAAATATTTCCCTGTGGTTTTATGAGTTCAGCCATGGCATCCCAATGCATATCGGTATCAGCAAAATTCAGGATAAAATCAACTTGACCATAGCCTTTAGATTTCATTTCTTCTTCCAGGTTTTTATGATTTATAATCACATCGGCTCCCATATTTCGGCACCATTCTTCGGTTTCATTTCTGGAAGCTGTTGCTATCACATTAAATTTGGTTAATTTCTTTAAAAGCTGGATCGCAATAGAACCAACCCCACCGGCACCACCAATAATTAGAATATCCTGATTTTCACCCGAATTCTCCTCGATCTTTAAGCGTTCAAAAATACATTCCCAGGCTGTGAGGGAAGTAAGCGGCAGCGCTGCAGCTTCTTCAAAGCTTAGGTTTTTAGGTTTGTGGCCGGTGATATTTTCATTTACCAATTGAAATTCAGCATTACAACCGGGCCTATCTATTTCGCCGGCATAAAAGACTTCGTCTCCCTGTTTAAATTTGGTGACTTTATTGCCAACTCTTTCAACAATTCCGGCAGCATCCCAGCCAAGGATCTTCGGCTTATCTAATTCCTTATCCTTTGCGGCATTTTGCCTCACTTTAAAATCTACGGGATTTACTGAAATCGCTTTAATGCGCACCAATAGGTCTGAATCGCCCGGTTTTGGTTCTTCAGTATTGAATTCAATAAAACTATGTTCCTGATCTATTGGGAGTGATTTTTTTATTCCTATGGCCTTCATAAATTGATTTTTAAATTTGAGAATATTTAAATTTCAATTTAAGAAATATTGAAGCCTGCACCCAGCACTTAAGAAAATTATAATAGTATTTGCTAATTAGTGCTGCAATTTGCCGCCATAACAAAGATCTCCGGCATCGCCAAGACCAGGTAGAATATAACCGCGACTGTCTAACTCTTTATCTATGGTAGCGATCCAAAGTTTAGCATCTTCCGGAAACTCTGCGGTTATATTAGCAATTCCTTCTTCGGCACCAATTACTGCAACCAAATGAATTTCTTTGGGTTTCCCCATTTTTTCTAAAGCCTTCATCACATTTACAAAAGAACCGCCTGTGGCAAGCATAGGATCGGCAAGAATTAGTGTTTTTCCTTCAAGAGAAGGAGAGGCAAGGTATTCTACTACAATTTCAAAATTTTCATCGTTATCTGGATGATGGCGATAAGCAGAAATAAATGAATTTTCAGCATCGTCAAAATAATTCAGTAATCCATTATGTAAAGGAAGTCCGGCACGTAAAATAGAGCAAACCACAATTTCATTTTCTGGTAATTGTACTTCAGCATTGCCCAGGGGAGTATTGATATTTTTAGCCGAAAATTTTAATTTTTTACTCAGTTCGTAACCTAAAATTTCACCCAGGCGCTCAATATTCCTACGGAAACGCATTCGGTCTTTTTGAATTTCAGTATCCCTGAGTTGCGCCACAAATTTACCGGCGATAGAATTTTCTTCTAAGAGATGATGTATCTGCATACTAATGTTTGATTTTTTATCTCGCTTGGTAAAGTAAAGATAAGTAAATGTTTTTCGAATGCCTTTGGGATTAAATTACATTTGAGGTTTAATACTCAAAATATTTTTCAATATGATAATTTGGCTGTATTTTTGATATTAATTGGGTTAAAGAATTCATTCTATGAAGTTTATCTATACATTTTTGTTCTTTTGCTTTTCTATATTAAGTTATGGACAGATAGATCTACCTGCTACCAATAAGACAGGAGGAATTTTAAAAGCTGAGTCTGAAACAAATTCCTCGGGCTTTCCTATACTTCGTGCTGAAGAATCTAATGAAGAAAGTAAATATCTTCGTGAAAAACCTAAAGAAATAGATTTTAGAGAGAAGCCTAATAACTTAAAAACCGCGGGCGATGCTGTAAAAGAAAAATGGACAAAGGATAAAGAAGCTCTGGAAAAGTATAGAGAAGACCAATACTTAGGCGATTTTAAAACTACTGGAAAATTTGTTGAACTTTATTGTCGGGATCATCAATTTGTAGATGGCGACCAGGTAAATGTTTACGTAAATGGTAAATTTGTGGAACGGGTAGTACTTGGTGGTAGTTTTCATCCTATATTAGTTACGCTTGAAAGCGGATTCAATAATATTGAATTTGAAGCAATAAACCAGGGGTCTTCTGGTCCCAATACGGCCCAGTTAAAAGTTTTAGAGGAGAACGGTAATCTTGTAGCTTCCAAAGAATGGAACCTTTTAACAGGAGCCAAAGCCAGTTTAATTGTTGTAAAGGAATAGTTTAAAACAACTTTCACTTATAAAAGTATTCCTTATTTAATTTCTACATTTTAAAATTCATTTAATAACTTTATAAGAAATCCATTCTTATGAAGCGTATATTAATTGCAATAGATTATCATCCAGTTTCAGAGAAAGTAGCTGAAGCTGGTTACAAGCTGGCAAAACAGTTGAATGCTAAAGTTTGTTTACTTCACGTCATGGCAAATTTAAGTTATTACGGGATTGATTATCCTACTTTTATGGGCTATTCCGGTTACGATGAAATGGCGGTAAATCTTGATATCGCCAGGGAAATGAGGGAAGTAGTGGAAGATTTCCTGGAAACTGCCGCGAAAAATCTTGAAGATGAGAACGTAGAAACCCATTTATCTGAAGGCGATGCGGCAACAGCTATCCTGGAATATTCAAAAACCTGGAATGCCGATTTGGTGGTTATGGGTACCCATAGCCATTCTGTTTTTGAAAAACTTTTAATGGGAACTGTCGCTTCAAATGTTTTAGAAAAAACTGAAGTGCCGGTTTTTATGGTGCCGATAAAGAAGGATTAGTTTTCTAGGAAATTTTCGTATTAATTTCAAAATTCTCTGGGTTTAAAAATAATAATCTTGATCCAGAAAATTATTATAATGCATTGTACAAAACCTGTAACTTCCTGTTTTCTCTGATATAAAACCAATTCTCTATATAAAGAGTAAAATTTACTTACAGCTTATAATAATATATGATTCATTGTGACTCAAAAATGTGGTTGCTTTTTTATTCCTCAACTCACATTTTTTTTTCAATTAATAAGTATCCACAATACCAATTATAGAAGTTTATACAATTGGGAATTGTGGATATATAGCTTTAAATCAGATAAGAGAAAATGGCAAAGAAAATTTTATTTCAGATGATTTCGATATTCTTAAGCTATAGATCTTACGAAATAGTAAAAAATTTGAATACTTCAAGAAATTACTTTTATTTCTATTTTGGGGCCAAAAGAAAACAGGTCAAAATATTTTGACGGAACAAAACTTGAGTTAGATAATTTTACAGTCAGAATTCGTGCATCTTTAATCATTGATCACCATTCAAATGCTAGTAATATTAAAAATGATATAGGGACATTTTCAAATTGCTATAATGACGATAGCAATTAATTTTTCTTTAATTTTTATCCAGTTTTACTCCAAAGAAGTCATCGGTTAAAATCGAATGAATTAGAAAAATATCTTTGTTAAATTTCTACGCTTTAAAAGTAGTTGAATAAAAAAGTTCAAGATCCCATTTCTATTAAAAAATTTGAGCAAACTATCTATTTCCGAATAATTTCGTTTAAGACGAATTCCACTTAAATATCAAACTAATTAAAGTTCCTTTATTTTCCTTACTGGTAACTTGAATTTTCCCGCCGTGTAGGGTCATAATCTGTTTGGAAAGACTTAATCCAATGCCGCTGCCTTCTTTTTTTGTAGTGAAGAAAGGAACGAAAATCTGGTCTTTAATTTCCTCAGGAATTCCCGGTCCATTATCGGTGACCGAAATCACTACCTGCCCGTCAAATTTCTTTTCAGCAAAAACCTTCACTTTTGGATTTGGGATATTCTCACAAGCTTCCATGGCGTTCAAGACAAGGTTTATTAATACCTGTTCCAACAAATAAGCATCAGCTTCCACCTCCAAATTGGGGTCTTTTAATTCAAAATCCAATAGAATATTTTTGTCCTTTCCTGGTTTTAAAAGGTTTTCTAAATTTTTGAATAATTCACTTATTTGAATTTGCTCTTTATCAATCTTGGTTACTTTACTCAAACTGCGATAGGTTTTTGCAAATTTCAGCAAACCTTCGCTTCGTTTTTCAATGCTGGATAAGCCTGCATTAAGATCTTCAATATTCAGGCTATTTTCCTTCGGATTTTGCTCATGCATCTCTGCCTGAAACTTCAGTGTACCAGCCAATGAAGAAATTGGGGCGATGGAATTCATAATTTCGTGCGTCATTACACTCAGCAACTTTTTCCAGGCTTCAGATTCAGTTTTATTCAACGTATCTTCAATATTATGAAGCACAATTAATTTAAATGATTTTTCTCCAACATTGAAAAGGGCATTCGATATTAAGACTTTAATGGTCTCTTTTTTAATCGGCATTTCCAGGGTGTTTGCTTTGGAATAAAAATTTTCAAAAAGGAGTTGGTGTAATTCTTTATTTCTACTTTTAACAAAACTGATATTTTTAAAAGAAGGAAAATCTAAAGAAGCCTGAAAAGCTTCATTCGCCCACAAGACTTCGCCATTTTTTGTATTGTAAGCGATAATCCCAATATCAATAAGTTCCAGTATTTTTTGCAAATACAGATATTGCGTTTCTTTTTCTGAATTTATTTCCCGTACCACTTTATTCACGGTATTAAAACCTTGATATAAAGATTGGATATCTGCTAATTTGTTCTTTTCTAGATAATGCCTGGAAAAATCACGGTATTTAATTGATTCAAAAAAATCTTCAATAATATTGAAACGCCGACTCAGGAAACGGAAAAATTCATAAGTAATCAGGATCAATACAACCAATGATGCTGTGGCTAGCATATAATTGGTTTCCAAAGCAGAAAATGCTAAAATCCCAATGACGATAATCAAAAGAAAAATCCGAATAAACACCCCGGTATGATAGGTTTTAAAGGTCATATTTCTCCAGTCTTCTATAAAGTGCGGCACGTGTAATTCCCAGTTCTTTAGCCGATTTGGAAATATTTCCCCTGTTTTTATCGATAACCTTTAAAATGGTATTTTTTTCGACAGTTTCCAGGCGGGTATCTTCAATTTCGCTATTCTCAATTTTACTTTCTATTGCTGAAAAAGAAAGGTCGTTTGCACCAAGCAAAGTGCCTTCAGCCATGATAACCGCACGCTCAATTACAAATTGCAATTCCCGGATGTTACCAGGGAAGTTGTGATTTTTCAATTTACTCAAAAACCCCGCGTCTAATTTAAACGGACCTTTCGCATATTTTTCAGCATAAACTTCCAAAAAATGTTTGGTGAGTAAGGTGATGTCGGTACCGCGCAATCTTAGGGGTGGCACAATAATATCTACCGTATTTATGCGGTAAATTAAATCTTTTCTGAATTTAGCTTCATTAGATAATTCTGAAATATCCAGGTTGGTGGCGCAAATCAGCCGAATATCTATCGGGATCACTTCATTAGATCCAAGCGGACTAATTTGCCGGTTTTGAAGTACAGTTAATAACCTAGCTTGCTGGCTAAGACTTATATTCCCTATTTCATCAAGAAAAAGTGTACCGCCCTGAGCAGCTTCAAATCTACCTTTCCGGTCTTCTCTGGCATCGGTAAAAGCACCCTTTTTATATCCGAACAATTCACTTTCAAATAGGGTGGAAGTAAGCGCGCCCACATCAACTTTTACAAAAGCTTTATTCTTTCTGTTTGAGTTGTCGTGAATGGCTCTAGCCACGAGGTCTTTTCCAGTACCGTTTTCTCCTAGAATTAAAATATTTGCATCAGTCGGCGCTACTTTCTGTATTTTCTGAAAAACCTCACGAATTTCTGCGCTTTCCCCAACTATTTTAGACCCTTCGCTTTTAGTTTTTATCGATTTTCCTTTGCTTTTCCTGTTTTGAAGCATTTCCTGCAAAGATTCGATTACCTTTTTATTCTGCCAGGGTTTAACTATAAAATCTGAAGCGCCTTCTTTTAAAGATCGTATGGCAAGATCAATATCACCGTATGCGGTAATTAGAATAACATCGGTATCGGGAGTAATTTCCTTAATTCGCTTAAGCCAAAAAATACCTTCATTTCCCGTATTTACGAGTCCGTTGAAATTCATATCCAAAATCACCACATCAAAACTGGATGAGGTGAGAAGGGAATTTATATTTCCGGGTTGTTTTTCAACAGTAATTTGAGCAACAAAAGGTTTTAACAAAAGGCGAAGCGCGGTCAGTACGTCCTGATCATCGTCAATAATAAGTATTTTGGCATTCTTAAGTTGCATAGCTACAATATTACAATTTAATCAGAAAGCTTCAGAATTTCAACAAGACAAAAAACCACCACAACAAAATTGTATTATAAGCGAACAGAAGGTGTTCGAAAATGAACACTTTTTATTCATTGAAAAACGCTAAATATATGATTTACAATCGCTTAAAATTATGGCACTGTATTGTCTATAAACTAAGAGGAAACAAATTATTTTATGGATATACCGCTTAAAAAGAAACGCTTTACCACTAAAAAGTTCGCCATTATAGGAGGATCGGTTTTAATCGTTGCACTAATCGTGTTCGTATTAATTTCTTCTACAGGAAATTCCAAATTGAATGTTGAAAAAGAAAGGATAAGCATTAGTGAAGTAAAGAAAGGAAATTTCCAGGAAAATATACCAGTGAACGGAGCTGTACTGCCAATAAAAACCATTTATCTAGATGCCGTTGAAGGTGGTCGTGTAGAAGAAAAATTTGTGGAAGATGGAGCAATGATGAAGGAGGGAGAGCCCATTCTAAGGCTTTCGAATACCGATTTGGAATTAAGCCTGGTCAATCAAGAAACTTCGGTGTATGATTTACTTACCCAAATGCAAATTTCGCAAACCGCTGCCAGGCAAAACACTATTAACCGATTAAACCAATTGACCGATGTTGAAAATAGCTTAAAGGAGGCCGAAAGGGTTTATAAATTAAATACGCGTTTACTTGAAAAAGGAGCTATAGGAAAACAGGAATACCTGGAATCGCAAAATAATTACACCTATCAAAAAGAAAGGATGAAATTAGCAAAAGAGGTTATGGAGCAAGATTCGATTGCTACAAAACAAGAAATTAACCAAAGCAGGGAATCTTACCAGCGTACCCAAAAGGCGCTCGAATTGATGCGTAAAAAAGTAGAGGATTTGGTAGTTAGAGCGCCAATAGATGGCCAGCTTACATCATTAGATGCTGAAATTGGAGAATCTAAAACTAAAGGAGAACGCCTGGGGCAATTGGATGTACTAAGCGGGTATAAAATTAGGGCTGAAATTGACGAGCATTATATTTCAAGAATTGTAACCGGGCAGGAGGGAACATTCACGAGCAACGGTAAAGAAGCCCTACTGGAGATCAAAAAAGTATATACCCAGGTAAATAATGGCAGGTTCCAGGTAGATATGGAATTTAAGGAAGAAGAACCGAACGGACTGCGCCGCGGACAAACGTTTCAAATTAGGCTGGCGCTTAGCCAGGAAAAAGAAGCGATATTAATTCCTAAGGGAGGATTTTTCCAGCAAACTGGTGGGAACTGGGTTTTTAAATTGAGCGAGGATGGAAAAACTGCGTATAAAGCTCCCATTCAATTAGGGAGTCAGAATACCGAATACTATGAAGTCCTTGAAGGGATTGAACCTGGTGATAAGGTAATTACTTCCAGTTATTCTAATTTTGGTGATATTGAAGAATTGATTTTGGAGTAAGAATATTAAAAATAAAATTAAAAGATAAATCTGATCAAAATGATAAAAATTACTAACCTCGAGAAATACTATCAAACCGAAGAGGTTCAAACCATAGCGCTTAATAAACTTTCATTTGAAGTAAAAGAAGGGGAGTTCGCGGCCATAATGGGACCTTCGGGTTGTGGGAAATCTACCCTTTTAAATATCCTTGGTCTTTTAGACGATCCAGATGGCGGCAGTTATTTGTTTAATGGAATAGAAGTGGCCGGTTATAACGAAAGAAAGAGGGCACAACTTAGAAAGCATAATATCGGGTTTGTATTCCAGAGTTTTAATCTGATTGACGAACTAAGCGTTTTTGAAAATGTGGAACTTCCGCTGATTTATACTGGGGTAAAACCAACAGAACGCAAAGAAAGAGTACACCAGGTTTTGGAGAAAATGGGCATTATGCACCGAAGGAAACATTTTCCACAGCAACTATCGGGCGGACAGCAGCAAAGGGTGGCTGTTGCCCGGGCTGTGGTTAACAATCCTAAACTGATCCTGGCAGATGAACCTACCGGAAACCTGGACAGTAGCAACGGGAACGAAGTGATGGATTTGCTAACCGAACTCAACGAAGCGGGAACCACCATCATCATGGTAACACACAGCGAACACGACGCTAAATTCAGCCATCGAATCATCAGGATGCTGGATGGTGAGAAAGTAACAGAGAATGTGTTGGTGTAAAAAGCTCTCTCTAACTCCCCTGAAGCGGGAAAAGAAATGAATGTAGAAGTTCATCAATCAATAAACGGACAATTATGATTCGGAATTATATTAAAATGGGATTAAGAGGTTTAAAAAACCAAACCTTTTTTACTCTTATCAATACCTTAGGGCTTGCCATAGGAATGGCAGGTGGACTATTGATTGCACTTTACATTTATGAGGAACTCAATTATGATAAGATGTTTGCCGATTCTGACCGTATCCATAGAATCGATATGGAAATCAAATTTGGTGGAGCAGAGATTAAATCCGCTGAAACGGCTCCACCTTTGGCTGGCGCGGTAAAACGCGATTTTCCTGAAGTTGAGAATACAACCCGATTTAGAATACTGGGGAGCAATCTTTTTAGAGACGTCAAAAAAACAGACAATATCAAGGAACTCCATACCACTTATGCTGATTCCACATTTTTTGAAATGTTCGGTTTAGACCTCATTCAGGGCAATAAAGAGTCTGCACTACAAAAACCCAACACATTGGTCATGACCAGAACGGCTGCAGAAAATCATTTTGGTAGCGTAGACGTTGTGGGTAAAAAACTCCTCCTAAATAATAAAGAAACTTATTTAGTAACTGGTGTTATGGAAGATTTGCCCTTAAATTCCTTTCTTAAGGATTACTCCATATTCATGGCCATGGCGGGTAACGTGGCTTCCCGCGAAGATATTTGGGGTGGACATAATTACTTCACATTTATAAAGCTATCGTCAGGTACTAACCTGGATAACTTCCAAATTCAACTGGACGGATTATTAGAGAAATATGTTCTTCCCTGGGCTGTCAAAACCTTTCCGGGTATGACTGCGGAATCCTTTGCCGCATCTGGAAACTATATAAGATTCCACACCATACCGCTAACTGATATTCACCTGCATTCTGATAATAAGATCGAGATGTCTCAGAAAGGAAACATACAGAACGTTTACATCCTATCGTTCATAGGTTTCTTCCTGATTTTTCTAGCCAGTGTAAATTTTATGAATCTCTCTACGGCCAACTCTCTCAAAAGAGCTAAAGAGGTTGGGATACGCAAAACGCTTGGCTCCAGTCGAAGACAACTAATTATTCAATTTTTGACAGAGTCTGGCCTAGTGGTTTTTGCATCTATGATACTGGCTGTGATCGTGGCTTACATAACAATGCCATTTTTTAATGACCTGGCTGGTCGTAGTATATCCATTCCCTTTGACGAACCTATATTTTATGCCTGGTTAATTTTGATAACGATCATTCTAGGGTTAATCTCGGGCAGTTACCCGGCATTTGTTATTTCCAAATTTGTTCCCGTAGATACCTTAAAAGGAATAAGAGCGCAAGGCACTAGTAAATGGAACATCCGTAGTTTTTTAGTAGTTTTTCAATTCAGCGTAGCTGTATTCCTAATAGTAGGGACGCTAGTAGTTTTCCAACAGTTACAATTTATACAAAGTAAAGATTTAGGATTTGATAAGGAACAGGTACTAATTATCAATGATACTTACGCTGCCGGGGAGCAAATAGATGCACTGAGACAGGAAATACTTAATTTAAGTTCGGTTCAAAATGCGACCATAAGTAGCTTTATGCCAGTGCCATCTTCACGGTCCAGCACTTCCTTTTTTCAGGAAGGAAAAATGGATCAACAATATGCCATACAAACGCAGATTTGGAAAGTGGATGATCATTACCTCAATACGCTTGACCTTGAGCTTATCAGTGGTCGCAATTTCAATGGACATTCCATTGCAGACTCCACGGCAGTCATTATTAATGAATCCACACTCACAACCCTTGGTTTGAATGCAGAAGAAGCATTAGGGGTTAGAATCACCCAGGAAGTAGAATTGGGTGAACCTTTATATTATAATATAATAGGGGTGGTTAAAGACTTTCACTATGAATCGCTAAGGGAAGAAATAGGTGCGCTGGGGTTATTTATGGATCGATCTACAGGCTCTATGGCTGTCAAGTTGAAGACAGCCGACCTTACTGACGTGATTGCAAGTATAGAAAATATTTGGGCAAAGATGGGGCCTGGTCAGCCTTTCGATTATCGTTTTATGGACGCTGCTTTTGAAACGTCCTATAAGGAAGAACGTCGACTGGGCAGCATTTTTATGGTGTTTACCTGTCTTTCCATTTTTATTGCCTGTTTGGGTCTTTTTGCTCTGGCAACATTCAATGCTCAGAGAAGAACAAAAGAAATTGGCGTGCGAAAGGTTTTAGGTGCCAGTGTGAGTCAGATCACTTTAGGTCTCACTACCGACTTTCTTAAGTTGGTAATTATCTCGACCCTTTTTTCCCTGCCTCTAGGATGGTATTTTATGAGCATATGGCTTCAGGACTTTTCATATCGCATCCAGATCGGCTGGAAAATCCTGGGCTTTTCAGCGCTGCTAGTCATTTTTATTGCTATCGTTACTGTAAGCTTCCAGGCCATTAAAGCCGCAATAGCAAACCCGGTAAAAAGTTTAAGAACAGAATAAATCTTTAAAATGATCAAGAACTATTTTAAAATCGCATGGCGGAATATCTATAGAAATAAAGGCTATAGTGCCCTAAATATTTTTGGATTAGCTATAGGAATAACTTGTGCAAGTCTTATTTTGCTTTGGGTAGAAGATGAGGTAAATTTCGATGAGGGAATTAAAGATAAAAATTTAGTCTTTAATGTTCCTACCAATCAGAAATATGATGGAGCGTGGCGTACTTTTTTTATGGCAACCCCGGGACCCTTAGCTTCAGTTTTAAAAGAGGAAATCCCGGAAATAAAAAAATCTGCCCGACTTCGCGATGAAAACTTTCTTTTTAGCGTAGAGGATAAAGCCATAAAAAGTAAAGGAGCTTATACCGATGAGGATCTCCTCGAAATATTCGATCTTAATTTTATTACGGGCAATCCAAATGAAGCCTTTAAAAATAAAAATGGAATTGTATTAACACAAATGCTTGCAACTATCCTTTTTGGAAGTAGCGAAAAAGTCCTGGGTAAAACAATACAGGTTGATCAAAAAACTAATTATACAATAACTGGAATTATTGAAGATCTCCCTGAAAATACTACTTATTCATTTTCATGGTTAGTTCCTTTTAGAAATTTTACCGATGGTAAAGAATGGACCCAGGATTATGGAAGCAATTTCACGGACACTTTTGTAAAATTAGATCCAACAGCAAATGTCGAAAAGGTAGATAAAAAAGTAAGGGCTGTTCTTCCAGCTAAAACTGGTGACAAAGAAACTGAAGCAATTTTGTTCTCGGCGAAAGACTGGCACCTGCGGGGCTATTTTAAAGACGGTAAAATAGCTGGCGGACGAATTGAGTATGTACGCTTGTTTAGCTTTATTTCACTAATCATTTTAATCATAGCCTGTGTCAACTTCATGAATTTGGCAACCGCCAGGAGTGAAAAACGTGCTGGCGAAGTGGGTATGCGCAAAGCCCTTGGCTCAGGAAGAAAACAGTTAATTTTTCAATTTACTACCGAGGCTATTTTGAACGCAGTACTAGCGGGAATTTTAAGTATCGTAGCGATTATCATATTATTTCCAGAATTTAATTCTCTGGTAGATAAGAATCTAAGTTTAAACCTCATTCTTCCTTCACATATTCTTTCATTGCTATGCATATCACTTGCCTGTGGGATACTGGCGGGTTTGTATCCGGCTTTCTATCTTTCTAGCTTCAAACCAATTGATGTTTTGAAAGGGACTCGCAAAAAAGCGGGAAGTGCTTCCCTAATACGTAAATGTCTGGTTGTGGGACAGTTTGCGATTTCTGTAATTTTAATAGTGAGTACGATCGTAGTTTATGAGCAAGTTCACCATGTGAAAAACCGAAATATAGGTTTACAAAAAGAAAATTTGATAGAAATTCCAGCTGCTGGTGGTGGAATCATCAAAAATTTTGAATCGATTGTACAAGAATTAAAGTCTTCTGGTACGGTTGAAAGCGCTGGTCTTATGAATTCTCAAATTTTATCTGGCGGAAATAATACTTCAAGTGTAAGTTGGCCTGGACGACCTGATGATAAAGATATCCTGATCTCTTTTAGAACTATTACCCCTGAATTTTTAAAAGCTACCGGAATGAAATTAAAAGAAGGAAGGGGGTTTGGTAATTCCCAGGCAGCTGATAGTAATAATGTTTTAATATCTGAAACTTTCGCCAAACTAATGATTACTGAAAACCCAATAGGTAATAAAATACAATGGCAGGAAGAAGAATTTACTATTACTGGAATAGTTGAAGATTATTTATATGATGATATGTATGGAAGTAGCGATCCCGTGATGTTCTATCATCAAGCTGAAGGTGCGGATTATATGTATGTAAAACCAAAACCAGGTATATCAACAACCCAAGTTTTAGAAAACGTGGAAGAAGTTCTTAAAACACAGAATCCTGGTTTTCCTTTCGAGTACAGGTTTGTTGATGATGCTTTTAATGCCAAATTTAAAAGTGAACAGCTAGTAGGAAATTTATCTCAGATTTTTGCTTTAATAGCGATAATTATCTCGTGCATGGGGCTTTTTGGACTTTCTGCTTATATGGCTGAGCAAAGAAGAAAAGAAATAGGTGTACGTAAGGTTTTAGGCTCTAGTGTTCTAAATATCGTCAAATTACTGTCTAAAGATTTTTTAATATTAGTAATTATTGCACTTCTTTTTGCGATACCACTAGCTTGGTTTATTATGCATACCTGGCTACAAGATTATGCTTACAGAATAACTATTTCAGCGTGGATATTTGTATTTGCCGGAGGAAGCGCCATAATAATTGCCTTACTAACCGTAAGCTTCCAGGCCATTAAAGCTGCCATCGTAAACCCGGTAAAAAGTTTAAGAACAGAGTAATTATTATAACCAATAAGTTTCATTCATCAATCGAAAATTATGTTCAGAATACTTTTAAAAACAGCCTGGCGAAATCTTTGGAAAACAAAGTTTTATAATGGGATAAGCTTATTAGGACTTTCCCTGGGGCTAACGGTAGCGATTTTTATAGCCGTATGGATTGATTCAGAATTAAGTTTTAACCAGGTTTCAAATAATTCGGGTAATATTTATCGTGTTTCGAGTATTATTGGAGACGGCGATTCCAAACAGACCTGGGGTGGATCTGTTGGACCGGTGGCCTATTTTGCAAAGAAGGAGGTACCTGAAGTTAAGAATGCTACCAGGGTTAGGGATAATTATTCTTACCGTATTTATTCTACTGAAGATAAAGATTTGGAAGCCGGTTCTTCTGCTTATGTTGATCCTGAGTTTTTTGATATTTTTAATACGGAATTTTTACATGGAGATAAAAGCAAGCCTTTTTCTGGCAATAACTCCATTGTTTTAACCGAAACTGCTGCAAATAAATATTTTGGTTCTACCGATATTTTAGGAGAAACAATTATTGGGGATCATGAGGATCGCTACGCTATAGTCGGGGTACTAAAAGATCTTCCTCAAAACTCAAGTATTGATTTTGATTTTTTCTTTCCGGTGTCAATGCTGGAGAGTGGATACACAGATAATCCCTATTGGGATTCTATAGATAGCGACTGGGGAAACTTTAATTATGTGACTTACCTGGAATTGGCAGAAAATGCTTCCTCCGAAAAAGTCATCGAAAAATTAACCAGGATAAATCAAGATAACGACCCAAATAGAGAATTAACTTCAAGCAAAGCGGCATATTACCTACAGCCTATAAAAAAGATGAATCTTTACGGTTATAATGGAGATCCAACCAATATAAAAACTGTACGGATTTTTGGTTTGGTTCTCATTCTTATCCTTGCTATAGCCTGTATAAACTATGTGAATCTAAACACCGCAAGGGCAATACAACGAGCAAAAGAAGTTAGCTTGAGAAAACTAATTGGTGCAGAACGTAAACATTTGTTTTTACAATTTATAATAGAGTCTTGCATATTTTTTATAATTGCTCTTGCCTTGTCCATAGCACTCATTTTTATCTTAGTGCCTTCTTATAATACAATATCGGGAAAAGAAATTTCATTTAATCTTTTAGATATCGGTTTATGGAAACTCATTTTTACAGTCTTTGTGGCAACCCTTGCAGCTTCTTCCATCTATCCAGCAATTCTTCTTTCTTCCTTTAAACCTTTAGAAGCGATTAAGGGAAATATTGCTCCGGGTATTGGAGCGGTTAATTTCAGGAAGGTCTTAGTATGTATTCAATTTATGTTTTCGGTGATTTTAATAATCTGCACTATAGTAATTGGAAAACAGCTAGATTTCTTAAACACCATGAATCCTGGTTATGACAGGGCGCAGGTACTTAGCTTCGCGATGACCGATGCCATGATTGAACATCGTGAAGCCGTTGAAAATCAAATTAAGAAGCTACCTGGAATTCAAGAAGTATCTTTTTCCAATAATAATCTAATTAATAATGGATGGACTACAGGAGACACCAATTGGGAAGGTAAAAATCCACAAAGCAGTTTTATTGTTGCTCCTTTAGGTGTTGATGAAGACTTTCTTCCTATGCTGAAAATGGAACTTCTAGAGGGACAAAATTTTACAGGAATAGCATCAGATTCCAGCCATTATATTTTAAATGAAACTGCGGTTGAAAAAATGGGATTAAAGAATCCTTTAGGTAAAACTTTTGAACTCTGGGAAACTAAAGGAACCATTATAGGAGTAGTTAAAGACTTTAATTTTGAATCCCTGAAGCAAAAAATAGAACCTGCAGTTCTCTTCTATGATCCAGAGCCTTACGTGATGTATATTAAAACTGCAAACGGCGACGTGACTGAAAGTATTGCCGGTTTAGAAAAAGTATGGAGTAATTATAATGAAGGCTATCCATTTAACTTTTCTTTTCTAGATGAACGTTATGAACAAATGTATCGTGATGATATTAGGACCGGTAAATTGTTCAGGATATTTTCAATTTTAGCCATTTTTGTTTCTTGCCTGGGACTGTTTGGGCTTACCACTTATTCAGCACAATTGAAGAAAAGGGAAATTGGAATACGCAAGGTTTTGGGCGCCTCCATTCTTCAAATATCAAAGCTTTTGTCTAAAGATTTTATGAAGCTGGTTTTTATTTCCAGTATTGCGGCTATACCCTTAGCCTGGTATTTAATGCAATTTTGGTTACAAAACTTTATTTATAGAACTACGATGAATTGGTGGATTTTTGCTGGTTCTGGTGTGTCAATCTTCATCATCGCTTTGATTACTGTTAGTTTACAATCTATAAGGGCTGCTATGGCCAATCCAGTAAAGAATATAAGAACCGAATAATTCCTATTGAGATGATAAAGAACTATTTTAAAATCGCTCTTAGAAATCTTTGGAAGGATAGAACCTTCACGTTTCTAAATATCCTTGGGCTTACTGTAGCTTTTAGTGTAGCTATTCTTTTGAGTATGTATGCTTTGTTTGAGCTTTCTTACGATGATTTTCACGAAAACAAGAATAGTATTTACCAGGTTTATTCTACCGAACAATTGCCCGATGGGCCACAAGCAAGCACTTCCAAGCCTATTCCGTTTGCTGACGCCTTGCGTGAAGAGGTGCCAGGAGTTAAAAAAATTACCCGATTTAATGGAAAAGGTGTGCTGGTAATAAATGAGGATAAGGAATTACGAATGACTGCCGCATATGTAGATCCTGATTTCTTTTCTATTTTCAGCTTCCCCGTGGTAGAAGGGAAGAAAGTCAATCCTATTGGAGAAAAGTCTGGTGTGGCAGTTTCAGAATATGCAGCCAACAGGATATTCGGAAGTTCAGATGTTGTGGGAAAATCAATCACCGTAATTACAGAGGGTGAAGAGCGTCCTTTTACAATATTAGCTATTGTCCGAGATATGCCCAGTAACAGTAGTATCCAATTTGACCTGGCTCTGGATTTCACCAATCAGGCTGACTTTTCCTATGCAGATAATGTAGACCGATGGGATAAAGAAAACCATGAGGTTTATATGCAGCTTAATTCTGGGTTGAGTCCGCAAAAATTTCAACAGACTACTGATGCTTTTACTAATAATCATTATAAAGATGAAATAGCCAGGTTTGAGCGTGACGGGGCACAACCCGATGCTGCAGGAAACTTCAAGGAAATTAGACTATTTCCTTTTAACGATGTCCACTTCGCGAGAGAACGTGATGGAGATATCACTGCGAAAAAAATGTGGCCTTATATGGTACTGGGAATTTCTCTACTCATCATTTTAATTGCCGGGGTGAATTTTGTAAATATGAGCATAGCAAAAAGTACTCAGCGCCTTCGCGAAGTAGGGATGAGAAAAACCCTGGGCGCTGGCAAGTCTCAGCTTTTCTTTCAGTTTTGGGGAGAAAGTATTTTGGTCTTTCTGGCTGCTATTGGACTGGCAGCA